>JBMNCQ010000108.1:0-3925 GCA_049366715.1 Peptococcaceae bacterium | reverse complement strand
CCAGTTCTTCCTTTGTGATTTCGCCTTTGGCGTAACGTACTTTGAAGATATCAATTAGTATTCTTATGTTTTTTGTTAAAATGTCTGTATATCAGGATAGCTAGTACGGCAATAATTATAACGGGAACAACTGATACCAGAATTGTTAGTAATAGACCGTCAATCGATGCAACCGGCATAATGCCCTCCTTTATCGGATATGATTATACACCTTTTTATACATAACTGCGCTTTATTAAAAAGGTTGCAGTTAGCTACTCCAAATTCCTCTTTATCTCATTCGTTTTTTCTTTGGTGATTTTTCCTCATATTTTATTCCCTGTTCAGTTCCTGTTTGCGGAAGACAAAGTAACTTATCAGTATAAAAACTACGCAGTACACGGCTAGCACCAGCACCGACTGCGGTAAATCTGTAAGAGTATGATTTAAATATGTTGCGCCGTAGCTCGATCTGGGCGCAAGGTGCCCAAGTAAATAATTGGTATTGTATCCGATGGTATACGATAGCCATTCCGGAGGTATATCTGATGAATCGGTTATAAGCAACATCTTGTTTATAATAATATTCTCTGTTTGCAGATATAATACGCCAACGACAAGTCCTACCATAGTTGATTTAAATAAGGTTGAAAAGAGCGCTGTAAATGTTGCATAAGCCAGCATTATCAGCGTCACCAACCCCATCGCTGAAAGTAAAAAGCCTGCCGTATCGCTGGAAATAAAATCCCAGGATATCCCGCCGGTCACCAGCCAGGTAGTTATCATACCGGCAATGAGAAGGAAAAGGGTTAATCCGCAAACAAACAACCATATCAGTATGGCAAGCGTAATATACTTGGAGCCGAAATATGAATTTCGTTCTACCCCTCTTGCTAATGTCTGGCGCAAGGTTCCCCACTGGTATTCCGTACCGATACACGATGCCGCCAACATAATGACAAAGAACAGGACGATATAGTTCATATGTTTAAACATTCCGTCGATATATTCGGGGAGGACAACGTCATCAAAAGCATTCCTGGGGATCTGCATCCGACCGGTAAAACCATCCCCTGAATAGACTATTTTTACAATTTCTTCATCCGGGGCTGTTTGTTCTAATGCTGCGGCAAAATCATCGTAAGTAAGAGGTGACAGACTTTCCAGATAGAATTTTGCCGCCAAAGAATCCATGTTCACCAGATATGCCATGTACAAACATGCCAACAACAAGAGGACATAGGGCATCCATCTCCTGAGCAATTTGAACAAATCCGCCCATATAAGCCTTATCATTTCTTTCCACCTTCCGGCATAGCCATTATCATTCCCTGTTCAGTTCCTGTTTTCTGAAGATAAAGTAACTTATCAGGATAAACACTATGCAGTATCCCGCCAGTACCAGTACCGATTGCGTTGTATTTGTAAGGTTTTGATTCAAATATGTCCCAAATAATGAATCAGGTGATATGTGTGCTAATAGATAATTAGCGTTGTAACCGATTGTATATGTCACCCACTCCGGCGGGTTAGCGGCAAGTGAATTATTAACGAATGTTCTTAATGTGTATATCTCTACTTGCAGATACAGTACTCCGGCTATCATACCTGCAATACTCGATTTTAAGAGGGTGGAAAATAATGCTGTAAATGCAGCATAAGTCATCAGTATTAAAATAATCAGCGCTGTCGAATAAAGAAGATATCCTACCGTATCCATGGATATGAAATTCCACGTTACTCCTCCGGTTACCATCCAGGTTGTTACCATTTTGACTGCCAGCGAAAAAATTACCGCTGCCAGGATGAAAAGCAATGCAAGAATGACTAGCATAATACATCTGGAGCCGAAATATGAGTTTCGCCCTGTGCCCCTTGCCAGGGTCTGGCGCAATGTCCCGCACTGGTATCCCGTACCAATAAAAGATGCCGCCAGTATTATAAAGAGCAAAATAATCATACCCGTAACGTCAAACATGTCTTTAAATATGTATTTAACGGAATGAGATAATAAAAGATTATCAAAAGCATATTTGTATATAGTTATTTCACCATTATCCCCCTCTGATTGAAGCCATGGGTCTGTTATTTCGCCTGAATAGGGTATTGTTACATATGATGAATCCGGGTCGGCGTTCTCCAAAGCTGCGGCGTAATCGGAATAAGTGAGGTCGGGATAGTCATCATAGATACTTTGTAAAATGTAACAGGTAGTGTGCGTAGAATTTATTAAATAAGAAAGCATTATCAGCAAAAGAACATAAGGCATCCACCTCCTGAGAAACTGAAAAATGTCTGCCAGCACCAGCCTTATCATTTCATCGTCTCTCCGGCGCCTATCGTAGCAAGGAAGAAATCCTCCAGCGACCCTTCGCTTATCTTCGTCTCATTGATGTGGATTCCTTTAGATATAAGCAGGTCGTTTATCTCGTATGCTCTTTCCTCTTCCGCTTCCGCCACAACCAGCCCCGTTTCCTTTTTCTTAACCGACTTTATCCACTCAATATTCTCTAACAGGCAGACAGCCCCGTCGGCATCGGATACCTTGAGCCAAATCGCTTTCGTCCTTCCCAAAAGTTCATCTACAGAGCCTGTCGCCAAAATCCTTCCCCTGTTTATCAAGGCGACATGGCTGCAGACCTTCTCTACCTCGCTCAACAGGTGGCTGGATAGAAATACCGTCTTCCCGTTCCCGTGAAGCCTGCGTATCGTTTCACGGAAATCTATGATTCCGGCAGGGTCCAGTCCGTTGGTAGGTTCATCAAGAATAACCAGTTCGGGGTCGTGCATCAGCGCCAGCGCCACCGACAGGCGTTGTTTCATGCCCATCGAATATGTACTCACCTTGTCTTTGGCCCTTTCCTTCAGACCCACCATATCTATTACTCTATCTATATCCCCGCGACCGGCACAATTCGTTATAATGGCAAAGTAGCGCAGGTTGTTGAGCCCCGACAGGTACGGGAAAAAAGAAGGGGTATCCATTACGACCCCGACTCTCCTCAGTAACTTCGCCGGTTTGCTCTTCCTGTCACCGAAAAACTCTATCGAACCGGAAGTCGGCCATATCAATCCCAGCAGCATCCCGATGGTAGTCGTTTTTCCCGAACCGTTAGGCCCCAGGAAGCCGAAAACCTCTCCCCTGTGCACTTCCAGGTCGAGGTTGTTCACTGCGGTAATACCTTTCTTGTTGTTGCCGAATCTCTTCGTAAGCCTACTGGTTACCAGTACATTTTCTTCAGTCATGTAATACCCCCTTAATCGGATAGGATTATTATAATTTCACCAGCATACCACCTCAAAGATAGCTTGGGAAGAGGTTTCATATGAATTCTGATGTTAAGCAGGTTCAGGAACAAGTATAGACCGTTCCTGAACCTGCTGTTTTCTATTACTTATTTATGTTATTCTCATATAACTTCCATCCGCATAATGTACTGTTTCAATATTAATAACTACCATATCTAACCTATGCTCATAAGTGGTATCCGAATAAGCATAAATCCCAAACACCGCGTCACTAGTACATTCAACACGATTTGCATAGTTTTGTGAACTTTGATTTTGTCCCAGGAAAAGACTTCTATATGAGCCTTGTGCCCCTTGTAGTACAGAGTACGATAGATCCCAATCTATAACATATGTATAATCCCATTCCCAATATACTATCTGGCGAAAAAATCCAAGATTAGTACCTAAATAAGTTACAGGTTCATCAAAGGGTATTGTAGCATCATCATTTGCCGCAACTGTATTCGCTGCCATACCTATTGTCCCTGTTAAAGCAAGAGTAAGTGCAAGCAATACGCCAAATATTTTATTTTTCACTTTTTTCTCCTTATAAAAATTTTTATTTAGATAATGAAGAATGGAAAGTATAATCTTATTTTCGCCCCTGCCCAATCCCTGTGCAAAAAGGGCAGGAGCTGTAAGGTCTACCTGCCAG
>JBMNCQ010000107.1:0-2143 GCA_049366715.1 Peptococcaceae bacterium | reverse complement strand
GTTGAGCGGTGTGACTAATATAAATTTTATTTACTATGCCACATTGAAATAGCTATAGGAAGGTTTACAATACTAGAACAATGTTCTATTTGTAGCTAACGCACGATTGAAAATTTTATGTTTTAAGAAATAAAATAAAAACGAAATATTTTCTCAAAAATTGAAAGGCAGGGGTATCAGGCATATAATCATACACACGGAACTTGCGGAAGCAGTCTTAAAATTAAATGAATTGAGAACCGAAAGTGTTTGAAACGCCTTTTATTTTAATAATTTCCTCGGCAATACTAGTATTGATACTGCTGGGGCTTTTCCTGTCCAGATACAACATTAAATATATAACCCTGTCCCTGACAGGATTGGCGTTGATACTGGCATATCTTTCGTATACCATAACCATAGATTTAAACAGATTCGATAGCGAGTCGATAATTTTAAAAATCATCGCGATTTTCCTTTTTTTACTGTCCTCGATAGGTATAGTAAGGTATGGCATCCATTTTCGCTCGAAATATTTGCATGTGACCTGTTCAAAAATAAACGTCTCTTTCCATTTTAAAAAGAGACTGTCCGGCTTCTTCAAGTGGTTTACATACAGGGAAAATATCATTGTCTGTATAATTGCCGTGGTTGTGCTGATAACCCACCTGGTAAATATAGATAATCCTTCTTACAAGATGGGGGATGAAGGTTATTACGCTACCGACGCCGCCGCGATAGCCGACGGCGCAAACATGGTATTACTGGAACATCCGCCTCTTGCGAAATGGTTTATTGCGGCGGGAATATCCGTCTTCGGCGATAATGCAACCGGATGGCGCATTTTCCCCATAATATTCGGCATAGCCTCGATTTTTATTTTTTACCTGTTGTGCAAAACCCTGTGCGGAAACTTTAAGACGGAAACAAAGGCCCCGAAATGGTTCCGCCCGGAAATCTTTATCCCGCTGCTGGCGACCTTTTTATTCGCATTTGAAAACCTCAGCTTCGTACTGGCGCATACGGCCATGCTGGACGTTTTTTACCTGGCTTTCATGCTGCTGGGTTTCCTTTTTTACCTGAGGCATAATTATTATTCATGCGGAATTGCAATGGGATTGAGCATGCTTTGCAAAGAGACCGCTCTTCTGGGCGTCATAGCCATAGCCCTTCACTGGCTTATCGTAAATCGCAGGGAGATACTGGAAGAAATCAAATGGATGCTGCCGGTATTGAAACAAAAGAGGGAGCCTGAACTCCGTCCCAGCCGGATACTGGACATATTCAAAGTAATGGTATCCGTTGTTATTACATGGATAGTTATGCTTCCTCTGCTGGAGGTCTTTAACACTGCCAACTGGAATCCCGTTCTGCGTACTTTCTACATAGCCTGGCACAACCTTTTATTATCTATGAGGGAGCATGGGGCCGGGTTCTGGGAGCCGACCGATGCGTGGACATGGATTATATGGCAGCCGCTGCAAAACTTCGACTATGAAGCGCAGGTGCAATATTTTATGGCCGTCAGTTATTCCCTGCTTGTTTTAATCATTCCGGGCCTGGTTTACCTGATATACCGGGCATGCAGGGATATTAATAACAAAAACAGCGTAGCCGTATTTACATTTTGCTGGATATTCTCGGTTTACGGGCTGCTTGCCATATTTTCCTTAATTGTCAGCAGGCCGATGTATCTTTTCCATTTTTACGCCACCATCCCGGCGCTATGCATTATGGTCGCCCTGGCGTTCTGGGAACTTTGGAACGTGATGAGAAAACGCCGCCTAACGGCAATAGCTTATTACGTATTGCTGGCTATTCTTATAATAGCTACCGTGGCGGTGTTTTTTATAATGTCTCCCTATAGCAAGTGCCTGCTGTAAAAACTCATAGAAAAAGAAAAACCCTCTTTTTAAAAAGAGGGTTCGTTTTTAACTTTAAGACCTGAGATTATGCTGTTGCTAGCAATTCTTCCACTTGATTTTTACTTCTTTGCCTTCGTCGCCGGAGGCTTTTTCAAGCGCGTCGAGCGTCCTGGAAAGTTCGGACAAATCATCGGTTCCTTCGGATTTTTTATTGAACTCAAGCCCGTAGCCGATAAAGAAATCGAGGAAGCTCTTCATTAATTTCTTGGTGTCTTCCTGGAAAGCGGCCGCTTCTTCCT
>JBMNCQ010000106.1:0-9100 GCA_049366715.1 Peptococcaceae bacterium | reverse complement strand
CAAAAGCTATGGATAAAGTAGTCGTAAGTAAAGATGCGGTGCAGGGTTATATGAATAATGTCAGTGCGGTAACGGAAGAAGTATCGGCAAGTGCCGAAGAAATTGCCGCGACAGCGGAAGAACAGACAGCATCCATCAATGAAGTTGCCCAGGCGGTACATGGCTTAAAGAAACTTGCTACAGAGCTGAAGGAAATCCTCTCGTTTTATAAAAATACGGAGGAAATAGGCGAAGAAACTATTCAGGAAGAGCCAGGTATAGAGGAAGAGTTTCTTGCGGATTCTTTTGAGGAAGCAGTGACGGAAGACAGCGGAGAAGAGGCTGACGTTGATTATGATGAGCCTGCTTATGGAGAGGGCGGCTCTCCGGAGACGGCCCGGCAGCCGGAAGATGAAATACCGGAAGGCACTGCAGAAAAAGCTGTGGATGCCGGCAAACCCTTAGATTTTAACCTCAAAGAGGAAGACGAACTTAAATAAAAAACCTGCACAATAAAACCGTTGCCAGGCAGCGGTTTTATTTGTGTAAAAGCAGAAGGGAGCGATAAGGATCGAAAAGCTGATTTTACTTGCTACAGGGGGGACTATTTCTACGATTGAAGATAAGCGAAAAGGGGGCTTAATTGCAGCGTTAGCCGGAGAAAAGCTCCTCAAAGATACCGGCAGCCCAACTCCTGTGGATGTGGTGAATTTTACTACTTTAAACAGTACTTATTTAACCCCCCGGGATATGTTTGCTCTGGGGCAGAAAACCCAAGAGCTTTTAAGCCGCCGGGATGTGAAGGGTGTTGTGATTAGCCATGGTACGTCCACAATGGAGGAAACCGCATTTATCCTGGATTTGATAATATCCTCGGAAAAACCTGTAGTAATAACCGGTGCCCAGAGGCCTGCTTCTGATCCCTGGCCTGACGGCCCCCAAAATTTGCATGCCGCTTTCCGGATTGCCGATACTCTTGAGGCCCGCGGCAAAGGTGTCCTGGTAGTTTTCGCCAATAAGATTTTTGCTGCCCGGGAGATCCAGAAGTATCATACTTACCACTTAGATGCCTTTGACAGCGGGGATAAAGGATTAGTGGGCTTTGTTTATTCCGGGGAGATAAAGTTTTATGCTGCCGGAAGGAGAAAAACAATCCGGCTCGCTGATTTTAGGGACTTACCCGTAGAAATAATTAAGTTTTATGCAGGAGCAGATGACAAATTTTTTGTTGCAGCATTGCACGCTAAGGTTAAAGGTATTGTAGTAGAAGGAGTAGGGCTGGGAAATGTGAATCAAAAATTTTATGAAGGTATTAAAAATGTTATTCATAACGGTGTAGAGGTCGTTATGACATCAAGAAGCTATTTAGGAAGGGTAGTGCCTTATTATGGATATCCGGGCGGCGGGGATTCCTTAGCAAAACTAGGTGTGATTTTTGCCGGGGATTATCCCGGCACCAAAGCCCGTTTGCTGTTGATGATTGCTTTAAATCAGGGATTAAATCATGAGGGGATTGTAAATCTGTTTAAAGAATATTGCTGAAATAGCGGCAGGCTCCGGGCCGAAGATAATAGCATTATTAACTACCTGCAGGCAAATAAGAAAGGGCGGAATGTCCTTTCTTATTTGTCCAAATGCTTTTTGAGAAATTCTATTTCAAAACTGTCGTTCCAGCGTTTTTGCGGCAGATTTTTTAAGGCTAATTTAGGGTTTTTCCTCTCCGGGATATACTGGGTTTCGTAGTAAAGATACCAGTAGTCCGTATAAAGGTCCCGGCTTTGGATATTTTGATAAAGATTTTGGTAGTTCTGCCCGTTGGTTATGTAAACCTGTTTCAGGTCATAGATAAAAGCCAGGTCTTTATTTTTATCAACCAGGACGATTTTATTTCCGGGGAAGCGCTGCGTAAAAAAATATAAAATTTTATCTCCGGTATTGTGCTCCGTTTTGATCTGACCCAGTAAAGTGTTCTCCTTTAGAGGTTGTAAGCGGCAAAGGCCTTTGTTGGCATGAATATCGGCCGCAACGCTGCTATAATATGTAAATAACTTCCTGCTGTCCTCCGATGCGTTGGCGAGAACAAATTGCAGGCCATACTGAAGGCTTTCTTGCAGCACATTTTCAATCAGCCGTAGTTTTTCGGCATTTTTATGGCGGAAGACAAGATTAATGATTTTTTTGAACCGGGAAAATTCTCCGCTGAAAAGCCAGTTGATTTTGCCGTAATAACTGCAGTATTTATGATATAAATCCCGGGAGGAAACCTTATCAATATCAATTTGCGCGGTATCAAAAAGGGAAAAGGTTACTTCCGTTTTACTTTTCAGAAGTGCATGACCGTCGATTTTGGCTAATAAACATGCTTTAAAGACAGAAGCAGCATAAGAAGAATAAAGAATTTCCTGCAAAGTAGACACCTCCGGATTAATTTCTAAAATAAACTCATTTGTTTATAATGACTCCTTTCCCTGTCTAAAAGGATTTTAGAATGCAGTACGTTAATATTTCCCTGAGTTTTGCCGTTAATTGTAATGAAAAACTGGGTCCGGTTTACGGCTGCCCCGATTTTTTTTAACTGCCCCAGGGACGAGATTTTAATCCCGTTTTTTCTTAAGGCCATAATCCTTTGCCCGGTTTGGGGGCCGATGCCGGGAATCTTAATGAGCTGGGAGTAGTTGCAGGAGTTAATTTCCCGGGGAAAACCGGCCGGATTATTTAAGGCTATGGCTAATTTAACATCAATATCGCCAGGAAGATTGCCATTTTTTTCAAAAACAAAATCAGCAGGGCGGTATTTGTAGATACGGAGCAAAAAGTCTGCCTGGTAAAGCTTTCCTTCCCGGTAAGACTCTGCCGGCGCATTATTTTCCAAAGGGGTATTTTCAATAGGGACAAAAGTACTGAAATAAGACCGGGTAAGGTTGAAATCCTGCAATAATTTAGCCATGGAATTAATAATCGTTTTATCGTCTTCACCTGCTGCCCCGACAATGAACTGCGTGCTCTGGGTTATGTTTTTACTTTTCTGCAGGGTGGAAAGCTCTTTGATCCAGCCCATCCTATGCAGGATATCTCTTTCCAGCTGCTTATAATTGCTGAGTTTAGACATGTGTTCCTGGGTCGGAACCTCTACATTAATGCTGACCCTGTTGGCTAATTGACAGGCTCTTTGCACATAGTCATAGGAAGCGTTAGGAAGGATCTTTAAATGTATGTAGCCGTTGTATCTGTATTTATAACGAAGCATCTCACAGGTTTTCAGCATGTCTTCCATAGTCCGGGACGTATTAAATTTAATTCCTGAAGATAAAAACAGGCCTTCCACAAAATTTCGTTTATAGAACTCTACGAAAAGTTTGCTTAATTCCTCCGGTGCAAAGGATGTTCTGGGAATATCGGTGTCTTTTCTGCTGGGGCAGTAAAAACAGTCACTCTGGCATTCATTACTCATGAGGACCTTTAAGAGATTTACACAACGCCCGTCAGGGGTAAAGCTGTGGCAGACCGTATGCTGGAATACATCGCCGAACCCTCCCTTAATGTTATGTTTTTTGTTGGTAGCAGTTGAAGCACAGATGTCATATTTGGCCGCATTACCTAAGATCCGGAGTTTTTCGGTAAGTTCCATTGCAAACACCCCTTCGCAGAAGAAAGATTATATTTATATAATAGTAGCATTGGCGAATAAATGCAAGAACATATGTTCGAACAATGTTCAATTTCTTTCAAGTCCATAACCGTTATATTATGCGGTATAAAAGTGCTCAGGGATTTAATGATATCCGGGTTTTATCAAAAATCAGGAACTATAATTTATAAACGAAATATCCGGGGAGGAGTTTCCGGTAGAGCCGGCGAAAGATTTAATTATTTATAAGCTTAGGAGGAGATATACATGGCCCGTGTTAAAGAACATTGTGATGCTTTAGGCCAAAAAACCGTAGATGCTTTGAAAAAAAATAATTTTACTGCAGTCTATTTTTCCGGCAAGGAGGAAGCAGTCAAGTATGTCCTCAACTTTATTGAACCCGGAATGAAAGTCGGAATTGGGGGCTCTATAACTCTGGACCAATTAGAATTGCCCCCAAAAGCCGCTGAAAAGGGTGCAACTGTGTTAAATCATAACCTCCCCGATCTTTCCCCGGAAGAAAAACTGGCTATTCGAAGAGAGCAGCTGCTATGTGATGTATTTTTAAGCAGTACAAATGGAATCACCGTAGAGGGCAGTCTGGTAAATATCGACGGAACAGGTAACCGGGTAGGCGCTATGGCCTTCGGTCCCCAAAAAGTAATCGTTATTGCCGGTATTAATAAAATCTGCCGGGATGAAGAAGCTGCTTTAAAAAGAATTCAAATCAATGCGGCCCCGCAGAATAACAGCCGTCTAAAGCTTGCCAATCCATGTACCATGGCGGGAGTGTGTATGGATTGTAAAGGCAAAACAAGAATTTGCAATATCTATACCGTAATCCGCCGGAAGCCTACCCTCACAGATATGACAGTTGTTATCATCGGTGAAGAACTGGGATATTAAATCATAGTAGAGTTTTCGAACTTGTAAAAAGCCTGGAAAAGTTTTCCGGGCTTTTTTAAATTGCAGTAAAGCTATAATGGATAAGGTCTTTAAAAAAGGGTAATGCGGGGTATCACGATTTTACAGAGAAAGCGGGTATTTTTGTGGGGATTTAGAATAGGATTTGCAAAATATCAAATCCTATAGATAGCCGTCTTTGTTTAAATTTTTCGTGAATATGGTATATGCAAATATAGATCATTACTTAAAATACTGCCAAAGAAAAGGAGCTGTCCTAATCATGGAAACAAAAAAAATCGGACAACCGGGAGCTGGTTTCGCTTTAAAAGATCATAACGGAAAAGAGATCGCTTTGCAGGACTTCAAAGGCAAGAAGGTCCTTTTATCTTTCCATCCCCTGGCCTGGACCAAAATCTGCAAGCTGCAGATGCAGTCTTTGGAAGAAAATCTGACTGCCTTTACCAAGCTTAATACTGTTCCTCTGGGATTCAGTGTTGACTCCGTACCCTGCAAATCTGCCTGGGCTAAAGACATTAATATCCAAAATGTTTCCTTACCCTGTGACTTCTGGCCCCACGGGGGAGTAGCGCAAAAATACGGTCTTTTCCGGGAAAAAGAAGGTTTTTCCGAGCGGGCCAATGTGATCCTGGATGAGGAAGGCAAAATAATATTTTATAAAATATATGAACTAAAAGAGCTGCCTGATATCAATGAAGTAATCGGATTTTTAGAGAATAATAAGTGATGCTTAACCGGGAACCTGTTCACTGCGGACAGGTTCCTGCTTCATGATTGCAGAAAAACAATAATAGATGAAACTCTATGTGCGAATAGATGACACTTCTAAATATTTATTTAAAGATAATTAAACCTATTGAGAAGAAAAGCCGGTTTATAAAATGGCCGATATCTTCCCAGACCCACGGGGTTTTATTTTTTTAGTATCTGCTTATAAGGGAACTTTCGGGAAGGAAAGTTCATATTTTTAGGGAATTTTAACATAGCAAGCCGCTATTTTGGTTTGAATTTTAAATTAGCCAATACGACTAGAATTGGTTTCAGATTAGATAGTGATGTGAATAAATTAAAAAAGAAATGTATTGATAAAGCTTTTGAAATATAAAGTTCCAGGGGGAAAATGCTTAAACCGCTGGTTTGCTAAATATAACCGGCAAACAGAGAAATGGCCGTTAATTAAGATAAAGGAGAAGATCCAAAACGTTAGCTGACAGACAGAGGCTGTTTGGAAAGGATTATTTGAAGGGGAGAAATTTATGGGAAATGATATTAAGCTTTTTTATGATCTAACAGCGGAAAAAACAGCACAAGAGTGGTATAAAGAGGAAATATTAAAACCAACAATCCAAGATTTTATTTCTTTATTGCCTGAAAAACCCCGAGTTTTAGATTTAGGCTGCGGACCAGGTCATGAGAGTATGAGGCTGTGCCAGGCAGGGGCGAAGGTACTGGGGATAGATTTTAGTGAAGAATGTGTACGGATAGCAAATGAACGTTGCCCGCAATGTGAATTTAAAGTTATGGATTTCCGTTATCTTGATGAAAGTTTAGGGAAGTTTGATGGTGTTTTTGCCTGTGCTTCATTAATACATATTTCCCCTGAAGAACTTCATGGAGTGATTAATCATATCTGTAATGTATTGAGAAGCAATGGATATGTAGCGGTTATCGTCGTAGATGGTGAAGGAATAAATGAACAATGGAGCTTGTTAGAGGTAGCAGGCAGAAAGCTTAATCGGACATTATATATGTATAAAAAAGAAAAATTAATTGAAGAGGTGCAAAAAGTAGGGCTGCAATTCAGCAAAGAAGGATATTTGGATCCCAAGCTTTTAGAATTCGGATGGAAAAATTACATTTTTAAGTTAGAGTAATGCATGGGGACGGTTCTGTTGCTTCTAACGAAGGGGGAGTTTTTAGATAAACAAAGTGCTGCCGGAAGGATATTTTGTCCAATGATAAAAGAGTGCAAAAAAAAACAAAAGATCTTTGAATGCAAAAATAAAGGCCGGGGAAATTTTGGCTGAATGTTTAATAAAAGGAGCGGAAATATCCCGGGACAGGCTGGAGTCTACTCCTTAAAACCGGGAAAATTTTTGGAGAAAGTAAGAATAAGGGAATAATTCAAGCCTGACCCCGGATGACGAATGATTGAAGTTTAAGGAGGTAATTATGGGGAAAAGAAAAAATAACATTTTGTTCTTAGTGATTCTATTTATATTAACGGTGGGCATTTTTTATAGGACCGGACCCGGTATAAAAGAACTTATAATTTTTACCGTTTTATCTGTATTAATGATGATTGCAATTTACTTAACCAGCCGCTACTATATGACTGATAATAGTTGTCTCAAGCAACGTGTTATTTTTTTTTGTATGACTTTTGTGATCATTACAATTTTTTGCGTAGCAGTGCAGGAACTGGCCGGGTTTTCAGTAAACTACACTTTAATAGTCTTTTTTATGGCTGCGTTAGTCATCCAAATACTTTGGGTGAATTTGCACTTAACTCCGTTGGAAAAAGGGGTGTTGGTCTTAACCCTGCTTAGTTTTTTGGGGGCAACCATATATCAAAGTATAGCGGCTAAACATTCTACCGCTATAGATTTATATCGCTCACAGTTGAGAGAGGCAGCTAATTTTGAGAGTTTTCAGAAACTGCTTCTGGAGGATTACCGGGATAATTTTACCCGGGAAGATTTCAGAGATTTAAAACCTTATCTGCAGCAGGTTCCTTTGAGATATAACCAGCCTGTTTTTTTTGAGTTTGAAGATGGCCGGATGGTAATGATAGAAGCAGGAATTTCTCAAGAGCTTAATAACCCGTTAAGGATTAAAAATATTGAAGTTTTACCGGAGAAAATAGCTTCATATTTCAGGCATTATCCGCTTGAGATTGAGCGTAAGGCTGATTTTCTTCAGGGAATGAAAGAGGATCAATCAATTATTGAAACTAGGGGAGCGTTTCTCAGTCGGGCAAGTTCATCTCAGCAAAGAGGTTGGTATGAGCAACTGATTAGTGTATTCGGAAAAAAAGAAGTGTGGGATGAATTATGAGGAGAATTAGGGGGCTTACGTGCACCGGAAGGTCCTGTGCTGGGGGCAGGTACTAGCGGTCAGGGCTACCTGGAGTTCGGATTTGACGACGGCTGGCAAATAGATCAAGCAGTACTGGACAAGATATATACTGTTTTTCACGATAAGGCAGCTGAATATGATATAACAGATCTTCCTGTGGTTTTTAAAAGGTATTAAGTCTTTATTTTTGTTAAAAAGAGTGTTCTCCAAATCTGAGAGAATATGAATGTTTTTTGCCGGATAATATGTAATAGTCGCAAAGGCAATCTGGCGGGGAGCCGTTCATAACGTTCTGTGAATCCAGGGTGTATGGCTTCGTATTCCGGAAACATCACAAAATATGGTATAATGTGACTGTAGCATGGTAGCTGCGGATATTCCTGAATGTTTCTGAGACGGTGAGATTAGTAAAAATAAAGAAATAAGGAGTGTTGGTATGAAAAGTAAGATTGCAGATTCTATCAGGCTAAAAAATCATCCGGTCGCCGTATTCCGTTCACATATTAAGCCGGAGGGTGCTCAGCAGTTTCAAGAAGGCAAGTGGGGTTGTGTGATTTCATTGTTAAATGCTGCAGCCCAAGGAAAAGTGGCCGTATTTGATAATAAAACTACTAGTTGTCCCGGCGGTAAGGTTGGACTGGGTTTTAACCGTTTTCAATTAGGTTTTATTGAATATTTCTTGTCCACTGGCGTTGAGGGCGGGAGAGAAGGAGAATATTACAAAAAAAATCCGAAGATGGCGGCGGAATTCGCCAGGGGGCTACCTGAAGTGGAACCCCAAACTTATATTGTTTTTAAACCGTTAACAAAATTAACTGCAGAAGAAACGCCGGAAATTATTATCTTTCTGGCTAATGCAGATCAACTTTCCGCATTGATGTGGTTTGCCAATTATGATAAACCAACTCAGGACAATGTTAAAGTAGACTTTGGCTCCGGATGTCAGCAATCCGTACTATATGCTTTAAAGCAGGCAGAAGAGGAACATCCCAAGTGTATTATCGGGCTGACTGACCCCTCGGCACGAAAATTTATAGACAAGGATATTCTTTCCTTCAGTATTCCGTATAAACGTTTTTTAGAGTTAGAAGAGCAAGTTGAAGAGAGTTTTTTAACCAAAGAAACGTGGCTCAAGATTACGGAGCGGATCGAATAGATTGTATCATAACATATCGTTCACAAATCTATTATTAATAAGGTATTAAGAGGTTGGTTATGGAAGCAGCAGCTATTTTGTATAGCCCCAGGGATTAATTTCACGTCTAACCAGTCATTACTGGTAGCAATTGCCCCTATAGAGTACCGGGCAGCCTTTATCCATAAACGGGATGGTTTTGTCTTTACTTTGCGGGAAATTAACGGAGTATTTATTACGGCTGCCGTTTTAGGAATTATCATGTTTCTGGTCCGGACAGTATTTTTTAAATAGTATAAAGGGGCGTGTCGCAAAACGTTTATGTAAAAACATAGGGCGACGCGCCCTTTTATCTA
>JBMNCQ010000105.1:47344-59880 GCA_049366715.1 Peptococcaceae bacterium | reverse complement strand
TTCATTAATCAGGTTTTTTTACTTGGATATACTTGACTTCATATAGTTAGTCTCAAACCTTGAGCATTCATAAAAAAAGCCGGGATATCCCGGCTTTTTAATTATTAAAGAAGGCCTAATTGGAAGCCCATTACAGCGGCCATGGTTTTAGCAATTTCCGTATTATCTTTGTAGCCGGCAAATTTTTCTGCCGCCACACCCAGGGCACTCATAGGGATAGCAGTACCGGAGTGGGCATATGTTGTCCAGAAAATATTAGCTCTTTCAGATACAATATGGGTTACGGCAATGGCAACAGGATCATATCCGCCGTATAGAGCGGCAGCAGCGCTATCGGATTTATCAACGATATCCATAGCTTTTTCAATTTCAGCCTTTTCAACGGCAGTGAGATCATTCAAACCATAATTTTCAGCGATGTAGGCATAAAATGCTGCTCTGTTCCCTTTATAGGCGCTTTGTAAAATATCTTCCACAGAAATTTTATCGTCAAAAACAGTTTCTAAATTAAGAAAATAGTTTGTGCCGAATCCTAAACCCATACCACCTGTTTCGTGGTCACCAACAACTACGATTAAAGTTTCGTCGGGATGATTATTATAGAATTCTACCGCCTCTTTAATTGCTGCATCAAACGCTAATGTATCATGAACCGTACCGGCGATATCATTGGCATGACATGCATGGTCAATTCTCCCGCCTTCTACCATAAAGAAGAAGCCATCCTGGTCTTTGCTTAATAAATCAATACCCTTTTTCGTCATTTCAGCGATACTGGGAACATTCAGATTTTCATTAACCCGGTCGATCTCATAGGGAATATGGGAATTGGAAAATAGCCCTAATACCTTATCCCCTGCTTTAGGTACATAATTTTTAAAGAAATCAGTGGCGGATTCGCTGATGAAAGTTTGATAACCTTCCGCATCGAACTCATTAACTAAGTTTCTGTCATCCGTTCTTTTGGAGCTTAAAGCTCCGTCTTTAGGAACAAAATGTCTATAACCTCCGCCGACAAGATAATCAACACCGCTGTCCACGTAATCGGCAGCGATGTCATTCTCAGCATCTCTGTCCGGATTATGAGCAGCAAATGCAGCAGGAGTAGCATGGGTTAATCTGGTAGTTGTAGCCAGACCTGTCGCCATTCCTCTTTCCTCAGCCAACTCAACTAAAGTTTTAACATTGGTGCCATTGGGTAATTGGGCAATCATCCCGTTATTTGTCTTGTAACCGGCTGCCAAAGCCGTACCGGCAGCAGCAGAGTCCGTTACTAAAGTATCCGCGGAATAAGTTGTGTTGATACCGAAAGTAGGGAAAGTATTCATAATTAATTTACCGGTAGGGTCATTGTTTTTTTCCTGCATGTAGTATTCAGCAACTGTTCTTTGCGTAGCACCAAGTCCGTCACCAATAAAATAAAATACATACTTAGGAGCATTTCCGGCTGCGGCTTCAGCACCCTGCGGCCCGGCATAATTAACTCCGGCTAGGCTGTTAATACCGAAGAAAACTGCAAAAATAAGAGCCACGACGACGCCTTTTGTTAATTTTGTTGCATTAAACAAGATAAAACCTCCCTTAATATAATTAAATATTTGTCCTCATGACTATTAAACAATAATTAGTTTAATTTACCATTAATTAAACTTTAAAAATTTGAATTTTTTGTTAAATTTCATGTGCTTTAGGAGCCGTTTCTTTTCCCGGAACAAACAAAAAAAGGGTACGGACCGCTTGTCGCTCCGTACCCTTTGCTCCTATATTTCTCCTTGCTCTTGCTGCTTTTTAGTTGGCTAAGCTTTTAAAAGCTTAGCCACCAAAGGAACATCCGCAGGGGCAAAGTTATATTTGTCTAATTCATTCACGGGAACAAATTCAAACCGGGAATGTACCCGTGCTGTAATTCGGCCTTTTTCCCAGGTTACCCAGTAAGCGATTAATCTTACGGATTTATCCTCATAATGATAAATGCTCTCCCCAAAATATTCTCCGATCCTGACATGAATATCAAATTCTTCCCGCATTTCTCTTTGTAAGCATTCCCGGGGCGTTTCCCCCTCCTCGATTTTACCGCCGGGAAATTCCCACATACCGGCCAGGTGGCCGGCTTCGGCGCGCTGGGCAATTAGGATTAAATTATCTTTTACAAGTAAAGCAGCCGTAACATCCAGCACCTGTCCACTTCCTAACGGGATAGACAATCCTAGGTCTGTTCTCTGTTCTCTGTTCTCTGTTCTCTGTTCTCTGTTCTCTGTTCTCTACCACATTATAGCCAAAATTTACGATAATGCATCAACTATAAACTTTAAACTATGCTCTATGCTCTTTAAACTATCCTGGCTATCCCTAATCATCCGTCCCGTTAAGCTACCTTCTTCTTAAGAATTCAGGTATTGTCCAATCCTCACTGCTCTGGAAACTTTTCAAGGGAATTTTTTCCTCAGGTTTTGACTTTTGATCAAATCCGGTAGCAATGACGGTTACTCTTATTTCATCTTCCAATTTTTCATCGATCACAGCACCAAAAATAATATTCGCCTCGGGATCAGCAGCCTCAGCAATTATTTCTGCAGCTTCATTCACCTCAAACAAACCCAGACTTGAACCGCCGGTGATATTTAAAAGGACTCCTTTGGCGCCTTCAATAGAAGTCTCCAGTAAGGGTGAAGATATCGCGTTACGGGCAGCGGTAACAGCCCTGTTTTCCCCGGCAGACGTACCTATACCCATGAGAGCAGAACCGGTATTATGCATGATGGTTTTCACATCAGCAAAATCAAGGTTAATTAAACCGGGAACGGCAATTAAATCGGAAATCCCTTGAACACCCTGGCGCAAAACATCGTCTGCGATTCTAAAAGCCTCATTAATAGATGTGTTTTTATCCACTACTTGCAATAATCTATCATTGGGGATTGTGATTAATGTGTCTACCTTATCTTTTAAATTAGTAGTGCCGCTCACTGCCTGCTGGGCACGTTTCCTGCCTTCAAAGGTAAAGGGTTTGGTTACCACACCGACGGTCAGGGCGCCTACTTCTTTGGCCACTTCGGCAACAATCGGTGCGGCACCTGTACCTGTACCGCCTCCCATACCGGCAGTAACAAAAACCATATCGGACCCTTTCAGGGCTTTTACTAACTCATCACGACTTTCTTCGGCCGCATTCTTGCCGATTTCGGGGTTTGCTCCTGCACCTAAACCTCTGGTTAATTTCGTTCCGATTTGTATTTTTATCTCTGCCTGTGATAAATATAAGGCTTGAGCATCAGTATTTACAGCAATAAATTCAACACCTTTTAGACCTGCAGAAATCATTCTGTTAACTGCATTGCTTCCTCCTCCACCAACGCCGATTACTTTTATCTGAGCGAACTGGTGAATATCCACATCAAATTCCAGCATGAAGTCATAACCCCTTTCTTCCGACCGAACAGTATATTTATCTAATTATCATTATTGTCAGCTTACCTAAGCATAAATTCCACATGATTAGGAAAATTCCCTTTTTTTATAGGCTTATTTTTTTGTTTTAATTATAGGCGGGCCGGTAAATCTTAAATCAATATATTCTATATTCTTTTCAAGAATATTTTTCTCATTAAAGTCTTGAAGGATTTCATTTAGACCTGTTAACCTTTCTGTAACACCCGCAAAGGAACCTAATCTAATTTCTATACCTGTTAAGGTGTAGGCTAAAATATGCTTCTTATTTGCGATATTTATTTCCGCTATATTTTTTAATAACGACCTCTGGCAATTTTTTACAATTTGCAAGGCCATTTGCAAGCCGGGGTTATTAATAATTTGCCCCGGCCCCGGCAGTTGATCCAGGCTGATACCGCTTATTACAGGTAAAGAGTATTCACCTATATCATTCACCAGAGCTAAAAAATGACCTTCTTCACTGACTTGAATAAAACCGTCGGAACAGACCACAAGCCCGACAGGATCACGTTCGATTATCTTAATTTCCAAAGTATTGGGAAGCCTGCGTTTTATCTCTACTTCTTTCACAAAAGGATGGACCGCTACCTTTTCCCCGATATCCTTTTTATCAAGTTCCATTAAATTTTGGCCTGTTTTAACCTGGCTAAGATTAACAATCTTTTCCGTTTCCAATAAACGGTTACCCACCACTTTAATATCTTTGATTGCAAAAAAGGGTGAATGGATAAAAAAGTACAAACCCACTGCCGTTAATAAAAAATAAATGACAGGGGTTGGAATCTTAAAATTTCTATTTGGCTGCCGCTTTTTTTTACGATATTTATTAAGATGCGTGACATTCATTGACATCTCCACCTATGTTAGTGACTAGTGGTTAGTGACTAGTGACTAGTGACTAGTGACTGGTGATTAGTATCAGGGCATAGAACATATGTAGCTGCTAGTTCATAGAGCATAGTTC
Source organism: Peptococcaceae bacterium (assembly GCA_049366715.1). Classification (GTDB taxonomy): domain Bacteria; phylum Bacillota; class Peptococcia; order Peptococcales; family BICA1-8; genus JBMNCQ01. Next base: position 55,466 of record JBMNCQ010000105.1, on the reverse strand, counting down.
ATAAGTTTATAGTAGTTTTCAGTTTCAGCTACTAGAACTGTAGTTACTGTAGCTACTCTGCCTTTTTCTTACTTCTGTTTTGGCATAAAAAAATCCTCGAGACTAATTATAGCAAAATGCTTAACAACTTGTCCAAGGTTTTCCTGTGGGAAAAACCTGCCAGGCAGGTTTTGGCAGCTTAGAACCTTCGGTTCTATGTCTGCACTGAATATGTCCAGTGAATTTTCCCATTTAGTTCTTTATTTTTCCGGACCCCGTTGGGTGGTCTCCGTTACCCGGATGATTTTGGCTCCGAGCCCCCTTAACTTCTGCTCAAAGTTCTCATAGCCACGGTCTATATGATAGATCGAATCAACGATCGTTGCATCCTCAGCTGCCAGACCTGCCAGAACCAGAGCAGCACCGGCCCTTAAATCAGAGGCATTAACGAATGTCCCGCTTAAAGGCTTTTTCCTGCCTTTTATTATCGAAATACGCCCTTCGACTTTAATATCTGCTCCCATCCGCCGTAATTCATCAATATGTTTAAAACGGTTTTCAAAGATATTCTCGCTGATAATACTTGTTCCTTTTACCGTCGCCAGCAGGGATATTATTTGCGGCTGCATATCGGTGGGAAATCCCGGATAAGGCAGCGTTTTTATATCTACAGCCTGCATATTTTCAGTACCTACTACCAGCAAAGCGCCGTCTTCTTCAGTAAGGGTAAGACCAATATCTTTTAATTTAGCGATAACTGCTTCCATATGCTTTATGCGAACATTCTCAATTTTTATACTGCTTTTGGTAATAGCCGCCGCAACCATAAAGGTACCTGCTTCTATCCGGTCCGGTATAACCGTATGCTCTGTGGAATTTAAGTTTTCAACACCTTCTACCGTTATCACATCACTGCCTGCACCCTGGATTCGAGCTCCCATACTGTTGAGAAATTTTTGGAGGTCAACGATCTCAGGCTCTTTGGCCGCATTAGAAATAACAGTAGTTCCCCGGGCTAAAGCAGCAGCCATCATAATATTCTCCGTTGCACCTACACTGGGAAAATCAAGGTATATTTCTGCTCCTTTTAAATAACCCTGACGGGCATTGGTTTCAATAAATCCAAACTTTTCGACTATTTCAGCACCCATGGAGCTCAAACCTTTTAAATGCAAATCCATGGGCCGGGACCCGATGGCACATCCGCCGGGGAAACTGAGCTTAGCCTTAGCAAACCTGGACAAAAGCGGCCCCATAACCAGATTGGATGCACGCATCTTTCTCATTAGAAAATCGGATATTTCTATCGAAGCAACCTTGGAACTATCAATTTTCATTGTAGAACCTGACCACTCCACAGTACAACCTAAAAATTCCAATACCTCTTTCATGACTTGAACGTCTCTCAGTCTTGGTACATCATTAATGGTTGAAATTCCTGAAGACAATATCGAAGCAGCTAGTATCGGTAAAACAGCATTTTTTGCACCACTTATTCTTACGGAACCAGAAAGAGGATTTCCGCCCATTATAATATACTTTTCCATTATTATCCCCCCAAAACAAGTATTTCTGGTTCTAAAAGGACACCAAACTTGCCATAAACAGCATGATTTATTTTTTCCATCAAGGCCAGGACCTCAGAACAGGTAGCCCCGCCAAGATTTATGATAAAATTGGCATGTTTTTCCGAGACCTGTGCATTTCCAACCTGCCAACCTTTTGCACCGACAGAATCTATCATTCTACCCGCCGAATCTCCCGGAGGATTTTTAAAAACACTGCCTCCGTTGGGATATTCCCAGGGCTGTTTTAAATTGCGAAATTCTAAATTCCGCTTTATTATGGTCTGGCTTTCAGCCGCATCACCGCTCTTCAGCTTTAAATGAACTTCAATTACGATTAAATTACTGCCTTTTAACCTGCTATTCCTATAGGAAAATTCCAGATCCTTCTTTGACAGATCCAGGATATTCCCCTGATAATCCATTGCTACGACATTTTCTACGACATCATGCATAGAACCGCCGTGAGCTCCTGCATTCATTATGACAGCCCCGCCGACAGTACCGGGTATTCCTGCCGCAAATTCTAAACCGGTTAATCCCCGCCTGACAATTTCCCGGGCTAAATAGGGGAGCCTGACTCCCCCGCCGGCTTTAAGAAACTCATCGGTGAATTGTATATTTCTGAGATCTGTCATTCTGATGACCATTCCTCGGATTCCTTCGTCTCTAACTAAGAGATTAGACCCCCCGCCAATTATGGTTACCGGTAATTGATACTTAGCACCAAACTGCAGCCCGGCACTAAGATCACTCCTATCCGCAGGTATAAAAAACAAATCCGCCGGTCCTCCAATCCGCCAAGTGGTATGCCGGCTCAGGGATTCGGAAATTTTAACTCTTCCTCTTACTTCTTTTTTCAATCCTGCCGCAAGTTCATCTAAACGCATTGTTAAATCCCTCTCTACTTTACACAGATGCTAAAATTCCTTGGTCCTTTTGCAATTCACCAATCAGGTCAATCCCCACACGCCAAATGTTTCCGGCTCCTAAAGTAAGAACCATATCTCCGGGTTCGACAATAGTAAGCAGATAATTGATCAATTCAGACCGGTTTTTGATATAGTGGGCTTTATCACCGGGAGCCAGACGATCAACGATAAGCTGAGTAGATACCCCGGGAATTGGTTTTTCACCAGCACTATATATTTCATCTAAAATTAAAATATCTGCCTGAGAAAAACTCTGCGCAAATTCTTTAGCTAGAAAATGCGTACGGGTATATCTATGGGGCTGGAATACGGCAATAATTCTCCCGGAATGACTGTTTCTTGCTGCCTGTAAAGTTACCTTTATTTCCGTAGGATGATGAGCATAATCATCGACAACCTGAATGCCGTTCACTTTGCCGAGCAGTTGAAAACGCCGTTGAACGCCGCGGAAGTTCGCTAAGGCCTCGTTGATATCGTTAAAATCTATGCCGAATTCTCTCCCGATGGCAATTGCAGCTAAAGCATTGCTTACATTATGCTTACCGGGTACGTTCAATTCTAATTTTCCAATTAAACTTCCTTGGTAATAAATATCTGCTCGGGTAATTAAACCACTGTATATAATATTTTTAGCCTGATAACCGGCATTTTCCGTAAACCCATAGGTAATAAGCTTGCCGGGTACATGATCGGCCAGCTTGTTAACGAAAGGATTATCAATACATAAAACTGCAAATCCCGCCGGATCTCCTAAGTCTATAAATTTATTAAAGGCTTTAATGATGTTATCTAAAGACCCGTAGTGGTCTAAATGATCATCCTCAATATTTGTAATAACAGTTGACCAGGGCCAGAGTTTTAAGAAAGAACCGTCACTTTCATCGGCTTCGGCAACAAGATATTCACCTCTCCCTAATTTAGCATTTCCACCGATATCATTAAGTTCTCCCCCCACGATAACCGTCGGGTCAAAATTATTTTTTTCCAACACCAGTGCAATCATAGATGTGGTTGTTGTCTTGCCGTGAGCACCTGCTATACAGATTCCCTTCTGCAGCTTCATCAGCCTTCCCAGCATTTCGGCTCTTTGGATAACCGGGATATTTAGTTTTTGCGCTTTTAATACTTCCGGGTTATCTTCCGGTATAGCACTTGAGACAACAACGGTATCTACACCTTCAGTGATATTTTCGCCTTTATGACCTGCAAAAACCAGCGCACCGCTTTCTTCTAACCGTTTTGTTGTTTCTGAAACATTCAGATCTGAACCGGAAACTTTAAACCCCAACTCCAACAACACTTTAGCTATTCCGCTCATACCGGCTCCACCAATTCCAATAAAATGAATCCATTCTGATTTATCTAAAGTCAAAATCTTCAACTCCTTCCAGCCATTCTAGTACAATATTAAAAGAAAACGTAATTTAATCAGCTCTCCCTGCCAACAGATTTCACCAATAGTTTCTGAAATTCTTATCATATTCATTACGAGTACTAACCCGGCATAGGTCAAGAACGAGTATGCTCTTTACTTTATATGCAGAATGCTTAAAATGTGTTACACTGCCTCAACTTGTCTATTCCGGAGATGCTGATCTTCCTTACCCTAAAACTTATTATTCCAGCCTGAACATCTTAATACCAATAAAAAAAATAAGGACAAAAGATATGAGAATGCACAATATTTGCTTGGTCAATTCCAGCTCCAATTAGCTGCCAAAGAAGCCGAATCCCGGGAATGGTTATCTTCCGGCAGACAGGCAGAGCGGTACCGTTAACATTATACAGGCCTGTCCTATCTTTTCAAAAAAATTTTTCTAGGCTGCCTTTTTAAAGAATCCGGAGGTCATCTTCAAAGACTGAATAATACCAGATCAGACTCAGAAACTAAGATCTCCTAAAACTTTCATTATTTTCTCCAAAGAATCAGGATTTCCTGCTTTTTTTATGTTTTTAGACATTGCTATTGTTTTTGCAGGATCATTATAAAATTCATCCAGGGTTAATAATAATCTTTCCCCCGTTAATTCTTTATCTAAGATCATTACCCCTCCGCCTTGCTTTACCAATGATCTGGCATTAAATTCCTGATGATTTTCAGCGGCATAGGGGTAAGGGATCAAGATAGCAGGCAGACCAATTGCGGAAATTTCAGCGATAAAAGTTGCCCCCGCCCGGCCGATACAGAGGTCGGCAGCATGCAATGCGTACTGCATTTCATATATATATGGCCTAAGAATAAGATTTCCATATTCTGCTATATTTATACCTTTCTGAGCTAACTGATTTACGATCTCCTCGTAGCCTTGCTCACCGGTAGCATGGATTAATTGCAACCGGGGGTTTTTTAACAATTCCGGATATATTGTTAATAATGCAGTGTTTATGCTTTTGGCTCCTCTGCTTCCTCCACTTACCAGAACAGTGAATTTTCCTTCCTCTAAACCCAGATACTCTAATCCTCTCCTTTTGGATATTTCCAAAATCTCCTTACGGACAGGCAGACCGGTAAGAATTACTTTTCCGGAATCCGGAAAATAATTTCCTGATTCCGGGAAAGTTATCATGATCTTATTGACCAGCCGCGCTAATATCTTATTCGTCAAACCCGGTAAAGCATTTTGTTCATGTAAGACTGTAGGTATTTTTAAAAAAGCCGCTGCCAGAACAACAGGACCACAAACATATCCTCCTGTCCCCATGACTATTTCCGGCTTGAATTTTTTAATCACATTTAACGCCTGTGTTCCGCCTTCAAATGCTTTTATTCCTGCTCTTAAGGCCTGCCAGGAAAATTTCCTCTGCCAGCCTTCAACTTCAATCGTCTTAAAAGGGATACCGGCTTCCGGAACAATTTTTGCTTCCAGACCTCTTTTCGTACCTATATAAAGCACCTCGGAATCGGGAAATTTTTCTAATATATATTTGGCTACGGCTAAAGCCGGATAAACATGCCCGCCGGTTCCGCCACCGGTAAAAAGTACCCGCATAAGAAAATCATCCTCCAAAAATATGCTTATCCGTCCCCACGCTAACACAGCCGCTAATCTTAAAAATAAATTGCCGGGGTAACGAATTGACGGATAGACCTTAAATAAATTTATTTTTGACAATATCTTGAAATATTCAAAAGAATTCCTACTCCTATTAAGGAAAAGGTCAGGGAAGAACCCCCGTAACTAACAAAGGGAAGGGTTATCCCGGTAACAGGCAGACTCCCCGTTACTACCCCCATATTGATCACCGACTGTACGGCAATAATACTTGTCAGTCCCACCGCTAGTAAAGATGCAAACCGATCGGGAGCATATAAAGCAATTCTGTATCCCCGCCAGATAAAAAGAAAAAATAAGAGGATGATCAAAAAAACTCCGATGAAACCTAATTCTTCACCAATTATTGCAAAAATAAAATCCGTGTGCCTTTCCGGCAGATATAAAAATTTTTGTCTGCTGTTTCCTAAACCTATTCCGAATAACCAACCGGAACCCAGGGCATAGAGGGATTGAACCGTTTGATACCCCTCATTGCTGGCTGTTTCAAATGGTTTGAGATATCCAATAATTCTCTTTAACCGGTATGGTTCCTGAATGATTAAAGCTGCTACCCCCATTACTCCCGTAAGAGCCAGACCGACCAGGTGGGACAACCTGGCTCCGGCAGCGATAAACATACAAAAGGCGGTCCCGGCTACGGCAATTGTCGTTCCTAAATCCGGCTGCAGCAATAACAGAGCCGCAACCATCCCCAAAACAGCCAGATAGGAAAGAAATCCTTTAAAACTCTTAATTTTTTCCGGTTCCATACTCATCGCTCTAGCTAGGAAAAAAACGATGGCCAATTTGACAATTTCCGAAGGAGTAAAAACTAACGAACCTACTCCCAGCCAGCGGCTGGAACCTTTAACATTAATACCTACGCCCGGTATTAATACTAATACTAAGAAAATTAAAGTTACGACAAAACCGCTTGCAATTAACCGCTTGTATTTAAAATAATCTACTTTCATAAAAAAAAGCATGGCAATAATGCCTAAACCGCCCCATCTCAGCTGTCTTTTCAAAAAATAATACGGGTCATCATAAAAAAGCATAGCATGGTAGGAACTGGCACTTAACACCATGATTACTCCAATACTTAATAAGAGGAAGGTAGTCAAAAACAGTACAATGTCAGGCTGCTTTTTTTTAAAGCTCACCCCTTCACCCCCTTACTTGTAATACTAATTGTTTAAAGGTATCGCCCCTCTGTTCATAATTATTAAACATATCAAAACTGGCACAGGCCGGCGATAGTAAAACAATATCCCCTGTATTTGCTAATTTAGCAGCCAGGGAAACTGCGTCTGCATAACCTTCAGCCCTCCGGATTTTTGTAAAACCCTGAGCTTGGACAGCCTTAATTATTTCTTCCCGGGCTTCCCCCACAACAATAAGTTCCTTAACTTTAGCTTTGATTAAAGCGGCAAAATCCGAGAAATCGTTGCCTTTATTTTTTCCTCCGGTAATAAGTATGATCGGTTCGTCAAAAGCCTCCAAAGCCTTAATGCTGGCATCAGGATTAGTACCTTTAGAATCATTGATATATTTTACCCCATTTAATTCCCGCACGATTTCCAAACGATGCGGCACTCCGGGGAAAGACACAAAAGAGGCCCTGATCTCTTCAGGTTCTAAGCTTAAAATATACCCCGCGGCAGCAGCGGCCATAGCATTTTCCAGGTTATGATTACCTTTAATATTTATTTCCCGTATTTTACAAATCGGCACCGGCCCTTCCCCGATATCAATGACAAGATCATCGCCGGCAATGTAAACCCCTTCTTCTAACTTATTCCGTCTGCTAAAAAATATCACCTGACTTTTCGCATGGTAGGCCAAATCTTTGATTTGCCCATCATCGTAATTTAAAATAAGGAAATCCTCATCGGTTTGATTTTTAAAAATCCTGGCTTTGACAGCTTTGTAGGCCTCCATACTGCCGTGGCGGTCAAGGTGGTCGGGAGTCAAGTTGAGAAACACCGCTATTCTGGGTTTAAACGTATCAATGGTTTCCAGTTGAAAACTGCTTACTTCGGCCACAATCAAATCCCGGGGGGTTAACTGCCCCACATCGTTAATAAGTGGCCTGCCGATATTACCGCCTATTACCACTTTTCGGCCTGCATCAGTAAATAATTGACCAATTAAGGCAGTTGTGGTTGTTTTCCCATTGGTCCCGGTAACGGCAATGAAAGGTGCTTGAGAATACCTGAAAGCTAATTCTATTTCACCGATGATCGGAATCCCTTTACACTGGGCTTCAATTAATGGTGGTACCGATAAAGGAATTCCCGGACTTGTTACAATATAATCAGGAGCGATCTTTTTGATATTTGGCTGTTGTCCCCAAATCGTTTTTATTTTATAAGGTGCAATTTCCTTTTGAATAACCTGCATTTCTTGAGCCGGTTTAATATCCGTCAGGATGACCTCCATACCTTCCAGGGACAAAAACTTACTGGCCGCTATACCGCTGCGGGCCGCACCCATAATAAGGACTTTTTGCCCAGCATTCATTCGTATTACTTCCTTCCTAATATTCTTTTGGGCAAACATTGCCGGTCAGGCATACTTCCGGGTCAACATTTTGCGTCTGACTTTTCTT
>JBMNCQ010000105.1:47036-47244 GCA_049366715.1 Peptococcaceae bacterium | reverse complement strand
CCCGGTTAAAATTATCTGTCAGGCATACTTCCGGGTCAACATTTTGCGTCTGACTTTTCTTCCCGGTTAAAATTATCTGTCAGGCATACTTCCGGGTCAACATTTTGCGTCTGACTCAACATATTACTTTTTAGGTATCGTCTGACCCTCAAGCTAGACCCACAAGCAATCTCTGACCCCCAGGCTAATCCCACAAGCAATCTCTGAC
>JBMNCQ010000105.1:24153-46936 GCA_049366715.1 Peptococcaceae bacterium | reverse complement strand
CCCCAAGCTAGACCCACAAGCAATCTCTGACCCCCAAGCTAATCCCACAAGCAATCTCTGACCCCCAAGCTAGACCCACAAGCAATCATCTGACCCCCAAGCTAGACCCACAAGCAATCTCTGACCCCCAAGCTAATCCCACAAGCAATTTCTGACCCACAAGCTAATCCCACAAGCAATTTCTGACCCACAAGCAATCGTCCGACGCAACATATTACTTCCCGGTACATCTGACCGTTAAAGTTACCCCATAGTAGAGTTATAAATCATCAGACCCAAAACTACCAGGAGAGCAGCAGCAATCCAAAAAACAAAAACTACTTTTTCCTCCGCCCAGCCCTTTAGTTCAAAATGATGATGCAGAGGGCTCATTAAAAATACCCGCTGCCCGGTTAATTTAAAGGAAATAACCTGAATAATTACCGATAATGCTTCAACAACATAAACCCCGCCAATAATCGGTAAAAATAATTCCGTTTTTGTTAAAACCGCTAAAGCGGCAATGGCCCCGCCCAGGGCTAAAGAACCGGTATCACCCATAAACACCCGGGCCGGATGAACATTAAAAAATAAGAAACCCAGGCAGCTGCCCACCAGCGCCGAGCTGAAAATTGTAATACTGAAAAGCTGTCCCGTATAGCCTAATAATACATAACCCAGCGCTACAAAAAGAGTTATGCCGGCTGCTAACCCATCCAGCCCGTCTGTTAAATTGACCGCATTTGTCGTTCCTACGGCGACGATAATCACAAAAGGAAGATAACCCCAGCCAATGTTTATGGAATTTCCCAGCAAGGGAATGAGCAAATCTGTTCCCCTGCCGAGGTGATTTACTGCCGCCCAGGCCAATAAGCCGGAGAGAATAAACTGGCCGATTAATTTATCCCTTGCTTTTAAGCCCAAAGACCTTCTTTTTACAACCTTGATATAATCATCAATAAATCCGATTAATCCATATCCCAGGGTAAAGAACAACAGCACAAATGTAATAAAGCTTTCCCGGGCCAGAAAAATAGTTCCCAGTGTTAAACTAAATAAAAATAAAACTCCTCCCATAGTAGGAGTCCCTTGTTTTTGCAAATGTCTTTGCGGTCCGTCATCTCTTACACTTTGTCCAAACTTAAGACGTCTCAGGGCAGGAATCAAAAACGGGCCCAGTATCAGACAAGTCGCAGCACTTATTATGAATGCCAATAAGATATCCGTCACCTTTAACTCACCTCATCAGGCCTTTTACAATACTCTCCATTTTCATGCCCCTGCTTCCTTTAATCAGTACTGTATCGCCTTCTTCTAAGAAATTTTCCAGATAGTTCAAAGCCTCTTCATTAGAAGGAGCAAAGCAGACACTTTCCTCCTTCATTCCTGCTTCTAAGGCCCCCAACCCGATCAATCTTCCTAATTCACCAACAGCAACCAGCCTGTTTATTTTTTCGTCAACCACTGCCGCACCGATCTCTTTGTGACTTTGTTCTTCATATGAGCCCAACTCATACATATCGCCCAGGACAGCCGTTTTCCTTTTTCCGTCAATTTCCGCCAGTACTTGAAGAGCCGCCTTCATAGCCGCGGGGTTGGCGTTATAGGTATCATCGATAATTTTAACCCCGCGGGAATTCATCTCAATTTGCAGCCGCATAGAAGTTAATTCCGCAGCAGCCAATCCTTTTTTGATGCTTTCCCAGGATACACCTAAACTTCGCCCGACTCCAACAGCTGCCAGGGCATTTTGAATATTATGCTCCCCGGGGATCTTAAGCTCTATCGGGCAGGATTCTCCTGCCCAGACCACCGAAAAGCTCGAACCTTGCTCGCTAACCTGCACATTTTCCGCATAAATATCCGCCCTGTCGTCCAGTCCATACCAAATGATTCTCCCTTGACAAGCAGCGGACAGGTTACCCAATAATTCCTGGTCATTGCTATTAAGAAAAACAGCCCCTCCGGCCGGAATAAAGGATAACAATTCTGCTTTAGCCCGAGCAATTTCTTCCTGTGACCCTAAAAGTTCCGCATGAACTAATCCTATATTGGTAATAATTCCCTGAGTTGGTTTAGCCAGCTCACATAAAAAAGCGATTTGTCCTAACCCACGCATACCCATCTCTAAAACTACAGCCGTATGTTCCTTAGTGATACTGCAGAGGGTAACGGGCAGCCCCAGCTCATTATTATAATTGCCTTGCGTTTTGAGGGTGATAAATTCTTCCTTAAGTACACTATACACTAAATCTTTAGTGGTTGTTTTTCCCGTACTTCCGGTAACTGCGATAACCGGTATATTAACATTCTGCCTGACCAGCTTAGCTAAGTCCTGTAAAAACCTCAGGGGATCTTCACAAATTAAAAGATTTTTGGAATCAACCATAGAAATAAGGCCGATATTGTTTATCACGGCACCTACTGCCCCATTTGCAAAGGCTTTGTCTACAAAATGATGTCCGTCTGTGTTTTCCCCTTGAAGGGCAAAGAATAAATCACCTGGCCGTACATTTCTGCTGTCAATGGCAACACCTTTCGGGATAATATTTGTTGCGCCCTGATACCGGGCGCCTAATAATTTGGCTAAATTCTGCAAGGTCAGGTCTAGCATCAATTACTCACCTTCTTAATATAGTTATTCGTGATTCGGAGTAAGCTTGTTCCCTTTAACGCGCTGCATCAGCTGGTGGCCTTATTCATATTTTTAAGTATTTCCTCAGCAATAGCTTTATCGTCAAAAGGATATTTTTCTCCGTTTATTTCCTGGTAGGTCTCATGTCCTTTACCTGCGATAATCACGCTATCACCTTTGCGCGCAATTTGCAGGGCTTCTTGGATCGCTTTTTTTCTATCTGCCATTACCCGGTACTTTTCCTCACCGGCTACTTCTTCCAGGCCTGGTAATATGTCCCGGATAATAGTCCGGGGATCTTCAGTCCGGGGATTATCGGAAGTGACTATACAATAGTCACTGTACCGGGCTGCCGCTTTACCCATGAGGGGACGTTTGGTCCTATCCCTATCCCCTCCGCAGCCGAACACGGTAATGATTCTTCCCGCCGTCAGTTCCCGGGCTGTTGTTAAGATATTGATTAAGCTATCCGGAGTATGGGCATAATCGACGATAACTGCAAAATCTTCAGCCCCTTGAACCAGCTGAAAACGGCCCGGAATACCCGCTACCTCTTCCAGACTTGCAGCAGCCCGGGAGATAGGAATACCCTTCCCAACGGCCACAGCCAGAGCCGCCAGGGAATTATATACATTAAATTTACCCGTCAGTTTTAATTTGAGACAATTATCTTGGATTTGATAATTTACCCCTGCTGATGTCACTTTAATGTTTTCAGCTTTTAGACTGACATTTCCTGCTATCCCATAGCTTAAAACTTTTACCCGGGTATCGGCAAGCAGCTTTTGCCCCCAGGGATCATCGCCGTTAATAACGGCAAATTTATCTTTTCTCCGAGAATCCCGATTAACAAGGTTTATAAATAATTTAGCTTTGGCCTGGTAATATTCCTCCATCGTTTGATGATAATCCAGGTGGTCTTGTGTTAAGTTAGTGAACACGGCTACATCAAAATCACAGCCCCGCACCCGTTCTAAATCAAGGGCATGGGAGCTTACCTCCATTACAACAACACCAACACCGTCAGCCAGCATTTCTTTAAAAAGATACTGTAAATCTGAGGATTCAGGTGTTGTTCTCTCTCCAGGCAGTATTTTATCGCCGATTCTGTTATGAATTGTACCGATTAAACCTATTTTGTGACCCTGGTCTGCAAATATTTTCGCTATTAAATTCGCTGTTGTTGTTTTCCCGTTTGTCCCTGTCACCCCGATTAAAATAAGTTCCCGGGAGGGATAGTTATAAAAAGCCGCACTTAAATCTGCCAAAGCCGTCCGGCCGTTTTCTACTAAAATCCAAGGGCATTTATCCGTAGAGAAACTTTCATTTTCTATTACAATTGCCACAGCTCCATTTGCTATGGCCTTGTCGATAAATTGATGCCCATCTGTTTTAAAACCCTTAATTGCAATAAAAAGCTCTCCCTGGCCGACCGTACGGGAATCATATTTAATACCGCCAATTGAAATATTTGCAAAAGGGGAAGTTTTCTTCACCGTAGTACTTTTGAGTAATTCCGTTAAATCAAACACCGGTTTGGCCTCCTTCCTAAAATTACCTATAGATATTAGTATAGCCCAATAATCAACCTGTTAGAACAACAGTACTTGCAAAAACAAGTACTGTTTTCTCCCCTTAATAAATATCACCGGCTAAAGATAAAACATACACAATGCCCAGACTAGTTATCTGGCTGCGGACAAACAAAGCTAAACTTCTTTTACTCTTCCCACATTTAATCTATTATAACTTAGTCTTTGCCAACACGAAAAATAACCAATTATCCGCTAGGTTTTACGGGCCGATTGTTTCCTCATCAGGTTCTTCATTCGGTGATAGGAATTTGACTTTTACGATAGTTCCCTGCTCTACCGTTGTTCCCGGTTCCGGTTCCTGCAGAGCAGCTAAGCCGCTCCCCTGAGGAGCTATTTCCAGGTTAATTTCATTAAGTATTTTGCTGGCATCCTTAATTGTCAGACCTTTGAGGTCAGGAACAATCACCTGGTCGGAATCCGGATTCTGAGCATAGAGCATGACAATGCTGTTTTTTTGCACCTTAGCTCCCGCCGGAGGAAGCTGGGTAAGTACACGATCACCCTGTCCTTCGGTAATAACCTTCAATTCCGAAGCTTTTAATTCTTTGGCAGCATCTTCTAAGCTTTTCCCCTTTACGTTTCCGACGGTTACCAAATTTTCAGCAAGCTTTTCTTGATTTTCAATTTCCGGCGGTTCCTGAAGATACCGCAAAGTATCTAACAATACATTTTTAAAAACCGGTCCCGCGACCTGACCGCCATAATAAACGCCCTGCGGGGAATCTACGATGACCAGCGCCGCTATCCGGGGATTATCCGCAGGTGCAAATCCGATAAATGAAGCAATATATTCACTGCTGGAATATCCTCCGCCGGGCAGGATCTTTTGAGCCGTACCTGTTTTCCCGGCCACTTTATACCCTTCTAGATAAGCTTTACTGCCGGTACCCTCACTAACTACGGTTTCCAAAATTCCCCTTAATTCATCAGAAGTAGTTTTCGATATCACCTGCCGGACAGGTTCAGGTTCAATACTTTTCACCAGATTACTTTCAACATCCCTGATTTCTTTAACGATCTGCGGTTTCATCAACCAACCGTCATTAGCAATAGCTGCAACGGCCCGCACTAGCTGAATAGGGGTAACGGCGTTAGCCTGACCGATAGACATGGTAGCCAGATCGATATCTTTAGCCCGTGATTTAGGGACCAGGATACCTATAGCCTCACCGGGTAATTCAATACCGGTTTTCTGGCCAAAGCCGAAACCATCCAGATATTTATAAAATCGCTCTTTACCCTGTCTTAAGCCTACTGTCACAAAAACAGGGTTACAGGAATTCTGCACGCCTTCTACGAAAGATTGACTGCCGTGGGGGGTGCGGGACCAACAACTGATCCTTTCTTTCCCAACCTTGATATAACCCGGATCATAGAACCTGTCAGTTGGCTTAACCACCTTTTCCTCTAAAGCACCGGCAGCAGTAACGGTCTTAAAAGTAGAACCCGGTTCATAAGCATCAGAAATAGCAAAATTCCGCCAGGTTCCCTGATCATAATCAGCGAAATTATTCGGATCAAAAACAGGCCTGTTGGCCAAAGCTAAAATATCCCCTGTAGGAACATCGATTACGATAACCGCTCCTCTTTTCGCTTGTTTAATTTTCATAACCTGGTCAAGTTCCCGTTCAACAATATACTGAATCGTTTCATCTATGGTAAGATAGATACTGTTTCCATCCACCGGAGGTATATATTGATGCATGGCATGAGGGATTTCCCTGCCGGCGGCATCATATTCAATCATGATCTTTCCGGAAACACCTTTAAGTTCTTTATCATAAGTCAGTTCTATCCCGCTCAATCCCTGATTATCTATGCCGGCAAAGCCTAAGACATGAGCAGCCAGTTTGCCTTTCGGGTAATAACGCTGATTTTCTTCTACAAAATTTATTCCCGGTAAATCCAAGTCTTTCAATTGTTTGATTTTTTCATCGGGAACCCTGCGGGCAATCCATTCAAAGGCTACTTTTTTTTCCAGTTTTTTAATGATTTCCCCTTTATCTAACTCTAATATATCGCTTAAGGACTCCGCAATCTCCTCAATCCTGGCCGATCTTCTGACCTGTGAAGGAACAGCGTAAACGGAATCGGCGCTAACACTGATGGCCAGCGGGCTGCCATTCCGGTCATAAATAATGCCTCGCTTGGCCTTTACATCGATGTTTCTCAACCGACTGTCGATGGCCTTTGCTTGTAATTCTTTCCCCATTACAAATTGAATCCAAGCAGTTCTAACCACCAAAAGACCTAATAGCAAGGCAGATGTTAAAAAAATAAAGCCGATTCTCTTTTTCATATTAATACTAACCAAGTTGCCCACTCCCAGCTTTTACTTTTTACCTAACAGCCACTGGTAAAAAAAGTCCTCAATTGTACCAAGCCATGCTTTTTCAGCTAATTGATTCGGAGAGGAAGTGTCTGCTGCTTTTGGTGCTAAAACAATAGCTCTATATCTTTCCGATGCGTCTACTTCAGGATTATTTTCTTTATCAACAATAAAATGCATAGATTCAGACTCGGGATTAATCATTCCCAATTGAGTTTTAGCCAGATTTTCAATTGTATCTAAAGATGCATAACTTGCAATTTTTAATTTCAACTTTTCATTATTAACTTGCAGACCGGCAATATCTTGTTTTAATTCCGAAACCTGATAGCCTAAATAATTAATCCAGACATGCTGGGCCACAAAACCCATCCCAATTATGAATATTAAGGCAATAACAGCCAGACTGGGAGAAACCCTGAGAATCCACGAAGGCCTGGAGGAGGGTCTTACCTTCACTTTTTTCTGCTGTTTTTGCACAGGATAATTATCTGGTATATACTCTGTACCCGCTGCTTTTTTATATGCCA
Source organism: Peptococcaceae bacterium (assembly GCA_049366715.1). Taxonomy (GTDB): domain Bacteria; phylum Bacillota; class Peptococcia; order Peptococcales; family BICA1-8; genus JBMNCQ01. The sequence continues at coordinate 39,868 of JBMNCQ010000105.1, read as the reverse complement.
TTACCAAGGTATTCTCCCTCCTCTCATTTTATGACACCTACTTTGTACTCACGGTCCGGCTTCCGCGTCCGGCACAAACCTTAAATCTTCAGACCCTCAATCTCCACCCAGAAGAGCTACACCCTCACTGCTGCCCGAAATTTGGCACTCCTGGACCTGGGATTTTGTTCCAGCTCTTGCCCGTTAGCCGTTACGGGCTTGCGGGTTAGAATTTTCAGCTGTTGTTCTTTATCACATTGACAAATAGGCAGCTCCGGCGGACAGACACATTTTTTTGCCAAATACCTAAATTTTTCCTTTACAATACGATCTTCCAAAGAGTGAAAAGAAATAACACCTATTCTCCCTCCTTTTTTTAACCAGCCTACAGCTATATCTAAAGTATTTTCCAATACCTCTAATTCCCTGTTAACTGCGATACGAACAGCCTGAAAAGTTCTTTTGGCCGGATGAGGTCCGTCCTTTCTGGCACCTGCCGGAATCGCGGCTTTGATCACTTCGACTAATTCCCCTGTTGTATCAATGGTTTTTCGTTCCCTTGCTTTAACAATAAACTGGGCGATTCGCCCGGCCCAATTTTCTTCACCGTATTCCCGGATAATCTCTGTAAGCATCTCTTGGGAATAAGTATTAATTAAATCAGCAGCGGTAAAAACCGCCTTTTGGTCCATTCTCATATCTAAGGGAGCATTCTGCATGTAACTAAAACCCCGTTCTTTCTCATCAAGCTGATGGGAAGATACCCCTAAGTCAAACAATATACCGTCGATGCCGGCGGGACTATATTGAGATAAGATATTCTGCAAATTTTCATAATTACTATGTACGAAAACAGTATTCCCGCTATATTCCTTTAAATTTTGCCGGGCAGCGGCAAGAGCATTGGTATCCTGATCAATCCCGATCAGTTTTCCGCCCGGGATAATTCTTTGGGCGATTTCCTTACTATGCCCTCCCCCGCCTAAAGTACAATCAACAAAGACCTCCCCGGGCTGAGGATCCATAATCCCCATGATTTCCTCTAAAAGTACCGGTATATGTGCATAGTTCATCACAAACCCTCTCTTATGGCTAAAAGCTAGATTTGGGAGTCACGACCGGACTATAAATCCGGTTTGCCGGATCAGGCGTACCGGGCAGCCATCTTTTTACACCCGACAATCATTCATGGATCCGGCTTTCTGTCTGACACAAACCTTGCATGCCTCAAGTATTTTCTGACCCGCAATCTCTCCCGGAAGCTTCTAAAGTCCGATATCAAAATCGACCATTTTTTCCGCCAGTTCTTCATAGGAACCTTCGGTTTGACTGCTGTAAGCTTCCCATACTTCCTTGCTCCATATCTCTAAACGGGAGGAAACGCCGATGATAAAAGTATCCTTCTGTAATTGGGCATGCTCCCGCAAATTAGGCGGCAACAATATTCTGCCCTGTTTATCCAATTCACACTCCGTAGCACCCGAGAAGAAAAACCTGGCAAAAGCCCTGGCATCAGATTTGGTAAAAGGGAGATTACGGAGTTTTCCTTCTAACACCTTCCACTCTTCCATAGGATATACAAACAAACATCCGTCTAAACCCTTAGTAACAACAAACTTATCTCCCAGTTCATCTCTGAACTTAGCAGGCATAATGAGACGACCCTTGTCATCAATGTTATGTTGATATTCACCCATGAACATGTCATCTCACCCACTTTCCCTCCACCTTATACCACTTATATCCACTTTACTCCACTTGTACCCACTTTATTCGCCATCCTATTAAATTTCCCTGCTTTTTTTAAAAAAATTTTTTAGAAAATTATTCCATATCTATATCTAGTACTTTTGTTCGCAAAATCGACTTTTTTCATACCGGACAATCGTTAAACCTTAGGGAGATGTTCGTCTGCTTTGGCCGCACCCTGAAAATATTTTGCAAAACTATTACTAAATTTTGCACAAGGACCCCGGTGAAGCTTTTAAAAACAAAAAACCGGGCTTAGCCCAGTTCTTCCAGATTAACTTATTTACTCTTCTCATGAAGAAACATTACAACAAACATTATAAATTATTTCCGTATTAAGCCGACGCATCCGGCAGCAGCCGGCACAGGGCGGTGGTCTTTAGCACTTCTCCAAAAATACCGGCCGGTTATCATCACCTGGTTATTCCGGTGATCTTAAAAATCTAAAATCCAGGATCTGCCGTTGAGATAACAAAAAGGTGGCAGGAGCCACCTTCTCTTTCACTGTTCCATCTGTTTGGCCAGAAATGAAGCAGCAGTTACCGCCGACTTTAACTCCAAATCGCCAAACTTGGTATTTGGCGATTTGGAAACAATAATCACCGCCCCGAATGGATCACCTTCTGCTATGATGGGAGCTATTACCTCTGCCAGATACCTGCCCGCACCTTTTTCTCCCTCAAAAATTGTGGAGCAGAAGCGCTGGGCGGACTGAGTAATCAGTACTGCCTTTCTGTCCTCCATTATTTTTTTTACAATACCACTAATACGTTTATTAAGAAACTCTTTAGGGGGGCCTCCGGAAACGGCTATAACCTGGTCCCGGTCAGTAATACAGGCGATATGACCAAGGGCTTCGTATAAAGAGTCGGTATATTCTTTCGCAAATTCGCCCAGTTCACTAATCGGGGAGTATTTCTTCAGGATAACCTCACCTTGATAATCCACCAGGATTTCCAGAGAATCGCCTTCGCGTATTCGTAAAGTTCTCCTAATTTCCTTCGGGATTACGATCCGGCCCAAATTATCAATTCTGCGGACGGTGGCCGTTGCATTCATCTAAAAAACTTCCCCTCCTTTCTTAAGCAAATTATACCGGAGAAATTTTAAATGCCTTTTGCCGAATTATGAACATTTTTTGCGAAAATATTAACAAATATTACAAGAACTTGCCAATCTTGATTATCGTAGGTTGTTCCTCTTTTTGCAAAGAAATATAGGTAAAGCAGACTTCATCCCCGGTATTCAGTCCATAGTCCGTAAAGTTCTGTTTAACATCTTCCGCAAGTCTGAAAGCCTGCGCCGGTGTTTCTTCGGATTCTCCGCTGATTTTTATCTCTATGGAGTTACTGTCAATCTGCCCCAGATACTCACCGTTTGCTACTTTTGTTTCCGGAGTTACAGGAACAGATTCCCGCTGGTCCGGATTACTTGGAGATAGTTTATGGTCCGGGGATGATTTTACCTTACTGCTGCAACCAGCCACAGCTAAAACCAAAAAAAATATAACACAAAGTATTGCTATCATGGATTTGCGCAAAAAATCCCTCCTTTCAATGCCGGTTACACTCAGGAAGTTTTACCGGCCTTTGCCGGATCTTAAATATTTTAGGCAAAATATTCATTTGCTAAATCTTACTAATTGCCGCTCTACTCACCGGACTTATTAGTTTGGCTTATTCGCGTTCCACCATCTGCATTCCAAATAGATTATTGACAAGAATGATATGCCCTGTTACAATTGTGGCGACGTTTTCAAACCGGTCATTCGTAATATATTTCTAGAAGCCCGATGCCTTCCTTTTAAATTAAATCTCAGCCAAAAGTGGGTTGATAGATATGATGATCAAAAGAGCGGCAAGATCTAAACGGCTTATTGTTTTTTGCTTTCTGGTAATCTTGCTGTTTAGTCAGTTAACTGTTGCAGTCTCAGGTGACATTTATCGTAATTTTGAGGCATTGAGTTCTCATCAAGTAAAGAATGTCGATTATAAAATTGAAACACAAGAAACAGATTCTAATGTTATCGTTATTGCAATTCATGGGGGAAAAATTGAAAAAGGTACCACTGAATTAGCTGCTGCCTTATCTTCCCATAATCATTACAATTATTATTCATATCTAGGTTTAAAAAACAAAGATAATTTAACGTTACATATTACTTCGGATAAATTCGACGAACCAACAGCATTAGAAATGATCGGAAAGTCGCAAAAGACCTTATCAATCCATGGCTGTTCCGGTTTGGAAGACTTTACCTATCTGGGCGGCCTGGACACTGAACTGGGAAACAGCATAAAAGAATCTTTAACGAAATATGGTTTTACGGTCTTGAATACTCCAGAAAATCTGGCCGGTACCTCGCCGGACAATATAGTGAATAAGAATATGCCGAAAAAAGGAGTGCAGTTGGAAATATCTAAGGGCTTAAGGACACAGTTTTTAGCAAGTAATAACGATAGCTTACAAAGGTATGTTTTAGCAATAAGCGAGGCGGTCGGCAGTATTTAATAAAAATTTGTAAAGCAAAAGGCTGGAAAGTTATTTTTTTTATAGCTCGCCAGCCTTTTATCATTCAGATTACTCTTGTGTATTTTCAATATTTTCAAGTAAATCTTCAGGAGTCTTAGCACCTTTTTCTAATATTTTATCCACTTTTTTCGCAAAATTTTTCTTAGCCGGTTCCAGATTATTTAAAGATTTGTTGTTTTTTATAAATTTATCCAGGTAGGAAACTAAAATCGGCCAGTCTTCGCTTAACGTTTCATGGACGGAGTCTGCATAATCATTTAATATAGCGGGATCCGCTATGAATTTATCTCTTAATCCTTTTGAAATGGCTATCTGAACACCGCCGAGCCGGTAACTGCCTTTAAATAATTTATTCTTATTTGCGATATTGCTGTTCATGACTCCGGCAATACGGTCGGGAAGGCTTAAAGTTTTAACATGATATCCTTTATTCATAAGCTGTAATTTGAGCAGCTCCGCCAGCAGCCTATTCTGACCGCCAATATATGTAACTTCGCCTTCGCCCGTAGCTCCGATAACAGAAAGGGTATAATCTGAGTTTTGGACTAAATCAACAGCCGTTGGCTCGTCAAAATTGACCGCCTTTAAAAAAAGGCTCCCATTATTCGTCGCTTTCAGCCCTTCAAATAAGTAAGTATTATATTTACCGTAACCACCCAATGCTTCAACTAATTCCGAAGTACCTCTTTCAATACCGCCGCCGTGGAGAGCCAAAATTGTTGTATCGCTTCCGATATTGCCGGTTTTAATTGTGTAATCTGTTTCTTCTTCAGCTGCCAATAGTTCGGCGAAACTGCTGTAACCTGTTGTGAATGCATATGCACTTACACCGATGCCAAATGTAAACAATACGGTAAAAGCCAGAATTTTCAGGAATTCTTTTTTCATCCTTATCTTACTCCTTTCTTAAATAATCAGAGGACCAGATAATCCACAGCAATAATCACGAGGATTAATTCCATTAGCACCAGAGCTTGATAGCCGGTATTTCTCTTACTGATCTTGATAAGATACAGGCATTTTTCCTTCAATGTTAAAGCATTAAAAACCGCAAAAGCTTCCTGCCGGCTTTTTTTTTCGATAACTTTCTCTGTATTCAGACAACGTTTGTTTTGGATTAGCCCGTATAATATGTTCATTTTACACCTCCTTTCCTCTCTCCCTTTTTATATGATATTTTGTTACACACCCTATATTTGAACATGTAACAATACTGCAGACCCATAAGTCACCGCAATCAGTAATCCGGTGCTTAAAAATGTTGTCGCTAAGCCTTGACGCTGAATTGTATTTGCTAATAACCCGGGGACAACTACGCCGACTGCTGCCAATCCGGAGAGATTACCATGCTCCACCGGCAATACTGCGTATAGAATAAACTGTAATAAAATTGAGACGATTATCATGGCCGTAAATTTCCTCTTGCCATAGAGAATGGTAACTTTGCTCACTCCGAAAAAAACGATTAAGTATGTCAAGATGCTGACAAAGAATGTGAAAAGTATCGCCTGAGGCAGATCGATCAGCAGAGCCAAATATCCCGGTACAACCAGACCGGCAGGTAAAACTCCTGTGATTTCTGTAAATAATAAACTGAAAATCACCCCCAAAATTATAACTGTGTCAATATCCGTAAGCAGCAACGCCCTAACCTCCTTTAACAATATTCACAAGATTCTTTTCTGACAGATTCAGGTTTTTAAAGTAATGGTGACTTGCTCTGTTGTTATTAGTTCAACCAATTCCTCCCCACCACCGTGGATATTGCCGATTCCGAAAATTACCCTGTTGATAAAGTAGCTCTTAATCATTTTATAAACCTCATGGGGCGATAAACCTTCAGCATTGATGTATTTCCGGGGAGATATTTTTTTAGTATTGACTCCTTCCGTAATTGGCTTCACCGTGTCCCCCATCGCAACGAGAATATCAATATTTATATTTGGCAGGACATCTTCAGCCAGCTGTAATGTCCTGTCAACTCTATCCGGTCTGCAATTTACAATCACCAGGGGATTTTGGGTCGGATAGCCAATAGCTGTTATATGCTCCCAAATCATGCGCGTTGAATTGGGATCATTGGCGGCAAAGCCATTGACAAAATAGGCCGGACTCTTGTCGTCTAATGAATAGATCATTAAAGCTCCCGGGTCAGGATTGGCATTCAACATTCCCCTCAATGCGGTATCTTTGTCAATGTTTAAGGCTTTCGCTACAGCCAGGGCAATCGCAACATTTTCCGGGAAAATTACATACCTGAACTTTTCCAGGTAACCATCCGGGATTTCTCTCTCATTGGCAATAAGTATCCGGCTGTTTCTTTTCCCGGCCTCTTGCGTAAAATAATCATTATAGCTGCTATCCCCGACAATAAGCGTTCCGTTATGGGGGATCGTGGCCGTAAAGGACTCTGCAATAAAGTCCAAAGTCGGGCCGCACAAATCCATATGATCTTCACGAACGTTAACAATAACACCTATATTGGCTTTAACAAGCTTCTCCTGAAACGTAATCTGGTAATCGGGATTTACGGCCATACACTCCGTTACAAATGCTGTTGTACCAAGCTTAACTACTTTCTTCAGGACAGTTTTTTGTTCGATAATGTTGGGGCCCAGGCGGCCTCGTCTGATGGGTTCTTCTTCTTTATCCCAATAAATAATTCTGGCACTGGTCCCTGTCGTCTTTCCCACAACCTTAACCCCTGCTTCCTTTAAGATGCCGGTAATTAATCGCGTTGCGGTTGATTTACCCCTGGTCCCGTTTACATTTATTCTAAGATCGATTAGGTTTAAGTTTTTATTATGTTGTATTTGTTCATAAACCCCTAAGATAAAAACAAAAATAATAAGTGCTACGGCATACTGCAAAGCAATCCTATCCTTTCTTTAATAGTAGGGCTTGTCCTGAACTTCATCCCATAGCCAATTATACTGAAAAGATATTACTCACCCTTTACCGGATCTTAAATGTTTTTTGCCGAATTATTACCGGATGTTACAAGGCGGAAAAACCGCAGAAACCAATACAGACAGAAAAATACCAACGGCTTTCCGGCATTAAGAGCCGGGTAACTGTTGGTATTTTCTTGCAATTTATTCGCCTTTTACTGTGCTGTAAAGGACGGGAAGCTGATACTAAAAGTCGTTCCCTGCCCCAAGCGGCTTACAACATCGATTTTCCCGCCTTGTAACTGGACCAGCTTTTTCACAATCACCAGCCCCAGACCTGTTCCCTTTTCCTGCATGTGATGATTACGCTGGTTTTTCACACGGTAAAACCTCTCCCAAATGTGCGGCAGCTCATCAGTGGGTATGCCAATGCCGTTATCCTCAATGGTCAGCATCACTTCCTTTTGCCGGGCCTCCACCCCAACCCTGATGATACCGTTCTCCGTAGCGTTAACGGCATTCTTCAACAAATTCCTGATGATCTGTTCCATCCGGTCAACATCACCGATCACAATAGCATTTTCCGTTCTCTTTTCCAGGATAATAGAGGTATTCTTGTTTTTAGCCAGACTCTCCATGGACATGGTCACCCCTTGCGCCAAGGCATTCAAGTCTACCGGCAGTTTTTCCACAGTGATATTGCCGCTTTCCAGGCGGCTTAAAACCAGGATGTCATCTACCAGTCTGGTGATATGAACCGTTTGGGTATAAATCGTGTCTAAATATTTTTCCCGCAAAGCCTCATCAGGCACCATTCCGTCCCGGATAGCCTCGACAAAACCCTGTACGGCAGTCAGAGGGGTACGTAACTCATGGGATATCTCCGTAAATAAACGGGCCCTTTCTTCTTCCAGCTTACGGCTTTCACTCTGTATCTTCTGCAGTCTTACCGTCAGTTTATTAAGCTGACCGGCCAGGACATTAATTTCATCCAAAGGCTGGTCATCGGCGCTCAAAACGTAACTCCCCCTGCTGATTTCCGTCACGGTGGTAGCCAAACGTGAAATCGGTCTGGAGATATGCATGGCCAGGTAAACAGAAGCGAAAATAATAATCACCAGGATAATCATGCCCCCGATGACCAGATAGAAGCGCATTTTGTTTAAAGCAAGGTCCAGATTGGCCGGCTTCGTTTCCAATAAAATGCCGTTTTCAACAGTATCCTTGTTGTTTCCCATAGGGACAACGGCAATAAAGGTGAGCTGACCCGTTTCCCTGTCCACCGTCCGGGAAGTCGCAGTTTCACCTTTCGTAAGTATTTCGGCAAATTTTATCTCTATTTTGCTGCCGGGCACGATTTCCTGCTCCGCCGAAGTCCCCATAATATTTCCTTCTTTGTCAAAAATCGTAATTTTCGTATCAAAGACATCGGCTAAAAATTTCAATAACTCCTGTTTACCCTGGACCCCATCGCCTGTCTGCTCAGTAAGGGGAACCCCCCAGTCCTGGTCCTTGGGCTGCAGGAGGGCAAAGTTTACCCTCTTGGCTTTGCGCAACAACTCCTGCTGAACCTGATCATAGGTTACCTGTTTCACGACAAAACTGGAAAGCAGCGCCAGGGCCAGCAAACCAATAATAAAGGCTGTCACATTGGTAAACAGAATCCTGGTGTAAATATTTTTGTTAAATTGTTCCCACAGCAAGCGCTTGCCGCTGAGAAAAAACCTGCCTAAATTAACGGCAGCCAGCTGCATTCTTTCCGTGATTTCCTTTAAATAGATTTTCACAATGTAGTCTAGCCCCCTTTAACAGGAGGGGTAAACTGGTATCCCACCCCCCAAACAGTTGTCAAATATTCATGGGACAAAGGGGCCAGCTTTGTCCTCAGCCTGCGCATATGAACATCCACCGTGCGCTGGTCACCGAAATAATCATATCCCCACACGGTCGCCAGCAGTTCCTCCCTGGTGAAAACCCGCCGCGGATTCTGGGCCAGGTGATAAAGTAAATCAAATTCCCGGGGGGTAACTTCAATTTCCGTGTTATCAACCTTAACTCTCCTGATATCGGCCTGAATCTCCAGTGCCGGATATTTCAATCTCCAGTTTGCTGCGGAATCAACCGGTTGGGTGCGGCGCAATACCGCTTTAATCCTGGCGACAAGCTCCCGGGGACTGAAAGGTTTGGAGACATAGTCATCGGCTCCCATCTCCAGTCCCAGAACCCGGTCGGCTTCCTCGCCTTTTGCAGTAAGCATAATGACGGGAATCATCCGTACCGACCTTAAATTTCGGCAGAGGGTAAGCCCGTCCACACCCGGAAGCATGATATCCAGTATTACCACATCAGGATTCTCCCTGTCGAATGCCGCCAGTACCAGATCACCGTCGTTTACCAGAATAACTTCAAAGCCTTCCCTTTCTCCATACAGCTTAACCAGTTCCAGTACGTTTTGGTCGTCATCAACGACCAAAACCTTACCCAAATAAGACATCGTTTTCCTCCTTAGGAATCTTTCCTTATAAATAGACGACCGGGAAATTTTAAAAGTTCCCCTTTACCATGTAGCATTTTCTGGTTTTTGGGCATTTTCGTAAGATAATGGCCTCTGCCGGAAACAAAAAGCTCTAATTACAGTCAAGAAACTGAAAAACCGCCGCCCGGCCCTTCCTGCCCCGGCTTTTTCTCCCGGTTTCAAAAGGCTTTTGTCCTAATCCTGAATATCAATAACCGTCACGGTTTTTGTTTCAAAATAGTACTCCACACCGACTTGGGAATCAATCTTAGCTGCCAATTGAGCAAGGGTCAGGAGAGAGCCGCTGACAATCTTGCTCTCTTCGGTGACCTTAAGTACCAGTTCATCACCACTTTGCGTAACGATGATAATCGTTCCGGCGGCAGCATCAACGGCTTTTAATATTCCGCCGGTATTAATTGTAGCCCTGGTCTCACCTGTAGTACTAACATTTACCGCCGTTTTCGTTTCCTTATCATAATCCACTGTTACCCGAAGCCCGCTCTCCCTGGTCAGGCCGTCCAGGTCGTCGAGCAGTTCCCGGGAAGCTACTTTCAGCACCAGCTCAGCACCATCTTCAGCAGTAATCGTCACTTGCTCTGCGGCACCGTCCACTTCCTTAACATTCCCTGTAACCGTAGCTTCAACGGCTTCGCTGTCACTTAGCTCTGCCTTGCTTTTCAGCCCGGTTTCTTCTCTGACTTCAGAATCACAGCCGGTCAGTAACGCAGCACCTATCATGGAAATCACGATTACGATTAAAACTTTCTTGCTTTTAACCATGTTCTCTCTCCTCTCCCGGACCTCTTCCAGCCATGCATCCTTTCCTTCTTAACTGTCCGCTCTATAATATACGTAACCCTCACCCGTGTCCTGGGTATATGCCGGCAAACTGAACCGGCATAATTTCCGGTCTTATAAAAAATCCGCAATATTATTAAGTAATTCAATATTATCACCGGCAGTTAATTCCTTTCCGAGTCCTTCCAACCTTTCCGCTGCCTGATCCAAACCCGTAATTTCCCTGGCATTTTCCGCTATTTTTATAAACCCGAGTATATTATATTGCCAGACATGCTCATATTTATTGATATGCTCTCTATATTTCAGAAAAACTTCATTATATTTCACTTTAGCCATGATATATTCCATTTGCTTTTTCGTTAATTTTATATCATTCATCTCACTCATCCCTTTTTTATCACAGTTGATCATTAAATCTTCCTTATTTCTTTATCCGGTACGAATTTTCAAAAATACTGCCTTTTAAGTTCTTACCGCTAGATGCTGATCTTAGGGATAATACTCTTCTGCGCTATTATGACGATTATAACGGAAAGACTTTACCAGGCTTTTGCCGAATTTTGAAAATGTTTTTCGAAAATATTAATAAATGTTACCGGACGGACTCTCTAAGCAGTCCTTAAGAATACCGGTATAAAATACAAAAAAAAACGTCCTGAAACAGGACGCTTTTTTGATATTTCCGGAGGATTCTTGGAGATACACCACCCAAATTAGTCCGTAAAATTATATTTTCCCTATTTTTGCAAATATTGCAGGGGACTAATCGCTTCCCCGTTAACCCGTACTTCAAAATGCAAGTGGGGTCCGGTGCTCCAGCCGGTAGTCCCGATCTTACCAATCTGCTGCCCCTGCAGAACAACATTACCTACCTCAACAAGCCTGGCCGATAAATGCCCGTACATAGTTGTTAACCCACCGTGGTCCACAACAATCATATTCCCGTATGCAGTCTGCCAGCCGCTAAAGATAATCTTGCCCCCGGCAGCGGAAATAACCTTTGACCCCATGGGTGAAGCTATATCTATACCGGTGTGGAAGGATCTTAAACGGGTAATCGGATGGATACGGGATCCAAAGGGGGAAGTAATCCTGGTGTAGCCGGGCGTAGGCCACTGTAACGTACCGGTAAAATTCCCCTTGGAAGCTACTTTTAAAAGCTCCTGGGCTATTCTGTTGGCTTCCTTTTCCATCCCATCAAGTTCTTTTTGCAGTGAGGCCCGCTGCTCTTTGGTCTGAGAAAGTAAAGTCTCCTGCCGGGCACTTGCTATCTGCAAAGTCCGTTTATTGTCTTCTTTATTATTTTTCAACTCTTCAATTTCCCTCTTCTGTTCTTCCAAAGCCAGCTTTTCTTCCTCTAATTTGTTACGTTCTGCTTCTAGTTCTTCCAGCAGGCTAATGTCATTTACAGCTATTTTTTTCAGGAATTCAAATCTGACCAGAAAATCGGAAAAATTCTGTGAACCTAGTAAAACCTCAAGAGGGTTGATATCGCCTTGCGTATAAATATCCCGCAGCCTTTGTTCAAATACATCTGAACGCTCATCTACTTCTCCCTGTTTCAGTTCAATTTCTGCTTCCGTTTTAGTTATGTAAGTTTCAGCCTGGCTAATTCTTAAGTCAAGATTCGTAATATCCGCATTTAAATTCTCCACTTTATTCGCCAGTGTAGCTAATTCATTCAAAAGATTGCTTTCTGTTTGTTGAGATTTTTTAAGTTCCTGCTCTGTTTGTTTGATCTCATTTTCCAGTTGATTCTTTTGTTTTTCCAGATCACTGGCAGTATCGTCGGCATATACAGAACTCAGTGTGCACCAAAAAGTAAGAAAAACAATTGACACAACAGCTACAATTCTCTTAATTTTCATCCAATTATGCATCTTATACCTCGTACGATAAAATATTTGACCTAACATGTATTATACCATAGAAATGTGTCAAATAAATGTCGAAATTTAAAAAGACTCTGGATTTTTTCCAGAGTCTTTTTGTCATCCGGCAAGGTGATTTTCAATTGTATACTCTGCATACCTTTCATTCAGCCAGTTGTAATATTCCGTCTGCATTTTTTCATCAAAAATCTTTTCTTTGACTTCTTCTTTACTTTCATCATAAACTGCTTCTTGTGCTGCTACTTTTTCCGCAACTTTAATAATGTGATAGCCGTACTCGGTTTCAACCGGATCACTGATTTCACCTGCGGCCAGAGCAAAAGTAGCATCTTCAAATTCTTGAACCATCTCCCCTCTTTTGATAAAACCCAGTTCTCCTCCCTGTTCATTATTGGTATAATCCACCGAGTATTCTTTAGCTAACCGGGCAAAATCTTCCCCTAGAGCAAGCTTGTCTTTTATTTCCGCCGCCTCTTCTTGGGTATTAACTAAAATATGACTGGCCTTGACCTGCTCTGCAACATTAAACAGCTCTTTGTTTTCCTCAAAGAAAGCCTGCATTTCTTCATCCGTGATCGTAATATATGGTTCCAACAACTTTCTCACCTTGATGTTACTTTCAAGATCTCCTCTGATGCTGTCTAAAGATAAGCCTGCGGCTGCCAGGGCTTGATTGAACGCATCATCTCCACCGTAATAAGATTTAGCTTTTTCCAGTTCTTGAGCAATATCATCTTCACTTATCGCGATATTCTTTTTAAGAGCCTCCAAATCAATGATTTTTTCCGTAATTAACATATCCAAAGCCTGTCCCCCACTTTGACTGACTAAAGATTCATATAAATCATCTTTACTTATTTTTTCACCATCCACAGTGGCCACAACATCACTGTTATCTGCATAAATAATTCCCACGAAAATTCCTAAGCCTAGTGCCACTAAAATCATTAAAATAACGATTAGTCTATTTTCTTTTATTCCAAGCACTGAATAATTCTCCTCTCATTGGTAAGTATTTTGTACTACCCCTTAACAATTGTACAAAACATATGTGTCAAAATAATGTCGAAGAAAAATCTAACAAATATTAACAGAATTCTCCTCGTTGCAAAAAACGCCTGAGGCGTCTTTTGCAACAGCCAGTAATTCATAAGCGGCAGATAGAAAACAATCCTTAATTTAATTCTCCCTTATTTTGTTTCCCTGTGATCATTCCTTCGGAAGAGACAGCGTAAAAGTAGTCCCCTGAGGAGAACTGGCCGCAAGCCAGAGGTCGCCGCCTAAGGCATTGGCTATCATCCTGCTGAAAGGAAGCCCTAAACCTAACCCCCGTATCCGGTCTTTTTTGGCCTTGCCTCTAAAGAACCGTTCAAAAATTAAGCCCTGCTCGGCCGCACTAATCCCTGTTCCGTTATCTTTCACATCAATCCTGATTTCCTGGCCATGCTCATATAAGAATAAATCTATCACTCCGCCATTATGAAAAGACTGTTTAGCGTTATTAAACAAATTATAGAGAATTTGCTGGATGCGCATAGAATCAGTTTCCAGGGAAAAAGTCTGGTCAGGCAGCCGCGTATTGAGAACAACGTCGTTGTTTTCCTGGCCTATTGACCACTGATGGGTAATCTCCAGCACCAGTTGATTAATATCATAAAGTTCTTTATGAACATGGATGTCTCCGGTTAAAAATGAATTAAAGTCCAGGAGATCTTCAACCATTTTATGCAGCCTGGTCGTTTCCTTATTGCAGATCTCTAAAAAATCATCGGCTTCTTCACCTGTTACCACCCCGTCTCTTACCGCCTGGATCAGCCCGCTGATGGCGGTAATAGGAGTTTTCAGCTCGTGAGTAACGCCTGCTAATAATTCGGTACGCATGGCTTCCAACTGCTGCAGCCGTTCCGCCATCTTTTTAAAGGAATAGGTCAAATCAAATATTTCCTGCTCTTTAATATTTTTATCAATTCTTATGTTATAATCTCCTTCAACGATCTGATTAGCTGCTTTTACAACATCTTTAATGGGCTTAGATAATTTTTTGGTAAGTAAGTAAATAATCAGCCAGCCTAAAATAGCCAAACCGCTTAACATGATTGCCAGTAGTTGAATTTCTTCCGTACTGCGTACAATTTCCCGGACAGGATAAATAATATACACATTACCAATCATGAAGCCCTCTACTTCTATCCCTTGTTTAATAACAAATATTTCCACACCCGGCGCCGAAGTAAGCCGTTGCACTCCCTGCATAACATCCGGCGGTATTGAGATTTTTTCCAAAAGTTCAATGGACGGCACAGCCGGTTTGCTATAAAGCAAATTACCGTTGCGATCAACGATGAATAAGATAAAATTTCGTTCTAAACGCAAAAACCTTTGGCGGATCTCGATCATGCGGGATAAATAAGAGTCAACGATAAAATTCCCTTCTGAATCAATAGTACTTGCGGCTATTTCCTCAGCAAAGGATTTAATGCTGTCTAATCTTTTTTGCGTGGTGCTATATCTTATCCATAAAGAAGCAATAATTCCGATTATTATTAAGCCTACGCATAATGTTAGCAGATAACGGGTCGTCCAGTATCTTAAAAGAGGAACCCGCTCATTTTTTTTCATATCCACGTCATTGATGCTCCAATCCCCATAATATTTAACTTTCTCTCAAGCCGGGTCGTCCCTTGAATTAAATCAAACAGCCTCTATTTTAAGCCGGTATCTGTTTCCGCCGGTTTTACTTTACGGAACTTAGCTTTATTTTATTGATAAACATCTTACTTGTCCAGACGTGGAAAAACATGGCCGTTCTAACGAAAGGCCATGTTCTCCCGCTGCAGAGCTTTAATTATTTACTCTATCTTGAAGTTTTGTTAAGAGCTCTTCCAGCAGCTCTTTAACTTGTTCTTCATCATTATTCCCGGCAGCTTCCTTGATCTTACTATACAAGTCCTCTTTTACCGGTACTTTGATCCCCAGTTCTTCCAGCGCTGCTTGGGCTTCTTCCCGGGTTAAGCCGCCGTCCTTGACCTTGGCCTGGATTTCCGCTAATTTTTCCTTAGTTGCTTCGTCCAGCTGGAGATGTACCGCCCTCGCTTTGATCCCCAGTTCTTCCAGCGCTGCTTGGGCTTCTTCCCGGGTTAAGCCGCCGTCCTTGACCTTGGCCTGGATTTCCGCTAATTTTTCCTTAGTTGCTTCGTCCAGCTGGAGATGTACCGCCCTCGCTTTGATCCCCAGTTCTTCCAGCGCTGCTTGGGCTTCTTCCCGGGTTAAGCTGCCGTCTTTGACCTTGGCCTGGATCTCCGCTAATTTTTCCTTAGTTGCTTCGTCCAGCTGGAGATGTACCGCCCTCGCTT
>JBMNCQ010000105.1:0-24053 GCA_049366715.1 Peptococcaceae bacterium | reverse complement strand
TGATCCCCAGTTCTTCCAGCGCTGCTTGGGCTTCTTCCCGGGTTAAGCTGCCGTCCTTGACCTTGGCCTGGATCTCCGCTAATTTTTCCTTAGTTGCTTCGTCCAGCTGGAGATGTACCGCCCTCGCTTTGATCCCCAGTTCTTCCAGCGCTGCTTGGGCTTCTTCCCGGGTTAAGCTGCCGTCCTTGACCTTGGCCTGGATTTCCGCTAATTTTTCCTTAGTTGCTTCGTCCAGCTGGAGATGTACCGCCCTCGCTTTGATCCCCAGTTCTTCCAGCGCTGCTTGGGCTTCTTCCCGGGTTAAGCTGCCGTCTTTGACCTTGGCCTGGATCTCCGCTAATTTTTCCTTAGTTGCTTCGTCCAGCTGGGGAAATTTCCGCCCATCCTGCATTTGTTCCCAAATGCTTTGAAAATCATCCTGAAACTCCGGAGCATATTTCTCTACCAGTTCTAATAATTGCTCCTGGTTCATTCCTCTCACGACATTAATTCTCTGCCAAGACCTAAAACCCGCTTTTCCCTGGTCCCCTTCCTTATCTGTTGTTGCTGCGAAGGACGCAGGCACAATCAAAGTTAAAGCCAGGGCTCCTACTGCAAGAATAGATGTAATTTTTTTCATTTACTCTCAACGCCTTTCTAAAATATTTGCTTTGACATTAATAACAATACCAGGGGAAGATGTCGGGGAAATGTCAAACTAAGAATTCTTACTAAAAAATCCTCGCATATTTTAGAACAGGAACTCTGCCTTTGGATTAAGAATGCTTTCCGGCATTTATATACTGTGAATAGGCTTGTGAAAAACTCCATGGGCAGCTTCCAGTACTGCTTCAGCTAAAGTTGGATGGGCATGGATTGTTTCCGCCACTTGCTCTACGGTCATCCCCCATCTGACGGCAAGAGTCAGTTCATGAATTAATTCAGAGGCATTAGGCCCGAGGATATGGGCACCTAAGATAACTCCCGTTTTTTCTTCGGCAATAATCTTGACCATACCATATGCCGCATCTTGAGTCATCGCTCTGCCGTTGGCCGTAAAAGGAAACTTACCGACTTTATAGTTAATCCCCTGATTTTTAGCCTCATTCTCACTAATACCTACTCCGGCTAATTCAGGATGGGTGTATACACAAGCCGGAACAGCAGTATAATCTGCCGGTGTTGTAGCCTTAAAAATATTTTTTACTGCTATTTCCGCTTCATAAGCCGCTACATGAGCCAGCATAGGGCTTTTCGTAATATCTCCAAGGGCATATACGTCAGCAAGATTAGTCTCCATAAATTGGTTTACTTTGACAAATCTCCCCTCTAGGGCAAGCTCCAGTTTAGCCGCATCCACACCCTGTAAATTAGGAATCCTGCCCGCTGCAGCCAGGACAATATCAGCTTTTAGGATTTCATCTTTTTTCCCTGTTATGTATACCTCCAGCTGCCCTTCCCCGGGGAGAATTTTCGTGACCCTGGTGCCGGTAAAAACGTCTATCCCCTGTTTTTTTATCACCGGCTGCAGTCTGCGCACAAGCTCATCGTCCAGAGTAGCTAACATTTTAGGCAGCATTTCAACTATTGTCACTTTAGAGCCCAGACCGGCAAAGATTTGTGCAAATTCCAGGCCGATTACTCCGCCGCCGATAATAACCAGGCGCCCGGGAAGCTCTGTCAATTCCAAGATGCCCTTGCTGTCTAAGACCTGAGGCAGGTCAAATCCCGGAATAGGTAAATTCACAGATTGGGAACCGTTGGCCAGGATCAAAACATCATTGGGGATTATTGTCGAAGAATGATCCGGAAAAATAACCTCTGTTTCCCGGGGGGAGATTACCCGGCCCTCCCCTTGCAAAAATTTAACTCCATTCCTGACCAGAAGAGTATTTACTCCATTTACCAGCTGGGCTACCGTATTATTTTTTCTTTCCTTAACCTGCGGCAATTCTTTACCGCCGCTGCTTACACTTTCAATGTAAGATTTTGTGGGGATACAGCCCCAGTTTAAACAGGTACCTCCCAGAGAATCTTTTTCAATCAAAGTTACCTCTGCTCCATTTTGCGCACATCTTATCGCAGCTGTATACCCTCCCGGACCTCCGCCAAGTACAGTAATTCTCTTCATCAAAATCCTTCCTCCTTTATTTTTTATGTGTGCAAATGACAGGAAAACCTTTTCAGCTTTCAATTAAAAAATCCATTTTAACCATATACCAAGAAATATTAAATGGCAACTAAAACAAAAAACAGCCAAAATTAATCTTGGCTGTCGGGGTGTTGATCTCCGTCCATATTAAAAAAAAATTTGTTTTGATTGAGCTTTTTTAAGTCAGTTGCCAGTGCTTCACTAAATTCAGGCTCATCGCTTCCCCAGGCAACAGTAGACATCTTTTCTCCGTATTCCTGCCGGGACTCATTTTTTTTATCATCCTGCTTTTTGATATCCGCCATAGGCTAAAACCACCTCCTCTAAAGTAGTTTTAGCTTAATACCAATTCTTATGCCTTCTTCTTAAAAGGTAATAAATAATTCCCGCCACGATAATTCCCATAACTACATATTCAAAATCATAGATATACCCTGCCAGTTCCTTCGTACCGGCGCTGGCTAAAGTAACGGCCAGCCCTGCCAGAAGCATTCCCAGGGTTAAAGCCGGTAAAGCAAACCAAAACCTGATCCCAAACAAAAATGCCAGCACAGCTCCGGAATAAATCCCGGTCCCGGGTAAAGGTACCGCTACGAAAAAGATTAAGCCTAAGGCACCGTATTTTTCAACCTGTCTGCCCTTGCCCCTGGTTTTTAGCAGTAATCTTTGCATAATTTTATTTAAATAAGGTACTTTTAAAATAAAATTATGCAAAGGTTCTAATATCAGTAAGAAGGGAATCAAGGGGAGAAAATTGCCTATACAGGCCAGCAGGTAACTTTTAAGAGGATCTATCCCCCAGGCAATAGCTAACGGAATTGCTAACCTTAATTCCGTTAAAGGCAAAGCCGATAATAAAATAATTCGAACCTCTTGCAAACTCAAAAAAGACATTCTTCCTCCTAAAACAGGGCTGATCCCCTGGGGCTCAATAGCCTATGGTCAATAGTATTTCATTATTCAGATCGTTATAAGATAAACGAATTAAGATGTAGATGCAAACAAAATAATGATTTTTTTAATGAAAGCCCTGAACGATATATATCTGTATGACTGATTCATTAGCAGGTTTATTGATCATGCTTACTAAATTTACTCCCCGGCAGTGTAGCTCAGTATCTATATACGGTTCCCGAAGATTGCATCCTCACCGGTAAATTTATTGCAAAAGGGGGATAATTTTTTCTGAAGATAAATAGCCTGCTACATTTTGCGCTAAAAAAGTTATTTTATCATAGTTTAATGTTATGTAATTATCTGCGCTGGTATGATTACCGGTTAACCAATCTGCGGCCAAAATAGTTAAGGAGGGAATATTTGCCTTTGCTAATGACTTGTGGTCACTAGAATGCAGGTTGGTTTCCTCCCGGGTAAAGTTACTGTTTTCCCATTGGGACCATTGGGAATAAATCTGCCGCAAGACCTCCTGAGGTCCGGAATTCCAGATAATAAAATCATTCCTGGCCCCGCTGCCTATACTATCAAGATTAATGTTAAACTTAATTTTCGTAAGGTCAATAGTAGGATTGCCGACAAAGTAGTTGGAACCAATCAAGCCCATCTCCTCCGCACCCCAGAAAGCAATGATAACAGAATAGGGCAGACGCTCTTTTTGTTCCTGTAACACTCTGGCAATTTCCAGTACGGAAGCCACCCCTGACCCATTGTCATTTGCACCGGGATATTGCCGGTTTTCATATACGCCCAGATGATCATAATGGGCGGAAAGCAATATATATTTATCCGGATTAAGAGGGCTTTCAATAACACCTAAGATATTATCCGCGACTAAATTAGAATTTTCATCCTTGATATAGAAAGTCAGCCTTTTTCCTTCCCATCTCAAATCTGTTAAAGGCAGAGGAAAGGTTTGAAAGTATGTATTCTTAATCCCGGCAGGACTCACTCCCATCTCCTGCAGTTCCCGGGAAAGGTATAAGGCCAGCTCGCCGTCTTCTTTAGTCCCGGACCGCCTGCCCTTGAACTCCGTAGAACAGAGTTTTTTTACATAAGCCTTAATTTTTTGTTTATCTATTGCTGCTTCAGGCTGCTCCCTGTTCTCCGCAACGTTCCCGGGCAACTTCTTTTGGGGCTGATACCCCAGAAACAAGCCCAAAGCAATGCTAGTTATCAGTAAAAAGGTCCCCCAAACGATAATCAGCTTATTATTATGCACCGCTAACCTCCAGATTTCCAAGCCGGACTTACCGTACATGATTAATAATCAAGTAAACCGGCACGATTATTCCCGCCCCGCATGCTTTTTCTTTTTGGTTAAATGCACTGCGCTCTTCTGCGCCCGTACAGGCTGTGCTGCTGCCCAAAGAGAATAGTCATCTTACTCTACATGAAGAGTCTTGATTCTTACATCAACCTTTAAGACATTTAAACCTGTCAACCGTTCAACTAACTCACTGGCGGCCTTTTGAAATTCTAACGCCGTCCGGGGCAATATTGCCCCATAATTCGCTTTAATCTCCCCGACGATCACTACGCCCTCTTCGCTCATGGTAACAGAAACCTTTAAGACCTGGGTAATATCCTGTATCTGATTCGCCGCTGCCTTAGTGAGCTGCTCGATAACATTTTCCGAAATCAGAAGTTTACCCAGCATATTGAAACGGGGTCTAATAATTGATTTTTCCCCAATTCTTTTGGTATCCTTTCTTTTGAAAAAGAACTGCAGAGGGTCTATTAAATAATTAGGAAAATCTTTTTTCACCTCAATAGTCGGCAGGGGTATGACATGCTTTCCAAAATCATCCCGCATTTTATGTGCTTTTCGTATTTCCAGCTCAGTAGAAATATCTTCGATGAAAATAAGATTTTGGGCCTGGGGTAAATTTAAAATATCGGTTATCTTTTCAATCATTTTCACAGATGTACCCAGTATTAATATTTTATCAGGTTTTATCTTCTTAATTTCATCTTGGACGGCGCCGGCATGCCGGGGATCCATAAAAATAGCCCTTTTCACGGCTTGAATTGCAGTCAGCTCTCTTTTGGCCGAGAAGCCAGCCAGCTTTTTCCCGTCTTTGATCAGCAGCCCGTCGTCTATAATGGTATCGATTCCTCTTTCTGCCGCTACCAGCATAGCTTTATGGCTTTTTCCCGTACCACTTGAACCGATTAAAGCATAGACCTCGATATGATTCACCCCCCTGCTACTTCTTCCGAAGCATTCGTCTAACAGTTCCTGCCAAACCAATGCCAAGTACTAATAAAATCATTACTTTTAACTGCCATAAAAGTTCGCCGAATTTACTGATGGCATCGTACACGGATATTCCCCCCGGCCTTTATTCTCTGACTATAAATTTTCGCCTTAATCTGACAAAATCCTTCTCTAAACACTCTCCAATTCCTGCCCCGGCAATTTAACCGCCGCCGGTTCTTTTACCCGCCTCATGATTTCAAAGTATCCTACGTTGACGGCCCGGCAATACATGAAAATAATCTTTTCCTCTGGAAAATATCCGAGTGTTCCTAATATTTTTCCCTTTTTAGGACCAAATAATTTTGTTATTATCTATCCTTAAATAAAATTATTTCCCCTAAGCACTATAAATGCAGAAAATATCTGCCTCCCACCTACCCCAATTTTTATGACTTTGCCCCAGATCACCGTATGGCTGTATCTTGCTTCGAATTAATCAGGGCAGCATAGAAATATAAAAGCATCTGCTTTTTAAAACAGATGCTTTTTAATCCAAGTATTTGCACATAGGCCGGAAATATTTGCGTCCGTTGGGAACTTCTTCACTAAATTTTTCAATCATTCAACCCCGGGCACATACTTCGTCATTAAGATTTATCCGGGAATCCGGAAACAGTTTTTTCTCAATCATCTCAATTTCATCCAGAAATAAATTTAAGATTTTAGGATCAAACTTTTGAGCATCATTAATCATCACACGAACCGCTTCATTTTTGGATAAAGCATTTCGGTAAGGTCTCTTATTTCTCAGGGCATCATATTCATCGGCTACTATTATAATCCGGGACCCCAGGGGAATGCTATAGCCCACCAAACCCACAGGATATCCGTGACCACAAAATTGTTCATGATGATATAAAATAATCTCGGCAATATCTTTGCTCACATAATCTTTTACGATTTCATACCCTTTCCGGGAATGCTGCTTTATTTTCTCAAATTCTTCTATTGTCAATCTCCCCGGTTTTAAGAGCATTGCATCAGGAACGGATATTTTCCCCACATCATGCAAAAGGGCAGCCAGTTTGATTTTTGCTGTTTCTTCAGTATTCAATCCCATTTTCCCGGCAATAATATTTGCGATTTCCATTACCCTTTTACTATGTTCTTCCGTAACTTTATCCCGGATCTGGATCATTTTCAGCATCAATTGAATCATATCCATGTGTTTCTTTTTAATCAGATCCTGGGCAGTAACCAGCCTTTGCTTATCTTCTGACCAGGATTGCCGGGCGGTAAATTTCACCATATATTTCTCTAAGCCTTTCTCCACCGCACTCTTCACCTCTTCTAAAGTTACCGGTTTATATAAATAATCGATGGCCCCTTCTTTAAACCCCAGGCGCATAGTATTGGTATCGTTAAACCCCGTAATCATTATAAATTGGGTGAATTTTTGCGGATTTTCTTTTTTGAATAGCTTTAATAAGTCTAAACCATTCATTCCCGGCATTTTTAAATCACTAATTACCACCCTGATATTTTTTTGTTTTAAGATACGCAAAGCTTCTTCTGCCGTTGCAGCTGTTAGGGATTCATACCCTTCTTCCTCTAGATATTCTTTTAATGTTACCCTGATATTAATCTCATCATCAATTATTAAGAGCATCTTCATTCTCCCCATTCTTCTAATATGCAGCACTTGAGCTCCTCTACAGTAAAGGATTTCGGGATAAACTTGCAGTTATAGGTTTGACTTATTTCTTCCATTTCCCGGAAATTTTTTCTTTCCGTCATCAGGAAAATTTTATTAACATCATATCCAAAGCTGCCCAAAACTTTATACAATTCCAAGCCGTTTACCAGGGAAAGGTTCAAATCAATCAAGATTAAATCAAAAAAGTTATCCATCAGTATCTGAATCCCTTTAACAGGGTCATTTTCGATAGTGACAAGACAGTCTTCCCGCTCCAGCATCTCTTTCTGTTCCCGCAGCATCGGATATTCATCATCAATTATCAGGATTTTCTTATCCTTAAAATCGATTCTCCCTTTATAGTCTTTAACATTAAGGGTTTTTTGGTATTTAGGAAAAACAATTGTAAAGTTAGTCCCCTGATTTTCCTGAGATGCTACCTGAATTTTCCCGCCCATTTTATTAACCAAATAAAAAACCATAGCCAAACCCAGTCCCGTTCCTTCCCCGATCCTTTTTGTCGTAAAAAAGGGCTCAAAAATTTTTTTCAAGTATTTTTGCGGGATACCGCAGCCTGTATCAGAAATAGAAATTTTCACAATGTCTTCTAAGGCTGTAACATTTATCTCAATGATCTTTTCTTCACTTTTTTCCAGGGCGGCGATGGCATTCCGGATAAGATTAATAAATATCTGACTAAATTCCACCGCATCGCCGAAGACCGCCGCATCTTTATCTATATTTAACTTTAGGGTGACATTTTCATTAATTTTCGTATTGATTAAAAGAAGCACATCTTCCAGTTCCGCTTTAACATTTATGACCCCCTGCACATTTTGACTATGCCGGGAAAAGCTCAGCAGGTTTTTTATTATTTTGGCTATCCGCATTGCTTCTTTAGCTATCCTTTCTGTTTCAATGCAAGTAATCTTTCTATTTAAAAGCTGGGCATTAGTTAAAATTGAAGTCAGAGGGTTATTGATTTCATGGGCTATCCCGGCTATTGTTTCCCCCAGCAAAATAAGCCTGTTTTTATTCCCGCTTACTTCTCCCTGCTCTTTAAGATTTTGTTTATGGCCATCTGTTTCCGTATGTTCCCTTATTTCAATTAATATTTTTTGCTCAAAATCAAAATCAAGATAATAGCAATAGCAATCCAGGATCCTTTCTTCCCCTAACCGGTTATGCCGGTACCCTTGGATTAATAGAAAATTATTGTAGGCGCTGAGATTTTTAATCTCTTCCAAACGATAATCTCTCTTCAGATCCTCCTGAAAATAATCGAATAGATTCTGGTGCAGAATGTCATTCCGATATTTTTTTTGAAAATGCTTAGTTACAAAGGTAATATTAAATTTGGCATCAAGGACAATTAAATTAAGCTGGGTATTAGCAATTATGAACTCAAATAATTTATAATTTTTTTTAAATGTATCGTCCACGGTCAATCCACCTGTTCATTTTTTTGACAAATTATCACGAACTTCAACAATTTCATTGTATTTGTTTTCCGGAATTCCTCATACCGATAATTGTCCATTTTTTCTTAGACACTTGTCTAATATCCCCAGCAGTCCTTCAAAGGGGTATTGAATTTTCCCCATATTAAAAACAGGATTAACAGGCCTCGGCCTTTAATCCTGTTTTTCAATCCTCCAGAGCTGACTGGCAAAAGCCGCCGCTGCAGCCCTGTTGGGAATATTAAGCTTTCGCAAAATACTGGAAACATAACTCCTGATCGTGGACGAGCTTAAATACATTTCTTTTGCTATCTCTTTGTTTGTTTTTCCTTTAATGAGATATTGCAAAACTTTTTTTTCCTGCACTGTTAATAATACTTCGATCTCATTATATTTATCCTCAGAATTATTAAATAAAAGCTGCTGACTGATAAAGGAATCGATAAATTTTTCACCTTTATGGATTCTTTTAACCGCGTTTATAAATTCATCGGCTGAAACCTCTCTTGATAGAAAGGCACTGATATAATCCTGCAGGGAGTTAATAAAATCTTTATTTATTTTTGAATAAAAAATTGCTATTTTTACGCCCGGGGATTCCCTTTTAATGGTCATAATCGTTTCAGCAAAATCCACATTCAGTGAGTCAAAATCTATGACTAAAACATCAGTTTTTTTTTCTTAATTAAACTAAAACATTCATTTAAAGTTGTAACCTGACCTGTGAAGTCAAGAAAATCCGAATTTTTACAGACGGCCTGGGCACCTTCTCCTATTAACGAACTATCATTAAAAATCATAACTCTGATTAATTCTTTTTCTATTTCTCTTATTCTCTGGCTCTCAGAAATCCTTTCTAAAATGTTTAGCAACTTTGTAGTGTTAACAGGTTTTAAGAGGCAGTCCCAGGCCCCTGCCTTGAGGACTTGAATGGCATACTCCAAATCATAGCTCTCCATTAAAAAAATCACTTCGACATCCTCCTGGAGAGAAAAAGTCCTTAAAATACGTAGAAACTCCACACCGGGCATTCCCGGTAATTTGCTATCTGCTATTACTGCATTATATTTACTGTTATAGAGATATTTTAAAGCATCGTATCCGTTATCGCATTTTTCTACATGGTGTCCCAGTTCCTTAAGAAAATTTGTTATATTTTTTTTACAATTCTTATCACAGGTAACCACTAAAATATTCATAAAAAATACATATATACCCCTTTACAACCCACTTTGAACAATATAAATTTTCTATATTTAGCAATATTAACAAAAAATTTTTTCTAATTTTATTCTATTACTTAAATTCTTTCTGTTATATAGCTAACTGTCTATTTTTATATGAACACTTGTACAATTTTACGCTTAGATTCTTCAGCATTTATCTTCCGGTCTGATCAGAATTTAAAACCTGGCGAATACCGGAATTAATAAGTTCTATAGATTAACTTCAATTTTATGGGCAAAAGTAATTCCCCGGGGATTTATTAAACAGGTATAAGCATAGACCTCAACGCCGGAATTTCCCGCTTTTCGTAAAGTATCCCCAAACAGAGGGTCCCTTTTGTCATTGGGTGAAAATTTTTCGGCATCTTCCCGCATAACAATAAAAACTACCGCCGCCTTCTGTCCTTGTTTTTGAAAATTCAACAATTCTTCCAGGTGTCTGGATCCTCTTACCGTAGGGGCATCAGGAAATTTAGCCGTCTTATTTTCCACTAAATTAACGGATTTAACTTCTACCAGATAAGAATAATCGGTAAACTCCAGAAAAAAATCAATCCTGCTTTTCCCTACTATTTTTTCTTTAGCGCATTTAATACAATTTTTAAAATCCGGAAGTTTCCCTTTTGCCAGCCAAATTGCAAAAAGTGTATTAGCCAGCTGGGCATTCAAACAAATATAAAAACCGTCCTTATTCACCAGCAGTAAATCATAGCCGGTTTTTCTGGTGCTCTTTTCTGCTTTCTCGACCCATACTTTGGCCCCGGGAACTAATAATTCCGCCATCCTCCCCGTATTGGGGACATGGGCATTTACTATTTTTCCCTGCAATTCTACTGTAGCAAGAAATCTATTTTCCCGTTTTATAAAAACGCCTTTTTCTAATTCACCGAAATAATAATCCATTTTTACCTCCATGAACTCATTGGACTAATTATAACCTATTCATCTAGTTTTATGATAACAAATCATTCCTGGCTAACGATCAGCCAAAAAACCGGGCTAACTTGAAAAATATCCACATTTTTCAAGCCAATTGGGTATAATATAAATTAGCCTAAATTTTAACCGGCAGTTTTCCGTATTTACTGATTTAAGGAGGTACCATCTATGGACCAAAGATTAAAGCTGATCAAAGAATTGACGGAGCTTCACGGCGTATCAGGATTTGAAGAGGAGGTCAAGTATTACATAAAAGAACGGCTGCAGGACCTCAGCGAAATAAGCTACGACAATCTGGGCAGCATTATTTGTAAAAAACAAGGGACAGACGCCGGCCCTAAGATCATGCTCCCCGGCCATATGGACGAAATAGGCTTTCTGGTAAATTCGATTACCAAAGAAGGCTTTCTCAAATTCATCCCCTTGGGCGGATGGTGGGATCAGGTTCTTTTAGCACACCAGGTTATTGTGAAAACTTCCCTGGGAGATATCCCCGGTATCATAGGGTCAACCCCACCCCACCTGCTGGATGCGAAAGAAAGGGAAAAAGTTGTCGAGAAAAAAACTATGTTTATCGATGTTGGTGCCGAGAGCAAAGAAGAAGCCATGGAGAAATTCGGCATCAAACCGGGGGATGTCATTGTTCCGTCCGGCAATTTCTCTTTAATGAAAAATCCCGATTATATCATGTCCAAGGCTTTAGATGACCGCCTTGGCGTCGCCTTGTTTATAGAAGTAATCGAAGAGCTCGGCAAAACCGAACATCCTAACACTGTCTATGGTGTTGGTACAGTTCAGGAGGAAGTCGGACTGCGGGGAGCGCAAACTTCCACTGAGCTAATTAAGCCCGACCTCAGTTTTGTCTTAGATGTAGGCATTGCCGGCGATACTCCGGGGCTGGAAGGATTACATATTGATGTGAAGCTGGGGAAAGGCCCCATTTTACTTTTAGCCGATGCATCTATGATACCTAACCGCAGCCTGAGGGATTTTGTCATTGACACCGCAAACTCCCGGAATATTCCCCTTCAATTTGCAACAATGATGGGCGGCGGTACCGACGGCGGAGCAATCCACAAACATGGCGCCGGAGTGCCCACGGTATCCTTTGGAATTCCAACCCGCTACATCCACAGCCATACCAGTACATTCCACAGGGAGGACTATGAAAACCTCTTCCGGCTGCTGGTGGAAATGATAAAAAAACTCGATGCCGGTACAGTTGATTTAATTAAGAAATAAGTCTTCGGCTTATTTCTTTTTTATTGCACTTTTTCTTCTGAATTGTGATAAAATTATATTATATTTTAGGAAAAGGAGGAATTCTTATGTCCTGGTCCCATAAGATACCAAAAGAATTATCTGAAAAAATAGTACAAATGCTCCATGATGTAACCGGTAGCAATGTTCACGTCCAAGGTGAAGAGGGAGAAATAATTGCCACAACCCAGCCGCACCGTTTAGGATTCAAGCATCCTGCTGCCCGGGATATAATGGCAGGCACAAAGGACTTTGTTGCGATCAGCGAGGAAGAAGCGGCAACTATGGAAGGTGTCTTAGCAGGATATACCGGACCAATTGAAATAGATGGGCAGAGAATTGCTTGCATTGGTATAACGGGAGACCCTAAATTTGTGGCACCATTACAAAAGCTGGCCGCTGTCATAGCTACCGAAGAAATTGAAAAGGCTTTCATCAATGAGAAAAAACAGGATACGATAAATAAAGTTGCCTTCAGAATCCAGGAAATATCTGCGGCAATTGAAGAAATATCTGCCGGTGCCCAGGAAATAGCCAGCACCAGTACGACTATGGAGAATGTCTCCAAAACTTTAGAAAATCAAATCAACGATATTAACAAAGTTCTGGAACTGATCAGAAATATCGCCGGGCAAACGAATCTTTTAGGCCTAAATGCCGCTATTGAAGCGGCCAGAGCCGGGGAGCAGGGGCGCGGCTTTGCCGTAGTTGCCGATGAGGTCCGCAAGCTTTCTACCCATTCCGCAGACTCCCTTAAAGATATTAATCATGTGCTGGATGAAATTAAAAAAATCATCCTGGATATTACCATGGGTATCAAGCAAAATGCTTCAACCACAAATGAACAGGCTTTAGCCCTGCAGCAGGTGACCAAAGGCATTACGGAAATGCAGCAGGAAATACTGACCCTTACATAAAAAGGCCGGCTTTACCGGTTTGAGGATAACCATATAACAGCGGGCATTGCTTAAAAAATCTTCACTGTTATATGGTTTTAATTCTCACCTTGCAACGCTCAATTTTTAATTATTTCAATACTCTTCCCCTGCTAAATATTGAACTATTTTTTTATAAATGTCCGGGCTGTATTGGTCTTCCAGGCCTGCATCAATATTAGGATTATCATTTACTTCAATAACGTAGTAGTCTCCGTCAACCTCTTTAATATCAATCCCATAAAGGCTGTTTCCGATGGCATCAGCCGCCCTGACGGCAATTTCCCTGAGTTCCGGATTTACATCCTCCACTTTGTAGCCCTGCACCGAACAGTGTTCGCCGTCCTGGGACCGCTCCATTAATCTCCAGGTATTTTTAGCAAAGATGTATTTCACAACGGCGAGAACCTTGCCTGCTAAGACAATAACCCGCCAGTCAAAATCACTGGGCATATACTGTTGAACGATAATCTTATCGGCTCTTCTCAAAAATCTTTTGCCTATTTTCATAAATTCATCAACTGATTTCACTTTTTCCACATACGCCGAAAAACTGGAATTAGGAGCTTTTAATACCAGCGGTATTCCCAATGTTTCGAACAACTCTTTGGCATTTTCTTTGGAAACTTCTTTGGTATCCAGAAAGGCTGTTTCCGGAATGGGAATATTCTTAAGAATTAAGCGTTTGTACATATTTACTTTATCACAGCAGATCCGAATGCTTTCCGGCTCGTCGATTACCCTCAGTCCTTTCATCTGGGCCATCCGCGCTACGACATAACTGGTATTTAAAGGATCTGTCAGGGCTCTTATGAAAACAGCATCATAATTACCCAAATACTTTAGCTCGCTTTTAAAAAGGAAGTCCAACTGATGGCCAAGTTCAAAGGCAGCTAAACGATAATTAGTAAGAGCCGCCAATTCTACTGAACTTCTGATGGTATAACGCTCAGTAAATATCACTAATTTTGCCATGTCCCCAGCTCCTCTATTATTTTCTTTTCTTTTAAAGTAAGCTCATCAAACAAAAACGGTTCGACGGCTGAAAATAGATACTGGGCAGGTGTTACAATCACCCGTATTTTCATTAAAGGAACCCTGAATACCTGAAATAAATCCTGAGCAAAGTGCTCATACTCTTTCACCAGGCTTTTGCCCAGAATGCACCGTATGATATCAATGCGGTAATCCTCCGGCAGTCTCTGACACAAAGTCGCATACTTGCCGCTCATCGTTACCGTATTAAGTTTGGATTTTAAATTATTGGTATCGGTTATAACCTCAAACTTAGAAGTATAGGGGTTTATGGGATAGGCAAGGACAGGCGGTACAATTTTTTCCGTCACGATTTCGTACAGAGGAATCGGAATATTGTTCATCTCGGCTTTAACCATAGCCAAAGGAACGACATAAGCATCTAAGGCTTCTTCGGTAGTGGGGATTATTTTAACCCCTTCCAGTTCCCCCTCCAAAGATCGATAGTATCCTTCGGTGAGATAAGTATAGTCCCCAAACAGATTAAACAAAATATCCTGTTCGTTATGCATTTTAAACAAGACAGCATTACTCATCTTCTAAGCCTCATTTCTTAAAAATAAATATCGTACATAATATTTTTATAATCCTTTTTGGCGAGCATTACAAGAAAAAAAACTGACAAAAGTCAGCTTATGATGCATTTAATTCCTTTTTATCCGTAAACAATTTATACTGTGTATTCTCCCCTTCTTGCGCACTGATCCTTTGCCACGCAATTTCTTCATAGTTAATAATCAATTGTTCGATCACCATTTCATCTAAAGCTTTTTCCCGGCCCATTCCGGTTAATACTTTCAAGGTTTCATCCCTGTTCATTCCCTGGCGGTAAGGCCTGTCTTCAGTTAAAGCGGTATATACATCAGCGACCGCCAAAATTCTCGATCCTAACGGCAGTTCCGCTTCTTTTAAATGAAAGGGGTAACCGTTGCCGTCCGGCCGTTCATGGTGAAAGGAAGCCCATTTATTGATCGTCTCTAATCCTCTAATAGAGGATAAGGTTTGATATGTATAATAAGTATGGGTTTTTATGATATTAAATTCAGCACGGGTCAGCTTGCCGGGTTTTTCCAAGATCTCCTTGGGTATGGCCAGCTTGCCCAGATCATGCAGAAAACCGGCAACCCGGATCATTTTCTGTTCCGGCTGATCAAAACTTAACTTTGCCGCTAATAATTCGGAGACTGCTGCAACCCCGCCGGAATGCTTTGCGGTAAAAGAACTCCGGAAATCAATGATCCGGGAAAATATCCGGGTAAACTCCGGTAAGTCATCCATATCCAAGGGAGGGTATTGAGCCTCGATTTTCGTTTTTAATTCGTGCTCAATATGCTGGGAGGCAGCATTCAGCCAAAGATATTCCTTCTGAAAAATATCAGCAAAACTATCCACCAGTTCCGGCATAAACATAAGGCCTTTTTGCTTATGGATTTTCTGATAAATGTCTTCAATTTGCCCCAGAATATGCTCCGAATTGTTAATAGACACCGCTATTCTGTCGGCTAAGTGAACAATATGACTTCCTAAAGGAACCTCGTCAGCCCTTTTATCATCCCACCGGACATGGTGATACTTAATGATATCAGCAACATTGCCCAGGGGAGGATAAGAGGACAAGAGCGCATGACCATTTAAAGCATGTTGATTCGGATTAATCACTTCAAAATGCAAAGCATCTATCCTTTCCTTTAAGGATATGGCTCCTATATCGTGCAGTGCGGCTGCTAAGACGATTTCATCTCTTTGCTGTTTAGGTAAGTTAAGTTCTTCGGCAATACAGTATGCCAGATAGGCTACCTGCTTATGATGATTAACCAGGGAAGGGCTGATTAAATCAACTGTATTGGCTATACCCATTACTACTTCAAACAGTGATACCTTAACTTCATTTTTCATAAGTCTAACCTCTCTGCGTAAATATCTTTTAGCAAAACCGTCACCCTTTCTGGGTATATTTATAATCATTGCCGGATTTAGCAAATTATTACCATAATTAACCTGCTTAATTCAAAAAAAAAAATAAAACGGCTAAATACAACTAACTTTTGCTTTCGAACTTAATCATGTTTTTACCCGACTCCTTCGCCCGGTACATTACACCATCAGCCGCCTTGATCCCCTCTTCCACACTTAGGGGCGGCGTATCATAACAGATTACACCTATCGTAAAAGTAACAAACCAGACATTTTTTTTCATCGCTCTTAATAAATCTTCCCGGATTCTTTCAATGACCACTTTGGCCTGTTCAGCTTTAGTTTCCGGCATGAGAATAGCGAATTCGTCTCCCCCCAGGCGGGCAACAGTATCACTCTTGCGGATATTATTAATTATGATATTTCCTACGGAAAACAGAACCTGGTCCCCCGTCTCGTGACCCAATATATCATTAA
The DNA here is from genome assembly GCA_049366715.1 of Peptococcaceae bacterium. Classification (GTDB taxonomy): domain Bacteria; phylum Bacillota; class Peptococcia; order Peptococcales; family BICA1-8; genus JBMNCQ01. The sequence continues at coordinate 7,823 of JBMNCQ010000105.1, read as the reverse complement.
CTGCTTTAAAATCATCTAAATCAAGATAAGCCAGGGCAAGGGCGTGTTTATTTCTTCTGGACCGTTCTATTTCCTTTTCCGTAATCTCATAAAAAGCCCGCCTATTGGCAACACCCGTTAAAGGGTCTCTGCGGGCGAAACTTTTCTCTGAATCAAGAGTACTTTTAAGAACACTTAAGGCCAAAACGATGATAATCAGAAAACAAAATCTTAAGGCTGAATTTATATAAAAATTACCTGTATAAAAATTACCCGGTACTAAAATCAGCTCAACGATAGTCCAACTGATCCCGCTTAATACAGACATTAATAAGCCGTTATTCTCGTTAACATACCAGGTCACCAGAGAAATAGGAACAAAATAAAAATATGAAAAAACGATTTTCTCTCCGATGCAGAAATCGATCACAGCAACAAATGCTATTTGCATAATTCCCCAGATCATATAAAATCCTTTGGAACGGTTATCCAGAAAGCTCAATGTTTACTACACCTGCCTAGTTGTTACCTTATGTTGGCTTAACCTGTGAATTTAATTAACACTACTAAATTCCAGATCATAACGAAAAATCCTGCCGTAACGAAAAAAATAACACCCCCGGAATACCAGGAGTGTCAATATAATCTAATATTTATTGAGCATCTCTGCTAACAAAGGCCAAAACCCTTCTTGTTCCAAACCCCTCCGCCAGGCAGCAATTCCTGCCAAATGATATTTTCTCATTAGCTCAATACGCCGGGACATGGAATACTCATCCTCCAGCCACATCTTAAAAGTCTTGCCGGCTTTTTGTACTTCAACATAGTGCTGTCCTGCTGCAGAGTCTTCTTTAATCTCCAAATTATTTTCTTTTATCCAGTTATTCTGCTTCGTCATACTAATTGCTTGCGAGGTTAGCGTTCTTTCCCCCTGCCCGTCTGTTGCTTCTTCCCAGAGGCGGGTGTAAAAAGGCACTCCCAGGATTATCTTTTCGCCCGGAATCTCCTGCAGGATTTTCTTGATTCCATCCTCAACCCAGGGAATGGAGGCAACGGAACCGGCTGTTGTGCTGAAGGTGCCGTTTTCATCATAAGCCATTACGGTGACATAATCCACGATTTCCGCCAGACTTTTTCTGTCATAGCACATTGACCAATTTTCACTCTGGGACAGAAAAGTTACATTCAGCGAAATTGAACGGTCCTTTTCATGGAGAAGAGGGGCCAGTTCCCGCACAAATTGAACATAAAGTTCTCTGTCTTTTAAATACATGTTTTCAAAGTCCAGGTTTATGCCATCCAATTGATACAACTCTACATATGTTAATAACTGCCGGATGGCTTGCGCCCTTAACTCCGCACTGTTGAGAAACTCATGGGATAATTCCGCATCAAAGCTGTTGTCAAATAATCCCCACACCTGTCTGCCTGTTTGATGAGCCCATTGTACATAATGATAATCGGCAGTATTTTTTACCACCCCGTTCTCCTTTAAGGAAAACCAGGTAGGTGATACTACCTGAACCCCGGTTAATTCACCTAAACCTGCAGGGTTGACCGTACTGCCCCAAGCCCCTTCCCAGGTTAACATAATCCTTTCACCCAGGGGATTCCAGGGCTGGTATACTTCTTTACTGATTTCGGCAGTTTTAATGCCGGTAAGATGAACCATTTTTTTGTCGAGATAACCCATTAAACCATCTCCTGTTTCTACCCAGTACCAGCCGTTTTTCTCCCGCATAATAAAAACAGGGGTGCCTTTTTCCAGACCGGCCAGCCAGGGGGACATGGGCCCGGGCTCTTTACGCAGCTTAACGTTTTCTAAAGTCCGGCCTTCCTGTAAAGGCTTTTCTAAATCACGGATTATTACTACCGATTCATCTTGTAAATAATGCAGCTCCAGATTGTAGTATTCATCTAAGGGTCTGGCAGGCAGAAAAATTTTATTTTCTTTATTCAGCACAGGATAAGTAAAGGTATAGGGCCGGAAATTTAACAGGCCCTCTCTTTTTCCTAATGGTAAATGAAACACCTCTTGGGCGGTAGTTATGATTACCGTCTGACTCTTTTCATCCCACCGGATATTAGAGTCCACATACTGCTCAATAAAAGAAAAGGGCAGATAAAGCTCCTCTTCATTGAGCGCTGCGGCATCAACAGGTTCACCCATATAATAAACCACAATTTCATCGGAAGGATTCAACGGTACTTGTTCCAGACCCGGAAGAAAATAAAATAAGCCTACAATAATAAAGGCCGTGAGAATGACCAGGTAGCCCCGAGGATTCACCGGGGAAACCTGTACTCGTTTAATTTCTGTTGCCATTTTGCATCTCCTATCAAAAGTAACTTTGGACATTTTTATATTAATTTCGATTTTTCTCCCACGATTCCTTTTGTAAAAAAACAGCAAAACTGGCAGGCCATCCATGCCGGCTTTCTTCTCCCGTTATCCATGTGTCAGTGTGTCAGGGGACGGTTCTCTGACACACTTTCTTGTGGTAAGAATTTATCTTAATTACTTTAACAGAATGAAAGAAACAAAGAAACGAAAAAGTAAGTCCGCAGCGGCTTTAAAACATGCTCTGCAAAAGAGATTAAATGATTTTCTAAGGCCGGCCAAAACCCAATAAAGCAGGGGCCCCCTGTATCCGGAGCCCGCTGTTGTCTGCATTGGAAGAAACCCCTAGCGGTGTTTCTTAGTACCAAAATATTGATCGGCATCAAATCCGGAGAGTATGATTGCATCCGACTACTGATTGCAAAGGTTTAAGTGTTTTGATACTGGGTTTTTAACATGGAGAAAAAGATTCCTTGTTTTTCCCGTAATTCCAAGGGAGTCCCCGTTTCTACGACAGCACCGTCCTTGATTACAACAATTTTATCAGCCCCGGAAACCGTTCTCATACGGTGGGCAATAATCAAAACGGTTTTGTTTTTGATCAGCTCACTGAGGGCATTTTGGATTTTGCTCTCATTCTCCGCATCAAGAGATGCCGTGGCCTCATCCAAGAGGATGATAGGCGCATCTTTCAGGATTGCTCTGGCGATTGAGATCCGCTGCCTTTCGCCTCCGGATAATCTTTCCCCGTTTTCTCCGATCAAGGTGTCGTATCCCTGGGAAAGCTTTTTAACAAACTCATCACATTGGGCTAAATGCGCCGCTTCCATAACTTCATCATCGGACGCGTCTTTTTTGCCGAGACGGATATTCTCCTTCACACTGGAATTAAACAGGGTAACATCCTGAAAGACGATGGAAAAATATTTCAGCAGGGTTTCAGGATCGATCCGGGAGATATTTTCACCACCTAAAGTAATGACTCCCTGATCAATATCCCAGAAACGGGCGGCCAGCTTTGCCGCCGTGCTCTTTCCGCCGCCGGAAGGTCCGACAAGGGCCGTCACCTCACCCTGCTTTGCGGTAAAGCTGACGTTTTTTAAGGTCTGTACGCCGTCCTGGTAGGAAAAATCGACATTTTTGAATTCAATATCGTAGTTTCGGGGATCAAACTCCGTTTTTCCTCCCTGCCTGGGCATTCCGTCCATCTCTTTCATGCGGTTTATCCGCACATCCAGATACATAAGCACTGCAAAGTTATTCATTGTCTCCATAAGGGGATTATAAATACGTGCCGCGATGACAAGAAAAACAAGATAGGCAAAAATGTCCGCGGAACCTGTTGACAAAAGGTAAGCACCGGCCAAGATAACACTGGGCAGCCCAAGCTTTAAGATTACATGAGAAATGTTAATAAAAGCGCCGATCAACAGTTCTCCCTTAATCAGATACTTTTCATAATTGTCCAGCTTTGTGTTTAACGAATCGGCAAAATCTGCTTCTCGGTTATAAGATTTGATTTCATAGACGGAATCCAGTTCCTCCTGAATGTAATCGGCAATATCCCTTTTGACATGATAAAGTTCTGCATGCATTTTCTTTTGCAGCTTTCTGGACAGATAAAATACCAGGATTGCCGCCGGGACGACCCAAAATACGGCAAGGGAAAGCTGCCAGTTGAAAAGAAACATCAGCACGGCCATGATCAGAACATTCAGTACTGAGGCATAAATTTGCGGTACCGCATGGGAAAAAAGCTGCTCGATCTGGGTGGCATCCTCCATGATGGTCGAGCTTAAATCGGCGATGTCCTTTTTGCCGAAAAAGGCCAGAGGCAGCTTCCGCAAGGTTTCGGCCAGACTGATCCGTCTCCGGGCACTTTCTTCATAAACTTTGGTGTAGGTGGAATTATATTGAAAATAGGCGATTACAATCATGACCAAGAAAATCGCTATAGAGATCGTCACATAATAAGAAATACTGCCGGCAGGGCTGCCGGAATCTTGCAACAGGGTGTTCAGGTATTCCTGTAAAAATTGAAAACTGAGAACAACAGGAAACATGAAGCTGAGATCCATGAATACGGTCCAGATAATAGAGCGCAATAAATCTTGGGCGCCCTTCTCGGACATCGCGTATCTATTCTGAAAATAGTAAATCATTTTGTCCTCCTTTGCTTACGGCTTCTTTCGTGACTATTTTCCAGGCGGCGGATTTTTGATACTCATCCCACATGGTTTGATAGATACCGCCTTTCTTAAGAAGCTCTTCATGGGTTCCTTCCTCCGCAATCTTTCCGTTTTCCACCACCAGGATTTTGTCCGCATTCCGCACGCTTGTAAGACGGTGGGCAATCATGAGGGTTGTTTTGCCCCGGCGGAGTTCCTGTAAAGCCTCCTGGATCAGATGCTCGTTTTCAGGATCCGCAAAGGCCGTGGCCTCATCCAGAAGCACAATGGGTGCATTCTTAACAATAGCCCGGGCCAGGGCAATTCTTTGCTGTTCTCCCCCGGAAAGATAAGTTCCTTCCGAGCCGATTATTGTCTCCAGTCCACCGGGAAGATTTGCAATAATCTCCCTGGACTGGGAAAAATCAAGTGCTTTGTTGATTTCCTCTTCTCCCACCCCCTCTTTACCAAATACAATGTTTTCCCTTAAGGAGCCTTTGAACAGCTTGGTACTCTGGAAAACAAAGGATATTTTTTCCATCAGCTCTTTTTTCGGTATCTCCCGGACATTGATCCCGCCAATTAATACTTCCCCTTTATCTGCATCCCAGAAGCGGGCTGCCAGCCGGGCGATTGTCGTTTTGCCCCCTCCCGAGGGGCCGACAAGGGCAATTATTTCTCCTTCATTTAATTTAAAGCTGATTTTATCCAGGGCCCGCTTGTCACTTCCCTCATATGAGAACACGACATTCTTAAACTCCAGACTGTACTGCTCAATGCTTCCGGTGTTTTCGCCGTAACTCATTTGGGGATAATCCAGCAAGTTATCCAGCCTGTCAATGGCTTGCTCCGCAATCATGGTATTTTGCTGAAAATACATGGATTTCATCAAAAGGAGAGTAAAGGTTGGTGATATCAGAAGATAAAAAATGAAGTCGGTAAGCACAAGGGGGATATTTTCGCTCCGGCCGATTAAAAAGATCGCCATGGGAATTAAAAAAAAGCCCGCCGACTGCATGATCACAGTATAAAATGACATGGGTTTGCGCCAAAGCAAAGCATAAGCGTGAACCATTTCTTTATATTTAATGATGCTGTTATAAAACCGTTTAAAAGAAAAAATCGTTTGCCCGAATGTTTTCACAACAGGAATGCCGCGGATATATTCCACAGATTCGGCGCTCATTTCTTCCAAAGAATCAAAATACATTTTTTGGAATTTTTGTCCTTCAGCGCTCATCATGAACTTCATTGTAATAAAGCCCAAAATAATCGGAATAAGAGAAGCAAGCCCCATCCGCCAATCCACGATAAAAACCAGTGCCAGGAGAATCAGGGGAGAGACAACACTGCCCGCCATATCCGGAAGTTGATGGGCTAAAAATGTATGGGTTGTTCCCGCTCCGTCGTTGACAATCTTACGAATCCGGCCGCTGGCCTGCTGATCAAAAAAACCAAGGGGCATGGACAATATTTTTTCCATACCGACTTTTTGCATTCCGACCTCCACGCGAAAAGCCGCCAGATGCGAGCTCATCAGAGCACAGAAGTATACGATAATTCCGCCTAAAGCACTGGCAAAGGCAAGCCAGGCATAAAAGCTGACCTTTGAAACATCAAGGCCTTGCGGAACGGATAAGATATCCCGCGTTATGTACCACACAAACACGAAAGGCAGAATGTTAAAAACTGCGGAAATCCCGGACAATACCAATGCCAAAGGCAAAAGCGTCTTTTTTTTGCCCATATAGGGTGTGAACCTTTTTAAAATAAAACTTTTTTTCTCTTTGGGCATACTTTATCCTCCTCCAATTTAGAATGCGCCGGCTCCGGCCGCTATGACAGCGAACCCCTCAGACATTTTTCTATAGCCGGATAAATAAATATTCAATAGTTAGTCTCCCCTAACTTTTAAACCTGACCGGGGCTTCACAACTTTGAAAACCGTCACCAACATAAAATATCATACTGTTAAAAAGTCCGCCACTCCAAATCGGCTAATTTTAGCTCCGATCTGTCATGGAGGCGGAAATTCCGGCGCCGGTAGGAAAGGGGAGTCTGGCCCATAACCGCTTTAAAGGCAGCGGCAAATTTACTCTGATTTTCATATCCAACCATCAAAGCAATCTGCCCCACAGACAATTCCCCATGTTCCTGCAATAATTGGGCAGACCTTCGGATGCGCTCAGAACGGATAAATGAACCGATGGGCTGTCCGTAAACGGACTTGAAGCACTGGCGGAGACTTGTTTCCGCCACCTTGAACTTTCCGGCAAGTTCGGGAATGGTTGTTTTTTTGAAGGGCCTGGCCATGATAAAGGCCCAGGCTCCCTTGGTCCCCTCCACAACCTGCCGGGAAAAACGGGGAAGAGCTTCACCGGTTTTATCTTCCATAAGGCTCAGGAAAAGCAGAAGCTCCACGATCTTGAGAAGAGTATAGATCTCCTGGACACGTTCGTCCACATGATTAAGTTCGTTAAAAATAGCCCGGGTTTCCGGTCTCCCCCTCAGGAGAAACAACTCTTTACCGGAACAAAGCTTTTCCCTGATCAGGTACAAATCGATGCCGGAGTCGGGGAAACGTCCTTTCAATACGCGCTGAGCCGGTTCCAGTTCAAAAAGAAGCGTGATGCCTTTATAGCGGCCAAGGGGCAGACGGAAATTTGTAATTGGCTGTTTTCCCGGATCATTGACAGCCAGATCACCTTCTCCTAAAAATCCCGCCAGATCCCCGTTCAATTCCACTTCAAAGCAGCCCTCCAAGCAATGATTGATCTGGAGAAAGTCCTCCCCGGCCCGTACTTTTTGATCGTAGGTGTCCAGCTGCAGAGAATTAAAAATAATTTGCGCGCCGGGAAAAACATCATGGCAAAAAAGCTCTCCTCTTCCTGTTTTATTTTCAATTCGGTATACCGTGCAGGAACCTTCTTCCTTTCCCCGGTAGGAATGGCAATATTGCCGAAAAGCGCGGTCATAAACGCCATATTCCATGCTGAATCCCTCCCCCAGCAAATCAATCATCAAAAGAATATCCGGCTCTTTTTGTTTGTTAGAACAATCTAACTTTTCTTTAAAAAAATTTTTACTGTTTTATAGAATGCATGGGAGCTTTCTCAAAGCCCTTCTCCAGAAACTCTTGCTTTGCCGCCGTAACAATACGGGCACAGCTTGCATTTATCCTTCGGTATAGTGCCATCTCCTCATTAATTATCAGCGTTAGCTATCTCTGTTAATTAACATATCTCTTTTTACTTTATTTGTCAATAGAGAAGAAAGGAAGAATGTGTTTATTCTGTGATAATGTCACCTTGTTATTATTCCGGTAAAATGTCACT
>JBMNCQ010000104.1:0-26566 GCA_049366715.1 Peptococcaceae bacterium | reverse complement strand
GTTCTCTGTTCTCTGTTCTCTGTTCTCTGTTCTCTGTTCTCTACCGCATTATAGCTGAATTCTGCAGTAATGTATCAACTATCAACTTTAAACTTTAAACGATTAACTATGATCTATCAACTATGATCTGACCTCGCCGGTAACGAATAAACTGCTTCCTCACATAAATAACAGCTTCAAGCCGATCGCAATTAAAATAAATCCGCTTAATAATTCCGCTTTTTCCCCGACGCTTTTACTTAATTTTTTTCCGAAAATCAAACCGCCAAAGGTCATAATTCCGGCCACAATCCCCATTGTTATCACCGTCAACGTCAGGTCTGCATTTATTACTCCCAGTCCTAACCCTACGGTAAGGGCATCCAGGGATACACTGGCCGCCATTAACATTAAGCTGACAGGATGACTTACGGCTATTGCGTCAAATCCCCCGGAGGAAAAATTCCTGGTACCTGCAGGAGGTTTGAAATTCTCCCACAGGGTATGGATGCCGATTACAATTAGTACCACTGCTCCAAGAATCGAAGCAATAGGCCCGACAAATTTACCTAATACCTGACCTAAATATAACCCTATCAGGGGCATAAATATATGAAATACAGCTACTACCGTTGAGACAAGATAAATCTGACTTCGTCTTACCCCGCTTAATCCTATTCCGATGGATAATGAAAAGGCATCTATTCCTAGTGCAAAAGCAACTGCAAAAATTGTGTAAATATTCATAATAACCCCCTAATTTAACGGCTGATGAATAGTAGTTAGCAATAAATAAAACGTGTGACCATAAGCGTAAAGCTTCTACGGTGTACCACGCTGTCGATTCGTATAACCACTAAACCAGCACACTGACGTACAGTATAGCTTTTTAGGCTATACTGTATAAGTTTATGTAATTTTAGGGGAAAACTTTCGTACTAAAATTTAAATTGTTTTTCCGCCGGCTGCTTTAATGAGCCTATTCATCAGGGCTGTACCTAAATCATGTTCCGGATAACTTTCAGCATAAATAATATCTACACCTTGCCTGTCAAACCAACGCAGGGTATTAAATAAATTAGCCGTAAGCTCTGCCAGGCTGTTTCTCGGTCCGAGAACTCCAACGATTATATTGCCCGGGAGATATCCCCGTAAGGAATCGTAGGTTTCTTGAGAAATCAGCAAACCCGTTTTCAGCTTACCGGTTTTCGCAATAAGTTGTTTTAATTTCGTGATAATCTGTTCACCAGGCCCCTGGATGATAACCACTTGGGCATCCGGGGAATAATGAGTGTATTTCATCCCGGGTGAACGGGGGACAGCTTTGAGATCATATAAGGCGGTATCGATTGCCACCTGGCCGATTTCCTTCTGTAATTCCTCTCTGGTAATTCCGCCCGGGCGCAGGATAGTCGGCGTATCCGTACTTAAGTCAAGAACTGTCGATTCTACACCCACTCCGGCTTTACCGCCGTCGATAATTCCGGCAATTTTTCCATTTAAGTCCTGCCAAACATGTTGGGCCGTAGTTGGGCTGGGTTTGCCGGATATATTGGCACTGGGAGCGGCTATCGGGATACCGGCTGTCTCAATAAGCCGTAAGGCCACCGGATGGGCAGGAATTCTAATCGCCACCGTATCTAATCCCCCGGTAATTATTTCAGGTATTATAGGGGCTTTAGGAAGAACAATTGTCAACGGACCCGGCCAGAACTTATCCATAACCTTAACTGCGATGGGAGATATTTCTCTAACTAATTCCGGCACTTGCTTAACACTATGTACATGCACAATGAGAGGGTTGTCGGCGGGTCTGCCTTTAGCAATAAATATCTTTTCAACCGCTTTACTGTCTAAAGCATTTGCCCCCAGGCCATAGACCGTTTCTGTAGGAAATCCGATTATTTCCCCTGCTTTTAAAAGGTCGGCTGCCTCTTGCAGCAGATATTTATCAGATTGACCGGAAGAAATCTTCCAGATCTTTGTATCCATTGTCTAATCACCAGCCATTTAAACTTAATCTTATATATTATACCATTTAATTAAACAAAATCCATGCCTGCCGCTAAGTTTTGCAGTATCTGCAGTTCAACACTAAAATAACAGCTCTGATTGTCTCAGAGCTGTTATTTTGCTTAATTAATAAAACTATCCACTTTATCTTTGCATCCTTCCGGTCCAACAAAAACTAAGATATCTCCTTCTTTAATAATCATTTCCGAGTCCGGGGAAAGGTATTCCTCACCGCTTCTCTCTACCGCCAGGACTGTTGCCTCGGTATTCATACGGAAGTCAACTTCCCGCAGACTTTTATCGATCAGCTGGGAACCCTTCATTACTACGATTTCTTCTACTTTAGGCAGTATATTGATTAGGCGGTTACTAAATGCCATAATTTTTTTTATTTGGTTTTCGATTGCATTATCCAGATCCCTTCTTCTTTCCAATAGCTCCGAGAACTCTTGTTGGGCTTGAGCCAGACCTTTTCTTTGATTGAAGTTCTCCAAGTATTGCCGCGCCGAGTCTTTATTTATAACCATAATGCCCCGCCCTGCCACAACCTCCACGATACCCATGCTTTGCAGTAAGGCGACTGCTCTTCTTATCGTTTCAGGAGAAACGTTATATTGACCGGCTAAGGTCGAACGACCATAAAGCTTAGTTCCCGGTTTATATTCATTATGGGCTATTTTACTGGCTAGATCTACCGCGATCTGTTCATACCTGGCTATTTCTGTTAAATCTTTATACTGAGCCATTGCAAATCCTCCTTATTCCACACACAATAATAAATATTAACAACCCCATTATACGTATTGGTTATTGGATAAACAAGTTATTGTTTAAAATAATCCAGATATTTCTATGAAAATGATATTTACAAAAACCTCTTATACGTATATAATGTGAATGTGAATACAAATTAATACTCAAGCTAAGGTTAAAGTACTTCTTAAATTCAGGACACTTTAACCGACAACTTGCATTTGGTAAGACTAAATCTTACTTATCCTGCAGGTATCTAGGCTGTATATGCGGCCATAGGTATCTGCTTTTTTAATTGCCGGCCTTAAGTTTTCCATATCTCAGATATGTACTTTGGGCTTAACAACCGACTATTTATTTACACCGTTAAAATTAACATTTTAGCGACCTGTAGATATTAAGGGCAGTCGAGGAATAATACCCGCTGTCTTTTTTGTACATCGGCTCTTTCTGTTACGGAAGGAAAATTTTAAGTAACTATTAAAGAAGGAGGATGTTAAAAATGTTAAGTATCCTAAAAATCAAATTGCTGCTTGGTATCTCTTTATTCGCTGCTTTTCTTCTCATTAATGTTCTGGCAGATGTTATGTATAAAGATGATCCCGGATTATCAAGCATTCAGTACCCAACACCTTACGGCGTAGTCTATAACAAGTAAAACCGTAAAATCAGTTTTGCTTGTTAAGTAAAGATAGAGGTAAACTAATAGGTTAAAATTCGGGGACAGGTAAAGCATAAGCTAAAATTAAGTTGCTTATAAGATTAAATATTGCCGTTACCCATTAAAACCCGGTCCGAGAGATAACGCTAAAAGTTAACCTCGGCCAGTAGTTTTACCCATTAGCCAAATTTGTTCGCAGCAAGCCTTTTTCATACACATTTCTGTTTAGCCGCCATGAAATTAATGGCGGCATTTTTTTATACTCCCGGCTGACCGAATTAAGATCTGCAAAGGTTTTAACCATATTCTCCACCAGATGATTTTGCATTTCATATACTTTTATTCTTGCCGTCTTTATTATGACTACCTAAACACCGCTTTAAGCAAGACAGGGGTAATCACGGTCGTAATTATCGTAACTGCTACCAAAACTGTGTACAAATCGATTGTCAAAAGCCCTGCCGTCAGGCCGATATTCGCAACGATCAAGGCAACTTCACCCCGGGAAACCATCCCTGCTCCTATACCTGCCGAGCTTTTCAGGCTGAAACCGCTCAAGAAAGCACCCAGTCCTGAACCTAATATTTTGCTAAAGACAGCAATAAAGGAAATCATTAAGGAGAACTTAACCAATTCCCCGGTGACACTGTTGATGTCGGCGATGATCCCGATACTTACAAAAAATATCGGAAAGAAAAAGGCATGGCCTAAGGCCTCTATCTTTTGCGTAATTTCTTGCCGGGCTTTATTTCTGCCGATCATTATCCCGGCAAAATAGGCACCTACTATGCCGGCCAGTCCCAGATATTCGGCAGCTAAAGATAAAATGAATACAATTATTAAGGCAAAGGTTAATTTCCCTTCAGATACCAAGATTTTAGAGGCCATAAACATCATTAAGGGTACGATAATATAACCGGCAATGGTCGCAAAGATGAAAAAAGCAATTATTTTTAGAATAACAACGCCGATAACGGTAATTTCTTCTCCGCCTATAGTCAGCGACAAAACGATACTTAAGATAATCAGCCCTAAAATGTCATCTATTACGGCAGCTCCCAAAATCGTACATCCTTCCGGGGATCTTAGCCTTTCTAATTCTCTTAATGTCTGCACAGAAATACTGACACTGGTCGCTACTAAGACAACACCGATAAATACCGAAACATTATACGCATAACCGCTGATAAAACCATAAACGGTTCCGCCTACTAAAGGGAGTATCACTCCCCCTACCGCAACGAATAATGAAGGAATCGCAGTTTTTTTAAAATCCGCTAAATCAGTTTCCAGCCCGGCCAGAAACATGAGCATCAGTACTCCGACCTGGGCTAATTCCTTTAAAATAATATTCGTATGTAAGATATCTAAAACAGACGGTCCTAAAATAACTCCTACTAAAAGCTGGCCGAATAAAGAAGGCTGGCCGAACTTGATGGAAATATGCCCTAAGACCTTAACTGTAAAAAAAATAATGACCAGTTCTTTTAGAAAGCCGTTTTTATTAAGAATTTCTGTCAAAGCATAGCCTAGATCGTTAACAATTCCCCATGCACTGAATAGCAATTATTCTTCCCCGTTTCACATTTCCTTTCTATAATTTAATATCATCAGGCGTCTGCTATTACTGGAATTTTTTACCATGATCAAGAAATATCTTTTCATATCCTGCACAATTACACGTGACAGGAATTATTTCAATTTAATTCTCAATTCTCAACGATCAATTCTCCATTAGCTATAAAGCGTCCCCTTAACTACCCGCTCATTTCCGGACCAGTCCTTAAGGATTTGACAGTTCACAAAGCCGGCCCTTGTGAAAAGGTTTAAAACAGCCGGCCCTTGCTGCCAACCGATTTCCATCAGGAGATGCCCCGGTTTACTTAAAAAGGCTCCGGCAGCATTTACGATCCTTCTGTAGAAATCAAGGCCGTCTTCACCGCCCCAGAGGGCCAGACGGGGTTCCTTTTTGACATCTTCCGGGAGATCCGGCATTTCTGCCGTCGAAATATAAGGCGGGTTACTAACGATAATATTAAAGGGCAGCTTTTGTACATACGCAAATAAATCACCGCAAATAAATGTAACTTTATCACCGACACCATTAGCTTCGGCATTTAGCCGGGCTACTTTGAGTGCTTCCGCCGAGATATCAACGCCAATCACTTCAGCAGAAGGGACATATTTTGCAATACTAACGGCAATGGCCCCGCTGCCCGTGCATAAATCCAGCAATTTTACAGGACCTGCTGTCTCTTTTGCCGTCTTAATTGCCTCTTCTACGACAACTTCCGTATCGGATCTGGGAATTAAGACACTGGGGTTTACGATAAAGTCCAGGCCCATAAAATTTTGTCTTCCTAATAAATACTGGAGGGGTTCTCCTGCTTTTCTCCGCTCAATGAGCTCCGAAAAAAGCCTTACGGTTCCTGGCGCTGCTATTTTTTCCGGATAAGCTAAGAGCCTGGCCCTTGAATAGCCCGTTACCTCTGCCAGAAGTAATTCCGTCTCTATTCTGCTTTCTTTTCCTAAAAAAAGAACCGCCCACTGCAGTAGATCTTTAACAGTTTGCGGCCCGTTATCTTTCGGCATTATTCCACCTGCTTTAATTTTTCTGCTTGGTCTGTTGTAATCAGTGTCTCAATAATCTCATTGATATCACCCAGGAGAATCTGCTCAAGTTTATGCAGGGTCAAACCGATCCGGTGGTCGGTTACCCGGCCCTGAGGAAAATTGTATGTCCTGATCCGCTCACTGCGGTCGCCTGTTCCCACCTGTGTTTTTCTGGCCGCCGCCAGCTCACCCATTTGTTCCTCCTCAGCCTTTTCTAACAAGCGCGCCCTTAATACTTTGAGGGCCTTATCTTTATTCTTATGCTGTGACTTTTCATCCTGGCAGGACACCACAAGACCTGTGGGAATATGGGTTATCCGCACTGCCGATTGCGTTGTATTTACCGATTGTCCGCCCGGTCCGCTGGAACAGAAAACATCTATCCTTAAATCGTTGGCATCGATATGCACATCTACATCTTCTGCTTCGGGAAGTACCGCTACCGTTGCCGTTGAAGTATGAATCCGCCCGCCTGATTCGGTAGTGGGTACCCGCTGCACCCTATGGACTCCGCTTTCAAATTTCAGCTTGCTATATGCACCTAATCCTTCGATTAAGAAAATTACTTCCTTAAAGCCGCCGACATCTGTATAACTTGCACTCATCAACTCAGTTTTCCAGCCCTTGTTTTCGGCATAACGATTATACATCCTGTATAAATCCCCTGCAAATAAACCGGCTTCGTCCCCGCCGGCGCCGGCTCTGATTTCCACAATTACGTTCTTGGCGTCATTAGGGTCTTTAGGCAGCAGGAGTATCTTTAGCTCTTCTTCCAATGCTTCCTGCTTTTCCATCAACTCGTCTACTTCCATTTCAACCAGGTCTTTCATATCAGGATCAAGCTTATCATTGAGCATGGTTTTCGAGTCATTTAATTCTTGCACGATCTTTTTATAATTACGGTAAGCTTCCACGATATCCGTTAACTCTGCCTGGGCTTTAGCATGTTTCTGCAACTCGGAAGGGTTATTAATAATCTTGGGATCACTCATCAGATTATTAAGATCCTCATATCTATCTTCAAGATGCTGTAGTTTATCAAACATTTTTATCACTCCGTTTTAGTGATTAGTTACTAGTGACCGGTGACTAGTAACTAGTGACTGGCTGCCGGTGAATAGTACCAAGCATTTTAATGACCGATCCGCTTTGGATCGGCCATGAATCCTAACTTATAGTATATTGTTTTTTAGAATGAATTGCAAATAAAAAAACGGGCGACCGGAGGCCGCCCTGCTATTTTTTATACCAGCCAGATATAGGATGCGGTAACCAGGAACACTAGAATACTCATGACAACCGTTATCCCTACCGGGAAGCGGTATCTGTTTTCATTATATTCCTGAACCGGTCCCGGAGCAGTTTGGGGAGCCCATTTAATCGGATTCTTAAAGAATGGAAGTATAGCCTTTAAAGCTGCCATACCTTGTGCCCCCAGATAATCTCTGGTATCACAGACAATATTCACCAAACCCGTTACCAATGCGGCAAAGGGTTTTCTATAGAACCAATCGGTATCAACAGAAAGCATTGCTTTGCCGCCAAGTTTGGGAATATAGATCCAGAAGGCAACCAAAGCGGCAACAAGAAGCTGGACTGTAGATACCACATGATCCCAGGAATAAGGGTGATATTCTGCGGCGAAAGGCAGATATTGATATAAAAGATCCGGTGCAATACCGTAAAGTGTACAAAGGAACGCACCCATCCCCATGGCAATATACATATTCAAAGGCAGCTTTCTTTCCACCTTGATTCCTTTATCCGGACCAAAAAACATAAAATACGGAAGTTTCAGCCCTACCGACAGCCAAGTCCCTACGCCCACCAGATACAATAATAATTCGATCACGGGCATATGATTATAGGAGGCTGCGGTAATAATCATGGATTTACTGATGAAACCGTTCCATAAAGGCAAACCTGAAATGGAAAAAGCTCCAATCATGTAAAAAATAACCACTCCCGGCATTTCCCGGTAGAAACCGCCCATTTCTTCCAGCTTACGCCGTCCTGTTGCGTAAATAACCGCACCGGCTCCCATAAACAGCAAAGATTTATAAAGGATGTGACTGAAGGCATGGGCAGTGGAACCGTTCAAAGCCAAATCTGTTCCCATACCCGTCGCCGCAACCATGTAGCCCACTTGACTGATAATGTGATAGGACAATAAGCGGCGGACATCATTTTCGATAATGGCATAAATAACACCATACAGAGCCATAATCGTACCTGCCCAGATTAATATTTCCGTTCCGGCAAAGAGCCTGATTAAGACATATACGGCAACCTTAGTCGTAAAGGAGCTTAAAAATACGCTTCCGGTAACGGTCCCTTCCGGATAGGCATCCGTTAACCAGGCATGCAGAGGCGGAATGGCCGCATTTATGGCTACACCCAGCAAAATCAGCCAAAATGCCGCATCATTAGTTCCCGTCAAAAGCATTACTTCAGGCTGACCGGCAAACATCTTCAGGAAAATTCCCGCTAAAAGAAGGTTACCGCCGAAGGCGTGTACTAAAATATATCTGAAACCCGCCTTTCTGGCCCGGGCATTTCCCCGGTACCAGATTAAGAATACCGACGAAGCAGCCATCAACTCCCAGAAAAAGATCAGTGTCATCCAGTCACCGGCAAAGACAACGCCCAGGGAGCTTCCCGCATAAAGCATGGCAGCCGTTGTCTCCCAGCCGTTTTTATTATGCAGGGAATAGATGGTCCCGATTAACGCCATGATACTGAAAATCAAGCCGAAAATCCAGGAAAGCTTATCTACCTTTAATAACTGCAGCTTAATCCCGTTGATAAAATCCAACGACCATACTGTGTCCAAAGGAAGAGCAAAGATAATCAGCACCGCCAGAGCAGGTGCTCCCACCATAACAATCTGGCGCAGGCGCTTGGGTAAAAAACCGGCCAGAAGCCCTCCTAACATTAGCAACAATCCGGGATGGAAATTAATCGTCATCATCTCCACCTCCACCGTAAAAATTTTCATCATGTTGGATAAAAAGCTTGGCTAATTTTTTTGCGCCGACAATGAGGGCAATACAGCCAAAAAATCCGTATAAAACATCAAAGCCTTTGAAAGTCTGCCACCAATCATGCCCGTGCGGTTCTACAAAAAACAAGTCCAGGAGGATGAATATTACAGTAATAACCCCGCAAATGGTCAAGAGTTTTTTGGTATCCATCATCTAAAATCCTCCTCCTATCAGTTGAACACTTTTAACGATGCTCTGGGCCGACATCGCTGCCAAATCGTAGAAATTAGCACCAAAGTTAGGCAGTACGCCTAATACAAGGGAAAGTGCCGCCGTAACTATTATGGGTACCAGCATCATATAGTTGGCCTCACCGTATTTACTAAACTTTTCATTGGTTTTAAAGAAGGCCATATAGCCTACGGGCACTAAATATGCGGTACTTAGCATAGCACTGCCGATTAATACGGCAATATAAAGGGCTTTATCTGCCTGCAAAGCACCTAAGGCCAGATTCCATTTGCTTATAAAGCCTACAATGAACGGAAAACCCGCAATCCCAAAAGATGCGATAGTAAAGGCCGCCATCGTGATCGGCATCCGTTTACCCAGACCCTTCATATCACTGATCTCCGTCTTATGTGTCGTCACATTAATCGCTCCGGCGCAAAAGAACAGGGTAATTTTCATAAAAGCATGGGCAATTATATGATACATCCCCCCTAAGAATCCCAGGGGTGATAAGAGAGATATTCCTAAAACTACGTAGGACAATTGTCCTATCGTCGAAAAAGCTA
The DNA here is from genome assembly GCA_049366715.1 of Peptococcaceae bacterium. GTDB lineage: Bacteria > Bacillota > Peptococcia > Peptococcales > BICA1-8 > JBMNCQ01. Next base: position 16,766 of record JBMNCQ010000104.1, on the reverse strand, counting down.
ATCTGCGTTTCAAATTATCCTGCCTCATGGCAATGAGGGAGGATACGATAATGGTAAAAGCTGCAATCCAGGCCAGGACATGAGCGGTACCGATCTGGCTTAATACCTCCGGACCGAATACGTAACCTACGATCCGTAAAATCCCAAAGGCACCGGCCTTAACAACGGCAACCGCATGCAGTAAGGCACTGACCGGTGTCGGCGCAACCATCGCCGCCGGCAGCCAGCCATGCAGCGGCATTACGCCTGCTTTAACCGCGGTTCCGATAATCATTAGGACAAAGATTGTCTGCAATGCTCCTACCGGGGCATGTTCCAGTTTTAAAAATCCGCCGGCTACAAAGTCCCCGTTGCCGACCAACAGATATGTCCAGACAATGCCGATCAAGAAAAGCTGGCCGGCAATCAACGTATAGGCAAGGTATTTTCTTCCGGACTTAATTGCTTCGTCATTTCTGGCATGGATAACCAGAGGATATGTGGCGATTGTCAGCATTTCATAAAATACAAAAAATGTTAAAAGGTTAGCGGCAAAGGCTATCCCTATGGTCGCGGATAAACAGACGGCAAAAGCTGCAAAATACCCGGTCTGATGGGTCTCATGATGCCCCCTCATATAGCCTATGGAATAGAAAGAGGTTATAATCCACAGCGTGGAGGCCAGGGCTGCAAAAAGCATACCTGCCGTATCTACCCGCAACTGTAGTGAAATACCTTTCGCTATATAAATAGGAGCGATCTCGATTACCTGCCCGGATAAAACCAAGGGGAGCATGGAAAACACAATTGCAGCTTTACCAAAGGCCGCTAAAATAGTCCAAGCCTCCCGGAGATTAGCACGGCGCTCACCTGTTATCAGAATAAGTACAGCTGCAACAAGGGAGATTAAAACCGCCCATAAAGGTCTATAATCTACTAATATTTCTGGTGCCATTACTGTCCCCCCCCCGGAATTGCAAATTGTAATACTTGAGAGACAATTTGTTCATTGAAAATACCGATTACTAAAATACTCAAACCTAAAACAACAATAGGTATTAACATCTGCCAAGGCAGTTCCGGTTTACCGGTGACTTTATCCTCAACCGGTTCGGAAGCCTTTCTCATATAAATGTTTTCAATTATTCTAAAGAAATAAACGGCATTTAGTAAACTACTAATAATTATCACAATGATATACGGCCACATACCGGCCTCAATCGCACCTAAGACGAGATACCATTTGCTGAAGAATCCCGCAGTAGGAGGCAAGCCTACCATCGAAAGAGCTGCAATCAAGAAGGCACCCATGGTCAGGGGCATCTTGGAAGTCAACTCTGCATACTTATCAATAGAATGTTCACCTGTCCGGTACTTGACTCCGCCGGCAATTAAGAATAAGCAGCTTTTCATAATGGCATGGTTAATGATATGGAGTACTGCCCCGATTAAGCCCAGAGTATTACCGATAGCCATGCCCACAACAATATAACCGATTTGCGCTACGCTGGAATAAGCAAGCATTCTCCGGAAATCTTTCTGAGCAATAGCCATCAGTGACCCTGCGATAATACCGGCAGCAGCCAGCCAGCCCATTACTTGTAAAGCAGCATGTACAGGACCGGTTTGAGCACCTATGATGAAAAAGAAAAATCTTAATGTTGCATAAGCCGGTACTTTGGCCATTACACCCGCAATTAAGGCTGTAGCAGCAGGGTGGGAATAGGTATAGGCATCAGGCTGCCAGCCGTGCAAGGGAAACAAGGCCATTTTTATCCCCAAACCTACCACAAACATAACAACTGCCAGTAAAACAACAGGCGAATCCGCTAAAGCAGGTAATTTTTCCGCTAAGTCAGCCATATTCAAAGATCCGGCAACGGAATACAAATAACCTATCCCTAATAAATAGAAGGATGCGCCTATGGTACCAATCAGGAGATAGCGAAAGGCAGCAACAGCGGCGCGGTGCCCTCCGGCTGCAATTAAAGCATACCCGGTAAGGGATGAAATTTCTAAAAATACATAGAAGTTAAATACGTCCCCTGTCACAACCATTCCGAGCAATCCGGTAGTTAACAGAGTAAATAAAGTATAGAAGATTCCTTTTTTTAACCAGTCATCTTCTTTTAAAAAGGGACCTGAATAAATGACCACGACCAGGCTGACAAAAGAAATCAACACAGCCATCGCTCCACCCAGAGGATCGATTACATATTCAATTCCCCAGGGCGGTGCCCAGTTACCAAAATGATAATGCCACGTACCGATTGTTAAAGCATGGATCAGTGATCCTATTGCACTGAGATGGGCTACTAAGATGGCAGCTATTGATAATAAGCGTACCAATGTTGACGAAAAATACGCAACAAATGGAGAGGCCAAAGCTGCCAGTAGCGGAACTACAACAATTAGAGCAGGAAGCTGTTCTCTCATTTGTTCATCCTCCGTAGTATATCATCTTCCTCAATATCACCATAGCGATTTTGAATTCGCATTAATAATGCCAAAGCCACTCCTGTAGTACTTAAACTTACAACAATAGCCGTCAGCATCAAGGCATGGGGAAGTGGATTTATATAGTGTTCTACATTGGTATCATGACCAATCATGATGGGTAAAGTGCCGCCCACCTTTTGCCCTAATACTAAGAAAAAAAGAATTACGGCCACCTGCATAATATTCATGGCCATTAACTTTTTCATATAGTTATTATTGTCAAGGATTCCATAGATACCAAGCAGGAAGAGGATGATAATAAGCCAGTAAATCAATGATCCAGATAAAAACTCTTGAATCACGGCAAATCCCCTCCTTTTGTCAATGCGTCAAAAATGGCAATGATTGTCGCCATAACACAAATTGTTACTCCTATTTCAATACCCAGCATCCCGAGAGCATGAAGCTCTGCCGGGTCATGCATGTGTATAGGGAATCTTTCATATTCGAGAAATTTACCCCCAAATAAAACGGTCAATAAACCGATGGAACCATAAATAAGGGTGCCTAAACCGGCCAAAATCAGAGCCCTTGTTCCCCTAATATTGAAGATAGCCCCTTCCCCCTGTACTAACCGGGCTAAAACTACACCCACAGCTAAAAGGGCACCGGCCTGGAATCCGCCGCCGGGACTGTATTCCCCGTGAACGAGTACATATACACCGTAAACAATCGTAAAAGGAACCAAAACTCTAAAGGACGTGTCCAAAATAATACTACCAAAGGGACGATTCATTAATCATTCTCTCCCCTTTCGTCTTTACGGTTTACTGCTGAGCGCAGAATCATAACTGTGGCAATACCGGCGATAAAAATAACTGTTGTTTCTCCTAAGGTATCATAACCCCGGTAGTCTGCCAGAACAGCAGTAACCATATTTGGAGAGGCAGTCTCTTCATAGGACTTTTCTATATATCTGGGAGAAACATGGGTATTAGGAGCCGAGTTACCGTCCCCAATATGGGGTAGTCCAATTACAGAATAAAAGAAAGCTGATCCCATCAAAACAATTAAAAGTAAAGACAGCTTTTTCATTCTTTGCACCCCCTCTTAAGCTTATTAAGAGCGGTTATAAAGAAAACTGTTGAAACAACGCCGATAACAGCCTCCGTAAATGCAACGTCAGGCGCGCCAACCACCAAGTATAACAGCATGGCAAAGAAGCTAAAGGCACTGAATAAAATAACGGATGCCAGCAGATCCTTTACTTTTAAGGCTGTAATTCCTGTACCGATTAATAGGATCAATAATACTGTCTCTATTACCAAATCAAGCATTATCTAATCCCCCTTCCGAGTCCAAGGCTTAAGACCGTTTCTATATGCTTCACGACAAATGATATGTGTACCGATGGGATTAGCAATTAAGATAAACAGTACAATAAACCACAGTTTAATACTTGTTAAGGTAAAACCTTCATATAAAGCCAGACCGATAAAACTTAAAAGCATACCAAGGGTTTCGCTTTTACCCGATGCATGCAGGCGGGAATAAAAATCCGGGAGACGCATAACTCCGAGAGCTGCTACCAGTATAAAAAAGAATCCGAATAACAGGAAAATACCAGCAATTATTTTCACTTGTCCATGTCCCCTTTCCCACCAATATACCTGGCAATTACAACTAAGCTGATGAACCCTAAAATTGCATAGGAAATAGATATATCCACATACATATCGGGACGTTTATTGATGTAACCCAAAAGGACCAGCAGTAATATTGTATCAACACCGATAACCCCTAATCCGTTTAATCTATCATAGACACTCGGGCCTTTGAAGACACGGAAAAGCATCAGAAAAATGACTATGACCAGACCTACAATAAGTGCCATAAAGAAAGTGTCCATTATCATACTGCTTCCCCCTTCTGCACGCTTGCAAGGCTGCCTGCCTCTTCATTAAATACTTTCGCTACTTTAACCTGCATTTCCCCGCCGTCTTTTTCCGGCAGGAGAGCATCCCCCGCACCATCTGTCAGGGCATGAATCGTATATACACCATCTTCAACATCAACTGTAATCGTCCCCGGTGTAAGAGTTATGGAGTTTGCCAAAGTAACATGAGCAATGGGATTTGCCATTGGCATCTTAAATCTAATCATTCGCGGATTAATCGGCAATTTAGGATTAAGAACAACCAATGCTATATCAATATTAGCTTTGATAATTTCTTTAAGCAGCCAAAACCAGTATGTGAAGTATTTGGCATAAGGAAAATCAAAAGCATAAAAGAACCCTTTGCCGTTTGCCGCAGGCAAACGAAGCAGAGGAAGAGTTATCCAGCTCGCAATAGCCGCCGAAGCAAAACCAATAATTAAATATTTGGGCTGCAGCTTACCGGATAAAAGTACCCAAAAAATAAAGAGTACTAAGGTAAGGACAACAAAATGCTTTGTTTTTGAAGTACTATTTTCATTCATTTTTTTATCCATCTGCAATACCACCTAAAATAGAGTAAAATCAGGGTAAAAACTTTATTGAGCAGCCTTTTTACACATTTTTTTCTCTCTTTTTCTAACGATCCCTTACTCTACATAGAGGCCTTTTCCTGCACCTCCTTTTTATTTTTACGGCCAAGTAAACCTCCCTTCCTAAAATTTCAAATTTCAGAAGATTATTAACTAAATTTAATTTTATCATTAAATAATATTTAGAACAAATAGAAGTCAGGGGTCTTCCTTAACGGCCCCTTATTAGAATTACTTATTAGGATAGCAGACAACTTCATATTCAGTCAACGTTTTTACTTGTTTATGCTCATTATCTTAGCAAAATTTATAATCGTGAAATATTGAAAGATCGAAATAAAAATCTTTTGAGTTGTCAGAAGAGTAACTCTATTTCAACTTACAGAAATATTATAATTTAACACTGTCTCTTAAAGTTCTACAATTTTACCGCTTAATCCTGTACCTAAATAATGAAAAATATTTAATTTATTTAGTAATTATCTGGTACATACATAATACAACGGCTGTAAAGCAAAAAACTGCCGACCTAGTTGTCGACAGTCATAAACTCCAGATTTTATTACTTCATACCGTGTTTTTTCTTGAATGCTTCTACCCGACCAGCCGCGGCAACGGTACGTTGTTTTCCCGTATAAAAAGGATGACATTTAGAACAAATTTCTACTTTTAATTCACTCTTTGTAGAACCTGTTTCAAATTCATTGCCACATGCACAAGTAACTTTACAAGTTACATACTTTGGATGGATTTTTTCTTTCACTCGGGTTCACCTCTTTCCATCTGTTTGCATCGAACACTTATTATATTATATATTTTTTGTTTTTAGGAGTCAACCTTTTTTACTCCGGTGATTAACCGGTGGTCCAGGTAAGCTCCCGGGACATCTCTGGGGGCAGGCAGCTTTGGGGTGCCTTAAACTGATCCGGCCGGTTTACCCCCTTGGTTTAGTATAATTACCGATTTCTACTTGCGGCAATTCATTTTTTAAAACTTCCAAAAAGGCAGGAACGCCTAACGGGTCTCCTTGGGGCCGGGGCAATCTCCGGAGCAGGAGATCCGGATCAATATTCAAATTTCTTAGTTGAATCCCTTTAACACCTGTTTCCTTGACCAGATCAATTAACGCCGCCACCTCATCTTCACAATCATTAATGCCCGGAAAAAACAGCAGATTCAAATATGTATAAATATTTTTCTCAGCGGCAAATTTAAGTGAATCTATGACATTACCAAGCCGGTAATTCCGGGGCTGATAATAAGCATCATACATCTCTCCAACGGCACTATTAAGGCTTATCCTTAAAGAATCTATGGCAGCAGTACAAATTTTCTTAATACCTGCGGAATACCCTCCGTTGGTATTCATATTAATTGTGCCCTGTTCTGTTTCCGACCTTATTTTACGGATCGCCTCCGCAACAACATCGGCTTGTATACTCGGCTCACCTTCACAGCCTTGGCCGAAACTAACAATGGCTTCTTCATTATCCGTTAAATGAAAAATTCCCAATTCAGTTATTTCCCGAATCTCCGGGACAAAATTAATTCTGGTCTGAGGGGAAGGGCAGCATTCGCCGGGCTGCAAAGATATGCATCCCAGGCACCGGGCATTACAGACAGGGGAAACGGGAATTCCTCCTTCCCATCTTCTATAGAAAATATTCTGAGCAGTAAAACAGCTGTATTCCAGGGCACAATAACCCAGCTGCTTTATGATGCGATTCTCAGGGAAAATCTTATTCAATTCTTCTACTCTTTTTCGTAAAGAAACGGTATTAAAATGACGGGGATTCCATTTATCATCTAGATCTGTAGCTTTAGCAGCAACAAAAAATCTCCCGTTTTTAAAAGCAACGGCTGCATAACCGAATAACGGCAGCGGCTTAGCCTGCCCTTCATTTATAAAGGCCGGCAGCAGCGTCCGTGTAAACCCTTGCGGGAGCAATGCGCCGACAGCAAAGCCGGCTCCGGTGTATTTCCTGAAATTTCCCGTTTCATCCATTACGACTGGGGTCCTTTCCGGAATCAGGGTTAAAGATGCACCGTCAGGCAGGGGGATTAATTCTTCTTTAGCGGGTTCCACAAAAGAATTCCCTAATCTGCCTAAAGCATAGAAGCTTTTATGTTCATACGCATTCCCATTTATATCGGCATAAACAAAATGATACATTGTAAATCCCCCGGACATAGAATATCGTTCTCAGTTCTCAGATATCAGTTTTCAGATACCGGTTCTCAGTTGGTTAGTAACTGGTGACCGGTAGTAGCAATGATTATAGTTTATAGTTTATGGTTTATGGTTCGAAGAACTGAGAACTGACAACAAAGGCTCTACTATTCATAGACAATTATAGCGCAATTATCCGTTTAGCGCACAAATAATTATGGAAGTGCAAATATTATTAAGTCACATTTTAAAGCCCGGGACCGGACGTAAATTAATACGCGGGGCCGCGGGCTCTCGTACCGGCAACTTTTAAAATTTCAAAAGCCTTTATTAATAGTCAGATTTCACGATATAGATATACTTCAAGGGGTCTACTACCTTGCCATGTTCGTAAACCTCAAAATGAAGATGGGGTCCCGTGGATCTTCCCGTATTACCCATTAAAGCAATTTTTTCGCCGGCCTGCACCCATTGGCCTTCCGCTACCAGAATTTTATTGCTATGACCGTATAATGTCTTATAACCGTTCAGATGATCAATTATAACAGTTTTCCCGTAATTACCTTTCCAGCCGACATAAGTCACTTTGCCGCCCTGAGCTGCTCTGATAGGAGTCCCGATGCTGTTTGACAGATCTACGCCTGTATGGAACTCATCATGCCGTGGTCCAAATAATGAAGTTAAAACACCTGTGGCCGGTGTTTTCATAAAATATTGCATATTCCGGGATGATATTTTCGTGGAATTATTACTGGTAATCGTAACTGAAGCCTTTACTCCGGGAATAGCTAAAACGGTGCCTGCTTTTAACTGATCGGGGTACCAGATATCATTGGCGAAAAGAATCTGCTGCGGCAGGATACCATAGATGGCGGCAATTTGCCGGATTGTTTCCCCTACCGTTACTCGATGAGTGACTTCAAAGATATTAGGAACCAGTATTGTCTGCCCCGGTTTAATATAATCCGGATCCTTGATATCATTTAAGGCAGCAATCAAATAAGCATCACTATTAAAATGTCTTCCTATACTAAAAAGGGTATCACCGCTGCAAATCGTATAGGTTGTTGTACCCGGTTCATTATAACTATCCGCAGGAATATCAAGTTCCAAGGGTTTATATTCTGCAGCCTGCACAGGCAGGCAGATGAGCAGAACGACCAAAATAGTTACCAAAACTAATTTTTTAGAATTCATTCGTATACTTCACTCCAATATTTAAAAATAAAATCTTAGATATTTTGGGGTGAAGCAGGATTTTTTATACATTTTTACCTTTGGAAATATCTGCATGAGGCTAACGGCTGATAGCATCGGCTGCATGCCCTCATATTGGGATGCATCAATACAGAAAAACGAATCCTCCGAACGGCAGCTTTCCATGATGCATCTGCACCTAAGCTGTACTGAATGATGAGTGCTGGAAAATATAAGAAAAAGTGCCACTCAAAAGCAACACTTTTACTCAGGTATTTTTTCTTCATCCTTTAAGCTTAACCCTGAGCAGATGCCCCAGGTAAGCTTGAACATTCATGTGCTGCACAACATAAAAACGCCGTTATACTCTTCCGTTATTTAACCAACTTGGGCCAAGCCCTTACCAGATCCTTATTGGTTTTGACTTTTTTTAAGGCATCGATTAACATTTCCGCTGTCTCGGAAGTATCACTGCCGCTGAATGTTTTTCTATACTGCCAGATAAAAGCCAGCTCTTCTTTGGATAAAAGCAGCTCCTCTTTCCTGGTGCCCGACCGCTTCACATCTATAGCAGGGAAAATCCGTCTTTCTGCTAATCTCCGGTCAAGGATTAGTTCCATATTGCCCGTTCCTTTAAATTCTTCAAATATCACATCATCCATTCTGCTGCCGGTTTCCACTAAAGCAGTCGCCAGAATAGTTAAACTTCCGCCTTCTTCGATATTTCTGGCAGCACCGAAAAAACGTTTGGGTTTATGCAAAGCACTGGGATCAACACCACCGGAAAGCGTCCGGCCGCTAGGTGGTATAACCAGGTTATACGCCCTGGCCAATCTAGTAATGCTATCCATTAATATTACGACATCCCGCCTATGTTCAACCAGTCTTTTGGCCCTTTCTAAAACCATTTCAGCAACTTTAACATGATTATCGGGAGGTTCATCAAATGTGGAGCTGATCACCTCTCCTTTTACCGACCGCTGCATATCTGTAACTTCCTCGGGACGCTCATCGATTAATAAAATCAGGATTTCTACTTCCGGATGATTTTCTGCGATACTGTTCGCCAGCTCCTTTAATAATACTGTCTTCCCGGCTTTAGGAGGGGCAACGATAAGTCCCCGTTGTCCTTTGCCTACAGGGGAAATTAAGTCTATTATTCTGGCAGATGTCGAGTCACTTGCCGATTCAAGATGAAGCTTTTCCAAGGGATAGATTGGTGTAAGTCCGTCGAAATGAAGTCTTTCAGGGGATTTTTCCGGAGGATCTCCATTTACTGATTCAACACGCAAGAGGGCAAAATACCGCTCGCTTTCCTTCGGCTTACGAACGATTCCGGCCACCTTATCACCGGTTCGCAGGTCAAATTTACGAATCTGCGAAGGAGATACATATATATCATCCGAACTTGGCAGATAAGCAAAAGGTCTCAGAAAACCATAACCATCAGGCATTATTTCCAAAACCCCTTGAGCCTGAAGCTGTCCGTCATTTTTGGTGCTTGCTTTTTGGATTTCAAATATCAATTCTTTCTTTCTTAATTTCGAATAGCCGGATAATTCCATTTCCCTGGCTATTTTATAGAGCTCAGCAATGGTTTTTGCTTCCAGCTCCGCCATACTTAAGGCCACTTGGTTCCCTCCCTACCGACATGAGCTTTTTATTTGGTTTCTTATGTTTTTTCCTGTATTCAATAAATTTTAGACAGATAAAATATGTAATGATTCCTGCTATTACAGCATTTAATCCGCTGCCTAGTAAAAATGTAGTACTTAATTCCGACCAATCTGCAAAATGAAAAAAACCTTGCGCTGCATTTAATGACGGGATTTCTTTCAAACCTGCTTCCTTGTTGATAAAGACCTTTCCCATAGCTATATTACCAAGATAAAAAAAGGGAATAGCCCATTTAAAAAACACCGCACTCAGCACTGCCGCTACTTTATTTACTCTTAAAGCCAAAGCAACAATATAGGCAAAAATAAGCCCAAAACCAAAAGTAGGCAGAAAGTCCATTGCCACTCCGATGGCAACAGCTTTCGCAATACTACCCGGTTCGTCCTTCAGGCGTAAAAAAGTAAGCCATTTGAATCTCCACCACCTAAATATGCTCCTCACAGCAATCCTCCTAACTATGTACGATCTCTCGATAAATTAGCTATCCTAAACAAAATTTTGGGGGGAAGATACAATTAATTTCCGCTCCATGAAAGAGACATTTCAACACCATTATTATCTTTAATTCTTTCCCTGGTTTGCATAATAACCGGCTACAGCTAAGATAGACTGCTGCATGAAATAGGATCACTACATTCAGGCTGGAAATACTTGATTACATTTTGTATTAGCGGGAATTTCCTTAGAACTGAAAGGGGGGAAATAATTTGTCTACTCTCTTTTTAGAATAACATAAATAGCAGGGAATGACTAGCTAAAGTGCAAAGCACCTCTAGGTCCAGAGATAGTTTGCCCAATTTTCTGATACGGTATTCCCGGCACATTTTAAAATTACTTAAAATGCACCGGGAATACCGTATCCGCCCGGAACTTCACTAAAAGCGCTTAAGGCCCGGCCGCACCCTTATGCTCATTAAGGATTATAACCAGTACTTTTTTACAAACTGCAAGGTAAGTGCTTACACATTTACATAAGATTAGGGAACACACCTGTTTATCTCCGGCACCGGTGTGTTCCCGTATAACTCAACCTTCCATTTTCACATATTTAGGCTTTTTCGCAAAGAAATGCTGGGCTTCTACAAACCTTAACGTTCCGGTCTGACCTCTCATAACTACAGTATGGGTAGTTGCCCGGTCTTTGTAAAAGCGTACGCCTTTTAGCATTTCCCCATCGGTAATTCCTGTTGCCGCGAAGATAACATCATCAGTACAGACAAGATCATCTAAAGTCAGAATCTTGTGGATATCAGCAATTCCTAGTTTCTTGGCTCGTGCAATTTCAGCATCATTCTCAGGAACAAGACGGCCCTGCATATCTCCACCCATACATCTGAGGGCAGCTGCAGCTAAGACTCCTTCCGGGGCACCGCCTATACCCACAACCATATCAACTCCTGAGTCGGGAAATGCAGTTGCCACCGCAGGGGATACGTCACCATCCGTGATCAGTTTAATCCTGGCGCCCAGTTTTCTAATCGTATTTATTTCTTTTTCATGACGGGGTCTGTCCAAAATAACGATTGTCAGATCTTCAACTTCTTTTCCCAGGGCTTTGGCAACATTCGTAACGTTTTCTTCAATACTCAGCCTTAAATCAATTGCTCCCCGTGCGCCCGGTCCCACAGCTATTTTTTCCATATACATATCAGGGGCATGGAGTAAACAATTCTCGCCGGCCACGGCAAGAACAGCAATGGATCCGTTCATGCCTTTGGCCACCAGATTGGTTCCCTCCAGAGGGTCCACTGCAATATCTATTTTAGGGCCTTTACCCAGACCGACCTTCTCCCCGATATACAGCATAGGGGCCTCGTCCATTTCCCCTTCGCCGATCACAACGGTACCTTCAATATTAATTGTATCGAACATCGCCCTCATCGCTTTAACGGCAGCATCATCTGCGGCAATCTTGTCACCTTTGCCCATCCAGCGGGCCGAATTGAGAGCTGCCGCTTCAGTCACCCTAGCAAATTCTAAAGCTAGTTCTCTGTCCATAAGAATTATCTCCTCCTAGTATGACACTATTTATCTTTTACCTGTTCCCAGTCTTTTAAAAATCTGGCCAGACCGCTATCTGTAAGGGGGTGTTTACACATCTGCATAATCAGCTTAAATGGTACGGTTGCAATATCTGCTCCTAATTTAGCTGCTTCTGCAATATGAATGGGGTCTCTCATGCTGGCAGCAATTATTTCCGTAGCATAATCGTAATGATTAAAAACCTGGCACACTTCGGCAATTAACTCCATACCATCCTGACCGATATCATCTAACCGCCCCACGAAAGGACTAACATATGCAGCACCGGCATTTGCCGCCAGAATTGCCTGGTTTACGCTAAAAACTAAAGTAGCATTTGTCTTAATTCCTAGTTTGGCAAGAGCATGCACAGCTTTTAGCCCTTCCGGAATTAAAGGTACTTTTATCACAATGTTTTTATGTATTTGGGCCAGTTCCCGGGCTTCCCTTACCATTTCATCTTTGGTTATCCCCACCACTTCCGCACTGATAGGGCCATCGATGATTTGGGCAATTTCCGCAATAACATCTTTAAAATTCCGCCCTTCTTTAGACACCAGGCTAGGATTTGTCGTAACGCCGGAAATTACCCCCAGTTCGGCTGTCTCTCTTATCTCCTGAACATTCGCCGTATCAATAAAAAGCTTCATTGATTAAGAACCTCCTAACCCATAATCATCAAAAAATTTATTTGAAAATCTCATAGCTCTTTTTAGTAAGTAAGCAGCGCTAAGTAAAGGTACACTTTGCATAGCAGCATGAAAACCTTCCTCCGCGGAACAACACAGGGATCGTTCCCTTAGCCCTAATCTCAACCTGTCCCCAAAGGTTATTAACCCGGAAGCTTACCTTTACCTCTACCTTAATAAAGCCGTCAAGCTTTGCCGCTGCTGCCGAATATTTTAATTTTTTCCCTTACGACAGCAGTCATTTCTTCCCGGGCCGGCCCCAGAACTTTACGGGGATCAATTTCCCGGGGATTCTTGTCCAATACTTCTTTTACGCCTTTCATAAAGGCTTCGCGAATATTCGTATCGATATTTATTTTTCTTACACCTAATTTGATCGCTTTCTGCAGGTCTTCATCAGGAACTCCTGAAGAACCGTGCAGGACAATAGGAATTTTTACAATATCCTTGATCTTTTTAAGTCTGGCAAAATCCAATTCAGGTTTGCCCTTATACTGCCCGTGGGCAGTTCCAATTGCAATGGCTAAAGAAGCTACGCCCGTAGCGTCGACAAAAGCTTTGGCTTCCTGCGGGTCAGTGAACATGGCTTCTTTTTCAGATACGGTAATATCGTCTTCAGTTCCACCAATTTTGCCCAGTTCTGCTTCAACGGAAATCCCCAACGGTCCGGCCACATCCAAGACCTTATTTGTAATGGCAATGTTTTCCTGCAGCGGAAGTTTTGACCCGTCAATCATGACAGAGGAAAAGCCGAACCTAATACACTTTATCACCTGTTCAAAGCTTGTTCCGTGATCCAGATGTAATGCGACGGGAACAGATACCGTGTCGGCGGCCGTTTCCACTAATTTCACAATGTAATTTAGCCCCGCATACTTAATTGCTCCCTGACTGGCTTGAATAATTACCGGGGCTTTTTCGGCTTCGGCAGCTGCAACAATAGCCTGGACTATCTCCATATTGTTACAGTTAAATGCTCCGACGGCATATCCCCCGGCTTCCGCTTTTTTCAATAAATCATCTACACTTACTAAAGGCATCTTTCTACCCCCTAAAAAATTTTTTAATTTCTCAAAAACAGTTTTTCCGGACCGGACATCCAGAAAAAAGAGGCTGAGCAGCCTCTTCTGTTTATACATATTATATGTTATATTTGCAAATTTATTTTTTTAATCTGGTCTTGCGTTTTCTGGGTTTTTTATCATCAATATATTTATATGTTCCTTCAGTGAGAATAATCTCTCCAATTCTGCGGATTATTTCCCAATCTTTAAAGGATTCTGCAAAAACTATGCCTACCGCACCGCAATCATTACAATGCAATTCCATCCGGTCCGGATACACCTCAACCTCTAAATTATAATTGCCGCAGCCACAATAGAGATTTCCGGTATCGGCAACTAAATGTAAATGCTCCAGCACTTTATACATAATCTCAGGATTGTTGAAGTATTCACCATAACCTAGTTCTTCCGCCATTTCCTGTACAGATTTATCCATATTCTGCACATTCCGGCGGACTTCTTCCCGGGGGCCCAAAAATCCGATTTCAACCCCGGTCTCTTCGCAAATTAACGTTAAGACTGCATCATTCCATAATTCTTTTATATTAAAAGTATAAATATGACTATCTTCACACATACTGCACTCCACCTTAAGCCAGTATGTTTTGCCCTTATTACGTCCCATAGTCAGGAGGCTAGTACCACATTCACAGTTAATCTCAGCCTTGCTGCTTCCTGTCATGCTAAAACGGGAAAGGGCGTAAAAATCCATTTTTCCGCAAATCGGGCAGCGCAATGCTACAGTCGTATAAGTAGATACAATCATTGTGGTCTCCTCCTTTCTTCAAATAATCTACGTACCAGTACACTTTCTGCACAGGAACTTAAAATCCTGCACTTTTATTAAGCCTGATTATTAATAATCTCTTCAACTAATAAAATCAATTTCTCCAGATCAAAGGGTTTACTGATAAATCCCGAAATATCAGTAACATCTGCAGGAACGTTATCATCATATGCAGTCATTAATAATATTTTGGAATCAATATTCATTTCCTTGATATTGTCGATAAGTTCTAAGCCCGTTAACCCCGGCATTTTCATATCGGTGATAATTAAATCCGGTTCCCAGCTTTTTAAAGTCTCTAAAGCTTGCCGGCCGTCTACCGCTTCCCTGGTATCATACTTATTTAAAGCCAGGGTAAGCAGGGCTCTTACTCCATATTGATCATCAATAATCAGTATTTTTTCGGGTTTTTGTCCCAAAAAAACCAACTCCCTTTATCTTACAATAGTCTTATGCCGCTAGCTAATAGCACCGACTTAAGGGTTACATCGTTGGAATCATCACATGAAAATTAAGGATAAACTAATTGGGACATTTCTCCGGCCTTAAATCAACCGGAAGGTATGTCCTTTTTTAACAACTGCCCCTAAGTAGGTGCATAGAAATTGTCACCAGACAAATTTTATTGCTCAGTTTCTTTATCCAATTTACTATTATTCTTGATAAAAACATTTAATCCTGCAAAGATCCGCTGAAATGTTCTTGAAATTGTTCCACTATTTTGCTGCCATACTTAATTCTTCATATTTTTCTTGCATCTTTCTTATTTTTACAGGCTTACCCTCTTTTAGAAAAACTTTAGGGATATTGGGTATTATATTTGTACGCCTCCCCGGTAAATCAACGGTATCTCCGATTTTTACCTGAGGCAAATCAGTCACATCTAAAATCGTTGTCTGCATACCAACCTTGCCTATAACCGGTACGGCTCTCTCATTAACCCTGGCATAAGTTCTCACACGGGAATGATCAAAAAACCTTAAAATATTTTTCCCAATTATTTTAATCAGATCCAGGAGGCCTTTAGGTCTTGGTACCGGTTCAACGGAAAATCCATGGAAAAAGCCGATTGGAATAAGGGCTGTTCTGCTTTTTCTCCGGAGAATATAGGCCCTTTCATAGCCAATAGAATGACCCCGGGGCAGTTCATTAATATAGATAATTTGTCCTTTCAGACTCCAGCAATCGGTCAGCTTACCCCGGAAGGCTTTCCGGCCGGCTACCTCCTGCCCGTAAAGGATAGTACCGGCCCGGACCATATCTAAATGCATTTCGGGGAATTTAGCAAGAGCCGCACTATTGCAGATATGCTTAATAGGAATGGTCAGGCCTTTTTCTTCAAGGTAGGCAGCGCCCTCTAAAAATTTGTTATACTGCTCTGTTGTGAAAGCAAGATTATCCCACATAGCCGTAGCAAAATGAGAATATACTCCTTCGACTGCAATTTTTTCCGTTTCTTTTAATAAATTAACCAGTTCATCCAGTTCGCTATATTTAAGGCCTGTTCTGCCCAGCCCTGTTTCCAGCTTAAGATGAGCCCGGATAGGAATATCATTTTCAATAATTATTTTAACCGTATTGATATCTCCCAAAGTAATCGTGAGATTAAATTCCCGTAAAAGGTCAATATCTTCAGGCAAGGGATTTCCAAATACCAAAATAGGTACAACTATACCTGCCTGTCTCAGCTGTATGCCCTCCGATACTTCCGTTACCCCTAAATAATCAACTTCTAAGCGCTGTAGTTCTTTGCTTACCTCAACGATCCCATGTCCGTAAGCATCTGCTTTAACTACACCTAATATCTTAGTTTCCTTGCGTACATATTTTCGTACTTGCAGGTAATTTTCCTCCAGAGCATCTAAATCTATCTCAACCCATTTGTACATACGATCACCTCAGCAATTTACTTTGGGGGAATAGCAGGTGTCTGTTTCCCTTCCGGGTGAATATCATATGTCAGTTTCGCTTCCGGGTAAACATCTTGCGTCTGCTTCCCTTCCGGGTAAACATCTTGCGTCTGCTTCCCTTCCGGGCGAATATCATATGTCAGTTTCGCTTCCGGGTGAACATTTTGTGTCTGCTTCCCTTCCGGGCGAATATCATATGTCAGTTTCGCTTCCGGGTAAACATCTTGCGTCTGCTTCCCTTCCGGGTGAACATCTTGCGTCTGCTTCCCTTCCGGGCGAATATCATATGTCAGTTTCGCTTCC
>JBMNCQ010000103.1:0-1393 GCA_049366715.1 Peptococcaceae bacterium | reverse complement strand
AAAGGCAAGAACCAGCACTCCGCGATTCTCTCCCTTTAGCAAAGGGAGACTAAGTGTAAAGTCCAGACATAGGTAACACTTTGTACCGGAGACCTAGGTTACACTTTTTATAGATTTCTAATAGTTAAAGTCCTTTCATCCAGTATACATACCGGGTAAAAACTGAAGTAGATATTCCAGATACCATTATCTATTTCAGTCAGTCCAATATATTCTCCTGCTAATGCGCTGCTGAGATAGATCTCTTTGTTCTTCCATTTTAGTGAGCCGCCGTTATGAATATGTCTGACTTTGTAAAAATCAGGATATTCGATAGCTGGCAACCTTTTTGGATATTCCCGATCCGATACTCTATATACGGTGGCTGGTGTTTTTTGTCCCAATGCCTGATGTGGTCGCTCATTATCAAAATCATATTGGAAACGATTAAAAATACGTTGTTGTCCTCTCATATTATACTGAGGCGGCTTGGTTGCTTCCGCTTTTAAAGTTCGATGCATCCTCTCATGCCTGCCGTTTTGCTCCGGATGCCCTTTCTCTATTCTCTCAGGCACTATTCCCAGTTTTATAAACCAGACGCTTAATTTAGAAAGTCCTCCTATACCGACGGAGGCGAACGGGGCTCCATTATCTGTGCGAATGGCATTGGGTAACCCGTATTCTCGAAAAGCTCTCTCAAAATAATACCTGGTTGGCTCATAAGCAGGATGTTCCAGCCCCCAGCAACCCAATATATATCGACTATAACTATCCGTTAGTGTGAAAGGATAGCAAAGGCTTCCACAGCCTAACCGGAACTGTCCTTTATAATCAGCGCACCATACCTCATTAGGCTGTGTTACTTTTAAAAAAGGCTGCGTGTAAGGTGGAGTATGATGCCTTTTCCTTCTTTTATGTACCAGCCCATGCCTCTTTAATATCTCATGCGTTGTACTGGATACCGGCCAACGCTTATCCGACTGGTGAATCTTTAACCAACCTAACAGCTTACGGGCACCCCAAGTAGGATGTCGGTTTTTAAGAATCAATATATCGGATATTATATTCGACGGAGTTGCTCTGGAACAAGACAATGGACGGCTGGAGACCTCTTTCAATCCATTCTCACAATCCTTTTTGTAACGTTCAATCCACTTATAAAGTGTTTTTCGACTCACTGAATGTATTGAACTCAATTCGGTAATGGTATAATTCCCGGAAAGCCAATTGCTTATCATATGTATTTTCTGATCCATGACACAGGTTTCCTTCCAAGGCATAAGCATTTTCCTCCTTGCTTATACCTTAATTGTTACCTATGTCTCCGGTCTATTTTGTTACCATTGTATCCGGTCTGTACCCTCTTAATCTCCCTTTGCTAAAGGGAGAGAATCGCAAAGTGCTTTTACTTGCC
>JBMNCQ010000102.1:0-1148 GCA_049366715.1 Peptococcaceae bacterium | reverse complement strand
CAGACAACAGCCAGTTCACCCGGCGTTACTTTTTTACCGTCGAAAACACTGGTGTTGGAAGCCAGCATGGAAGCGTCGCCCAGCCCTTCTTTTATCCCGGCAAGGGCTTCGGCGCGTGAAAAATCATCCGGGCCTGCAAGTATATAAAGCATTGTCCAATCATTTTAGCATAACAGGGGAATGAGTAATAATGACTTCATACAATTAAGTTGTCCCGGATGACTGTAATACGAGGACAAGTTTTATATACAGGGAGAAAATCGAAGGCAGCCGGCGGGAAATCCGTGCGGCTGCCTCTCTTATCATGTCAAGGTGATAGTTTAATACCACCGCTTCATTTCAACTTTATAGATAATTACAAATCGTTGATGGTTTTAATATTCTAGTCTTCGATGACAAAATCATCGTTGGCAGAACCATAAGTATAATTTCTTACGGTTATCCTGTAATTTCCGGCTTTGTTGTCCAGCTTCGTGGTAAAAGTTCCGTTGCCGTTGGCATCCGATTTTACTTTGCCAAGACCGATAGAGTTATACTCGTTCTTCTGCCCGATATTGTAATCCAGCTGGGTATCCGGCGGGAAATTGGCAATCGTAAAAGTCAGATATTCGCCTTTTTTAACCTTTTTTTCCGGGTTCTCTACGGTAACCTGATACATAATCTAATCTCCTCCTTTTAAATTATTGTGGTTTTTATATAAAATTACAGCAATATAGTATACGTGTTTTAAGGATTAAAAGACAGCTAAGCCCGGGAATAATATCACTATTCGTTTATAATTGCCCGATTCAAATAGATATTACACCTCAGTTAATAATTTTATATATTTTTAAAATATTGTCAACATTTAGTACCGGCTGTTGCCGTAACCGTTTCTATATTTCTGTTGCAGAGCACTATTCCATAGGGTAGAATTATGCAGGAAAACAGTCACCCGTTTTTTCTGTAATCCATCACGGGAAAAAGGAGATATAAAATGCCTGAACAGATTAATAGTGAGTTGCAAAAGTTGTGCGGTCTGGCAGCCGATATGACCCTGACGGAGAAGATCAGGCATCAGGCGGTACAATCTATCGCCAATATCGGTAATCATGAAGCGCTACTGGTACTCCTGGACCTGGCAGCCAATAAAAACCTGCCCGTGAAAG
>JBMNCQ010000101.1:0-1035 GCA_049366715.1 Peptococcaceae bacterium | reverse complement strand
CAAAATTCAAGAAAAGAGCCGTAATTGAGCAAGGCGAAATTCGCAGGCACGGAACAGGCGCTTTTATCGAGCACTGGATGACAGGACTCGGCATCTTTTTACTAATCGTCTCCGGATTCATGATGGGTTTCTTGTTCTTCCCCCACCTCGCCGATACCCCCAGAAGCGTATTATTTCCGTTGAATATGCACTTTACCGGAATAATCATTACGGTTTTCGGCGGTTTTTACTTTTTAACCGACTACGTTTTTTCCGGCAAACTGTCCGTTCTTATGCCCGGCATCAAGGACATAACACAGGGAACCATTGGTAAATACCTGTTAAAAAAGAAGTGGAAAGCTGAAACCAAGTATCTTTCTTCACAGAAAGCATCCTTCCTGGTTTTCGCGGTTTTCGGCGGCGTTCAATTAATCACAGGCTCCGTTAAAGTAATGGGGCACCTTTTCCGCATACCGTCTTCCGCTTTAGCTGCTACAACAACGATACATGATATATTCTCGTTGCTCTTTATTATTATGCTGGTCGTACATATATTATTCGTTGTACTATCGCCGTCGTACAGGACACTTCTTAAATCGTGGTTTACCGGTAAGGTAAGCGAATCCTACGCCAAAGAAAAGAATGAAGCCTGGTACGATGAACTTAAAAAACTATAAAAAATATCGCCATGAAAATATCTCAGGGGACTCAAATGAGAACTAAGAAGTTATTGCTTTTATTAATTATAATTTTGTTGCCGGTAGTATCATTAAGCGTCAGCTGCAACAGCAACGGTGAAGCGACTGACGATGCTGCATCATCGAACTTTTTCCTGGATTTAGGTTATGAAAACTGCCTGATGTGTCACGGCAGCTACGATAGTAATCCCGTTAAGAATCTCACCGACCACTGCCTGCACTACGACCCGGAGGCTTATTTAAGAATAACCGATATAAATTACTCCCCGACCCTTGACGACTGCCTGAAATGCCACACCTCACACTTGCCGGAAATACCGAAAACCACTTATGACTGCGGCAGGTGCCACTACGGGTA
>JBMNCQ010000100.1:0-8910 GCA_049366715.1 Peptococcaceae bacterium | reverse complement strand
GATAAAAGGGCGCGTCGCCCTATGTTTTTACATAAACGTTTTGCGAC
Source organism: Peptococcaceae bacterium (assembly GCA_049366715.1). GTDB lineage: Bacteria > Bacillota > Peptococcia > Peptococcales > BICA1-8 > JBMNCQ01. The sequence goes on along the minus strand of JBMNCQ010000100.1, from coordinate 8,863 downwards.
ACGCCCTTGTTTCCACTTTTAGGCAATATCGCTAATTTAACAAAATAACACTTGTAATTATTATAAATAAGGCATAAAATACTTTGGTGAATGTATAAAGGAGGAAGTAATATGAGCAAAAAGGAAATGCGTAATATTGCGATCATAGCTCATGTTGATCATGGAAAAACAACATTAGTGGATAAATTGTTATCTCAATCCGGAGTATTTAGAGCTAATGAGCATGTTGTAGAGAGAGTTATGGACTCAAATGATCTTGAACGGGAAAAAGGTATTACAATCTTAGCCAAAAATACTTCAATTAATTATAAAGGGACCACGATTAATATTGTAGATACACCGGGACATGCTGATTTTGGCGGGGAAGTTGAGAGGATCATGAAGATGGTGGACGGGGTATTGTTAGTTGTTGATGCCTTTGAAGGCTGTATGCCCCAGACACGGTTTGTTTTAAGGAAAGCTTTAGAACAAAATCTTAATCCTATTGTCGTGATCAATAAAATGGACCGGGAAAACGCCCGTCCCTTAGAAGTTGTTGATGAAGTATTGGATTTGTTTATTGATTTGGGAGCCAATGATGAACAGTTAGATTTTCCTGTTGTTTATGCTTCGGCGATTAAAGGGGTAGCGGGCAATGATTTAACGGATATGGGAGAAGATATGATGCCTTTGTTTGAGGCTATTATCAAAAATATTCCTGCTCCGCAAGGAAAAATTGCGGCTCCTTTGCAGATGCAGGTAACTTTACTTGATTATAATGATTACCTGGGGCGGATTGCCATAGGTACCATAAATAGAGGAGTAATAAAGACCGGGAGCCAATTAGCGGTAATGAAAAGAGACGGCAGCGTCGCACAGCATAGAATTAATAAGTTATTCGGGTTTCAAGGACTAAAAAAGGTGGAAATTACTGAGGCCGCAGCCGGCGAAATAGTAGCCGTAACAGGCCTGGGCGAAATCAATGTCGGTGAAACATTATGTGATGTAAATCATTTGGAAGCACAGCCACTCTTGAAAATAGATGAGCCGACCTTGCAAATGAGTTTTATTGTAAATAATTCTCCTTTCGCCGGTTTGGAAGGAGAGCCGATTACAGCCCGTAAGTTAGGGGCCAGACTGATGAAAGAAATAGAGACCGATGTTTCCCTAAAGGTTGAGGAAACCGACAGTCCGGAGGTTTTTAGAGTATCGGGCCGGGGAGAGCTCCATCTTGCCATTCTCATCGAAAAAATGCGGAGAGAAGGTCTGGAATTTCAGGTTTCCAAGCCTCAGGTAATTTTTAAAGAAATAGCAGGCCAGCGCCAGGAACCTTTTGAAAGTTTAGCAATTGATATTCCCGAGGAATATATGGGCGCAGTTATGGAGAAGATAGGCTACCGCAAAGGTGATCTGACCAATATGGTTAATAATAACGGACAAGTACGTTTAGAATATTCAATTCCGGCCCGGGGGCTAGTTGGTTTCAGAACAGAGTTTTTAACCGATACCCGGGGATATGGGATTATGAATCATAATTTTGACCGCTATAAACCTTTTAAGGGTGAGATCAGCGGGAGAAGGAACGGAGCCTTAGTTGCCCACGAGTCCGGCTCTGCTACCACTTATGGTTTGCTGGCGGCGGAGGATAGAGGGATATTATTTATTGTGCCGGGTATAAAAGTATATGAAGGGATGGTTGTAGGTGAGAATAGCCGGGAGCAAGACCTGGTGGTTAATGTTTGCAAGGAGAAAGCTTTAACGAATGTCCGCTCATCGACCAAAGACGAAACAGTAAAATTAAAGGCACCGTTGATTTTAAGTTTGGAGCAGGCTATTTCATTTTTAGCCGATGATGAATATTTAGAGGTGACGCCCGAGTCCTTACGCCTGCGTAAACGGTATTTGAAAAAACATGACCGGGATAAATATGAGAAACAGATAAAAACTGCAATCAGCCAGTAGGCCGATGCAGTTTTTATTTTTGATTCCGGACAGGCCTTAATATTATGGTAAAGGTTAACCGGCTGCAACCGGGATATGGATGCTGTTATTATTTTTTGTTTTTCAAACTCTCATATTTCTGTAATGCACTCAGTGTTCCTTCCTCAACTGCACTACGTACCAGATAATAAAGTATCGGAAAGAAGAACAGTGCTCCTAATAAAACTGTAGTGAATTCAACCATATTATCACTCCTCAGGCTGGAACGTTGGGGTCTAAAGGCCCGGAAAGCAGAACATTGTTTATAACAGCCGTTTATTTTAATTTAAGTTGATGATATACCTTCTTTCCCTTCCTTACCATTAACTTGCCGTCTTGGAAATCATTCAGCTTAATGAGCATATTAAAATCTTCTATCCTGTTATCGCCCAGATAAATTCCCCCCTGCTGGATCAGACGCCTGCCTTCGCTTTTAGAGGAAATAAGTTCTGCGTCTTGTAAAACAGTCAGGATATCCACTCCGTCTTTAAACCGGCCGGCAGCCAGCTCTGTGGTGGGAATGGAGCCCCCATCGGCACCGGCACCGAATAAGGCCCGGGCAGCCTTTAGAGCATTTTCTGCATTCTGGGGGCCATGGACGAGCTTAGTAACTTCAAAAGCCAGTATTTCTTTGGCTTTATTTATTTCTGCTCCTTTTAGCGCACCTAACCTGTTTACTTCATCCATCGGCAGGAAAGTGAGCAAAGCCAGACATTTTTCAACATCTGCATCATCAACATTACGCCAGTATTGGAAGAAATCATAAGGTGAGGTTTTGGCGGCATCCAGCCAAATTGCACCTGCTTCAGTTTTACCCATCTTTTTTCCTTCGCTGGTAGTGAGCAGCTTGAAAGTCAGGCCATAGGCCGGTTCCCCTTCAAGCTTTCTTATTAGCTCCACTCCCCCCAGAATATTTGACCACTGGTCACTTCCCCCCATCTGCAGCCGGCAGTTATGTCTGCGAAAGAGCTCCAGAAAATCATAGGACTGCATAATCATATAGTTGAATTCTAAAAAGGTCAGTCCTTGTTCTAAACGGCTTTTGTAACATTCGGCAGTGAGCATTCTATTTACGGAAAAGTGGCGTCCCACCTCCCGCAAGAAATCTATGTAGCTTAGCTCCAAGAGCCAATCGGCATTATTGACCATTAAGGCTTTTTCCGGACCGAAATCAATGAAGCGGGAAAATTGTTTTTGAAAGGATTTGGCATTGCCGTCGATGCTCTCTTTAGTAAGCATTTTCCGCATGTCGGTTTTACCCGACGGGTCACCAACCATTGCCGTTCCTCCGCCCAGGATCGCGATCGGACGGTGGCCGTGCTGCTGCATATGCATCATTACCATGACCTGAATGAAATGACCTACGTGCAAACTATCCGCCGTGGGGTCAAAACCTATGTAAAATGTAACGTTTTCCTTAGCGAGCAATTCTCTTAATTCTTCTTCATGGGTTGCTTGTTCTATATAACCCCTTTCGAAAAGCACATCATAGACATTACTCATTTTTATCAGCTCCTTTAGAAAATATAAAAAGGGACTGTCATCCTAAAGGACGAGCAGACCCCGTGGTACCACCTTAATTCACATCAGATTGATGCCTCAGTGTCAGGATATCGGATGACAGCCGCAATGTTTCCATCGACGCTCAAGGACGGTAATTCACAGTTTATGTACTGCAGGTCTTGCACCTACCGACCTGCTCTCTGCAATTGTAACCATAAACTCCTACTCAAATCCAATCATAGCAAAAGTACATTTACTTTATTATAATATACCTTAATATTTTCTATTCAACAAGAGGCTTTACGAGTATTACTTTAAAAACTGCTTTTCTGCGGGACCATGATACAGGATAAGCTATCGGAGTGGTTTCCGGGTAGTTTAACGTTTATTTTACAATTAAATAATACAGTTTTGCAAATTTATGTTACAATATTAAAGGGTATCCTAACTTTGAATTTTTTAGTAATTATTTGAAATTTTTTAAATAAAAAAAAGGGAAAAAAATACAAATGACGAATGAAGATAATATATTATATATAATACCAAACACGATAAAGGCAAACCATCTGAAAAGATGGGACGCAAAGCTATGGGTCTAAGGACGAGGTCTATGACTGCCAGGCTGCCGAAGGGAGGAAAAGATTATTGTTTGTGCTTGATGAAGAAGAAACGTTTTCCGTAGAGTTATCGGAACAAGAAAGAAAATATATTTATTCACACTTATTTTCCAAGGATAGTGTACAAAGCAAAAGACAATCTCTATTCATGCGCATCAAAAAAATATTGTTAAAGTTTTCCAAATCAGATTCGTAAAGAATCTGATTTTTTTTTAACTGGGGTCCTACAGATTTCATGAAAGCCGGTGCTTCTGCAGCTTGATAATCAGATCGTAACACCGAATGGCCGGCTATCTGTTATCTGGATGTACCCATACTTAGAGAAGACATTAGCAGAAAAATTTTTGCAGTTAATATACCGGTAATTTAAATGGTTAAATTAGCCGAAATATAAGCACTCCTAAATTAATCTAAAAATATACTATATTAAGACTACTTTGCATTAAAAATAAGGGAGTGTTGATATGTCAAACAGGATTTCTCATCCCGGTGCCTATCCTAGTCCTAGGGACTCCAGGGACTGGTTACATAAAAATGTAAGTAAAACATTGATTCGGAATATCCCGGCTGAAGGTGGCATAGATGAGGTGCCGTTAATTATACATGATCAGGAGGACCTTCCCACTTGTACCGGGGAGGCCGGGTCATATTTGCAGATGATCAATCAGTATTTTGAAACAGGACAGATGGTGGACTTATCGCCAATGTTTCTTTATAAAATGAACCGGGAAATCGACGGGTTACCGCCTGAAACGGAAGGAAGTACCGTTAAAGCTACCGTACAGACATTAAGGATTAGGGGGGTGTGCAGGGAAATACTATTTCCCAGTACCAGGGCTAATTACGAGAGAGCATTACCAGGTAACAGGCAATTAGGGAGAATATTAAGAAATGCTTATCAGAACAGGATCGTTGCCTATACTAAGTGCTTAGACTTAGATGATATTTTAACGGCTCTTGCCGAAAAAAAACCTGTGATATTTTCAATGTATTTACTTTCAAATTTTTATAAAGCCCGCAGAGGCCTGGTACCTGCTAGTGTCGGCGGTGATAATATCGGCGGTCACGCAATGGTTGCCCTAAAATATAATCTTGATGAACGCTGGGTAAAAGTTACCCAGAGCTGGGGAAGAAGCAGCCCCTTGACTGACAAGGGATATATGTATATACCTTTTGACTGGTTTACTTATAATGTAAAACCGGATTTCCCGATGTTGATGGAGGCTTATACAGTGTTAGACTATATCCCTGAAGAAGCGAAACAAATGTCCAGCAGCCTGGCGCTATCCAAATTACCCGTCAAAATTGAAGTGAATAATGAAGTGGTTAAAGATTTAAATATCCAGCCAATATTAATAAATGAAACCGGTATCCCTCTGGTTCGGGCGGAGATATTGGAAAAGGTTTTTGAGAGCTTGACCGGGCAGAAAGTGAAAGTCACCTGGAACCAGGATGATTATGTGCTGAAAATAAACATCTAATAGCTTACGTGCCAGGACAAAGCTTCATGATAATTTTTGGCAACCCCGCAGCGGTTGAGGCGGGGTTATCTCTGTTTTAATCAGGATGGTTTCGGTCAGGTACTTGTTTAAGAACAGTGGAATCCGTGTAAAATTCATAGTAATACGGTAGCTGGCGCGAACAGCTGAATCCCGAAAAACAGTACATAATGAGTCTAAAAAGAGGTGAAGTCCGGTGACCATAACTAAAAATTTGTCGGAAAGATTAAGCATTGAAGAAGCCAGTAAGTTAAGAAAGGAATTAAATGATTTGCTGGATCGGGGGGAGAATACTTTTATTATCAATTTCCGAGACTGCCAATTTATCGACAGTACCGGGTTAGGGGTAGTTGTTGCTAGTTTTAGGAGATGCTTGCAACAAAACGGCAATTTAATTCTGTGCTGTATTAAAAATCCCCAGGTGCAGGAAATCCTCGCGCTGACAAGGTTGGATAGGGTTTTTACGATCTATGCTACCTATGAGGATGCTCTTAAAGCTTATGAAAATCACTCCGGAACGGGGTGATTTTTCTGCCTGCCTGGATAGCACTCTTTCCGTCTCAAGGCCTGGAGAATACCAATTATTTTATAATGAAAAATACAGGCAATAGCTTTATAATCGTGTATGTGTTTAGAAAAGCGGAAGGAGTGTTAAAGTGCGGCCTAAAAATGCGCTTGGTATATTTGTTGTTGCGGCTGTTATTTTTGTACTGGGGGCTTCTCCCTTATTAGCCGGAAACTATTTGGCACAAAAGGAGGCTGTGTCAAGAACAGGAACAAATCCTGAAAATCTAGCGGGAAGGGATGATTTAACAACGGCTGCCGTTAATTCCGGGCAGAAGGCGGCAGAACCGGCTACTGAAGAAATCGCTGTTAAACAGCCGGCTGATAATTCTGCCGGAATTAATTCAGGAGCAGAGGGTAAATATGTAGTGGGTTTTTATGTAGATCAGGAAAATGAACAGCCTAGTTCATATAACAGTATGCTGGCAAATAAAAATGAAATTAGTGCCATTGCACCTTTTTGGTACAGGTTATCCCCTGAAAGTGCAGTATCTCTGGAAGAGCACCATGCTGAAAGCGGGTTTACCGCCCGGCAGGTTAAAGCTATTATCAGTAAAGCTCAAGAAGAGGATATTAAAGTACTTATGTTAATTCATAACCTTCTTTACAGCGGTCAGGTAAATGGTAAAAAACTTGCCCAAGAAATGTTAGCCGGGGAAGATAATCGTAAAGCTTTTATTGCCAATGTGGAAAAAATCTTAAAAGAATATAACTATGACGGCATTAATCTGGATATTGAAAGTATTTATATAGATGACCGGGATAACTTTTCTGCCCTGTTAAAAGAAATGTTCGCAAAGCTGGCACCACAAGGTTACACGATCACGGTTTCAGTGCCTGCTAAAACCTGCGATGACAAAACGAATGCGTGGTCAGGTCCTTTTGATTATGGGGTAATCGGCAAGTATGCCGATTATATAGCTGTAATGACCTATGATGAACATGGCTATTCATCGGAAGTGCCGGGTCCCATAGCATCACAAGGCTGGGTTGAAGATGTCGTAAAGTATGCTGTAAAAGAAATACCGGCAGAAAAAATTCTAGTTGGTATTGCGGGTTACGGTTTCGATTGGCAGACAGGCCACAAAGCCCCCCGGTATTTATCGTACAGCCAGGCCCTGGAGACAGCGCAAGATCATAATATCTCAATATCCTGGGATGATCGGGGAAAAGTCCCCTATTTTAAGTATACGGATGATGATGGACAAGCTCATGAGGTTTGGTTTGAAAGCGGGTCAAGCTTTAGTCATAAGCTGGAGATAGTCAAAAGCTATGACTTAGGCGGAATTGCAGTTTGGAGATTAGGGCTGGAAGACCAGGAGATGTGGAATATTTTGCGGGATAATATGAAAGTCATAAAGTAGGATCCTTTTTCATATTATTCGCCGCCTTACCGCTGGAGTCTCTCTAATCGTTTAAAAGTATGATCGTAATTTGTAAGGCAAGGGAGGGCAGAATAAACGGCAGATTAGTATTCTAAGGACGGGTCTTGGCCCGTCCTTAGAATGTGGGAAAACTAAATTTTAAGGGAATCCCACAGTCAGGAATTTGCTTAGAGAAGGTCCTGGGGTATTTGATACTTCCGGCAGAGTCCTTTTAAGATTTCTGCGGTTGTTTCCTTAAGCCGGATACCTTCCTTTTGCCCGGTAATATTTCTCCGGGAGGAGTTTTCGCCCGGTATCATGATTTCAGTAAAGTTTTCTGCTAAAGGACTCTCTTTGATCATTGTTACCAAATCAGCTAATCTGGCTTTAAAGGCTGTTTTATCCATAAAGCTTTCAATATTAATGGCCATGATAATATGGCCAAATCCTAATGGTTTGGAATAATCGGGCGGGACAAAGGAGCCGAGGTTTACGCCGTATTGCGCACCGGTCAGGACACCTGCCAATATTTCAATTATTAGTGCCAAGCCGTATCCTTTATGTTTAGCCATGGGCAATACTGCTCCTAATAATGCTTCTTTGGCATTTGTGGTGATTTGTCCTTTATCATTTACCGCCCAGCCTTCAGGAATAGGTTTCCCTTCCCGTTCGGCTAAGATAATATTACCCCGGGCCGTAACGCTTAAAGCAGTATCGAAAATAATGGGCGGTGAGCAAGGTATTGCCACACTAAAAGGATTATTTCCTAATACCGGAGCCCGGCCACCGTAAGGAGCCATGATGGGACTGGTATTGGTGCAGGCGAAGCCGATCATATTCTGCTGCTGAATTAAGTTGGTGATATAAGATAATGCCCCCAGGTGATTGCTGTTCCTGATTGCTGCCAAACCGATTCCGGTAGTAGCGGCTTTTGGCGTAATGATATCGATTGCTTTTTTGGAAGCCACAATGCCCATGCCGTTATCAGCATCTAGGGTTACTGTGCCGGGGTTCTCGTTGATTACCTTGATCACGGGATTTTTATTCAGGGCATCGTTTTCCGCCCTTTCCAGATAGAGGTTTAAACGAGCCAAACCGTGGGTGCCGACACCGTTTAAATCGGACTGAATTAAGGAGTCGGCAATAATATCGGCATCACCGGCAGCGAAACCGGCCCTTTTTATTATTTCTGTTGTTAATTTTTGCAGCTCATTAACATTAATCATACAACCACAGCCTTTATTAAGATATTTGTAAGGCCATTGGTTTCCCAATGGCCTTGTTTTAAGAATATTATACTATAAATTAAATACTTAAACCAACTCTGTGAATAGCAAAGCCGGTTCTTTCCAGCAGA
>JBMNCQ010000099.1:0-6922 GCA_049366715.1 Peptococcaceae bacterium | reverse complement strand
TCCTTCATGACTACCCTCCATCTAATATAACCCTGCTTTTACCCGAAAAGTTGCACTTTAATCCGTTAGCTTCGCTAATTTCTCCAGCCCCCGGTGCAGCAGGGATTTTACCGTTCCCTCGCTCTTCCCCAGTATCTCCCCGATTTCCCTGACCTGCTTGTCTTCAAAGAAGCGCAGTGTAATCACTTCCTGATATTTGATAGACAGCTTGGAGATATTTTCATGAAGGACGATATATTCATCGTATTTTTTCAATGCCATATCGGCATTCAGAAGCTCTATGTCATCCAGTGAGCCGGATACCTTTTCAAGGGAGACATGCCCATTTCCGTTTTTCTTGAAATAATTGGCAATTTCATTGGAAGCGATGCGGTAAAGCCATGAGGAGAAGGGGACGTCACGCCAGCGAAACTTCCCCAGGTTCTTTAATACCTTCAGGAAAACTTCGGAAGTAACATCCTCGGCTACTTGAACATTGGCCGTTCTTCTTAATATATAGCCGTATATCCGGGAATAATAATGGTCGTAAAGCTCACCGAAAGCAACGGTATCGTTTTTGGCTCTTTCAACCAGCTCTTTTTCCTTGTCTATATCCATCTCCACTATTAACTATAACGCCGCGGTTCTTTAAAAGGTTGCATTTTCGAGAGCTGGACTTTCTAAAGAGAGGGTATTTTAAATTGAAGAGACCCTGGGAATCTTAAAAAAGATGGATATATTTCTTAATAGTTAAGATATGATAACGGATAACAAAATACCATAAATGACTAAACTATTAGATTTCAATAAGTATATAAAATCTTAATAACTGTGTCTGGATTGTTTTATATTATTGTTGATTTTTAATGAATGATAGAAATGATGATAGGTCCATTAACCAAGTTTGTTGATTTTCTGAATATGTATTGTGTAATTGTTTTGGCAGGATTAGTTGTAATTTATTTGCCTGCATTTCCTTGGTTTGATTTTCACTGATCCCCGGTTGCAATGTAAGCAAATGCTTATTTTGAATACGACTGGCTTCAGATAGTACTTGCCGCCATCTGTCTTTACAGGTTGATTTAACACCAAGCATTGCTAATTGACTGGCAGGAAAACCGGCATTATGGTAATCCTTTATACTGGGAAATACAAAATCCGGCTTTGCATTATTTTCAGTTTTACCTCCTCTTGTATAACTTATAAGGTTGTCATTCAATATTTGTTCCACATGATTCTCTAGTGCATGGCCTACCCGAGACTTGCGCCTGTTCTGTACTCCTAAAGAATAACTGATAAACCCATCAACGTCGTTCTCAAATCCCTGTTTTAAACGTTCAGCTACTATATAATGTTCAAATGTTTTAAAAAGCATCTCCTCTCTTTCCATCCAAATGAGAAGAATATCATCAGGATTAGACGGCTCCAATGCAACTGATATTGTTTCACGGGCATATGCTGAAAATACATTCGTAGAAGGAAAAACATTACCAAATTTATCAATCATGTTATCCAGATAATTTTCATCTGTTTCTATGGCCTCTATTCCCAATTCCTCAAGAATAAATTTAGAAGCAAAATCAAGTTTAAAATCATCTTGATCACGAACTTCTTTAATTGCAAATGACCCCATGTTTCCATATGAAAGATTAAACAACCAAACTATATTTCTCTCAAAAGTAGTATTTGCGCGGGCAATGATGACAAGTAAAGAATTGTCAGGCAACTTTCCTATTACCAACAAATCCCCTTCTGAAGCTAATTCGGAAACCGAATTCTCCTGATAATAAAGACGATATTCTGAACGCTTTGGATGATTTTCTCTTGCATCATACCAAGTAACAGTCCCGATAGCTGTAACACATTCCTCTTCACTTTCTCCCAGATATACAAATTTGGAAGAAAAAATGCAACGATTGGCTCCTAAAATTTCTTTAAGTTGTGACACGCCATTAAATTCATGTTGATGCGATATTTGAGGTGTTGTTTCAACGACACTTAAACGTTTTACAGCTATCCCGTCAAAATAAGCTGACAGATATCCCTTTTTCATTAATGTACTCCTGTCTTGCTACGTATTTCCGATTGAAGCTCACTCGAACATAACCATTCGGAAGTTATTTGTATAATTTTATCAATTTTCATCCGGGATCTTCCTTTTAAAGCACATTCCCATATTACCATCACGCGCCATCCAGCATTTATTAATTTAATATGGTTTTCAATATCCTTTTGTTTATTTTTTTCTATCTTTATACGCCAGAAATCCTGGTTAGTCTGAGGCCATTTAAACAAACAACAATCATGTCCATGCCAGAAACATCCATGTACAAATATAACAGCGTTATATTTTGGAAAAACCATGTCAGGCTTACCCGGTTTTCTCTTGTCATGTAAAAGATAACGATAACCAAGAGCATGAAGATGATGCCTGATAATAATCTCCGGTTTCGTATCTTTACAGCGTATTCCGGACATCATCCTGCTTCTGACTTCAGAATTTACTATATCAGACATTAACCTTATTTCTTTCAATATTCATTCGAAGTTGTATACACTTGTTCAATTCGCTATCTTTGGCTTCCATTATTAATGGAAACATATATCTGGCTACAGCTTCAACGGCAGGGACCGCGACAGCATTTCCAAATTGTCTGTAAGCTTGCGTATCCGATACAGGAATTATAAACTTTTCACCATTGGGGCTATCAAATCCCATTAATCTCGAACACTCACGAGGGGTAAGACGACGTGGAGGCTTGCCTTCTTGTCGGACAAGTATCTCAGATCCATCCTTATAATATCTGGCTGATAGAGTTCTTGTTTTATCATTCTGAGTAACCAATCCACAGCCAAAACCATTTCCTTTGGCCTTATGCTTGGCACTATAATCTTGTAAATATTGCCATAAATGTTGGCTAAGGGTATATTTTTCAGAAACACGAGCCTTATTTCCAACAGTGTAAGGATTCTCTTCTTCTTCAGAACCATCTTCGGGATGTAATATTGTTTTCAACACCGGACCACTTTCCGGATCAGGAACATACATTTCATCAAACGAAAAATCAATATCCCGAAATCCTGCTATGTATATCCTTTCCCTGTTTTGGGGAAGATAACTTTTTGCATTTATTATGCGATAATCGACATTGTATCCAAGTTCATTTCTTAAAGTATTTATAATAACTCTGAATGTATTACCCTTATCATGACTAACAAGTCCTTTGACATTCTCCAGAAGAAAAGCTTTGGGCCTATGACAGGATATAAAGTTAGCTACATTAAAAAAAAGGGTTCCCTGTGTTTTACATGCAAAGCCATGTGGCTGGTTAAGAGAATTTTTCTTCGATACTCCGGCAATAGAAAAAGGTTGACACGGAAAACCAGCGATAAGTAAATCATATTGTGGGACACTATCAAGTAAAACTTCACGTATATCCTCTGCAAATGGATGGTCACATTTAAAATTTGCTTTATATGTCTGCCGGCAGTATTTATTCCATTCACAGGAAAAAACACACTTTCCACCAACAGCTTCAAAACCCATCCTTAGACCACCTATACCTGAAAACAGGTCAATAAAAGTAAATTCGTTGTTTCCTTCGAAACCTTCAACAGCACAATAAGGAACTGTCATTTCTTTCAGCATATCAACCACAAGTTTTTCTGGGCACGTATGTCCGCTTTCCCATCTATAAATCGTTCTTGTACTTTTTCCACAACGGTCAGCCAATTCTTCTATGGATAAACCAGCCTTTTCTCTCAATGAGGCTATATCAATATCGTTATTTTGCATGCCAACTCCTTGCTAGGTATTTTATTGACATTTTGTCACTTACTTTGCCCATAGTAAAGCACTTAAACTAAACTTTGTCAATAAAGCATAAGTATTTTTTCTCAGAAATAGATAATCGACGGAAAACATGACATCCTCCTTGACAAAGCAGGGGAATGTAGTATAATTGATACTGACCGAACGGTCAGTCAGGAGAAATGATCTTGGAAAATAAAGTTAATATCGAAGCCAGGGAGAGAATATTAAATGCCTCGATAGAACTGTTTTCGCAAAAGGGCTTCGATGCCGCCAGCGTCAACGAGATAGCGGAACAGGCAAAGGTAACCAAGGCGCTGATTTACTATTACTTCAAGAGCAAGGAAGAAATCCTCGACTACCTGGTTCGCTCGCTTTCGGAAAGCATAAAATCCACTGCGATGGACTTCATTAACGCCAACATCGTGCGGATGATAAGGGAAGGACGGCTGGATATTTTACCCGATCGGCTGCGTTTTATAGATGAGCGATCCAGGAAAGATTTCTCAAGAAATATTAAAATTTGTTTTGAAGATATTCTCGATTATGCCGTTGAAAACAGGGCCGTAATACGCATCCTGACATTGGAATCTTTAAAAAACAGCAAGCACCACAACGACCTTTTAAAACTAATGGAATTGATAAAAAGCAATAACGATAACGAACTCTTTAAAACGATAGCCGAGGCGGATAATGATTTCAATTTCTCCGCTGATATGATGCTTTTCCAGTTCTTCTTTGTCAGCATCCCCCTGTTTAATTTTGCCGCCTATTACGATGATTATAAAAAACTCGGCGGTTTCGGCGATGAAGAGATACGCCGTTCGTTTTTACAGTCTTTCAAGCTGATTGCCGATTCGCTGATTTCAGGGAACGATATTCTGCTCCGTAATAAAAACAGCGTAGATTTAATAGATTAAACAATTGGTGAGAGAACGATGTGAATATAACAGTCGATGATGCTTAATGGCACAAAATAAAAAATAACGTAAAATAAAAATACTTATTCGGGCAGGTAATAAATGACAGGAACAATTTTAACTCTATTGGGAACCATGGTACTGGTTTTTATCGCGGCTTTGATTTTTACAAACGCTATCGAATGGATAGCCAGCCAGTTAAAGCTCGGTTGTTCTTTCGTCGGTTCTATTATAGCTCCGCTTTTTACATCCATACCGGAGATGGTGGTTTTCCTGGTTGCCATCTTTGCATACTCCGGGGAAGCCGGCACCGATATCGGCGTCGGCACCATTTACGGGCAGCCGTTTATGGCCTCCAGTCTTTCATACGGACTGGTCGGCATAGCCATACTTATCGGATTATTGCTGAAGAAGAGACCCAGCGGACATATGCATGTCGATAAATCGCTGGCGACTCCCTTCCTTTTCGTTACCATACTTTTCCCGCTGACACTGGTACCGGCATTTACCGGCAGTCATGGGGTAAAGTACGTCTTTGCCGCGATCTTCCTGGCCGCTTTTGTTTACTATATATGGACGATGTACAAGAGAAAGAACGCCGAGCAGATAGAAGACGCTGAAGCCCCTTATTTTTGCCGTATCGTTCCCAAGGCATCAAAGGCAAGGATGGCTCTGGCGGTTATTCAACTTCTGGTGGCCGTGGGACTTTTATACATCGGCTCGGAAAAGATGGTGGGAACGGTGGAAACCCTTTCGCAGGGAATCGGACTGAGCGCGCTGGCGCTGGCCCTGATTATCGTACCGGCAGCTACCGCCATTCCGGAAACCTCGACCGCCCTCATCTGGGGATTCAAGGGCAGGGACACCCTCAGCCTCGGTTCGCTGGTCGGCGAAAAGATATTGTATTCCACTTTCTATCCGGCGCTGGCTCTTTTCCTGATTTCATGGTCTTATGATATTCATATACTGCTCAGCGTTATCGCCACGACCGTAATCTCGTTTATGCTTTACCTGTGCATCCGCTTCGATAAGCTGAACTGGTATACGCTTTGTTTCGGGCTGCTGTTCTTTGTGGCTTACATAATAATGATATTTGTGTTTAAAGTATAGAAACCAAAGATGATAAAGGAGGTAAAGATGCAAACGATTGTGGCAAAAGTCATTTCGCAGAAAGGTACCTGCGAAGCCGGGCACAGGGAAGGCGATGAATTCGTTATCGGGCAAAGCACTCCATGCAACATGTGCTCATGGGCGTTTTATACCCTCTTCCCTTTCGCCGAGGTGCTGCAGTTCGGCGGGAGCTTTCCCTGGGAAAAGGACCCTTCAAAAACGACCGTCGCCTGTCCCGACCCGGATAATCCGGTAGTTTTCGAACTGAAAAGGATAGAAACAGAATAGCGATGAATACGCATGACGAATTAGAACCTTCACCTTTTCTGACGGATAATATAGCCCTGCTTCCCGCAGGCAAAGCGCTTGATATAGCCATGGGAAACGGCAGAAATACGATTTATCTTGCCAGAAAGGGACTCTATACCGAAGGGGTGGATATTTCCGGAGAGGCGGTTAAAATCGCGCTTGAAAGGGCAAAATCGGCCGGGGTTAAAATTCATGCCCGGGTTGCCGACATAGAAGCGGAAGATTATATAATCGAAAAAAATACGTATGACGTGATTATTTGCTTCAATTACCTACACCGCCCGTTGATTCAGCGTATAAAAGACGGGCTGAAAAAGGGTGGGATGGTCGTATACCAGACATACACCGTCGACCAGCTGCAATTCGGCAAGCCATCGAATCCGGATTTCCTGCTCAGGCATAACGAACTGCTCGAGATGTTCCGTGATTTCCGCTGCCTGCGTTATTTCGAAGGTATTATCGATAACAAAAAGGCAGCTGCCGCTATAATAGCGCAAAAAGTTTAGCGCGGTAGTATAATCACCGCTCTATTCCAGTTCGCTCTCGGCTTCCTCTTCCATCTCGTAAAGGCGGGTGTAATAATCGGAGAATTCGTTTAAATGCGCCAGCGCGATTTTCCCGGTTAATATGGGGTCGTCATCGGTAACATTGGTTTGCGGGTCTATCAGGCCGTGTTCCAATTCGACATCCATCCCCATCCTGAACTGCTCTACATCGAATCTTTTCCAATCGATGCCCAGTTCTTCGCCGACTTCCCTGGCTTCCTGCGTAGTAAAGTGTTTTTCTACGCTCA
>JBMNCQ010000098.1:0-3120 GCA_049366715.1 Peptococcaceae bacterium | reverse complement strand
AACCTAATCCCCCGTTATGTAATACGGCTGTTTTGCCGGCATCACGACCGTAAACACAGAACCCTTCCCCGGCTCGCTCTCCGCAGTTACGCTGCCGCCGTACATCTTGACGGTGCCTTCCACTATCGGCAACCCCAGACCGTTGCCCGGCCGGCCCCTGTCCGCCCTGTAAAAACGTTCGAAGATATGCGGCAGGTCTTTTTCGGAGATTCCGACGCCGGTGTCCGAAACGGTAATAACGATATCCTTACCCCTGAGTTCCAGCGAACAGGTAACCTCTCCGCCCTGCCCGGTATATTCGAGCGCATTCTTCAGCAGGTTATCCAGGATTTGGTTGAAATGCAAAAGGTCTCCCTTTATTTCGATACCGGGTGTAATATTACTAACCAGCTTAACTCCCTTTTGCTTATACTGTGTTTCCCAACTATTCAATATGCTCATGATAAACCCGGAAAGGTCTATCGATTTTGTACGCGAACGCTCCGGCTGGGTATCCATCGAATCCAGTATCAGCAGGTCGTCCACCATTGTATTCAAGTGTTCCGTCTCGTGGTCGATCCTCTTAAGAACCTCCTGGTATTCCTCCGGTGAGCGGGGTTTCCTCAGAGCAAGGGAGGTTTCGGCCTTTATATTCGTCAGCGGCGCGCGCAGGTCGTGAGAGGCATTGGCTGTAAAGCGCTTCTGGCGGTTGATACAGCCGTAAATGCGGTCGAAAAGGGTATTGAGGGTTCTGGATAGCCGACCCAGTTCGTCGCTGCTTTTAACCGGAATGCGGTCAACCAGATTCGCCGGGTCGATTTTCTCCGCCGTGCGTGTGATAGCTTTAATTGGCCGCAGGAAATAGCTCGATATTATAAAACCGGAGAGCAGTGCAAATAAGATGATGATGGGAACGGCCCCGTAGAGCATTCGCTTGTATTGCTCAGTAGTTCGATATATATAATCGGCGTCGCGCGTGACCCCCAAGAGCTTGGTCGGTTCCATATCGATATCTAGAGGGCTTACATATAATTTCATCTTCCCATTAATAGTATCTAACGTATGATACTGACCACCTGCCGATACTTTACGTATACCGGATAGCGCTGTTTTTATTTCCTCGGCAGCATAATGGTTACCGATAACCTCTTTATCTACCACATCATAAATAAAAACACAATCACCCAAAGAAGTATTTATATCACTTATTAAAAGTGAAAAATCCTTAATATCACTTTGTAAAATAACATCTCTCGCTTTCTCCGAATCTGCCGTAAGCGAATCACTCAGGTTACTATTAAGTCCATGTAATAAAAGCATATAGGCAATAAAATGAAAAATAAATAATAGTAAAAGCAGGAAAACGGTGTAAAAAACGGTTTGCTTGAGTTTGATGCTGTTGAAATGAATCTTCATGGCGTAAACCGGTAACCCTCGCCGTAGACGCTGCGGAAAGGACAGTTATTATTGCTGTATCCCAGCTTCCGGCGCAGTTTGCTGACAAAAACGCTGGTGTTATTATACTCGCAGCTTTTTTCTATATCCCAGATATGGTTTTCGATCATTTCACGCGTCAGCACGCGGTTTGGATGGGACATAAAATACTCGAGGATGCTATACTCGGTAGAGGTAAGTTCCACTTTTTTACCGTTAGCTGTCGCCATTCGATTGACGGTATCAAGTATGATTCCGCCCGCTTCGATTACAGGGGATTTCTGGACTCCTTCGCGCCTGTGAACCGCCCGGATGCGCGCTTCCAGTTCGTCGAAGGCAAAGGGTTTGCATAAATAATCGTCGGCGCCGGCATTCAGGCCGTTTACCCTGTCATCGATAGACCTCCTTGCCGTCAGCATCATAATAGGAGCGGAAACCGAATCGCCCCTCAATTTATGACAGACTTCTATGCCGTCGATATCGGGCAGTATGATATCGAGAATGATAAGGTCGTATTCAGCCGACCCGGCAAAATCAATGCCCGTCCTGCCGTCGTTGACAGTATCTACTACATGCCCTACCTCCGTAAGTCCGCGTTTCAAGGTAGAACAAAGCTCTTTATCATCCTCGATTATTAAAATTCTCATAGCATAGTACTAAAATACCGTAATTTTTTCCGTTTTTTATACTAAATTAATAATTTGTTAAGAATTGTATGCTAAGCTGTCATTAAATATAAAATAATTCGCGTAAGGAGAGGCTCAGGTGCGCAAAAAAATTAATATTGTTTTTCCCTTGCCATATTGTTAAATGCGCTGTTGCCATCCGTCACGACATCAGCTTTCTATCCACAAAATTATACTCAAAAAGATTCGAATGTCAACATTAATGAGACTGAATTTTTAAGACCGTCGGAAATCGTCGAACTCTACCCGATGTCCGAAATGGATTGGTTTTCAGGTGGATTGGAACACAGGAGATTTTTATGATAAAAAAAATTAATGTCTATACGCTGATTAAAGTCCTGTTTATTCTTATAGTACTTTCATTAATCTTAATTATACGAGTCGACTATTATCAAATGAATACGATTGACAGGGACCTTGAATCAATATCACCGGTTTATTTTACTTCTCTTGTATTCGATTATATGGTTATAAGATTACTGGCTTTTGTAACCTTATTTGCGGCAGGTTTCAATCTGAAGGCCGCAGTGGAAAAGAGACTGCATTTCAACAAAAAACGCTTTATTTTAAGCATAATAATATTATTGCTTTCCTTGGTAGATTATTATAAGTTATTCCTTTTATTGGAATGGAATGATATACACTTGATTAATTTTGGGTTTTGGACGACAGCATATTTAGTGTCAACAAAATACTTAACTTTGATAACAGGCGCACTGGCTGGTTATTTGTGCTGTAGTTCTTTTAAGACTGAATGATGTTAACTTACATCCCTAAATTGCCAAAGGCGAAATCACAAAAGACGAACTTGAGGAGATAAAGTGAAATCCGGGGTAACTGAATGCAACCTTTTTGTTAAAAAATGGTTTTGCTATCAATAGAGTAAAAATTTTCCCTGAAAAGACAGGGGATTGTTCAGGTTGTGTTAAGGTTGGAGTGATAGACTGGATAAAAACCTATTGAAAGGTGGTTAAATGAAAAAAATACTACCTGTAATATTAAGCGTCCTTATATCTTCTTT
>JBMNCQ010000097.1:0-2004 GCA_049366715.1 Peptococcaceae bacterium | reverse complement strand
ATGCCATTCGAGAGGACTCTTCAGATAGCCCCTAGAAATTGGACAGGCAGATCCAGAGGATAGTAATACCAGTCCATAAAACATACGGAACGAATACCGGTATCATAATCCATTTATTTAATTTCGCCTTCTTGATACCGAGAACCGCCAGCGCCAATCCGGCGAGGATAATCACCCAGATAGCTACCCAGTTAAGAGTGGTATTCAGTATATAACTCCACTCATTTATGTTATTCCCTAAAGTGCTGTGCATCATATTTACACAGTACATAGCCAAAAAGAACAATCCGAGAGAAATAACCGGTGTAGAAATTTGTGCAGACTTTTTACCCAGAATCAGACCGATTATTACTATAACAGCAATGATCAGCGAAAAAGCGGCAATTATCAACGCCGTTGGGGCGGGAGAAACCAACCGGATTGCCTCACCGCTTTCACCCCAGGGAAGATTGCCCTGCGAATCTATATGCTGCACATATATCGAAGCGGTATTAGAAAGGTTGCTGTCCACCCCTGTCCTTGAAACAATTATCACTCCACCCGAGCCGTTACCGATAATATTTGAATAGCCCTGTGATAGAATATCCTGATTATTATAAACCGTGCCGTTAGACCAAAGTAACCCACCGTTTCGATCTATTTTCTGAGCGTAAACTATTGTATTTTTTATCAAGGAGTCATAGCCTGTCCACACAACAATGACGCTGCCATCCTCCCCTGATATAATATCGGAATCCAAGATGCCGGCAGTATCAGGATAATCTTCGGGAATATCCCAAATCCAAATACCGTTCTCTTCCCAAAGTATATCGCCATTAGCGCCAATTCTTTGCGCATATACTTCACCGTTAAGTATTCGGCGACGGTCTTTCCAAATAACTACAGCACCGCCCGTATCATCAGTAGCCAATAGAGGATTCGATTGCGTGGTCGAATAACTATTATTTACAGTCTTATCATCACAAACCAGCACCCCTTGTTTATCCCATATGAAGTTTCCTTCTCCATCAAGTTTCTGAGCGTACACATCGATATCATAACCTGAATATCCTTTGTTCGTATCCCAGGTTATAAAAAAGTTTCCCAGCCCGTCATAAATTATCTGATGGCTCGCACCCCGACTGCCCGCTATCGAAGTAATAACTAACCCTTCATCGGCCCATAAAATTTCGCCGCCGGAACTTATTCTTTGCACACGTATTAATAAATCTCCATCAACCTCCTCCTGCCATATTATTACGGCGCCACCACTACCGTCACCTACAATATCTGCCTCAGTATAATCACCTTCGGATATCCCCAATAATACATTACCCTCATTCCAGAGAACAGATCCGTCACCACCTATTTTTTGAACGTAAATTCGACTGCTGTCATCATATAAAAGAAGTAAAGTATTACCCGAATCATCGCTTGTCATCGCTCTCAACTTCAGAGAGGTAAAGCTTTCCAATATCCAGACGATATTTCCCGATGCGTCCAGCCTTTCCAAATAAGTAGTGTCATCGTTTCTCCAGCTTATAATGAGCCCGCCGCTACCATCATTTACGGCATAAACATAACCATAAACTGTTGCTATTTGTTTGCCCTGTTCTTCCCATAAATTGTTACCCTGAGAATCGATATGTTGAGCGCGTATGATTTCTTGATGTGCCCCATCTAACCAGACTATATAAGCGCCGCCACTATCATCACCGACTAAAATCGGAGGCTCTGGCGGAGGAGGTCCCCCAATTGTAAAAAGATGGTCTTCCGATAAAAAAGACATCGATGAGATTAACGTCACAAGCGCTAAAAACAATGATAATGCCACACCGGCCGGAGCCGACATCCGGCCCCAGAATCCGTTTTTAACGGGAGTAGTTTTTATCCCGGCACGTTCTTTGATAACTGCCAATGAATTTACCGGAGGGACGACATCACCGGTAGCCGTTTTTAAAACAGATTTCAGATTATTATGTAATCCGGCAAGCTCTTCCATTTCTTTTTTACAGGCATCGCAAC
>JBMNCQ010000096.1:0-1443 GCA_049366715.1 Peptococcaceae bacterium | reverse complement strand
GGAAAACGAAGCCGATATTTTTACGGCGGAAAAGGGTTCTTTTCTGCTCGCTGAGGTCGGTGATATCTATGCCGTCGATGATGACTTTACCGCTGTCCAGCTTGTCGATGCCGCTGATAACGTTCAGCATGGTCGATTTTCCCGAACCGCTGCGCCCGAGCAGCGCCACGCATTCGCCTTTTTCAAAGTCGGCGTCTATGGAATTCAATACCGGATGAACCGTCAGTCCCTCGACATAGCTTTTGCTTGCTTTCTTCAGTGAAATAACCGGTGTGTTCGCGGTTTCTTTATTCATAATCAACTTCCTGTAAAGATTTATCCGTATCGTGAATCGAGAGAATCCGAATGATTGATATAACTATTGTAATTTGAACAGGGTTTTCTTTCAACAATAGCGTCCGATAATGTATAATCAAAGCCGTAAGGATATTTTAAAGGTGATTTATTATGTTCGAACAGGAAGTGGAATACAAGGTCGGCAACAATCTTTTTTCCGCTACTATTGCGCTTCCCGCCGTGGATGGCAAATTCCCCGGGGTTGTTCTCATTCCAGGTTCGGGACAGGTGGACAGGAATGAAAATGTCAAGGGATATCCTATCAACATCTTTAAAGAAATTGCTCATTTTTTGGCTGAAAACGGCATAGCCAGTCTGCGCTACGATAAGAGAGGGGTGGGGAAGAGCGGGGGCGATTACTGGTCTACCGGTTTCTATGATAATTCCGGCGATGTCTCCTCTATCATTTCATATTTTAAAAACCACTCTTCCATCAATTCCGAAAGCGTATTTTTACTGGGGCATAGCGAAGGGGCAATTATAGCAACAAGGTTAGCGGGCACCGGAACCGATGTTTCCGGTATTATACTTTTGGCCGGAAGTTGCCAAAATGGTGAGACGCTTTTAAAATGGCAGTCCCGCCAGGTAGTGAAAGGCCTTACCGGGTTTAATGCCTGGCTGATCAAGACTTTTCATATAGATGTTGCCAAGGCGCAGCAGAAACAGATAGATAAAATAAAAAAATCTACCGGGGACTCCTTGCGTATCCAGCTTGTAAATAAAATAAATGCCAAATGGATGCGTGAGTTTTTAGATTATAACCCTGCTGTCGATTTTCCCAATGTAAAATGTCCGATACTGGCAATAACCGGTTCGAAGGATATCCAGGTGGATCCGGCAGATTTAAAAAAGATGGAGCAACTGGTTAAGACGGATTTTGAAAGTCATGAGCTTGCGGATATAACCCATATGATTCGTCCCGATAAGGGGAAACCCAGCCTGTCCGCATATAAGACACAGATGACTATGCCGATGGATGCAGGTATATTGAATATAATTCTTAACTGGCTGGAAAAGAGAATTTAAAACGTCTTGCTTTTGGAGATACTGATTTGTTACTTGAACTGAGAGTAAAAGACTTCGGTATTATCGAGGATATACACTGGA
>JBMNCQ010000095.1:0-1538 GCA_049366715.1 Peptococcaceae bacterium | reverse complement strand
CTTAATTTGTCTACAGAATTATTGTACCCTTTGTTTATAGGTGTTATCAAGCAAAGAATTAATAATATTATGACCAAAAAGCTGACGAAAGTATTTTAGTTAATATATAATGCATAGAGGGGTTTAAACGAATGTCAGAAATACAGATGAATCATGTTATAGACGGCGCAGGAAAAATCGGGATAGAGCTTGATAGTGCAAAAATTGAAAAATTTATGCTTTATTACAATGAGCTTGTCGACTGGAACAACCGCATCAATTTAACCGCCATAACCGATGTTGACGATGTTCAGATAAGGCATTTTCTGGATTCTCTGACAATAATCCCCGTTATTAAAGACAAGATAGCTGCGGGCTGCCGTCTTATCGACATTGGCAGCGGAGCGGGATTCCCCGGAATACCTTTAAAAATCGCCGTGCCTGAAATAAAAATGAGCCTTTTAGAAGCTACCGCTAAGAAAGTCCTCTTTCTGGAGCATATCGTTAAGGAAACGGGATTGAATGATGTCGAAATAATAAACGGGCGTGCCGAGGAAGCGGCGCAGAAGCCGGAATACCGTGAACAGTTCGATGTCGCCGTATCGCGCGCGGTGGCGGATTTGGCGGTTTTATCAGAATTGACTTTGCCGTTCTGCAAAGTCGGCGGCTGCGTCATCGCGCAGAAAAAGGGTGATGTACAGCTTGAAATAGAACAGTCCCTGAAAGCTGTCGAGATACTGGGAGGCAGTCTGTCCAAGGTTGAAAAGGTAGACATCGCCGGTCTTGACGACGGGCGCTGCCTGGTAGTTATCGATAAGGTTAAACCGACCCCGGAAAAGTATCCGAGGCGTCCGGGGATGCCTGAAAAAAGGCCCCTGAAATAGCCTGTTATACAAAGCCCCCCTGGTTTTGCAGGAGGGCTTGCAGAGAGATAACCTTATTTATTTCTATTCCGCTTTTAATTGACCGCTTTCCGGCACCTTCCACCAGATTAGAGCCCACTTGGAAAATCCCTCGTGCCTGAAAAGGTTCGGGTTTTCCTGCTCGGCGAATTTCTTCTCGAGATACTTTTTCAATTTCTCTTTTTCATCATCGGTAAAGGGAAGCGTCCGCCACTGCAAATCATCCATAGCTTCTTCGATGCTGTTAAATTTTACCCTTATTTTTGAATTCAGGATTTCCAGGTTGGCCTGTATTCCCATCTGGTACAGCGTATTGAAGACATAGATATAGGAAGGATGTTTTCTCTCGATTCTGCCGATAGCCTGGTATACCTCCCAATCGAAAGGCAGGTGCACCACCGGCAGGGTGAAATAGACTGCCTTTTTGGCAGCCGAAGACAGTTTAAGCATGCTTTCCTTCAAATCCAGGGGGCCCAGAGACCTCGAGGCAACCACGATATCGTGCGGTTCGACATCCCTTCCCACCACGGCGTCGTCCCATGAGCAGTTGATATAATTTATATTGGTAATCTCTTTTTTAGCGGCGTTTTCTTTCAGGTGCCTGAGCATTTCGGAAGATATATCCAGCCCGGTAATACTTTTAACCCTTTCAGCCAG
>JBMNCQ010000094.1:0-69262 GCA_049366715.1 Peptococcaceae bacterium | reverse complement strand
GATACAATAATATATGAAATCATATATGATATATAAATTAATATATTATATAATATATGATTTCATATATTATTGCTAAAGGAGATTCCAAAATGCAAAATGCGGATGTTTTTTCCACTAAGTCTGATTATGTATACACTCAGCTTAAAGATAAGATCTTAAAAGGAGTACTAAAGCAAGGTGAAAGTATTACGATAAGCAGAATTGCTGAGGAATATAGTATTTCTGCGATACCTGTAAGAGAAGCATTAAAAAGGCTGGAAACAGAAGGCCTTGTGGAAATTATCCCTCATAAGGGAGCTCAGGTAGTAACCCTGAATAATGACAGAATAAAAGAAGTCATTTCGATCAGAGCAGTTTTAGAAGGGTATGCGGCCCGGACAGCACTTCCCTATATGGATGAAGAAAAAATTGGTATTTTAAAAAAAATGGCAGAAAAAATGCGGGAACATGCCCTTGCAGGGGACAGTGAAAAGTTTGGTGCAGAGAATAAAGAATTTCACCGTTTTTTATATAAACAATCACCTTTTCCCATGCTCTATGATATGATTTTTAATTTATGGGACGGAGGTAACTGGTCTAAAGCGATATTTGCTTTTAATCCGGAAAGAATGAAGGATTCGATAAATGAGCATATAGAGATAATAGCTGCCATAGAAAAGCAGGATGAGGAAAAGACGGAAATTTTGGTCCGAATGCATAAAGAAAGAATCGGGAAATTACTGCTGGAAATCAGCAAATTTTGGTTTGCGTAAAAAATTTTCACTTAATTGTTTAAAAATTAAGATGATTTAAAAATGAATTAATTTTCAGCAAAGGAGGGGAGGCTTTGAGTTAATAATGCATACCGGATTTTAGGCTAAAAAGAAAATATAAGGAGGAAATGTTATGAGAAAATTCAAAGTATTTGCTATTATCGCTCTTATCTTATGTTTAGTTTTAGTTGCCGGGGGATGCGGCCGGCAGGAAACAGGTTCGTCAGACGGTACAGAGACCAAGAAACCGGTAGCTCATTTGAAAATTGGTACGGCAAGCGTGGGCGGTGCATTTTATCCCATTGGTACCGGGATAGCAGATATGATTACGAACAATATTCCCAATATCGATGCCACAGCGGAAGTGACCGGCGGGGGAGTTGAAAATGTTAGACTGGTAGGTGAAAAAGAGGTTGATATTGCACTTTCCGCCGCAGATCAAGTCTTTTATGGACGTGAAGGTACGGAAATGTTTACTGAAAAATATGACATAAGCTCTATTGCGGCTCTTTATCCCAGTGTTTTTCAAATGTATACCCTTGAAAAATCGCCCATTAACAGCATCATGGACCTGAAAGGCAAGAATGTAGCCCTTGGTCCTGCCGGAGGCGGCACAATAAAGGTATTAGAGATGATTCTGGAATTTTATGATATGACTACCGATGATATCAAAGCCCATTATATTTCATATTCTGAAGGAACCAGGGCCTTGATTGACGGTACTGTTGATGCTGCCATTGTAATGTCGGGTTTCCCGTCATCAGCCATTATGGAACTGCAGGCAACACATCAAGTGAAACTGATACCAATGAAAAATGATATGCTGAAAAAAATTAATGAGAAATATCCATTTCTTTTAGGAATAAATGTACCCAAGGATGTATATAACACAGCCAGTGATACCATGACTATTTCCCGGATGACGCTTTTATTCTGCAGAAGTGATTTAGATGAAGATATTATCTATCAAACAACAAAAACAATATTTGATAACCTGGAGGAATTTTCTAAATATCATCCGTCCCTTGCCGATACAAATTTAGATGATGCGGTAAATGTTTCAATTCCCATGCACCCGGGGGCGGAAAAATATTTTGCGGAAAAAGGAAAAATATAACTTTGAATTGCACCTAAATACCTTATCTTTAGGGTATTTAGGTGCAAGTTTAATCTAATGGAAGGGGAAGTATTAACGTGGAAGTTCAAAAAGATAGTTCAGGACGCTTGGTGGCCAACGTTATTGCGGTTATATCAATAGTTGCAGCAATAATTCATATTTATACCGGAGGATTTGGCCTACTATCGACAATGGAATTAAGGGCATCCCACTGGTTAATTTTTTCTTTATTGACCTTTTTAGTGTATCCGCTCTATTTAAAGACAAAAACTGCAAATCCCTTTTTAAAGCTCATAGATTTAGTATTTATTACAGGAGCTGCTTCTTCAGGTGCCTATATATTATTTAATTGGGAGCGCATTGTTAATGCTGCCGGGGCAACAAACTCCACGGATATTTTCTTTGGCGTGGTTATGGTATTGGTAGTTTTGGAGGCGACCAGGAGAACTATCGGAGGAATGCTGGCGGCAATTGTTTCCATTTTTTTATTATATGCATTTGTCGGGCAATATTTACCGGGGATCCTTCAGCATGGAGGTTATAGCTTAAAACGAATAATTTCTTTTCTCTATACAACGACGGAAGGTATATATGGCTCCCCCATAGGGGCTTCTGCCGGATTTATTGCATTATTCATATTTTTTGGTGGGTTTTTAAATAAGCTGGGGGCAGGTGATTTCTTATTTGATTTATCCTACCGATTTACATGCCGCCTGAGAGGGGGGCCGGCTAAGACAGCTGTCGTAAGTAGTTTTCTTATGGGAACGATGATGGGAGCGGCTGTTGCCAATGTTACGACAACAGGGACATTTACGATTCCGATGATGAAAAGAAACGGTTTCAAACCATATTTAGCAGCATCTATTGAGGCCCTATCCTCAACCGGCGGGCAGTTTCTCCCTCCGGTAATGGCCGGAGCAGCTTTTGTTGTCGCCGAATTTACAGGGCGTCCGTATATTGATGTTATGCGGTTTGCCTTTATCCCGGCAACATTATATTTTATTTCTGTTTACAGGGTAGTAGATATTGAGGCAATTAAGGCCGGGTTATTCGGAATCAAAAAACCACCTAAAACATTAAGGGAAATAATGGCCAAAGGATATTATTTAATACCCATTTCCCTATTAGTTGCTTTATTAGTTTTTGGATTTTCCCCGCAAAAAACTGCCGTAATATCCATATTTACTCTTATAATCTGCTACTTTATCTGGAATCCCGGCGGCAGGCGTAATATTTTAAGAACTTTGACCGAAGGGTGCGTCGCCGGCGCGAAAAGCACAATAAAAATTGCTGTGGCGACAGCTGCTTCCGGAATCATCGTGGGAGTCTTAGGGTTTACGGGATTAGGAGTTAAGTTAAGTACGGTTATTCTGGCAATCGCCGGGGATAGTCTGTTTTTGGTCTTGGTGCTGACTTCCGTGTTATCAATTATTTTAGGAATGGGTCTTCCCACAGTTGCTGCTTATGTGATACTCGCTGTTGTAGCTGCCCCTGCACTGGTTGAAATAGGCGTACCTCTCTTGGCTGCTCATATGTTTATATTTTTCTTCGGGTGTTTTTCCACCATTACACCTCCCGTAGCACTTTCTTCATATGCGGCAGCCGCCATTGCCGATGCAGAACCGAATAAAGTAGGCTGGACTGCCTTTACACTGGCCCTGGGAGGTTTTATGGCTCCTTTTATGATAATTTACAGCCCGGGATTGAGATTTGAGGGTGATATTCTGAGCATTATTTTAGCCTTATCATCTTCATTGATTGGAATATTGGCATTTACTTCCGGGATAACCGGTTTTATTACCAGAAAAATAAATAGGGTTCAACAAGGGTTACTGGTTATTGGATCATTATTATTACTGGTCTCCCAAAACGTTATCATAGTCATTTTGGGTATTACTTTGGTAGGAGCAGCTTGTTTTAAAGAGTTAAGGGACCATCGAGGCAAAAAAACTATGGCAGAAAAAGGTGAAATTTAATTTTATTAAGGCAGGTGATTTTTATGGAAAATGTTGAGGTACATCAATCTGAGTGGGATGTTATCGTAGTTGGCGGCGGTGTTGCCGGAACCTTCGCGGCAATTGAAGCGTCAAAAGCCGGGGCCAAAACGGTAATTGTGGATAAAGCAAATATATTTCGCAGTGGTTGTGCAAGTGCCGGTAACGATCATTTTATGGCTTTTCTAGAAGCAGGTGAAGAGTGGGATACGAAAAAATCCTTTTTAGATTACTACCAGCGCCTGACTAAGAAGTTCGTAGATATAAATGTGGCGGAAAAGGTTTTTGCCGAAAACATTATCGAAGTTGTCAAATTACTTGAGCAAATGGGTGTACAAATGAAAGACCCTCAAACCAACCGGTATATTCGAACCAGGTCCTTTGGACAGCCGGGTGATTATTATTTGAATTTCCAAGGCCGTGATATTAAACCGATTCTTACAAAAGAAGCAATTAAAAAAGGTGCAAAACTGATGCCGTATATCTATACGACGAATCTACTGGTTAATGAAAATAAAATCTTTGGCGCAATAGGTTTTAATATTCACACCGGTGATATTCATGTGTTCAGAGGGAAAAAGGTAATATTGGCTACCGGTAATATTGGCCGGTTAGCGAATAATAATACAGGTAATCCCTATAATTGCTGGCACAGCCCCTATAATACAGGGACCGCTATTTCCCTGGCGTTTAAGGTTAACGCAACTTTATCAAATATGGAGTTCATTCATTATACACTGGTGCCGAGAAATTTTAGTGCTCCCGGTGTAAATGCCCTGGTGGGAATGGGCTGCCATTTGGTCAATGCTTTAGGAGAAAGGTATATTTTTAAATATGATGAAAGAGGGGAGCAAGGACCCAGATGGGTGCTGCCCTGGTCGACTTATTGGGAAATAAAGGAAGGAAGAGGGCCGTGTTATTTTGATTTGCGGCACTTGAGTTCTGAAAATTTTGACCATCTTACCAAAAAACTATTACCGGTAGATAAAAATACCTTCATGGATTATGTCCGCCAAAAAGGTCTTGACCTGAAAAAAGACTTATTGGAGGTCGAAATATCCGAGGGGCAGTTATCTGCTACTATTGGTTCAATAAGCGGCATTTTGATTAATGAAAAATGTGAGACTACCGTGGAGAATTTATATGCGGCAGGAGGCTGTGCCACAACAGTATCGAATCTTTCGGGATCAATGTGTTCCGGGCTTATGAGCGGCCGGGAAGCTGCGAAAGCAGCGGCGGCAGTAAGGTCTGGGGAGCAAAATGATATAGAGCTGACTTATGTGGATGAACTCAAAGAAAAAATCAATAAGCTCAAAAATGGAGGTGGAAAGATAAGTTATTTGATTTTTGAAAATAAAATCAGGCAGATAATGAGTAATTATGTAGGGATTGGCCGAACAGAGCTAGGTTTGGATACGGCTATGAAGGAACTTAATAAATGGAGTTCCCTGGAAAATGAAATTCATACCGGCACGAATCATGAAATAATGAAAGCATTTGAATCCTCCGACTTAATGATAACAGCTCAATTAATGGCAACGGCAGCGAAAGAGAGGAAAGAAAGCAGATTCGGTTTAAATCATTTCCGCGGGGATTTTCCTGATAGTGATACCAATTGGAATAAAATAACTCTCCTAAATAATAGCAAGGGAGAAATAAAATTATCCTATAAGGATATAAATTAATTTATTAGGCAGGTGAATTAAGTTGCCACCCTTAATCAAATATGAATTATGCACCCGGTGTAAGTTATGTGTTAATAGGTGCCCGGGGGATATTATAGCTTTTGACCAGGAGAAGAAAATACCTGTAATAGCATATCCTTCAGAATGCTGGCATTGCGGGAGCTGTCGTATTGACTGTCCTGAGAATGCAATTGAAATCAAGTTCCCGGTATATATGTTATAGTTTGTTCATTAAGAAAACTGCGGGGATTTGCAATAGACCGATTTATTGTAAAATATGGAGCTGCTGAATAAAGCAGTTTGAGATCAGTGGGAAGCTGATAAGCAACAGAAATATGTCAAAGCCATTAAAGGCGCTATTAACCAAGTCAAAATAAATAATCCAGTCTGATATGGTTAACAGAGGAGGTAATTATTGTGAAGCAAGGTAACTACTACAAACAGAATGCCTGGTGGGCTAGTCTTTATAATGAAGATGCCGATGTGCTGCAGTTTATAAAAAAGGCTGATAAGATAGAGATACATGATGCGACTTTACGTGACGGGGAACAGACACCAGGTGTTGTTTTTACTGTAGAGGATAAAATCAGGATTGCTGAAAAGCTTGACGAGGTTGGAATAGAGCGCATAGAGGCAGGGATGCCGGCTGTTTCCAAAGCTGATTATGAGGCGATAAAAGCAATTTGCAAAAGAAATCTGCAAGCCAGGATATTTACATTTGCCCGGGCTATGCAAAAAGATATTGATATGGCTGTGGAGTGCGGGGCCCATGGCGTTGTGATTGAAGTTCCCATTGGTTATCCTAAGCTCAAATATCAGTTTAAATGGACTTGGGAAAATGTTCTGGAAAAAAGTATTGACTGCATAAACTATGCTAAAAGCCAGGGTCTTTACGTAGTTTATTTTCCTTATGATACTACCCGGGCCAGGGAAGAAGACATTACCCAATTAATGGCCGGTATCATGGAGAACTCGGCTCCCCATTCCGTTGGAGTTGTTGATACAATGGGCTGTGCCCTTCCCCAGACTATTGAGTTCTTGGTACGGAAGATGAAAAAAATAACAGGCGGGCTGCCTGTGGAGGTTCATACACATAATGATTTCGGAATGGCCGTAGCTACAGAGCTGGCAGGTGTGGCTGCAGGAGCAGAAGTTGTTCATTCCTGCGTTAATGGGTTAGGTGAAAGAACGGGAAATGCGGCAGCCGAAGAATTAATGGTAAGTTTAAAAATTCTCCTGGGGACCGACAATGCTTATAGATTAG
Source organism: Peptococcaceae bacterium (assembly GCA_049366715.1). Taxonomy (GTDB): domain Bacteria; phylum Bacillota; class Peptococcia; order Peptococcales; family BICA1-8; genus JBMNCQ01. The sequence continues at coordinate 62,447 of JBMNCQ010000094.1, read as the reverse complement.
ATAAGATAATGGAACTGTGTGAACTGGTAGAAAATATTTCAGGAGTCCCTTTAGCCGCCAACAAGCCTGTGGCCGGTAAGCGCAACTATACCAGGGAATCCGGTATTGGCGTGGATCTGGTGCTGAAAGAACCTTTAGCGATGTTTGCCACCGACCCGCAATATTTCGGGCGGATTGGTGATATTGTCTTAGGTAAGAAAAGCGGTAAAGCTTCTGTGGAGTATTATCTTGACAAATTAAATATTCAGGTTGCTGATGAGGCGGTGGCTGAGATAGTCAATGAAGTGAAATACAAGGGTGAGGAAAAAAGGGGACTCCTGACCTCAGAGGAATTTATCGCTATAGTAGAAAAATACCGCTGACATTACAGCTTCTTTCTTTGAATAAGATATACCGGAAAAGGGGAGGTATGAAAAATGTATAAAATAATTGATTTGAGTATGCCCCATGAAAATGGCGGAACTGAGCCCTTTCCGCCTAAAATAGAGTTTTCAGACCACTCTGCCGGCGCCCAAAGGCTTGCTAAGCTGGCAGGTCTGGAAGCCTCTGATTTTCCTAATTCGATGGCACTGGCTACCGATATCATTTCCGGCAGCGGTCATTCCGGAACGCATATAGATGCTCCTTTACACTATGGACCTTACTGTGCAGGGAACCCTGCAAAGTCCGTTGACCAGATTCCTTTGGAATGGTGTTTCGGGCCGGGAGTTGTTTTAGATATGCGGCATAAGGAGCCGGGTGCGGAGATCACAGCGGGAGACATGGAGGCTGCTTTAGTCCGGATAAATTATCAATTGAATCCCGGTGATATTGTTTTGCTCCACACCGGCTGTGATAAATACTGGGGTACGGATACGGAAACCTACCTGGCCATGCAGTCAGGACTTGGTATAGCAGGACTGGACTGGCTTTTGGACCGGGGTATCCGTTGTATTGGTATTGATGCCTGGACTCTGGACCGTCCGGTGCAGGCAATGGTTGAAGCATACCGCAGCAGCGGTAATAAAAATGAGCTATGGGGATCCCATATGCATGGGCGGAAGCGGGAATATATCCAAATTGAAAAACTGGGCCATTTAGAGGATCTTCCCCAACCTTATGGGTTTCTTGTATCAGCATTACCCGTTAAATTAGTAGGGGCCACAGCAGGCTGGTGTCGGGCAGTAGCGTTACTTAACTGTTCATAATATATAGGAGACTAACTTAAAAGGCCAGAGCCCTACGGCTCCGGCCTTTTTTGTAATGACAAGGGGACGTTTCGATGCCGAGAAAACACCTTCTCTGAAAAATAAGCCCGGTAAAATGCGGCCTTCAGATCCCGAAAATCAAAAACATTTGACTTTTTCAGTGATCTCGGACGTTTCGGTTGTCTGATCAGTTCCCCAGAGAAACAGAGAGCAAGCCCTTATCCTATAAAATATGCCTGGAAATCATGCGCTCAGAAGCTTAAACAACAGCGGGAGCATCTGAAACTGGTCCGCAACGGATCTCTGCCTCAGATGTCAGAGGGGGATAAGCATTGCCGAGCAATCTAGATTATTAATACAAATGGGAGATGAATATATTAGCAAAAAAATTGTATTTTATGACAAAGTTCTTTGGAGGTATTATGAAAAAATTCCAGAAAATAACTAATAAAAGCATTTGTGTTTTTTTGAAAGGAAAGGAGGTCTGACAATTCTATTTGACATGAAGGAGGTGATTCAACGATCCAATTAACTAAAAATTACAAATTGTTTATTAAATTAAAAAAACAAGGAAAGGGGTTGAAGTTATGGAGATCAGACCGGAAATAAATCAGGAACAATTACCTGAATATTTGCGTGAAGATTATGAAATCCGGGAACGTACAGAAGAGGATATTAAAGAACCGCCGAAAAGCTGGCGGGAAACGATTAAATTTTTTGGCCCGTCTTTTGTCATTATGGGGGCAACAGTAGGGTCCGGAGAACTTATTTCTACTACTATTTTAGGAGCTAAAATCGGCTTTGTTTTGCTGTGGATGCTGGTCATAGGAGTAATTCTTAAGGCGACGCTTCAGGAGTTGATGGCCCGTTATGTTATTTATACCGGAAAAGGCCTGATGGATGTTCTTGACGAGGTTCCCGGAAAAGTTGGAACTGCCTCCTGGGCTGTGTGGTGGGCCGGATTTTTATTACTTTCCCTGCTTGTTAATATGGCAGGAATCGTCGGTGTTATGGGTCTGGCAGTACAGGGACTTTTGGGTTTCGGTAATCCGAATTTCTGGGGACTCATAATATCTATAATTGGTGTACTCCTTTTAATAAGGGGAATTTATGATGATTTAGAAAAAGTTACGATAGTTCTTGTCGGGATTTTTTCATTAATAACCGTAGCAATTGCTTTCTTTCTTATCCAATCTACACCCTATGCTTATCGTGCAGCTGATTTAGCCTCAGGGTTCACTTTCTCATTTCCTCCTGAAGGCTGGTTTGTGGCTTTGGCGGTTTTCGGAGCAACAGGTATTACTGCAAATGAAATATTAACATATACCTACTGGGTTAAAGGTAAAGGATATGCCGCATGGGCAGGACCTAGAAAGAGCCGGGGATTTAATGAAAGAGCAAATGGCTGGATTAAAGTAATGCGTGCTGACATTATTGCCGGTAGTATCCTTGTAATCATTGTAACCGTTGCTTTTTATATCCTTGGTGCGGCTGTTTTGCATGTAATGGGTAAAGTTCCTGCCGGTTTCGAGGTAATTGAAACCATCAGCAGTATCTATACAGAATCGGTAGGACCATGGACAAGAACGATATTTATGATTGCTTCCATAGCAATTTTATTTACAACTTTCACCGTAAACACTGCAGGTATTGCAAGAATAATTGGTGATGTGCTATTTAAAGGAAAACTCATAAAAGACGATAGTATTTCGCAAAAAATTAAAATCAGGCGTTTATTTACCTTTTTAGGGCCGGCCGTAATGCTGCTGATGTATTTCTTAATCCCGGCTCCAACTCAGTTAATTCTGGTCGGCCAGTTTCTATTGGCATTATCATTGCCTATTGCCGCAATCGTTGCCTTCATTTTGGAAAGTAAGTTAAAGAAAGACGCTCCGGAACTTGCCTTGCGAGGATTTGGCACTGCTCTTTTAGGGACCAGCGGGATCTTGATCATCGGTTTTGTTTTAACAAGTTACTTCCTTGGTTAAAAAATTTATTTTAAGAAGCGGGGTGGAAACCCCGCTTTCTTTAAAGGATTAGAAAGGATGTATATGAATGATTTTTCCTAAAATGCTAAAAGTAAGACAGAAGCTGGCAGATCGGAAAGTAGATAGTATCCCGGAAAAAATCCGTTTGGAGCTAGGCGGGATAGGGATACAAGATAAGATAAACCAAGGAGACAGCATCGCGATTACCGTTGGAAGCAGGGGAGTCAGAAATATAGATGTTATAACAAAAGAAGTAGTGCACTGCCTGGAAAATTATGGTGCGAAGCCTTTTATTATTCCTGCCATGGGGAGTCATGGGGGTGCTACCCCGGAAGGGCAGGCTAATGTGCTGGCTCATTACGGGGTAACTGAGGAATATATCGGGGCACCAATTAAAGCCACTATGGAAGTTGTGGAAATAGGCCAAACTGTTGACGGGCTGAAAGTATACTTAGATAGATATGCCAGTGAAGCCGACCACATATTGGTGATGAACAGAGTTAAGCCCCATACGGATTTTTTCGGCGAGATTGAAAGCGGACTTCATAAAATTATGACCATCGGCCTTGGGAAGCATAAAGGGGCCCGGTATTATCACCAGGCGGCGGTAGAATACGGACTCGGGCATATAATATATACTGTAGGACAGACTGTGTTAAGGAATACCTCAATATTATGCGGGATAGGTATAGTTGAAAATGGATATGACGAAACTGCGGAAATAAAAGCAATTTTGCCGGCAGAATTCGAAAGGCAGGAAAAAGAGCTGTTAAAAAAGGCTCAAGAATTTATTGCGAAATTACCTTTTGACTACATCGATGTACTTATAGTTGACCAGATAGGTAAAGATATCAGCGGTACAGGAATGGATACCAATGTAACAGGCCGAATGATGGCTCCTTTGTTTACTCCGGAGCCGGAGATCCCCAGTATTAAACGCATTTTAGTGAGCGATCTGACAAAAGATACTGACGGTAATGCTTTAGGTATTGGTGCCGCGGATTTTTGCAACACGAGAATAATAGAAAAAATAGATAAGCATGTAATGTATACGAACGGGTTGACAGGTCTAGTTCCGGAGAAAGTAAGATTACCGATGGATTTTCCAACAGATAAAGAAATGCTGACCGCGGCACTGCAAACAATAGGCTTAGTAGGAACTGAAAAAGCCAGGGTAGTTCATATCAAAGATACCCTGCACATGGAATATTTAGAATTATCAACTGCATTTGCCGAACAACTTAAAAATAGAAATGATTTAATTGTGATCAGCGGTCCGGAAGATATAAAATTTGATAATAAAGGCAATTTTGTTTTCATTGAAGAAAATAATTAAAACAAAACAAACGGAGCGTCTTCTTGTCCGTTGCTTTATTCGGTGTATGAAAGGTCATTTGCTAAGATGTTTTAAAGAGAAGTCGGAGCCAAAAGGTTCTGGCTTTTCTCGTATTATAAAAAATTTTTAAGTGTCCTATAATTCATTTAAATTTATTAATGATTTTTGTAGCTGCAACTACCGAATGCAAATAGATAATATAATATAATATAATTTTATATATAGGAGAATTTCTGCAGGCCGGACTAAGCAGATAAATTTGCAGACCGAAGATTTTGTGGAAATTATCTAAAAATTCTTAAAAGGGGAGATCAGATGTCATATCCAAGTATATATCCAACAGGAGCCACAATTTATAATCCGGAAAAATGCTGGAGCGGATACACAATTTTCCAGGCAAAAGAGCTGGGAGCGCTTTTAGTAGACATGAATGGTAATGAACGCAAACTATGGAAGGGATTACACGGGTTCCCCAATAAAATTTTCCCGGGGGGATATGTTTTAGGTCATACCGGCTTAAGAAATAATGCTTTCGGTATGCAGGACCAAACTGATTTAGTCCAGGTTGACTGGGATGGAAACATAGTTTGGAAATTTAATCAATATGAGTATATTGAGGACCCCGGTGAAGAAGCGCAATGGATGGCAAGACAGCATCATGACTACCAGCGTGAGGGGAATCCCGTAGGTTATTATGTGCCTGGTATGGACCCTCAAGTTGATAAAGGCAATACGTTAATACTCTGCCATAAGAATTTAAAAAACCCGAAAGTTTCGGACAAACTTTTGCTGGATGATACAATTATTGAAGTTGACTGGGAAGGGAATATTGTCTGGGAATGGATTTGCAGTGACCATTTTGCTGAGTATGGATTTGATGAGGCCGCCAAAAATATTTTAGCCAGAAACCCCAATATGCGTTCCGCAGGGGGGGGCATGGGTGACTGGATGCATATTAACTCGATGTCGGTTCTCGGACCAAATAAGTGGTATGATGCCGGTGACGAACGTTTTCACCCTGATAACATTATCTGGGATGGCCGGGAAGCGAATATTCTGGCTGTAATTTCTAAGGAAACGGGAAAAGTTGTATGGAAAGTAGGCCCTAATTATGACAGCAGTGAGGAATTAAAAAAATTAGGCTGGATTATCGGTCAGCACCACGTTCATATGATTCCCAGAGGCCTCCCCGGTGCAGGAAATATCCTGGTTTTTGATAACGGAGGCTGGGCAGGCTATGGCATCCCGAATCCGGGAGCACCTACAGGGGCTAAAAATGCAATTAGAGATTATTCCAGGGTCTTGGAAATAGATCCCATTACGTTAAAGATTGTCTGGCAGTATACCCCGGTGGAAGCCGGATTAGTCCATCCCCCTGATTCCAACCGCTTTTATAGTCCTTTTATAAGCGGTGCTCAGAGATTGCCCAACGGAAATACTTTGATTACTGAGGGTTCCGGAGGACGTATTTTTGAAGTTACTTCCCACCATGAATTGGTTTGGGAATATATTTCTCCGTACTGGGGGAAACAAATGAAAATGAATATGGTATACCGGGCATATCGTGTTCCTTATGAGTGGGTTCCTCAATTAGAAGCACCCACAGAAATTGCAATTGAACCTCTTGATGTGACAATATTCCGTGTCCCAGGGGCAGGTCCGGCAGGTACCGGAGGAATAACCGAGGTACCGGGCGTACAGCCTTATCAAGGCAGTACCGCTTTATGCATTGCAGCCGGGGATGAGGTAGCAGGGGAGTAATGTATAGAGGGTGAAAGACATTCCTAATTTTCCCAAAAAGGAGGAATAGACATGAATCAAAGTATGCAAAATAATCCTGCGGCTAAAGTTTCGCTGCCGGTGACAAAAAATAGTCCGCAATTATTGAAATGGATAATATCCCTTGCCGTGCCGCTGATCATTATGTTAATTCCCGCATCTGAAAGCTATACACCAATGGTAAAAGGATTCCTGGCCATAACCTTCTGGGGCGTATTCTCTATGGCTACGGAAATATTACCCAGTACATTGGTGGCAGTTTTACTGCCGGTTTTTTATATACTATTTAAAGTGGGGCAACCGGCTCAGGCCTTTGCCCCTTGGACTTCTACCGTTATTTGGATTTCCTTTGGAGGAATAATCATCGCCAATGTTTTAATGACAACAGGTCTGGCCAAACGTATTGCCTATTTCACCATTCTTAAAGCCGGCGGTAGTTTCGCCGGAACCTTGGTCGGGTTAATGCTGGCAGGGATAATTATTAATCCCTTTGTTCCTTCCGTTATGGGGAAGATGGCCATGATCGTTCCTATCGCTATCGGGGTCTGCCAGGCTTTAGAATTAGAGCCTAAATCCCGGGGAGCATCTGCGGTAATGATAACGGCTTTTTTAGCAATTGCAGGGCCCAGGCTAGGTTATTTAACCGGTGACGGCGGTATTCCCATGATGATGAATATCGTTAGCGGGATTACTAAAATCACGGTTTCCTGGAGTCAATTCGCTTATCATAATCTCTTATTAAGCCTAATTTTATCTGCTATAACCGTAGTCCTTGTGATCGTTCTGTTAAAACCTGAAAAAAAGCTGGAAAATAAAGCTGTGATTATTGAGAAATATAATGAATTAGGGGTAATTACTGCTCAGGAAAAAAAAGCTGCAATTCTTCTTGTCGTAACGATAGCGGCTCTTGTTACCGATTCTATTCATGGAATTGATTCAGCCTGGGTATTTATGATGATTGGTTTAATCTGCTTTTTGCCTAAAATAGAATTAATTAACGATGAACAGCTGGGAAAATTAAACTATAAAATTCTCTTCTTTGTTGCCGGCTGCATGTCTATTGGTACGGTAGCTAATGGTTCGGGGGCAGGTAAATGGCTGGCCGATATACTTTTCCCCTATCTGGCGGGAAGTCCGCTCTATACAACTTTTGCGGCCTGGTTCTCCGCCGTGGCTTTAAACTTTGTATTAACCCCACTGGCTGCTTTAGCAAGCTTTACAGGTCCTATTACAGAGGTATGCGTGCAGGCAGGAATCAACCCCCTGCCGGTTATCTATTCATTTTTAATGGGAGTAGACCAATATATTCTTCCCTATGAATTTGCCGGATTATTATTCGTGTATTCCTATGGCTATATCGCTTTTAAAGATTTGCTTAAAGTTCTGGCTCCCAGGATGATGATCGGCGCAATATTTATGGTAGTTATAGCCTATCCTTACTGGAAGCTGATCGGTCTATATCAATAAAGTTAAGGTAAACAGAGGCTATTCTGCTTAAGAACAGATAGCCTTTTCTTGAATTTCAGCGGTAATTTGATATAGTTTGAAAGGATATTGATTAGAGTTATAATAGTAGTATCATTATCGTATTAATCCTTGGTGAGGTGCTGATCGATGGATCTGGAAAAACACGATAACTTTTATTATCTTGCATCACCATGGATTTCATCAAAAGAAATTCCTGATCTTGATCATTTCCTTGTTCATGGCCGAAAAAAAGTTTTTAAAAAAGGGGAATTTATAACCAATACCGGGGATATAGTCGACAAGCTTTATATTCTTGTTAAAGGGCGTATTAAATTAATGCAGCAGGGTAAAAACGGCTTGGAAAAAACCTATTGGTTAATGAAAGGTCCGGGAATATTCGGAGAGGTACCTTTTTTTCACCAGTGCTCCAGCCGCTGTTTTTTCATTGCAGAGGAAACTTCGGAGGTATATCTCTTTGACCGGGACATTATCAGCAGGGAATTGCCCCGCTACCCCCGGGTAATGTTTCATCTTCTCCGTACCATTGCCCAAAAGATGCGGGTCATGACCTTTCAAATGGAGGATATGAGTTTTTATAATCCGATCGCAAGGGTGGCAAGGCTGTTATTCCTTTTAGCCTATCAGAATGGGGAGAAGACCGGTGAGGGTTATATTATTAAGGAGAAATTGACACACCAGGAAATTGCTAATATCACCGGGTTACATAGAGTTACGACAACTAACGCATTAAAAAAACTGACTAAAGAAGGAATTGTGATTAAAAATAGGGATGAAATAATAGTCCCTAATCTTGAGCATTTATATGAGTGGATACTGAATCATGACAATAACCGGTAAGTATGTGGCTGCCCCGGCCACATCGACAGGTGAAAAACTAAAAATTATACTACTAAGGTCTGGTTCCTGGATTCTATTGGAGCCAGGCTTTTTAATTTCCTCCGGGGGATTCCAATATTTATAAAATTTTAAATATTTATTGATTATCCTTAATAGCCCAATTATTAAAGTCTGTTAATATGTTAAGATAGAGCTATACGAATTTTGGACATATCTCAACCTGAAGGCCAGGCTAAAATAGAGTTGTGTCCACTTATATGAAAAAGGAGGAAAACTATGAAGCCTAAGGTACTAATCGCAACTTCAATTCCGGCAGAAGTAGAAAAATACATAGGTGAGCATTGTCGTTATTTTAAATGGGAAGGGCAGAATCCAATTTCAAGAGAAGATTTATTGCAAATACTGGCAAAAAATAGTGAAATTCAAGGTTTATTATTAAAATACCATAAAATAAATAAAGAGCTATTGGATCTTGTCCCTGATCTGAAAGTTATTAGTAATGATTCTGTAGGCTATGATAATTTTGATGTACCCTTAATGAAGGCCAGGGGAATCATTGGAACAAATACCCCTTCTGTACTAGATGAAACAACTGCAGACACAGCTTTTGCGCTGATGCTTGCAGCTGCCAGGAGAATAGTTGAACTGGACAAATATGTAAAGGAAGGCCGCTGGGTGGCCGGACCCGAGGACCGTTTTTATGGATATGATGTACATGGTGCTACCATGGGCATTATCGGTATGGGCAGGATTGGAGAAGCTGTAGCCAAAAGAGGAAAACTGGGTTTTAATATGAACGTTATTTATCACAATCGCAGCCGGAAGCCTCAGATAGAGGAAGTTTTAGGTGTACAATATACGTCAATGGAGCAGTTGCTTAAAGAGTCTGATTTTGTTGTGCTTCTTACTCCTTTGACGACAGAAACAAAACATTTAATGGCTGAAAGGGAATTCTCTTTAATGAAGAAGACAGCAGTATTTATCAATATATCCAGAGGTGGAACGGTAAAGGAAACCGCACTGATAAAGGCTTTGCAGGAAAAGAAAATCTATGCTGCCGGATTGGATGTATTTGAACAGGAACCGATAGATTCCAATAATTTACTCCTGAAAATGAAAAATGTGATTACTACTCCCCATTTAGGATCAGCAACTGCCAAAACCCATCATGCCATGGCCGCTCTGGCTGCAAGAAATTTAGTTATTGCTTGTACCGGGGGAGAACCGCCTAATCTGGTTAAAGAATTCAAAGAATAAGTTTATTAAAAAGACCCTGGATAGATCATCCGTTTATAGAGAAGATAAGCAGAAGAAGAGGGATGTTTCTCTCAATTGCTGCCTGGGTGAATTTTTAACTAAAAGTTAAAAGAGAGGCCAGAGCCGGAAGGCTCTGGCCTCTCTTTTATATATCCTATCCTAATAGCACTTCTTGGTATCCAAAAACTCCTGAACATCTACTAATGCTTCACCAAAGCGCTGGAAGTGGACGACTTCCCTTTCTCTTAAGAACCGTAACGGATCTTTGATGCAGGGGTCGTCAGCAAGGTTGATCAGCCATTGATAAGTAGCCCGGGCTTTTTGTTCGGCAGCCATGTCTTCGGTGAGATCGGCTATGGGATCACCTTTGGCCTGCAGATAGCTGGCCGTAAAAGGTACGCCATCCCCGTTAACATAATATAAAGCTTTGTCATGGTCGGCATAATAGCCTCCTAAACCGGCGGCCTTAAGTTCTTCGACAGTGGCATTTCTGGTAAGCTGATAAACCATAGTAGCGATGACTTCCAAATGGGCCATTTCTTCGGTGGAGATATCGGTCAGCAAAGCTTTGGTCTTACCGGTAGGCATGGTATAACGCTGGGTCTGATATCTTAAGGCAGCGGCTAATTCCCCGTCGGGTCCGCCGTACTGGGTAATTAAATATTTGGCCATCCGGACATCTTTACTTTTTATATTAACCGGGTATTGGATCTTTTTTTCATAAATCCACATTAACTATTCCTCCTCTCTTTATTCCCACGGCCATGGTTCACAAACCCATTGCCAGGGATATTGACTGCAGCTATAGCCAAAATTTGTGAGGGGGCCGAATTGGGCTTCATACATTCTTCTAAGTTCCTCGTATTGTTGGCTAAGTGTATTGAAATCGGCCAAAGCCTGCTGGTTCGTAGGATAATTATCTAAATAAAGATTCAAATCAACTAAAGCAAAGGAAACCTCTTGCAACTGCCGCATTAAAGGACAAAGATATCTGTCCAACTTCACTACCTCCTGTCAGTTTAATATGGTTTATATGCCTGTTTAGGTTCAATATAAGGCTGATAAAGGTTAGGAAATATGGTGCCTTTCATTAAAGCTTCCGGTAAAGGAAATAATCTAACATATGGTTGATAGGGGACATATGCCCTGGCTAATTTCAATTCTTTCCGTCTTTGCATACTAGTCACTCCTTTTCAGGCAAATAATTATTATCTCATTATTAGTTTATTCTTTAAGGCTCCCCCTTTGTGTGGACAGAGAATGATCAGGGAAATAAAATTTTTTTCACATATTTTTTCCACAATTTCATTACTTTTGTGCCGGATTCTCTCTTTATACTAAATATGCAAAACAAATCAATTTAAAAGGAGAGAGTTAAATGAAAAAAGTTGTCACAATTTTATTACTGGGGGTATTCTTAATTACCGGAGTGGGAAGTGCAGTTGCCGAAGAAAGCGCACCGAACTCCGGGACCTGGGAAAAACAAAAGGCCGAATTACTGGGAAAAGGGCAAGTCAAACTGGAGGTCAGGAAAGAATTTGTTGATGAAATGCACACAATAAATAATCTGCGGATGGAAAGAAATGCTTTACAAAACCAGGTGATTGAAAATCAGGATATGATTATGGACCTGTACGTTGCCGCCAGGGAAAGCGGGAATAAAGAAGCCCTCCAGCAAGCGCAGGAGATCAGAGGACAAATAAAGGATGTTAACTCTGAAATCAGAGAAATCCGTCAGCAGATTAATGAAGCCTGGAAAACATTCCGGGAAGAAGTTAAGGAAGGTAATAGCGAGGCTGCCCAGACTGCTATTGATAAAATAATAAGCCTAGGTACCCTTGCCAATGAAAAAGTAAAGGAAAAAATAACTTTCTTAACAGCAATCGTAGAAGAGTTATCTTGATGATCTTGTAAGCAAAATTATCCGGTTTACTATGGGATAATTTGTCTCCTTCGCCAGGTTTAGATTATCTTAAAAAAAGGTAATTTATAAGATAAACAGGTTTAAGGAGGCGAAGAAATGTACAAAAATGTTAAGGAAATTGAATTGATCAAAACAGCCCTGCTCAATGAAAAGGAAGGAGAGATCTTTTATAAAATGGCTGCCGGGCAAGCAGAAAATGAGAGCGTGCAAGAGGCCCTGCTTTTTCTGGCGGAGGAGGAAGTGAAGCACGGAGAATGGCTCAGGAATGTTTATCGCAAACTGATCAATGAAAAGCAATTTTCCCTGGAAGCAATGGTTGAAGCAGAAGAACGTTCCCCGGAGATATTTACTGCAGCAACGCAGCATCCTGAAACAGGGTCCTTAGCTGTCTCTGTTTTCGGCATCGGCATAAAAATGGAGAAGGCGTCCATTGATTATTATCAAAACGCCGCAGCTACTACAGAGATTAAAGAGCTGCAGGGCTTCTACCGGCGGCTGGTAGACTGGGAAAAGGGGCATCTGAAAATGCTGGAAAAAATCTATGACCAGTTAAAGGAAGAATGGTGGGATAAGCAGGGATTTTCTCCGGCCTAAAGGGGGGACAGGATAATTCCTGTCCTTTTTTTGTAATAGGGATCGGCTCAGTTCTTTTCCAATGGGGCAGGTAATCCGGAAAAAAACAAAGAAATTCATAGAAAAGTAATTTTAGGACGGGGTGCTTATGAAGCATATCTTTATTGTTGATGATGAGCGTAATATCAGGGATCTGATAAAAAAATACTTGGAAAAAGAAGGTTATAAGGTAACTTGTTTTGCAAATGGTCAGAATGTCAGCAGTGAAACAGTAAGGCTGAAGCCGGATCTTCTGGTCCTGGATATCATGATGCCCGGAATGGACGGACTGGAGCTATGTAAAGAGCTAAGGATGAAAAGTGATGTTCCCATAATCTTTGTATCGGCGAAAGATGAAGAATTTGACAGAATTCTGGGGTTAGAGCTGGGAGATGACTATTTGACCAAGCCCTTCAGTCCCCGGGAACTGATCGTAAGAATAAAAAATATTTTCCGCAGATTAGCGAAAGATCATACTGAAGTTAAAGAGGAGATAATCATTAAAGATATCAAATTATACAGTTCCAGGCGCTATGTTGTAAAGGACAGCCAGGAATTGAAGCTTACAACTAAGGAATATGACCTATTTGAATATCTGGTTAAGAATAAAAATATGCCTTTTACCAGAGAACAATTATTAGAAAAGATCTGGGGGTATAATTATCTAGGTGATGACAGAGTTATTGATGATCTGGTGAAAAGAATCAGGAAAAAGTTAAAGGAAGCGGATTCCAGGTTAGAGATAATCACAGTCTGGGGCTACGGGTATAGAATCGATGGTTAAATACGGAATAAGGACCAAGCTTTTTCTGACGTATTTCGTAATTTTGCTGATAACCTTTATTATTAGCACAGTCTTGTTCAATGTATTATCCCGGCAGTATTTGCTTAAAGAGGCCAGGACACAGCTGCGGCAGGAGGGGCTTTTGATTGCTGCGGCTTTGGAAAAGATACCTTTCCAGGAAGCCAATATTCGCGAGGTAATCTCTGCCCGCAGAGAACTAAAGGTTTTAGGCAGATATATAGAATCACGGATCATTGTTTTAAATAATGAGCGGAGGGTGTTATTTACTAATTTAGAGCCGGGGGATAGACAGGTTCTTGCTGATTTAACTTTACAAGATGTGGGGAAAAGAAAATTGCGGGGGTTCGTTGTTGAGAAAGTACCGGTTAAAGATAATCATGGCGGTATGAAAGCGCAGGTTATCCTCTTAACCTATGTGAAAGATATCATAAATATCAGCGGTCTTTTTCGCCGTACGCAGTTGTTAAGTTTGCTAATCGCCGCTTTTGTTGCGTTAGTAATGGGAGGGGTGTTCGGCAAAAGCTTAACGAACCCCCTGGCTTTATTAATGACAAGTATGACGAAATTTTCTTTGCGGAGTCCCTTTGAAATGGTGGAAATTAAAACCGCTGATGAAATTGAGGAACTGGCCGGCTGCTTTAATAAAATGGCAGAGAAATTAAAAGACCATGATGAAAAACAGAAAAGATTCTTACAAAATACTTCCCATGAGCTTAAAACTCCGTTGATGTCTATCCAAGGCTATGCTGAGGCCATTAAAGACAGGGTAGTGGAAGGGAAGGAAATGGAGGAGAGTTTAGAAATAATTATTGAGGAAAGTCAGCGCTTGAAAAAAGTAGTGGAAGAATTAATTTTTCTTACTAAGCTGGAAAATACTGATGATATCTTTAATTACTCTATTCAAGAAATAGGAGAGTTAGCCCGGAAAGCTGTCCAGAGTTTGCAAGCACTGGCTGATGCGAAAGGCATTGTTATTCATCTAAAGGGAGATTTAACGTATTGCGGGAGATTTGATGGGGATAAGTTAAAGCAGGCTTTCATCAATATTGTGGAAAACAGCTTGCGATACGCCAGAAGCCTGATCAATATTGAAATAAGCCGTAAAGATACTTATCTGGAAATTATAGTTAGCGATGACGGGCCGGGCTTTAAAGAAGGAGAAGCAGCTCAGGTATTTGAGCGTTTTTATAAAGGTGACCAAGGGGTGACGGGTTTAGGACTGGCGATAACCAGAGCAATAATTACAGGTCATGGCGGCAGCATTGCGGCATTTAACGGGCTGTCTAAGGGTGCGGTGTTTAGAATAACTATTCCTATATAAATTAAGAAATAGCAGAGCCTTGACGGCTCTGCTATTTCTCCACCTCTTTATTGCTATCGGAAGTCTCTTTGTTAACCTTGGCCATTATTTCCGGGACCAGGTCGATTATTTTCTCTAATGAATTTTTACTATTGAGCTGGATTACACTCACTTCATCATTTTTAATGACCAAAATCGCATTCGGGGTTATCTTACCGCCGGCTCCGGCTCCACCTCCCGACCCATCATTCCCTTTGTTGTCTTTGCCGACCCCGCTGCCGCTGCCGGCCCCAAAAGATACGCTGATGATTGGTACAAGAGTAATGGTACCTACTTGAATCGGGTCACCTACCACTGTCTCGGTGCGAAAAAAAGATTGAAGTTTTTCAAACAATGAATGAATGTTTTCGGTAAAATCCATAATTTAACCTCCTTAAGCCTTCGTTAATTTATCTAATACACTTTATTCTCTTTAAGTTGCAGGATTCTTTAATTTACTTCTCTTTAGGTCCAGCCAAAAGTTAAAAGCAGCTTTCGTGAAGAGGAGTTTAAGCAGCTTGTGTAATATGATAGCTGTTATTAAACTTCCCCGGATCGATACTTCACCTTCTAAAAGTTCTTCATCCCAGAGGGGAATTACATTCAGAGCATAAGAGTCATTAATATTAGTTAACGCAGCAGCCGCACCGACTACCATTCCTGTGTAATAAGGATCGTTCATCCCGATTCGTGCCTTAAAATTGAGTTGTTGCGGTTTAATGGTGATAAGTATTTCACCCAGTGTCTGCCACGCAGTTTTTAAGAAATCTTTATTTTTTAAAATGTTGCCCGGCAGATAAGCCGGGCTTATTTTTTTCTGCCGGGAATTACTTTTGACTTTTTTCCTTGCAGCTTTTCTTTTTTTAAGAGGTGAGTGAAAAGAAATTCCTAAGAGACTAAATCTAATATTAGTATGGTTTTTTTCATGACAAATAACCAAACGGTAGAGCCATCCTCCGGTAAAATCTGCAGTAAAAAATATTGTGTCTTTTTTCCCCAGGAGAATTTTATACTGAACGGGGGTAAAGATCACCATTATTAAAAAGATAAAAATCAGGGCTGAGATACCCACTGATACTCCCAATAATATACTCATGATAAACATTCCTATAAACCGCTTATTTTTGCAGATAAACTTGACTTTAATTCTCATGTTTTTCGGAAAGTTTCCCCTGTATTTCCCGGTAAATATAGGCCCATTAATTGTTGGGGATATCTAAACCCCATAATATATTCTTTAAGAATTTCTGGTAATATATTCTTTCTGAAATTAAGTTTTTTGCGGGGTCTCTAATTATTAATACAGTCAAAACAGGCCAAAAGTTGCAAAAAAAGATTTATTTTTTTCCATTTTGCAGAAGATATATAATAGCAAATAACTCTCTGAAGGGGTAAAAACTAAGATGAGGCAGCGGGAATTGATATCGCATTGGCAGTTGACATGTATTATCATAGGATTTTTATTAGGTACGACCTCCATAATTTCCTTTAGTATCCTTTATGGAAAGAGGGATGCCTGGGTAGGGGAGATTTTTGCTTTCGGCGGAGGGCTGCTAATTTTTCTGATGATTTCTTATATAGTTAGTAAATATCCGGAAAAAGGTGTAGATGAAATTTTAGATGATTTACTCCCTCCTTTCCTGGGGAAAATTATTTTGCTGCATTTTTTTCTTTTTTCCATAATTTTGGGCTCTTTTGTGATCCATAATATTCAATCACTGATGAAAACGATGATTATGCAGGAAACACCGTCCTGGGTGTTTATCATTTCCATGCTGGTAACCGTTGGAATAATCATCAGGTATGGAATTGAAGTTTTTGCCAGATGCACGGAAATCTGTGTACCGGCTATCTTGTCCGCTACTTTATTACTACTAGGATTAGCAGTGGTTACGATATTTGATTTTGCTAATCTGCTTCCTGCATTCACCGAACCTTTGACGGCCCATGTGAAATCTTTTATTGTCAGTGTGGGATTTCCCTATTTTCAAGCTGTCATGTTGATTTTTGTTGCTGTGCAGGTTAAAAAACCCGGCAAGAAAAAAATATATCTCTTTCCGATCCTGGGATTAATTATTGCAGGTACTATTTTAATTTTGCGGCCGGTAGTATCAATAGGTGTTTTTGGTCAATATGAAGCCCAGAGGCTGGTTTTTCCCATTTTTAGCATTACCCGACAAATTATGATGGGGGATTTTTTGGAACGGGTAGAGCTTTTCATGCTGGTCGTATGGTTTCTCAATGTTTTTATTAAGCTGGGGGTTTGCATATTTGTTGCTGCCAAAAGTGTTCAGTATCTGGCAGGCATTAAGAACTATAAAAATATTGTGCTGCCGACAGCACTGATTATGGCACCGGTAGGAATTAATGCCTATGGAAATTTTCAGGACGTCTTGGTGCTGATTGGCAGCACCTGGATATTAGTGACAGTTGTCCTGCAGTTACTGCCTTTTGGTCTGATTTTTGCAGCATGTTTGTATAAAAACAGCTTTAAGGCTTCATAAATTCATAGAAGGCCGGGAAAATTAATTTAAAGAAAAAAGTTAAGATGTCACTTAAGCCGGGCACTTCGGTAAGATTTAACTCTATTAGCCCGGTGGAGAGAACAGCAAATCCCAAAAAGCTTAGAATAATCAAGATACTTCTCCAATCCTTCTTTTCGCCGGTTATTAACGGCCAGCCTTCCATGATAAGTATGACGAAAGAGGATATTAAAACTGCTCCCAGCATTGGACCTGCCTCCTAGTTCATAATACCGCTGAATTCTACCTTTACCTTAACATTGAGATCCAATTCCAGGTTTTCGGCAAACAGCCCGTTCCACTCTTGAGGAGTTAGTTTGATTAAATAAGGGTATTGTGCAGAGAATTTTGATCCGAATTTGAAAGGATCGACTTTCAAATCATTTTGCGCTTTTTGGAAAACGGTCTCGATATCTTCCTGTATTTGCGAGGCAAAAAACTGACCAAGTTTTTCTAAATCAATATCATTTAAATTTTCCGTACCCGAATATTCTACGATATTTCCCTTGATATTCACTGCTGCTTTCATAATATAGCCATCTGCGGAGACGAGAGGGATGAGCTTAGTTTCCGACTTACTGATTTCCAGTGCCATTTCTCCATAAGGACTGTCCGTATCACTCAGCGAGAGAACCGATGTTTTAAGCGTATTTCTGAGCCAGTTTAAGGCCTGGGTTTCTTTTTTGGTAAAGGAACCGATCATTTGATAATTATAAAAAACAGAAGTGCCTTTCAAGAGTATTTCTTTATTAGCATCCGAATTCTCTTCAGTAACCGATTCAGGATTTACAGCGAACTGATTTAAGAGAGAGACTCCCGTAATGCCCGTTGTCTCGGACATAAATTTATACAACGGAACATTTACTCCATAGCCGGTACTGGACGTTTGCGTAATAATATCTTTTATGGAGAAGCTGGTCAGTAACTCTGTTTTAGGGGGAGGCAGCTCTAAAAAATTTTTGCTTTTACCTTCCCCTACAACAAAATAAAGTGTAGTCCTGCGCTGAGAATCCCGGGCAAAAAAATCCACTAAAGATTTGATATTCTCTTGTGCCAGCTTTTCACCAATCACGACGACCTGGGCATGGGGCCAGTAATTTCTTTCTGCCAAAGCCTCCGTAAGGTTTCGTGCGGCTTCAAAGACGGTAGCTCCTTCTGCCGAATCCACCATGAAATTTGTCCTATTTTTATTTTTTTCTTCAATAGTACCGGTGGCTGTGTGCTTAGGAGATTGAATGGTTAATTCGTACTTATTATCGGCACCTTTATCAACAGCGGTGCCGATAACTATGGATAAATCACTTAATTCCTGGATGTCCCAGCAGCCCCCGTTAATTACAGCCAGAACCAGTATGAAAGCTAATAACTTACTTCTCATTGAATTCATTCCTTTATGAGGATTTATTGGCTCCGGGTTTTAAATTCCGGTTAAGCCGGACCTGATTGATTTTATTCAGGAGCCCCGGTCTTTTTTTTAATGTCCACTGGGGAGCCCGAACTAAAACGTCATCCAGGTCTTCAATCTTTAAAGGCGCCAGAGGGGTCATATATGGTATGCCCAATGAACGTAAGGAAACCAGATGACCTAAGATGAGAAGTAAACCGATAAATATGCCCCAAAAACCAAGAAAAGAGCTTAATAGAGTTAAGAAAATACGCATCAGCAGGAAAGGGTCGTACATTTGGATAAAGGGAATGGTAAAGGTTGTAATAGCCGTTAAGGCGGTAACAATTACCATAGCCGGTGAAACTAAGCCTGCACTGACAGCAGATTCTCCTAAAATTAAGGCTCCAACGATGCTGATTGTCTGCCCTATTGCACGAGGCAAACGGGTTCCGGCCTCTCGCAAGACTTCAAAAGCAACACCCATAAGAATAGCTTCTACGGCAGCGGGGAAAGGAACCCCTGCCCTTTGCTCTGCGATACTGATAATAAATTTTGTCGGCAGGAGTTCCTGGTTAAAAGTAGTAAAGGCAACAAAAACAGCCGGCAAAGTAGCGGTTAATAAGAGACCGAGATAGCGTAAATATCTATAGAAAGTTCCTATGATGTATCTGCTGTAATAATCCTCTGCTGATTGAAAAAAACTCACAAAAAGTGCCGGAACGATAATGGCATAAGGTACATTCGCGATGAGTACGGCCATTCGCCCTTCCAATAAAGCACTGACTGCTTTGTCAGGCCTTTGGGTGATCTGGGTTGTGGGGAAAATGGAGTAGGGAGAATCTTCAATAAGTTCTTCAAGATAATTTGAATCCAGCACGGCGTCGATCTTTATTCTGTCCAGCCGGTGGAGAAGTTCTGCCAATAATTTTTTATTTACGATAGAGTCAATGTAGACGATGGCTATACAGGTCCGGGAATAAGTTCCTATTGTAATGTCATGAAACTTGCAGTCGGGGTGCAGAAGTCTTCTGCGGATCAGGGTCTTGTTAATCCCCAGGGTTTCAGTAAAACTGTCTTTTGCCCCGCGGATGGTCTGCTCCATGTCAGGTTCTGTTATCCCTCTTTTTTCCAAGCCGGGGATAGAAATCATAACTGCTTTATCACTATCTGCCAATAAAATTATGATATGAGAATCTAAGATACTGTTAATAACCCTGGAGGCTGAATTTTCAAGGGTTATTTCCCCTACCGGCAGGACATTTTTGATCTGTTCAACCAGTTCATTGTCATAGAAAGAAGGATTAGCCGCAAGTAAGTAAGGCAGGATGGATTTCGATAATAAATCTCTGTCTATCATTCCGTCAAGATAGATAAGGTAGCTTGCTTTGCTGCCTAGAGTAAGAGGCCGGTAAATTATATCTGAAGAATCCCGGAAATGTTCTGTAATATAGTTAAGATTAATATCTATATCAGTAGTAAGTTCGTTTAAAAGCGGGCAGGAGTATATTTTTATTTCTTCCGGTTTTTCAATTTTTCTTGGTTTTTTAGGTTTGGTAAATTCTTGTTCTTTTCTCATTGCCACTCCGTTTTATATTGCTTTTGGAAATAGTTTAAACAAATGGGAAGTTATTTATGAATTTTTCGGGACTTTGCAAGCTAAGATTTGTAAAATAAATGAATTCCTTCCCCCGGCAACTGGAAAATACCTGCGAAGTATATAACAGATCATAAAGGGAGGTAATTAAATGAAGAGAGTACTGGTAATTCTCCTGATCCTGTTCCTGGTATTAGGATCAAGCACAGGAGTAATGGCGAAATCCCCCCAATTTAATAATACCGGCGGCGGGATAGAGCAGGAAATATCTGAATACGGTTTTGAATACAGCTTTCCTGAAGAAATTATAGTTGGGGAAACAGTGAAAGCAGCTGTTACTTTAAAGACCAAGGAAGTCGGTAAATCGGGGTATGAAAATGCCCGCATCTTATTTTCCGTTACAAGTACTGTTTTAGATGACGAAGAGGAAGTAATCTTCAGCGGAAAAGATAAAAATAACGATATTTATACATATAAGCTGGAAGATGGCCGGGAAGTGGTTTGGGGTCCTTCATCTTTTGAGTTAAACGCCGATTATGAAGCTGTAACACCTTGGGAGATTACTTTCCCCAAACCAGGGATATATGATATTACCTTTAAGGTTGTTGATCCCACTAGTAGTAAAAACTCCGCTGATTATCTCATCGCCCGGGAAGCCAAAACAGTTATCGTGGAGCCGTTGATGTTAAAAGGCTTTGTAAAAGAGAAAAAAATTTCCGGAACATATTATGAATTAAATGGGTACCGTCTTACAGGAGATTATGATTTTGCCGATTATAAAGGCGAATTTATAATTGTTGAAGGATATAGAGATATTTCACCAGCGATTTATATGGTAGAGTCTTTTTGTGTAGAGGATTTAGAAAAACTTAATGAGGGTGAAAAGGTAAAGCTGCGGGGTAAAATCGAGAAAATAGCTGTTAAAAACACCAGCGATTACTATACGTTAGAAAGCTGCCGCTTAGTGGAGACAAGTGTCTATGATACGGAAGATTTTGAGGCCTGCTATAATCAGGAGACACTTGTAGAAGTAGAAGGTACCGTCGACGAGGATGATCAGGGCATAAAAGTATGGGGAATAAAAGATCTGACTCTGAACGACGATAATAACGGGGATAAAGATGATAATGGATATAAAAATAGATATGAAAATGTGAAATATATTAAAAATGGTAATGTCCATGGTTTAGTAAATGCTTTACGGAACCATTTAAAAGCTCACAATCAAGGCAATACGAAATTATTTAAATCCACCCAGAGGATCATGGAATTATTACAGGCCAGGGGTTATGATTTAGAAAAACTGAAAGGAATATGTAAAAATTAATTTACTTGCAAGAATGTTATAATGCAGGCATAATTATAGCCTAAGGCCGCAGGCGTATGATAATACCTTCGGACCTTAGGCTATAAATTAATAAAGCGGAAAGGCACTTTCTGATCTCCGGTACACTATTCTACAGTGATATTTTTACTATTTTCCCACAAGCCGTGAATATTACAATAACTCATAGCCAGCAAAGTTCCGGAGGCAGGCAGTTTAATTTTGGCAGCACCGGATGGCTCATCGTAAATGTCACCTTCACCATGGGCAGCGAAATTAAATGTCGCCAATTCTACAGGAAATTTCTTTCCTTCTGCTAAGAAGAAAACTTTAATCCAGGAAATATGATGTTCCAAGGTATTCGGATGAGGGATTGCTTCTCCTATCAGAACCTTCAATTCAAAAAACTCGTTGGCAGATATCTTTTCAGGACATTGCAGCACAGGAACGTGTTTTTCTCCTTTCCAATCCCCCGACTGCATTAATTCAGCAAATGATTTCATAAATTAATAACCTCCCTATTATACATTTATTAATCTTATATAGATATTATTACCCTGAAAACCACCTGATCAAAACGAAAAGCTAAAAATTAAAAAGTAGTTTCAGGGCCATTGCACAAACGGTAATGATCAGGATATATCTTATCCATTTATCCCCTTTAGATACTGCAAAATTACTGCCTAACCATGCACCCAAGGAGTTTCCCACCGCTAAAGTCAGACCTAATACCCAATTGACATTACCGCTGATAATAAAAACGAGTAGGGAGGAGAGCATATAGAACCCGACAATAAATACTTTGAGGCTGTTGATCCTTACCAAAGACATTCCCGTAATGATTGTCAGGGCAGCAATAATGATAAAACCTACTCCGGCTTGAATAAACCCACCGTACAGGCCTACAAAAAAGAAAGCAATTATGGCCTGGACTTTTTTATCGGGATTAAAGTTTTCATCGTCTTGCGTTACAATTTTCTGCTGGGGCTGCTTAACGATTAAAAATAATACTAAAAACATGACCAGACCTAAGATTCTGTTAAAAATATGATCGGGTAATGAAATGGCTATCTGCGAGCCGGCTATGGAACCTATTAATGCCGGTATGCCCAGAGTTAAACTTAGTTTAAGATCAAAAAAACCTTTGCTGCGAAAATTCATAACAGCAACAATATTTTGTACCATTAAAGCAACTCTATTCGTTCCATTGGCCAGAGCTGAAGGAAGTCCTAAAAAAATTAACATGGGCATGCTTAACAGGGAGCCGCCGCCGCCAACAACATTTAAGAAACCGGCTGCCGTGCCTGTGACAAGAATAAGTACAACTTTCCAAAGTGCCATTCTGATCATTCTCCTTTATTTTTTTCTGCTGCCATGTTTCTATAGTAGCATAATCTTTACAATAAAGGAGAGTAATTCAGGGATTTTTAATGAGAACTTCATTACGAAATTATTTAATACTGTAATAGAGAAAAGAGACACTAAACGAGTAAGGGCCCGTTTAGTGCTTGTTGTGGATTTCCTCCAGGTCGGCCAGAGAAACTGTCATTTTTGTTTTAAATTGAGGACCTGCTGCCACCTCGGCAGTTTTTTCCCTTTCATTTAAGTCAGTAATCCAGATAGATTTATCCTTATGTAAGACTTGGATATTTTCCGGAGAATTCAAAATTTCCTGTGCTCTTTGAAAATCCATGGCTGTACCTCCTAAAGCGGGATGATTAATAATTTTATTCTTTGGAATATGCCTTTTATTTATACCAGGAAATTGAATAAAAGGTTATGAGGGCTTTTTTGCTTTCTAAATAATGGAATCATATTATTCATAAGTTGAAGTTTCCGGCTTATATTAAGATGGTATAATAGTAAAGACCGGTCACGGGATATCAATCACTGGTTAGTACTAAACCTGAAGGGAAGTCTTGTGTTTATGAAACATATCTGTGTATATAGTTCCTCCAGCAGTGCGGTAGGACCTGAATATTTTACAGCTGCTCAAAAATTAGGGGCTGAAATTGCCCGGAGGGGTATGGGTCTGATATTTGGAGGGGGTATTGTCGGTTTAATGGGGGAAACAGCCAAAGCTGTTCATGAAATGGGTGGACATGTTATAGGAGTTATTCCTGAAGCTTTAAATCAAAAAGGCATTGTGTATGAACAGTGTGATGAACTCATTGTTACGGATGATTTGCGCCGGAGAAAGGCTGTCATGGATGAACGCGCCGATGGATTTATTGCTTTGCCGGGGGGCTTTGGCACTTTGGAAGAGCTGCTGGAAATTATTACTTTAAAACAGTTGAAATATCACAATAAACCCATTGTGATTTTAAATATTAATCATTTCTATGAAGGATTGCTTGATGTCTTTGAAAATATTATTAAACTGAAGTTTGCTAAGGTTGACTGCCGTGACCTGTATTTTGTTGCCGGTGATGTAAGAGAAGCCCTGGAGTATCTCGAGGGCTATGTGCCCCGGGATTGCGGACTTAAATGGTTTACAGACATTGGAGATGAAAGTAGGAGATAAGAGATATGTTACAGCAAATGGTTGCGATTATTTTAACGACTGCCTATATGGTAATGCCGATACCGGAATCTAAACCTGAGCCGCCTCCACCGCCGCCGCCTATTGTGGAAGAAATTACTTATCCGGTAAATGTCCCTATTATAATCTATCACCATTTAGCACCACCGAATTTGAACATTGCTTATAATGACGAGATCATTACCCCTGCTCAATTTGAAAACCAGGTCAAACTTTTAAAAGATATGGGCTTTACAAGTGTTACTGTGAGTGAATTGGTAGAGTTGTTAGAAGAAGGTGAGATGCCTGAGGAAAGGGTTTTCTGTATAACTTTTGATGACGGTTATGAGAGTAACTACATTTATGCCTTGCCCATTCTCAAAAAATATGATATGAAAGCAACAATAAATGTTGTAGTAAAAACAATTCACGAAGAAACCACTCCGGAATTTAATCCTGAGGTACTGACGCATTTATCCTGGGAACAAATGCGGGAAATGTTAGACTCCGGTTTGATTGAGTTTGGCTCGCATACTTATAATCAGCATATTTATGAAGTAACGGACGGTAAGAAGACGGCACCGGCCTTAACAAATAAAGTGTACCTTTATAAAGAAAAAACATTTGAAAGTGAAGCAGAATGGCGGAAAAGGATTTATGATGATTTGCTGCTGGCTAAGGCCAAAATGGAACATAAACTTGGGTATTCACCTAAGGTGATTGCCTATCCTTATGGTGATTATAACCAGGCAGTCATTGAGATCGCGAAAGAAGTTGGCTATGAAATCGGTTTAACGACTAATCCTGGATTAGCCAATCCTGACTCACCAATTTTCGAACTCCCCAGGTCTTATATCCGGCCTAACGATGACATGGCCTACTTTTATTTTAAAATAAAAAATATTTCACCGGAGCAAGATTAAAGTAGTGCTCCAGTAGAAAAGTGAAAGAGCGTAGTAAATAATTGAGAAAATTTAATTTACAGGGCATTCCAAAAGGGTAGATAGTTAGGCGCAAAAAGGCTCCTAAGCCGGAGGTGTATATGAATACATTGAGGATTTAGGAGTCTTTTTGGAACGCTGTTAGATGCCCTTTTTCAACATCCTATTTTCTATTCCATTACGGAAGGATTTACGATATGGGTGCCAGATAGATCGATGTTGCATTACTATTTCTGAAAACCGGGGGGTTTTTCCTGCTAAAGAATTTATTTTGCTATGAGAATCGTTTATAATTTTTATATCTTTGCAAATAGTAAAATGGTAAAATATAAAAAATATCCGGGATAGAGAAAGAAGGCTGGTTATGTATCTGGTCCATAAAGATAAATTCTTTTTAAGAATTATTTATTTGTTTACCGGTTTAATGATTGCTGCTTTCGGGGTGGAATTAATGCTTCAGTCCAAACTTGGTCTGTATTCATTCGGCGTTTTGTATACGGGGCTGGAGAAGCTGACGAAAATTAATTACGGTCATATTGTGCAAATTGCCTGTCTTTTGTGGATCGTTGTCGCTTACATAATGGGGCTGAAACCATCCTTAGCGACAATTATCGATATGCTTTTTTTCGGCTGGTTTTTAAATCATATCACAGCGTGGAGTATTATCCCCGGGGCTAATCATTACCTTCAGGAACTATTGTACCTGATTACAGGTTTATTTATTTTTAGCTTTGGAATTGTCTTTTATCTGAAAGCAGATTTAGGGGCCGGCCCCCATGACGGATTAATGGTGGTACTGGTAAAGCAGACCAGGAAGAGTATTAAAGTAGTTAAAACGTCCCTGGATGCTGTTTTATTAATTTCCGGCGTTTTATTAGGTGGTGTAATCGGAGTAGGAACTGTAATTTCTACGCTTTTTCAGGGGTATATTATAGATAAGCTGTTTTTGGTAGTCAGATTACCGGGGTTAGAACCGGGAAAGATTACCCAGCCGTAATTAAGCTGGCTGGTGAGTACTTTCGTGTGTAGTTAGGATGGTGCATCATGAGTAGAATCAGAAGAAAGGCGGGGACAAAGGAAGAATTGTTGCAACTTTCTCCTCCCCTTGTCTTAGACCCTAAGCAATATAAAGGAAAATGGCAGGAATATTTTCAAAACGCTAATCCTATCCGGCTGGAATTAGGAATGGGTAAAGGAACATTTATCAGTACCCTGGCCCTGGAAAATCCGGGTATTAATTATATAGGGCTGGAATTAAGGGAAGAGGTATTATTAAGCGGATTAAAAAAAAGCAGGGAGCCGGGTCTCGCTAATATTGCTTTTATCTGGACCGATATCAAAGATCTGGCGGATTATTTTGCCGGAGATGAGGTTAACAGGATTTATATTAATTTCTGTGATCCCTGGCCCAAGGTACGGCATGCTAAACGGCGCTTGACCCATGCCGGTTTTTTAAATGTTTATCAAGAGATACTGGTTAATCAGGCTGAAGTACATTTTAAAACCGATAACGAAGAGCTCTTTGAGTTTTCCTTAAACCAATTTTCCCAGGCGGGGTTTGTCTTGAAAAATATTCGTTTAAATCTTTATCGAAATTTACCGGATGATAATGTGCCGACGGAATATGAATTGAAGTATCGGGAGCAGGGTCTGAAAATAATGCGTCTGGAGGCTGTTAATAACGGCGGAAATTAGCAAAACTGATATTTATGTGTATTGTTGTTGAATTTTCAAAATCAAACAAATATAATAAGAGCAAGTAAACATTGTAATATTGTGATATATTTGGAGGCGAATAAGCATGAATGATGGACTACCGCTTCATTATAAAATTACCCAGGAATTGCGAGAAAGCTTGAAAAGTGGTCACTGGAGTGCCGGGGATCTATTCCCGACGGATAAACAATTGATGGAAAAATATGATGTCAGCAGTACAACCGTCCGGAGAGCTATCTATGAGCTGGTAAAGGAAGGCTGGCTGGAAAGAAAGCCCGGTAAAGGTACCTTTGTTAAAGGAAATATGGTTGAAACCCTGCGGCGTCTGACCGGATTTTTTGAAGAAATACGTTCCAAGGGCATGTTTCCCAGTGCCGATATTTTAAAAACTGCTGCGCTGGAACTTACCGATGACTTGTTTGAAGAAGTTCCCGAACTAAAAGATTTTGAAGAAGAAAAGGTGGTTTTAATCCGTAAAATACAAAAAATGAATGGAGTACCTGTTGTACTTGTGGATAGCTACTGGGAATCTGATATTGGCCGGGAATTGCTGAAGCATGATCTTACCTCCCGGGGCATGTATGAAATACTCCTGGAGAAAACAGGAATTTCCTTGGAAAGAGCCGATCAAATTATTACCGCAGCAATTGCCGACGAGGGAGCAGCTAAAGCCTTGAATATTGAGGTCGGGGCACCTATCCTGGTGATGAAGCGGACTGTTCTTAGCGGGGAAAAAACCTTAGAAGTTTCTATTAACAAATATCGAGCTGATATGTACAGCTATCGGGTACAGTTTGATAGTTCCGTCTGCACGGAAAATGAAGGGTTAATTTTTGAAACTTTAAATGTTTAGTATAAGGGACCGGCACAGCTTGTGGATAATCAAGGACTCTACTCAATTTTATTAGAGTAGAGTTTTTTTTATTGACCATGAATTTGTTATCATTTATAATAATACCTGAAAGTTAACAATATTATAATATTATTTTAATACAAATTTAAGTACTACCTTTGGTAATTTTCCGAATTTTTTAAAAGAAAGGAGGATTGTTTTTATATTTCCCAAGTCTTAAAGAGAGAATACGAGGAGGAATTCGTGTGAAGAAGTTGAGGAAATCTTTTATTGTTTTGGTAGTGGCGGTACTTTGTGGGGCTTTATTATTAACAGGCTGCGGGCGCAAAGAAGCGAATAACCCGGAAAATGGGCAGCCTGCGGGAGAGGAAAAGATCGTCATCAAATTCAGCCATCCTGCTGCAGCAGACGAAACAGATCCTCTGCACAGGGCCGCTTTATTGATGGAGGAAAAGGCTGAGGAGTATAGTAAGGGAAAAGTAGATATAAAAATATACCCTGCCGGACAATTAGGCAGTGAGCAGAGAAACGTTACCGATATTCAAAACGGAATCATTCAAATGGCTTTAGTAACTGCCGGAAATATTACCCCCTTTTCGCCTTCAATCGGGGTATATGATTTCCCGTATATTTTTAAAAACAGAGATGAAGCAAACAAGGTAATTGACTCCCTATGGGACGATCTTAATGATTTACAAATACAAGAGAGCGGAACCAGAACACTTACCTGGTTAGAACAGGGTTTCCGTGTATTATCTAATAGTAAAAAACCGGTAACGAAATTAGAGGACTTGAAAGGTTTAAAAATCCGTGTACCAAACAATAAGTACATGATCGGTACTTTTAAAGCCTGGGATGCGGAAGCAACACCTATCGCCTGGGATGAGACTTTTAATGCCTTGCAGCAGAAAGTCGTTGACGGACAGGAAAACCCCTATGCCAGCTTATGGGTATCTAAAAACTATGAAGTTCAGAAATATGTAACGGATATTCACTACAAAATGTGGCTGGGCAATATTATGGTTGACGAAAAATGGTTCGGTTCTCTGCCGGAAGATGTTCAGCAGGCGCTTATTAAAGCCGGCAAAGAAGTAACGGACGATAACCGGCAATATATGCTTGAGTATGAAAACATCGTAAAAGGAAAACTAGAGGATAACGGTATCGTATTTAGCGGTTCCCCGGAAGATGAAGATGAATGGCAAGCAAGGGCGATGAGCATTTGGCCTGAATTCTATACGGAGCTGCCGGATATATCTATTTTAGAAAAAGCGCTGGATGTATTAGGCCGGGACAAGCCCTAAGCATTAATTTGTTTAAAGGTTGTGGGAAAACCACAGCCTTTAAATCCTAATTGGGGGGGAATAGATGAAGATTATAAAATGGTGTCTGCAAAACATTGAAGAATTATTTTCTTCAATGTTGTTATGTATCGTCGTAAGCATGCTGTTTATTCAGGTTTTTTCCAGATATGTTTTAGGGCATAGTTTATCATGGAGTGAAGAACTGTTAAGATATTCTTTTTTAGCTATGGTGTATTTTGCAAGTGCAATGGGCGCTAAATACGGAAAACATTTTCGGGTAACTGTCTTAGTAAATTTATTACCTGTAAGTGTCAGAAAGTTTTTTGATTTGCTGCAATATGAAGTCTGGCTTGTTTTTAATGGTTTTGTTATTTATTATAGTGTCGTTGTTATTCAGGGAATGGGTACCAGACCGCAAATATCACAGGTATTAGGCTGGGATATGCGTTATATATATGCGATTATCCCCGTTGCTTTCGCTTTTCAAACATTTAGACTACTACAAAGAGCTGTTATGGAATTTCGTTCTGTTAATAAAACTGAAATGGCAGGTGGGGAATAATGGATGTATCCGCTAATATGATCTGGCTTTTCCTTTTTGGCTCCCTGCTGGCGGGAATTCCTATTTTTGTGTCATTGGGTTTTTCTACCATTCTGGTATTACTCTTTAGTGATATACCGTTAAATATTATACCTTTAGATATGATTAAAATAATGGATATGTTTCCTTTACTGGCTATACCGACTTTTATTTTAGCAGGGGCAATTATGGAAAAAGGCGGTATGGCCGATCAGATCGTAGAGGTTGCTTCTATTTTTGTCGGTAGAGTAAAAGGAGGTTTGGCTCTAGTCACGATCTTAGGATGCATGTTTTTTGCGGCGATGATCGGTTCAGGACCGGGTACAGTTGCTGCTATGGGGACGTTAATGTATCCTGCTATGGTTCGCCAAGGGTATGCGAAAAGATTCGCGGCAGGTGTATGCGCTACCGGAGGTACTTTAGGAATACTGATTCCGCCCAGTAATCCCATGATTATGTACGGAGTTATGGCGAATGTTTCTGTAGGAACTATGTTCATGGCGGGTTTTGTGCCGGGGGCCTTAGTAGGCGGGGTTTTAATGCTGACTTGTTATCTTATCGCCCGCAAAAATAATTACACCGGGTCTGACAAGGTATATACGACGAAAGAGGCCCTGACAATCATTAAAAATAATATCTGGTCATTACTGGCTCCCGTTGTTATTTTAGGCGGGATCTATGCAGGAGTTTTTACAGCTGTCGAGGCAGCGGGAGTGGCTGTTTTCTATGCATTGTTTGTGAGTATATTCATAAATAGAAAGCTTACATTAGAGGGCTTATGGGAAGGGATAAAATTAACCAACGTAACTTCGGCTACTTCTATGATCATTGTCGGGGTCTCAACTTTATTCGGGCGGTTTTTGACTTTATACGACGTACCCCAAACGGTAGCTTCTTTTATCCTTTCAATCAGCGATAATGCTTTTGTCGTTCTGTTGATGATCAGTATCTTATTGTTTTTCCTGGGCATGTTTATGGAGACTTTATCAACAATTGTAATCCTGGTGCCTATCTTACTGCCTGTTATCGTGCAGCTGGGAATAGACCCGGTGCATTTTGGTGTCATCTGGGTGCTGACAAATGAAGTTGCCTTATTATCACCCCCTCTGGGAGCCAATGTTTTTATTGCTATGACGATTTCCGGTCTGAGCTTGGAAGAAACCACCCGCGGAGCGTTACCTTTTATGATTGTCTTGATTTTAGTTGTTGTGATGATGTTATTACTGGATGATATTACTTTATTCCTACCGCGTTTAATTGGCGGATACCAGGGTTTTATCAATTTATTTAGCTTTGCATTCATTTAACCGGGGAGGTAATTGTTTGATGAAACAAGCCAAATTAGCAGAAACTAGAAAATTTATGCTGGAAGAAATAGCAAGGCCCGGGCTTCAAGAAGGTCAAGCCATGGTTAAAGTATCATACTGCGGAATTTGCGGCTCGGATCTGCATGTCTATATCGGCCATCATCCCAAAGTTAAGGCCCCTGTAGTATTGGGCCATGAAGCAACAGGCGTGATAACGGAGCTTAATTCCACAGGGGAAGAGCTTAAAGAAGGTGAGCGGGTAGCTGTTGTTCCGCTGATGGGCTGTGGCGAGTGCAGGTATTGTCAATTAAACCGGCCCAATTTATGTATTGCCAGGAAAGTGATTGGTTTTCAAACCCCCGGATGCCTGGCAGAACAAGTAATCGTACCGGTAGATAACCTGATACCTTTGCCCGCTGACTGTGGTGATCTGGAAGGTGCTTTATTAGAGCCTGTGGCCGTTGCCGTTCATAGTACGGAATTATTGGCAAAAGTACAGCATCAAGGGAAAGAAGTTATTATAACAGGGGCAGGAACAATCGGGATTCTGATCGGGCTGCTTCTGAAAGAATCCAAGGGCTATGATGTTACTCTGGTAGAAATCAATGAAGACAGAATAAATTTTGCCAAAGATTTAGGCTTTACTGTCCTTAAAAATCTGGCAGATTTTAAAGGGGCGGAAGGGGTAAGGCCGGTGGCTTTTGAGTGCACAGGAAACAAAATGGTTTTTGAAACACTAAGAGATATTGAGCCGTCTCCTGAAGTAGTGGTTATTTTAGGAACCTTCGCCAGGGAAATTGAGACAAGTATTTTCCGGATGTGTAAATACGAAACTTTCTTGATCGGCAGTCAGATGTATACCAAAGAAGACCTGGTAAAGGCAGCAGATTTGATGACCCGGCCTATCAAAGAGGTATTCAAAAAAATTATCACCAAAAAAATTTATTCATTACCAGAAGTGAATGAAGCCTATGAAGAGGCTCTGGATTCCAAATCCGGTACGAAAGTTATTATTAAAGTGGCTGACGGGGAAGTCTAAGCCCCGGGGTTTTGTAACCGTTATCATGTCCTCTTTAGGATGAAACTGAAACAAATATAGATATTAATATTGTAATATTACAAATAAATTTGGAGGAGAAAAAAATGCTGGTTACCTTAAAAGAGATTTTGCAAACCCATGATGGAGCGGTAGGCGCTTTTAGTACCTATGATTTATTTACGGCCCAAGGCATTGTACAAGGTGCGGAGGAAGCGGGCCTTCCCGTAATACTCATGATTGGTTCCGGTCCCCTGAACAAGCCGGGTAATGATTATGTCGGGCAAGCAATGGTGCAGCTAGCTAAGGAAGCAGCTGTTCCGGTATGTGTTTTCCTTGACCATGCTAAAGATTACAAAACAAACTTGAAAGCTATGAAACTGGGCTTTAGCTGTGTGATGATTGACGGTTCTCATTTAGCTTTAGAAGAAAATATTGCGATTACCAATAAGATTACGGAAGCCGCTAAGCTTTTAGGCGTATCTGTAGAGGCGGAATTAGGGGCACTGGCCGGTATTGAAGACGGGGAAGAAGTGAAGCAGGCCAAAATGACTGACCCTGCCCATGTTGAAGAATTTTTAAGTAAAACCAGCGTGGATGCCTTAGCAGTTTCCATTGGTAATGCCCATGGCTTATATAAAGGTGAACCCTGTTTAGATTTCGATAGATTAAAAACGATCGCGGGAATAGCTAAGGATGTACCTCTTGTGCTGCATGGAGGAACAGGGTTAACTCTAGAACAGTTTGCCAAAGGTGTGCAGTTAGGCATTAAAAAAATAAATATTGGAACAGAGGTCAAAAAGACTTTTATTGAAGCCTTTATTGCCACTCATGAGAAAAATATTTCTGCCTATGACCTGGTAGAAATCCCCCAAGCCTGTAAAAATGCCGTGGGCCAAATGGTTAAGGCAAAGTTGGAATTTTTTGCCGAAGGGTGGAAGAAATTGGTCTAATAGCAGGATCGTAACCTGTGCCGGTAAATTTCTTAGGTTGAGCTTATTTGTTTGACCTAACCAAAAAATTTTGCAATTATTTCGCTTTACCCGTTAAGCCTGTACACGGAGGAGATAATTTGAGGATAAAGGAGTGTTATCATGCCCGGAGGAAACCTGCTAATCGGACAGTCGGGAGGTCCTACCCCCGTAATAAATGCCAGTCTGGCCGGTGTATTAAATGAAGCCAAAAAAATGCCTGAAATTGAAAAAATCTATGGCTTAAAAAATGGTATTGAAGGAGCCTTAAAAAAAGAAGTATATGATTTGAACCAGGAGCCGGAGGATTTGGTTAATCAATTACCGTATACCCCGGCGTCGGTTTTAGGAAGCTGCCGTCATAAGTTAACAAAAGACGGGGAATATGAACAATTGCTGGAATTATTCAAAACAAATAATATCCGGTATTTTGTTTATATCGGCGGTAATGACAGTATGGATACCTGTCATAAAATATCCAAATTGGCGCAGCAGAAAAAATATGATATGCAGGTCATAGGGATACCTAAAACGATAGATAATGACTTACCGGTAACTGACCATTGCCCGGGTTTCGGCAGTGCAGCCAGATTTATTGCCCTTAGCACTGTGGAATCCGGACGGGATTTGGAGTCTATGAAAACCTTTGATGATGTCGCTATTTTTGAGATAATGGGCCGCAACGCCGGCTGGCTGACGGCGGCAAGTGCTTTAGGCAAAAGGTGTGAAAAAGATGCCCCCCATTTAATCTATTTACCGGAAGTTACTTTTAATGAGGATAAATTTTTAGAGGATGTAAAGGCAGTGCATGATAAGTTAGGGTACGTATATGTTGCTCTTAGTGAAGGAATCAGAGATAAGAACGGTGAATTTATCGGAGCCAAAGATGCGGCGGTGGATGCTTTCGGACATAAAGCGATATCTTTAAGTGACGGGCCGGGAGCATATCTAACGAAATTAATTATTGACAAGACCGGGTTAAAGGCACGTTGTAATAGACCGGGTACGATTCAAAGAGCGCTGTCTTCGTTAGCCTCCCCGGTAGATGTTCAGGAGGCTTTTCAAGCCGGTGCAGCTGCCGTTAAGTATTTTGCAGAAGGAATCAGCGATGTTATGGTTACCTTAGAAAGGGGTGCGGGAAGCGGGTACGTAGTAAATATCGGCAAGACGGCTTTGGAAAATGCGGCAAATGTTGAAAAATTTATGCCCGGCTGTTTTATTAATGAAGAAGGTAATTTTGTAACGCCGGCTTTCTATGATTACTGTCTGCCACTGCTGGGGGAAGCTATTCCCGGCTATGCCCGCTTAGTTCATGAACATGTAATTCTAAAATGAAGTCCAAAACGTCCCGATCCGGGACGTTTTTTAAATTGGTTTTTGAGATTTAGGGTATAAAATACTGATATTGGTTGACCGGATTCCTGTTTTCGAACATAATTAAAATTGAGGAAAAATTAGCAATATTGGAATATTTTAGAATCAGGTGAAGCAACGGATGCCTGTAACTAAACACGAAACGGGCAGCTGCACAAAATACCATTAACTGCTTTACCGGCGGGGGCAGCAATTGGGTGGTAACAGGTTCTGAAAGAGGCTGTTTCATACTATTAATATTAGAGGACTCTAAATATTTTCTAGCCTCCGTAATGAATTTGCGTGTTCACAACAGGACAGGTTTCAGGGCAAGGTTTTGCACTCTAACAGATTGGTTTGCAAATCCCCTCATAATATCTGGGGGTGATTTGGTAAGAAGAGATGAAGCTAGTGCCGGCCGGTTTCCGGACCGGTCCGGTGATGCGGTTGATGTTTCAACGGCAATTGACATGGTCACTAGTTAAATCGTATACGGGGAGGCGGTTAATCTGGAGAAAAAGTATATTCTGGCTTTAGATCAGGGCACGACAAGTTCCCGGGCAATCCTTTTTAACAAAGAAGGGAAAGTAATCAAGCAGTGTAATAAAGAGTTCAGGCAAATTTATCCCCGGCCGGGCTGGGTTGAACATGATCCCGAGGAAATTTGGCAAACCCAGTTGGAAGTTGCCCGCAAGGTGATCGGAGAGTCGCAAATATCTCCCGCAGAAATTGCCGCTATCGGTATTACTAATCAGCGGGAAACAACAGTAGTCTGGGATAAGAACACCGGCCGGCCTGTATATAATGCTATTGTCTGGCAGTGCCGCAGGACTGCGGAAGCCTGTCTTAAATTAAAAAAGGAGGGCTGGGACCAGAAAATAAGCCGTAAAACAGGTTTAGTTTTAGATGCATATTTTTCAGGGACAAAAGTAGAGTGGATACTGCGGCATTTATCTGAGGCCAGGGTGAAAGCCGATCAGGACCGGTTATTATTCGGGACCATTGATACCTGGTTAATTTGGAAATTAACCGGGGGAAAGACCCATGCTACCGATTACTCCAATGCAGCGCGGACAATGCTGTATAATATTCATCAATTAAAATGGGATGAAGAGATTCTGGAACGCTTCGGTATTCCTATGGGCATGCTTCCTGAAGTTAAGCCTTCCAGCGGGAATTATGGAAAAACAGAAAGGACCTTGCTGGGCACGGAAATCCCTATTACAGGCGTTGCCGGTGACCAGCAGGCAGCTTTATTCGGACAGTGCTGCTTTGCACCGGGAATGACGAAAAACACCTACGGTACGGGCTGCTTTATGCTGATGAATACCGGTGAAAAAGCGATTCAATCCCGGAATGGATTACTGACAACGATAGCCTGGGGTGTAGAGGGAAAAATATATTATGCTTTAGAAGGCAGTATTTTCATCGCAGGTGCCGTCGTCCAATGGCTCAGGGATGAGCTGGATATCTTAGAAGACGCGGCTCAATCGGAGGAATATGCCCTAAAGGTTGCAGACAGCGGCGGGGTATTTCTGGTTCCCGCCTTTGTAGGACTAGGGGCTCCTCATTGGGATATGTATGCCCGGGGAGCGATCGTAGGCATCACCAGAGGAACGAATAAATATCATTTCACCCGGGCCGCTTTGGAAGCGATAGCCTATCAAACTAAGGATGTAGTAAGGGCGATGCAGGCAGATGCCGGGATGGAATTAACGGGATTAAGGGTAGACGGCGGGGCGGTTAAAAATGATTTTCTGATGCAGTTTCAAGCCGATATCCTGCAAACTACCGTTGACCGTCCGCAGGTCAATGAAACGACGGCGCTGGGAGCAGCCTATCTGGCTGGCTTGGAAATAGGAATGTATAAAGATATCACGGAAGTAGAGTGTGCCTGGCAGTTAGAGAAAACCTTTGCTCCTTCGCTGACTAAGGAAGCGGCTGAAACTTTATACAGGGATTGGGAGCGGGCTGTGGAAAGGGCTAAGGGCTGGGCTTAAGGAGGCTGGATCATGGTAGATAGAGTTCAGGTAGTGGTCATCGGAGGAGGAGTTACCGGAACAGGCATTTTAAGAGATTTAGCTTTAAGGGGTATTGAAGCTTTATTAGTTGAACAAAATGACTTTGCGACAGGAACCAGTGGCCGTTTCCACGGTTTGCTCCATAGCGGAGCCCGGTATGTTGTCGGAGATTTGCATTCAGCCCGGGAATGCAGCCGGGAGAATGAAATCTTAAAGCAGATAGCGCCTGCCTGTATTGAAGATACCGGCGGAATGTTTGTTGCCACCACAAGAGATGATCGGAACTATACGGAAAAATGGCTGGCAGGATGTAAAAAGGCAGGGATAACGACCAGGGAAGTTTCCGTTCCTGAACTCTTAAAAGAGGAGCCTGCTTTAACCAAAGATGCGGTGAAGGCTTATTATGTACCTGATGCTGCCGTTGACGGCTTTGCTTTGGCAGCCGCCAATGTCCTTGCGGCGGAAAAAGCCGGAGCTCAGGCCAGAAATTATACCAAGGTGGTTGGATTGAAAGTACGGGAAAATCAGGTAAAGGGCGTTTATTTAAAGGATCAGAGGTCCGGGCGGGAATATTTTGTTTCCTGTAATTATGTAATCAATGCTGCCGGAGCGTGGGCAGGGGAAATTGCCCGGTTGGCAGGTCAGCAGATTAATATTAATCCGGATAAGGGTGTTTTAGTTATTTTTAACCATCGGATCACCCGGCGGGTTTTGAATCACCTGCGTCCGCCCGGTGACGGGGATATTTTTGTACCCCACGGCAGCGTCACGGTTTTCGGTACGACCTCTAAATTCACCGGTAATCCTGATGATAATGAAGCAACTTTAGAGGAAGTACTTGAACTTTTGGCAGAGGGGACTAATCTGGTGCCCGGCTTGCAAGATCTGCGGGTAATCCGGGCTTTTGCAGGCGTACGGCCCCTTTATCAGCCTGACGGCGGCGAAAGCGGCCGGGATGCAACCCGGGATTTTTCTCTGCTGGATCACGGTCAATTAACAGGATTGAAAGGTTTAATTTCCGTAGTAGGCGGTAAATTAACCATTTATCGTCTGATGGCTAAAACCGTTGTTGATTTTGTTGCCGGGAAAATAGGCGTAGATAAACCCTGTATTACGCACCGGGAAATGATCTTTCCCCCTGTAAATAATCATGGTGCTAAGCCGGGTGGGTATTTATGCCAATGTGAAATGGTAAGCAAAGAAATGCTGGAACAGGCTGTGGCAGGCAAGAAAGATTTCTCCCTAAGTGATGTGCGCAGATTGACCCGTTTAGGCATGGGGCCGTGCCAGGGGACCTTTTGTACTTTCCGGGCGGCAGGATATTATCATCAGAGCAGAGGTTTAAAAGTTGCGGAAACTAACCGTCTTCTTAAAGAGCATATCGAAGAAAGATGGAAAGGGAGCAAGCCTGTATTATGGGGGCAGCAGGCTCAGGAAATTCAACTGACAAGGGGTATTTATTTAGGGCTTCTGAACCTGGAAAGATTGGATTGTGATAAGAAATGCTGAATTGTGATGTAGCCGTAATTGGAGCCGGATTGGCCGGTCTAAGTGCGGCTTTAGCTGCTGTGCAGCATGGTAAAAGTACGATAGTAGCAGCAAAGGGAATGGGTAATTTATACTCTGCATCAGGCTATATCGATTTTTTAGGATATTATCCGACGACTGCCCGGCAGGGTTTGGAAAATCCCCTGCTGGGCGTAAATGATTTAATCAGGCACAATCCTGAGCATCCCTATGCAATGATCGGTAAAGAGGATATAGCAGAGGCTTTTCAAGCATTCATCCGGGTTAGTAAAATAATGGGACTGCCATATACCGGATCATTGACCGCCAATATCTTAATTCCTACTGCTGCAGGAGCCTTAGTACCGACAGCCTTATACCCTGCCGCTATGGCTAAAAAAATAGCGGACTATGATAATATTATTGTGGCAGGTATTCGGGAACATGCCGACTTTTATCCTGAATACGCGGCTCATAATTTAGAAAAACAACTGGGAAAAAAAGTAAAGCCGGTCTGGATCGACCTCGGCATCAGGATTTCCCGGGAATTAAACAGTTTTGATTTGGCATTAATTTTAGAGCAAAAAACAATTAGACAAAGCTTAATAAACCAGTTCAAAAGTATAGATACAACTGCTGCCCTGATATTGATGCCGGCAGTTTTGGGTGTCTGGAAATGGCAGGAAACATTAGAAGCGCTGGAAAAAGGCTTAAATTGCAAAATATTGGAAATACCTACTCTGCCGCCTTCCGTTATGGGGTATCGTCTTGCCGAGGCTTTGACAGCTTTTCTCAAAAAATGCGGGGCAGAGTTTATCATCGGGCATCCTGTTTCAAGGGTTACCTGCAGTGCCGGTCTTTGTCGAGAAATCATGCTGGATAGTGCGTCGGGGAGAGAGCTGGTCATTAGAGCTCCTCAGTTTTGCCTGGCTACCGGTGGCATCTTAGGCGAAGGCTTGCAGGTGGGTCCGCAAAAAATAGCAGAAGCTGTTTTTAAACTCCCTGTTATTACACCCGGCTGGTATAGTTCCGAGGAGTTTTTTTCCTTAGAGGGTCAACCCTTATCCCGGGCCGGAGTAAAAATAAATGAAAAACTGCAGCCTGTTGACCCGCAAACGAATAAAGTTGTTTTGCATAATGTCTATGTTGCAGGTGCAACCCTGGCAGGCTACGATCCGTTCGTAGAAAAAAGCGGCAACGGAGTAGCCCTGACATCCGGTTATAAAGCGGGATTATTAGCGGCCAAAGGAGGTAGTGCCTAATGGATGGCAGCCAGGTAAATAGTCTGGATCATTGCTTGAAATGCAGTACCTGTCATACCCAGTGTCCCGTAGTCGCAAATTACGTTGCTTTTCCGGGACCTAAACAGCTTGGTCCTGAGTTGGAGCGTTTGCGGCTGGCCAAAGGAGAGCAGTTGCCGCCGGCAATAGACAAGAGCCTTGATTATTGTACAAATTGTAAGCGCTGTGATCTGGCCTGTCCTCATGGGGTAAAACCGGCTTATTATAATATGAAGAACAAAGCCCGGGTCAAGGGGGCAGCCCTGAAGTCTTTCCGGGACTGGGTATTAGCCCATAATGGCTGGTGGGGGGCTATCGGCCGCAGGTTTCCTGCTCTGCTCAACTTAGTCTTAAAATTACCCCTGACTAAAACAGCAATGAAGATAGCGGGCTTTGCTCCCCGGGACTTTCCCGGCTATCAAAAGCAAACGATCAGAATTAAGAAATTTAAAAAAACACGGAAAATCCTCTATTATCCCGGTTGTTATGCTTCCTGCAATGAACCGGAAATCATGCAGGCCGCTGTTGATATCCTGCAAGCTTACGGATATCAGGTGGAAATAGCCCCTGCGGGGTGCTGCGGGACTCCGCTGATCAGCAATGGACTGCTGGCTGAAGCCCGGAGATCAGCGGTAAAAAATACGGAAATATTTCTGGATTATATTCACCAGGGTTACCAAGTGGTCACTACTTGTTCCAGTTGCGGTTTGGCGCTCAAAGAAGAGTACCCGTTGCTTAATCCCGGCCCTAAAAGCAATGCTCTGCGGGAAAAGGTCTGGGATTTGTTTGAATTATTGCCGGAAGAGGAGGATGAACCTTTCTTACAGGATCAGATTAAAATAGCCAAAGCGTATTACCATGTTCCCTGTCATTTAAAGGCGCAAGGAATAGGAACTCCCGCCGGGCGATTGCTAACGAAATATGCCGTTCACCGGCTTATCGTTGCAGACAGTTACTGTTGCGGCATTGCCGGTACTTATGGGTTT
Organism: Peptococcaceae bacterium; assembly: GCA_049366715.1. Lineage (GTDB taxonomy): Bacteria > Bacillota > Peptococcia > Peptococcales > BICA1-8 > JBMNCQ01. The sequence continues at coordinate 22,693 of JBMNCQ010000094.1, read as the reverse complement.
AAAAAAGAGAAGTATTCTTTAGCGATGGAGATCGGTTCCCCATTGTTTAAAGATATCCGTGAACAGAATGTCCCGCTGGTCATCACAGACTGTGGGACCTGCAAGCTGCAGATAACACAGGGAACCGGTGTCCCGGTACGGCATCCGGCGGTTGTTTTGAAGAAATATCTGGAATTGGCCGACCTGTAAGGAATAGTAGTTTTTTTGGCGGAAACTAAGGCCCGTAGTTATCCTCGGGAAATAAATGGTTAAATATCTTAACTTGGAGTAGCTGTTTGATTCCGCCGGTATTTGCATTTTTACACGACAGGTATAAAACTCCCTATATTGATATCCTGATTATTGGTTTGGTGTGAGCATCGTAGGTGCTCTGCTTCCGGTGGGAGTGATTGCCCAAATGGCTAATATCGGAACTTTGGCAGCTTTTATCACCATAATGTTTTAAAGAACCTAGTTCCGCAAGCAGCCCGGAAACCTAAAAAATAAAGAGTCTCCTTGCAAAAGGAGGCTCTTTGTTTTTTAGGTTCGGTTTATAATCCGCAATTTTCAATGCTTAATTAGATTATCCCGGTAATCTGGCGAGGAATCTGCCCATCCGTTCCAGTGCCTCGTTGATATTGGCCACCGATGAAGCGTAACAACAGCGGATAAAACCCTGGCCGCTTTCACCGAAGGCGTTGCCGGGAACGACGGCTACTTTCTCTTCGATTAATAATTTTTCTGCGAATTCTTCAGATGTTAAACCGGTATTCTTAATGGAAGGGAAGGCATAAAAGGACCCTTTAGGTTCAAAGCAGGCCAGACCCAGCTCCCTTAAACCGTTAACAATCAGATTGCGGCGCTGGTTAAAAGAGTGAACCATCCTTTTCATTTCACTTTCCCCGTTTTTCAGAGCTTCCAAGGCGGCCTTTTGGGCCATAATCGGAGCGCACATGATACTGTACTGATGAATTTTCATCATGGCATTTATTATCTCCTGAGGACCGGCGGCATAGCCGATCCGCCAGCCGGTCATGGCAAAGGCTTTGGAGAAACCGTTCAAGGTAATGGTCCTCTCCCGCATTCCGGGCAAAGCAGCAAAAGAGAAATGCTTTCCTTCATAGGTAAGTTCACCGTAGATTTCATCGGATATTACGACCAGGTTGTTCTCTGTAACAACCTGAGCAATCATTTCCAGATCTTCTTTCGTCATGATTGCTCCGGTGGGATTATTGGGGAAAGTCAGCAACAAAACCTTGGAACGGGGAGTCAGCTTAGAAATAAGTTCTTCTTTCGTCAGTCTGAAATCATCTTTCTCAAATGTCCCCAGGGGTACAGGGACCCCGTCGGTCAGAAGGGCGCCGGGCGCATAGGAAACAAAAGCCGGATCAGGAATCAGCACTTCGTCACCGGCGGACACCAGAGCCCGCAATGCCAGGTCTACGGCTTCACTAACCCCTACCGTAACCAGGATTTCATCAAAAGGGTTATATTCGGTCTGGTACTTTTTCAGATAATCGCTAATTGCTTTGCGAAGCTCCGGCATCCCATAGTTGGATGTATACATGGTAAAGCCTTTTTCCAAAGAATAAAAACAGGCTTCTCTGATATGCCAGGGTGTAACAAAATCAGGCTCCCCGACGCCTAGGGAAATCACTCCTTCAGTTTGACTGACAAGGTCAAAAAACTTTCTAATCCCTGAAGGAGGGAGCTTTTGGACTTTCTCATTAACAAAAGAACCGGGATCTATGCTCATGGAGATACCACCAGCCTTTTATCCGGCTCTTCTCCGCTGAAAATAACGCCGTCTTCTTTATAGCGCTTCATAACAAAATGGGTCCGGGTGCCGTTCACATGCTCCAGGGGAGACAGCTTCTCAGCAACAAAGAAAGAAATATCGTGCATGGTTTCTCCTTCAATGATGACACACAAATCATAGGAACCGGACATTAAATACACTGATTTTACCTGGGGGAACCGGTAAATCCGTTCGGCTATTTTGTCAAAACCGAATTCCCTTTGGGGAGTGATGTTTACTTCAATCAAGGCGGTAACCCGGGGAGAAGGCTCTTTTTCCCAGTTTATAACGGTATGATATTTTAAAATAATGTTCTCTTGTTCTAACTGTCCGATAACCTGAGCAATTTTTTCCTGGGAGACATTAAGCATTCCGGCCAGTTGTTCTCTGGTCAAACGGCTGTCGTTTTCCAAGAGCTGTAAGAGTTCCTTTCTTAATTCTTCCATTCTTATAACCTCCTATATTATCGTTGAAAGATTATGGAGCATAGATTATAGAATATCGTTCACAGGCATAATTTTAAACTATAGCCAGGGGGCAGCGGGCATAAAATAGCGTCTATTGTTTTGGGTAAATAAGTGAAAAGGCATTAGGGAAAATTTATTTTAACGATTTAGCACTAAAATAAAAAAACTCCCGTCCCCGAATAGGGACGAGAGATATCTCGCGGTACCACCCTAGTTGGCCGTCAAACGCCGGCCCACTCAGCTGTTTCCTTTAACGCCGGAAGCGGCTCTGCTTACTGATCCGTTTTCACAGGATACGGCAAACGTATTTCAGCAGAACACTCCAGAGGGGCTTCATTGGATAGCTGTATCGGATTTCCACCCTCACCGATTCTCTGTGAATCAACATAATTCCAATTACTCTTCTCTGTCAAGGTTTTATTTTTTTTAATTTTCTCAAATTGTAGCATCACCGACTAATCGTGTCAAGAACAAAAATTAGCCGATTATGAAAAAAAAGACAGTTTACTTAATCTTACTGAATATTCCGTTGACCGGTCAAATCGTATATGGTATTATCATATTAATATTTTAGCAAAGTAAAGCAATAAATGGAGTGATGAAAGTGCCTTTGATATTTGAAAAGCCTATCGGTACGAAAGATATTCTGCCGGAAAAACTGGAATTTGTTAAGAATATTATAACTAAGGCTAAGGTTCTTCTTGAAAAGTGGGGCTATGAGGAAATAGAAACGCCTATTGTAGAGTATCATGAAACAGTAGGTTTTTTATCGAAAATACAAGATGAAAAGCTGATAAAATTTCTGGACCCTCTGGGTAAAACGGTTATTTTACGACCTGATTTCACCGCCCCTATTGCCAGATTTGTTTCATCGGTATATCAGGACGCCTCATTACCGGTCAGATTAATGTATCAAGGTAAGGTATACCGTAATTCAGGTCATCAGGGGATAGATGAAATGAATCAGATCGGTTTGGAATTAATTGGCTTAGATTCTCTGGAAGCAGATGCAGAAGTAATTACACTGGCAGTTAAATTAATCATCGAGTGCAGCAGTTCCAATTTTGGAATCTCCATCGGACATACTAAGTTTCTTAATTTGTTATTTCAGGAGATCGGCTGTTCGGAAGATATCCGCAGCAAACTATTTGCCTATTTACTTGCTCATGATTATGTAGGATATAAAGGATTAGTCCAAAGCCTGGAGATCAATGAAAATTACCAAAGTTATTTAATGCGGGTGCTGAAGCTAAGGGGTACCGTAGATGATATCTCAGAAGGGAAAGAGTGGTTTCCCGACAGCAAAGAATGGCAGCAGGTATTTCGTGATTTGGCAGATTTATGGGGTATTTTAAAACAGTATAAAATCGCGGAAGTTGTCTGCTATGACTTGAGCTTGGTGGGAAGGCAAAATTATTATACCGGTCTGATTTATCATGTTTATTGTGAAGGGCATCCTTATCCCATTTGTTCCGGCGGGAGATACGACGGACTGCTGCAAAGCTTTGGGCGCCGGGCACCGGCAACGGGTTTTGCGGTAAATATTGATGATCTGCTTAAAGTACTGATTAAAAAGCAAATAACATTAGCAGAAAAAGATAAAATATTAATCATCTATTCCGAGCCCAAACGTTTAGCAGCGATTCAAACTGCGGAAGAACTGCGCAGTCAGGGAAAAGTCGTGATTATGGTCTTGGAAGATACGATCTCAGATAATTATCGCAAAGGATTTAGAGAAGTTATAAGAGTGTGACGGCTGCATCCGGTGATTGACAATGTACCGGGCTGCGTCTGTTTAGCGGATATCCTGTATGATGAATCCGGTGAAAGGCATATGATTATGATGTATGCAAAAGCATTGGTAAGTACGGACTGCGGACAGAATAAAACAATTAACGATTAGTCATAGCTATTGACCGGCTTATTTACTGCATCGAAAGGTAAAGAGGAGTGATTGACATTGATTACGATTGCAATTCCTAAGGGACGGGTTTTAGAAGAAGCAAACATATTAATGAAAAATTCAGGTATGATCAAAGAAGATGTCAAGGAAGGCAGGAAATTAATTATTGAGGATGAGTTGAATTCCATACGTTTTATTCTGGCCAAACCTCAGGATGTACCGACATATGTAAAGTATGGTGTAGCTGATGTAGGTATTGTCGGGAAAGATGTTCTTCTGGAATGGGGGGAAGGCTTATATGAACTGATGGATTTGCATATTGGCTTATGCAGGCTGTCTATTTGCGGCAAGCCCGGCAGAAAAAATGAAAGAGGGGAATTGCTGAGAATTGCGACCAAATATCCGAAAATAACGGCAGCCCATTTTAGAGAAAAAGGGCAGCAGGTTGAAGTAATCAAACTTAACGGGTCCGTGGAACTGGCGCCGCTGCTTGGTCTGAGCCACTATATTGTCGATATTGTCTCCACAGGAAGGACCTTAAAGGAAAACGGCTTAGTTGAGCTGGAAACCATTGCTGATATTTCCTGCCGGCTGATTGTCAACCAGGCTACATTTCACTTAAGGAATACGGTGATTGAAAATCTGATCAATAGAATGGAAGTTGGTGTGGAAGGATGATCGGGATTATAGACTATGACGTGGGGAACATTTTTAGTTTGACGGCTGCCTTAAAAAGATTAGGCTGCAATACCAGGCTTGTTAAGGAGGAAAATGACGGCAGGGACTGCAGAGCCCTGATATTACCCGGAGTGGGGGCATTTGGTGATGCAATAAAGCACCTGCAAAACGATCGATTGGACCGTTTGCTTACCGGCTGGGCCGGGGACGGTAAACCTTTATTAGGAATCTGCCTGGGTATGCAGCTTTTGTTTGAGCAAAGTGAGGAATACGGTTTACACCGGGGATTGGGCTTATTACCGGGGGAGATCGTAAAGATTCCTTCCGGAGTAAAAATCCCCCATATGGGGTGGAACAGGATTGTCTATGATCAAGAGCATTATCTTTTCACGGGTTTGCAGGAATCTTATGTGTATTTTGTCCATTCCTATTATGCCGCAACCAGGGATGAAAGGATTTTGGCTTCTGCAGCATATGGAACAAAAATTCCGGCCGTCGTTGGTAAGGATAATATCATAGGCATGCAGTTTCATCCGGAAAAAAGCGGCCGGGCGGGCTTAAAGCTCTTGGAAAATTGGGTCAATCATTTAACTAATAAGTAGTTTTATTGGTCCGTGTGATGGCTCAAGGGCGAAACGGCATGTTAGTGTATATTTAAGGTGGATATCATTGGTTTGTTAATAAAGAAAGTGAAGATTGTTGGTTAGTTAATAAAGGCAGTTAATCTTATTGGCTGGTTTGTAAAGAAAGTGAACATCATTGGTTTTTAGGATTGATAACTTACAAAAAAAGCTAGACAATTTAAGTTAACTAACAAAAAATGCAGACTAAATTATACTAACTAACAAGAAATATTTCATGCAAGTTTAACTAACAAACAAGCTAGCCAGTTATTTAAAACTTTCACACTTGAAAACGGAGGTGATGAGGTGTCTTTTACAATATATCCTGCTGTGGATATCCGGGGCGGAAAATGTGTCAGATTATTTCAAGGCGATTACAATATGGAGAGTATCTATTTTAAAGAACCACTGGCTGCCGCAGATAAGTGGTATGAAGCCGGAGCGGAATGGCTGCACATCATTGACCTGGATGGAGCGAAAACCGGTAATCCGGATAATTCAGCTCTGATTAAAGATATCCTGCGGAATATAAATATTAAGATCCAGGTAGGGGGGGGAATCAGGTCCCGGGAAAGTGTCAAAGCATACTTGGATAACGGAGCTGCCCGGGTAATTCTCGGTTCAATAGCTTTAAAGGACGAATTACTGATCAAAAGTCTGATTGAGGAATTCGGACCCCGGCGGATTATCGTATCCCTGGATGGTAAAAATAATCAGGCTTATCGTGAAGGCTGGCTGGAAAATGCCGGGAAGGACCTTGTTGAATCGGCAGAGAGTCTGGCCGCTGTAGGGGTTGAAAAGTTTATCTATACTGATATTGAAAAAGACGGGACATTAACGGGACCAAACATTAAAAATTCCTTGAATATTGCGGACAAGACGGGATGTGAAGTAATTGCGGCAGGGGGAATCGGTTCGGAAAAGGATGTCTTAGCCCTGGCGGAGTGCGCTGACCGGGGAATTGGGGGAGCTGTCATCGGACGGGCCCTTTATACGGGAGATATTGATTTAAAATCATTAATTGCTAAGCTGGGGAGGGATTAATTTGTTAACAAAAAGAATCATCCCCTGTCTTGATGTCAAAAACGGTAGGGTGGTAAAAGGGGTAAGTTTTCTTAATTTAAGGGATGCCGGGGACCCTGTGGATTTGGCCGGTTTTTATGATCGGAACAGTGCGGATGAGTTGGTTTTTCTTGATATCTCAGCCAGCATCGAAGCCCGGAGGACTATGCTGGATATCGTCCGCAGAACGGCGGAAACCATAAGTATCCCATTTACGGTAGGCGGCGGGATTAATACTGTTGAAGATATCCGGAAGGTACTGCGGTCGGGCGCCGATAAGGTCAGCATAAATACGGCTGCCGTACTTAATCCTGATGTGCTGAGGGTCAGCTCCCAAGTTTTCGGCAATCAATGTATTGTTTTAGCAGTTGATGCAAAATTTAATGCGGAATGGCAGACCTGGGAGGTTTATACCCACGGGGGCAATAAACCCACGGGGAGGAAAGTATTGGACTGGGTCCGGGAGGCGGAAAGGCTGGGAGCAGGAGAAATACTGTTAACCAGTATGGATTGTGACGGTCATAAAGAAGGATTTGATATCGGCTTAACAAAACAGGTTTGTGATGCGGTATCTTTACCTGTAATTGCCTCCGGCGGTGCAGGAGATAAAGATGATTTCAGTGAGGTCTTTCGGCTGACAGGCGCTGATGCAGCCCTGGCTGCTTCAATTTTCCATTACAAAGAGACTTCCGTCAGAGAGATAAAAAAGTATTTGCAGGATAAGGAGGTACCTGTTAGATGGGAAATGTAGATTTAAAGAAAATTAAATGGAATCATGATAACCTTGTTCCTGCGGTCCTGCAGGATTATTTAACCGGAAAAGTCTTAATGCTGGGGTATATGAATGAAGAGGCTGTCACCAAGACACTGGAAACAGGTGAAGTGTGGTTTTGGAGCAGATCCAGGCGGACGCTCTGGCACAAAGGTGAGACTTCAGGTAATATCCAAAAGCTGGTCAATATCACCCCCGACTGTGATTATGATACACTGCTGGTTATGGTCGAGCCCCAGGGACCTACTTGTCATCTAGGGACAGAAAGCTGCTTTGCCCGGGGGAGCAATTTATTAACAGATGAACTTATTGCTACCATAACGGCAAGATATCAAGAAAGGCCTGAAAACTCTTATACAAGCTATCTATTTAACCAAGGTCTGGATAAAATCTTAAAGAAGGTAGGCGAAGAGGCGGCAGAGGTTATTATTGCAGCTAAAAATGAAGGTAATCTCGAGCTGGCACAAGAAAGCGCCGATTTATTATATCATTTGCTTGTACTCTTTCAAGAACGGGATATTAATATTAAAGATATCTTAGGTGTTCTGAGGGAAAGGAGGAGTAAATCGTGAAGGTTTATCAGTGGAATAAGATCAGTGATGAGGAAAAAAAGAAAATTCTGCGGCGCGCAGAGCTTGATATCACCGAGCAAATGAAAATTGCGCAGGAGATAATTAATGAGGTTAAGGAAAAGGGCGACCAGGCAGTCTGCTTTTATACCGCAAAATTTGATAAAGCGAAACTCACTTCAGAAAATTTAAAAGTAACACCTGCAGAAATTGCAGAAGGTTATGCCAGGATAGCTGATGATTTTAAAGAAACCCTTGAATTTGCTTTCCGGAATATTAAGAAATTTCATGAGCAGCAAATGCCTGAGCCCCTCTGGTTTACGGAAACAGCGCCCGGAGTTATGGTTGGTGAACAAACGAAACCCATTAATGATGTATGTATTTATGTACCCAGAGGAAAAGGAAGTTTTCCTTCGGTATTGTTAATGCTGGCTGTACCTGCTATTGTGGCTAAGGTTCCCCGGATTATCATCGTTACACCGCCTAATCCCGAGGGGAATCTTGATGACAGTGTTCTGGCAGCGGCCAAGGTGGCCGGTATCACGGAAATATATAAAGCAGGAGGTATCCAGGCAGTTGCGGCGGCAGCATATGGTACAGAGACAATTCCTGCCTGCAGTAAAATAATTGGTCCCGGTAATTCTTATGTAACTGCTGCCAAACGTTTATTAACGGGAGTTTTGGATGTCGGTCCTCCGGCCGGACCCAGTGAAGCTGTTATCCTTGCTGATGAATCAACAAATCCCGGAACGGCTGCCTTAGATTTGATGATAGAGGCTGAACACGGACCTGATTCAGCCAGCTTACTGGTGACCCATTGTGCCGGGATCATCCCTGAAGTGGAGAGCGTGATCAATGAACAGCTCCCGAAACTTAGCAAGCAGCGCCGAAGCTTCGTTACTACAGTGCTGGATAGCTACGGAGGGATTATCCTGACTGAAAGCTTAGCGCAATCTATTGATTTTATAAATCAGTATGGACCGGAGCACATGGAAATACTTACGCAAAATCCCTGGGATGTTCTGCCGAAAATTAATAATGCCGGAGAGATTCTTTTAGGTGAAAATGCACCAATTACGCTGGCTAATTTTCTTTTGGGGCCCAATGCTATTCTGCCCACCGGAGGATTTGCCAAAACCCATTCCAGTGTATCTGTTTTTGACTTTTTGAAAAGATCTTCGGTAGGTTATGTGACGCAGGACGGTTATAAACAGGTCAAGGATAAAGCTGCCCTTTTCGCCCGGACAGAAGGCTTTGAAACCCACGCTTTGGCGGTCGAGGACCGCTGGCGTACTTCGGGGTGAAGATTATGCATCAGATATTTATTTAGCAGGCAGAGTAGCTGTCAGACGCACTAAAGTAGTCCGGAAGTATATCAGACCCATAAGATTTGCAGTATAAGTAATAACATGGAGGTGGCTTATGAAAGTTATTGTTGAGCGGGGGACAGCCGAATCTAAAATATTGATCGAGTTGGATGACGGACCAAGAAATCCTCAGCTTAAAAAAGAAATCAATACTCCCCTGGTTTTTTTTAATCATATGCTGGAGCAAATTGCCTGGCGGAGTGAGTTAAATATCGGGATTAAAGTAGAACTGGATCACTTTTTTTTAAATCATGTAATCTGTGAGGATTTGGGGATCGCTTTAGGCAGGGCCTGCAAAGAACTGCTGGAACGGAAAATACCGGAGGGGGCTAAAGGATACGGATTCGCCCTGGCGACAATAGATGAATCATTAGCCAGGGCCGTAGTCAGCTTTGAAAGCAGAGCTTATTTGGATCTGAATTTTAATGGAGTGGAGGTTCCGCAAATGACAGAAGGCGGCTATTCGGAAGACTTAGTTGCTTTTTGGGAGGGATTCGTACAGGGAGCCCAGGCTACCCTGCATTTAGATTTATTAAAAGGCAGGGCCAATCACGGCCATCATCATTGGGAAAGCCTTTTCCGGGCGGCCGGTCAGGCTTTAAGGGATGCCATTGAACACAGAGAGTGGAGAAAAGATATGACATCGGGAGTAGCAGGCAAGATCGGGTTTAAGATAGAGGTAAAAGAATAATCGCAACCGGTTAAAGTCAAATTGAGAAAATTTTGCAGCTGCACAAGACCTGCCTTAGAAGGCAGGTCTTTCAAGTATTTTCCACTTATTAAAATAAATTACTGTAAGATAATAAACCATGAAAAGGATAAAATTCAGATGAAAGGCAGGGAGGATACATGCAGCAGTTTTTTGGACAATCGCAGAACCAACAACAGAATCAACGGCAACCAATGCCGGAACCGCCCAATTTCATTAGTACGAAAGATTTAGCTTATTTAAAGGATGCCATGTCCTGGGAGCTGATTGCTTTCAAAAAATGTAATCATTTTGCTCAGGAGTGTACCAGTGAACCAATTCGCAATGCTTTAGACAGTGCAGGGCAAATGCATCTGAGACATTATCAGCAACTGCTAAGCCAGGTTGACCCGCAGAAGGCTATGGCAGGCAGTAATCTAAATCCGACGCTGCAATAAATATAAGGAGGGCAGTAAATGAACTTTCAACAACAAAATCAACAAAAAAATATGATAAAAAATCCGCAATCAGATATCTTACCTCAGGTAAAAGGACCGGAAATGAATGACCGGGACCGTTGTAATGATATTTTAGCAACAGAGAAATATCTTACCGACAGCTTTAATATTTTTACCCGGGAAGCTAGTAATCAACAGCTGTATAACGAAATTAAAAAAATATTAAATGAAACCCATGACTGTGCCCGTCAATTGTTCAATGTTATGTTTCAAGAGGGCTGGTATAAGCTGCAGGCGGCCCCTCAACAAGAAATCCAGCAGGCGCAGCAGCAGTTTGCCAACTATCTGCAAAGCCAAAATCCCTACTAAGAGGCTTAAGGTGAAGAGCAGCTGATCAATTGAAAATGAAAAATATTACAGAGCCTTTTGAAAATTAATTAAGCAACCTAAAAATCTGGAAAATCAGTTTTTAGGTTGCTTTTTTTGGTAATAATATTAATAATTTTCTATGATGGGGAGGTAATAATATGGAATATTTAACTTTAGCCGTACCTGTTGTGGCCGTCTTAGGAGGACTATTCATTGCTGTAATTGCTATTTTGACCGATCATAAGCAAAAAATGTTTATGATTGAGAAGGGCATAGCCGAGAATAATTATTCATCACCGGGCTTAAGAAGCGGATTAACCTTTTCCTTTTTGGGCGGCGCCTTAATTTTCGTTTTTAGAAATCTGGCCGGCCTTTTAGGAATTCCCTGGTATGCACCGGGTGCTATTCTGATCGCTTTAGGAATTGCCCAGCTCATTTTTTATCTAATAAACAGAAAGGATATGAGAGAATTTAAAGGCATTACCGCAGCGAAAAACGCTAAAAATATTTCCGGTTAAAAACGGGCTGGACAGCTCGTTTTTTTGTTTTTATCCGAAGCACGGGCCGGTTAATACCCTGCTGAAGGTTTAAAAAGACCCTTTGCGGTCTTTCTTTTTATGGATATTTAATGCAAATACGACAAATAATAATTCTGAAATCAACTTCTTAAAAAGAAAGGAGGCAATCAAGATGGGAAATAAAAGAACCAGAGCTATTGCTTTAATTCTCATTCTGGCCGGTTTTATGGTTTTTGTAGGAATGGATTTTATTAGTATCCTTGGTTATAGGACTTTAGTTTACGGAGCAACAGGGCAGGATGTAAAAAACCTGCAGTCTAAGCTGAAAGATTTAGGCTATCATAGTGCTGAAATCGACGGAATGTATGGCTGGCAGACATTAAAATCCGTGAAGTGGTTCCAATCCCGCTTTGGCTTAAAAGTTGACGGAGTAGTGGGACCTGCGACTTGGGCTGCTTTAAATAAAGCAAGGCCGGGGACAGTTGCCGCCCGTAGCAGTACCAACACGGCAGCCAGTAGCAACGATGTTGCAATTCTGGCTAAGATGATTACCGGTGAGGCCAGAGGAGAGCCTTACATTGGTCAGGTTGCGGTAGCAGCAGTAATCATGAATCGGGTAGAAAGCTCTAAATTTCCTGATACGGTTTATAGTGTTTGTTTCCAACCCGGTGCTTTTGATGCGGTTAGGGACGGACAATATTTCACATCGCCTACGACCGAGTCCCTTAAAGCAGCCAGGGAGGCTATTAACGGCTATGACCCTACTTATGGTGCACTTTACTATTGGAATCCTGCCACTGCAACCTCAAGATGGATCTGGTCCCGGAAAATTATGCTGCGGATAGGCGAACATGTTTTTGGTTTATAGAAGGGAGGGATATAATTGCGCAGGATATTGATTCCTATTTTGGCCCTGGTGCTGGTGGTAACAGGATATTTTGCTTACAACCAGTATAGTATGAATCAGGATTTAATACGGAGGGCGGAAAGTCAATACCAAAGAAGTTTCCATGAATTAGTATGGAATGTAGAAACCATTAATTCCCAGTTAGCCCAGGCTTTAGTAAGCTCAAGTTCCGAACAGATCATGCTCAGCTTGACAAATTTATGGCGGGAAACTTTTTCGGCCAGTTCTAATCTAGGCGGGATACCCGTTACTATGGTTGAACTGGACAAAACAGATTCATTACTTAATGATATTGCCGATTACAGTTACTTTATTTTGAAAAAGAATAATTTAGAGAAGCAGGAGTTAACAGAGAAAGAATGGTCACAAATACAGGATTTCTATGAAAGGTCTAAATCCGTACAAGAGGAATTGCATAATATCGAAGCAGCCGTGCTGGACCGGGACCTTAGTTTTGTTGAGGTAGAAACCGTTGTGCTCAGAAAAGGTCAGGATTTAGCCGATAATTCTATTGTCGACGGCTTTAGAACTGTAGAGGATAAGGTAAAAGCATATCCCGATATGCAGTTTGACGACGGAGTTAAAAAGATAGAGCCTGAACCACGGCCTTTGGCCGGACAGGAGATTACGGAACAAGAAGCTGTGGAAATTGCTAAAAAGTTTATGAATGATCACGACGGTCCGATCACAAAAGCTGAAATGAGTTTTAGCGCAGAGGGCAAGATCCCGATATTCGGGATAAGTACTTACAAAGAGAATGAAGAAGTGCCGACTTATCTGGAGGTTACCAAAAAGGGCGGACATGTCATTCAGATGTATATGCAAAGAACAATAGCAGAAGCCAATATGGATTATAGTGCCGCTGAGCAGGAAGCACAAAAATTTCTCCAAGAGCATGATTTTAGCGGCATGGAATTAGTAGATCTGGATAAAGATACGAATACGGCAATACTAATATTTGTGCCGACAGACCAGGGTGTCCGGTTGTATTCCGATATGGTAAAAGTAAATGTTGCCTTAGATAACGGGCAAATTATCAGCTTTGATCAAACAAGCTTTTTATCTTACCATCATGACCGTACCATTGGTACGCCGCAAATTACGGAGCAGGAAATAACTGATGATATGAATCCGAACTTCCAGCTTGATGTGACAACAAAGGCTCTGGTCCCCAGCGAATTTGAAAAGGGTAAAGAGGTATTGTGCTATGAAGTCAGGGGTAAAATGATGGAAGAGAAATTTATCCTTTTTGTTAATGCGGAAACGGGAGAAGATTTCCGGGTTGTAAGACTGACCAAGCCCAAAGAGTTCCAGATACGTGTACGTTAAAAATGCCCCGCCCGGGGCATTTTCTTATGAAGAAAAAGGAAAATAGAAAGTATAGTTCAGAGATTATCGTTCTCAGCTATCGGCTCTCAGCTATTGATGTTCAGTCAGGACATAGGTAACAAAAAAGGTTCAAGAGATAGGTAATACTCCTTGAACAATAGATGAAATAACTCAAAATAAGAGGTTTCATCTATACCATGGAAGGAAATAAATAAAATAGATCAAAGAACTGAGTTTGTTCATCGTGCACCGACTGAAACCATCCCGTTTTCCGAGCTTTGTAAGGAATATAATATTAGCCGGAAAACAGGTTACAAGTGGAAACAAAGATTCCTTGATCATGGATACAATGGTATGCCTGAGCAACGTCCTATGTCCTGACTGAACAAGAACAAAAACAACTGAAAACTGAAAACCGAGAACCGAGAACTACATCTATAAACTATAAACTATGCCCTATAAACTTTACTAATCACCAATCACCAATCACCAGTCACCAGTCACTAGTCACTAGTCACTAACAACTAACCACTAACCACATCTCCTTCACACATACCCTTTATGTTCCTTAATAACAGCTACACATTCAGCAATCATATCCTCAGTAGTTACAATGGTCATTAGGATATTCCTGGAGCCAACCTGATCACCGCCATAACCGCTGCCGGCCGGTGAAGCACCGAGCAGCGGACCGACGTCACCGGGCAGGTAATTTCCGCCGGTATTTGTTAAGGCGGCCAATGATGCGGCCTTATTAAGAGGATTGTTAAATTCCCCTGTGTTTTGTGCCGGAACTTCACTGATCCGATCGATCTGGATTGTCTTAACTCCTTTGTTCTCAAGGATTTCTTTTACTTTGGCAGCGGTGGCGGTTGTCTCAAAATACGCCAGGATTGAGGCCATAGATAGTTCCTCCTTTAATTGTTAATCATTCCCGTAAAATTACGGGAATAATATCAATAGTTTGCTGTAATTATAGTTAGCAGCGGTCTTCGAAGCATATATAATAAAGCATATAAGTTTAACCTATCTTTAAATTATTCTCCCCGCTGCGGGGATAAATATGTTATATTTACGGCGAAAATAAAAATACTCTTGATGTAATAGGTGTTGACATGCATTAGGCTAAATATTAATCTAAAAGAATAAAGGCCGGAAATGTTAAGTAAAACCGGGAGAATTGAAAATTAAAAAGTTAGCAACTGCAACTTAACTAGTTACTAGTAGCCGGCTACTAGTAACTAAAAAAGGAATGGGGTATAAAAATGAGTATTATCGAGAAAGTGAAAAGTAATATTAGAAGTCAGCTTATCGCATCTTTGGAGGCTAACAAAAATGAGGGTAAAATTGCATATACCGGGCTGCCTAATTTTATAATCGAGGTCCCCCGGGAAAAAAATCACGGGGATTTCGCCGCGAATATTGCGATGCTCTTGGCCAAAGAGGCGAAAATGAATCCAAGACAAATTGCTCAGCTTATCGTTGAGAATTTTAATAAAGAAACGACCTGGGTAGAGAAAATTGATATTGCCGGGCCCGGATTTATAAATTTTTATCTGAGTACGGATTGGATGTATCAGGTATTGCCGATTGTTGAGGAAGAAGATCATAAATACGGGTCCAGCAATGTGGGTGCCGGATTAAAGGTTCAGGTTGAGTTTGTAAGTGCCAATCCTACAGGATTACTGCATATGGGAAATGCCCGGGGGGCTGCCTTAGGTGATACCCTGGCTAATCTTTTATCAGCAGCGGGATATGATGTTACGAAAGAATTTTATATCAATGATGCCGGCAATCAAATAGAGAATTTCGGCAAATCCTTGGAGGCCAGGTATTATCAGGAGTTAGGTCATGACTTTCCTTTCCCTGAAGAAGGATATCATGGTCAGGACATCATTGATACTGTAAAAAAGATTATCGGAGAAGTTGGGGAAGAGTATTTAGATTTGGATCAGGATGAAAGACGGAAGAAACTTATTGATACCGCACTGGCTGAAAAAATCTCTGCGATCCGCAAAGCCTTACTGGAGTTCGGAGTCGAATACGATATTTGGTTTAGTGAAACGGAACTACATAAATCAGGAGCCATTGCCGAGGTGATCAAGCTTTTACAGGAAAAAGACTTGATTTACGAACAAGAGGGGGCTTTATGGTTCCGGTCCAGTAAATTTGGATCAGACGATAAAGACGAGGTGGTTGTACGCTCTAATGGAACACCAACTTATTTTGCGGCAGATATTGCTTATCATAAAAACAAATTTGACCGGGGTTTTGATTGGGTAATTAATATCTGGGGTGCCGACCATCATGGTCATGTAGCCAGGATGAAAGGCGCCGTTGAAGCTGTTGGATATAATCCCGATCATTTAACCGTAATGCTGATGCAATTGGTAAGATTGTTCCGCGGCGGTGAAATTGTGAGGATGTCTAAGCGGACAGGTAAATATATTACTTTATCAGAATTAGTGGAAGAAGTAGGCAAGGATGCGGCCCGTTATTTCTTTGTTATGCGGAGTCCCGACAGTCACCTGGATTTTGATATGGATCTGGCTAAACAGGAGTCTTCCGAAAACCCGGTTTATTACGTTCAATATGCCCATGCCAGAATCTGCAGTATTTTAAAAGCTGTCGGCACAGATCTTCCCCAAGGGAAAAATATTAACCTTGAGTTGTTGAAGGAACCTGCCGAATTAGAATTAATCCGTAAAATAGCCGATTTGCCTGATGAAATTGCTCAGGGGGCTAAAGCACTGGAACCACATAGAATAGCCCGTTATGGTCATGATCTGGCCGGTAATTTTCATACTTTTTATAACAACTGCAGGGTTTTATCCGAGGATAAGGAACTGCAAAATGCCCGGCTGGTTTTAGTGAATGCCACAAGGATTACCTTGCGAAATGTGCTGATGCTGCTAGGTGTTACTGCCCCTGAACGCATGTAGAAAAAGGCCTGTATATCGGCCCTGCGTAAATCCCATTAATAACAGGGATTACCTTGTTGGTGTGCAGCCGGGGCGCTAGGAACCGGTAACGAAAATACTCGCCGTCGGCGAGTATTTTTTAATTTATTAAATTTTCTATGGAGATTTTTATTCTCTCGATTTTTTCCGTTAAAAATTTTAAGGATTCTTTCTGGTTAAGAGATGCGGTATTGTTATTCTCGATAATCTTCAAAATGTCCTGAAATCTTTCCGCAAAATTATGATTTAATTCAGTGATTTTCTGGGAATACGATGAAGTATTATTGGATAATTTTTTGATTTCATTTGCAACTACCGAAAAACCCCGGCCGTGTTCACCGGCCCGCGCCGATTCGATAGCGGCATTTAAGGATATTAAATTTGTTTGTTTTGCTATCTTATCTATTAGCGTTAGATTGTTTTTAACCTCAGTTTGAATCCCGTTTACTTCTTCAACAATAGAATTACTGGTTTCGTTTGAATCGGCGATAGCTTCCGAGCTTGCGTATAGTTCCTGGGAAGTAGCTGCCAAATCTGCGACACTTTCAGTTACTTCCTGATTTATTCTGATGATATTTTCCCGGACCTTTATTTCTTCATAAACAAGCTCTAACATAAATTTCAGCATATCGGCGTACGGCTTTACCAGGGCAGGATCACCGCTTATACCTATGGTGCCGATTTTTTCCGTATGTACAATAATCGGGATATTAACACCCATGCGGATATCTTTACCCTGCAGCTTGTATTCTTCCTGCATTTCTTCAGTGATGATCACTTCATCCGCCATATCATCTAAGATACTCTTTGCTCTTTCGTGAATATTACCGATTCTTTCCTTTACGGAAGCTGCATAGATCTCTCCGCCTTCCCCGCAGATAATTATCGGATAGGGAATTGCTCCATGAACCTTATTAAAAATCATTTGCGCCAATTCTTTGGTAATCATAATACCCTCCTGATTTAAAATATCGGGTTATATTATCAATCATAATATTAATTTGTGTCGAAATAAACACTTTTTTACAGTTACTTGTATTTTTAATTAAGAGCGGATTATTTATTGTTCGTTGAAGCCGCCGGGGAGTCAGGTATTTCAAAGAATAGTATTTTCCCTGGAGCACAAACTAAAAGTAAAAGTATTATATGGGGTGTTGACTTTGGTACACTATAATGATATTCCATTGTATAGGGATATTACTCCGCAGCAATGGAATGATTGGAAATGGCAGATTGCGAATCGAATTACTACTTTAGAGGAACTGGAAAAAGTTTTACCATTAACGGCAGAAGAAGCCGGGGGAATAAAGAAATCTTTGGAAACGATACCCATGGCGATTACTCCCTATTATGCTTCATTGATGAATCCGGATAAGGGGGCCAGAGACCCTATCAGAAAACAGGCTATCCCCCTCTACACGGAGCGGGAGCAGTCTGAAGCGGATATGCTTGATCCCCTGGCGGAAGAAGTGGACTCACCGGTACCGGGATTAACCCATCGTTATCCGGACCGTGTTCTCCTCTTGGTAACAGATCAATGTTCCATGTATTGCCGTCACTGCACGAGAAGGCGGTTTGCCGGATGTACGGATCAAGCCATGCCTAAAAACCAAATAGATAAATGTATTGGGTACATAAAAAAAACGAAATCAGTCCGGGACGTATTATTATCCGGTGGAGACAGCTTGACTCTAAGCGATGACAGATTAGAATATATTATCGGTAGTCTCAGGTCTATTCCTCATGTTGAAATTATCCGTTTAGGCTCAAGGATACCGGTAGTTTTACCCCAAAGAGTTACGAAAGAATTTGCCGGTATGCTGAAAAAATATCATCCGATCTGGCTGAATACTCATTTTAATCATCCCCAGGAAATTACTGAGGACAGTATCACTGCTTGTGAAAGGCTGGCGGATGCGGGAGTACCTTTAGGAAATCAGACGGTACTCCTAAAAGGTGTTAACGATTGTATATATATTATGAAGCGTTTAGTCCGGGAATTGGTGAAAATGCGGGTAAAACCCTATTATTTATATCAATGTGATCTATCACAAGGGATTGAACATTTCAGAACTTCCGTTGCCAAGGGGATAGAAATTATCGAGTTGCTTAGAGGACATACTTCCGGATATGCTGTTCCCACATATGTAGTGGATGCACCCGGCGGAGGGGGGAAAATTCCTGTCATGCCGCAGTATCTGATTTCCCAATCGGACAAAATGGTAATCCTGCGTAATTACGAAGGCGTAATTGCTGCCTATACGGAACCTGTCGATAAGAATAGTGAATGTCAGGACTGTAAATATTGTAAGGATGAGCCCGATGCCTATAAATATGGTCTGGGAAAACTGTTAAGCGGCAATAAAATAAGTCTGGAACCCAAAGGATTACGAAGGATAAAGCGCAGGGAAAATTTCTAAGGTGAAAATTTAGAAAAGCAGCTCATGAACGGGCATATTATCTGACGCGCCGGCTTATATACAACATTTCAGGATGTATCATAGGAATGGGAAGATTGGAGGATGCTTTAAGATATTTGCTCGCTTTCGCTGTTCTTGGCAAGAAGAAAATGCTTAAAGACATCAGGCCCAATTACGGTTAAGCAGCTGCATCCCGGTAAATGTCAATCAGGGGAGCAGCTTAAAAAATTGGCCGGCCCAGATGCTGATTGTAGATTCACTTACATATTCCGGGGTTTCACTAATTTTGTCTTGACAGTCTTTTTTCATAAAGATAGAATTGTAAAGTAATTGTGCAATGAGTTTTGGGGAGGGGAATAGGCTTTGGCTAAATACATTTTCATTACTGGAGGAGTTGTTTCTTCCCTGGGGAAAGGAATAACTGCTGCTTCCCTTGGTCGTTTACTAAAAAGCAGAGGGGTAAAGGTTGCCCTTCAGAAATTTGATCCATATATTAATGTTGATCCTGGTACGATGAGTCCATATCAGCATGGGGAAGTATTTGTTACTGATGATGGCGCCGAGACTGACCTTGATTTAGGACACTATGAACGTTTTACGGATGAAAGTGTCAGTAGATTTAGTAATATTACAACAGGTCAGATTTATTGGTCGGTTATCACAAAAGAGCGTCGCGGTGATTATTTAGGCGGCACAGTACAGGTAATACCTCATATTACCAATGAGATTAAAGAAAAGGTTTATTGGCTGGAGAAAAATTGTGATGCCGATGTGATCATTACTGAAGTAGGTGGAACTGTCGGGGATATCGAGTCATTGCCTTTTTTAGAAGCAATCCGCCAGATTAAGAGTGATGTCGGCAGGGACAATTGCATGTACATCCATGTGACTTTAGTACCGTACTTATCGGCTGCCGGGGAGGCCAAAACCAAGCCTACTCAACATAGCGTGAAGGAATTACGGAGCATTGGTATTCAACCCGATGCTATTGTATGTCGCAGTGAAAGGCCTATTTCCAAGGAAATGGAAGAAAAAATTGCCCTGTTTTGTGATATTAATAAAGAGGCTGTCATACAGGCTGTGGATGCCGAGACGATCTATGAACTACCGTTAGTATTAGAAAAGGAAGGCCTGGATGACATAGTAATTGAACGTTTAGGTTTAAAATGTAACGGTACCGACCTGGTAGAGTGGAAATCTATCGTGGATAAAATTAAGAACCCGCAGGATCAAATAAGAATAGCTTTAGTTGGTAAATATGTGGAGCTTCGGGATGCCTATATGAGTGTTGCCGAATCCCTGATCCATGCAGGTATTGCCCACCAAATAAAGGTTAACATCGATTGGATATATTCCGGGGATCTGAGTGATGAAAATGTGGACGAGTATCTCAACGGTACGGACGGGGTCCTGGTGCCCGGAGGTTTTGGCGATCGCGGAATAGAAGGTAAAATTTCAGCCGTCAAATATGCCAGGGAAAGAAAGATACCTTTTCTGGGTATTTGTTTAGGTATGCAGTTAGCGGTAATAGAATTTTCCCGTAATGTACTGGGATTTAAGGATGCCCATAGTACTGAATTTAATCCTGATACGGATTATCCGGTAATTGATATACTTCCTGAACAGAAGGAGATAGAGGATAAAGGCGGAACGATGCGTCTGGGGAAATACCCGTGTGTATTACTGGAAAACACCCTGGCTTCTAAAGCTTACCGCCGGCAGGAAATAACCGAACGCCACAGGCATCGTTACGAATTTAATAATTCCTATAAAGCCGCAATGGAAGCCAAGGGTTTAATCGTCAGCGGAAAATACGAAGAAAAGAATCTGGTGGAGATTATTGAGTTAGCGGACCATCCTTGGTTTGTGGCTTCGCAATTTCATCCTGAATTCAAATCCCGTCCGAACAGAGCTCATCCGTTATTTAAAGATTTTATCGGAGCAGCCTATAGATACCATAATGTGAATAGCTAATGATTAACCCTGGGGTTCGGACCCCGGGGTTTTGCAGTTTAGATTAAGGGTTTTATTGAGAGACTATAGAGGAATCACAATTATTTCGTAGAAATAATGTGCGTAAGTCTGTTAGCGGTAAAGGCAAAGGTAGAGGTAGAAGAGGTAAAGTAGGTAAAGTGGCTACAGTGACTAGAGTGGCTGCAGTGAGAGGAATAAACCGTACCCTTGCTCTGTGCTCTGTGCTCTGTGCTCTGTGCTCTGTTCTCTGTTCTCTGTGCTCTGTATTCCAAAACAACTGAGAACAGATGTCTGAGAACCGGGAACTGAGAACTGAAAACCATAATCTATAAACTATGCTCTATAAACTTTACTACGAGTCACCCAGTCACTACTCACTGGTAACCGACAGAAAAGCTTGACCTCAAGTTATAAAGGAGTGAATTCCATGCAGGCTCGTTTGATTCAAGAGAAGGAAAAGGACTATTTTAACGATTTTATTGCCTCAGTTCCCAAAGGTCATATCCTTCAGTCCTTTGAATGGGGAGAAATAAAGGCTAAAACCGGTTGGCAGCCCTTAAGGCTGATCATTGAAGATGCGGGAAAACCGGTCGCTGCTGTTTCAATACTCAAAAGAATAATACCTGGTTTAAAGAAAGCGATTTTTTATGCTCCCCGGGGTCCTGTTTTCCAGATAGAAAACGAACAGGTCTTTGATTTTATTTTAGCTGAAATCAAAAAACTTGCGCAACAGCACAAAGCGATTTTCTTAAAAATGGACCCTGACGTTTCCGCAGAAAATGAAGCGTTTAGAGGTTTATTAATCTCGAGGGGATTTAAATCCGCTGAAACCGGGGAAAGATTTGAAGGAATTCAGCCTAAATATGTCTTTCGTTTAGATATTACTCCCGATGAAGAAACTCTTTTAGCAAATATGCATAATAAGACAAGGTATAATATTAGGTTAGCGGAGAGAAAAGGTGTAACAATCAAATCTCAATGCGGGAAAGAAGAACTGGGGGATTTTTATAAGATACTGTTAGAAACCTGCGAGAGGGATAATTTTTTGGTCCGCTCGTACGGCTATTTTGAAGATATGTGGGAATACCTGGTGAAACGTGGTTACGCAAAGTTATTCATGGCGGAATATGAAGGAAAATTCATAGCAGGTACGTTTGCTTTTATTTTTGGCGAAAAAGCCTGGTATATTTACGGTGCATCCGGTAATTCTTATCGGAATGTTATGCCTAATTATCTTTTACAGTGGACAATGATTAAATGGGCCAAGGAAAATAATTGCAGCTTATACGATTTCAGAGGGGTTCCGGGGAATCTTACCGAAGAAAATCCATTATACGGTCTTTTTAAATTTAAAAAAGGATTTAATGGTGAATATACTGAATTTGTGGGGGAGTTTGATTTAATTTATTCGTCCCTGTATTACCGGCTCTGGCATACCGCAGAACCTGTTTATCAAAAAGGCATCCGCAGGCTGATTGCCTTTAAGAAGAAGCTGAGGGCGCTCGGGGGTTAGGTGGTGCTCGGGGGTTAAAGTTGACGGTTCTTATGGGATTAGCTTGTGGGTCAGGTGGTGCTCGGGGGTTAAAGCTGTGGGACAGGTGTGCTTATGGGTTTAGCTGTTGGGTCTGACGGTACTTACGGGATTAGCTTGTGGGTCGGGTGGTGCTCGGGGGTTAAAGTTGTGGGACAGGTATACTTATGGGTTTAGCTGTTGGGTCTGACGGTTCTTACGGGATTAGTTTGTGGGTCGGGTGGTGCTCAGGGGTTAAAGTTGTGGGTCAGGTGTGCTTATGGGTTTAGCTGTTGGGTCTGACGGTACTTACGGGATTAGCTTGTGGGTCGGGTGGTGCTC
>JBMNCQ010000093.1:1714-3717 GCA_049366715.1 Peptococcaceae bacterium | reverse complement strand
TCAGCCAGGATTAATACAAACAATATCGCCGGTACCAGGAACAAAAATATCATCTTCAAACTGCGCAGAATATGAGTATTCAGCCGGTCTTCATTATATGAACCTTCCGCAAACATCGATGTAGTTACCGATGTCGGAATTATAACAATTACATTGCTGAGCGCCCAGCCGATATAAAAATAAGCGTTGGCCTCCGCTCCCAGCATGTTAACGACCATCAGCGGAAATATCAAACCCGGAGCGGTCCACAAGAGCACTGAAAAATAATTGGCAAAGGAATATCCAAGCATATCCTTTATAATGTTTTTCTTTATGGTAATTGCAAAGCGGTATCCTTTTTGCGCAATCGGAATAAACACAATGACACTTACAAGCAAGGCCGCAGTCATCCCGATTCCCCATGACGCGAAAATGCCGAACGACGTCAGTAATGACGCTAAAACTACTGCCAGGATCACCTTTAATATACCGAATATCAGGCCCGAGGCCACAACGAAACCGCTGCGGCGCGAGGCGACAAAGCTGTTATCAGAGAACGTGTTAAGCGACGATACGGCGCAGAAGAATACGAACGCCAGTAAATAAAACGGGTTTTCACGGATATAGAGCAGGGCCGGTGACCATATATCCAATCCGGCAGTGAAAATAAACGCCGCGAAAACGGAAACCAGCAATCCAACCGTAAACACGGTATTGATTATGGCTTTGGGTTCCTCGTTATGATTCTTCAGGAAGCGTACCAGTCCCATTTCCATGCCTAATTTTGAAAAAGAGACTACCAGCCCCATGGCCGAAATCGTCGCGGATGCCAATCCGACAGCTTCATCCGTATAAAAACGCGCCGCAACCATCCAGAACACAAAACCTATTAATGCGCTGAAAGCGCTGGCTCCCATTAAAAATATAGCATTGGAATAAAGAGGAACCTTTATTACCTGCCCCAATTTATCCCGTGACGTTAAAGTGCCCAGTATATCCTGTAAAACCTTATATAACCGGGAATTCCCAAGATTCATACAACTTCTTATTCCTTATAATAACTAAAAGAATTACATTCGATGTCAATATACATTTATGCTTAGATTAAGCTCCAGGTAAGATTCGCTTTCCCCGTCTTTGTAAAGGACAAAATATATCTTTTGCCCTTCTCCCGCGCTTTGCGGCGTGAATGAAACCGGTATTTCATATTTTTCATCGTTATCGAGGATGAAATTATCGGTTGCGTCCACAATTACCGATTCGATATCGCCATTATCGGTTCGAATTTCAATCCGGTATTCGACCTGCCGGTTCTCATGGTTGATAACAACCGGGATAACATATTCCGTCTCACCGATTTGTAAATTTGCCGGATATTCATCGGCAACACCCTGTGAGTTTAAAAGGTAAAACTCGCTATAGTCATTGCCTGTTTTCGGTATGGCAATAACGTAAACCAGAACAGCAATCGTACCCAAGGCAACCAATACCAGGATAAAAGAGAGGAATCTTTCGAGGATATTTTTCCGGCCTAAACGTGTAAAATCTATCGTTATGCAGTATTTTTCATTATCGGGCAGACTGAGTTGGCGGAATAACGCGATTATAGAAAATAAAACCGTAAAACCCGCCAGTGAATAAAGGACGGTATTCAGCGTAAGCCCCAGTGTAAAGTTTAAAAGCAGGCAGATAAGGGGAACCACTGCCAGGCTTAACCCGAAACTCAAGAATAATCTTTCGCTGCCCCGGAATCTTTCTTTTCCCGGGAACAATACCGACATAAGGGCATATCCGGGAAATAAAAGAACGAAGGGGATTCCAATAACAAAACGGGAAATATTGTCCGGATAAAACAGTATTATTAATACCAGAACGATTGACAGTATAATTACGCAGAATTGTATGTGAGCATGCTTTATTAGCACTGACATTACTCCCGGAACCATAAATGTAACCGTTCAAGTATAACATATTAATTTATACCAGTGTTAAATATTGTCTATTTATTTCTATTATAGTCTTTA
>JBMNCQ010000093.1:0-1614 GCA_049366715.1 Peptococcaceae bacterium | reverse complement strand
GTTATTTCCGATTGACTAAGGCTGGAGTG
This sequence comes from Peptococcaceae bacterium, assembly GCA_049366715.1. Classification (GTDB taxonomy): domain Bacteria; phylum Bacillota; class Peptococcia; order Peptococcales; family BICA1-8; genus JBMNCQ01. The sequence continues at coordinate 1,585 of JBMNCQ010000093.1, read as the reverse complement.
AAAAGTATAATGTGCATTCATCGGGACTGAACATGAAGGCATAAAAATTTTACTTAATATACCGGCGAGGATAGATATGAATTTAAAAGTTTTACCTGTAACGAGAAGAATACTGATTGTATGTGCGATGTTATTAATGGCGATAACACTGCAAACGCACTGGCAGGTTACGGCAGCGGAAGAAGATTTAGGGATGGATGCCGCTATAGCGGGCTCGAACGAGTTATATCCCGGTGACGATACTTATATACAAATATCGGTTCAAAATAACAGGACTATCGATGAAATCGATCCGCTGGTTGAACAGGCGGGTTTATCCGAATTTTACGGCGCTGCCGTCGGATTAACACTGGAACTGGATAACGGCAATGCTCCCGTTTCACTCAAGACGGATAAAGTCCTGCTGGGGACATTGCCTATGGGCGCAGCTGCGCAGCAATTGCCCTTCCTGTTAGAGGTTGATGATAATGCCGTTTCCGGCGAATATCATTTGAACCTGGTACTGACTTACAGCGAATTATCGGGCGTGGAAATATCCGACGCCGTTTCCGGACAGTTCGAGGTAACATGGATAGACAGGACAGAAACCATAGAGCTGAAAATAAATATCGTGAATAATTATGAGACTGGTTTTGAGATCACCGATATCGAGGGAATATTACAACCCGGTAAACGCAGCGAGATAAAAGTGACTTTCAAAAATACCGGCGATAACCTGGCCCTGGATGCCGTTGCCAAGCTCGGTGATGCGGTTGCTCCTCTCCACCTGACAGATGACACCGCTTTCCTGGGGATTGTAGAGCCCGGGGGAACTGCTGTCGGTATATTCGAAGTAAAAGTAGATGCCGATGCCGTTGAAAAGCAATATTCCTTTGACGCCGAAATAAAATACAGCGACCTGAACTCAGATGAACACATTTCGGACATAATCAAGCTTCCGGTCGATGTTAAGGACAATTCCAATAATATTTCCGATATTATCGCTGATAATATTACGGTCGCGCTTATCGGCGCCGCTACAGTGGCTCTTGTCTGGTTAGTATCGTTTATTATCAGCAGGTGGAGAAAAAGGAATCAGGAGTAATTATGACTGCCGTACCAGATAAAAAGGCTATAGAAGTAGAAAATATTTCCAAGACGTTTAAAAATATCCAGGCGCTCGATAATATTTCCCTGTCTGTACAGCAGAACGAAGTATTCGGCCTGCTTGGGCCGAATGGCTCGGGGAAAACAACCCTGCTCCATATCCTTTGTACCGTTATGTCGCCAGACCCGATAAACCCTTACGACGGGCATAACCGCAAATGCGAAATAATGGGATATAACGTGTTTCGAGAACAGGATAAAATCCGCAGGATAATCGGTTACGTGCCGCAGCAAGACCCCTTATACGGTGATTTATCAGCGATGGATAACCTGATGTTTTTCAGTACGCCTTACGCACTCGATAAAACTGAACAGAAAAAACGTATCGAAGAGCTTCTGAATATGCTGGGATTATACGAGCGCAGAAACGACCTGGTTAAAACCTTTTCGGGCGGTATGCTGAAGCGTATATCTATAATCTGCGCCCTGGTACACCGGC
>JBMNCQ010000092.1:12486-22044 GCA_049366715.1 Peptococcaceae bacterium | reverse complement strand
TTGTCAGAATAATTAACACCCATCTGGGGTGACATTTTCACAAACTATTGACACTATAAAAAACTGACGATAAAATCAGTTTAGACTGCTGCCAAAGTCTTGAAATTGTCATTGCTGGGAAATATGACGAAGCTATCGCGGTTTTTAGCGATTTTGCAAAGCCTTGCTTGACAAGATTTAAACGGGAGACTGCTTCCTTCCCCGCAGTGACACGAAGAGAATTTTTATAATACGGATATGATTTGTCTACATACTGAACTCTATAGTCAGTTTTAGAACTAACAGCGGCTACATACAGATTACCAGTATTAAAGAAACGTACAGGATATTTATAAAATTACCATCAAACTTGAATGCCATTGGCCATTAGATCATGTTGACGACCATATAGGTTATTTAATTTTCAATTAGTATATATTGAACTAATCTAATTGAGGAAACCTTTTGGTCATAATCCAACACCTTTTCCACCTCAACATTATATTTATCCTCTATTATTTTTGCCTCAATAAAACTGATTCCTTCCTGATCAACAATACTCTCCCGGTCTGCAAAGGGCTGCTCCGCGCCTATGATCTGCATCGTTATATCCAAAGGCAAATACACTTTACCATCCTTCTCATAGGCTGCATAGGGAGAAAATTCCCTGCCTTCCGAGCGCACGTACATAAAGCCCAGTATTTTCTTTTCTTTCTCCGGTACAAAATTAAAAGTAAACTTTTTCGTTAATATTTTGGACGCACTGTCGGTATTCTTATATTCAATTCTAAAGGAAAACACAACCGTAACTTCACCCGGAGTATCCGCGAATACAGTAACAGTGGTTCTGCCCTCTTTCTTTAAATCATTGGTTATTGTGTCTGAGCTGTCGGCAAAAAATTCCCCCTCAACTTTCTTCGTAAAATAGTAATTAAACTCTACATCCTCAACCTGCGTACCCAGCCCGCCGCCATAGCCGGAAGGTCCTGTGAGGCTTATATTTAATTTATTATCTTTGCCAACTAGAAATTGTCCGTTAATTGTTTCCGCCGCTGATAAGGGATATATCAATAATAGAGACGCACAGCTGATAAGTATAAAGCAAATAACTATTCGCATCCGTTTTATTTTAAACACCTTCTCTCTTGGCTTTTTCTGTATCTTAGCATATTTTTAAAAAATTAGGAAGCTCTCTTTTTCGTTCTCAGTTCCCAGTTTTCAGTTTTCAGGCAGGACATGGGTCAATTTTCCCGGGATGATAAGGAATGGGGACACACCTCCAGAGCAATTTGATCTCTTAGGTTCTCCTGAAATAGGAAACTTGCCATAATTAAACTTGAATACAATTAACGAAGAATAGAGAACAACAAAAGAAGCTGGCATAATGCCAGCTTTTTCATTGATTATAGAAATAGATCCGATCTATTTCCCCTGTGTTGGTATACCCGGCGGCAACTTCGGCACCGAAAGCTTCGGCTATTGCCCTGAAGGGTAATACAGTGAATCCATCCTTAATAAAAGGAGCCGCATCAGATAGCACTACTTTACCGTTATCTAATAATAGAGCGCTGTTCCCGATGGTCATCGTGATCATTCGATCGGGACGGGATAGTACTATTGTTTGCGTTTCCGGAGCCCAGTTTACTTCCGCCCCCAAGGCTTCAGCCAGAAATCTGACGGGGACGAAGGTTCTGCTATCCTGGATAAAAGGTACTATTGTTAATTTATGGGCCTGGTTATCTACTGTTGCCGTATCCTGGTTAAGAAACAGTTGAATTTCTCCGGCTCCAAATTGCTTGGGAATAATATTCAGTTTAGCAGCACTATTCAACATTGCATCGGGGCTAAAGGAATTTTTATATTTTAATTTTAAATTAACATCTAAATCTATCTCGCCCGGTTGATCACTTTGTAATGTTAGATAGGTACTGCCTGTATCTCTTAACTCTGTCTCCCAGGCAGGGGACTTTTCAAGGATAACCTTGGCTTTAGCAGGTTTATTTAGTACTTCTGCATTTAATTCAAAGGATTTTATATCTTCATCTATTCCAGCTATATTATTTGACTTATTCAGAACATTTACATATACCTTGTTTTCCGTATACGTTACATATTTCTCTTCACTTTCAGTCTCAACGGTGATTTTAGAGTATCTGGTATCTGCTAATGTTTTAGAAGTATCATTATACTTAACCGGTATAATTTCTGCCTCAGTTGCACTGGCATGCCCCGACAGGTATAGATCAAGCTCCCGTTCCCCCTTGAGACTTACTCCGATTTGGACTTTGCCTTTAGCAGTAGAAGTCAGCCCCAGTTCCAGACTGCCGTCAATCCTGGCCTTTACTATCTTCTTGGATATGTAATAGATTTCATCTCCGGCTTCTTCACTTAACGATGCAACAGAAACCCAGGTTTTATCTTTTTTTACCCAGAATTTATCAGCACTGCCTCGATCGGTACCGATAAAAACCGTATCCTTTGTCCCATTGCTTAAATTAATTTCTATCAGCACCTTTTCTTTACCATCAGCTTCAGCATCAATATTAGAAACAAGTACTGCTGAGGTATGGCGGCTGGCGGCAGCAAAAGCAGCAGTATCAGAAAACAATATGCATAATATAAATATCACTAAAAACGTGCACTGATTTATTTTAGACACAAATCCACCTCCTTTTTTCTATATCTTAACTTATATCATAATTATATGCAAAAAAAGAGGGGACAGAAGTCCCCTCTTTCAATTTATGCAATTAATTTTGGGCAAAGGTTACAGCCGTTACGGTACCGTCAGCTGCAAATACAGCCTCTACGTCAGCACCGAAAGCTTCAGCAATAGCCCGGAAAGGAATCACCGTACGGCCTGTTTCAGCCACGATGAAGGGAGCTACGTCAGCTACTACAGTTGTACCGTCGGATTTAGTTAATACGTTGGAACCAACAGTCATAGTTACTGTCATATCTTCTCTTTCCAGAGTAATTGTCTGGGTTGCAGCATCCCACATTGTATCTTCATTGTCTGCACCTAAAGCTGTTGCAACCATCCGCACAGGTACGAAAGTACGGCTGTCTTGGATGAACGGAGCCTGGTCCATAGTTGCGGCCACACCGTCTACTACATAACCTGTGGAACCGATAAACATTGTTACGTTTTTAGCGCCGGCTTCTACCTCAGGTTTAGCTTCAGCAAAATCGAATGTTACAGTTTTCGTAAGAGTTACATTTGATGCATCTGCTTTAGTTACTTTTAATACGAAGCTGACTTTTACTTCACCAGCTTTTTGGCTGTATACATCCACATCAGCATAACCCTTTTCTTTTAAATCTTTACTGAATTTAGAATCACTGATTGAAGCTTCTGCAGAAGCATTAGCACCATCCGGCTGGCTGATAATATAAGCATCGTATTCAATATCAACACCATCGCCTAAACCAACGATTCTGTCGGCATCATCTAATACGGACAATTCAACAGCAGTTTCTTCGCCTACGGGTAAAGTATCAGGAACTTCTACGTCAAGACCGATTGCCGCATTACCTACTGTTATTTCAGTTGAAGCAGTTAAATCTTCTTTAGTATCAACAACAGTTATTACGTATTCGCCAAGGTAGTCGTCATCATCAGTTACGTAGATCACACCATTCTCGGTAAATGCATCTCTAGGATCTGAAACGTCACCGACTGAATCTTTCTCAATTGCACGGTAATCATTGATAGAGAATTCTAAGTCAGATTCGTTTTTAACTTCCAGAGCTACGCCATCGGCATCATAGCGCTTAACGGTAGGAGCATCGGAAACTGCACCAAGTTCTAAGTTAGCGTTATCATATTTAATCGTTAATTCAGTAATATCGCCTTGTTCTTTAGCTTCAAATTCAATGTCAATGTATTTACCATTTTCAATATTGGTACGTAATACATATTGACCTTCTTCTTCTAATTCAGGAAGTTTAACTTTCAATAAATTATCTTCCGTGAATTCTACATAATCATCACTAAAATCTCCGTCTTCTTTACTATCATAAGCCCAGTCATCTTCTAAATCAGAATCATCAGGTTCGGTAATCCATTCGAAGTCTAATTCAGTGTCTCCGCCGTCGCCGAAAATAATATCCTCCGGATTCACTGTATAACCATTAGCATCAAAGAATTCTAATTTAAAGCTGGCTGCGCCGTCTTCATCAGTTGCAACCAAGGGATCAACGTCACTTGCCAGTTTTACATCGGCAACCTCAGATGCACCGAAAGTCACCCAAACTACAGCAGTCTCACTGCCCACGTCAGCTGTGATTTTGTAAGTACCGGCTTTTTTAGCATAAACTTTAAATTCAGCCTCACCGATTTCATCAGTATCTTTTTCAGTTGTATTAAAGGAAACATCGCTCTTGTTAGCAGAAATTTCAACTGTCTCATCTTCAATAGGAGCATTGCTGGTGTTACTTACAGCAAATGTAAGTGCATAGTAGTCAATACCGTTGGCAGCTACTGAGCCTTCGTCCAACACCAGACCATTGTCACTGGTAAAGTAAACACGGTCTCCTTCTTCACCATCGAGGATGCTTTCATCATTAAGAGCAACTTCATTATCATCATCACCATACTTATCACCGGCTCTGTTTTCAACTGCAACTAATTGAACATCACTTGCATCAGAAGCTTCAAAAGTAATCGTTTTGGTGCCGATGATTTCTGCATCAGTAGCAGTTACATCACTATCAGTTAAATATTCATAAACCTGATTATTTAAACCTACGGCAATTTTAGCTTCACCGGAAGCCCGGGAAGTAACTGTGAATTCTGCTTTACCGCTGGAATCAGTGGTAATAGCCTGATAGTTGCCGCCATCTTCCTGCGCATAACCTTCTTCAGCAGTAATCGTATCGGTAGACTCTCTTTCAGAAGCAACATATACTACAGCATTAGGTACGACTGTATTATCGCTGTTGCGCACATATACAGTAAATTCTGCATCTTTTTCACCGTCTGCTTCCACAGTTGTGGTATCTACTTTTATGATAGATGTGTAACGGTCAGACGCGAACGCTGCAAATGGAACTAATGTCATCATAAACGCCACAAGCGTCAATATGGCAAATAACTTTCTCGATTTCAATATGGTTCCCTCCTAAGTTTTTAGCATTCATACTTACATTCTTGTCAAACTAATGTTTTAAATCCCCTGTCTTACGTTTTCACGATTTGTGGTCTATGTAAACCATTTACACAATCAGGTGGCCTGATCACCTCCTCTAAAAATTATTTGCAATTAACCTAAACTTATAAAACAAAATTTAAATTCTACATTGTTTTACTTTTTTCTACAATATTCGATTGTTTATGACACTTTATGTCTCTATTTATTTATACTTTATATTCACAATTGATTTCAATGCATAAATCTTTCCAATTTTCAATAACAATAGTACGAACTCTATACCTTGCTCTAAAACAGAATTAAAATTTTTCATTTTTCGCAGATTATTTATGTATTAATACAATCTCTTTTAGCAAATTTAATGCTGCAAAAAAAAGAGTGGGGATAACCATCCCCCACAACATTTTAAGAAGGGAAGTCCTAAACTTGCTTCCGACAAATTTCGACTTCTCTTTATTTATACTCTATTTCAATATTAAAGTTCAATGCATAAATGTTTCCAATTCAAGACAATATGTGCCAGGAAAACAGAGGAAAAATTATAGATTAATGGAGAATGGAGAGATGAGAATGGAGAATTAAAAATATATTGCAGAGGCGGCTTTTAGGCGTCTATCATCAAAGCCATCCTTTCACCTGTCGAGGTTGTTTCCATTTCTGCTATTAATTATTACCGCTTGTATTATGAGGGACTGTTACGTGAATTCATTCTGAACAAAAAAAGAGAGGACCTAGGTCCTCTCTTTCTAATAGCTCAAATTATTGAGCAAAAGTCACTGCATTTACAGTGCCGTCGGCTGCAAATACAGCTTCTACGTCAGCACCGAAAGCTTCAGCAATCGCACGGAACGGAATTACCGTACGTCCGGTTTCCGGAACGATGAATGGAGCTACGTCAGCTACAACAGTTGTTCCATCGGATTTAGTTAATACGTTGGAACCAACAGTCATTGTAACTGTTAAGTCTTCTCTAGTTAAAGTGATAACCTGAGTAGCTGCATCGTATTCAACTTCTGCGCCTAAAGCTTCACCAACCATACGAACCGGTACAAAAGTACGTCCGTCTTGGATGAATGGAGCCTGGTCGGCAGTCTTAGCAACACCGTCAGCTACATAACCGGTAGAACCAATGAACAATGTTACGTTCTTAGCACCGATAACAACATCGGATTTTGGTTCACCAAAGGTAAGTGTAACATTCTTAGTTAAGTTGATATCAGATTTACTGGTACTGCTATAATCAACAGTAACTACGAAAGCAAATGTTACTTCGCCGGCAGCTTTACTGTATACATCTACACTACCCTGACCCTTTTGTCTTAAGTCTTTTTCTAATTTAGAATCACTATCTGTAGCATCAGCAGATGCATAAGCACCCTCAGGTTGTTTCACAACATAAGTATCAAATTCAATATTATTAACATCATCACCTAAACCTATTGTGTTACCATCAGCATCTTTAAGTTTTAATGTAATAACATTGTCTTCGCCTACAACTAATTCATCAGCAGCATCAACGTCAAGACCAATTACATCGTTACCTACTACGATATCAAAGGAAGCTGTTAAATCTTCCTTAGTATCAATTACAGTTACTGTGTACTCACCAATATAGTCATCATCGGTAGTAATACACAAAGTACCATCCGTCTCATCTAAATCTCTCGGGTCGGTATATACTGCGTCTTTCGGATCTTCAGGATCTTCATCAGCATCTTCATCGAGCTGACCATGTATAGCGGTTACCGATTCTTCTTCTAAACCACGGAAGTCATTAATTGAGAATGTTAAGTCACTACTATTATTTGCTACTTTTACCCCAACTCCGTCAGCATCGTAACGTTTTACTGTCGGAGGATCAGAGATAGAACCTAAAGCCATGCTGACAGTATCGTATTCTAATGTAAGCTCAGTAATGTCACCTTGTTCTCTACCTTCAAACTCAACATCGATATACTTACCATTATCAATGTTAACGCGCACTACATATGTGCCTTCTTCGTCTAGTTTAGGAAGATCAACTTCAATAAGGTTATCTTCGGTAAAGGTTAAATAGTCTGATTCTTCACCGATTTCGTCAATTCCAGAAGTAGCCCAGTCATCATCTAAATCAGAATCATCCGGTTCTGTAAGCCACTCAAATTCAAGGCCGGCTTCATCTATTAAATCAACAGTTCTGGGGTCAATTTTATTTCCATTAGCATCGGATAATTCAAACTTGAAGCTATCGGGAGCATTTTCATCAATGGCAATTAATTCATCAACATCACCGGTTAATTCAATATCACTTACTTCTGCCGGGGCAAAGGTTAACCAGATAGTTGCCGAATCACTGCCAACCGTACCTTCAATTTTGTAAGTACCGGCTTCATCAGCGTATACTTTTACTTCTGCTTCACCAATTTCATCAGTTTCCTTTTCATCAACATTAAATCTTACACTATTTTTATTGCTGGAGAATTCAATTGTTTCATCTTCTACAGGAGCATTACTGGCGTTTCTAACAGCAAATGTAACTTCAAAATAATCTGTTCCGTTAGCTTTTACTGCATCGTCACCACCAGCAACATCGGGTACCGCACCATTTGATTCGGAACCATATTCCCTATCACCTTCATCACCAGATTCAGAAGGAATATCTACGGAATCGCCATCTCTATTCTCAATATTTGTAACTACAACGTCACTGCTGTCAGTTGCTTCAAATGTAACTGTTCTTGACTCACCCTTGATAATATTGGCATCAACGTGGCCAATATCACTATCGGTTAAGTATTCATATGGAGTTATCAAACCATCTTCATCGTCATCCTCCCAAACAGTTCCTACAGCAATGTCTGCATCACCTGATGCGTTAGAAACAACTTCAAATACGCCTTGACCAGAAGAATTATTAACTAGTATAGCCACTACCGGATGTGTAATTCCTGAATCTGCTAATTTACTGCTTAGTAATTTTTCACTGTCATCATCATCCAGATAATCATCATTCACATAAACTGGGTCACCTGCTGCAACTACATAAATACCATTATTAGGATCATCATAGTCATTATCATTACTATACCCACCATCGGCAATATCGTCAACTACATTTTCAATTATATTATCTACATTTTCAAAATCATCATTTTCAAAATAAATGGCAGTATATTTTGCTTCGTCGCTAGAGTTCAATTCCGGATAAATTAAATCTGTTGAAGCACGTTCAGAAGCGACAAAAAATCTAACAGTGTCACCATAAACAGCTCTATTGCTACTGGTTCTTAAATACACCGTAAATTCAGCTTCATCGTCACCGTCAGCTTCAACACTCTCATCTTCTAATGTCAATATGGAAGTATTTCTGTCAATGCTATTGTTGTCATACTCAGCAGCAAAAGCTGCCATCGGAAGCAATGTCATCATAAACGCAACCAGCGTTAAGATGGCAAATATTTTTCTGTTTCTCAAGGTTAATTCCCTCCTTAAAATGTTGTGGGTGTTTGTCACCCAATTTTGGCTGCGGGATAAATTCCACAGCACAGGGTTCGGGTTGCACACAGCGTGGATTAACCCACAGTATGCTTTTTGTAAATCCCCCGCAAGTCTCACAGAGTTATGTAACTCCTCTTGGTTAGGCTATGTGGCCCAATCCCCCCTTTCATAAAGTCAGTATTGCAATTAACCTAAAATTAACAATGTTAGTGACTAGTGACTGTGACCGGTGACCAGTATTTAAGTCACTTTACAAGGCCACTAATTATAAGACTCTCTGCACAAGGGCAGAAATTTTGATTGAATTAATGACTTCGCTGTGCTTGTACCTTTTTCCTGCTAAAATTTATTATTTTTTTCCACAAAGTAACAACTTACAACAACAAGCAGGTAGGCAGTTTTGCCCAACACAGGTAAAGTTAGCCAAATTACATAGTCATTATACCACACCTGAATATTTCGTCAATACATTGCTATAGGGGCAAATTATGCTATATATTCATTCTATGTAAAAATGAGATTTCCTTCTTCTGTTTCCAAAAAATATCTTTTTTACGGCAAAAAAAATTTAGAATTAGTTCCACCGATGATATCGTTGCTGTACGACCAATGCTCAGGACAAACACAAAGACGGAGATTGCTTCGTCGTACCTCCTCGCAATGACACGGGGAAGGATTGCTTCGTCGTACCTCCTCGCAATGACACCGGGGAAGGATTACTTCGTCGTGCCTCCTCGCAATGACACCGGGGAAGGATTGCTTCGTCGTACCTCCTCGCAATGACACGGGGAAGGATTGCTTCGTCGTACCTCCTCGCAATGACACCGGGGAAGGATTACTTCGTCGTGCCTCCTCGCAATGACACCGGGGAAGGATTGCTTCGTCGTACCTCCTCGCAATGACACCGGGGAAGGATTGCTTCGTCGTGCCTCCCCGCAATGACACCGGG
>JBMNCQ010000092.1:5911-12386 GCA_049366715.1 Peptococcaceae bacterium | reverse complement strand
CAATGACACCGGGGAAGGATTGCTTCGTCGTGCCTCCCCGCAATGACACCGGGGAAGGATTGCTTCGTCGTGCCTCCCCGCAATGACACCGGGGAGGGATTGCTTCGTCGTACCTCCCCGCAATGACACGGGGAGGGATTGCTTCGTCGTGCCTCCTCGCAATGACACCGGGAGAGGTAAAGAAAACCGTGAAACTCTTTGCACTTCAACCTTTACCTGATATACAGTATAACACATAAGCTCACCTTTACCTGACTTGCAGCATAATACATAAGCTTCCTTTGCCTGACATGCAGCATAACACATAAGTTTACCTTTCCCCGCTGCTAGCTACTCGATGTGTGTTTAGTTCCTTTGGCTTTCTGCCCCAGAACTGCCAGGGTAAACCGGGGAAGAGCCAGCATTCTGCGCCAGCGCCGGGGCTCTTTGTAAAGTCTGAAGAGCCATTCCAGGCCTTTTTGCTGCATCCATTCCGGGGCCCTTTCAACATTGCCGGCCAGGACATCAAAACTGCCGCCGACACCCATGCAGACCGGGACCTCCAGTTCCTGAAGATGTTCCCTGATCCAGAATTCCTGCCGGGGAGCTCCTAAAGCCACAAAAAGGATATCCGGTTTTGCTTTCTTTATATTTTCCAGCACTTTTGTTTCTGTTTCCGGTGAGAAATAGCCGTTTTCATAACCCGCTATTTGACAGCCGGGGTACATTTCCAGTATTTTAAGCACCGCTTTCTGGGCCACCCCGGGGGCAGCCCCTAAAAAGTACACCTTCCAGCCGTTCTGCTGGGCTTTGCCGCAAACGGCATGGAGCAGTCCGATTCCTGTTACCCGCTCCTCCAAAGGGGTATTGAGCTTGCGGGAAGCCCATACTACACCCGAGCCGTCGGCAGTTACCAAATGCGCCTTATTCAGGGTACGGCTGAGTTTTTTGTCACGAAAACCCCCATAGATTATCTCCGCATTAGCGGTAATCACATGATGGGGTGTACCGTCCTCTACAAATTCCTCTATTTTTTTCAGTGCATCTTTCGTGTCGACTTTGTCAACCAAAGAACCCAGTATGTAGATTCTTTCTCGTTGCATATATTTAGACGCTCCTCTTGTGAAAAAGTTTCAGATTCCTGATACTTTTTCAAGGTAAAGGTAAAGATAAGCTTATATGTGATTCTGCACGTCAGGTAAAGGAAAATTTAAAAACCATTATAAATATATATTAATACTTATGTAGCGCTTGTCTTATTATACCAATAATTTACGAATAAATATAAGGCTTGACTTAATACCTGGTGCTAACAGTATGTATTAAAGCTATATATAATAGGAAGTAATTTTTTCAAAATGGTTTAATATTCCATTCTTTATTAAAGTCTAGTCCTTGTTTTGAGAGATTTTATAATACTATTTATATTATGATATATCTTATCAATTTGCTGTTTCATAACAACATAATCATCATTAGTAATAAATCCTCTTTTTAAAACAAATAACAAATGACTTCTAGTTTCACATAAAGAACCTCTGGCAAAATAATAGAAGTTAATTTTATCTAGCCAACTCAAATGCTTCTTGCCATACCGGCATATCTTCAAAAGTTTTATACAATAAAAATCACCTCAATCGCAAAAATCAAGATTTTTGCGAAGATAAAGGTAAACTTATATGCCATACCGTAGTCAGGTAAAGGTTAAGCTAAAGCAGCAACCTCTACCTGACCTATAATATTACGACAAAGCTTACCTTTACCTCATACATTACTCCTCCGAGATACTTTGCATATCATCCAGTATTTTATCCAGTTCCGGTATGTCGGTGAGCCAATAGCTTATACCGTCGATTGTATCAGGACGTCCGGGGACCATAATACTTTGGATGTTTTCATGATCAATATTGATAAATTTAGTGGCAAAATATAGTATATCCTTCGTATTCAGATTTGTTTTTATGTGGGTATGCACTTCTTTTATTAAACTTGGAACTTTGGGTAATGTGGCAAAGGATTTGAGATGGTCGGTCAAGGCAGCTAAAAACTTCTGCTGCCTTTCTACCCGGCCGATATCCCCCAGGCCGTCGCTGCGGAAGCGCACGTAAGCTAAGGCATCATGACCGTTCAGCTTTTGCAGACCGGGCTCTAAGTCAATCTCCTCGGCAGGATAATCCATCCGCTTTTCTACGTCGAGGGTAACCCCTCCCAGAATATCTATGATATTCTTAAAGCCCTGGAAATTCACCTTTATGTAATAATCCACATCCAGGCCTAAATAGTCTTCTACTGTCTGCCGGGTAAGATCAACCCCGCCATAAGCATGGGCATGGGTTATTTTATCATAGTCCTTCCGCCCGGGAATTTTTACCCTTGTATCCCTGGGGATGAAAAGAAGCTTAACCTGTTTTTCTTCCGGGAAAAGGGTAGCCAATATTAAAGTATCTGAGCGAGAGGGCTCGTCGTCCCTCTCGTCAGTACCAATAATCAGAATATTATAGGGTCCGCTGCTCTCTTGATCAGGAGAAGCATCTTCTACTTCATTTAAACCTGTATTTGCCTTAGTAACAGGCGCAAACATGGCATCGGCCATTTTAAAACCAAAAAATATCATAGCAAAAAATACTGCCGCTATTAAATACAAAACAACATGACTCCGGCGTTTCTTAGGCCGCGGATTGGGTTTTGAGCCTTTACGCCTGCTAACGCGGCTTAGGTCACTCACTCTCAGGGCACCTCCTTCAGCTGATATATACTTTGAGGTCAGATTAGTGCGTCTGACAATTACTAATCGTTACAAGGCAAAAAGTAACACCGGGCTTCACTAAGTGAACCTTTTGCAATATAGAGAAACCGGACAAATTCCTTTTTGTACTGTCTTTTACCGCCTTCTGCCAAACTCTGAGCTCTTCAAATCGTTTAATCATAGTACCCACCATCTGCTTATTGGTCTGGCTTGGACACCTGGTGATTGCTCTTGGGTCTAGCTTATGTGTCCGACACAAGCGTTATATGATTTACCCGGCAGCATTTTCAGACGCGACTGATTTTCCCATGAGTACGTCCGCGGAGGCGCGGAGTTGTTCTTCCAGCCTAGCCAGATTGGGTTCCCAGTACCACAGCCCGTCTATTTTCTCATTTTTGCCCGGAACTACGACTTGAACGACATTATTTTTCATGATATCGGGGGCTAACTTGGCCAGGGCAAATATTTCCCTGGTCGGAATATCTGTTTCAATGTTTTCCTGCATTAAATTAACAAGCTCAGGGAGGCTTTTCAGGCCCTCCAGGCTGAATATTTTTTCCGAAAGAAGCTTGATAACCTCTTGCTGCCTTTTGGCCCTGCCGATGTCCCCTTCATCGGTATAGCGGTAACGGGAATAGGCCAGGGCATCGGCACCGTTAAGTACCTGTTCGCCCGGATATAAATCGATGCCTTCGGCCAAATACTTCATGCGGATCGGTACGTCTAGTTCAATCCCCCCGACGGCATCCACAATTTCTATTAAGCTGTTAAAGTTAACTATGGCATAGCGGTCTACTTTTACACCCAGAAAGTCTTCGACGGTTTCCTGGGCCAGTTCGATACCGCCATACACATAAGCCGCATTTATTTTATCCCAGCCGCCTTTGATCTTCACTCTGGTATCCCTCGGAATTGATACCAGGCGGGCTTTCCGGGTTTTAGTATCTACAGTAGCCAAAATAATGGTATCGGTCCTGGTCTTATATCCCTGTTCCGTATCAACACCTAAAAGCAAGACGGTATATTCGCCTAATTGATCGGCAATTTCATTTTTCTCTTGTTCTTCCTGATTTTTTTCTTCTTCCTGCCTCGCTGCATCAGCATCATGAGGATCTGTATCCAGGGTAAAATAGGAATGATAAAGCCAGAACGCGAATACCCCCAATACAACAAATGCCCCTATTGCATATGTTAGTTTTTTATTTTTCACTAAATTTGCACCCTCTTTTTGTGACTGGTAACGGATAACCATTCACTATGGTTTAGCTCATGGGCCGGGGACTGCTCCCTGCCTGCCCAATAAGAATATAAAAAAGAATACGCAAGGATTATTGTAGCACCGACGCATTATAGGAACAAGTGTAATTTTTACCTTGTAGTTCTAATTCACCGGCTTTTATAAAAAATGCTGCCCGATCATACCGGCACCGGTGCCCCTCGTCCTTTTCATTCTCAATTCTCAATTCTCAATTACTCTAATTCCCTCACTTTAGAATTGTCGCCGTCCTGGTATCTCCGTTCCATTCTACCCGGGCGCCGATTGACTGACCCATAAAGCGGAAAGGCACCAGGGTACGGCTTTCTAAAATCAGCGGCGGAGCATCTAAGGGCACGGCCGTCCCGTTAATATAAGCCTGGTTATGTCCGATAAACAATTCGATATAATTATTTTCCATACTATACGTAACCTTTTGTAAATTCTGATCCCAGCTAAAGTCTGCCCCGAAAGCCTCTCCGATAAACCTCACCGGCACAAATGTCCTGCCGTTTACTATCGCCGGGGGCACATCCAGGGTTCGCGCCTGTCCGTCTACATAGGCGGTGCTGCTATCAATAACGACGTCTACCCGCAATGACAATTTTGCCTTAACCGCAGCCAGCTGTGCCTCTATAACCTTAAACTGACTCCCGATATCGGTCAGCTGCTGATTAATAGGACCCAGCTTTGTATAGAGAAGATTATCCAAATAACTTTTGGTAACTAATTCAGGGGGAGTAACACTCCCCGTTATCAATAGAGCAGAACCAAGCAAAATACCGATTATTTTAGATCTTTTCATTATAATCCTCCGGATAAAGAATCGTGCACTATAAAATTCTACATATTCGATCTTTATCCTCTTAAAAATATTATACAACTAAATTCTTCGCTATGATTTGTCAATATCTGTTACAGTAAAATTGATCAAGTCAATTTTACTGTGAAGGTACAGGTAACTTTGGGAGCAATCATATCGGTCAGGTTAAGGAAAAGCGGAGATTGCTTCGTCGTACCTCCTCGCAATGACACGGTGGGGGAGATCATTTCTCAATCCACAATAGCACGGTGTAAAAGCGTTCGTTTATCAGTTCCCAATGACACGGTGTTAAAAGCGATTGTTTCTCAGTCCCCACTGACACGGTGTTAAAAGCGATCATTCATCAGTCCTCAATGACACGGTGTTAAAAGCGATTGTTTCTCAGTCCCCACTGACACGGTGTTAAAAGCGATCATTCATCAGTCCTCAATGACACGGTGTTAAAAGCGATTGTTTCTCAGTCTCCACTGACACGGTGTTAAAAGGGATCATTTATCAGTCCTCAATGACACGGTGTTAAAAGCGATTGTTTATCAGTCCTCAATGACACAGTGTTAAAAGCGATTGTCTCATTGTTTCTTTTGGCAAGACTTTAAATTAGTGCTGCAGTACCTACAGTGCCCACAGAAATATAAAGATTACTTTATTTCATATGACGGCCCTGGTCATTGAGAGCGGCCGGTGGCAGCGCGGCAATCTCATTGCTCGCTATTCGGGATATTGTCCGGAACATAATAGATAGTATATTAATATTTAGACGTAAAAAAGCAGTTGGAGGTTCCAACTGCTCACTGTGCGGACAAACTATATTCTTATTAGCGGGGAAGGAAGCAGTCTCTCCTTTAAACCTTGTCAATAAGGCTTTGCAGAATGGATAAAAACAGGATCGCTTCGTCACACCTCCTAGTAATGACGATTTCAAAACTTTGTCCCCAATCTAAGCAGTTGGAGGTTCCAGCTGCTTTCAATCGATTTAGCTAGGCCCTTTTTCTCTCTAAGTCCCTTAATCTTTTATGATGGTCGGTAAGTTCGTCGTCGATCTTGAATAAAAAAGACTTGATGATGTGACTGTCCGCCATAAGCTTGTCCACATCTTTTCTTAAATCTTTAACGTCCAGCTTAATATCTTTTACCTCGGCTTCAAGCTTTTGCTGTCCTTCCGCTAAACTTCGTTGACCGTCCTCTAAACTTCGTTGTCCTTCAACAAGTACGTCTACTTTTGTTAACAAAATATTTAGTATCTCGCTGATTCTGCCCTCCTCCATAGAAAGAACACCTCCACATTTTTTACTCCACAGCTATACTATTCATCACCCGGATGGAAGCTAAAACAAGACTGAGGTTGAAGTAAACTAACATACTCTTACGGACCATGGGCCAGGTAAAAAAGCGGAGATTGCTTCGTCGTACCTCCTCGCAATGACACTGGGATGAAGATTGCTTCATCGTG
This sequence comes from Peptococcaceae bacterium, assembly GCA_049366715.1. Classification (GTDB taxonomy): domain Bacteria; phylum Bacillota; class Peptococcia; order Peptococcales; family BICA1-8; genus JBMNCQ01. The sequence goes on along the minus strand of JBMNCQ010000092.1, from coordinate 6,133 downwards.
CCAAGTCGCAATGACATTGGGATGAAGATTGCTTCGTCGTGCCGAGTCGCAATGACACTGGGATGGAGATTGCTTCATCGTGCCGAGTCGCAATGACATTGGGATGGAGATTGCTTCGTCATGCCAAGTCACAATGACATTGGGATGGAGATTGCTTCATCGTTCCAAGTCGCAATGACATTGGGATGGAGATTGCTTCGTCATGCCAAGTCACAATGACAT
>JBMNCQ010000092.1:0-5811 GCA_049366715.1 Peptococcaceae bacterium | reverse complement strand
AGTCGCAATGACACTGGGATGAAGATTGCTTCATCGTGCCGAGTCGCAATGACACTGGGATGAAGATTGCTTCGTCGTGCCGAGTCGCAATGACATTGGGATGAAGATTGCTTCATCGTTCCGAGTCGCAATGACACTGGGATGAAGATTGCTTCATCGTGCCAAGTCGCAATGACATTGGGATGGAGATTGCTTCGTCGTTCCAAGTCACAATGACATTGGGATGGAGATTGCTTCGTCGTTCCAAGTCACAATGACACGAAACAGCAGTATTCCGCTGTACCGGATTGAGATTTGATGCGGTGAAGTGAAATTTCTAAATACTCCACCTTTACCTCTACCTGTCCAAAAATGTTACCCGGCTGCTTACCTGAGTATCGTAAACCTCAGCCGCATATTTTCTTTAATCCTGTTAATATCATATTCTACCCTGCCGTTTTGAATTTCGTAGAATTTACCGTTTATTTCTAGTGAACCGTTATAGGGTTCGCCTTTTTCTTTATCCCAGATATGCAAGATAACGGTACCTCTGGTTTTCTTTAAGACCGTCTCGGGTATTGGTGAGACAACCAGATCTAAATCCGGCTTAATAACTGAGTCGATGCTGATCACATCCCCCAGGCTTACTGTCAGCTGGTACTTAGTTACATCGGTATTATAAGAGCTTAGAGCAGCAGAACTATAGACAATTACTTCCCAAGTACCGGGTTCGGGAATATAGACCGCCGCCTCTGTTTTACTTTTCCGGGACAAGGTATATGGTGCCAGACCGGCATAATCGCTCATCTCTTCCTCAAAACCAAACGGATTGATAAGATGGAGCCTGCCCCGGCCCTCATAATTACCACTGGTATTGGGAAATATTTCTAAATCAGCTTTGATATAGTTGGCCCCCTCCGGCACATTGATAAAATAGCGTGCTAATTGAGCCGGTTTTAGACTTCCTAAAGTAGTATAAACATAAGGCCGTTGTTTATGAATTTGCTCCCCGATTACAATATTAATCGGTATTTCCACTTCTATCCCGGGAACTTCAGGATCATCACCCGTAATTACCCCGCTGTATAAGCCTGCTTCTTCCGGCAGGTCAAAGAGAAGGGGAATTTCCCTGGTGGACCCCCGCAAAATATGGGTAGTCTGCATTTCGGATTTTAACCATGCTTCATCGGAAGTCCATTCCAGTAAATAATCCCTTGTATCATTGTTTGTTAAGGCAAACATTAAACGCTGGGGCAGATATTCCCGGGCATAGACACCGGGTCCTGAACCATATTCCGGGCTATATAAGGTACCCTGGAGCTTCCGCTCCTGCTTTAGCTCTTTTAATTTCAGCCAGGCCTCATAGGCATCTAAAACTCCGTGACCATCCTCAATAGCCTCAAAGCTGTCCAGATTTCTGGCCCCTTCTTCCAAAGCCCTTTTAATAAACAGCGGACCGGCAGCGATCCCCAATTTATCCGCTCCCTCTAAAAGGTGGGCCACCACACCGGTAACATGAGGTGCAGCCATACTTGTACCCTCCGTCAGCATATAAAGATCATCCATCCATCTGGGTACTGTAGAAACCGCACTGCCCGGAGCAATGATAGAAGGATACCAGGCCCCGTCTCTCCGCGGACCTACGGAGCTAAAATAATAAAGACTATCCTGATTCACTTCATAACCGAAATCTGTCTGCCACATCCGGGGCGAAACAAAAGCCCCTACACTTATGGCACTATCGGCATCGGCCGGTGCGGCAACGGTATTTATCCCCGGTCCTGTATTTCCCGCTGCCGTCACAACTACTACACCGTATTTATTCACAACTTCATTAACAATCTTGGCCAGGTTGCTTTGGCCAGGCTCAATGTCCTGATACTGACCTAAGCTTATATTAATGATATCCGCACCATGGAGTGCCGCGTATCGAATCGCTTCAATTATGTTCTTAGGATTGGCATAACCATCCCTGTCTACGGCCTTAAGAACCATCAGTTGCGCACCGGGGGCTACCCCTGTTAATCTGCCGTTTGCGGCAATAATGCCGGCAACATGGGTACCGTGACCGGAAATATCACCGGCCAGCTGCACGTAATCCCCATCCGTTCCTATATCTACTACAACCAGAGCCAGCTCTCTGCCCTGGTACTCAAGGAGGGCATAATCGTGACTTTCCCGGTATATTTTTAACGCCTTTTCATCAACAAAACTACCGTCATCATTTGTATCTATATAAACCGTATCATAAACTCCCTTTTCCACCGAGTCGGTAATGACCAGGGCTACCCTGGGAGGTTCCCGGGTATAATCAACCAGTTCCAAAGGGGAAATATCATTTAGGTTTACCGTCCCCATTTTAAAGAGCCTGCTTTGAGAGGGGATATCACCCAGGGTGTACTCCCTTTCCTGCCAGCTGACTTTCGCCGGATCTTCCCCGCCGGGAGCCGGCGAGGTATTAATCAGGCCCTCTAAGGTAAAGTCAACCCAATCTATTATCTTGGGACTGCCGGAAGTCGTTTCTGCCAAATCGGGGTGAGAGGGATCCACACCCGTATCTATTACCGCGACAACTTTTCCGGTGCCATCCGTACCGGCGGCCGACATTAACGAAGGAAGATTGATTTCAGACTTAGTAACCGCCAGGCTTTTGCCAATATTATCCGCATCCATGGGCAGTCTTGGATTGAAAAGATTGGCTTCCGTTAATTTATTGGCTGCCGGGGGTTGAGCACCGGCAGCTGCCGGTGAGGGATCGTCAACACCGGCGCTATCTGTTAATTCATCCCTCTCCGCTGCCGTATTAAGTCTGGGAAGTTTTCGCACATCTAGATTAATTTTTACATCTCCTAAATCCACCCGGCCTTTAGTGACTAAAACTGCCTGGCCCATAACATTTAATTTTACTGAAACAGGATCATTTGCCTGCAGTTCCGCCAATGAAACCGGCCGGCCCTGAGAAAGCACCTGTACGTCAGCAGAGAAGGGAATCGGAATAGTGTTTTCATGAACATTGATTTCCAGTAAGTCCTGCTGAAAGTCGACGGCATTTACAGTGCCCAGATAATCATACCTGTCTCCCTTTAAAGCCAGCCAGCGGTTGATAAAAGCCGCTGCTTCGGCGATGGTGACTTTATCGGCGGGGCGGAAAGTATTATCGTCATCCCCAACTACCAGCCCCAAACGTACGCCTTCAGCGATGGAAGGCAATGCATAATCAGGGATATATTTTAGATCTTTAAATTTTAAATTACTGCCGCCGGCAGCAATTTCATCGATCCCCATAACCCGCAGAAGCAAAACAACCATCTGATCCCGCCGCAGTTCTTCTTCCGGTTTGAAAATATCGGCAGAATAACCCCCTACCAAACCCCTTTCTTTTGCAGCCATGATGTACCCTTTAAGGGGATGATTACCGGCTACGTCAACGAAAGGAGAAGCTGAACCCTGAAGTTGTAAAGCTTCCAGCTTTAGCCCCAGACTGGTTATGATCATTTTGGTAAACTCAGCTCTGGTCACATACCTTTCCGGATTGATATTGCTGCCGTCAATGATGCCCCTGGCATCCAATTCCAGCATGTCTGCCGCCCCCCAGTGATCCAGGGGAATATCCTGAGCCAGAGCAGGTACCGCTAAAGCACAACTCAACATAATAAGCAAAAAAAGCATAAATCTAACTCTATATAAACCAATCATAGTTTCTACCTCTATTAGAAATTTTTGTTACCTAGTCTTTTCTACGCCGGTGGACGTATTACCTGCAACAAAATATTGGAAAATAATTTGAGGCAAATATATTTTTCAATAAGTTATCGCCGCACTAGGCATGCCTCCGGGTTATATTCGAAGGTCAGGTAGAGGTATACTTCCGGGTTATGTTTGAGGGTCTGGTAAAGGTATGTTAGAGGGTCAGGATTAGCCTACCTCTCCCTCTACCTGACCCCCTGAATCTCCCCAAAGCCTACCAGCTACCGATACTTAGACGTTCTTCCCTGTTAAAAGTTCCCTCTTTTATGCAAACGCTGGAGATAGTTAATAAATAATTCAATAATTTTCTTAAAATTCATTTATTTCTCTTTTAATTTAGTGTATAATAAATTAAAATTAGTGAAAAGAGGCGCAAAGTTCCTTGCGCAATTTTTAACAAGAGCTTAAATAATTTTTAATCCTGTCTTACCGTTAATGAGATATTGTAAGGCATATCACCGTAACGATTATCCTATTTGTATTCTAGCAAGTGAATGTAGTCACTAGTATTTAAGTTTCACATTTTAATAATTCTATTATTTGGAGGGAGTCAAAATGACAGAAGCACAAATTACCACACTGAAAAGGGAACGCAACAGGTTATTGGATGCCTGGAGAATCGCCAGTTCCGGGCAAAAGAATTCCATATTAATGAGAATCGGTGATATTGATGAAGAATTAGAAAAATATCAGACTAAAGACGAAACACCTAAATACAGGAAGTTTGCCAAGAATAAAATTCAGCTATTAAGAAGAGTATAGGCCAAAGGGCCTATACTCTTTTTAACAAAAGGAAAAATGCTTTTAATTTTAATTGGATCACACAGACACTAATAAATTTTTCTTTACCTTTACCTCGACCTCTACCTTTACCCTAGTCCGGGCTAAGTTTATTTCGTCATTTCATACACAACATTGTGCCAGTCGTAAGGCGGGATAAACCAGTATTCTTCACCGGCCATTTTCACTTGCTCGCCCCATAATACTATTTTGGCAAGCTGGGCGTGATTTAGAGTGCCGAAAACCTTATATAGTTCCCACAAGCCGCTCACACCAATATCCGATTCAACATTGGCGATAAAGATTTTTATTAATTTCGGCACCTGGAGGATCATTTTCGGTTGGGTTATTCTGTCCGCCAGGGATTGCAGGATCTTATCATCTTTATCCGAAGTAGGACGTACAAATAAATCCGGAATATCGATATTTTCATTTTCTACATACAAGGGTCCTATTAACTCACTTAGTTCCACCAGACCCTGCTTATCGGCCACCATATGATAAGGAATATCAACCTCCAGACACTGACTGACTATTTTTTTTAAATCCCGGACTCCATACTTATGATAAATTTCCTGCAGAGAGAACATCTCCCCATTTACCTTAAGGGTAGTCCGTGTCGGCAGGAATACCCCGGCCGACTTTCGGTTCTCTTTATTTATGGAATAGACGGAAATCATTTCTAAGTTATGATCAGCAACCCCAAGACATAAAATATTGGTATTATTCGTCTTCCTGTTTAAATGATTATCAGTCTGGGGAGGCTCAGTTTTTTTCTTTTCCCTCTGCCCTTCCGGCGGCTCCTTAACAGCTTGGTTAGCTTCTTCCAGAGCGTCATCCGGTATTAAAGCATTCTCTGCTTCCAGACCGGAATCAGAATTGTCCGGCGGCAAATTTTTATCTTCACCGGGCCGCTCTGCATTATCTAGCCCGCCTGTTTCCTCAGTTTCTACCACTATTGCTTCTTCATTAGCATCAACCCTGTCTTCCGTATTTTCTTGCGGTAATTCCGGACCAGGTTTCTGATGATCTGCAGTACTGCTAATCCCTTTTAAGTTACTGAGCATAAAAACCATGGTTATGATTAATACAAAAGATAAGGACATGGCAACTATGAGAACCGGGGCTTTTCTATTCATTATAAATCAACTCCTAACCGGGCCTGTCACAAAACATCATCAATTCCCCTCTGACACGCCAAGTTTCTACTAGCAAATATTATTGCCCAAATCCTCTGTTTATTAGACATTTCTGTTCTCTGTTCTCTGTTCTCTGTTCTCTGTTCTCTGTTCTCTGTTCTCTGTT
>JBMNCQ010000091.1:0-39076 GCA_049366715.1 Peptococcaceae bacterium | reverse complement strand
ATCAGAAAGGAAAATGTATAATCAAACCCTATATTTGCATTATACAAGGTGATTAAATGAATATTAATGATGTACGCAGTCAACTGGCACAGCACCCGGCAAAGGAGTATGATAAAAGGCCGTTAGATTCTATTAAATATATCGCAATACATCATTCGGCAACAAAAGGCGGAAATGCTTTCAGCTTTGCCCGGTATCATGTCAATACGAACGACTGGCCGGGAATCGGTTATCATTATGTAATTTTAGAAGATGGCACAGTTCAGTGGGCAAATGACTTAACAACTGTCAGCTATCATGTCGGGGAATACAATCTCTGGTCAGTGGGCATTTGTTTGGTAGGGGATTTTACAGACGGTGAGCCTAGTTTAATACAACGACAGGTTCTTAAAGAGCTTTGTCAATCTCTTTTTGACAGCTGCAACCTTACGAATGAAGACGTAAAAGGACATAATGAATTAAATCCGGGGCATACTCTCTGTCCTGCAGTAGATATGAATCAGCTTAGAACAGATCTTTTAGAGGAAAAGATAGCGATCTATGTTGATGGTTCGCTCATAAATGTTAGCGGACAGTTAAATAATGGCATAACTTACGTTCCACTCCGGGGCTTTGCCACGGTTTTAGGCTATGCTGTTCTTTGGGATGATGCAACTCATTCTGTGTATCTGTCTAAAAGTGAATAAGCGGTTTAAATAAGGCTGAAAGAAATGAATGACTTACAAAATGTAAGGGACAAAAATTTTCAGGAGTGTGATCATTGTGAATTGGGAAAGCTTAATGGTTGATTTATCCGTTACTTTGATGCCTGTTTTGGGTTCTCTGGCTGCTTATGTGCTGGTTGTTATCGGAAGATTTATTTTAAACTATATCGGGATTTCTACCGCCAATAGTGCTTATTTTGATTTAGAAAAGATCGTTCTGGCCACAGTAAACGCATTATCCCAGACAGTGGTCGATGATTTAAAACAAAGTAAAGCTAACGGCAAACTTTCCGATGAAGAAGCCGGTTTAGTTAAAAATAAGGCAGTTAATTCAATTAATAAACAGTTAGGCAGCAAGCAGTTAGAGGTATTAAAAAGAAAATTCGGCTGTGTTGAAGAGCTGATTGATAACCTGGTAGAGCAAAAAGTTATGGAGACGAAACTGAGAAAAGGCGATTTTTGAAGTTAGCTGCCACAGGTAGTTCAGGACTGCAAAATAATTTAGATCAATAACATTTATAAATATAAGGCTGCAGGTAACTAGTGAGGAAACAACTAGGCCGGGCGGCTTTTTTTTTGGGGGAGTAGGGAATACTTATGATTATGGGAAAATGTACAAAATAAAGTTTTCACATATTTAGCTTATAATAGCAATTAGAAATTGTAATACTTTTTTGGCAGGAGATTTCCGAGGGTGAAGCTAATTAACTACTGTTACAAGGTAATTTTCTGCCTGTAAATGTGATATTTTGTACAAAAAGTGAAAGGATTGGCCGATGATTAAATTTTTCGCTTCGATAAAGCTGGCGATAGGTCTAATTACGGTTTTAGCGCTGGCCTCCGTTTTTGCGACTTTATATCCCCAAGCAGACGTATTTAACTCCTTTTGGTTTAGGGGACTGCTTATTCTGTTTTGTTTTAATTTGTTGCTTTGTACTTTTAAGAGCTTGCCCGGTGTTTTTAAACGGATAAAACAGGTTCCGCCGCAATTGCAGGCAGAAAACAGCAGGGTTACTTCCTTTAAGGTTGCTGAATTGATTGAATATAAGACCGGTTTAAAAGAATATTTGCGTTCCCGGGGTTTTAAAATTAAAGAAGAAACCCAGGAGGGAAATACCAATATACTGGCTCAGGCAGGGCGCTTGAGTTTAATTGCACCTCATTTATTGCATATAGCACTGATTGTGGTACTCCTTGGCGGCTTTCTCAGTTCCTTCAGAATCGAAGGAAGAGTTTCTTGTTTCGTAGGAGAAAGGCAAAGAGTGCCGGCTGAATTTGCTGCCCTGGAAATTGAGGTCAATGATTTTCAGACCCGTTATGATCAAGAAGGGGCGATAGATAACTGGGTAACGGATTTTAATATTTATCTTGACGGCCGGCAGACGGTCTCCGGACAGACAAAGGTCAATGCACCCTTTAAATATAAAGGAATTGTGTTTTACCAAAAGTCATACGGCTATCAGCATATTATTGAGCTTAAAGGCCCGGAGGCAGGGACTTATCGGGTCCCCGACGGGCAGATATTTCAGCTGGAGAACCAATTGGTAAATCTTAATTACTCACCTGAGGGAGCCGTGCTGAAATACTTTGCCGGACATGAGATTGTCAAAACACTGCTGCTAAAAGAGCATAGTGAAATTGCATTTTCTGATGATGCATCTTTAAAATATATACAGTTGCAGCCCTTTACTGTTTTAGGATTAAAGAAGGATCCCGGTACGAAAGTTGTCATGACGGGTTTTTTATTGATGACGATCGCTTCTCTGTTTTTCTGGACCGGAAGATATAGAGAGGTTCGTATTACAATTCAGGAAAAGGAAAACCAGGTTTATCTGGATGTGTTTTCTAAAATTAAGGGGTTTCGGGAAGAAATCCTTAATAATCTGGTAAAAGGAGTGGGGGCTGATTGATGGAAAATCTGCAAACGCCGCTTTTGGTGGCAACTTTATTCATGTATACTGCTGCCTTATTGTGTTACATTATTAATTTTTTCTATGCGAAGGGCATCTTGTTGAAATGGGCAAGATCGGTTACTATGCTGGCATTGCTTACAAATACGGCCCTTTTAATTGTTCGTGGCATGCTGATAGGGGGATTGCCTTTACGAAATCTTTTCGAATTCGGGTTGTTTTTTGTATGGATGATTACGCTGGTTTTTCTAGTAATTGAAAAGAAATATGAGTTATCCATAACTTCGTTATTTGTATTACCGATTATTATTGCTCTATTAGGTTTTTTAGTGAATCTGGATGTTTCAATAAGGCCTGCTATGCCGGCTCTGAGAAGTAAGTGGCTGATCATTCACGTGCTGACTGCTGTTGTCGCTTACGGTGCTTTTGCAGTATCTTTTGCTTTGTCTTTGATGTATTTACTAAAGGATGGGCTGACCGGCCCAAAAGAACAAAATAAACTGGCCGGGTTATTACCAAGACTGGAAATGTTAGACGAGTTATCATATAAAGTAATCTTTTTAGGCATGCCTGCTCTGACAATAATGCTGGTAACGGGGGCAGTGTGGGCTGAATATTCCTGGGGGCGGTATTGGAGCTGGGATCCTAAAGAGACCTGGGCTTTGATTACATGGTTTGTATATTCTGCTTATCTCCACCTGCGTTTGCGGGGATGGAGAGGCAAAAAAGCAGCATATTTATCTATCCTGGGTTTTTTAGCTGTTATTTTTACGTTCCTGGGTGTGAGCTATCTGCTTCCCGGGATTCACAGTTATGCATGAGGAATTTCGGCGAAATTTTCTGAGGGGAGGTGAATTAAGATGGAGCGTAGTACGGATAAGCTTAATCATTTTTTGGCGGAAAACAAAAGTACTATATTAACCAAGTGGTTCCATCGCTTATTGGATATTTACCCTAAAGAAACCGGCAGACATCTTAAAAATACGAATAACCAATTTGCTAATCCTATGGGGCATAATATTTCCCAGGGTTTGGCGGCAATATATGATGAACTTTTATACCAGATGAATCAAGATAATTTGTATCAAGCCATCGATCGAATAGTTAGAATTAAAGCTGTTCAAGATGTTTCTGCTGCTGATGCCTGTTCCTTTATGTATTCCTTGAAAGAGATTATCAGGGAGAGTCTTAATCCTGAATTCAAATCTGACCCTGAGGTACTTAAAGAACTTCTGCGCTTTGAGAGTAGAATTGATCAAGTGGTCTTATTCGTTTTTACTATCTATCTGGATTGCAGAGAAACAGTTTATAAACTGCGGGTTCATGAGATTAAGACAAAGTGTGATTTCCTGGAACGTATGAGCAGTTATACGGAATAAATGAAATATTTACAAGATTATAATTACGATTGAGGGGTGTTATAATGGCCAAACTACCTAAACCAGATGAGCTGTTGAAGATTAGTTTTAACCCTCCCCAAACAGGATGGGCGGATACTCCCGTTGATTTCAGACCGGGGACCTGGTTATATCCTGGTAAAGCAGAGAGTTTACAAACTGTGGGTTTGCCAAATCCCAGACAGTGGTCGGTGGAAGATGAAGATTGGAAGCTGCCTGAAAATTGGAAAGAGATCATCATGGAAGGATTGCGGGAAAGATTAGGAAAATTCCGTTCATTGCAATTATTTATGGATACTTGTGTAAGATGTGGTGCATGTGCTGATAAATGTCATTTCTTTCTGGGATCAGGTGATCCCAAAAACATGCCTGTTTTGAGAGCGGAATTATTAAGATCGGTTTACCGTAAAGACTTTACCACAGCCGGTAAACTTTTTGGAAAAATTGCCGGTGCCCGGGAATTGACCCCGGCAGTGTTAAAAGAGTGGTTTTATTATTTCTTCCAATGCACTGAATGCCGCCGCTGTTCAGTATTCTGTCCATATGGCATTGATACTGCGGAGATCACCATGATTGCCAGGGAATTATTAAATTTGGTCGGCTTAAATATTGACTGGGTTATTACCCCGGTAGCTAATTGCTATATGAAAGGGAATCACTTAGGTATCCAGCCTCATGGGATCGTTGATTCCTTTGAAATGTTAACAGATGATATTGCAGATATAACAGGAGTTCAGCTGGACTTAAGCTTTAATAGAAAAGGCGCCGAGATTTTGTTTATACCTCCGTCGGGAGACGTTTTTGCGGATCCCGGTACCCATAGTTTAATGGGACAGCTAATGCTCCTTCACGAAATTGGATTGGATTATACCTTAAGTACCTATGCTTCGGAAGGAGGAAATTTTGGTTCTTTTACCTCCCATGAGATGATGAAAAGACTGAATGCCAAAATGTATGCCGAGGCGCAAAGACTGGGAGTCAAATGGATATTAGGCGGGGAATGCGGTCATATGTGGAGGGTAGTTAACCAATATATGGATACCATGAACGGCCCTGCCGACTTTTTAGAAGTGCCGGTTTCACCCATTACAGGGACCAGGTTTGAAAACGCCAAATCAACAAAAATGATTCATATTACGGAATTTACGGCTGATTTAATTAAAAACAATAAAATTGAGCTGGACCCAAGCCGCAACGACCGGCACATCGTTACTTTCCATGATTCCTGCAACCCGTCCCGGGCGATGGGATTATTGGAAGAACCCCGCTATATTTTGCAAAATGTCTGTAATCAATTCTATGAAATGCCCGAGGATACTATCCGGGAGAAAACATTCTGTTGCGGGGGCGGTGCCGGTCTGGGTGCCGATGAAAACATGGAAATGCGGATGCGCGGGGGTTTCCCCAGAGCGAATGCTGTAAAATATGTGAATCAAAAACATGGTGTAAACATGCTTTCCTGTATCTGTGCGATTGACAGAGCTGTTTTACCGCCTCTCATGCATTATTGGGTGCCGGATGTCAGAGTCTGCGGTGTCCATGAGTTAGTAGGGAATGCTTTGGTCATGAAAGGTGAAAAGAAACGGGAGGAAAGCTTGCGTTTTGAACCCATAGGAACGGAGGAAGATGAGGATGTATAATTCCCGCAATATTATCATCGGCTTAGTTATCTTTGTGGGTATATTTACCTTGCCGTTTATGCTTGGTGCCGGGAAAACAACCGATGCCCCTCAGCCAAGTTTAGATACTCCCCAGATTAATTCTTTAACATCGAAAGAATGTATTGAAGATGTGGAATTTATGCGCAGCAATCATATGCAGCTTTTAAATGATTGGAAAGTATCTGTAGTAAGGGAAGGGAACAGGATATATGTATCTCAGAAAGATGGTCAGGAAGTTAATATCAGTTTGCAGAACACCTGTCTTGACTGCCATTCAAATAAAGAAGAATTCTGTGATGCCTGTCATACTTATGCTGAGGTAGAACCAAATTGCTGGGACTGCCATGTTGCTACCGAGGAGGTTAGGTAATGAGTATAAACAGAAGAAATTTCTTGAAAATAGGCGGTGCTTTTACTTTAGGGCTCGGACTGTTTCCCCTGAAAAATGTTGTGGCCAGCGGTATCGGTCATGGCGCTGATGTAAAATCCGCCGGCGGTAAGAATTGGGCGATGGTCATAGATATGAAAAAATTAGAGCCGGATCTGGAGGCTTGTATAAGTGCCTGCCATAAGACCCATAATGTTCCCGATATCGGTAATGCGAAAGAAGAAGTTAAATGGGTGTGGACCGATTCTTTTGCCCGGTTATTCCCTACGATCAACCATAATTATTCAAATATTAGCGATAAGAAGTTCCTGGCTTTATGCAATCATTGTGAAAATCCTGCCTGTGTCAGAGTCTGTCCGACTAAGGCAACCTTTAAAAACAATGAGGGAATTGTCATGATGGATTTTCACCGCTGCATAGGATGCCGCTACTGTATGGCAGCATGTCCTTATGGCGCCAGAAGCTTTAATTTTAGGGAGCCTCGTCCTTATATAGAGGAAATTAATCCTCAGTACCCGACGAGAACTAAAGGTGTTGTAGAAAAATGTAATTTCTGTACGGAAAGGTTAGCGGAGGGTTTGCTTCCCGCTTGTGTGGAAGCCAGCCAAAACGGCGGCTTGCTATTTGGTGATTTGAACGATCCTAATTCAGAGGTTAGAAAAGTATTGGCTTCTCAGAATACGCTGCAAAGAAAATACAGTCTGGGAACCGAACCGAAAGTATTTTATATCGTTTAAGGGAGGGGTAGGACACATGCTGGAAAAGGCTTATATCAAAGAAAGTAACAAAAAGTTTTGGCTCTGGATGCTATCCTTGTTGGTTCTTATAGGAGTGGGTTTTGCTTCCTACCTCTATCAGTTAAATCAAGGTTTAACTGTGACCGGAATGAGCAGGGATATTTCCTGGGGGCTGTATATCGGTCAATTTACCTTTTTTGTCGGGGTAGCTGCTTCGGCGGTGATGCTGGTATTGCCTTATTACTTGCATAATGTTAAGGAGTTCGGAAGAATTACGGTAGTCGGGGAGTTCCTGGCCGTGGCGGCTGTAATTATGTGTATGCTGTTCATTATCGTTGATATGGGTATGCCGATGCGTGTTTTAAACATGTTTTTGCACCCAACCCCCAATTCGCCAATGTTTTGGGATGCTTCAGTTTTAACCGGCTATTTGCTGTTAAATATATTTATCGGCTGGAATGTATTGGAAGCTGAGAGTAAAGGTGTTAATCCTCCCAAATGGGTCAAAATATTAATCTATATTTCTATTCCCTGGGCGGTTAGTATTCATACGGTTACAGCTTTTCTATATTCCGGGTTGCCCAGCAGGCATTACTGGCTGACTGCATTAATTGCTCCTAAATTCTTAGCATCTGCATTTGCTACAGGTCCGGCATTATTAATTTTAATCTGTTTTATCCTGCGTAAGTATGCGGGCTTTGACGCCGGTAAAAAAGCCATCCAAAAGTTAGCCTTAATTGTAACTTATGCGATGTGTATTTCCTTATTTATGGTAGCTGTTGAGTTTTTTACAGCATTTTTCAGTCAGGTTCCCGGGCACATGATCACATTGCAATACTTGTTTGTTGGTGCCCACGGTCATAGTCAATTTGTACCCTTTATGTGGATATTTGTAGCTTTGGCCCTGCTGGCTTTAGTATTGCTGATTCCCCGTAAAAGCAGGGAAAATGAGAAGACTTTAATGATAGCTTGTGTTGCAGTGTTTGTCTCGATGTTTATTGAAAAAGGATTGACTTTTGTAATAGGCGGTTTATCGGAAAATGCCTTTGGGGAAATTATCAGCTATGTTCCGGGTATTCCTGAGGTAATGATTAGTGTTGGTATTTGGTCTATCGGTCTGATGATTGCAAGTCTTTTCTATAAGCTTGTGGTATCAGTGAAACGAGAATCAGATATACCACTTTATAAAGCACAAGAAACGGTTAAACACTCATAAAATAAACAGGAAATGAGGGATTGTTAATGGGTCTCATTTTTTCTTTACTCGTGGTAGCAGTGCTCATTTTGGCTGTTTTCCTAGGGGTAGAGGCTTTAGGGTTAACTTACCTCTTTGGTGTAATTATACCCTATTTGGCGATAGCGACCTTTATCGTTGGTTTTGTATTCCGAGTAATAAAGTGGGCTAAGGCTCCTGTTCCCTTTCGAATTCCCACGACCTCTGGTCAGCAGAAATCGCTGCCGTGGATTAAACAAAATAAGATAGAAAACCCTGATACAGCTTCCGGCGTTGTGGCTCGAATGGCATTAGAAGTGTTATTTTTCCGGTCTTTATTTAAAAACACCAAAGCTCAGTATGCCGACGGTAATCGATTAGTTTATCAGTGGGAAAAATGGTTATGGCTAGCAGGTTTGGCTTTCCACTGGTCTTTTCTGATCGTTGTGATCAGGCATCTAAGATTTTTCTTAGATCCGGTGCCCGGATTTGTAACATTAATCGAAAAATTGGATGGTTTCTTTTTAGTTGATTTACAAAGTGTATATATTACGGGGGTGCTTTTACTGGCAGCTGTAACCTTCCTGTTTTTACGGAGGGTATTCATCCCCCAGATTCGCTATATTTCCCTGGCAGCGGATTATTTCCCGCTTTTCACAATAATGGGCATAGCTCTCTCCGGAATTTTGATGAGATATTTTGCAAGAGTTGATGTAGTTGCAATTAAAGAACTTGCTGTCGGATTGTTTACCTTTAGTCCGGTTATTCCTGAAGGAATCAGCATTTGGTTTTATATTCATCTATTTTTGGTGTCTTCATTGCTTATTTATTTCCCCTTCAGTAAGTTGATGCACATGGGAGCAATTTTCTTAAGCCCAACCAGAAACATGGCGAACAATAACAGGGCGGTCCGTCATATAAATCCCTGGAATTATCCTGTAGAGGTGCATACTTATGCTGAGTATGAAGATGAATATAGAGATAAAATGCGGGCGGCAGGTCTTCCTTTAGAAAGGGAGACTTCGGAAGAGGAAGCGGCAGCTGCGCAAGAATAAATAAAGGGTATTTAATATTTGCAGTAAGGTGAACTATATAAAACCAGCAGGCCTCGCCATATTTGGCGGGGCCTTTTACAAAAGAAAAAAAGTTAAGTAAAATAAATGAAAAAATTAATTTAGAAGATTAAAATATGTTACAATATGTGTTATATAATAACAAACAAGAGCAGAAGGTGTTATAAACAAGGAGGCCCGTCATGATAATAGGAATGGAGAATGTATCCTGGAAAAGAGAAAACAAGTGGGTGCTGCAGAATATTAACTGGGAAGTTAAGCAGGGCGAAAATTGGGCAGTTTTGGGCCTGAACGGATCAGGTAAAACTACCCTATTGAATATAGTCAACGGTTATATCTTTCCGTCATCAGGAAAGGTTAATGTACTGGGGAATATCTTCGGCAAATCTGATCTGAGAGAATTAAGAAGGTCTATTGGCTGGGTTAGTTCTTCATTGCAGGAAGATCTATATCTGAACGAAACTGCTCTGGAAATTGTTCTCAGTGGAAAATTTGCAACCATCGGCCTTGTCGATACCCCTTCCCCGGCAGATATCGCTGCAGCCCAAAAATTACTGGCCGGGCTGGGATGTACTCCTTTGCAGCATAGACCATATAGGTCTTTGTCCCAGGGGGAGAAACAGAAAGTAATGATTGCCAGGTCCCTGATCAGTTCCCCGGAGCTTTTGATATTGGATGAACCCTGCACGGGGCTGGATATATTAGCAAAGGAACGGTTATTAAGTACGGTGCAATTATTAGCCGAAGGGCAACAAGCTCCTGCGTTAATTTATGTTACCCATCATACTGACGAAATATTGCCGGTTTTTAAGAATGTGCTGCTCTTAAAGGATGGGCAAATCCACTCAGCGGGTAAAAAAAAGCATATCTTAACTGCAAGGAATTTAAAGGACTTTTTCGGTGTCCCCATTGAATTATCCTGGGAAAATGAGCGGCCTGTCCTGCGCATGGCAACCGAAGGACTTTCCCAAGCCGCTTTATAAAAGTCCGCTAAATCAGCGGGCAGGTTTTAAAAATTCCCGGGCCCGCTCTTACCGTATCATTGCAGGACGGTACGATGAGCAATCTCCCCTTGTCTTGTCCGTTTCATAAAAAGGTTGATTTTTCCTGGGTATGGTAGATTATCAGCCGGTGCAGGGCTCTGGTGCAGATGATATATAAAAGCTTCCTGTCGAGCCGGCTCCGGTAGTTATCCTTATTCACGTCATAGACAATCACTACGTCAAATTCCAGCCCCTTTGCCAGGTAAGAGGGGATAATCACAACCTCCCGGCCCGTCAGCTCTTCCTGAGGATTGAGAAGGCTGAGGTTTGTTAAATCTTTTAACTGGTCATAAGCTTTCCGGGCTTCTTTTTGAGTTTTGCATATAATGGCAATGGATTGATAGCCTTTCCGGAGATTGCGGGCAATGTCCCGGGTAATACTCTGATTGATTAAGGCGAGGGTAGCTTTAAATACTATCCGTGGTTTGGAGCCGTGGCGGTCAAATGGAATGACCGTTTCTTCTGAATCTGACAATTTCCGGGCAAAAGTGCTTAGTTCATAGGTGGACCGGTAGCCTTTGTTTAAAGATAAATGCAGGACTTTTTCTTTTTCAAGAATTTTTGCCGCTTCATGATAAAATTTCTCCTTGGTATCTCTATGCACGGTTTGGTCCGTATCCCCCAGTACGGTATAGGCAGCATCTTTAAATGCCAGTTTAAAAAGCCGGTAATCCAGTGGTGCATAATCCTGGGCCTCATCGATAATCACATGTTTTATCTGCCGGTATTCCCTACAGCCTTCTACTTTGAGCTTCATGTATAAGAGAGGGGCCGAATCTTCATATAAAACCAGATCTTGTGCCAATCTTTCCTTAGTGTCGGATATTATTTTTCTGATATTGCCGGGCAGGGGCAGTCCCTCTGCCAGGTTAAAAAAAAGCTGCCGGTTGTTAAAAAGATCTTTGTACATTTGCCAGTAGTCTATTTGCGTAAATTTATGCAAAGTTTTTAAAAATGCTGTGGCTTCTTTTATGGATAATAATCTGCTGAAGGACTTTATTTCCAGGTCGTGTCCCTCGCTTTTTTGCACGATTTGCTGGATTTTTGCCAGTCTTTCCCTTCGTAAAGGCTGTAATTTTTCGATAATCATTTTTTCCATTCTCTGCAGCTGTTTGGCGATGGGAATTTCCCCGCTGTTGTTTAAAAAACGGTTTTTCAGCAGTTGTCTCGTTTCTAAGATCTTGCCATTAAAATATATATCCTGGAAATCAAGCAAATGATGCTGATAATAAGTGATAAATCTGTCCATTATTTCTATAAATGCAGAGGAGCCTTTAAATTGCAGACTTTCTGTCAGGTCTTTTTGAATATCGTCCCGGGCATTAATTAATTTTTCCAGATTGGTCAGCTTGGTTTCTGGAGAAAAACGGTTATTTAATAAGAGGGAAATTAAGTCGTCAAACGTTGTCTGGGGCACATTCTCTTC
Organism: Peptococcaceae bacterium; assembly: GCA_049366715.1. GTDB lineage: Bacteria > Bacillota > Peptococcia > Peptococcales > BICA1-8 > JBMNCQ01. The sequence continues at coordinate 27,524 of JBMNCQ010000091.1, read as the reverse complement.
CCCCAATTCAGGCAGCACATGAGCAATATATTTGCTGAAAACTTTATTGGGGGAGATGATCATAAAGTGGTTAGCGGCAATATTTGAACCCAGACCGTGATACATTAAGTAAGCAATCCGGTGCAGGGCGATCGAAGTTTTCCCGCTGCCGGCTACGCCCTGGATAATTAATAAATCATTTTCCGTATCTCTAATGATCAGGTCCTGCTCTTTTTGAATAGTTTCTACTATTTTCCTCATTTTCGGGGAAGTATTGCGGCTTAAAATGTTTTGCAAAATTTCATCGGTTATCATAACGCTGCAATCGAAAAAGTATTCAAGCTGTGATTTGGAGATCTGGTACTGCCGTTTTAAACGGACATCTCCCCGGGAAATACCTGCCGGTGTGCTATATTCCGCTTTTCCCAGCTCATAACGGTAAAAAATGCTGGAAATAGGTGCCCGCCAATCATAGACATGAATGTTAGCAAAATCCGGTTCCATGATATTTGTTAATCCAATGTATATCCGTTCAATACGGTCGGAATTATTTTCGCAGAAATCAAACCTGCCGAAGTAAGGAGAGTCAAGGATTTTTTTGTATTTTTCCACCCGGAGGGATTTATTTTGATAGTTTCCGGTTTGCAGATTAACTTCGTTAAGATATTGGTTCATCTCGGTAAGCCTGGTAAAGTCATTGCTGGTATGGCCGGTATTCTCCCACATTTCCTTTCTGGCTGCGAGCAGATTCTTTTTGATGGAGGATAAATTTTTTGTTTCATTAAGAAACTCATTTTTGATAAAGGTGAGTATCTTCGCTAAATACTCCTTTTCTTCCGCTAGCTCTTGTTCATAGCCGCCCATTGGATCACTCTCCCCGAAAAATTTAAAAAAATATTGATATTTATCGGTGTTTTGTGGTATAATGATTATGAGAAACAGTAAATATGGGTTATTTGTGTCTATATCTACTATTATACATAAAAATACTGAAAAAATGTAACAAAATACTATAAATAAGTTTTTTCTTGGGGACAGAGATATTAAAAAACGGGCTTAGTGAGGAGCCCGTTTTTTGTTGTTTATCCAGTCATTAAAATGTTCATTTAATCTTTACGGCAGTACCATAGACAAGCACTTCTGCTGCTCCCTGGCTGATAGACGCACTGGTAAAGCGGATATTTACAACCGCCCCTGCTCCTTTAGCTTCTGCTTCTTCGGCCATCCTGTTAACGGCAATTTGCCTTGCTTCCCTCAGCATCTCTTCATATTCTGTTAATTCACCGCCAACTAAATGTTTTAAACCGCTTAAGATATCTTTGCCTACATGTTTGGCTCTAATCGTACTTCCTTTAACCAGACCGACTACTTCAAGAATTTCCCTGCCCGGTATTGTTTCCGTATTAACCAAAATCATCAAAAACCCTCCCCTGTGAATGGTTTGCTAATCCCCTACCGGGGATTAACGATAAATTGTTAATCATTAACAGCCTCTCTTTTGTCTCACAGCCGGTTCTTCTTAAAAATTCTTCTGCTTTCTTTACTTACTAGATTCCCCTGCCGCTACTAAATTTAGTAGTCCTTCATTTTATCCCAGTCTTCTTTTTGCTTCTCTTCCCTGCGCTCAGCAATTACGTGGATCAATCCTGTAACAACACCAACGGCAAATAGTCCCAGAGCAATTCTGGTTAAATGCCATGTCCATGCTCCAGTGCCGAAAAAAGGCAGAAAAATTATCGGGACATAACAGATGATGGCTGCAATAAATGAAAATAACGCCATATTTTTAAGCATGGATTAAGCCTCCCTAAAAGGTTTTTATTTTAAGAACCGGGTAATATCGGTGAAGCAGGTCGGCTACCGTTCCTGGGGAGAATCATTATTCAGCTTAGTATATAAGAGATAGGAATAAATAAACGTTACTAAGGAAGGGAGAAGTAAACCGGCCAGCACGATCATGAACCTTAAATTATTCTCGGCCAGAAAGACACCCCCCAAAGCAAGTAAGCCTCCGGCTACCATTAATTTTGAACCCAGCAGATGGGTCTTTCTCCAGACCTCTTCATTGGCCAGAGTCCAAGGAAATCTAAAACCAATGAAATAATTATGTCTGACCCGGCTCAGCACATTCCCCAGGAAAATAAAGAGCAGGGCTACGGCAGCCGAAACCCAGAGGCCGATGTCCACAGAATAGCCCAGAGCAGCAATTGTGATTAGGCTGAATATGAGAATAAAGAAAATATGGATTGTAAATCTCAAAAATTTAAAAGAACTGTAAAATTTATGATAGTTTCTTTTCTTGGGATCAATATAAGGAGTAATAAAGAATAAAACATATAACCCGATATTCAGCACCGGTAAAAAGAAGGTGCCGAACTCACGAGAACTGTATTGGTCAATTTCACCTTTTATGTTCCAGTGAGTCGGAACTTGCTCAGGCATATATGGATAAATAATAATAGCTGCCACTAAAGGAATCAATAATAATATTAAAAAAGGCCACTCCTCTTTAAAAAATCCTTTCAGCATTTTTCATCCTCCTTTTTTTCAATGAAATTCAGAAAAAAACTTAATACTTCCTGAAATACGGTAGTATTTAGGGAGTAATAAATATTTTGCCCCTGTCGTTCATCTAATACCAAATGGGCCTGTTTTAAAAGATTTAGATGATGACTGATACTGGGTTTGGAAATATTAAAAAAATCAGCGATTTCTCCGGCAGTTAAATCTCTGTTTTTTAAGAGCTGGAGAATCTTGCGGCGATTGGGATCAGATAAAGCTTTAAAAATACTGTTTTGATCAGGCAAAAAATCCGCTCCTCTCTTTTTAGAGATTTATATAATTAGACAAATATCTAAATAAATAATAGCATTAAGTTGTTTACCTGTAAATATATAATATCTTACTTTAAAGCCCCGAGCTATTTTTTTTGCTCGGGGCTTTTGTCGGAGGCTGTCTCTTTAGGAAAATAATTAGCGTATGCAATAGGATCCGCTACTTCCAGGGGAGTTTTGCCTAAAAGATTCATTAATGCATATTTTTCTCTTAAACTGCTTTTATTGCGCCAGTTTTCTTTAGGTCTCATAAAAGCACCTCCTTATCGATTAGTGTGTAATAAATAAGCAACATTTATACTGGTGAGAAAAGTAAATTTATTTTTAAAAGAAGAAAAATATTGACTACAACACTTTAACGAGTTAAAATAATGACATAATAATAAAAGATAAATTTATTTGGGGGTTAAGATGATGAAAAGAAGTCTGGTATTCATAATGGTTGTGCTCTTAGGATTGGCACTTGTGGTCACAGGATGTGCCAAGAAAGAGGAGCCTAAAGCCGAACAACCGCAGGAAGAGCCTAAACAGGAAGCACAACAGCCTGAAGGAGACGGCTCCTGGGAGAGAGTGCAAAAAGCCGGTAAAATCATGGCAGGTTTAGATGATGCCTATCCTCCAATGGGTTTTAGAGATGATAAAGGTGAACTCGTTGGGTTTGATATTGATATGGCAAAAGAGCTTAGCAAACGCATAGGTGTGGAGATTGAGTGGATGCCCACGGAATGGAACGGTGTCGTGGCTTCGTTGATTTCTAAAAAATTTGACGTAATCATCTCCGGTATGAATATGTTTGAGGAACGGAGAAAAGTAGTTAATTTTGCCGGACCATATGGTATGGCGGCTCAAGTTATCCTGGTAAAAGCGGAAGATAATGATGCGATAGAAACATTAGCTGATCTAAAAGATGCGGCAGTAGGGACGCAATTAGGCAGTACCGGTGAGAAACAATGTAGAGAAGCCGGTTTTACAGAAAAGAATATGAAACTTTATGATAAGTTCCCGCAAGCTTTTACAGATCTAGATAATGGCCGTATAAAGGCAGTAGTAATCGATAATTTTTCGGCGGGTGAGTGGATTAAGACAGGTAAGTATAAAAAAGTAGGTAAAGAAATCGGGGCTAATGAAGATTCGACAATCGGTATTGCAGTCCGTAAGGAAGATAAGGAATTGCTGGATAAGCTGAATGAAGGTATTGATTCTATGAAGGAAGACGGTACATTAAAAGAAATTTCCCTGAAGTGGGTTAATTATGATATCACAGAAGGACTTGATTAATTTTTTAAAAACATTTAATCTTATAATATAAATGATAAAGGGGGATTTTCCCCCTTTATTCACGTCTCGGCTTTAAGATTTAGTGAGATAATATCCTAACGCGGCTCGTATTCTACAGTATTGATTAGTAGGGGGAAATTTAAAGTGATAACTAGTTTTGGGTTTGTATGGGATTGGGCATTTACATTAAAAATGCTGCCCCTATTAATAAAAGGTGCAGGTATGACGGTTACTTTGACGGCTTGTGCCATAACATTCGGAACATTTATCGGATTAATCATAGCCTTTATGAAGATCGTTAAAAGTCCTGTCTTAAACTTCCTGGGGGGAGTATATACGTGGGTTTTCAGGGGAATTCCCCTTTTAGTGCAGTTGTTTATTATCTATAATGCATTGCCGATGGCCTTAGGGATCACCCTTAATGCCTTTACGGCTGCCATTATCGGAATCAGTTTATGCGGCGGAGCATATATAGCGGAAATAATCCGGGCCGGTATTCAATCTATTGATAAAGGGCAAATGGAGGCGGCTCTTTCTTTAGGAATGAGTTATTTTCAAGCCATGTGCAAAATAATTGTACCGCAGACATACCGCAGACTAATACCGCCTATGGGTAACGAGTTTATCACTTTATTAAAAGATACGGCATTGGTATCAACAATAACGATGACTGAGTTAACAAGAACGGCACAAATTTATGCGGCGTCGCATTTTAAACCTTTTGAAATGTTTATTACGGCAGGGATTATCTATTTAATATTAACTACATTTTTTACGATTATTTTTGGCAGGTTAGAGGGCAAATTAGCTCAGGTTGATTAAGGGGGCAGAAAATGATTAAAGTAGAGAACGTTTCCAAAAGTTTTGGTGCTTTAGAAGTTTTAAAAAATATAGATCTGAATATTGCCCTGGGCGAAGTTGTCGTAATTATCGGCCCCAGCGGTTCCGGTAAAAGTACGTTATTAAGGTGCATGAACTATTTAGAAAAAGTAAATGACGGTAAGGTCTATATTGACGGGAAGCTGATCGGTAAAAAGGAAGTAAAAGGAAACTTAGTTGAAGCTCCGGCCAAAGAAGTTTATAAATTGCGGGCGAATATTGGCATGGTTTTTCAGAGATTCAACCTTTTTCCTCATATGACAGTTTTGGATAACCTGATTGAAGCTCCGGTATCGGTAAAAAAAGTTGCTGTCAGTACGGCCAAAGAACGGGCACAGCGATTATTAGAGAAGGTGGGGTTATCAGATAAGGTTAAGGCTTATCCTGCTCAGCTATCGGGCGGGCAGCAGCAAAGAGTTGCCATTGCCAGGGCTTTGGCTATGGAACCTAAAATTATGCTTTTTGATGAGCCTACCTCGGCCTTAGACCCGGAGCTGGTCGGTGAAGTGCTTGCCGTTATGAAAGACCTGGCCAAGGAAGGTATGACGATGGTAGTAGTAACCCATGAAATGAGCTTTGCCAAAGAGGTTGCCGACAGGGTAATTTTTATGGACGAAGGGAAGATTGTCGAAGAGGGGTCACCTGCGGAGATATTTTCTAATCCGCAGCATCGCCGCACCAGGGAATTCCTTTCTAAAATATTATAGATGCCCCAGGGCATCCTTTGGGTGGTTTAGATATGGCTTATTTTGTTAAGTAGCGGATAGCTGCCGGAGCTCAAAGGGTAATAGAAAAATTCATAGATTATGGTAACCGGCTTTTGCCTTAAAATTGACTGAGGCAAGTTTTTTTATTTGTTTTAATAAAAATGGAAAATATTGCAGGTTTTTTATATAAAAGGTCGAATTAAATTAGATAATTCACGAGGAATAAGGGGGAAGAAGATTGGCGGAAGTAATTAATGCCGTTACTGTGGGAAGCAGTCAAACAGTGGCTGAAGAATTATTGACGGCGACAAATGAGATTTTCGGCTATAATGTTAAAGCCTCTGCCGTAAGTATAGATCAGCTTTCGGAGAATCATGAGGCCGACTTGTATATCGCACTGCCTACCAGGGTTGAACAGGCCGCCCAAAAGGTTCCCAGGGAGAAAATACTCAGTCTGGAATTAGTGCCCAATTCCAAATTCTATGTAAATGTGGCCAAAATCCCTACCCGGCAAAAAGTGCTAATATTTAATAACAATTCGGCGCAAGGCAATAAAATAAAAGAGTATTGTGAGGAGCAGGGTATTAACCACCTTGAGTTTGAAATCGCTGCATTTGCGGAAATGCCGCAGAATATCATCGTAGAAAAGTTAAAAGAAGCAAAATATATTCTGGGGGCGAATACGATTGTCGGGAAGGAAAATGAGCTGGGTAAATATCATAATTATCTGCGCCCGGATGTCGTAATAATTCCGGCTCATAGAGTACCTACTTTTGAATCTACCAAGGAAATAATGGAATATATTTCATTATATAATTACCGCAAAATTTCCCGGGAAGTTTCCAAGGTCTGTAGTGTTTTAAATCAGGAGATTCAAAATATCGTAAGTATAACCAATGAGGTGACTTCCTCTATAGAGGGAACTTCCGCCACTCTTATTAATGTCAGCAGTAAAATGGATTCCGAGGCGGAAAAAATCACGGAATCTTTAAATTCTTCCCAGGAGTTAAAAGCAGCCACAGATAAAATAGGGTCTTTTGTCGAAACGATTAAACATATTTCCGGGCAGACTAATTTACTGGCCTTAAATGCTGCTATTGAAGCGGCCCGGGCCGGTGACCAGGGCCGGGGATTCGCGGTCGTAGCGCAAGAGGTCCGTAAATTAGCGGAGGAAAGCCGTAATGCCGTAGAAACCATCAGAGATTTAATTGATGAAATATATCAAGTCGTTGCAGAAATTGGGCCGTCTTTGCAGATATTAACAGGGGAACTCATTGAAAATAGAAAAATGATCGGTAAAGTATCTCAAACTGCTGTTCAAGAAAAGGAAGCGGTCAATGCAATAAATAATACCCTGGAGCAGATTAATTTTAAAAGTAAAGAGCTGGTTAAGTCGATTCAGGAGTTAAGTCAATGAAAAATTCGTACATAGATCATAGCGCATAGTCTATGTTCTCAGTTCTCAGATATCAGATATCAGTTTTCAGTTATTTGCTGTTTTCTGTCATCTTTACCTTTACCTGACGCAGTCATACGAAAGATCCGGTTTATGCCGGGTCTTTTGCATACTTACGGTAATTTTGTGCAAGATAATTTTGAGGTGATTTTTTGTGAAAAACTATGTTGAAGGGCAGTTAGCAGGTAATGGGGCTTTAATCAATACAATGAAAAGTCAGTTGGAAAAAATGGGCTTTGAGGTTACCGGAGAGAAATTCCGCAAGTATGGACAGGTTGAAGCAGTGGTTAACGAATTGGTTCCCTTAATAGAACGACAAGGAGTAAATGTTTTTGATCAGCTGTATTTAAATGAGTATGACGGGCAGGGAATGATTCTGGGAAAATATGAAAAGGGCAAAGTAACCCGGTACCGCACCTGAGGAAATCACTGTAAATTAATAAATTGTATTAGTAAATTCTACTTTATTGACATTATTTCTGCAAAAGGGTATAATTTTAATAAATAAATCCCATAAAAAACCTTCTACCTTTAAATTGGTCCCGTGAGGCCAGAAAGGCGCTGAGGCAAGGTATCTTTGGAAAATATACCTCCTTATTGTGCTTAACTCACGGTAAGGAGGTTTTTTATGTGGAAAAAAAGGGAGGATATTGATTATGGAACAAAGACAGCATACCTTTTTATCCGCAGGCGTTTTATCTTTTCAGCATGTTTTAGCTATGTTTGGAGCTACGGTACTGGTGCCGTTCATTACCGGATTAAACCCTTCTATTGCCCTGCTTGGTGCCGGTGTGGGTACGTTGCTTTTCCATCTGATAACCGGTGGCAAGGTTCCGGTATTTTTAGGTTCTTCTTTCGCCTTTATTGCAGGTATTCTGGCTGTAAAAGAGAATTTTGGTCTTGCTTACGCGACAGGCTCCTTTATCGTTGTTGGTGCTGTTTATCTTATCATGGCAGGTATTGTGTACATGATCGGACCACAAAAAGTAAAAGCAATATTTCCCGCCATCGTAACCGGACCTATTATAATCGTAATCGGCTTGATTCTAGCTCCTGTAGCAGTGGATATGGCAGCGGCTAACTGGACAATTGCCATTATTACAATTTGTGCCATAGCATTAACAGGTATTTTAGCAAAAGGGTTTGTACGCATGATCCCGATTATCGTTGGCATTGCTGTGGGGTATGTAGTGTCAATGGTCATGGGCATTGTGGATTTCTCGGCTGTGACCAGTGCTCCCTTTTTCTATGGAGTTAAGGATTTCGCCGGGATGATGGTTTTGCCTGAATTTTCCCTTGATGCTATGAAAATTATGGTACCTATCGCGTTGGTTACGATGATCGAACATATCGGAGATATTACGACAAACGGTGCGGTAGTTAGTCAGGATTTCTTCAAATCACCGGGTTTGCACCGTACTTTAATGGGTGATGGTATAGCTACAGCATTTGCCGGGCTCATCGGTGCGCCTGCTAATACGACTTACGGTGAGAATACCGGAGTATTAGCAGTAACCAAAAACTATAATCCTAAAATTTTACGGGGTGCTGCCGTAATCGCAATTTTATTAAGTTTTATCGGTAAATTCGGTGCCTTTGTCCAGACGATTCCCACTCCGGTAATGGGCGGAGTAAGTTTTGTACTCTTTGGAATGATTGCCAGTATCGGTGTCCGTACATTGGTTGACAGTAAACCTGATTTAGCGGATTTACGCAATAGTATTGTCGTATTCTCGATCCTGATTGTCGGCATTGTTTCTTTAAAGGGTGATGCAAATCCGGCGGTTATTACGTTAACCGAACATGCAAGTTTATCCGGTTTAAGTCTTGCCGCCATAATTGGTGTTATTTTAAACGCAGTTGTGAATATTATCGTACCCGGTTTATTAGGCTCCCGGAAGGAAACATCCCCTGATACTAAGCAAGGAGCGAACATAAAAGTTGCTTTAGAAAAGTCTAAATAAGAGTTGTTATGTCCCTGAAAAAAGTCGGTGCTTTAAGCCCGGCTTTTTCTATAATTACACGGAAATTCAAATTAGCGTCGGAGATTATTAAAATTGTGTTGTGATATTTCTAATTTGTAATATAATATTTAACAAGTAATATTTACGATTAAATAAGTAGAGAGAGGCCTCCGATGAATGAAGCAATAATTAAGGCTTATGCTAAGATAAACTTACTATTAGATGTCCTGGCCAAACGGGATGACGGGTATCATGAAGTAGCAATGATTATGCAGGCTGTGAGCCTTCATGATAATATTTACCTCAAAAGTGCGGAAAATATAAGTGTGAGGTGTAATCATCCTCTTGTCCCCCAAAATGCGGATAATTTAGCTTTTAAAGCAGCTGAACTGATCATTTCCAGATATCCGGTGATCCCGGGATTAGATATATATATCGAGAAAAAGATTCCTGTTGAAGCAGGACTGGCCGGAGGGAGCAGTAATGCTGCCGCTGTTATCTTAGGAATGAATGAGATGTTTTCCTTAGGGATAACGGAGCAGGAAATGGCGGAGATCGGAGCGGAATTAGGGTCAGATGTTCCATTTTGCCTTGCAGGTCCAACTGCTGCTGCCGGAGGACGGGGTGAACAACTAACAAAGCTTCCTGATTTTCCTTCGCTCTGGCTGGTATTGGTTAAGCCGGAATTTGGCGTGAAGACAAAGAATGTATATCACAATTTAAATATAGAAAGGATTAAAAACCATCCCGATATTAATGCTTATATTGCTGCCTTACACCAGAAAAATTTGCATTTTCTGTTAGCCAAGATGGGAAATGTTCTTGAGTTCAGTACTTTTCAACTTTACCCGGAGGTTGAGGTGCTTAGCAAGAGTTTGAGATCATTAGGCGCAAAGCATGTACTTATGTCAGGAAGCGGTCCTACTGTCTTTGCTTTGTTTGCAGAGAGAGGAGAGGCGGAGATCTTTGCCCAAAAGGCACAAAATTTTTATAAAGAAGTTTATATTGCGCATACTTTAAAAACAATAGATATGAAAGAGAGGGTGAAGTTGAGATGAGCACAGAAAGACGGCTGATTCCCGTTAAGTTAGACGGGTATAAGCCATTAAGGGAAATTGTTTTTGAAACGCTTAGAGACGCAATTATTAATCAGGTCCTTAGACCTGGTGAGAGGTTGATGGAAATCCAGCTGGCTGAAGAAATGGGTGTCAGCAGAACGCCGGTGCGGGAAGCAATCAGGAAATTAGAACTAGAAGGTTTTGTTGTCATGGTACCCCGTAAAGGTGCCTATGTCGCCGGGATTTCAATGAAAGATATTCATGAGGTTTTTGAGGTCCGGGCAGCCCTTGAGGCTTTAGCTGCCAGCTTAGCGGCCGAACGTATCACGGAGGAAGAACTGGAAGAAATGGAACGAAGACTTGTTAAAGAAGCGGAAGAAACAGAATTAAATAATCTCCGTTCTATTGTCGAGATCGATACATCTTTTCATGATCTCGTCTATAAAGCTGCCCGGAATAGCAGACTGGTTTATTTTGTAAATCATCTGCAGGAACAGTTACAGCGTTTCCGATCGGCATCTTTAGCAAGACCGGGCAGAAGCAGGACAGCTTTAGAAGAGCATAAAAAGATCGTAGAAGCTTTAGGAGAAAGAGATGGAAAGGTCGCTGAACAATTGGCCAGGGAGCATATTGATAATGCTGAGCAAGCGATGATGTTATCTTTAGAGCAACAAGGGTTATACTACAAGGAGGATTAGTATAACTCGAAAGGGGTTCATGTCTTGACAAAGGCAATAGTATTAGCCGGCAGCTCCAATAACGGGCGGCTGCAGGAATGCAGCGGTGAGACAAACGAGGCACTGATCAAAATCGGCAATAGGTGTATGGTAGAATATGTGGTAGAGGCTCTCATTCAGGCTCAAAATGTTGAAGAGGTTATTATTGCAGGGCCTAAAGAAAAGCTGGTCCGGGTATTTGAGCAAAATATTCATATAAAAGTTGCCGAAAGCGGAACGACCATTGTGCAAAGTTTGTTGAATGCGGTCAGACTTTTGGATGTTAACCGTGAAGACAGGATATTAGTTGTGACATCTGATATTCCTTTAATTACAGGAACCATTATTGACAATTTTCTGGTGAAAGCATCCCAAGAGGATGCCGATATCATTTATCCCATAGTCTCCGAAACTTTAAATCAGGAGAAATTTCCCGGAGTTAAAAGAACTTATGTCAAGCTGAAAGAAGGTATATTCACCGGTGGTAACGTATTTTTGATTAATCCCCGGATCATCGGACCCTGTGCTAAATATGCCGAAGAATTAGTCAAATATAGAAAAAGTCCCTTTAAGCTCCTGCAATATATAGGTTTTTCTTATGTATTTAAGTATCTGCTGAGAAGATTATCGATCTCAGACGCCCAAAATAGGGTAGGGGAATTGTTTCGTATAAAGGGCAGGGCGATTATTGTCAGTGATCCTGAAATCGGCGTTGATGTCGATAAACCCAGTGATTTGGAATTAGTGCAGAGAATAATCGGAAAACTTGCTTAAAGCTGGATATCGTTTAACAAAACGGGCTAAAGGCCCGTTTTTCATATATACATATACAAAGGCTGACGTGATCATGACGGACATGCCGTATAGCTTTTCCCTTTCATACGGTCCTTGAACATAGCCGTAAGATTTTTGTCTGCTTTAATGTTGCCACAAAAAAGGTTTTTTGTTTATAATAAAAGAAGAAGGTGAATAAAACCAGGGATAATGCTGGTTAATATTCGGAAATGAGCAGATAACCTGCTTGAACAGGAGGTAAAATAATTGGAAAAATGGCGTAGAAGTGAACGAATGGTACTAATGACAAAAATCCTCCTTGAAAGTCCACATCAGTTGTTTACCCTTGGATATTTTGCGGATTTGTTTCAATCGGCTAAATCAAGTATAAGTGAAGATTTATCCATCATTAAAGATACCTTACGGCAGACAGGTCAAGGAAATTTAGAAACAGTACCGGGAGCGGCGGGAGGGGTTAAATTATTACCTTACTATAGTCTGGCGATTGAAATAGAGTTTCTTAATAAATTAGCCCATAAATTATCCGATTCGCAGAGAATTCTTCCCGGGGGCTATTTGTATATGACTGATGTTATTTATGACCCCTCAATCGTAGCCAGACTGGGCGCAATATTTGCTCATAAATTTAAAGGCCGGGAACCGGATTATATTGTAACCGTCGAGACCAAGGGCATTCCTTTAGCGCTGATGACTGCGAAATCCTTTAATGTCCCTTTGGTAATCATCAGAGATGACAGCAGGGTCACGGAGGGTTCTGCCGTTAGTATAAACTATGTATCCGGTTCTACGAAAAAAATAGGTACGATGTCTCTGGCCAGGAGAGCATTAAAGCCGGAAGCAAGAGTTATTATTATTGATGATTTCATGAAAGCCGGGGGAACTGCCAAAGGGATGATTGATCTCATGAAAGAATTCAAAGCGGAAGTATTAGGTATGGGGGTGCTGGTTGATACCAGAGAACCTTTAAATAAAGTAGTTGAAGATTATTTTGGGCTTTTAGAACTGGTGGAATTAGATGAAAAACATGAAAAAGTATTATTAAAACGCAAAAATTGAGCTATGCATGTATAAAATTATTAATTATTGGTAATTTTCTTATACTAAAGAAGGATTTTCCAAATTATTGCCGAATAAGGTGATTGATGTCAAAATGTTTCGCAATCATGAAGGGTGGTGAAGTGTTATGAACATTACAGATGTACGGATTAGAAAGATAAACATGGATGGCAGGATGAAGGCAATTGTTTCTGTTACCTTCGATGATGCCTTCGTAGTACATGATGTAAAAGTAGTAGAAGGTCAAAAAGGGTTATTTGTAGCTATGCCGAGTAAGAAAATGCCTGATGGTGAATTTAGGGATATTGCCCATCCAATTTCGTCTTCAGCTAGAGATGTTATCCAGAGTGCGGTTTTAAGAGCCTATGAAGAGGCAATGTAATAATTAAAAAGCAGACAAGCTTAAAGGAGCAAGAAAGAGGGGGCTCCTTTTTTTTGTGCAAAAATCCATTTGGCAGATTTTTAAGATGCCCGGCTTTTTCTTATCTTTAAGCAGTTTAAAATTTTAAGGTGAAAAAATATGGAATACTTTTAATTTGGTGTACTTTTTATTAATATTTATGGTATAACTATTAATAGTGAAAACTGGGATTCAAGGGGGCTGTAAAATTTGAATGTCGCAATAGTATTGGCTGCCGGACAGGGCACCCGCATGAAATCTGAGCTTCCTAAGGTTTTACACAGGGTGATGGGAAAACCGATGCTTGAACATGTTTTGAGTACCCTGTCCAAGGTTCAAGTAGATAGAAAGATACTGGTCCTCGGTCATGGTGCGGAAAAAATTCAAGAAAGCCTGCAAGATCGTACCGAATTTGTTTATCAAAGGGAACAGCTGGGTACAGGTCATGCAGTGATGCAAGCAGAAGACTTGCTGGACCAGGATATGAAAAATGTCTTAGTTGTCTGCGGCGATACTCCTTTGCTGAGGGCGGAGACTTTAGACAGGCTCATAGCAAAGCATGATGACTCTGATGCTGTTGTAACAATTTTAACCTCGATTATTGATAATCCTGAAGGTTATGGAAGGATCATACGGCAAAACGGGCAGGTAATTGCTATTGTTGAAGAAAAGGATGCTGCTGAAGAAGAGAAAAAGATTTGTGAAATAAATACAGGTACCTATTGTTTTACGGGAGCTTTTCTAAAAGAATATCTCAACACTTTGACCAATAATAATACCCAGCAAGAGTATTACCTGACTGATTTAATAAAAATCGCCGTTGCAAATAATTTGAAAGTAGCAGCTCATATTTTGGAGGATATTAAAGAGAGTTTAGGAATAAATAATAAGCTGCAATTAGCAGAGGCCGAACAGGTCCTGCGGCAAAGAACACTGGAAAAGCTAATGCTGGCAGGTGTTACGATAATTGATCCTTGTAATACATATATTCATGATACGGTAGAAATAGGTACAGACACAGTGATTTATCCCGGCTCTGTTATTGAGGGCATCGCTAGAATTGGCAAGGAATGCACCATCGGTCCTCATACCAGAGTAATTGATAGTACAATCGGAGATTATTGCGTTATTCAGAACTCAGTTATTACAGAAAGCCGGGTAGCTGCCAACTGTAATATCGGGCCCTTCGCATATTTACGTCCGGGTGCGGTCTTAAACGAAAATGTAAAAGTCGGAGATTTTGTGGAAATTAAAAAATCAGAGATCGGCAAAGACAGCAAGGTACCTCATTTATCCTACATCGGGGATGCCGTTATCGGAGAGCAGGTAAACATCGGCTGTGGCACAATTACCTGTAATTATGACGGTAGGGAGAAGCACGTAACGATTATTGAAGATAGAGCTTTCGTCGGCAGCAATACTAACCTTATCGCTCCCGTGAAAATTGGCAAAGATACGGTAATCGGAGCAGGGTCATCCATTAACCAAGATGTTCCTGATAAAGCTTTAGGTATAGCCAGACAGAGACAGAAAAATATCCCTGATTGGGTTAAAGATAATAAGTAAAGGTTTAGGAGGTTATTACAACATGTCGAGAAGGTATAAAAACTTAAAGGTTTTTTCAGGAAATGCCAATATTGAACTTGCGGCTGAGATTGCCGAGTACCTGGGATTAGAGCTGGGGAGTAATAAAGTCGGCAGATTCAGTGACGGGGAAATAAATCTGACCATTGACGAGAGTGTGAGAGGGGCGGATGTTTTTATTATTCAGCCTACCTGTACACCGGTAAATGATAATTTGATGGAGCTCTTAATTATGATCGATGCGGTAAGAAGGGCCTCTGCCCGGAGGATTACCGCCCTCTTGCCTTATTATGGATATGCCCGTCAGGATAGAAAGGCCAGAGCCCGTGATCCCATTACCGCTAAGCTTATCGCTAATTTAATCGTACAGGCCGGAGCCCGGCGGGTGTTGACTATGGATTTACATGCCGGGCAGATTCAGGGATTTTTTGATATTCCTGTTGACCATCTCTTAGGAGTTCCCATTTTAGCTGAGTATTACATTAATAAAGGTTTAGAGGACCTTGTTGTTGTTTCACCCGATATGGGGGGTGTTACCCGGGCCCGAAATTTAGCTGAACGGATGGGGACGCCGCTGGCTATTATCGATAAACGGAGACCGATGCCCAACGTATCCGAGGTAATGAACCTAATCGGCGAGGTTAAGGGAAAGAATGTAATTATGACTGATGATATTATAGACACTGCAGGTACGATTACGAATGGAGCCGAAGCATTACTTGAAAGAGGGGCCAAAAATGTCTATGCCTGCTGTACACACGCAGTTCTCTCCGGGCCGGCCATAACCCGCCTGGAAAAATCACCGATAACAGAATTAGTAACAACGAATACCATACCGCTAACTTCCGACAAAAAATTGGACAAGATAAAAGTTTTATCTGTTGCACCGATAATGGGTGAAGCGATTATTCGCATTCATGAAGACTTATCCGTAAGTAAATTGTTTGATTAAAATGTTTCCCTGACCTTTCATCTGGATATAATACTTAGATGAAAGGAGTGGGAAAAGTGAAAACGGTAATTTTGGAAGTATCTGATAGAAACGGGTCTTTAGGTAGAGGGGCTCTTAACAGGATGCGGGCGGAAGGAAGGCTGCCGGCTGTTATTTACGGACCTCAAACGGGGACAGTACCGATTACGGTGAGCAAACGGGATTTGCTGAATATTTTAAATACGAACGGATTAAATGCAATATTAACGCTTAAGGTAAAAAATAAAAGTGTCCAAGCTATGATTAAGGAAATTCAAACTCATCCCGTTACAGGACATTACACCCATATTGATTTCTCAGAGGTTTCGATGAATAAGAAAATTCGCACGGAGGTTGCCGTTAACTTTACAGGTGAACCTAAGGGTCTGGCAGCAGGCGGTATTATCCAGTACGGAGATCCCGCGGTTGAAATTGAATGCTTGCCCGGGAATATTCCGGAAAATCTCGCAATGGATATAAGTGATTTAGCCATTGGTGATAAATTAAGTGTAGGCAGTCTGGTGGTAAATGAACAGATTAAAATAATTTCTGAGCCGCAGCAGATATTAATAAGTGTTATCCCGCCCGTGCTGGAAGAGGATGAAGAAGAACAGGCAGAACATGCCGGTAATGTAACGGAAGAAGAGAAGCCGGAAGCAGCGGAGTGAAGAAAAGTCCCATAATTTTCATGAGACGAGTAACCTATTCGTGCACATAATGGGTAACTCGTCTTAAGTCGTTTTGTTCGTAACGGGGAGAGAAATGAGATAGTCTAAATTTTTCATATCATCTGTATATATGTGGAGAGGGGTAATAAAATTGTTCATGATAGTGGGCCTGGGCAATCCCGGGCGTAAATACGCCAAGACCAGGCACAATGTGGGCTTTGAAGTGATTGATAAAATTGCCGGGCAACTAAATATAAAAGTGGATAAGAAACAGGGGCAATCTTTAGTCCAGACAGGTTTTTGGGAGGGTAAAAAAATACTTTTGGTGAAGCCTCAGACTTATATGAACTTAAGCGGACAGGCTGTTTATGAATTAATTAATTTTTACCAGGATCAAATTAAGGATTTTATTATTATTCATGATGACCTGGATCTGCCGGTGGGCCGGCTGCGCTTTAAAACCGACGGAGGATCAGGCGGGCACAATGGGATAAAGTCTATCGTCCAGCATTTACATTCCCAGGAGTTTGACAGACTAAAATTAGGTATCGGCAGGGCTCAATTTCAGGATGTCAAAGATTATGTTTTAACAGCGTTTAGTAAAGATGAAGAAAAGGATATAATGGAAGGGGTCGCGGCTTCTGTTGAAGGTATTGAGACCTGGCTTACGGAAGGAATGGAAAAGGCGATGAATATTTTTAACCAAAAAAAATAGCTTAGGCCGGTGCCTAAGCAGTAAAAAGGTGGTTGGAAGTTTGGGTAAACCCATTAATTACAATATGATGATAACCTAAAATTGTTAATGAATAATTAATATTATCCGAAGAATCGGGGAATATATTGTTAAATTAACGCAGAAAGTTGAGCCCCTTAATGTTAACAATAATTTCCGCAATCGTTGCCGCATTATTAGCCTGGATATTTAATAGATTTATAGTGAGATTTTGGGGAGATCCCGCGATTATTGTGATCATTCCTTTTATAGAAGAAACATTAAAATCACTAATCCCTTTTTTAGTGCAAGCCTCTATTTTTTATTGTCATTTTATTTTTGGAGTTATTGAAGCTATTTGGGATATTAAGGTAAATGTGAAAGGATTGAAGCCCGGCCTTATGAGTATCTTAACCCATACGTTATTTGGAATAATGACAGTTGCCGTTTATAGGCTGGCAGGTTATTTAAGTCTTGGTATCATGGCCGGTATAACTCTGCATATTCTTTGGAATCGCTGCATTATCCATATTAGTGATCGGTTAAGGTAGGCTGCTATTACAATAAAGGTCGGGGTTTTCCAGTGGGGGTCTTTTGAGGATGCCCACTTTCCGGCTTTTAGCAAAAAAGGAGGTCAGCATGCAGCAAATACCATCTTTCTTAAAGACTGTATCTAAAGGTAATGATATAAGTCTAGTATTGAAATCTTTAGCAACTAAAGATGAACATCTGCTTTACGGGTTAACCGGAGCGCAAAAGACCGTTATTTCGGCTATTATAGCCAATGAGCAAAGTAAAAACATGCTTATTTGCTGTGATAGTCCCAAAAGAGCGAAAGAGGTTTGGGATGATCTTAATTATTTACTACCCGATTATCATGTTCTTTATTTTCCGGCTCTGGAAGTAATTCCTTTTGAGATACTGGCACAAAGTGCAGAGATTCAACGTCAAAGACTGCAGGTGCTGGCAAATTTAGTACGCAATGATCTGCAAACTGTAGTTGTTTGTCCGGCGGAAGCTTTAGCGAAGGCACTAATCCCACCCCATTTATTCAGGGAGGCGCTTAGATCTGTTCAAGTCGGGAAACAGATTGATTTGCAAGAATTGCTCGAATACTTAGTACAATATGGCTATGAAAGAGTGGAGCAGGTGGAAAGTTCCGGTCAGTTTAGTATCAGGGGCGGAATTTTAGATGTTTTTTGTATTCTCTATGAACAGCCTTTGCGTATAGAATTTTTTGATGATGAGGTTGATTCTATCCGTTTTTTTGACCTGGAAACGCAGCGGTCTTTAGAAAAAGTCCATGAAATACAGCTGGTGCCTGCCCGGGAGTTTTTCTTGATCCCTGCATATGTTCATGACGGTTTAAGGCAGATTAAGGAAGAGTTAGCAATACAAAAGGAGCGGTTAGTAAAAAAGAAGGACCGAAATGCAGTAGATAAATTAAATAGCAAAATACATGAAGTGATGGAAAAGGTTGCTGCCGGCCTATTTTTCCCCGGACTGGAGCAGTTCCAGCCATATTTCTATGCTGATCAGGGGCTCTTGCTGGATTATTTCCCTGCAAATAGTGTTTTTTGCCTGGATGAACCCATTAGAATCCGTGAATCCTTAGAACACAGAGAAAGGGAACGGAACAGCAGCTTTGCCGATTTGTTAACTGTGGGTTCGGTTCTGCCCAAGCAAAGCAGCTTCTTTTTTAGTTTTTCTGAGATACTCGGCACCATTGAAAAGAATAAACGGATCTACTTATCTTTGCTGCCGAAAAAAGGCCTGCCGGGGAGCGTGCAAAATATCATTGGCGTTGAAACCAAGTCTTTACCGCCTTTTTTCTCAAAAATCAGACTTTTAGCAGATGAAATAAAAGAATGGAAAAGAAAAAAGTTCGCTGTCATAATTTTGCTTACTTCTCAAGCCAAAGCCCAAAGACTGCAGCAAGGACTAAGTGATTGCGGTGTAGAGGCGCCTTGGGTGGGGGAGGGATATGAGCCCCAATACGGACAGGCAATTATTGCCCAGGGTAATTTGAGCGCCGGGATGGAGTTCATAAAATCCCGGCTGGTTATTGTTACGGAAAATGAAATATTTCAGCAAGCTAAGAAGCGCTCTCCCAAGAAGATGTTTGCCCAGAACGGTCAGCATATAACCCGCCTGGATGATTTGAAAGTGGGCGACTATGTCGTTCATTCCGGACATGGCATCGGCCGTTATTTAGGGGTCGAAAGGCTGACGGTAGGTAACATAGAAAGGGATTATTTAATCATAAAATATGCCGGAGAAGATAGACTTTATGTCCCGACGGATCAAGTAGAATTATTACAAAAATATATTGCCGGGGAGGGAACGACTCCTAAGGTTCATAAACTGGGAGGGACCGAATGGCAAAGAACGAAACTCAAAGTCACCAGCTCTGTTAAAAAGCTTGCGGAAGGTTTATTGGAGCTTTATGCGAAAAGGCAGGGAATGCCCGGTTTTTCTTATAGTTCCGATGATAATTGGCAGCGGGAATTTGAGGATGCATTTCCATATAAAGAAACACCTGATCAATTGAAAGCGATCAATGAAGTAAAAAAAGATATGCAAAAGTCCATGTCCATGGACCGTTTGATTTGCGGTGATGTGGGATATGGAAAGACAGAAGTTGCGATCAGGGCAGCCTTTAAAGCGGTTAGTGATGATAAGCAGGTTGCAATTTTAGTGCCTACTACAGTTCTGGCCCAGCAGCACTATAATACTTTTCGGGAAAGGTTTGCCAATTATCCGGTTCAGATTGAAGTCGTCAGCAGGTTTAAAACTCCGGGCGAGCAAAAGAAAATAATAGAAAATGTCAAAGCCGGCACGGTGGATATCGTGATTGGTACTCACCGGCTGCTTTCTAAAGATATTTGCTTTAAAGACCTGGGTCTGTTAATCATTGATGAAGAGCAGCGTTTTGGAGTAACCCACAAGGAAAAGATTAAAAGGCTGAAGTCCCAGGTAGACGTTTTGACACTATCGGCTACACCTATTCCCCGCACCTTGCATATGTCTTTGGTGGGGATTAGAGACATGAGTGTGATTGAAACCCCTCCTGAGGACCGATATCCTATTCAAACTTATGTTGTGGAGAATTCTCCTGAATTGATCAAGGATGCCGTTCGAAGGGAATTAGGCAGGGGAGGACAGGTTTTTTATGTCCATAATAGAGTGGAAGACATTGAAAAAGTTGCTGAAGATATCCGTCTTTTGGTGCCGGAAGCAAGGTTAGGTATAGCTCACGGCCAGATGAAAGAAGACTATTTAGAAAGAGTAATGATGCAGTTTATGGAGCAGGAGCTGGATGTTTTAGTTTGTACGACGATAATTGAAACAGGTTTAGATATCTCTAATGTAAATACCCTCATAATTGATGAAGCGGATAAAATGGGTCTCTCCCAGCTTTATCAATTACGGGGAAGGGTGGGGCGGACGAATAGAGTGGCCTATGCTTATCTGACCTATAAGAAAGATAAAATTCTCAGTCAGTTAGCGGAAAAAAGATTACATGCCATCCGGGAATTTACTGAGTTAGGATCAGGTTTTAAAATTGCCATGCGGGACCTGGAAATCAGAGGTGCCGGTAATCTTTTAGGTCCTGAGCAGCATGGGCATGTATCTTCCGTAGGATTTGATATGTATTGCAGGCTTTTGGAAGAAGCGGTCCGGGAATTAAAGGGAGACAAAGCAACGCAGAAAATTACCGTTGAGATTGACCTCCAGGTAAGTTCCTTTATTCCCGAATATTATGTCAGCGATTCTTCCCTTAAGCTGGAATTTTATCAGCGAATAAGACTGGTTTCAGCTTTAAAACAAGTCTATGATTTAGAGGAAGAATTGGAGGATAGGTTTGGTGACCTGCCCCTGGAAACCAGAAATTTATTGTATATCGCCAAGTTAAAAGTATTAGCAGGAGAAAGTAAAATAAGACTGATTAAACAAAAAGATAATATAGTTTCCTTGAATTTTGCCGGGGACCCTGGTTTAACAGGGGAAGAACTCCTCGGTCTGGCCCAGCAATATCGCCGAAAATTAACATTTTCAGCAGACAGTGATTTAGTGATCAAAATTAATGTGGTTCGTTTAAATGCAGAAGCCTGTCTGGCTCTGCTGGAAAAAATTCTAATGGAAATATCCACCCTTGTTTCGCAGAAGAAAAGTCTGCTATAATATGCCTGTTATCTATTATTAATTAGAGGAGCGATTTCATGCAAAGAAAAATAATAATTTCAATGTTATTAATAATGTTTATTATCTCAGCTCTTGGCTGCAGCAAGGAAAGCCAGGACTATGTAGCTAAAGTAAATGACCAGGTTATAACCCAGCAGGAATTTGACTCAAGGGTTGATCAGGGGGCAGCGATGAATAATTTTGATCTGGAAGCTCCTGAGTATGCCGCTTATAAAGACATGTTTAAGCTGCAGATTTTAGACCGCATGATCGATGAACTGCTTTTGGAAAATGAGGCCCAAAATGTGCACAATCTTGAGGTAAAGCAGGAAGAAGTTGAGGCAGAGTTTTCTTCCATCAAGGATCAATTCAGTTCCCAGGAAGAATTCACAAACTATTTCCAAGATCAATTAAAGATGACGGAACAGGATATAAAAGATGCAATTAAAACACAGCTTTTGGTTCAAGCTCTTTATGAGGAAGTAACGAAAGATATTACTCAGTCCGATGTAGATGTACAAAAATACTATGAAGAGAATAAAGATGAATTTTACCAGGAAGAACAGGTTAAGGCCAGACATATCTTAGTTAAAACAGAGGAAGAAGCCAGAGAGATCATCAGACTGATTACTGAAGAAAATGAGGATATGGCAGAATTAGCTGTCTTGAAATCCATTGAACCTGCAGCGAAAAGCAGCAAAGGTGATTTGGGTTATTTTGGACGGGGTTATATGGTTAAACCTTTCGAAGATGCTGCTTTTGCTTTAGAGGTTGATGAAATTACAAAAGAACCGGTGCAGACGACTTTTGGTTATCATGTGATCAGAGTTGAAGACAGGATGCCGGCCAAACAGCGTTCTTTCGATGAAGTAAAAGCAGAACTGGAAGAAAGATTTTTATATGAAGCCAAAAGTGATGCTTTTGCTGAATATATGGAGGATTTGAAATCAAAAGCTACTATTGATAATAAGCTGCAAAAGCAAATAGACGAAGAACAAAATAAGGCTCAGGATGAAGCTCAGGATAATGCGGGCGACAGCCCGCAAGAAGAAAATCAGGAAAATGCAAATAACTAACCAGGTGCACTGAAAATTTTTTCAGTGCTTTTTTCTTGAGATAATTTCGTTGCGGTTAAACCCGGGCGGTAAAAAGGCCGGTAATGGATCGTTAAAAGTCAAGTAATTCTTTTGCCTGCATGCTATTTCAGCATTGATGAAAAGTGAGGGGAGTTTTTAAGGGGAAGCTTTCTGGAAATAATTGGCCAAGTATCATTTCCCTCCTGTTGTAATTATTGTCTTTCTTAGATTAGGCAGCTTTTATGCGCTCCAAAAAGTTTTATATGTAAAAGTTTGGCGCATATATTTTTAAAAATAGCAAATACTTCAACTACAGGGCGAAGTTAACTTTTCATAATTTACTCGAGGGAAAAATGAATAAATGTTTGTGTCCGGCTATATACTATCACTGAAAGGTTTTACCTTGCCCATCATCTTTAAAGGAGGGAAGGAATATTTCATGAAGGCGACTGGAATTGTAAGACGTATTGATGACCTTGGAAGAGTTGTAATCCCTAAAGAGATCCGGAGGACGTTACGTATTCGTGAAGGCGATCCCTTAGAAATTTTCGTAGACCGGGAAGGAGAAGTTATTCTTAAGAAATATTCTCCAATTGGGGAATTAGGTGAATTCGCCAAAGAGTATGCAGACTCATTGCATGAAGCTATGGGACATATCGCCTGCATTGCAGATAGAGATCAAATTATCGCAGTGGCAGGGGGACCCAAGAAAGAGTACTTAAATAAAGCAATTGGTTCGATAATAGAGAAAGTGATGGAAGAAAGAAAAGCGGTCATGATTAATGATCTGCAGACCCACCCATACTTTAAAAGTGCCGAGGGAGACGAAACAGGCATTGAAACGAAGTTTATGACAGAAGTCATTGCTCCCATAATTGCAGAAGGGGATCCGATTGGCGCCGTTATTATAGGTTCTAAAGAAGCTAATGTTAAGATGTCCGACCTGGAATTAAAGCTTGCCGAAACAGCGGCTTCGTTTTTAGCAAAGCAAATGGAACAATAGTTTAAAGGTGGTTATGAACCACCTTTTTTTCATTTGCCATTTTTTCCATAGTAAGCTAAGATTATTATGTCGGTGCATAGTGTGCATAGCTTTGCTGCCCACGGTCGTCCCGAAGATGACCGGAGGTCACCCTGGTAGTTTTATTTATGTGAGGAGAAATTCAGGTGGAGCAGAAGTCTTTTTTAAAAGGAGCATTAATTCTAAGTATTGCCGGTATTATTAGTAAATTATTGGGTGCCCTCTATCGTATTCCTTTTGCCCGGTTAGTTGGAGATGAAGGGGTAGGTCTATATCAGATGGCATATCCTTTCTATACCATGATTCTTGCGGTATCTACCGCGGGTATTCCTCTGGCCGTTTCCAAATTGATCGCGGAGAGACATTATCAAAAAGATGAAAAAGGAATAGCCAGGGTATTTTGGCTGTCCATGACGGTACTTTTAATTACCGGGGCTGCCGCCGCCGTTGGTTTATATTATAGTGCGGATTTTATTGCCAATAACATTCTGAAAGAGCCGCGGGCTGCTTTAAGTTTAAAGGCAATTGCACCTGCGATACTTTTTACATCTTCAATGGCTACGTTGCGGGGGTACTTTCAGGGATTCCAGACCATGACTCCCACCGCACTGTCTCAAGTCTTTGAGCAAATAATCAGGGTAACAACAGTTTTTTTCGCAGCGTTGTATTTATTACCCCTGGGCGTTGAATACGCAGCAGCGGGAGCTACTTTCGGGGCTGCAACCGGCGGTTTGGCCGGACTCGTGCTGTTGTGGATCATTTACTTTATTAATAACAGCAGAAAAAACAAAAAATATCAGCTTGTTCAATTGCAAGAATCTAATCTGGATCTCGTGAAACAAATCATCTATCTGGCGGTACCTATTTCTATCGGAGGTTTAGTACTGCCCTTAATGCAAACGATGGATACCTTCCTGGTACCGCTGAGGCTCCAGGCTGCAGGTTTCACGGTTCAAGAAGCTACCGGACTTTACGGCCAGCTTTCGGGAATGGCCGGGGCAATTATCAACCTCCCTTTTATCATTACAACTGCGCTGGCTGCCAGTTTGGTGCCGGCCGTAGCGGAGTCCCTTGCTTCCGGGCGGCTTTCCTTAGTGAGAGGTCAATTCAGTTCGGCATTACTCCTTGCCCTGGTCATTGTGCTCCCTGCTACCGTAGGTTTAATGGTTTTAGCCCGGCCGATTTGTCAGCTGTTATATAATCAACCGGAGGCAGGAATACCTTTGGCCTGGCTGGCGCCAACAGTACTTGCGGTGGGAATTTATCAAACTTCAACGGCTACCCTGCAAGGACTCGGGAAGCCCCTTATACCTGTAATGAGCCTTTTCCTGGGAGCCATAATAAAAGGGGTATTGACTTTTTATTTAACGGCAGTACCGTCATTAGGCGTAAAAGGAGCTGCTCTAGCAACAGTAATTGGTTTTCTGGCCGCAGCTTTCCGAAACCTGATTATGATCAATAAATACCTAACTTCTCAATGGCTTAAAGTGAAAGAGCATTTATTGAAGCCGGCGGTTTCTGTAACAGTGATGGGCTTTGCTGTAGTATTAAGTTATCAGGAATTATTAAAGCTGGGCATCAGAGGGGAAATAAGTACTTTAGCGGCAATATCTTTGGGGGCGCTAAGTTATTTTCTTATTTTAATTCTAATCGGGGGAATAAAGGCGTCGGATATTAAGAAAGTACCGAAAATAGGACCTCAAATTGCGTATCTTCTTAAAAAGTTCAGGTTAGCGAGGGATTAAAAAATGGCTAAAATTGTTGTTGTCGGGTTAGGACCCGGTTCGGAAGAAAGTCTTAGTCTAGGAACGATTAATATCCTTAAGAGAAGTTCTCAGATTTTTTTGCGGACGGCAAGGCATCCTGTGGTAGATAAATTACAGGAATGGGACATTAAATTTACATCTTTAGACGATTATTATCAAAGAAATAATTTTGCCGATGTATATAATGATAGCGCAGCGTTTTTAATCAAATGTGCACAAGAACAGGGCGAAATCGTATATGGAGTCCCGGGCAGTCCTTTAATTGCCGAGGAAACTGTAAAAATTCTGCAGGTAAAAGCCCGAGAAGAGAGCATCGAGGTGACCGTGCACCCTGCCTTAAGTTTTCTTGATGCCCTGTATCCCCTCATAAATCTTGACCCCACCGGCGGTTTGCAAATAATAGATGCTTTAGAGCTGAAAATAATTAATACCAACTTACATTTGTTGATTTGCCAGGTGTACAATAAATTGATCGCTTCTGAGGTAAAATTAGCTTTGCTGGAAGTTTACCCGGCCGAGCATATGATAAAGGTTATTAGAGGAGCAGGAATCAGCAGTCTTGAAAAGATCGCGGATATTCCCCTTTATCAAATAGATCATTTAGATTGGATAGACCATTTAACCAGTGTCTATGTTCCCCCTCAGGCCGGTAAAGTGCAGGGTTGCTCTTATCCTTTAGATCCCCTGATCAATGTCATGGACAAGCTTTTAGGACCTGATGGATGCCCTTGGGACCGCAAGCAAGACCATGTATCTTTAAAAAGATATTTATTGGAAGAGGCATATGAAGTTGTTGAAGCCATTGATGAAGGAAATATGTATAAAATCTGTGAAGAATTGGGAGACTTATTATTACAAGTTGTATTTCATGCCCAGTTAGCCAATAAAACGGATAATTTTAATGTCAATGATGTGGTTAATGAGATTACAACAAAAATGATACGCAGACATCCCCATGTTTTTGCTGATGTAAAAGTTACAGGTACGCAAGATGTGCTTGAAAATTGGGAAGCGATCAAGGCGCAGGAAAAAGGCAAGGAGGTGTCCAAAAGTCTGTTAGGCTCGGTACCAAGGCACTTACCGGCGTTGATGCATGCTTATAAAATTCAAGATAAAGCTGCCAAGGTAGGCTTTGACTGGCCTGATATTAATGGTGCATGGGAAAAAGTTTATGAAGAGCTTGAGGAATTAAAAGAGGCAATTGCCGGAAATAATAAAGTATATGAAGAATTAGGGGATGTGTTTTTTGCAGCAGTAAATGTGGCCAGATTTTTGGAAATAAACCCGGAAGAGGCTTTATTGGCTACCATCAGGAAATTCAGAACTAGATTTGCATATATTGAACATAAAGTTTTAGAAAATGGTAAGAATATAAAGGACTATACTTTGGAAGAACTTGACAAATGGTGGGAAGAATCCAAAAAAATTACGGTATTATAGGAAATATTTTTAAATAAATGCTAATTTATGCAGGAATTTGGCTTTCTTACCACGAATAATGGTGAGCGTGAGAAAACTCATATTACGTAGGAGGGATTTTAATGAATAAGACTGAACTTATTAGTAGTGTAGCAGAGAAATCAGAATTGACTAAAAAAGATGCTGAAAAAGCTGTTAACGCTTTATTTGCATCTGTAGAAGAAACATTATCCAGAGGTGAAAAAGTACAGCTTGTTGGTTTTGGCACCTTTGAAGTTAGAGAGCGCAAGGAACGTACAGGCCGTAATCCGCAAACCGGTGAAGAAATTCAAATTCCGGCTGCCAAAGTTCCTGCTTTCAAAGCCGGCAAAAGCTTAAAAGAAGCTGTTGAAAAACTTTAATCAGGCGATAAAAAATCAGGTTTAGGAACCTGATTTTTTAATACGATAGAAATATTAACAGCACTTTCAGCTTTAATCAAATACGGGAGAATAGTACTTGCCAAGCTGTTTCAAAAACTGTAAAATGCAGTCATCTCCTGCATCAATATGAGCCGGCTCGTGGATAATTTTTGAGTGAGATCATTTTGGGGTGAGTTAAATGCGTTTAGATAAATTTTTGAAAGTAGCGAGGATTATCAAGCGGAGAACATTAGCCAAGGAAGTTTGTGACAGCGGCCGGATCAAGATAAATGGGAACACGGCTAAGGCCGGATCACTGGTAAAACCGGGAGATATTCTGGAAATAGGCTTTGGAGAACGTCAGTCCCGTTATCAGATCATGCAGGTTGCGGAAAATGTCCGGGCTGACGCCGCTAAGGATATGTATAAAGAGCTGAATTAGTCGTGGTTAAGTTCATAGATTATAAGTTCAAAGTTCATAGTTCATAGTTCATAGTTTAAAGTTTAAAGTTGATACATTACCGCAGAATTCAGCTATAATCGGTGGAGAACAGAGAACAGAGAACAGAGAACAGAGAACAGAGAACAGAGAACAGAGAA
>JBMNCQ010000090.1:0-2478 GCA_049366715.1 Peptococcaceae bacterium | reverse complement strand
CTCATTTCATATAGATTATTATAGTCGATTTCTTTCATTGTATTAAAAAAGAGGGCGTAATCGCTAAATCAACTTTATAGGTTTCAGTTTAACGCCACGCCAATTATTTTCTATTATCAGTTTAGTAAATCGGTTTGACACAATAAACTCTCGATAACCACCATTACCGCCACTTCCGAACCATTCGTTAGTAAGCTGTATATCAACATCATCCCGTAATGACTGCTCCTGGTAATGCATATAGCCTCTGTTATGATAGCTGTATTTTATAATGCCACATTTAGGGCAGTATTCGGGATTTAGCATATCTTGTTTATCCAGTCCATTTTTAGCTGTTTTTTTACAAATTATTTGGGAAACGAGGTTTGAGGGCACACTATTTATCATCGCTGGATAGTTTTCGTATCCTTCTGTGCCGTGTGTCTTTAAAACTTCATCTACTTGAAATGTACAAAATAAAGTATAGATCCAATATAGAGAGAAAAAAGACTGGTTCCCCATTTTGGGTTCTTTGTTTAAATGAAAAGGAGCCTTTTGATTAAAAACAAGTCCACATTCAATACAGGTATTTTTAAAGGTTTCTTTTTCCCATTCCATATTTTTTTCCGGCTGTGGGTATCCTTGTTCAAATACAGGAATTAAGCGATTCCATCCAGCCGCTAAAATTTCTTCATTCGTAAAAACTGTATCGTACATATCTGGAGATTTATTTTCCTTAGCTAATGATTCAACCTCTGCCCAAAGCGGGTTATCTTCACTGGTTTCTATAAACATCATTTTATTTCCACTGGGTATCGGAAGAATTTTATGTTTTATATTTAAAGCTAGTACGTCATCATAAACTTTATCTGTGCTGTGAAACATTATTTTATGCCAGATTTCCATATACTTTTTACTCTTTTTATCAGGTAATATAACTTATCCGATATATATTATAATTTCAATTATAACCCTATCTGTAAAAAAATCCACTATATAAACCATATGCCCCGCTAGATAAAACTCTCACGAAAAATTATAATCTAACTCATATAAATAAATTCAGCAGGGGACAGATAAATGGAAATCGGATTTTTAATGAAGGGAATAGTAATAGGCTTTTCGATTGCCGCTCCCGTCGGCCCGATTTGCGTGCTCTGCATCAAGCGAACCCTGGATAAAGGCCGCATTTACGGCCTGGTTTCCGGGCTGGGGGCTGCTACCGCCGATGCAATATACGGCAGCATCGGCGCTTTCGGCCTTACTTTTATTTCAAACTTTCTTATCGACCGGCAATTCTGGCTCCAATTAGTCGGCGGTCTGTTCCTTTGCTACCTGGGGGTTAAGACATTCATATCCAAATCCCAATCGCAGGAAAAAACGAAGGGTACTTTAAGTATTTTTAAAGCGTATGCTTCCACTTTTTTATTGACGATTACGAACCCGCAAACGATTCTCTTTTTTACGGCGATCTTTGCCGGACTGGGACTGGGGAGTATTAATAACAGCTATAGCTCAGCGGCGCTATTAATTGCCGGTGTTTTTACCGGCTCGGCTTTATGGTGGCTGATATTAAGCAGCGGTGTAGATATATTCAGAAAGAAATTTACCATCGAAAGGATGCTCTGGGTCAACAGGATTTCGGGGGTAATAATAGCCGGGTTCGGTATATATGCTCTTTTAAGCCTGATAGATGTTTTTTAAGATAGGCCAACAATTAAAAAAGCCCTCGATGTTACTCAAGGGCTTAACCGTTCAACTTATTGGTGGACCCAGAGAGGCTCGAACTCTCGACCTTTTGACTGCCAGTCAAACGTTCTCCCAACTGAACTATGGGCCCTTAACCTACATAATTTAGCATAAATAACGGCCTTTTATCAAGGTCAGCCGTCACGCGTGATTGTCATTGCCGGATATCGTGATTTCCATTCGTCCTTCACGGGCTCAGAAAGACAGTGAAGAGTAACAATCTTAGGGATTGCTTCGCCTTCCCTGCGGGAATGGACTCGCAAAGACAGCAAGGTTATTTCTTCTTCAACGGCGTGATTTTGACCCCTGTCGGGGTATCCTCTACGGCTACACCCAGCGCCGCCAGCTTTTCGCGGACGGCATCGGCTTCCTTCCAGTTCTTTTCTTTCCTGTAGACCTGCCGTTCCTGTATGAGCTTCTGTATTTCAGGATTGTCCTCATAGCCGGCTGAAGCCAGTTTCAATCCGAGAACATTCTGCGCCAAGTCCAACATAACCTTCTTGGCTTCCGCGATATTACTGCCGCCGTCCGCCGCCTGGTTAATAGCCCTGGCAAGCTCGAATAAAGCAGCCAGTGCCTGCGGGGAGTTGAAATCGTCATCCATCGCTTCGGTAAACATTTTGCGGTAGGGTTCGGGGTCGAGACTGTTATCAGTGTTAGCGGTATTATCTTCCCTTTCGATGGTGCGTCTCAGACGTTCGGCTCCGCTCTCCGCCGCCTGGAAGGCTTCCAGCGAGTATTTAAGGGGGC
>JBMNCQ010000089.1:0-1328 GCA_049366715.1 Peptococcaceae bacterium | reverse complement strand
GGAGGAAATTATTCCGGATAATTGAATACGATTTTTATTGGTATATCTAAAAATAAGGAGAAAGTGCATGGACAAGGCTTTATGGGAAAAAGCGGTTGCCTTTCACGGACATGAATGCCCCGGGCTGGCAATCGGTTTCAAAGCATGCGAAGCTGCCATCGAAAAAATGGGAATTGGGGCTTCGGATGACGAACAAATCGTTTGTATAACGGAAAACGATGCGTGTGGCGTAGATGCCGTCCAGGCACTCTTAAGTTGTACGCTGGGAAAGGGGAACCTGATTTATCATGGCACGGGAAAACAGGCTTTTTCTTTTTATAACCGCGCCGACGGCAAAAAATTGCGGATATATTTGAAGGCCAGGAATAACAAAGGGTTGGACAGAGAACAGTGGAGAAAATATCTCCTGAACGCACCCGTCGACGAGATTTTCGATTTTTCGGAACCGAAGTACACTCTACCTGAAAGGGCAAGATTGTTTCAGTCAAGGGTCTGTGAAATCTGTGGTGAAAGTGCTCCCGAGCATAAGATGCGCTTTCATGAGGGGAAAACAGTATGTCTCGACTGCTTTAAAGCCTATAACAGAGGATGGTAGCTAAAAAATAAGAAACTTTGAATAGTAATATCTATAAAGAAGAGAAAAAGAGAAAGGAACTAAATATGAAAAATTCCAAGAAATTTATTTTATTGGCATTGGTGGCTGCACTTGCAATCTGTTGCACATTCAATGGCTACGGAAGCAATAAAGGCGTAGAGAGTACGAATTCAGGCACGAGGACTATAGTAGACAGCGTTGGACGTACTGTAGAGATTCCTGTAACCGTAGAGAGAATAATCCCTCTTGATAATGCTTCCCGAATGATAGCCTATCTAGGATTGGCGGACAAATGCGTGGGAATGAGCGGCGGATTGAATACGGGTGAGAGGAGCCCTATTCACGCGTATGCTTATGCCAATAAAAATATGTGGGCAGACCTACCTAATGTTGGTACCAGTGCTGGCGGGGTTGACGATTATTATCCGGAGGAAATTATTAGAATTGATCCTGATGTAATACTATGCACCTACCCAAAGGAGATGGCGGATGATATCCAGACGAAAACAGGTATCCCGGTGGTTGCAGTTCCAGTAGGTACATTATTCCAGAAGGATTATGAGGAAGCTCTTCGTATGTTAGGGGATGTATGTGGCGTGAAAGACAGGGCTGAGGAAGTCATTGCCTACCTAAATAATAGTCTTAATGACCTCGCAAATAGAACAGCAAGTGTTTCCAATGTAGGAAAACCCTCCGTTTTATGGGCTGCCGCGACTTTTAAGGGTGCGCACGG
>JBMNCQ010000088.1:0-2191 GCA_049366715.1 Peptococcaceae bacterium | reverse complement strand
CCAATGAACTGAGCGAACGCAATTCCTTTATTCAAACCGTAATGGATAATTTACCCATCGGTATTGCCGTAAATAACAGCACCCCGCCTATTGTTTTCGAATACATGAACGACAATTTCCCCAAAATATACAGGACTACCAGAAAGAAACTGAAAACGCCGGACGCATTTTGGGATGCCGTTTATGAAGACCCGCAAATTCGCGAAGATATGAAGAAGAGAGTATTAGATGATGTCTTCAGCGGAGACCCGAAACGCATGAGATGGGATGATTTGCCTCTTTATAAAAACGGAAAAATAGTCGCCTTCGTTAATGCAATGAACATACCGGTTCCGGACAGGCCATTGATGATATCACTGGTATGGGATGTGACGGAAACCAGGCAACGGGATATGCAATACAATTCGATAATACAAGCGACACAAGATGCCTTCTGGTATGTGGATATGCAGAGTAATATCATCGATGTAAACGAAGCTGCTTGTAATATGTCGGGTTACAGCCGGGAAGAATTATTGAAAATGAAAATCAGCCAGATAAGCCCTACAGAAAGTGACGAAATTATATTAGCCCGAATACAAAAAATTAAAAGCTTGGGGAAAGACCTTTTCGAAGTCAAGCACAGGCATAAGAACGGTACCCTTATCGATGTCGAGTTAAGTATCAGCTATTTGGATTTCCATGGAGGGAGAATGATCGCATTCGCCCGTGACCTCTCAGAGCGCAAAAAAGCGGAAGAAAGGCTAAGACATGCCTACCAGATAATCAACGAGAGCCGTATCGTAGCCTTTATCTGGAAAAACGAGGAAAACTGGCCTATATCTTTTGTCAGTGAAAATGTAAAACGCCTGTGGGGTTATAAAGTTGAGGATTTTCTATCGGGAAAGGTACCCTATACCAGTATAGTATACCCCGAAGATTTGAACAGGGTAGAAAAAGAAGTTCTAAATGCCGGCAATAATCCGGCGGTTACGAGTTTCGAGCATGAACCCTACAGAATTATCACTTCTGAGGGGAAAATAATCTGGATAAGCGATAAAACCGAGATAATCAGGGATGAAAACGGCAATATCATTCAATACCAGGGAGTTATAGAAGATATCTCGGAGAAAAAAATGGCCGATGAGGCTATTCATTCCTATGTACTCAAAATCGATAATATGACCCGTAATTTACACGGCGGTATATTAATGATAAACATGGAACAAAAAATCGAATTCGTTAACCCCTCTTTGCTTAAAATATTCTCGGTAGAAGCTCCGCCCGACCAGATTATCGGCAAGGACATAAATGCAATGGGAAACTATCTCGCAAAGACATTTAAGAACCCCGAAGAATTTATAGGAAAAACAGGGAAAATAGTCAAAGCGGGTAAAAAAATTGTCAGCCATATATTGAATACCATCGATGACAGGTATCTCGAAATGGACTACGTTCCCGTTATGGATGACGGCAGTTTAAAATATCACCTTTGGATATTCCGTGATATTACTGCTCTCCATAAAATACAGGGCCAGGCTATTGTCCAGGACAGACTGGCATCTATCGAAGAGCTGGCTTCGGGGCTGGCGCATGAAATCAATAATCCTTTAACCGGAATTATCGGTTTCTCGGAATTATTGCTCGCAAAAGAATGGCCCGAGGATGTCAGGGAAGACCTTTTGACAATCAATCGTCAGGCACAGCGTACGGCCAAGATAGTAAAAAGTTTGCTTACTTTTGCCAGGAAACAAACTCAGGAAAAACTACCGGTCGATATCAATAAAGACCTGCAGGAAATACTGGACATACGTACTTATAAACGTGAAGCAGATAATATTAACGTTATCAAACATCTTGCGACTGAACTTCCTGTGGTCAAAGGCAACAGTTCGCAGCTAAAACAGGTTTACCTCAATCTAATCAGCAATGCCGATTTCTTTATGTATAAGGCCCACGGAAAGGGAACCCTGACTATAACCACAGAGCATTCGAAAGGTTTCGTGCGTATAATTTTTGCGGACGACGGCCCCGGAATAAGTAAAAAGAACCTGAACCGCATTTTCGAACCGTTTTTTACAACTAAAGAGGTAGGAGAGGGAACGGGACTCGGACTGAGTATCAGCAAGGGGATAATCGAGGAACACGGCGGGAGCATCAGTGTTGAAAGCCGGATAGGCAAAGGCTCTACGTTTACAGTGGAGTTGCCGGT
>JBMNCQ010000087.1:0-2234 GCA_049366715.1 Peptococcaceae bacterium | reverse complement strand
TGAAAGTGCCGGCGGGAATCGATAACGGCACCAACCTGAAATTAAACGGACAGGGAGATATCGGAGATAAGGGAGCCCCTCCCGGAGACCTTTATGTTGCCATAGAGGTAAAACCGCACAAGTTCTTCAAGAGGGACGAAACCAATGTTATCTACGACCTGTCTATCAACTTCGCCCAGGCGGCGCTCGGCACCGAGGTGGATATTCCGACTCTATACGGAAATGAAAAGCTGAAGGTACCGGCAGGCAGCCAGTCCGGCAAGATTTTCACGCTTAAAGGGAAGGGCATACAGCACCTGCGCCGCAACGCCAAGGGAGACCAGCTGGTGAGATTGTTTGTAACCACACCGGAAAAACTTACCAAGGAACAGCGTAAACTGTTCGAAGAGCTTGAAAAGAGCCTCGCCGAAAGCGAAAAGAAATAGTCCTAAAAAACAGGCAATAATTACACTCATTTGTTCCGCTCGTTTGACCCTTTGATAAACTCTCCTACGCTGTCGCTTCAGGACGAGAGGGCGAGCGGAATTTTTATTCCTTGATTGAAATCAGGCTGACGTAATTATTAATTAGTGACAAAGAGATTGCTTCGTCGTCCCTCTCTGATTTATATGAGATTCATTCGTCTTCGCCTCAGAATGACAGTGTAGAAGGACTCCTCGCAACGACGACATGAAGATAGCAAAGAAAAAATACTCCGCGTGTACAATCCGGACATGGGTTACACTTTTGTCCGGAGACATAGGTTACACTTTTTATTCATTTGGCGTTATTTTAAATGTCCTTTCATCTATAATACCTAGAGGATAAAAACTATAGTAGATTTGCCATATTCCATTATCTATTTGTTTTAAACCTATCGGTTCCTCAGCAAGCGTTCCGCTAATATATAATTCTCTTGCCTTCCATTTAATGGCTCCATTAGGCTTTACTCGCCTGACGCTAAAATTACTGTTATACTCTATCTCCGAAAACTTATCAGGGTATACTCTGGATGATTTTCTGTATACAGAAACCGGTGTTTTTTGTCCCAAAGCCTCATGAGGACGGTCTTGATTATATACGGTTCTGAACTGATTAAAAGCTCGTTGTTGCGCATTAAAACTTTCATGCGGTGGGTTTATAGATTCAGCTTTTAGTGTCCTGTGCATTCTTTCGTGCCTGCCGTTTTGTTCAGGATGCCCCTTCTCAATACGTTCCGGTTTGATCCCAAGTTTAATCAACCAGACAGCTAAACTCGATAAACCCCCTAAAGCTACTGAGGCAAAAGGTACGCCATTATCAATACGAATTGCGCTGGGTAAGCCATACTCACGAAACGCTGACTCCAAGTGTGACCTGGTATTCAAATAGTTTGGATGAGCTAAGCCCCAACATCCCAAAAGATAACGGCTATAGCTATCGCTTAGAGTAAGAGGATAACAAAGATTCCCTGCTCCCAGCTTGAATTGTCCTTTAAAATCAGCACACCAAACCTCATTAGGTTGATTACAGTTTAAAAAAGGCTCGATATAAGGTGCAGTATGATGACGCTTACGTCTTGCTTTAACCATTCCATGCCTCTTTAGTATTTCACTGGTGGTACTGGCTGCGGGCCATTTCTGATATGGATAGTGTTCAGTTAACCATGCAAGTATTTTCCGAGAACCCCAATGAATATGTTGAGTCTTTGAAGATATAATATATGCAATTATATCCGGTGGAGTAGACTTGGGCATTGTCAATGGCTTGCTTGACCGATCTTGCAGCCCTGAATCTTTCTCATAGCGGTTTATCCACTTATATAAAGTTTTACGGCTCACTTCGTAAATCCTGCTAAGTTCAGTAATGCTGTATTCTCCCGACAGCCAATCGCTGATCATATTTATTTTTTGGTCCATTACATGAGTCTCCTTCCAAGGCATAAGCATTTCCTCCTTGCTTATACCTTAACTGTTACCCATGTCTCCGGTCTATTTTGTTACCATTGTATCCGGTCTGTACCCTATTCTCTCCCTTTAGCAAAGGGAGATTAAGAGGGATTTTGCAGGTTATCTAAATTGATGGAGCAATAAGCAGCAAATCTCCCTCACACTCCCTCTTTTCCAAAGAGGGAAGGGCGTAAATTGTCATACTGAGCGTAGCGAAGGATCTTGTATGTTGACAAAGAGGTAAAATAGTAAAGATGCAGCAGACCGTAAGGATCTTGGTTATAAGACCGTCATTTAGCTTGGTCACTGCATCTATTTCCCCGATAG
>JBMNCQ010000086.1:0-2282 GCA_049366715.1 Peptococcaceae bacterium | reverse complement strand
TTTCTATTTGTACATCTGCTATAATCCTGGATAACGGGATTCTTGATATATAAACAGCCGGTTAAATTACAACAGGATGAAGTGAATCGATTATGAACTACGACCGGATAGCCAGTTATTATGACCGCTATGTAAAAACTGACATAGACTTTTCGTTCTTTCTCAAAGAAACGGCAAAAACGGATGGGGAAGTGCTGGAGCTTATGTCAGGTACCGGACGTTTATCCCTTCCGCTAATCCAGGCAGGAGTTAAATTGACCTGTGTGGATAGTTCCCTGCCTATGCTCGGAATATTGCGTAAAAAACTGGAACTTCAAGGGTTATCGGCCTGCGTCATACATCAGGATATCTGTAAAATAGATTTGAATAAACAGTTCGATATGATTATCCTGCCTTTTCACTCTTTCGCCGAACTGGTTAACGAATCAGACCGGGTTAAGGCGTTGGAAGTTATCTACAAACACCTGGCAAAAAACGGTCGCTTTC
Organism: Peptococcaceae bacterium; assembly: GCA_049366715.1. Taxonomy (GTDB): domain Bacteria; phylum Bacillota; class Peptococcia; order Peptococcales; family BICA1-8; genus JBMNCQ01. Next base: position 1,796 of record JBMNCQ010000086.1, on the reverse strand, counting down.
TTTGCCCTCTTCACAATCCTGCCGTCAGGTTGAAAACCGTAACCGGGCAACTTCACCTGCTGGGTAGCTATCCTGCGGAAGCCGGGGAAAACGCCCTTCTCGTATGGAGCGCCGAAAGTTATAATCCGCATACACGGATAGTCGAAGGCGTACAAATATACGAAGAATATGACCGCGAGGGCGAAATGCTCGCCAGGACGATGATAGGGCTTAAATTCTGCCTGTTAGAGCGGGCGCAGTTCGAGGAACTGGCTGTGTCGGCGGGATTTAAAATCAATTGCCTGTATGGCGATTATTCTTATTCCGCGTTCAACGAGAACACCAGCCCTGTAATGATTTTCGAACTGGGGAAATAAGATTAATAAACCTGCTTGTCTTGTTATGAACAATGATTACCGGGGATTCGAGACATACATCCCCGTCTGGCATGAATAGGTAAGGAATCGGGTCTTAGCTTAATACAGGCAACCTTTGACACTTATACATGTAACCCCCGCTTCAAAACTGACAGCAGTACCGTTCGTTAAGCAGAACCCGTGCTGTTGATTTGATTGAGAGTTAAGTTTATATTTACATATAATTATTGCTTAACTCTCTAAATTTTTCTTTATTTAAATACCGGGTTGAAGGAGGATAATCAATGGCTTTAAGTGATGAAACTTTATGCTCTCAGGGGATGGGCTGGATTGAAGAAACTTATTCATGTATTACGCCGTCAATTTATCCTTCGACTACATACGCAAGAAATCCCGACCTCACTTATCCCCGGAATAGGATATATACCCGTGCCGATAATCCTACCTATGACCAATTTTCGGAATTGATTAAACAGCTGGAGAAAGGCGCGTCTTCAAAGCTTTTTTCTTCCGGTATGGCAGCTGCCGTTGCTATTTTTCAGGCGCTTCAATCAGGGGATTGCGTAATATTTCCCGAACAGGTTTATTCGGGAATTCGAAAGTGGGTTGAAACCAATTTTAAGAAATTTAATATCAGATACGAGTATGTACGCAATAATGATTTAAAGGAACTGCAAATTGTACTTGATAGAAGTAAACCGAAAATTGTATGGCTGGAAACACCTTCAAATCCGGAACTGATAATAACCGATTTGAAGGCAGCAATAGCGTTGTCCCATTCATATGGAGCGATGGTTGTTGTGGATAATACCCTTGCGACCCCTGTTTTAACGAAACCTGTTGAATACGGAGCAGACATAGTTCTTCACTCGGCAACCAAATATCTATGCGGACACGGTGATGTTCTGGCAGGAGTACTTATAACCAGGGAAGAAAACGATTTTTGGCGAAATATCGAACAAATTGCCCATGATGGAGGCGCATTACCGGGCCCGTTTGAAGTTTGGCTATTGTTAAGGGGGATACGTACACTGTATTTAAGGATGGAGCGGATATGCAGCAATGCCCAGATGATTGCCGACCATTTCAGCAACTTCAAAGGCCTTGAAAAGGTCTTGTATCCGGGGCTTAAAGATTCTGAAGGATATGAAACAGCTAAAATACAAATGAGCGGTAAATTCGGAGGCCTGATATCGTTTATCGTATCAGGCGGAAAAACAAAGGCAATAGAAGTACAGGGAAAGGTGAAAGTATTTAAAAGAGCCACTTCCCTGGGAACTGTCGAGAGCCTGATAGAACATCGGGCAAGCTATGAAGGGCCGGGGACAAAAGTGCCTGATAACTTGTTGCGTTTATCCATCGGAATAGAAAAAGCAGAGGATTTAATCTGCGACCTTGAACAGGCACTGGTATAAAAATTGAAAAAATGGTGGGCGGTAT
>JBMNCQ010000085.1:0-1157 GCA_049366715.1 Peptococcaceae bacterium | reverse complement strand
GCGGATATTCGAGGGCGTAGTGCAATGCCAGGCTGCCTCCTACGGAATGTCCCATAATATAAAACTTCTCAATATTTACTTTTTGGGTGAATTCTTCTATAAAACGGATGTATGCGGGTATATCGAATTCATCGTTTACAGACTGGCTCTTACCGAAACCGGGCAGGTCGGGAATGTAAACGGTATAATGCTCCGCAAGTTTTATCGCCTTGCTCAACCATGATTCCGCCCCGTCCCCGCCACCGTGAATAATAACCAGGGGTTCTCCGTGGCCGCCGGTGAAATAATACGTATCCAGTTGATTTATAGTGGTATGTTTACTGTAAATAATATTGTCTATTTGATTTAACTCCCGTTTGTGAAACTTGTGTATATTTGAAAAGTCGTTGAGGAACTACAAATATAAGATATCGCATATTGATTGCTTTGTCTGTGACTTATATTACATGTCAACCGGCACAGAACGATAAGGAGTAATTGTTGAATTTGAATCGGTACATGGGGGCGTAGAATATAAATGCGGCTTTCTATAATCGAACTTAATTATACGAAATTATAGTGTTTTTATTAAAAAATGGAACTGTTCAGCCTTGCTGCTCTTCGCGGTATTTCCGGTGTTCCTTGAGATGTGTAGTTATATCCAGCCCCACCTTTAAAACAATCAGGAACAGCAGGGCGGCTACGGGGGAACCCAGCATCATCGACAAAAAACCGCCGATTATGATGGTAACGTGCAAAAGAACGACCCGTCCGTAAGGTTGGGACATCAAGGTCTGCAATGCTGTCTTTCGATATTCGTTTTTACCTATGTAATTCTGGAAAAACGATATACCGTGGCTGCCTAATAAAATTAACGTTCCCCATATCAATCCGTTGCCGATTACCTGCTGCCACACCGTGCTGAAATCCATTGAAACGCTATCGGCAAATCCCGTCCCGAATATGGCGACCACGAAAATGCCGTGTACCAGCGTGAAGAGCCCGTAGTGTATGCAGAAAAAGGGTATCATAAAAACTTTGGCAGCCGGTTTGGCATTATCGGATGATGCTGTGAGCATCTTTAAGACGGTATAGAAACCGATTACCATGTTCTCCGTCCAGAAGAAAAGCAGCAGCGGGAATGTTTGCCAGTGCAGAAAGATTACCCCGATAACGGG
>JBMNCQ010000084.1:0-57202 GCA_049366715.1 Peptococcaceae bacterium | reverse complement strand
CGGCTGTTGCTGCCGGTGTGCTTTTATCTTTATTCGGTGTTTCTTAAATATAGATTTTTATCAGGATTAAAGAAATTTTTATTTAGGTGAAGTTGGTTTACCTAAAAATAACCTAATTAAAAAAGAAGACATATTTAAAAGGGTTTTGCGCTGAGGAGTGGAAACAGGAAACAGATGTTTTTTTCATTCGGAAGACTGTGGGGCGTAGGGCAGAAAACGGCAGTTAAGGCCGGCTTCCTGAAATACTTAAAGGAATACTCCTCCGGCACAGAATTTGCATATGTATTGTCATGATGATTATTTGGGTGTATATTCTGAAGAGAAGCGCCTAACGAAATAGCTGAAAGGAGTATGAGGATGACAGTTATCAATAAAGAACGATGTACCGGGTGTAAAATCTGTAACAAATTTTGCACAGTGGATGCCATCCACTACCTGGCAGAGGAAAAAAAGTGTTATATTGATCAGGAAAGATGCACCGAATGTTATGTATGCCTGCGTCAGAAAGTATGTCCCCGAGATGCTATCCAACCGGCGGCACTGGATAGTTTTTACAAGCAGTTCCAGCATGTGATCAGTGATCCTGTTGAAAATCATGGCGTTACAGGAGTGACCGGCAGAGGAACCGAAGAGGTTAAAACCAATGATGTATCGGGCCGGGTTAAAAAAGGAGAAGTCGGAATTGCTATTGATATGGGCCGGCCCGGACTGGGAGTCTATCTGCGGGATGCGGAAAAGGTGGCTATGGCTATTGCCGCAGCAGGGGCGGAGCTGGCACCCCCGGAGCATACTCCCCTGGCAGCTTTAATGCCTGACTTAAAAACAGGTAAGCTGGAGGAGGCCTGTCATAATTACCATTTATTATCTGTTATTGTTGAAGCCAAATGCGAAGAACAAGATTTAAAACAGGTTTTGGCAGCATTGCAAAAGGTGGAAAAAGAGATAGATACCGTTTTCTCCCTGGGTTTAATCATTCGGACGGATGAAAAGGGACAAACGCAGGCTTTAGATTGTCTCAAAGATCTGGGAATACCCCAGCCTTACCGGGGCAAAGTTAACGTTGGCTTAGGCAGACCACTGTCGCTGGCCTAGAGAGGAGAGGAAAAATGACTCATTCACTGCACCGTTCAGGCCCAATAGAATCGCAAAAGAAAGACTTTAACTGGTTTATGTATCAAACAAAGGGTATCAATGATTTTAATATTAAACCCAAGGCCTTAGAATTTATTGCGGCAGCAGAGGCTGTCGGCTCGGAAAACTGGGGGGATGTTAAAACAGGACCTAAAACCCAGTACCCCGTAGAAGAAATCAAAGATAAAATTACGGATAAATCCAGGATTAGAGGAGTATTTACAAAAAGGGAGCAGGTTGTAGCGTTTTTGAAACGTATTAAAGAAAAAGACCTGGGCCAGTCGGTTGTTATTACAGGTGTATTGGCAGAAGTATTGCCGGCCTGTGCCGAAGCAGGGGTGACTCCCCACTCCATCAACTACTCTTTAGGGGTATGGGGAAAAAAAGATAATTTACCTGATGAGACAACATTATCCGTTACAACTATGTGCGGGCACCATATGATACCGCCTAAATACGTAGAGCATATGATCGAACAGGTGCAAAAGGGACGCCTGACAGCTGATGAGGCTGCGGTCAAGCTGGCTAACTTCTGCTATTGCGGTATATTTAATCAGGTCAGATGTGCCGACATCATTACGGAAACAGTTGCCCAAACAGGCCGGGAAGCTACGGCCCCACAAGAATAATTACCTTGTTTAACCCCCTGGAGGATAAGGCTTCTCCTCTTTAACAGGAAAAAGCCTTATCCTCTAAAAAATGATCTAAAAATCAGAAGAGGTGAAAAAATGACGAAAAATATGTGGGATTTAGATACACCGGCTTTAGTAGTAGATGTAAATATTATGGAAAAAAATATTAAGAATATGCAGAAAAAGGCGGATGAAGCCGGTGTAAATCTAAGACCCCATACCAAGACCCATCGAACTCCGGCCCTGGCTAAGATGCAGGTTCAGGCAGGGGCTAAAGGCATTACCGTGGCTAAAGTCGGCGAAGCGGAAGTGATGGCCGCGGCAGGCCTCGATGATATATTTATCGCCAACGAAATATACGGGAAGCATAAACTGGCAAGATTAAAGCAGGTAGCCGCAAATGTTAAGGTCTGCCTGGGTGTTGATAATCAGGAGCAGGTCAGAGCTCTCGGGGAAGTTTTTCAGGATGAAGCAAAACCCATTGAAGTATTAATTGAGATAGAAACAGGTGAAGAAAGGTCCGGACTTATTCCCGGGCCGGAAGTAGTCCGGCTAGCCGAATTTATTACCCAAACACCCAATGTCAAGTTAAAAGGTGTCTTCTCCCATGAAGGACATACCTATGGAGCGGGGTCGGTAGAGGAATGTATTAGTTTGTTTAATAAAAGCCAGGAAGATACTTTATATGCAGCAGATTTAATCAGACAGGAAGGACTTGAGATAGAAGTAATCAGTATTGGGGCCACTCCTTCTTTAATGCAGGGTGAAATACTGCCCGGTATTACAGAAATCAGGCCGGGCACCTATATTTTAATGGATGGCGCCCAGGGTCATGCAATCAATGATTACAGCAGGTGTGCCTTGACAGTACTGGCTACAGTAGTCAGTAAACCTACTCCGGAAAGGACAGTATTGGACACAGGGGTGAAAGCCTTAACCGCTTTTACCCGCAGTAACGGGATTTGCTATACGCCGGGTTTTGGATTAGTAAAGGGGTTTGAAAATTTGCGGTTAGCTAAACTTTATGATGAGCATGGTCTGATCAATAACCGGGAGGTAAATCAAAAGCTTAAGATCGGGGATAAAGTAGAGATAATACCTAATCATGTCTGCCCTACCTGTAATCTTTATGACAAAATTCATATGGTGCAGGATGGCAAAGTTATTGTAGAATTTCCTGTTTTAGGGCGGGGTAGATCTCAGTAAAGGAGGTTAAGAGATGGCAGAAGTGCTGATCTTGAATGACCGTGATATCGAAGAGCTGGTTTCTTTCGAGGAAATAATGTCTGTTGTCGAAAAGGCTTTTGCTGATTTCCAACAAGGTGACAGTGAGGTCTTTCCTGTTGTCCGGGAAGAAATTAAGAAACACCAGGGAATATTCGGCATAAAGTCCGGGTATTTAAAAAAAGAAGAAGTATTGGGCTTTAAAGCCGGTGGATTTTGGCTGCAAAACTATGCCAAGGACTTAACAAATCACCAGTCAACAATGATGCTGTTTGATCCCTGTACCGGGGCACCCCGGGCTCTTTTCGCAGCAAATTATATTACGAAAATACGTACGGCTGCTTTAGGCGCCGTCGGATGTAAATACTTAGCCCGCAAAGACAGTAAAATTCTCACGGTAATCGGAGCAGGATTGCAGGGAAAAAACCAGCTATTGGCTACTTTAAAGGTACTGCCCGGGGTTCAAAAGGTTCAGGTATATGACCTGAATGCTTTAGCTGCGGAAAAGATGGCAGGGGAGATGGCGCAGCAGATTAAGCCTGAGATAGCTTATCGTGATGATGTGCAAAGTATATGTGAGAATGCGGACGTTATTTTAACAACCACTCCCAGCTATCAATTCATTGTCAGAGCTGACTGGATTAAACCGGGGACCCACTTAAACTGTATTGGTTCCGATACCAGGGGTAAACAGGAAATTGATCCGCAGATATTTACCAAGGCTAAAATTGTCGTGGATAATCTGGAGCAATGTATAACAATTGGTGAAACACAGCATGCTTTTAGGCAGGGGTTAATCAGCAAAGAAGATATCCATGGTGAAATCGGGGAAATTATTCTGGGCACAAAATCGGGAAGAAGTAAGCCGGAGGAGATTACAGTTTTTGATACCACCGGGGTCACAATCCAGGATTTAGCCACGGCGGGAAAGATTATGGAGAAAGCGGTTATTTTAAATAAAGGTCAACAGGTGCAAATATAATAAATCTGATCGTTGATATTTTGTATATAGCTGAAAATAAATCTTCATAAGAACCCTTCTGCAAAATGCCGTATTAATGAAATACGGCATTTTGGTTTGTTTTAGGCATTTATTAGGCAGCCCGGGTCAGTATTTATCCCTTTAATTAGGTACTGTCTGATCGTTTCTGTGAAGCCGATTATTATTGGCATTGATTTTGCAATTACTACTTTTGAGGTCTAATGGAAAGGGGAGATCATTATTTTAAGTTTTGACGGTTATTTCAGAAGTGACGGCACAGTGGGAGTCAGAAATCATGTGGCTATAGTTGCGGCCCAGGGATATGGGAATACAGTTGTAGAAGCAATCGCTGCAATCGTGCACGGTGTTTATCCCGTTATTCATCCTTATGGGAGAGGACAAATCGGACCGGATGCCGAGCAGCAGACCAGAACCTTAGCGGGAACAATCTTAAACCCTAATGTTTATGGGGCAGTAATTATTGCCTGGGAACCTGTGGAAGCGCAGAAAATTCACCAAAAAGTAAGAGAAAGAAGTCATAAAAAAGTTGAAATTGTAACCATTATGGGGCAGGGTACGTTAAAAGCTATTGAAGAAGGGGCTAGGCTGGCTATCGATATGCTGGCGGAGGCATCTGAATTAAAACGGGAGCAAGCCTCTCTAGACAAGCTGATGATTGCAGTGAATTGCGGTGCATCTGATGCAACCTCCGGCATTGTTGCTAATCCGGCTGCCGGATATGTTTGTGATAAGCTGATCAATCTTGGCGGGACGGCTATTTTTAATGAAACAGCAGAGATTATGGGGGCTGAACATATATTAGCCCGCCGCAGCAGACCGGAGGTAGGAAAGAGGCTTTTGGAGATTGTGAAGGAGGTTGAGGATTATGTTTTAAGCCTGGGGATCGATATCAGAGGGAATCAGCCGAAACCTGATAATATCGAAGGAGGCCTGACTACTGTTGAGGAAAAAGCCCTGGGCAATATCGCCAAAGCAGGTTCTCACCCGGTTCAGGGCATAATCAGCTATGCGGAAAGGCCGGCGGGTAAAGGCTTGTATCATATGTATTCATCACCGGCCGGGGCCGAATCTAATACTGGTTTTTTTGCCTGTGGGGCACAAATTACTATTTTTACAACAGGCAAAGGAAATCCTGTCGGTCATATTTTAGGGCCGGTAATCAAGGTTACCGGAAATCACCGGACAGTCAGTGCGGCACCGGAAAACATTGACCTTGATATCTCGGCGGTTCTTAAAGGACAGATGGATATAGAAGAAGCAGGAGAGCGATTATTATCCTTTTTACTCCAAGTTGCTTCCGGCAAAATTACCAAATCCGAAGCCCTTAAACATAGTGAATTTGCAATCAGCCGGATTGGCTTAACTGTTTAAAATGAAGGGGGAAGAAAGATGGAACAAAAGGGGCTCTTATTAGGAAAAGATGATAATGTAGTTGTGGTAATTGAGGATGTCAATGCTAATGAGGTTTGCGGCGTAATTAAAAAGGATTTTGCAATTACAGCTAAAAATAACATTCCTTTTGGGCATAAGATCGCCTTAGGCGATTTGGCAAAGGGGGCGAAGATCATTAAATACAACGAAGTAATTGGCATTGCCACAAAAGATATTGTCAAAGGAGAACATGTCCATACGCATAATTTAAGCAGCATTAGAGGCCGGGGAGACTTGGAGGGGGAAAAACAATGAAAATAAAGATACCCTATGGGAAATCAGAAATATCCTTAGATGTTCCGGAACAGAATTTAGTGGGTGTTTTAAGACGCAAAAAAGAGCTGAAAGCGGCAGCAGACCCAGATGCGGAAATTAAGAGAGCTTTAGCAAATCCTATTGGTACGCTTCAGCTTTCTGAATTAGCGGCAGGTAAAAAAACAGCAGCAATACTAATAGTGGATCGTTCCAGACCTGTGCCTATTGAACCTGTGGCTAAAAATGTAATTGAAGAATTAAATAACTGCGGCATCTCTGATGACAATATAACAATTATTGCGGCAACGGGAATGCATAATGCTGCCACTAGGGAAGAAGGTATTGAACTCTTAGGCCCGGACATCATGGAACGCATTAAATTTATCAGTAATGATCCGGATAATCCTGATGCCTACTATCATTTGGGGGCAACACAGCAAGGTACGCCTGTAGAGGTTCTAAAGGTATATTGTGATGCGGAGCTTAAAATTTCGATTAGCGCCATAGATCCGCATCATCAAGCAGGGTGGAGCGGAGGTGCCAAAAATGTTCTGCCGGGCATTTCCAGCCGCCAGTCGGTTTATGTTCATCATAGACTATTCAGGCATCCTACTTCCCAATTAGGACGGTTAGATGGAAACCGCTTCCGGGAGGAATTGGAGGAGGCTGCCTCTAAACCCGGGCTTGATTTTATCGTTAATTGTGTTCATACAGAGGGGCGGGAAATTGCCGAAGTTTTTGCGGGTCATTACGTTAAAGCTCACCGGGAAGGCGCTAAGTTTTTTGCAGAGTATGTCACTCATAAAATAAAACCGGTGGATATTCTGATAGCCAATCCAGGAGGGTATCCCCGGGATAGGGAGTTTTATCAAACGGAAGGCAAAGGATTTACCAGGGTCAGCCCTGCTGTAAAACAAGGCGGGATAGTGATAATGGTGGCAGAATGTTCCCTGGGTATGGGGGAACCCCGCTGGGCCGAAGCAATGAAATGTACTAAAGCAGAAATGGTGGAAGCTTTTAAAGATTTGGACAATACCTTTAGTACCCCGTTTATGAAAGCTTGGCGTTTAAACCGGGTTATGGAACAAGCCGATATTTTTGTTGTTAGTAAAGGAATAAGCAGTGAAGATATGCCTCATCTACCCATCCGTTTTTTTACCGAAGTTCAGGAAGCCATAGCTACAGCGATTGCGGAAAAGGGGGAAGGGGCAGAGGTCTTAGTGGTGCCGGATCTTTGTGGAGTAATCCTGGAAAACTAAGGGATGTAATTACATCTCTTTTCCCAGTTTTGTAAAAGGAAAAATACTAACAGAGGTGAGGTTATGCTCATAAAACAAATCGAAGTTTATAAAACAGACTTAGAGCTGAATGGAGAACTTCATAGTGCTCATACAAAATATCAAGTCACAGAGGACGTTTATCTTAAAATCATTACGAATGACGATGTAACAGGTTTTGGCTCAACTGCCCCCAAATATTATATTACCGGGGAAACTCAGGATACGGTAATCACTGTCTTAAAGAAAAGGATTATTCCTGCTGTTTTAGGTGAAGATCCTTTTAATCTGGAAAAAATTCACGATAAAATGGATCATGCTATTAAAGGTAATACTGCGGCGAAAGCAGCTGTAGATATTGCCTTATATGATTTAATGGGAAAATATTTAGGTGTGCCTGTTTACCGGCTTTTAGGCGGATTGTATCGCAGTGAAATGCCGGCCTTTGATCTGATCGGACTTGTAACACCTGAGGAAGCAGCCCGCCGGGCAGCCCGGCAGTTAGCCGCAGGATATCAGGAATTTAAAGTAAAGGTAGGTCCTAATCCCCCTTTAGATTTAAAAAGAGTGGAAGCGGTAAGTGAGGCAGTTAAGGGTGTGCCTTTGAAGGTTGATGCAAACCAGTCCTGGAAAGGGAAACAGGCTGTATATCTTACGCAAAGATTTGCCGAATTAGGTGTAAATGTTGTTGAACAGCCTGTGCATATGGATGATCTGGAAGGTCTGCTGGCTGTTAAAAATGGCTGTCCCCAAGTAGATGTCATGGCGGATGAAAGCATCAAAAGCCTGACAGATGCCTTGCGCCTGATCAAGTACCAGGCAGTGGACCTTTTTAATCTCAAGCTGGTCAAAACCGGCGGTTTATACCCGGCTAAAAAAATAGCTGCTTTGGCCGAAGCCGCAAATATGGACTGTATGGCCGGGTGTACGGTACAGAATACCCTTCTTGATGCTGCTACGGCCCATTTCCTGGCTTCAACCCGCAATGTAGTCTGCAATGAGATAAAATCGCCCCAATGGATCAAGGATGATATAGCCACGGGATTAAAGATTACCGCCGGAAAGGTGGTTGTTCCGGAGGGCGTAGGACTTGGTCTGGAAATTGATGAGGAAAGGCTTGCTTCATACAGGGTTTAGATCGGAAAAGAGGAGTGTTGTAAAATGGGACTTAACATTTTTGAAAAGATAATCATAGGTCATGGAATTGATATCAATCAGCAGGAGCTTCCTTTAATCCCGGATCAGGTATTAACCCAGGATGCTCTTGCCACACCGGTTTTTCTCCAGGTAGAGTCCATGGGATTAAAAAAAGTAAAGCCTCTTGTTGTTAGTTATATTGACCATAACACCCTGCAGGTTGATCATAAAAACCCCGATGACCATCTCTATCTTCAGGGTATAGCGAAAAAGCTGGGGGCATATTTATCCAGACCAGGTAACGGTATCTGTCATCAGGTACATCTGGAGAATTTTGCCAAGCCGGGCGGTATCTTATTGGGTTCGGACAGTCACACTCCTACGGCAGGCGGTGCCGGGATGCTTGCCATTGGTGCCGGTGGTCTGGATGTCGCGGTAGCCATCGCCGGTGAACCGTATTTTGTACCAAAGCCGGAAATCGTAGGTGTAAAATTAATTGGTAAACTGCCCCCTTGGAGTGCGGCTAAAGATATTATCTTAACAATCTTAAAAATAGTAACAGTCAAAGGAGGAGTAGGGAAGGTATTTGAATATTTCGGAGACGGAGTAAAGACTCTTTCTGTTTATGAACGGGCTACTATTTGTAATATGGGAGCGGAAATGGGGGCAACCGGCTCATTGTTTCCAAGTGATGAGAACACCTTAAATTATCTGCAAAGCCTGGGTCGTGAACAAGACTGGCAGGAGTTAAAGCCTGACCCTGACGCCCGGTATGATAAAGTAATTGAAATAAATCTTTCCGGTATAGAGCCTATGGTAGCTTTACCGCATAGCCCCGACAATGTCCAAAAGGTATCGGAAGCAGCAGGTACTCATCTTTCCCAGGTAGCTATCGGCAGTTGCACAAACTCTTCTTATAAGGACCTGGCGGTAGCTGCCGCCATCTTAAAAGGGAAGAAAGTAGCCGAAAACGTCAGCCTGGTTATTTCGCCGGGTTCCCGCCGTGTACTCTCCAAAATGCTGGAAACCGGAATATTAAAGGATTTGGTTGATGCAGGAGCCAGAGTCCTAGAAGCTGTCTGTGGTCCCTGTAACGGAATTGGTCAGGCCCCGGCGGCAGAAACCAATACACTGCGCACTTATAATAGGAATTATCAAGGAAGAAGCGGTACAAAAGATGCCAATATTTATTTGGCCAGCCCGGAAACAGCTGCTGTTTCTGCAATATTCGGATATATTACCGACCCCCGCAAAATGGGAACTTATCCGGAAATAGAGATTCCTGAAAGCTTGTCTGATAATGGCAATTTGCTTGTCGATCAAAACCAGAACGAGAATCAGGAGGTCATAAAAGGTCCCAATATTAAGCCTCTGCCTGTAGGAAAGCCTCTGGAAGAGAAATTAACCCTGCCGGTCGCCTTAATAGCAGGGGATAATGTGAGTACGGACGATATCCTGCCGGGCGGAGCGAATATGTTGGCTTTAAGGTCAAATATACCTGCTTCTGTCCCTTATGTTTTTTCAAGAATAGATCAAGATTTCTCAAAAAAAATTGCGCAGCTGCCTGAAACATGGGTTGTGGTTGGCGGCGACAATTATGGCCAGGGCTCAAGCAGGGAACATGCTGTAATGGTTCCCATGTCAGTCGGAATGAAGGCTGTACTGGTGAAATCTTTTGCCAGAATATACCGCAAAAACCTGATTAATTACGGTGTAATTCCCTTAACCTTTGTAAATAGTGCAGATTACGAAAAAATTGCTCCTAATGATGTGCTGGTAATAGAAAATAGCAAAGATCAGATTAAAAATCAGAAGGTACTGCTTTTTAACCGGAGCAAAGGAGTCTCTGTTGAAACAAAGTGCAGTCTATCGGAACGGGAAAGAGAAATTCTCTTAGCCGGCGGTTTACTGAACTATGTTAAAAACAAATTGGAGTGGAAGGATTGATTTTTATGAAACCCATGACCATTGCGGAAAAAATTTTAAGCCGTAAGGCTGGACGTCCTCTCTATGCGGGAGATTTTGCTACGGTAAAAGCAGATTCCCTAATGATTCATGACAGCAATGCTTTTACTACCATTGAGGCTTTTAAAACCTTTGCACAGGAGAAGATACTACCTGGGACAGATGTTGTCATGGTAATGGATCATTTTTCGCCCAGTTCTACGGAAGCAGCGGCAAATATGCATATTAAAATGCGGCAGTTTAAAGCACAACAGGAATTAACCCTTTATGAAGTTGGAGACGGTGTCGGTCATCAGCTTATGTGTGAACAGGGCCACGTATTTCCCGGGGAAATTGCGGTAGGTACTGATTCCCATAGCTGCACCTATGGAGCACTTAATGCCTTGGGGACAGGAATCGGTTCTACCGAGGCAGCGGGAATCATGGCTTATGGTAAGATTTGGTTCAGGGTCCCGGAAACAATTCATATTAAATGGAATGGTTCTCTGCCGGCCGGTGTTACCGCCAAAGATGTGGTTTTGAGAACTGTTGAAAAAATAGGTTTGCGTCACGCCCTTTATCGTACCTTGGAATTCAGTGGCGAATTGATTGCGCAATTATCCATTGATGAGCGGCTGACCATTTCCAATATGGGCATAGAAGTAGGGGCTAAAGCTGCCCTAATGCCTCCGGACAATATTTTAGATACCTGGATTGCGCACAGGCCCCGAATAAGAAGCTGTCAGCCCGCTGCGGCTGATAAGGGTGCGGAATATTTCCAGGAATATGAATTGAATGCTGATGAACTGGAGCCATTAATCGCCTACCCCCCGATGGTGAATCAGGTAGTACCTGTCCGGCAATTTAACGGTAAAAAGATTGACCAGGTTGTCTTAGGCTCCTGTACGAATGGAAGGGCAAGTGATTTCCGGGAAGCGGCCAAACTCCTGGCCGGTCAAAAAGTTGCCCCAGGAGTAAGGCTTGTTTTATTACCGGCGTCTAAGGCGGTATTAGAGGACCTTCTAGCCGACGGGACTATGGAAAGTTTGGTGCGGGCCGGCGGGATGATCATAACACCGGGATGTGGTCCCTGCGGCGGTTATCATGGCGGGTTGGTCGGAAATAAAGAAGTCGTATTGGCTACAACTAATCGAAACTTTACCGGCCGCATGGGAAGCCAGGATTCCGAATTATATTTAGCTTCACCTCTAACTGCGGCCGCTGCTGCCCTAACAGGAATAATCACTGACCCACGGGAGGTGTGCCGGGTATGATTAAGACTCAACTTAAAGGAAAGGTTCATAAATTTGGAGATGACATTACCGCCGAATATATATTTGCCGGAAAGCATCGGGCTAAAGCTGAAAATGTTCTCGACTTAAAGGATTATGTCTTTAATGAAATAAGACCTGGTTTCTCCAAAACAGTAACTCAGGGTGATATATTGGCAGCAGGAGAGAACTTTGGCTTAGGATCGTCCAGAGAACATGCTGCTACTCTTTTGCAGGCTTTGGGTATTGAAGTGATCCTGGCTAAGTCCTTTGCCCGGATATTTTATAGGAACTGCATCAACATTGGGTTACCGGTTATTGAGTGTGATACAGACTTAATTAATGCGAATGATCTTGTTGCGGTTGACCTGCAGGAAGGGACTGTAAACGATCTCACTGCAAATCAATGCTTAAATTTTAGACCGGTGCCGGAATCCTTATGGGAAATACTCCAATGCGGGGGGCTGGTAAAATATTTGCAGAAACTTGGCAGGGAAGGGTAATAAGCAGGAATTTGACGATTGATCATTGAAATCTTTCATTAGTTTTTATGCCCGGGCCTGAACGAAAGGAAGGTTAATTGCATGAATAGAAGAGAAGAAGCCGTTGCTCTTTTTAAGCAGGGATTTAGCTGCTCGCAAGCAGTTTTAGCGGTATTTGCCTCAGAATTTAATTTAGATAAGACGACAGCTTTAAGAGTTGCCGGAGGCTTTGGAGGGGGAATGGGTAATTTAGGTGAAACCTGTGGAGCTGTAACGGGTGCATTTATGGTAATTGGCTTAAAGCATGGAAAAACAAATATTGATGATAGGAGTGCCAAAGGAAAAACATATGGTGTCGTAAGGGATTTTGCTCAGATTTATCAAGCCAGGCAAGGCTTTATTAAATGTAAAGAGCTTCTGGGTTGTGATTTAAATACTCCGGAAGGGATGAATTATGCCCGGGAAAATAATTTATTTAAAACAGTTTGTCCAGGCCTGGTAGCAACAGCCGTGGAAGTTCTTGAGGAAATTCTGCAGGGGGAATAAAAGTACCAGGGCTCCGGAAATCCCGGAGCCCTGGTACTTTTATTTATTTTAGAGGGAGTTAGGGTGAAATTCCAAGTAAAGGCCAGTAAATATTTGCCAGCAGTGTTGTGGTAATAATTATAATTAATGCAGTGTAAGTTCCGGCCCTAAACATATCTTTCATAGAATAAAATCCTAAATTATAGGTAGTTAAATGAGAAAGGGCCTGCGTAGGTAAAAACACTCCTAAAATTGAAGAGCTTATTCCTATCAATCCCAGCCAAATTGGGTTGATTTCTAAAAAAAGTGCCATTGATATTACAATAGGAAAGGTTGTGGCAATCATTGAGAGTAAGTTGGGAAAGCCCAGCCGGATAAAACCTATTATCAACATGGTTAAAATACCAATAATCGTTGGACTAAGTCCTTGAAAATGAATGAAGATGGTTTCGGCAAACCAGTTAATGGCCTGAGTTGAAGTTAGGGCTTCAACCATAGCAAGACTGGCTCCTAACAGCAGGAGAATACTCCAATCGATAGCATTGGTGGCCTTTTTCCATGTTAGAATGTCTACTCCGGGCAGCATGGTCAAAATGGCAATCATTAAGCATGTCTGGGATACGGAAATTTGCACATAATCTTCCAGGATCCACAGGAGAATCATCAACACCAAAAGAAGGAGCATTTTGATTTCCTGTCGATTCATTTTATCCATCTTACGGATTTCTTTATTGATATATTCCAAGCCCCCGGGTATAACATTGATTTCCGGTGGAAAAATCTTCAGAAAAATAATCCAGATACTGATATTAATAATAACTACGCTGGGGAGAAGGGCTTTGATCCAGGCGATATAGTTCCAGGTAAAGCCAACTAAACTTTCAAACAATCCAACGACATAAACCATGGAAACAGCACCTGTCATTAGACCGATGCTGCCCACAAAAGATGTAAAGGAAACAGCAAGGAGTGTGGATTTAGCTATGTTGCTTCCCGGCTGAAGCTGCATTTCATTAAGCATCCCTAAACAAATGGGAACCAAAAGGGCTGCCCTTCCTGAATTGGTTGGCAGAATAAATATGAACAAAGTGGAAGTTACGATAACCATTAAAAGATTTAAGCTGGAATTGCCTCTGGCAATCCTTAAAAGATGTAAGGCAAGCCTTTTTTCTAATCCTGTTTCCTGAATAGCAGCAGAAATAATAAATACGCCCAGTAATAACCAGGTTGATGAGTTCCCCAGTCCGGAAATTGATTGCTGATAGGTCAATATATTAAAAAGTGGAAAAAGTACCATCAAAAGTAAGGCGGTAAGTGGCGGCGGCACGATTTCCTTAACCCACATGGCTACGGCGAAAACAACTAAAAGCAAAGCCCTTCTTCCTTCTTCTGACAGACCGGCGGGCAGAGGCAGGAAGAGACAGGATGCACATAAAGAAAGTAAAATAAGAAAAAACTTGTGATTACTTATGGAAACGGTGTTTGAAGCATCGTCCTTTTGTGCCGTATGGATCGTCAACTTCCGTCACCTCATTCTGGAGAATGGGACAGTCTAGTTATTTCTTGGATAGAAAGGTTTTTCTCCATTTGCCAAATTTTTGCGATGAGGTTTTTTTCATTCCCTCTTAATATGCCGGAAGTCAGTTCAATAAATTTTTCTTCCAAATCACTGTTCGTCATGGGTTTATCTTTACTGCCTATCACATGTTCGACGGTAATTTCAATGGTACGGCCATTCTTAAGTTTAACATGGAGGATAGTTTGGTCTTCCTTTAATGCATTGTTTATTTCAGCTGTAATTTTCTTTCTAAGGGTTAAGACATCTTCTCGTAAGACTATATTATCGGCAAATTGAGCTTCTCCTGCCTTGCCGAAAATTATACCGGCCGCAACGCAATGATAAATACTGAATTTAGCTTCTAATTGGTTTTTAGGTGTTTCTTTTCCGGTCAATTCTAAGACTAAAGGATGAACTTCTATTAATATTTCAGCAATATCCGCCGGGTTTATGTTGTGGAAGTTCTTTAAATTAATCCCTGCTTCAATTCCGGGGTGAGTAACAATACCGCAGGCAAAGGGCTTGTAACTATTATTCATAATATGCCATTTGTTTCCCCAAGGTTCATCAATAACAGCGAAATTTGGGTTTTCTGATAATACTTGACCATATCCTCTTTTAGCTTCTAAGGGTGCGAGGGAGCTGGTAAATCCTTTTTGAGCCAAGAGGGCACTTAATAATCCATTAGCAGCAGCTTTTCCGGGATGAAAGGGTTTAGTCATAGTTCCAAACATCTCTCTTAATCCCGTTGGTTGTGCCGCGGCTAAACCCAAGGCATTGGTCATTTGCAGATGGTCCAGCTCCAGAAGCCTGCCCGCGGCGGCGGCAGCACCAAAAGTACCGGTAGTTCCGGTAACATGCCATCCTCTCTCATAGTGAGCGGGACAAATAGCCAAAGCAATTCTCTGTTCAACTTCACAACCAATGACAAAGGCTGCTAAAACATCCTTTGTTGGTAAATTCTTATTTTCGGCGACTGCTAAAATTGCAGGCCAAACAGGGGCGCTAGGGTGAAGGACCGTATTGAGGAATGTATCATCAAAATCAAAGATATGGGAGGACATACCGTTTATTAAAGAAGCAAATTGCATATCTGTTTTGATATTTCTCCCTAAAATAGTTGCCTGAGGCGGCCCTCCTATTTCAGCGGCTAATTCCAACAACATTTCAACAGAGGGATGTTTTGTAGCGCCAATTGCCGCTCCGAGCCAGTTTAAGAAGCTTCTTTTCGATTCAAGGATTGCTTCTTCAGGGATAAAGTTTAGGGGGAAATTTATGATATTTTCTGTTAAGGACAGTGTTAAGTCTTTCATGATTTACCTCCACAGTTGGTTTTTCTATATTGATGTGCAATTTTCATGCCGCAATTAAAGTCAAAGTAATTAGGATAAAAGGTGCGAATAAGGCTTTAATTAGGCAGAAAAGGTTTGCCTAATTAAAGCCTAAAGTAAAAGCGGGACAAATCTATGAGAGGTTCGCCGGCGGATAGCGGGGTCCGATGAATGGCATTAATTTTGCAACACTTAGTTAATGAAAATTAAACTGATAAGTTGCTGCCGTGCAGTTATAAAAATGTGGAGAGTGATAAATTTGGTTATGTCAAAAATAAATGCAAAGGGCTTTAAAAACCAATGAATGCAAAAATGTTGGCATCAATATTGCAACAAAAAAGCGTTGTAAAAATTACGTAAAGGAGAGAAGCGGTTTGGGCAATAATTTAATAAAAAAGATATTTGCTAAAAAATTAAATCAGGAAGTCAAGGTTGGAGAAATTGTTTATCTTGAACCGGATCTGGTTATGACCCATGATCATCAAGGACCAATGACCATTAAAGAATTTGAAAATATTGGGGCGGATAACTTATGGAATCCGGATAAAGTAGTTTTGGTTATGGACCATAGGACTCCTTCCCAGACTTTGGTTGCTGTGGAAAATCATCAAAAATTAAGAAAGTTTGCCGGAAAATATGGTGTGACAAAATTTTTTGATGTTGGAGAAGGTGTTTGTCACGATCTGGTTGCTGAAAAAGCACTGGTAAGACCGGAAATGGTTTATATTGCCACAGACTCCCATACGGTTACGGAAGGTGCTTTAGGGCTTTTCGCAACCGGTGTAGGTTCCAGTGAAATGGCTTCTATTTTTGCAACGGGCAAGGTATGGCTGAAAATACCCGAAACAATCAAAGTTACCTTGAAAGGTACATTGCAGAAGGGTGTTTATGGTAAGGATATTGCGTTAAAATTACTGGAAATGATTAAAACCGGCGGGGCAGATTATAAAGTTTTGGAATTCGGCGGGCCGGGAATTAAATCTGTTAGTGTAGCCAGCCGCATGTCATTATGCAATATGTGTCTGGAGATGGGGGCCAAAACTGCAATATTTCCTGTTGATCCGGTAACAGTAGACTATTTTAATGAGAAAGGGATAGCAGTACAGGAATTGTACCCTGATGAAGACGCAGAGTATATTAGCGAAACCATTATTGACTTAGACCGGTTAGAGCCCTTAATTGCTTTTCCATTCTCACCCGATAATGTTCGCCCGGTAAGCCAATTGGGCAATGAAGCATTTCATTTGAATCAATCGGTAATAGGAACCTGTACCGGTGCCAGATATGAGGATTTAAAGGTTGCGGCAGAAATACTGGCAGGCAGGCAGGTGAGCCCGGGAACCAGGATGCTGATTGTTCCGGCCACAAAGGAAATAATGCTAAGGTGTACCCAGGAAGGTATTGTCGAAACTTTTCTCAAAGCAGGGGCTATGGTTAATGTACCCTGCTGCGGTCCTTGTGGTGCGTATGGTATGGGGGCAGTAGCCGAAGATGAAAGCACCGTTACTACAGGGAGCAGAAACTTTGTGGCCAGAATGGGTGCACCCGGTGCTCATATCTATTTATCAAATGCCGCTACAGCCGCAGCTTCTGCTATTGAAGGCAAGTTAACAGACCCAAGAAAATATTTATAGAGGTGGAATCAATGAATAAAAATTTAGCTGGAAAGGTCTTTAAATTTGGTGATGATGTTGATACAGGTCAAATAATACCTGGTAAATATGTTGTTTTAACAGATCCTCGCGAATTGGCTTCTCATGTTTTTGAAGATGTAGCACCGGAATTTAAAAGCAAGGTTGAGGTAGGGGACATTATCGTTGCAGGTAAAAATTTTGGCACAGGCTCAAGCC
This sequence comes from Peptococcaceae bacterium, assembly GCA_049366715.1. GTDB lineage: Bacteria > Bacillota > Peptococcia > Peptococcales > BICA1-8 > JBMNCQ01. The sequence goes on along the minus strand of JBMNCQ010000084.1, from coordinate 40,151 downwards.
GGGAACATGCCCCTAAAGCCATTAAGTTTTCCGGGATAAGTGCAGTGATTGCCAAGTCTTTTGCCCGCATCTTTTATCGGAATGCCATTAATATTGGCTTATTTGCCATTACTTTACCTGAAATTGATGAATTTATGGAAAGTGATCAGCTTACGATTAATCTGAAGGAGGGAAAAGTAATTAACCGCACGCAAGGCAAGGAATATAATTTTCAACTCCCGCATAAAGTTATGCTGGATATTTTTACGGCAGGCGGTATAATACCTTTCACGAAAAAGGAATTGAATTTAAATAAAAAATAAGGAAAGGCGGTATTGGAAAATGGCAAAGTACAAATTAGGAATTTTACAAGGGGATGACATCGGTCTGGAAGTTGTGCCGGAAACGGTGAAAGTATTAAAAGAGGCAGTTAAACCCTTTGCGGGTATTGATATTGAATGGGTAGAATTACCTGTGGGAATGCCTTCTTATCAGGAAAACGGCGCAACATTGCCGGAGAAAACTTTAAAAACTTTGTATGACTTAGATGGCTGGATCTTAGGACCGATCGGCCACATGGCCTATCCTAAAAACGATCCTCAGGCCGTTAATCCGCACCCCGTTTTACGGCGTGATTTTGATTTAGTAAGTAACATTAGACCTGCAAAATCTTACGATACGGTTCCATCACTACACAAAAATGTGGACGTGGTTATTATTAGGGAAAATAATGAAGGCTTCCAGCCGGACCGTAATGTGTATAAAGGAAGCGGTGAATTTATGCCAACTCCTGATATGGCAATGTCGGTAAGAGTAATCACCCGCCGCAACTCCCAAATGGTGGCTAGAACGGCCTTTGAGTTAGCCAGGCAAAGAAATGGCGGGAAAAAGGTTACTGCTATTCATAAAAATACGGTTTTTAAATTAGGCTGCGGCTTATTCGTTGACAGTTGCCGGGAAATTGCCGGTGAATATCCTGATGTGACCTTTGAAACGGCCGTTGTAGATACATTTGCCATGCAGCTGGCTATGCGGCCTCAGAATTATGATGTCGTAGTTTCTACAAATATGTTCGGGGACATTCTTACAGATTTGGCCGCAGGCTTGGTAGGAGGCCTAGGTATGGCTCCGGGCTTATGTGTCGGGCCAAAATATGTAATGGCTCAGGCGACCCATGGTTCAGCGCCGGATATTGCCGGTAAGCAAATTGCCAACCCTTATGCGATGATTATGTCCGGACAGATGATGTTGTCCTGGCTGGCTAATCTTAAGAAAGATGAAGAAGCAGTAAAAGCTGCCGCTAATATTCAGAAAGCTATGGATGAAATTTTAGCCACAGGAGAAGATATAACTCCTGATTTAGGTGGCAAAGCATCCACTTCCCAAATGGGTGATGCAATATGTCGGGTTCTGAATAGATAGAATTAGGTGAATTTTAGGTCTAAAAAAGTGAATTGGGCATTAAATAGGTAACTGAAAGAGGAGATAATAATTCGGGATTTGGTTTGAATGAAAGAATGTATAACAGGTTTACCACGGATATTTTTAACAATTTTCAGAACATTTAACAAAGGTCACATTTTCGGCATGTAACTTGCATTAACAATAAATGTTAAAGATTTACTAATGGGAGGGAGGTTAAGAGAAATTTACAGAAAGGTTGGGGTAACTGTATGGGTATGACAGTAACAGAAAAGATAATTGCCTGCGCGGCAAATTTGTCTCAGGTGAAGCCGGGACAAATCGTACAAGTGCCGGTAGATTTTGCTTTTATTCATGACAATAATGCACCAATAGCAATCCGGCAGTTTTCACGGTTACCAAATGCCGGTATCTGGGATAGTTCTAAAGCGATGTTTGTTTTAGACCATCATTCGCCTTCTACAACCTTAAGAGCCGCTCAGCATCATCAGAATATCAGGGACTTTGCCAGGAAACATAATATTAAAGTCTCTGAAGTAGGCAGGGGTGTTTCCCATCCGGTAGTAGCCGAAGAGGGTCATGCTCGTCCAGGGAGAATAATACTTGGGACAGACTCACATACCGTGGGGCTGGGTACCTTTGGCTGCTTAGCCACCGGCATAGGCTCAACGGAAATGGCAGCTGTGCTGGCCACCGGCAGTATCTGGCTTCAGGTGCCCGAGACAATAAAGATTTGGCTTGCTGGAAAACCAGGGCCTCAGATTACGCCAAAAGATGTAAGTCTTTTTCTTTTAAAACACTTTGGCCCATCCTTCTTGAACTATGCAGCCGTAGAAATCGCCGGACCTTTGATAGACTCTTTAGATGTCGAAGAAAGAATGGCAATAACGATCATGTGTCTGGAAATGGGCGTAAAAAATGCAATAATGCCCGTTGATGAGAAAATCTTTAACTATATCAATGGAACCCAAGAAACGGAAAAAGTTTTTGCAGCTGATGCGGATGCAGTTTATTCCTCAGTATTGCATTTTGACCTGTCTTCTTTAGAGCCTTTAGTTGCTACGCCCGGATTACCAACAAATGGGATCGAGGTTAATCAAGTTGAAGGCGTCGAGATTAACCAAGCTACTTTAGGTTCTTGCTCAGGGGCGTTTTTACACGATTTAGAAGCCGCCTGCCAAGTGCTTGAAGGTAAAAAAGTACATCCCGGGGTTAGGTTTGTGGTTGTCCCTAACAGTTCGAGGGTAGTTGCAAACGCAGCCCGTTTGGGGCTTATTACTAAGTTAGTCGAGGCAGGTGCCATTTTTAGTTCCCCAGCCTGCGGCACCTGTGGAGGTTATGAAGTAGGCGTATTAGGTCCTGATGAGACCTGCATTTCAACCACAACCCGTAATATGGACGGCAGGATGGGTCCTGGCGGGTTAATTTACTTAGCAAGTGCTCGTACGGTTGCTGCATCGGCAGTAATGGGAAAAATTACCGATCCCCGTAAATTAGGAGGTGGGAATTAATATGGGGGATTATCTTTTAAGAGGTAAAGTATGGAAATTTGGAGATAATATCAGTACGGATCATATTTTACCCTCCCGCTTTATGACCCACGTAGAACCTCATGAATTAGCAGCAAACTGTATGAAAGGGGCAGATCTTGATTTTTCTAATAAAATCCAACCGGGAGATATTATTGTAGCAGGTCAGAATATTGGTTATGGTTCTAGCCGCGAACAGGCTCCTCAGGCTATAAAATGTGCCCGGATTGGTGCGGTAGTTGCTAAGTCTTTTGCCCGTATCTTCTATCGAAACTGCTATAATGTAGGTTTGCCTGCGATTATAGCACCCCATTTTGTTTTAGATGTCAACCAGGGTGATTTAATTGAGATTAATTATACTCAAGGAGTGATATTCAATTTAACGACTGGTAAGAAATATGAGTTTATTAAGCCGTCTGACTTTTTGGTTGAGTATATCGAATTAGGTGGATTAATACCATATTTAGAAAAACAATTAAAATCATAAAAGGGGGAAAAGAAAATGTTTAAGTCCAAAAAGATGAAAGTTTTATTGGCATTATGTTTGGTATTTGTGATGATTACCGCTGTTGGTTGTGGTGCCAAGCAAGATGTTCCTAAGGAAGAACCTAAAGAAGAAGCAAAAAAAGATGAACCACAAGTAACCTGGCCTGAAAAGGATATTACCTTGATTTATCACTCTAAAGCCGGTTCCGGCGGGGATATGTTTTTAAGAGCTTTGGCTAAAGCCCTGGAACCTGGTTTTGGCAAATCTGTTATAGTTGATAATAAGCCCGGCGCAGCCGGTGCAACTGCCTGGAAGGCTGCTTTAGATGCTAAAGACGGGCATACTTTCCTGGGTGTATCCTCAACATTAATTACTGCCCCAATTATGAATAAAATGGATGTTGACTACAAGAGTTTTAAACCTATTACCATGATGTTTGTTGACCCCATGATCATGTTTGTGAGAAGTGATGCCCCTTGGGACACATGGGAAGATTTCGTGCAGGACGCTCAAGCCAATTCTGGAAAATTCAATATTGCCGGCGGTATACCGGGTGAGTTAGGCTTTGTTGCCGCTAAATTATTACAAGAACAAGCCGAAATAAATATTAACGTAGTTCCTTTTGAAGGGGGAGCAGATGCGACAGTGGCTGTCCTTGGCGGACATGTTGACGGGGCAATCGGTGAGTACGGTGAGGCTGTTGCGCAACTGGATGCCGGCGAATTAAAAGCTTTAATCGCATTCAATGAAGTCTCCGGAGTAGATATTCCAACTGTTCAAGATAAAGGTATGGACTTCCTGGTTGAGAAGTTTAGAGGCGTAGTTGCCCACCCTGATACTCCTGATGCAGTTGTTGACCAGTGGGTAAAAGCTTGTGAAGAAGCTTTAAAAGATCCGGGATTTAAACAATATTATGAAAACTTAAAGCTCAATATTGTTTGGAAGCCAAAGGCTGAATTCGTTAAAGTAATGGAAGAGCAAGATAAACAAATCAGAGCATTTATGAACTAGTCGTTAAATAGGGCGGGATTAAATCCCGCCTCCTTAGTAAAGGAGGATACGAAAAAGTGTTCAAATATAATGATTATATTGTAGGCATAGTGTCAATTCTCCTTGGTTTGTTCATTGTATTACAGAGTAAGATCATTGATGAACAGATTGTTATGTCGATAGATCCTGCCGGACCAACCGCTTTGCCCAACCTAATGGCTTACTTAATCATAGCGATCGGGGTAATCCATTTAGGTGGCACATGGTATGCCAACAAAGCTTTGGCCCAAAAACCGGATAAAAAGAAAATCCGGGATCTTTTTACAGAATATAAAGCAGTAATTTATTCTTGTCTCGTCAGTGTAATATATGCAACGTTTTTGGATACTGTTGGTTATTTGATTTTGACACCACTTTTGATGGCAGCTTTACTTTGGATCGTTCAGATTCGGAAAATTCCGCAATTAGTAAAAGTAAGTGTTTCTATGACAGCAATCCTTTATCTTGTATTTGCTTTAGGTTTACGGGTCAGGCTGCCACTAGGATTTTTGGAAATATTTTTTGGCTAGGAGGTAATAAAAATGATAGAAGGTTTACTGATTGGTATGCACAATGTATTTGACTGGGCCTCCTTAGCAGCCATTGCTCTTGGGGTGCTCTGGGGGATTATAGGTGGCATGATTCCCGGTATTAATGCTACTATTGCTATGGCTTTGTTACTTCCTTTTACCTGGGGATTAGAACCTGTTAATGCGATATTATTATTGGTGGGGGTATATTGCGGCGGAGAATATGGTGGTTCAATTCCCGCTATTTTGATTGGCACACCCGGTACAACTGCTGCTGCTGCTACTACCATTGATGGTTACGAGCTCCATAAACAGGGCAAATCGGGTTTAGCCTTAGGCACTTCTCTGATTTCCTCGTCGTTTGGTGGTTTTCTAAGTGCTGTTGTTTTGATTTTTGTCGCTATCCCCCTGGCAAGTGTTGCTTTGAAATTTGGTCCTTCCGAATATTTTGCGCTGGCTATTGCCGGTTTAACCTTGATTTGCTCTTTAGGGGGACGTAATGTTTTTAAAGGGTTATTGGCAGGAGCTATTGGTATCTTTGTTGCAACAATCGGATATGATCCTATGAATGGTATTCCCAGATATACTTTTGGTTCCTTACATTTAGCAGATGGTTTTGAAATGATTGCCTTAATGATGGGTCTGTTTGCTGTCTCGGAACTACTAAGCCAAGCGCAGGAATTGACGGACGATTCGGAATTTAATATTCTTGGCAAGGTTGATACCAGACTTCCGGGCTGGAATACCATCAAGAAATTTTTACCCATTTCTTTTGTAAGTGCTGTCATGGGTGTTGTTATTGGGGCTATGCCTGGTGTAGGTGCTTCTACTGCCTGTTGGGTAGCGTATAGTGAGACAAAAAGATGGGCTAAAGATAGTGATACTTTTGGAAAAGGAAATATTAAAGGTGTTGCTGCGCCGGAAGCTGCTAATAACGCCGTTACCGGTGGGGCCTTGGTACCGCTGTTGGCTTTAGGGATACCTGGTTCCAACTCAACGGCAATTATGCTGGGGGCATTAATGATCCATAATGTACAGCCTGGTCCGCTGCTCTTCACTAAACAACCGGAAATACCCTATAGTATTTTTATTTCGTTGTTGGTCGCCAATGTATTTATGTTAATTCTGGGTTATTTCATTGTAAAACTCGCGATAAAGGTTACCAAAATTTCTAAGCCGGTTTTATTTGCCAGTATAATGACCTTAGTTTTCACGGGTTCCTATGCTTATAGTGGAGAAAGCTTCAGTATCCTGGTTACAATTGGTTTTGGTTTATTGGGCTATCTAATGAAAAAGTTTGCCATTCCTTATACTGCGACAGTATTAGGTTTTGTCCTTGGTTTTATAATGGAGGCAAATTTAAGGCGGGCTTTACTTATATCCAAAGGAGATTGGTCCGACGCCTTGTTCAACTCGGGGATTAGTACTATTTTGATAATCCTTGCAATTTTAGCTTTTGTGGGATCTACCTATCAAAACCTCAAAAAACCTGTTGATATTGAGACGAATGTAAAAGCATAAGCCTTTAATCCCCGGCAGTGTTATTGCGGGGATTTTATCTTAAAAAATATCATTAAATTAAGAGAAATGAGAAAATCAACAAAAATAGGTGGGATTTAGATATAGCGGTCTTAGTGGGCAGGGAACTCTCACTTGCCGATAGCTCCGGTCAGATTTTGATATTTTGATTTTTTTAGGTATTGGAGGAAGTCTGTGCCTAACAGGGTTATTTTTGTCCCCTGCTTTGTCTTTCCAGATTCAATAAACTCCATCCGTGCCAAGAGATTTAATAATTGTCTTAGCTTATGGTCGGCATGGTCTTCCCCGGTACAGTCCTTTATTCTCTTAGCTAAGGTTGATCTGCCCAGACCTTTATCTAAAGAAGAATAACTCTCAATTTCATGCAGAGTTAGATAGACAATTTTTAAAAGATTCTGATTCAATAATTCTTGGGCTTTTAATTCGAATTTATTTTCATTATAATAAGGTTTAAAGGTTGTGTCGGACTTAGGTGCAATATTCCTATTTAAATATATGGGCAAATGTTTGATTGTCGCAGTCTCTTCTTTTGGTACGATACTACACATATAATTAACAACATTTTCCATCTCCCTGATGTTGCCGGGCCAGGAATATTTCAGAAGGAATTCTTTAACAGGGGAGTCTAACAGTAATTTGCGCTGATAAAATTTTTGGGCAAAAAAATCAATAAAAATAAGAATGTCACCCTCCCGGTCCTTTAGAGCAGGAATGCTTAAAGGTAAGGTACATAAGCGATAAAATAAATCACTGCGAAACATATTTTTTTCGACCAGTTCTATTAAGTTTTGGTTAGTAGCCGCAATTACTCTAACGTCAATAGGTGTTACAGTACGTCCGCCAACTCTCCGTACTTCCCGTTCTTCCAAAACCCTTAACAGCCTTTTTTGTACTTCTAAACCGGAATCACCTATTTCATCGAGAAAAATAGTTCCATTATGCGCTTCTTCAAATAAGCCGGGTTTACCACCCTTTTTGGCCCCGGTAAAAGCACCTTCCTCGTACCCGAAAAGTTCACTTTCCATTAAATTATCAGGTAACGCGGCAAAGTTAATCGCCACAAAAGGTCCGTTTTTACGGTCCGAGGCATTATGAATGGCCTGTGCAAATAATTCTTTACCTGTACCACTTTCGCCTTCAATGAGGATCGTCAGATCAGTTTTTGCAAATTGATAAGCCAAAGCCGTTACTTTTTGCAATTCCGGGGAGGTGCCGATAATATCGCTGAAATTATACTTAGCAATATTGCCGCGTTTTTTTAGTTCGCGGCGGACTTTAGACTCTAACTCCTGTACCTGGCCTACCGGCTTAAAAGTGGTGACAACACCTTCTACCGAATCATTCGTGTCTAAAATTGGATTTGCGTTTAATACATAATAATTATTTTTTATTTGCTGGATTTTATCGACAATGCATAAAGCGTTGGAGAGTGCTGAGGTTATTTCAACCTGAGGAAGAACAACATTCAACTTTTTCCCCAGTGCAGAAAAACTATTTATACCCAGCAGTTGTTCAAAGGCAGAGTTAATAAGAATGATTTCTTGATCATTATTAGTCGCCAGAATGGCCTCCCCAACAGTATTGATTATTACCTCCAGGCGGCGTTTAAGATTATTGTTGATTTGAGCTGAAGTTTGTATTCTTTTGCTAAGGTCGAATATTTCTCTGACATAGTGCTGAGAAATATTATTAATTAGTTCCTTGGGCAGACCAATTTCGATAATAAGTTCTACGTAAGTCGAGAGGTCTATACTTTTTATTCCTAAATCAATGGTTCTTGTTATATGCGAAGGGACAAGATGAGTCAATCCGGTTGTAATAGAAAGGGTAATATTCTTATCAGGCTGGGGAACAATTCCCGGATAATAAGGAATAAGCTCAAGATAATTAATTTCCATTTTTTTCAAAAGTTCAATAGCCATACTTGTTGTTTCCTCGGAATTAGCTACGACCAGAGCCCGGGTGCCGGGCAAAAGCTCCAGTACCTGATCTAACTTTCTTGTATCTAATGTTCTGGCGGCAACAATTACCTTTTTATTAGGAGGGATGCAATCCTGGATCTTAGCCAGGGCAGTATAGCTGGACGTTACATAGATGTCACAGTCATAACAATCAATAGGTACCTCCATATACTGAAGACACCAAGATTTTATATCTAGATATTGTCCCAGCAAATAGTTCAGCTGTTTAGCGAGGGTTAAGGTAGTTTTCTCATGATTTCCTACGAAACAGATACTTTTTCTCTTCTCCAATCCCAATCCACCTCACTTACTCAATTAATATAAATATTAAACAAAAAGACGCCAAATCCTGCCGTCTGAATTGGAGGTTATAATAAAAATGGAAAATTTTGAGATTTTAAAAGAGAACCTGATAAACAGGGGGTTTTCCGTAAATATAGCGGACAGCCGGGATGAGGCCGTAGAGTTGCTGAAACAGCTAATACCGGAAAGCGCCAGTATCGGCTTGCCCGGTACGGTGACGATTCGCGGGCTGGGAATCATCGAGGAATTAAAAAAATCCGGCTCCCAAATAATTGATACCTGGGAAGAGGAAAATCCTCTCCGGCGGCATGAACAATTAAATGCCGATGTTGTTTTGACAAGTGTCAATGCGATTACATTAGACGGCTTACTTGTTAATTTAGACGGGACAGGGAATAGGGTGGCATCCATGTGTTATGGGCCGAAAATGGTCGTTGCAGTAGTAGGCAGCAATAAAATTACCAAAAACTTAGAAGATGCAATTTATCGAACCAAAAATGTTGCTGCACCTTTAAGCTACCAGCGGAAAAACTCCCGGACCCCCTGCGCAAAAACCGGGGTTTGTCATGACTGCAAGACAATCAAAACCAAGCAGTGCCGGGTAATGGTGATTCATGAAGGGCGCCCCCGGGGGATAAACGAGTTTCACATTATTTTGGTAAAAGCAGAGTTGGGGTATTAAACCGGTTTTCAAGGATGGCCCAAAGTACAAAATGCCGGGGACTTTCTACAGCCACGGCATTTTGTCCAGGTCATCCCCTCTTAAAACCGGCAGCAGCTTTGTTTTTAAGGGTTCGGGGACATCTTTTATTTTCAGCTCATCAACTTTTAAAATATCAATATTATCAACCTTGACTCTTATGGCCAGCTCCCGGGCAGTTAAGCCCCATTTCTTTCTTAGCTCCTTAACCGTTTTGTTCTTAAACAGGAAAGCCATTGTCAGCACCTCCTTAAAAGTCCGGTCTGCAATTCTTACATGTTGATGGTTTTGATCGATTCTTCTCTGATCAACCCCAAAAGTTCCTGCTTAACCCCCAGAAATTGGGAGCTATTTTTCATATCAAAGGTACGGGGACGTTCTAAAGGTACGGGAATCCGCTTTTTTAACCTGCCTGGACGAGCTGTCATGACGTAGATCGTGTCCCCTAAAAAAATTGCTTCCTCAACATCATGGGTTACAAAAAGGATCGTTTTCTTTGATTCCTGCCAGGCATTAAGAAGAATTTCCTGCATGATTGAACGAGTCTGAGCGTCTAAGGCTCCGAAGGGTTCATCCATTAAGAGTATCTCAGGGTCATTGGCTAAAGCCCTGGCAATTGCAACCCTTTGTTTCATCCCGCCGGATAGGTTTTGGGGATAGTGGTTTTCAAAACCTTTTAAGCCGATTAATTCTAAATAATGGTGTGCGATCTGCGCCCGCTGCTTTTTCGCCATAGCTTTAAGCTCCAGGCCGAATTCAATGTTTCCCTGGACCGTAAGCCAGGGAAATAACGTATAAGACTGAAAGACCATGCCCCGGTCTGCTCCGGAAGAAACGATTTCCTTGTTATCTAACAGGGCTTTACCTGATGAGGTATCTGTCAAGCCGGCAATAATTCTTAAAATAGTAGATTTACCGCAGCCTGAGGGGCCCAATATTGTAACGAATTCACCTTCCTGCACTTCAAAGGAGGTTTTATCCAGAGCGATAACCTGATTATTTTGTTTGCCGAATATTTTTGAAACGTTATCGATTTTAAGCTTAATTTTTTCCTGTTTCACTTTTAATGCCACCTCCTTCATTAAGCCAGGGGAACAGCCTGCGGTAGATAATTTTAAAGATCAGGTCACTTAACATTCCCAAAAAGCCAATTGTTAAAATTCCGACAAAAATCTTATCCGTACTTAGAAAGCGGGAAGACTGCATAATCATATATCCTAATCCTACCGTGGCGCCTACGATTTCAGCGACGATCAGGTAAGTCCAAGCCCAGCCGAAAGTTATTCTCAGCGTGTCAACTATGCCGGGGAGAGCTGCCGGTAAAATCACTTTTTTAAAGACTGCCGGTTTTGAAGCACCCAAGGTATAGGAAACATCAATGAGATCATTGGAGACGTTTTTGGTTACATCCATAACCATGAGGGTTTGTTGAAAGAATGTCCCAAAAAATATTACCGCGATTTTTTCTCCTTCGCCCAGTCCAATCCAAAGAATGAAGAGAGGGATAAACGCTGAGGCGGGCATATAACGGACAAAACCGATTAAAGGTTCAAAAAAGCCTTCAAAAACCTTAAGCGTACCCATGAGTATCCCTAAGGGAACGGCAATCAGCGTTGCCAGCAAGAATCCTGCCGTTACTCTCCAGATGCTGAATCCCATATGATTTAAGAGATCACCGGTTGTTAAAAGCTGAAGAGCAGTTTGGAATACGGTATGGGGAGCCGGCAGGAAGGTTTCCTGGACCAATCCTCCATAGCTCAAGACCGACCAAAAAATAAAGAACAGGATAAAGGCAGAAAACCCCAGGGTTAAGTATGCATTTTTATCAATATCGGTTCTAGGCGTAAAATAAGATGAAGCAGAACGTGGCACGGAAAATACCTCCAGTATGTATTATGATAACAGGTACCTGTATAAGTCTATCATAAAATAATACGCAAAGGGAGCCTGGCGGGCTCCCTTTTGACAACTAATTTTGATTTACAAAGGTAGGCTCAACTATGTCTGCGGCTTTGGGCACACTTTCAATAACTTTCAGCTCATTATAGAAATCTATGGCTTTTTGCGTTGTATCAAAAATGGCACCGGGGCTTTCCTTTGTACCAAAGAATTCTTTATTGTCGGCTAAATTATAGAATTTTAAATCAGGGATAGTAGCTTGGAATTCCTCTAAATCAATGCCTAAACCATTGGCCATAATTTCTTCGGATTCCGGAGCATTGGCCTGCCAGTAATCCATTGCCTGCCCCATCGCTTTAACGAAGCCCTTCATAGCTTCCGGATATTGCTCAACGACATCGGTCCGGAAACTGATACTATCCACGATAATACTGGGATAATCTTTTGTGCTGACCAGTACTTTTCCGTTAGTTTTGCCTTTACTCAGCCAGGGCTCCCAGGTCACGGCAGCGTCGACTTTATCTGCTACGAAAGCAGCTCCGGCATCCCCGGCAGTCATATTTTGAATTGTAATATCACTTTCAGTTAGGCCGGCATCTTTGAGAACTGTCAGGGCAAAGAAATGACTTGTTGTACCGGTTTCTAAGGCAACGGTTTTACCTTTTAAGTCCTGGACAGATTGAATATCATTTTTGGCCAGCATCCCGTCTCCACCAAAGGAACCGTCTAAAGCCCAGATTACTTTTACCGGAACATCGGCGGCAGCCAGTGTTACCTGAACATCCTGAGCGGTAGCCATGCCGTCAATCTTCTTCCCGGCCAGGGCCTGCTTTCTTTCCGCCAGCCCGTCGATTTTGGTTATTTCAACATCTAAACCATTTTCAGCAAAAAAACCTTTTTCTTTTGCGATATAAATGGGGCCGTAGCCGACCCATGTCGGCAAGGTAAGTCTTAGTTTAACAGGTCCGTCAGCAGCAGGCTGGGTATTGTCTGTCTTACTGCAGGCACTGAGGCTTAGCGCAGTTAAGAAAATTATTAATATTACGCTTAATATCTTTTTCATGTGTGGTTCCTCCCTATGGTAAACTCAATTTATGGTATAATTATAATTTATCAATGCATAAAAATGCAATGTTTTTCAGCTGTATTTTGTTATTGCCAATATTTGTCCTAATAAAGGCTGCGGAAGGAATCGTAAAACATTTCCATATCTTCCGGTGAACCGATGGTCAACCGAATGAATGCAGGATATCCCCAGCCATGGGCGGTTCTGACCATAATCCCGTCGGCGGCCAGATAATTAAAGACTTCTTTGCCGTCTTTGCGGGCATTGAAGAAGACAAAATTTGCCTGGGATTTTACATAGGATAAATTAAGCCGGTCTAAATATTTGTACAGTTGAATTTTTGCCGCGGTATTATATTTCTTCAGATCTGCTATGTAGTTCTGGTCCTGTAAAGCTGCAGCCGCACCTGCCTGGGCAAATACATTCAGGTTAAAAGGCGGCTTAACCTGATTTAAGGCCTGAATAACCGGAGGAGACGCCACAGCATAACCTACCCGGCACGCCGCCAGGCCGTATATTTTTGAAAATGTCCGCACAGCGATAATATTAGGAAATTTAGCTGTTAAAGGGATAATGCTTTGAAAATCATAGCTGTCTGCATACTCTGCATAAGCTTCATCCACCACCAAAAGAATATGGGCAGGAAGGTTCCTGATAAAGGCAGTCAGCTGTTTCCCGGGAATAATCGTACCGGTAGGGTTATTGGGATTGCAGAGAATAATCATTTTGGTTTTATCCGTGATGCCTTCTCTAACCTTCTCCAGATCTATCGTAAAGTCGGTCAAGGGTACTTTTACGGCCTTTGCTCCCATCAATCTGGTAGAGACAAAATACTGCCCAAATGTTGGAAAGGGAATAACGACTTCTTCTCCTTCATTTAAAAAAGCCTGGGTCAGCAGGACAATCATTTCGTCGGCACCGTTAGAAACTGCAAAAGCAGCAGGTGGTAATTTATATAATTCCCCTAATCTTGTCTTTAACTCCAGGGCCGAAGCATCCGGATAAAGATTGGGGGAGAGGGCCGCTTCCTGTATGGCTTTGACTGCAAGGGGGGACGGACCCTGGGGGGCTTCATTAAATGAGAGTTTAGCAACTTTTGTTAGATTTAACCTGGTCATGATATCTTTAACAGGTAAATCCTCCAGTTCGGGAGTAAAAGGGATAATATCTTTAGCCCAGTTTCTCATTAAAGTTTTATCATACATAATCATTCACCTGTCCTCTTCCCATACTATCCGTTTTTCGGATGGCCCGGGTTACCATTTCCGGCGTGATGGTTAAAGGCAGATTCGCCATATCTTCGGTGGCGGCGGCCGCCTTTCCTACTGCCAGTGCTTTAGCCGGCGTTAAATCATTTACGCCGATTTGCTCCAGCAGATAAGGAAGCCCTACTTCTTTATAAAAAGGAAGTAATTCCAGAACTTCTTTTTCTTTGCTGTCCAGGATTAGCTGACAGAGAATACCAAAAGCAACAATGGAACCATGGAAGTAATGATGTGTTTCCGGTAATACGGTAAATCCATTATAGACGGCATGGGCTCCTCCCGAACGAAAATCATCACCGCCTAATCCGCTGACAAGACCCGACAGCATAATATTGGCATCAATGATTTCTTCTACAGCCGGAGTTACCAAGGCTTTTTTCAGGTCCTCAACAGCATCCGGACCGTACTTGATAAGGTTTTGGTAACAGAGATAAGCTAAGCTGCAGGCTGCGGCAACGGCAGCATCTTTGCGGTTTTTTCTTACGGTAATCTCCAGTTCAAACCATTTGGCCAGCGTATCGCCTATTCCTGCTCTGAATAGTTCCAGGGGAGCTTGTACAATAATTTCTGAATCTACGAGAACCAAGCCGGGGTTTTGGGCTTTCAGGGAAAGCTCCAGGTATTCCCCTTCATTTGTATAGATAATGGACAGCGGAGTCCAGGCGGCACAGGTTGCGGCAATCGTCGGCATAGTTACCAGAGGAAGGTTTGCCTGGAAAGCTGCGGCTTTAGCCGTATCCAGTGCTTTGCCGCCGCCGATGCCGATGATAAAATCGCAGTTAAGGCTTTGCGCTTCACGGGCGAGTTTGTGAATATTGTCCCAGCTGACTTCACCCCCGTACCAGCTAATCCGGACAGCAGTGATTTTTACATTTTGGAAACTTTTTAACAGATCCTTTTCGATAACCTTTAAAGCTGTTTTACCGCCGATAACATAAGCCTTTGTACCCAGTTCTTTGCAGTATTCGCCGGCAGAATGGCGGATGCCCTGCTGTCTTTGATAAATACCGGGGGCAATAATTTTTTTAAACATCACCAATCCTCCAAAAATAATATTATTCAATGGCTTGTGATAATTCATAATTATACCATAACCGGCCTAGTTTTTTAAATATTTTAAAACTCAAGAACGGCCTGTATTCATACACAGGCCGTTCTTGAGTTGATAAGTTTCTGATGAATTCCGTTTTTAGTCGCGAACTTTGTTTCCCAGCAGAAATGTAATGGAATACAAGCCTGCCGCACCAACGAGTACATATACGATTCTGGATAAGAGGGCATTTTGCCCCCCGAAGATGGCAGCCACGAGGTCAAAACTGAATAAACCCAGCAGTCCCCAGTTTAAAGCTCCGATAATAACCAATACTAAAGCGATTTTATCCATCATCTTTCCTCCCGGATTAAAAGTTACTTTTAGCATGTGAAAATAGCTGATAAATTATGCGATAAAAATTTTAGCTATTTAATAGAGGGAAAATCTGTATTTTTCTTGAAAGTTAAATAAAAGGAAAAATGATCAAGAATGAGGAAAATATGTTAACCTTTACACATGTTTTGAGTATTCTGCTGACTCTTTTGGTGGTTACCTTTGTGGGCATCTCTTCTATTCGCCGGGTTAAATGCGCCAGCGATTTTACTGTGGGGGGAAGGTCTATTGGCGCTCCTCTGGTGGCAGGAACAATAATCGGTACATTGGTGGGAGGAGCTTCTACTGTAGGAACAGCCCAATTGGCCTTTATGCATGGATTTAGTGCCTGGTGGTTCACTTTAGGCGGCGGAATTGCCTGTCTAGTTTTAGGTATATTGCTGGCCGAACCCTTAAGAATGTCCGGTGCCGCTACCGGGCCGGGACTTTTGGCGGAGGTATACGGGGTACAGGCAGGACCTTTAGCAAGTATTTTTTCCTCAGCAGGCATATTTTTAAATATTATCGCTCAAATACTGGCCGCAGTTGCTTTAATCACTTCAATGTCTGATTTATCATCTTTACAGGCAGCCTTTATTGCCGGCTTTTTAGTGATAGCATACGTGATTTTCGGCGGAGTTTGGGGAACGGGACTTGTGGGAACATTAAAGGTAATCCTCCTATATATCTCCATGCTGGCAGCCGGTTCACTGGCTTATAATCTGGGGGGCGGGATTTCCGGCTTTACCCGGAGTTTTCCGCCTTTCCCTTGGTTCAGCCTCTTTGGCCGGGGCGTAGGAACGGATTTAGCGGCGGGTTTTTCATTGCTGGTGGGTGTTCTATCAACCCAGACATACCTGCAGGCCATGTTTTCCGGTAAAACTGCCGGTGCTTCCCGCAAAGGAGCGTTGCTTTCGGGGATCATCATTCCTCCTATAGGTATCGCCGGGATATTTGTAGGATTATTTATGCGTGCTAATTTTCCCGGACTTAATCCGAAAGAAGCCCTGCCTGTATTTATTATCCAATATCTGCCCGAGTGGCTGGGGGGAATTATCTTAGCCACATTATTAGTATCTGTTGTCGGAACGGGAGCCGGTTTGGTATTGGGCGTAAGCACCATGTTGACCCAGGATATTATGAAAAAATTTATAGCTCCCAATTCTACCGATAAAGAATTACTTGTTTTTTCAAGATTTGCCATTATTGCTGTAACCGGCTTAACCCTGTTATTTGTGACAGGTAATATGAATACCCTGATCTTAAAATGGAGTTTCCTCTCCATGGGCTTACGGGGTGCCGCCATATGTTTCCCTTTAATCGGCGCGGTTTTTTTTAGAAATAAAGTGAATCCCCGGGCGGGAATGTGGGCGATTCTCTTAGCCCCGCCGGGTACAGTCGCCTGGGCGTTATTGGGGGCTAACGCAGTTGACCCTTTATATGTGGGGTTAGGGATCAGTCTGGGCGTCTTAGTAATCGGAACATTTCTCAATAATTTTGTAAAACGGAAGGGACAGCGGAGAGAACCGGGAACAGATAGCCGGTGATGTATTCTGTACTCTGTACTCTGTACTCAGTTCTCAGTTCTCAGTTTTCAGATATCAGTGTTCAGTCGGGACCTGTTCTATAAACTATGAACTATGCTCTATGTTCTATAATGTTCTATAAACTTTACTACCACTAATCACCAGTCACTAACTCCCCTAACTGAGAACCGATATCTGAGAACCGGGAACTATTAAACTATAAACCAGGAAGGTGTTAAAATAATGACCAAAATAGCTATTGTCGGTTGTGGCAGGATGGGCAGCCTGTTAGCAGGTAAACTTGCTCCGGTCTATGAACTCTATGTCTATGACCGGATACCGGATAATGCCCAGCGCTTGAGTAAATCGTGCGGAGCAGTGGCAGCAAGTAAAGAAGACTTGCGAAATGCGGAAATAATTATCATGGCTTTGGCAACGGAAACGGTACTCCAGGCTCTAAGAGAGCTGGAAGATTATCTGGCGGAAAGTGCCGTAATTGTAAATATCGCCACCACATTGCCCCATAGTGCTTTAAAAATAAAATATCAAAAGGTTTCGGCCAAAATAATCGGACATGCCAAAGAGATGGCGGCCGGTGAAAAGCCTGTTGTTATCGTTGAAGGTGACAATGAAGACAGCGAAAAACCGGTCAGAGATATTTTCGCCCATATCGGCACTGTGGAAAAAGGTGATACCGACCTGGTCGGCAGGATAAACACCCTTTCCTCCAAATACGGTATTCTTACAGCTCTGCAGATTCAAAAGGAATTGGAAGGCCTGAAGTTATCCCAGGAAATCGTAACCGCTGCTATCAGGAATGTAGCGGCAGGAACAATGAAAGCTTTCGCCCTGGGTGATGCCGGTCCTTTTGCCCAGTCAATTATCGCAGAATATGACAAAGAAAAAAATGTATAAAATACAAGGGGGCAGTGAGAATCTATAGATGAAACTCCTAATATTAAGGGTGGATGGCAATGGAAACCAAAAAAAAAATGAAAAAGTATTATGCCAGGGATGTCTTAAAATTGGAAATTGCTGAAGAGTTAGGATTAATGACTAAAATCAGTGACAGCGGCTGGCCGGAATTAACTGCCGAGGAATCAGGGCGCCTGGGCGGTATCATGACGAAAAGAATGCGCAGGCTGGGTTGGTTTTAGGGCTTCTGTTTTATAACAGGAGCCTTTTATATATAAAAGTAGTACAAGTTGTAATGTTTTGATATAATTATGGAGGAATTGTTGGAGAGGTGGGATTATCGTGGAAACTAAGCATGAGCTTATCATCAGATATATTAAAGATTTGGCGGTAGGAACTAAAGTTTCGGTCCGCCAAATTGCCAAGGAATTAGACGTTAGTGAAGGTACCGCCTATAGAGCGATTAAGGAAGCCGAGTCCCAGAGACTGGTGAGTTCCATACCGAAAGTAGGAACGGTAAGAATTGAGGATGAGGCTGAGAAGGAACTGGAAGATCTGAGCTTAAGGGAAATAGCCTTAATTATTGAAGGGGAAGTTCTCTGTGCCCATGACAGATTGGGAATGATCCCCGACCAGTTTATAATAGGCTCTACTACGGAAAAAATGATAGAAAGGTACATTGAAAAGGAAACATTGTTATTGGTTGGTGACCGGGAAGAAGTACAGCTTATTGGTCTGGAAAGGGGCGCTGCCCTGCTGGTGACAGGGGGCTTTAAAATTTCTGAAGAGGTGCTGCAGAGGGGCAGGGAATTAAATGTCCCGATTATTACCTGCCCTTATGATACCTTTGTTGCGACCTCTATGATTAACAGGGCTGTGTATGAAAGGCTGACCTATAAGGAATTAGTCCGGGTGGAGGATATCATGGTTACAGAGGTTGATTTTTTATCTCCCGAGTATACAATATCCCAGTGGCATGAATTAGCGCAAAAAAGTTCCCATAGCCGCTTTCCGGTAGTCGACCAAAATGGTGTTGTCGTAGGTATTGTATCTGCTGTTGACGTAGCAGGTGTCGATCCTGATACCACTATCTTAGCTGTTATGACGGCAGATGTATTAACAGCAGGACCTAAAACCCTGGTAACTCATCTTTCGCGGGTTTTAGTATGGGAAGGCTTTGAACTTATTCCTGTGGTTGATGAAGACAAACATCTGATTGGGGTTGTAAGCCGTCAGGATATTTTAAAGGCCTTCCAGCAGGCCCAAAAGCAGCCTCAGGTTGGAGAGACAGTAGATAACTTAACCCTGAGCGGCTTTAAATTAAGCGACTGGCAGGAGGGTATTATGCTGGAGGGGGAAATAACGGAGTTTATGGTTAGCGAACTGGGTAATGCCAGTGTGGGGACAATCGTGATGATCATGAATACGGCTGCCTTTATTGCCATCCGCAAAAGTTTGAAATGGGATACCGTTGCCGAGAATTTTACCCTCTATCAAATGGACCCGCCTACTGTGGGGGAAATAGTGTCCGTTTATACGAAAATTCTGCAAACAGATAAGAAAACCTGTACGGTAGAGATAGAAATGTACAGCGGTGAAGAAATGAAGGCGAAAGCTTTAACAACCTGCAGAGCAGTCAGAAAATGAAAATAGTGGTACTGGAATAATGAAATGTTCAAAAACAGCTAATAAAGACCTGGTTTATTTAAAAGCCAGGTTTTTTTAATTGTTGTGAAAATCATCTGTTTCGTAGACTGCAGATGGTTTTTAAAGCTTTAGCTATCCTAAATCGGAGCCGGAAAGTTTCAGATCCGCACAAGAAAATTGTAAGATATTCTGCCGTTTCGGGGCTCTTACATCTTTTTACTGGGTTATTACCGGCTCCTGTTGCAGATTAGGAGAAATGT
Organism: Peptococcaceae bacterium; assembly: GCA_049366715.1. Taxonomy (GTDB): domain Bacteria; phylum Bacillota; class Peptococcia; order Peptococcales; family BICA1-8; genus JBMNCQ01. Next base: position 20,689 of record JBMNCQ010000084.1, on the reverse strand, counting down.
ATTTTGCGGAAACATAGAAAAGCAGTTTTTCCGAGACCAGCACACCTTTAACCTGTAAAGTAAACTGATATCCTAAGGCCTCGATCTTGCGGCCGTCAACGATATACCAGATTACCTGGGGGTGGAGCTCATTCACTCTTTTCCCCCGGATATCCTTAAGCATATCTTTGATTTGCCCCTCAATTTTCAAGACTAAATTTTCCTCATCGGCAAAATTCCTTTCCGGTAATTCTAATTCAATTTCAATTTCCTTAATAATAAACCATTTTTTCGCTTCCGACACTTTATCCTCCAGAGCCTTAATCTGGTCTTCCTTTTCTGCTAACCGGACCTGCAGTGTTGAATTTTCACTCTTAACATTCTCGACCTGGTAGCCGAGAGCTAAGGTGACTAAGGCAGCACCAATGATGATACCCAGGGTAAATAAAGCCAGTAGCTGGGCGAACCTTTTATCGGGCAGGTAGAAAAAGATTTTCATGATCTGCCGCCTGTCAAGGTGTAAATTAAATAAATGCCGATTTCGGCTCCGGCGAAAGAACTGATCACATAAAAAAAATGCTTGCCGAGAATCCGGAACTCTCCTGAAAATAATCCTGACCCCAGCGCCTCAAAAGAGCTGAAAGAACCGCCTATTGCCGCTACAACAGCCCATAATTTCATATCTTCCGCCAGTTTTCTCATTGTAAAATAAGGCTGCTCACCTGTTATAATAGTAGAAAGGGAACCGATGAGGGAACCGCCCAATACGATTCCCAGGGCCGTACAAAAAATAAATATCAATCTGTTGGGAAAAGTCATAGCAAAACCCCGTGTCAAAAAGTATTTAATAATATATATTTATTCTAGTGCTCTGCTATGCAGGACATATGTCGGTTTTGTTGAAAAAAGTATTTAAACCGTAGAACAGTAAAAAGGTCAAACAGTTAAAGAACATGAAGCAGGAGAAAAGCTTAGATTAAACGAGGTGCGGACAATGAATAATCCTTTTATACATTTACATGTGCATTCCTCATTCAGCCTGCTGGACGGCGCCTGCCGTCTGGACAAGCTGATTGAGGAAGCAAAAGCACAGAATATGCCGGCTTTAGCCATTACCGACCATGGCGTAATGTACGGCGTGATAGATTTCTATAAAGCATGCAAAAAAGCAGGGATTAAACCGATTATAGGCTGTGAGGTATATGTTGCCCCTAACAGCCGCTTTGCTAAGCGGCCGAATATGGATGATTCTCCCTATCACTTAGTCCTCCTGGCTAAGAATGACAAGGGTTATAAGAATTTGATCAAACTGGTTTCCCTTGCCTGGCTGGAAGGCTTTTATTATAAACCCCGGGTTGATAAAGAGATACTGGCTCAATACAGTGAAGGTTTAATCGCATTAAGTGCCTGCCTGGCCGGGGAGATCCCTTCCTTACTTATGAACAATAAATATGAGGAGGCTAAGGATTCTGCCTTATGGCACCGGCAAGTATTCGGGACCGGGAATTTCTACCTGGAACTGCAAAATCACGGCTTAAAAGAACAAATGCCGGTAAACACCCAGCTGGCTAAAATTAGTGAGGAAACAGGGATTCCTTTGATCGCTACGAATGATGTCCATTATGTGACGGCAGCAGATGCCAAGGTTCAGGATGTTTTAATGTGCATCCAGACAGGCAAAATCCTGACAGATGAAAACAGGATGAAGTTTGAAACCCAGGAATTTTATTTAAAATCCTGGGAAGAGATGAATCTGGCTTTGGGGGAATATCAGGAAGCCTTAGCCAATACCTTGAAAATTGCCGACCGGTGTGAGGTGGATTTTACCTTTGGTGATAATCATATGCCCCTTTTTCAAACTCCGGAGGGTTTTACTTTAGAGACATATTTGGACGAATTATGCGCAAAAGGTTTAAAAGAACGTTACGGAGAGCCTGTTCAAGAGGCTCATGAGCGCTTGGAATTTGAACTGCAGATTATCAAACAAATGGGATACGCGGGCTATTTTCTCATCGTCTGGGATTTTATCCATTTTGCCCGCAAACAGGGAATCTATGTCGGACCCGGCAGGGGTTCGGCTGCCGGCAGCCTGGTTTCCTATACGTTAGGCATAACGGATATCGACCCGTTAAAATACGATCTTTTGTTTGAACGGTTTTTAAATCCGGAGCGGGTAAGCATGCCGGATATTGATATTGATTTCTGTTATGAGCGGCGGGGAGAAGTCATTGATTATGTGATCGGTAAATACGGCACGGACAGGGTCTCTCAAATAATTACCTTCGGTACGATGGCTGCCCGGGGAGCCATCCGGGATGTCGGCCGGGTAATGAATATCCCCCTGGGTTTAGTGGATAAGGTAGCCAAGCTGATCCCCAATGAACTGGGAATTACCATTCAGAAAGCTTTGGAGGTAACCTCGGAATTAAGGGAGCTGATGGAAGAAAATCCGCAGATTAAGGAACTGGTCTATACGGCAATGGCTTTGGAAGGGATGCCCAGGCATGCCGGAACCCATGCCGCAGGGGTAGTGATATCCCAGGAACCTTTGGATCATTACCTGCCTTTACAAAAAACATCCGATGGTGGTGTAACGACCCAGTTTGCGAAAGAAAATGTGGAAGAAATCGGTCTTTTGAAAATGGATTTACTGGGTCTGAGAACATTAACAGTGATTAATAATGCTGTTGATTTGATTAAAGATAGTAAAGGTATTGAAACAGATTTTTCGCAAATTGACCTGGATGATCCGAAAACCTATGAGATGCTGAGCAAGAGTGACAGTATAGGTGTATTCCAGTTGGAAAGTTCGGGTTTGCGGGCTATTCTTAAAGATTTGCAGCCGGGGCATTTTGAAGATATTATCGCTTTAGTGGCTCTCTATAGACCGGGCCCTTTAGGCAGCGGCATGGTGGAAGATTTTATTGCCCGTAAGCATGGTAAAAAGGCTATTGAATACTTACATCCCGGACTGGAACCAATCCTCAAACCTACTTACGGCATTATTTTATATCAGGAACAGGTAATGCGCATAGCCAGTGACCTGGCGGGCTTTACGCTGGGGCAGGCCGATCTTCTGCGGCGGGCTATGGGTAAGAAGAAGCCGGAAATAATTGCCGGGCTGAAAGAAGAGTTTATTAACGGAGCCCGCAAGCATGATGTTGAGCCCCGGATCGCAGGCAAGATTTTTGAACTCATCGAGTATTTTGCCGGCTATGGGTTTAATAAGAGCCATAGTGCTGCTTATGCTCTGCTGACTTTTCAGACTGCCTATTTAAAGGCCCATTTCCCGGTGGAATTTATGGCGGCTCTTTTAACAAGTGTAATGGAGTCCTCGGACCGGGTCCCCTTTTATATTGCTGAGTGTCAGCGTATGGGGATTAAGGTGCTGCCTCCGGATATCAATGAGAGCCGCGAGAACTTTATCGTACGGGACGGAAATATCCGTTTTGGTTTAGCAGCCGTAAAGAATGTAGGCAAGGGTGCCATCCAGGCCATATTAGCTGCCAGGGACCAAGAAGGACCTTTCCAATCCTTGCAGGAATTCTGTAAGCGGATAGACTTGAGTCAGGTTAACCGCAGAGTTATGGAAAGTTTAATCAGGTGTGGTGCATTCGGGTCGATTCCGGGGAATCGGGTGCAGCTCCTGCAAATCCTGGATACCTGTATCGAACAGGGACAGGAATTGCAGAAGAGTATGAACAGCCGGCAGGTTTCTTTGTTTGATGTTGGTGAAGAAGCAGGTTTTACGATAGATTTTGACCCCATCAAACTTCCTGATGTGGAGGATTTTAGTCAACGGGATATCCTGGCCATGGAGAAGGAAATACTAGGACTGTATGTCAGCGGCCATCCCCTTTATGAATATTCGGATCAATTAAAAACCAAAGTCAGACACCAGCTTGCAGACCTTAGCCAGGAAGAAGACGGCAATAGAATTACCATCGGGGGGATCATCACTTCGGTACGCAGAAGTGTGACCAAGAAAGGTGAAACGATGGCTTACTGTGTTCTGGAGGATCTGACGGGAAGCATTGAAACCTTAGTATTTCCCCGGACATTTCAGAAATATCATGCCCTTGTGGAAGCGGATAAAGTAGTATTAATGACAGGGAGGATCAATCTGCAGGAAGATAATCCTAAGTTTTTTGTAGAGGACATTACCGTTTTGGAGCTGCAGGAAAGAAATATTCCTAAACTATACATAAAAATAGACTCTTCCGTTGTGAATAACGCTCAGGTAGAAATCATCGGCCGTATTTTAAAAAGCTACCGGGGGAGTGTGCCTGTTTATTTTTATTTCGAAAGGGAAAAGAAGCTGGTCTTAACGGACCGGGAATACTGGGTAGACTGGCGTAAAGACTTGGAACAGGACTTGCTGGAAATCTGTACTTCTAAAAATTTATCTTTTGTGAACAAATAAAATAGCACATTTTCACAACTGGCTTCATAGATTAGTTACAAACTATTTTGGGGAGGCATGATCATGAAGAATGTTGTGATCAAAGAGATGGAGCAAAGAGGGATAAATATTGAGGCAATAGGGGAGATCGTTTTTGGCTTACAATTGCCCTATCACCCGGAATTGCGGCGGGAGAGCTGCTCTGAAGCAGTAAACGCAGTTTTGGAAAAACGGGAAGTGCAGCATGCTATTCTCACCGGTCTTGCTATAGATAGAATTGCCGAAGAAAATCTGCTGCCTGAGCCTATTTCTCAAATAATTAAGGAAGATGAGCCCCTGTATGGTATTGATGAAATCTTAGCATTTGCGATTACCAATATTTATGGTACAATCGGCATCACCAGCTTTGGTTATCTGGATAAGACTAAGATCGGCTTGATTGGCGAATTGGATTCCAAGCCCGGAAAAGTAAATACCTTTGCTGATGATATTGTCGCAGCTATTGCCGCGGCGGCCGCTGCTAAAATAGCCCATAATCAAAGAGGCAGCAGGGAATGCTGACGAAGCATATTTAACCACCTTTCCGGCGGTGTTTTAGAAAAAAAATTAATTATTGCAGGAGAATAAGTTTACTTCTAGAATAAGATGTGATTGAGAAAGCAAAAGAGAGAGTAAAATGCAGAAAACAATTATTTTTTGGACAAGCTAAAGATAGCGGCTTGCTTTGGAGGGTGGTTTTTTGAAAGAAAAAATTGCTGTTTATCCGGGTACTTTCGATCCTGTTACTTTTGGTCATATTCATATCATTAACCGGGCGGCTAAGTTATTTGACAAGGTAATTATGGCAGTTGCCTGCGACAGTCATAAAAAAACGACTTTTACGATAGAGGAAAGACTTAATTTAGTAAAGAAATGCTGTATGCATGATCTCGAAAATGTGGAATTAGACGTATTTGACGGACTTCTTGTCGACTATGTAGAAGCCAAAGGTGCTGTTGCTATCATCAGGGGTTTAAGAGCGGTATCTGATTTTGAATTTGAAATGCAGATGGCATCCATTAACCGGCATTTAGATGAGCGGGTAGAAACCATTTTTTTAATGACCGATGCCGAATACTCCTTTATCAGCTCCAGTATTATTAAAAATGTAGGGGCTTTAGGAGGGAATATTGAACAATTTGTACCTGGAATAGTTGCGGAAGCCTTGAGGAATAAATATAAGGTAGGTGATGGCCGTGGATAATTCCAAACCTGTTAATGGAGAGTATATTGTCGTGAAAGCCTTAGACAATGGAGTTACGATCAGTGGCTTAACCCGGGGTAAGGATACCAAATTTCATCATACGGAAAAACTTGACCGGGGAGAAGTCATGATCGCCCAGTTTACTGAAGAAACTTCAGCGATGAAAATCAAAGGCAGGGCGAGAGTATATACCGTACATGGAACGGTAGAAGCAGGAGAATAAACAGATTGGTTAATATTTGTTAAGGTGGTTTTTATCAAACCGGAACTATTATTAATTTGGGGAGGATTTACATAATATGTGGACTGTTGTATATATTGCTCCAAATAGAATAATTGCTGAACAATTAAAAGAAGTTTTAACTTCGGAAGGGGTATTGGTGAATTTGCGTTCGTCGGGAGTACCTCATTTAGGTGATTCAGGTTCTGTGGAGCTCCTTGTCCCTGAATCCGAAGTGGAAGAAGCCCATGAAATTTTAAGCAGCGCAATTAGTAAGTAATAATAGTTGCTAGAGCATAGTTCCTAGATCATCGTTATAAGATATTAGATTTTTCTTTTGTTTTTTTATGATCTATAAACTACAATCTTTGAACTATGAACTTTTATAGCGGAGGTGCTTTTTTGATGCGCAAAATTGCCGTTTTGACCAGTGGTGGTGATGCTCCGGGCATGAACGCAGCAATTCGGGCAGTAGTAAGAACGGCTATCTATTATAATATCGAAGTTGCGGGAGTGGAGCGCGGCTATGCCGGTCTGATTGAAGGTGCTTTTCAGGAAATGGATCTAGGTTCTGTAGCGGATATTATCCAAAGGGGCGGAACGGTCTTGCATACGGCCCGCAGTAAAGAATTTATGGAACCGGAAGGCAGAAAAAAAGCACTGCAGAATATGAGAGATCATAATATTGAAGGACTGGTTGTCATTGGCGGGGACGGTTCCTTCCGGGGGGCAGTTGAACTGCATAAGATGGGCTTGCCCGTTATCGGAGTACCGGGCACCATCGATAATGATATCCATGGATCGGAATTAACCATCGGTTTTGATACGGCAGTTAATACAGTTGTTGAGGCCATCAACCGCATTAGGGACACGGCTACTTCCCATGAAAGAATTTTCCTGGTAGAGGTAATGGGGAGAAATTCCGGCTGGATTGCCTTGGAATCCGGTCTGGCAGGTGGGGCAGAATCAATACTGGTGCCGGAAATAAAACCCGATTATAATGAAGTAGTAGATAAATTAAAAAGAGGGCTGACGAGGGGAAAAAGGCACAGCATTATTATCGTGGCCGAAGGGGTAGAATCAGCTTATAAGGTCAGTGCGGAAATAAAAAAGAGGATTGGTCTGGATACAAGGGTAACTGTTTTGGGACATATTCAGCGGGGAGGAACCCCAACCGCAGTGGACAGAATCATCGCCAGCAAGATGGGGGGATTAGCCGTACAACTGCTCATGCAGGGCAAATCCAATCTCATGACAGGTGTAGTCGGTAATGAAATGGTTACAGTTTCTCTGGAGGAAGCTGTAGGGACTAAAAAGTCATTAGACTTGGAGGTCTATCGTTTAGCGGGAATATTATCAATCTAATACGAGGAGGGATGCTATGAGGCGTACCAAAATTGTTTGTACAATCGGCCCCGCCAGTGAATCCGTTGAACAGCTTTGTCAGCTTATTGACGCCGGTATGAATGTAGCCCGTCTTAATTTTTCTCACGGTACCCATGAAGAACACGGACAAAGGATTGCCAATGTAAGGGAAGCTGTTAAAAGAACAGGCAAGCCTGTTGCAATAATGCTGGATACCAAAGGCCCTGAAATCCGGACAGGAATTTTAAAAGAAGGAAAAATCACTTTAGAAACAGGTAAAAAGGTGATTTTAACCACGGAAGAGTTTGCAGGGGATCAAGAAAAAATTCATATCAACTATCGAGGATTACCCCGGGATGTTAGAGAGGGTAAACGGATTCTTTTGGATGACGGACTAATTGCTTTACTTGTTTTGAAAGTAGAAGGTACGGAGATTCACTGTGAAATCCTCAACGGCGGGGAGCTTTCCAATAGAAAAGGTGTTAATGTCCCCGGGGTAGATATTAATTTGCCGGCAGTCACAGAAAAGGATATCGCCGATATTAAATTCGGCATCCGGCAAGATGTGGATTTTATCGCAGCCTCCTTTATCAGAAGTGCCGGTGATGTTCTGGAAATACGCAAGATCCTGGAAGACTCCAAAACCGACATTCATATCATCTCTAAAATCGAAAATCACCAGGGCGTAGATAACCTTGCTGAAATACTGGAAGTTTCCGATGGCCTGATGGTAGCCCGGGGTGACCTGGGAGTAGAAATTCCCGCCGAAGAAGTACCGTTAATACAAAAAATAATGATCGAAAAATGTAATCGTGCCGGCAAACCGGTTATCACCGCAACCCAGATGCTGGATTCGATGATCAGGAATCCGCGCCCGACCAGAGCGGAAGCAAGTGATGTAGCCAATGCTATTCTAGACGGCACGGATGCAATTATGTTGTCCGGCGAAACTGCGGCGGGCAAATATCCTCTCGAATCTGTTAAAACGATGGCCAGAATCGCGGAAAGAACGGAGACCGCCATTAAACATGAGAGTATTGTTGCCCTAAGGGGGATTGTTACCCGGCAGACTACTACGGATGCCATCAGTCATGCTACCTGTACTACGGCCCACAATCTGGGGGCAGCAGCTATCATTACGGCTACCGAATCAGGGTCAACTGCCAGGATGGTTTCGAAATACCGTCCTAAATCTCCCATCATCGCTGTTACTCCACGGGCTGCTGCCCAAAGAAAACTGCTCCTGGTATGGGGCGTGGAGCCGATATATGCCCCGGAAACAGAAGGCACCGATGCGATGATCGAACAATCCATTAACGCTGCCTTACAGCATAAATTAATTAAAAACGGAGATCTTATCGTTATTACGGCAGGTGTCCCGGTAGGGGTGCCCGGAACGACCAACCTTCTCAAAGTAGAAGTTGTGGGACAAATTCTGGCTCAAGGTACGGGAATCGGGCGAGGAAGTGTCGTAGGAACAACTCAAGTAGTGATATCTGCGGAACAGGCCGTAACTGAAACCAGGTCTGATGAGATCCTGGTCGTGCAGGGGACAGATGCGGATTATGTCCCGGCTATGCAGAGAGCTGCCGCAGTAATAACCGAAGAAGGTGGTTTGACCTCTCATGCGGCTATTGTTTGCTTAAGTTTGGGTAAACCTGTTTTGGTCGGTGTTGAAAAGGCAACGGAAAAATTGCCTACGGGCACGCTAATTACCTTAGATGTGGCCAGGGGGGTTATCTACAGGGGACGGTCCAAGGTAATGTAAAAATTAGATAGTAAGAAGCAGTTTACTCTGGATATTATTGCTGCCTGGCTGCAGTTGTTAAAGGAGATGGGGACATATCTGCCAAATTTAGGTAATTTTTCGGCAGGATGTTCCCAATTAAATTATACCGTAGTTTTAGCAGAGAATTTACTGTGCGGCCGGCCTTTTTTTAATTTTTGGGCTAAAAAAATTTCCATGGTTTTATTTAAGGATTATTTATAATAATAATTATAGATATTATCTTTGCTTAGGAGGTAAAGGATGACGTTAATATTAGGTCTCTTAGCAGTGGGCTCTTTTATCATTGCCCTAACCGTATCCTGGCAGGTTAAATATATAGCTCCCGATTTTCTAACCATAGCCAAATACAACTTACTAATTGCCCCGGTCTTATTTCTAGCCAATGTTTCCCTGGGTATGGCCTTTACGAAAGGCCACCAGCTTTATAAAAACCTTCCCTTAATGATCGCATCGCAAACCTTTATTTATTATCTTTTTATTCTGGCCTTCTCTATGTATCTGCTTGGTGATAAAATTTCAGTGACCAAGACCTTATGCGCTTTCAGCCTTATTGCCTTTTCAATTTGGCTGATCAAGAGCTGATTTGGCAAAATATTCCCTTGTTATGTCCGGCACAAAATAGTAAAATTTATTTATCTATGCTGTAAAAATTACGGACATGCCCACCTTCAGCCGGGATTAAAAGGACTGGCTAATTTGTTCAATTAAGGGGGTATGTGCAGTTCCCTACAGAAAGGAGGATCGTTTAAAGCAGGTGATAATTTGTACAGTTTTGTAACATTTTTTTTCAAAACTTAATAAAATAACATTATCTGATGAACAGCACAAGAAAGTGGCAAAAAGCGCCAGAACCAAAGAAAAGGCAAGAGCTAGGAGGTCAGAGGTCAGAAATAGAAATTTACCTCAACCTGACCTAAGAACTATCCCCTAAGCTTTTGTTGGTTGACGAGGGCGGGAGTTTATCGAGATTTCGGCGGATGCTCCCCGGTCGCTGTGTGACCGTCAAAGGTACTACAAAACCTAAGAGTAATTTTAGGGACAAAAAGTACCGGATACAGTTGTGCTGTAACTTAAGGAGGAATTCGTTTTGTGTGGTATAGTGGGTTACATTGGTAAGAAAGAAGCCACTCCGATTTTGGTAGAAGGTCTGCGTAAGTTGGAGTATCGTGGTTATGATTCCGCTGGAGTTGCAGTTTTAAAAGATGAAAAATTGCAGGTTGTAAAAGCTGAAGGAAAATTATCCTTTTTAGAAAGCAAGCTTCTGCATGACAATCCCCGGGGAAATATCGGCATCGGCCATACCCGCTGGGCTACCCATGGCAAGCCTTCCGACGAGAATTCCCATCCGCATACCAGTTGTTCGGAGGATTTTGCCGTAGTCCATAATGGGATCATTGAAAATTATCTGGAATTAAAAGAATGGCTTTCCGGGCAGGGGCATATTTTTTCCTCTGAAACAGATACGGAAGTAGTGGCCCATATGATCGAGCATTATTATGAAGGCAGCTTGGAGAAAGCTGTTAGAAAGACTTTGGAAGAGATCAACGGTTCATATGCCCTGGGCGTAATTTGTAAAAATGAACCCGGCAAATTGGTTGCGGCCCGAAAAGACAGCCCTTTAGTGATCGGGATCGGTGAGGGAGAAAATTTTATTGCTTCTGACATTCCGGCCATCCTTTCCCATACCAGAAAATGTTACTTGATCAATGATGGAGAAGTCTGTGTACTGACTTCCGAAACGATAAAGATTTCCACTATTTCCGGGGAAATAGTGAATAAAGAAGTGTTCAACGTATCCTGGGATGCAGAGGCTGCCGAAAAAGGCGGGTATGAGCATTTCATGCTTAAAGAAATTCATGAGCAGCCGGTAGCTTTCCGCAAGGCTTTAAGCGGCCGGATTGCAGGAAATAAAGTTAAATTTGAAGATTTCCAGTTAGCTACAAGTACGATTAATCAATGGAAAAAAGTTTATATTGTAGCCTGTGGGACAGCTTATCATGCCGGGTTAGTAGGAAAAGGGATTTTTGAAAGTCTTTTACGGATACCGGTGGAAGTAGATATTGCTTCCGAATTCCGCTACCGCCAGCCGCTGGTTGATAATGAAACCCTGGTCGTGGTCATCAGCCAGTCCGGGGAAACAGCCGATACCCTGGCGGCTTTACGGGAAGCCAAAAACAAAGGTGCCAATGTGCTGGCCATCACCAACGTAGTGGGCAGCTCCATTGCCCGGGAAGCAGACTTTGTGGTTTATATCTGGGCCGGACCGGAAATAGCGGTGGCTTCTACCAAGGCCTATACGACCATGCTGGTGGCCGAATACCTGTTAGCTTTATATCTCGGCCAGCAAAAAGGTGTGGTCAGTGAAGTAGAATCCAAAGTTATCATTGATGCTTTGCATGAGTTACCTGAAGCAACCATCAGGATATTAAGCGAAGTTGAAAAATACCAGGAAATAGCGGAAAAGTATCAGGATAAACGCGATTTATTCTTTATCGGGCGGGGCTTTGACTGGGCCGTGGCCCTGGAAGGCTCTTTGAAGCTGAAGGAGATATCCTATATCCATGCCGAAGCTTATGCGGCGGGGGAATTGAAACACGGGACACTGGCTTTAATCACCAAAGAGACTCCGGTAGTTGCCCTTTGTGTGCAAAAGAACACTTACGATAAAACTCTTTCCAATATTAAAGAAGTTAAAGCCAGGGATGCCGAAGTACTGGCGGTAGCCATAGAAGGGGATAAGGAAGTCGGCAAATATGTTGATGATACCCTGGAAATTCCTGATATCTACAACTTTGTCGCACCTGTATTGACCGTAATCCCGCTGCAGCTGATTTCCTACTACACGGCCAAGGCCCGGGGCTGCAATGTAGACCAGCCGCGGAATCTGGCCAAGAGCGTTACCGTAGAGTAGTAGTAGTGGGGATGTAGAAGACCCGTGAAGTGTGTGCAGGAGAAATCCTGTATGCCTTCACGGGTTTTTTATGTCCTTCCCCCAAATTATATGAATATATAAATAAAAGGGTCAGCGGGGGTGTAGGAGGATTACGCTAAATACACCAATATATTTAGTATAGCTGAAAATTATGCTTTAGTGCCTGAGGGCTAATTTAGGAGTCTTAGGTACTCATTGCAGCTTAAGGAGAAACTAGACCCCCACCTCCACCAAAATATTTAAGCACTTAACAAATCTTTGTTAAGTGTTTTTAATTCGGTAAAATTGAATAAGGCGGCATAGCCAAGTGGTAAGGTAAGGACCGCAAGTCCTTTATCCTCAAGTTCAAATCTGGGTGCTGCCTCCAATACAAAAAGCCTAAGTTTTGCTTATGGGAGAGTAAATTTAGGCTTTTGCCATTTCGCTAAATGCTAATATTGTGCAAAGGCTCTTCGGGGCCTTATTTTTGTCGAAATAACGGAGAATTTTGAGGAAGGAAATAGAAATATAAAGAAGAATAGCTAATAATTAGGGAAAAACAACCATAAACAATTAAAAGCTGCTTATTTGACTTCTTTGATGTGATAAGGAGTAATTTATATGACTATAAGGATTCAAGAGGAAGTTAATAATAAAATATCTGTCAGTTTTGATTATAGTGTTGAAAGGGTTGATAAGGACTATTAAAGGGCGATCTTGGAGTCCTGAGAAGAAGCTTTGGATTCTTCCATATACAGAAGAGATAGTTAGGCAATTATTTATGCTCTTTAGTAATGAAAAAGTAATCGCAGAGCCAGTAATTCGCAATCTATATGATAGTAATGTTGTAAAAGGTTTACCGGAGTCATTCTTAAAAGAAATTATCGACACGATGGATAATGAACTAAAGCTAAACGGATATAGCCCGAAAACTCGAAAAGCTTATCTAGGTCATGTTAAAAGGTTTATTGACTTTAATAATAAGATTACTAAAGACCTTGTTGGAGAAGATATTCGTAAGTATTTACTTTTTCTATTGGAAACAAAAGAGAGTACCCATTCATATGTAAACCAAGCAGTTAGTGCAATTAAATTTTTCTTTCAAGAGGTAATCAAAAAATACGATATTATTATAAATAACCCAAGGCCAAAGCGGGAACATAAATTGCCAGTCGTTTTAAGTCAACAAGAAGTCTTTAAGATATTGAATAGTGTAGAAAATTATAAACATAGAGCAATTTTGTTTTTAACTTATTCTGCCGGACTTCGTGTTGGGGAAGTGGTACGTTTGAAGGTTGAAGATATAAGCAGCGAAAGGAAGCTAATTCATATACGGCAAGATAAAGGGAAAAAAGACCGTTATACAGTACTATCTGATATTGCACTTAATATATTAAGAGAATATTTTAAAAAATATTCTCCGGAAAAATGGCTTTTCCCGGGAGAAGCTGAAGGAAAACATTTGTGCGAGCGTACAGTGCAAAGAATATTTGAAAACGCACTTTTCAAGTCAGGTGTTTCAAAAAAGGTTTCGGTGCATTCCCTTAGGCATTCATTTGCTACACATTTGTTAGAGGGAGGTACTGATTTAAGATATATTCAGGAATTGCTAGGCCATAAAAGTTCAAAGACTACAGAAATCTATACCCATGTTAGCGAGAAAGATTTTGGTAGGATTCAAAGTCCACTAGATCGCTTTGTTAATAATTTAGAAAAAAGATAGTATGATATTCAGGACATATTGTCGGAGATACTCAAAAATTTTGGTGTATTCACGACATGTTGTCGTGAATAAGACGTTAGCCAACATGCCAGAGATTTGCAGGCAATGTTGTGGCAGTTTAGTACATGCATGATGATTATAAATAGGAGGAATGGATTATGAGATATAAATCAGTAATTGCTACTACGCATATAGACCGGCATTTCTGTAAAATATCTAAAGAAGCTCTTGAAAATGCAGCCCAACAAATAAAACATGGTGAAGCAGTGCCATGTATGAGCCTTGAACATGACTCGATGATTCCTCCAATTGGGAAAGTCCTAGATGCCTGGATTGAAGAGATGGATGATGGTGAGTATAGAATGGTTGTTACACAAGAAATATTTGATGACTACAAAGAACTTATATTACCAGATGAAACGGTAGTATATGAAGAATCTTTACCTGACGATAAAAGACCATTCAATATAAGAGGTAACAAAGTTGCTTCGGACAAATTAAGAATAGAAACTGACTTTGTGAACTTCGAGTCGAAAAAAGAATATGAGGAATTCATAAAAGAAATTAAAGAAATCGGTGACATTGATGAAGGATTTATAGGTAGAAAATCATTAATACCTGACCCTGAAGTGATTGTTACATTAACAAAAAGTTTAATTGTATTATTTGCTAGTAAGCCTGTTGCTGAAAGGGTTTCCAATAAAATAATAGACTCAATTATAGATGATGCACCAAAACTTTACGAAATCGTAAAGAGAGCGATATTTTCTGCTGCAAAATATGCTATACCAAAAAACAGACCTATAACTTATATTTTTGAAGCGCCTGGAGAAATAACTTCGGAGTTTATTGCTCGCACAAGTAATCCAAATAAAGTCATAACGGCATTAACTCAGGAGAAACTCAAAGGATGCTTTATTAAAGCTGAAGAACTTAATAAGGTAATTAGTATCAATAAAATTCAATTTATTTTAAATGAAAACGGAGATTGGGAGTTCAATTTCATATTAACTAAAACTGGAAGCGTGATTGGAACACCAGAAAGTCATAACCGACGTGCAAGACGTCTTAAACTTATGCAAGAGATGAAAGAGAATAATAAAGACGTATTATAAAAGGTGATTAAAAAAATATCTACCTATGAGCATTTATCTGGCATGATCGGCTAACAATGTTTTCCCGCAAGGGCGCGGATAAGCGGGTTCAACGGGGGCTGAACTTTGGGGCGGGGCTGAAGCGTGCCGCGCCACATCCCCCAGCCTAAGTCAGGCATGACCTGGACGAGTCCTTAAGGCCGGGGGGCCTCGGGAAAACGGGTACGTTAGTCGACATTTTCATGATCGTGGAGGATGCTATGTCCAATTTATCAAGCCAATGGATTGAAGAATTAAATAATGTAAGAAATGAAAATATATTATCTCCTTCAACTTATGAAAGAGTAGTAGATTTGGCTGTACTTCTTAATGCAAGTGATATCTTAATAACTCATTATAATAAGAAGAAACGAAAAGTAGATAAAGTTCAAAATCTGCAGATGATTAGCTATTACTATTTTGTCCATTGTTATCATTTGGGTTATGCGTTATATCATTTGGCACGAAAAGGTTTTGGTTCAGCTTGTATTGTACTGTTAAGACCAATGATTGAGTCAATTATTAACCTTTCTTATCTATGGTTATGCAAAAAAATTAATGGAAAAGACACAGATGAATTATATGCATGGACTAATTACTCATCTGTAAATAGAAACAGTATAGATAAAAGATGGAAGCAACTACAGGCACATAGGGCAGAGTTAGGCTACCCCTCATTAACCCCTGAAAAGCTATTAGAAGAAACAACATCAAAGGAATATGAAAAGGATGCAGTAGAATTTAGGCTGAAGTATGGTAGAAAACATTGGTCGAAAATATCTAGTTTAGATGGTCGTGCCCGAGCAGTTGATGATACAGGCATTTTATTTAAAAGAACAGGCATAGTGTTAGAGGATTTATATGTTATGTGTTATAAGTGGTTAAGTGAATTAGTTCATGGTGATAGTTCTGGTGCAGAATCATATATACACGAAGTATCAGAAAAGCTATACATTGATTTTGGTCCAAATCACAAAAATGTTGATATTATTTTACCAATGTGTACACAGGTGATGATTCAATTATTGGATATTACAAATCATATTAATCATCTTAATGTGGATTTGTTAAGGCAATACAAGGAGTCAGGCTTAAGTGTACTACATAGAAAAAACGTCGACTAACACGTCCATTACCACTTATGAGTCCGGCAAAGTGTAGTCAGGGAAGCATGCCGGACCACACTCACCCTATTGGGTTAAGTTTTGAGGTTAGTGAGCGTCGGTAATGGCGCGAACGTTAAATGAAATTGGTCGCAAAGGCCGCGCCGTCCTGGCGCGGATTAATAAAGATTATTTTTGTGGGGTAAGGATTTTGGAAGACAATTCTCAGAAGACAGAGCTATTTATTATGTTTAACTGTGGTAGTGTTTTTGTTACTGAAACACTTGAGCAAATTGAGTTTTTTATTTCGATGCTTGATGTGCAAGATGAAAGTTCTCAAAAAAATTCAATGGCGTAGCATTATTTCGACAATAATTATTTTCCTTTCAAATCTAATTGAAGGATATGCAAATTTTCTTATTACTTTAGCACTCAACATTGATAACGGACGACTAAAAGCTCCAGAAGTTTATAGACATCTAAGTGAAACTGAGATTCTTGCTTTAACTGAACGTTCAAAGGTCTTTGATCCATCAACGGGGAAAGTGGTAATACGTGAAAAAGCGTATATGAGAACTAGCGACAAAATACGAATAGCCCCATTTATGTTGGAATGTTTATATAATCAAAATGCCACATTGATGGAAAAAAGAATAAATGAGTATCAGCAACTAATTAAGTTACAATGTATAAGAGATAGCTTTATGCACGTCAAACATGATATACATTTGCTACCACAGAGTCCGATGCTTGATTTTAAATATCATATTAATAATTTTGCTAATATATCAAACTATCAGATTGATAAAAAAGATCTATTTGAAAGTATGAACGCTGTAGCATGGTATCTACATAAACAATTTACTCTTATCCGAAGGTTGTTTCATGTGGATAAACTAAGTTTAAACTTGATGGAGACAAAGATTATGTTCTTACAAATATCATTAAATAAAGTATTAAAAATAAGAAACTCAGATAATTATTCTACTGAATTGATTGCTCATAGAATGGTCTGTATACAAGATTTTGTTGTTGGAGCACCAGATGATAATTCCGGTGTAAATATACAATTAAATGAGAATAAGAATGAGAACTCGTAATTATTATTACTTTCCGCTATACCTAGCGAGAATTAACATATGTGGTTTAATGAAATTTCAGGAGTCGCCCTGGCGCGGATTGTTATAGAGGATCTGAAGGTTAATAACTAATTAGGCAATCCTAAATATGATAGGAATGAGAAAATATGGATAATAAAAAGATCAAAGTCATTGAAAGTAAAAAAGATGCTATTATCTTTCTAAATCAAATGATAATTTTGGTTGACAAAAGAATGACGAGATTTAAAAGAAGCATTTCGGATTTACATGAAGAGCTAAGTCACTATGACGAGAATACAAAAAAAATTCGTACGGAAATATATCATAGACATTCAGAACGAATAGAATGCTTATCTAATTATCTGTTTAATCTTTTTGGCGATGAAACTAAGACTGCTGTTTCGTATAAGCAGTTTAGAAATATATTAGAAAAGAAAGTTAAACAAGGACATAAAGAATTTCAATTAGATGAATTAGAAAGTGAAATAGTAACTCTTTTGAATGAGTTTAGAGACATGAGAAATTGGTCACATCATGTTCCACAGTCTGTACTAAATAGTCAACTAGAGTATATGAAAGAACGAGCCGGTCTGCCATCTGATTTTGTTGAATTTAACTTCTCCAATGAGACCATCGCAATATTAACTTGGGAGTATCATGATATCACGTGGTTGTCTGAATTGTACAAAAGTGTATCTGAATTATATCAAAAATTCTCAAGAGTATTTCAAAGGATGAAAAAAGATTATTCAAAATTAATAGGCACAAGTATGAATATCATTAGAGAACAACAACCGATTGCTAGACCATACGATTTTAAAATGATAGGAGAAAACTCATATTTGATTAATGTTGGAAAGAAAAAGTGATTTAGAATGGCTTTGTAGTATTTTAAGGAGTCGCCCTCCATGGCGACTTCTCAATCTGGGGGAGACCAACTTCATTTAACAGAGTGTTTGCGACACTTTGCCAATATAAAAGCGGTTGGGGCGTGTCGCAAACACTCGAGACGTTATATGAAAGATGGCGCATATTACCGCGCCGTCCTGGCGCGGTTTAATAGTTAATGTATTAATTTAAATTCCCAATTAATGGGGGGTAATGAAGTGACAAGAAATATGTATAAACAAGAGTATTCAAATAGTTGGGCCTTAATTATTGGAATTAATAACTATAAGCACGTATCAAAGTTGATGTATGCGCGTAATGATGCAGAAGCTATATCAGAATTGATTATACAAAAGTTTGGTTTTCCACAAGAAAACGTAATAACTTTATATGATGACGATGCAACTAGAGATACTATTATGAAAGCATTCATGCGTTTTTCGAAGGAGGACATAAAGTTTGATGACAGACTTTTTGTTTTCTTTGCTGGGCATGGACATACAATTAGAGGTTATAGAAATGATATTGGATATCTTGTTCCAGTTGACGGTAATATTGAAGATTTATCATCATTTATAAGATGGGATGAATTAACAAGGAATTCTGAACTCATACCTGCTAAACATTTATTCTTTATTATGGATGCATGTTTTAGTGGTTTGGCTATTACGAGAGGCTTACAATCAGGTAGTATGCGATATTTAAAAGACATGTTACAAAGGTATTCTGTACAAGTCTTAACAGCAGGGAAGGCTGATGAGGTGGTCGCTGATGCAAATGGGCCAATAGCAGAACATTCAATTTTCACAGGCCATTTAATTCAAGCAATTGAAGGAAATGCAAGCATTAGTGGGGGCATTCTAACAGCTAATAGTATTATGACATATGTTTTTGATAAAGTATCAAAAGATGATTATTCTAATCAGACACCCCATTATGGATATTTTGCAGGCGATGGAGATTTTATTTTTCAAGCTCCTATATTAGAAAACCTTAGTACTGATGAACATATAGAAACAGATATTCTTGTTGAATTGCCAGGGAGACAAGAGAGCGAAGAAACTATCACTGATATAACAGAACAAGTGAAAGAATATATTTCTGATGAAAAATATAAGATTAAACTTGATAACCTAGTAACAAAAGAGTTAAGAAGATTTTTAGACCTAACTGGAAATATAAAGATGCCAATTTCTGCTCCCGTTAATCATGACAATGTTATTAAGCGTATGAAAGAATATGAAAAAGAATACAGCAACATTCAAAAAATATTTATAACATTAGCACATTGGGGTAGCGATAGTTATGATCCAATAATTAAGAAAATACTTGAGAGAACAGCTGATAATAATACTATGGAAAGTGGAGCAATAGCTTGGCTATATTTTAGATGGTATCCTGCCGTAATATTAATGTATTCCGGAGGAATTTCTGCTATTGCTTCGGAAAACTATAAGAACCTAAGAAAAATTTTTGCTCCAAATATTGTATCAGCACATACAAATAATAAAACAAACCCATATCTCGTGAGCGTTGTTGATGCTGCCTTGGAATTAGATAGGATGAATGTCTTTAAAAATATTCCCGGTCATGAAAAATACTATGTACCAAGAAGCGAGTATCTGTTTAAACTATTACAACCACAAATTGATGATGTTTTATTCTTAGGAAAGAGTTATGAAAGCCTATTTGATAGATTTGAAATTTTCTATGCATTATCTTACGTAAATTTAAGCGATAAAGAAAATGGATATTGGGGACCACCTGGAAGATTTGCATGGAAATACAGAAGAGGATATAACACAAGCATATATACTGAAATATTAAATGAGGCTGAAAAATTTAAGGATAGTTGGATTCCTTTGAAAGCAGGTCTATTTAATGGTTCTTATGAGAGATTCAAAGAAATAGCCAAAGGATACCAAGAGTTTTTATTGAAAGGATTAAATTGGTTTTAATCAATAGCTATAAAAAATTTAGATGCTGCCGTCCCTGGCGGCTCTAAAGCTAGAGTGCGCCATCCATCACATAACGCCTTGTTTCCACGAGGTCGCGGCCCTGATAGAATGAGGGACATGCTGAGTGAACTGAATCCGCGCCACATCGTCCGGCCTAAGTCAGGCATGACCCGGCTCGCTCGGGCTTAAGATAGGATTTATCTAAAGCCCGGCCATCGCCTTAAGGCCGGACGACGTCGGAAACAAATTCTCGTTAGCTGAAATCGGACGATTGTTGCGCCATCCATAGAGCAGGTTCTTCTAGAAATATAGGTAAGTTAATTATTTTATATTTTAGAATTATTAATCACAGGACATTTAATAATCTTTGTAGTCAAAGGAGGTAACTATGGGGAAAAGAAAAAATAACATTTTGTTCTTAGTAATTATATTTGTAATAATGGTGGGTATTTTTTATAGTACAGAACCAAGCATGAAAGGACTTATTATTTTTACTGCTCTATCTGCATTAATGATGATTGCAATTTAATTAGCTGTCCGATTCTACATGACTGATAATAGTTCTTTCAAGCAACGTGTTATTTTTCTTTGTATGACTTTGGTCTTTATTACAATTTTTTACGTGGCAGCGAAGGAACTAACTGGATTTTCATTAGATTATGCTTTCATAGTCTTTTTTATGGTCGCATTAGCTATCCAAATGCTTTGGATGAGTTTGAACTTAACAGCGTTCGAAAAAGGCGTATTGGTTTTAACCCTGATTAGTGTGGGGTAACCGTTTATCAAAGTATAATTACTAAACATTCTACCGCTATTGATTTGAATAGGCTACACTTAACTGGACAGTTTTCTTAAGGTCATGTAAATTAAGATTA
>JBMNCQ010000083.1:0-160776 GCA_049366715.1 Peptococcaceae bacterium | reverse complement strand
TTGTCAGAATAATTAACACCCATCTGGGGTGACATTTTCACAAACTATTGACATAGTATCCAGTATCTAGTATCTAGTATTATTTATACACGATACATCTTAATAAGAGAACCTTTTAAGCCGCATATGGCTTTGGTCCAAATCAACAATTATTACCTCCCGGCCTATTTTTTTTACTGATTCCCAGGGGATGGTCAAACTGGATTTATCCATCCAGATACTCAGAATATTTCCCCGGTTAGGCAGTATGATCGAATCAATTTCCCCGGTTTCGGTGTGTATTACCAAATCAGATTCAGCAACTGTTCCTAACCTGGCTCCGTCATAAATATTAACGATATGCTTACCGATCAATTCACTTAATCTCATTAATAAACCTCCTAAAGTCAGAAATAAATCCTTTTGATAAGCCGCATAATTATAGGCTGGATAAGCGTAATTAAAATGGAAAAAAGGGCGAGAGGATCAATAGAAAATTGGGCTAACGATACTTGCTCCGGAACTTCCAAACTCAAGAATGACGAGAGCATGATTAACGACAAATAAATCCCTCCGGCAACACCTAATAATTGCGTTAAGGCTTGGGAAACAGGACTATTTATTATCTCCGGCAGGTCTTTTTGTCTTTGTCTGCTTAAATATATTTTTGACCTGACTCCTAAAAAACACAGCAGCAGGAATAATAAAATCACCAAAATATTTAGCATGTCTCTCACCTCATTAATATCTTTATGAGAAGTTTTTTTCCGATATGCCAAAATTACCAATAAAAATGCACGCACACACTTTTCTTTAAGCTGGGATATTGCAAGAGAAACCGGAGCCCGTATATGCCAAAAGAGAAAGCTCTCCCATAAACTCAGCCGGTACTTTCTTCCCTGGCATTGTGCTTAATTGATAATGTTATCTGAGTTCCTAAAATATAAAAGATGCCCTGTCTTGTCGACAAAGCATCTTGTGCTAAATCATGCTTCAGATATTGCATAGCCGTCCTTATCCGATAAGCCGTCCTGCCTGAGGATGTTCTCCCTGTTTTTTTTCTGATAAGCCTCAAACAAATCCTCAGGGGTAATCCCTACTTTAAGACATAAACTAATATAAAAGTGGAAAACATCTATTAGTTCTTCTTTAAGATTTTCTTTTTTTATTTCTCGAGTATTTTTCCACCACTTAAAGTTAGTCTCATCTAAAACTTCCGCTAATTCTGAAATGATTGCCAGAATCTCTTTTTGAATCCAGGTATCATAATCAAAGTCTATCTTCCTGGACTTAGTAATTTTTTGGTCTAACTTATCCTGTAAAGCAAAAATTTGTGCTAAACGATCCATCTACTTATCCCCATTCATGAAAAACTCTTTCTCTTTAATATTTTTAATTGGTCCAATGGTTGTTATGGTAAATTTTTCCGGATTAAATATCCGGCTTGCCAATTCCTTAACTTGTCCTAGAGAAACCTCATCAATATTTTTCGCGACCTCTTCCGGCGTAATTAACCTGTTTAATGATAATTCGGATCTACCCAGACGGGTCATTCTGCTGCCAACGCTTTCCAACCCTAGATAAAGATTCCCTTTTAACTGTTCCTTGGCTTTCTTTAATTCATTTTCGGCAATCCCGTCTGCGGAAATACTAAAGGCTTCCTTAAAGATTAACTTTATCACCTGTTCATAATTATCCGGCCTCGTACCGGCATAAAAAGTAAACAAACCCGCATCGGAGAAAGAGGAATGATAAGAGTAAACCGAATAAGCCAGCCCTCTTTCTTCCCGTACTTCCTGCACCAAACGGGAACTCAATCCCCCGCCTAAGACACTGTTTAATATGTATAACGGATATATTTGGGGATGGTCCTGAGGTAAGCCCGGCGAGCCCAGACATATTTGCACCTGACCGATATCCCGGTAAAAATTTTGCACTTGGGAATGATTGTGGGGAGGGAACGGACATTTCTCAACAGGTCCTGTCCGGGACTTTCCAAATAAATTCTCTAAAGCTTCCAGTAATTTGGCATGTTCAAATTTCCCGGCAACAGCAATTACAATATTCTCCGGTACATAATGATTTTGAATAAATTTGAGGAAATCATTCCTGGTAAATTTACTAATTGTCTCCTCCGTACCTAAAACAGGCCTTCCCAGAGGATGTCCCTGCCATATTGTTTGTGAAAAAACATCATGGATTAATTCGTCAGGAGTATCTTCATACATTTTAATTTCTTCAATGATTACTTCCCTTTCCTTGACGATATCTTTTTCCAAAAATTTACTATTATAAAACATATCGGCTAAAACATCTAAAGCCAGATCAAAATGTTCATCAAGCACTTTGGCATAATAGCATGTATACTCTTTGGTAGTAAAGGCATTCAGCTGCCCGCCAACAGCATCTAAACTTTCAGCAATATCTTTGGCACTTCTTTTCTCCGTTCCTTTAAAAAATAAGTGTTCCAAAAAATGGGAAATACCACTGTATTCTTCATTTTCAAACCGGGAACCTGCGCCTACCCAGATGCCCATTGCAACGGATCTAACATAGGGAATATTTTCCGAAACTACACGAATGCCATTGCTTAAAACACTTTTATTATATTGTGTTACATCCATTGTTACTACCCCCTTAATTTTCCTGTCTTCAACTTATTCTAGTTAATTTTATTCATACCTCCAAATATTTGCGAAAAATTAATAAAACTTTTTGTTTTATTTAACTTATAATCCTTAAGAGCATAGAGGGCTACCTCCCCAACCTTAATTCCGTTATTAAAAAAAATAATATTACCTACACTTTGATTTTTCTTGAGATCTTCTCCTAAAGGCCGGTTAATTACGATTTGCGAAGTTAGATTTAATGCTTCATTATTCTTAATTGTTATTGTCATCCCTCTTTCCGTAGCTAAAGCCAAATCAAGATCTGCCTCCGGATCATGATAGGTAATTGCTTTATTGGCCTGGACAATGTTAATATTACGGTAGTTATTGAATCCATAGTTTAGCAGATATTGGGCATCAGCAAAACGGTTATTACTTTTTAATAATACTGCCAGCAAATTTCTATTTTCTCTAGTGGCGGATGCAACCAGGCATTGACCTGCTTTAACCGTTGTACCTGTTTTAATCCCTGTGGCCCCCGGATATACCTGCAGTAATTTATTGGTATTCGTAACTTTTCTTTTTCTGCCATTTTCCTCCCACTGAATGGTATAATCGGGAGTGGCAACAATTTTAGCAAAGGTACGATTACTTAAAGCATATCTGGCAAGCAGAGCCAAATCATAGGCGCTGCTATAATGGTCCTTATGCGGTAATCCGTTCGTATTGCAAAAGTTTGAATTGTAGCAACCCAGCATCCGGGCTTTTAAATTCATTAAATTTACAAATTCCTCAACTGACGGTGCTATACATTCGGCAATAGCTACACATGCATCATTACCTGACTTTAATAAGGCCCCGTATAATAAATTTTCTAAAGTTATTTTCTCACCGGTAACTAAATTAATCCTGGATTCTCCTGTTTGCGCAGCCCTGGCGGTAATCTCCGTAACGTCATTTAATTTACCCTTTTCAATTGCCAAAATGGCCGTTAAAATTTTTGTGGTGCTGGCCGGCGGCCTTCTCTCATGAGGATTTTTGCTATAAAGGATTTTTCCCGTATCAGCATCCATAAGAATAGCGGACTGGGCACTGACTTGTAGTTCCGCACCCAAAGCCGAGTTCGTAAACATGACAAGAAAAATAAGCAGTACGATTGCGCATACTTTATGTCTCATGATAATCTCCCTTTTATATAGTGTCTTGGTTAGTATGACCCTCTTTTAAAAGCTTTATTTATAGGATAATCCGTGCATTTTTACTACATTCTGCAAACACGGAATTGCGTGTTCATCTCCGGACATTGCAAAAATTCAACAAATGTTTTACAAATAGAGCAGCAAAAAACCGAGCTCTGCCCGGTTTAGATTATCTCCGATACGGTTTTAAGCTGGAATCCTTTGGTTTTAATCACATCAATGATAACAGGCAGGGCTTGTAAAGTATGAGCTTTAGGATGCATGAGTATGATTGTCCCGTTTATTAATTTTTTACCTGTTACTCTATTTACTAAAGTATTTACAGACGGTGGCGGCTGCTGCCAGTCAATGGTATCGGCAGTCCACAAGATAGTTTTATAGCCGGCTTGGTCCGCAGCCTTTAAACAGTTAGCTCCCCGTTCCCCATAGGGCGGTGCAAATAAATTGATTTCCCGGTCGCATAAATTTTTTAAGATCTTATGGGTTTTCATTATTTCTTCATGATTTTTTTCTACCGAAATCCTATCAGGGTGAGGGTGGGAATAACCATGATTGCCTATTTCATGTCCTTGGGCGCTAATTTGCTTAACAATATCCGGAAATTTTTCGGCAAATCGTCCGGTGATAAAAAATGTTGCCTTGGTATTTTTCCCCTCTAACACAGTTAACATCTGAGGTATTACCTCTTCCCCCCAGTCCACATTAATTGTGATGGCTACTCCGGGCTGATTCGTTTTCCCTTGATATATTGGGTCCAACTGGATTGTCGGAACAGGTTTATTAATAAATAACATATAGAGAACTACAGATAAAAAAAGAATCACCAGCAAACCGGCTGATACAAATAGATACTTTTTCTTTAAAAATATAACCTTCATCCTATCCCCTCCCAAATCTCTTTACCATATATTTATGAAAGGAGATAAAAAAATAAACCGAAAAATTCCGGTTTATTTTGTCTCTGCTTTTTCTTTTTGTTCTTTCAAGAGTTCTTTACGGGATAAATTTACACGACCTTGTCTATCAATTTCAATTACCTTAACCATGATCTCATCCCCAACAGAAACGACATCCTCAACTTTTTCAACTCTTTCTAAAGCCAGCTGGGAAATATGAACTAAGCCTTCTTTACCGGGCAATAACTCGACAAAAGCCCCGAAATTCATGATTCTAACAACTTTTCCTAAATAGATTTGCCCTGCTTCCAACTCTTTTGTCAAATTTTCAATTAATTTAAGGGCTTTGGCGGCAGCCTCACTATCAACAGAAGCAATAAAGACCTTACCGTCATCTTCAATGTCAATTTTAACCCCTGTTTCATCAATGATCTTCTTAATGGTTTTTCCGCCGGGACCAATAATATCCCTTATTTTGTCAGGATCAACGGTTGTGGTAATGATCCGCGGTGCATAAGGAGATAACTCCGGACGTGGAGATTTTATAATTTCCAGCATTTTACCCATGATGAAAAGCCGGCCCCGTCTGGCTTGTGCCAGTGCTTCCTTTAAAATCTCCCGGGAAATCCCTGCTATTTTAATATCCATTTGAATAGCTGTTACCCCATTCTCAGTACCAGCCACTTTAAAGTCCATATCACCTAAGGCATCTTCCATTCCTTGAATATCAGTAAGAATAGAGAAATTGTCGCCATGCTTAACCAAACCCATAGCAACTCCTGAAACCGGGCGCTTTAAAGGCACCCCTGCATCCATTAGAGACAGGGTACTGCCACAAACACTGCCCATGGAAGTTGAACCGTTTGATTCTAAAGCCTCAGATACGATCCTAATCGTATAGGGGAATTCTTCTTCAGAAGGAATCATCGGTTCTAAAGCTCTTTCCGCTAAAGCACCGTGTCCGATTTCACGACGTCCGGGTCCGCGCATTGGCCGCGCTTCACCTACACTATAAGGAGGGAAATTGTAATGATGCATATATCTCTTTGATTCTTCAATACCCAAGCCGTCAATAATCTGTTCTTCTCCGATTGCACCTAAAGTGACAACAGAAAGAATTTGCGTTTGTCCTCTGGTAAATAGCCCGCTGCCATGGGTTCTGGGAAGAACCCCTACCTCACAGGTAATTGGTCTTACTTCATCCAAAGCCCTGCCGTCGGGACGTATTTTATCAACGGTAATTAATTTCCGGACAATTTCTTTTAATAAGCCGTCTAGAATTGTTTTAATCGTTTTCGCTTCCTCGGGATATTCTTCAGCAAACTGGTCTAATGTCTCTTGTTTTACGTCATTAATATTATTTTCCCGTTCATGTTTATCTTTAGTCTGAACCGCAGCGACAAGCTTGTCCAGAGCGAAATTTTTCACCTGCTCTTCCATCTCTCCGGGAATCTCTTCCAGGGCGGGGATTTCCTTTTCTTTCGCAAGCCCTCTGGATAATGCCTCCTGGCGAAATTCTTCGATAAAGCTGACAACTCTGATGATTTCTGCGTGTCCCTTCATGATTGCTTCTAAAATAGTCTCCTCGGGAATTTCATTGGCCCTGGCTTCCACCATCATCACAGCATCTTTTGTCCCGGCAACGACCAAATGCAATTGGCTTTTTTCCGCTTGTTCTACGGTAGGATTAACGATAAATTCATCATTAATCAGACCCATAGTCACCGCACCGATCGGGCCCTGGAAAGGAATATGGGAAAGATGCAAAGCTGTTGATGCACCGACCATTGCGATTACATCAGGGGGATTGTCCTGGTCTACCGATAATACAGTAGCAACCAAATGAACATCATTTCGATATCCTTTGGGAAAAAGCGGTCTGATCGGCCTGTCAATTAAACGACTGGATAAGATAGCCTTTTCACTGGGGCGGCCTTCTCTTTTTATAAACCCGCCCGGTATTTTACCTACTGCATATAATCTTTCCTCATAATCTACAGTCAAGGGGAAAAAGTCAATGCCTTCCCGGGGCTCTTTAGAAGCAGTGGCTGTCGCCAGTACGGCCGTATCCCCATAGCGGACAAATACCGCACCATTGGCCTGTTTCGCCAAACGTCCTGTTTCTAAAGTAAGCTCTCTACCGCCAACTTCGATGCTCTTTTTAAGAACTTTTAAGTTTTCCATAATTAATAAGTACCTCCTACTGAAATACAATCATGCTTATCATTCAAATTCCCTTTTCGCTATTATCTCTAGTATATCCTGCTTACTGCATTATAAATACTTAAAGAGCGGTATAAAACCGCTCTTTTCTGCTCATTATCTACGTATGCCAAGTTCAGATATTATTTTGCGATATCTTTCAACATCATTCTTCATTAAATAGTTTAAAAGCCCTCTTCTTTGGCCGACCATTTTTAATAAACCCCTGCGAGAATGATGATCTTTCTTATGTTCTTTCAAGTGTTCCGTCAAATAATTTATTCTATTCGTAAGAATTGCTATTTGCACTTCAGGGGAACCGGTATCATTTTCATGAATCTGGAACTTTTTAATTAAATCTTGCTTCTGCTCGGTTTTTAATACCATCAGATTTCACCTCCTTAAATATTTACCCCATAAGCCAAGAAATACGCCGGAGTTCTCGTAAAACCTAGCCTACGGCATTAAGCATTTTTTATTATATATAAAAAGAAAATGCTTTGCAAGTTATTTTCCGATAATCGTAATGACTAAACGTCCTGTTTCGATATCTTTGGCAACGATGTCAAAAATTCTCCCGGATTTGCTGATAAATCCGCGGAATCTGGTAGCAGTAGGTATATAACCCGGTATTTCCTGCGTTGCTAAAATAATATCGTTTACGGTAATTTTATGCTGGCGGCAATCTTTAAGTCTTTTTTTGGCATGTTCCGTAATTATGACCCGCACAATGCTTCACCCTAAAAGGCCTTGACGGGTTTTAAGCCTTCATCCTGAGATAAAAAACTATACAGTGCATCCTGAAAAGCTTGAAATTTCGGGTACTCAAAACCTGTTTTACTATAAACGAGCTCCAATTCCGCCTCTAAAGTAATAAAATCTTTGTTGTAGACGATCCTGGCTATTTTTTCTGCTAAATCTTTATAATAACTATGGTTCTCATCAACATAACATCTCATAAAAAAATACCCCTTTCCTAAATATATTTAATATATATCTAAAAAAGGGAGATAAAATGTCTGTTTATTATCCTAATTTATTTAGGATTAATCTTGCTTGAGCCGCGTCCCTGGAAATTTGCTCTTTTAATTCCTTAAAATCTTTAAATTTTTGTTCATCCCTTAACTTATCAATAAACTCTATGTAAATATTTTGATTGTAAATATTTTCATTAAAATCAAAAATATTAACTTCCATCGTTAAACGACCATTAGCGTCAACTGTCGGTCTATAACCAATATTTAGAACACCATATTTTATTGTGTCAATTATTTTCACTTTGACAATATATACACCGGGACCCGGTATTAATATTTCCCGGTTCCAGTCAAGATTAGCAGTAGGAAAGCCTATTGTCCGGCCGATCTTATTGCCGACGGTTACCTTCCCGGCAATGAGGGGATTATAACCTAACAATTTCGCAGCATTTTTTATCTCACCGGATTTCAAGTGTTCTCTGATTTTACTACTGCTGACAATTTCGCCGTCAACGAAAAAAGGTTCCATTATTGTGGCATCAATATGATAAGCCTTGGCAAGTTCCCTAAGATTTTCTGCTTTGCCCCGCCCCTGATAGCCAAAAGAATAATTAAACCCCGCCACTAAATGAGCAGCGTTCAATTTTTTGCAGAGAATATCAACAAAAAATTCCCGGGGACTTAATTTAGCTATTTCATTTGTAAAGGGAATGATTAACGTATAATCAATTCCTACACTACTGATTAATTTTGTTTTTATTTCAAAGATATTTAACATTTGAAAATTATGGGTTAGCAATAGCTGGGGATGGGGATAAAAAGTAAAAACCATCCCTTCCCCGTTAATACTTTTGGCAATATCTGCGGTAATTTTAAGCAATTGCCGATGTCCTAAATGAACACCGTCAAAATTGCCCAAAGCAATGACCAGAGGCTTATCAGACAACTGCAGCCGGTCTAAACTAGTGATTATTTTCATGATGCTCCTCACCTAAATACCTTTACAGGCTTAAAATAATGATCAGTCTTGAGTCCTACGGCCAACAATTCATTATTTTCTACTACCTTATACATTTTATTTTGCGGTAATTCAAGAGCCCTGCCCTTTAACTCTATTTGGTTGCCGTTAATAATCCGTTTTAACTCCTGATCAGAAACTTTTAAAAGCGGCCAGTCCTTCAAGCTGTCGGCAGGCTTAATCAAAAAGCTTTCTAAAGGCAGCCGGGTCAGCTCATCTATGGTAAAGCTCTCCGCAAGTTCAAATATCCCTGATCTGGTCCGGAGCAGAAAAGACATATAGGCACTGGAATTTAAGGCCCTGCCTATATCCTGACAGAGAGTTCTGATATATGTCCCCTTACTGCAGATAACGTCAATTATCGCTGCTTCATTGGTATAAGATATGATTTTAATATCATAGATCGTAATTTTTCTGGGTTCTCGGGTTATTTCTTTTCCCTGGCGCGCC
Organism: Peptococcaceae bacterium; assembly: GCA_049366715.1. Classification (GTDB taxonomy): domain Bacteria; phylum Bacillota; class Peptococcia; order Peptococcales; family BICA1-8; genus JBMNCQ01. The sequence goes on along the minus strand of JBMNCQ010000083.1, from coordinate 151,446 downwards.
AATTGATATAACGGCTGTCCGGCAACCTTTAAAGCCGAATACATAGGAGGGACCTGCTCTATTTCACCTTTAAACTTCTCCAGCACGTTTTTGAACTCTGCAAAATCAGCCGTAGGAAATTCTGTTTCTTTCGTTATTTCTCCTGAAGCATCCTGGGTATCTGTCTCTGCGCCAAAACGCAATAATGCCCGATAACCTTTGGTTGTGGAGGTTAAATATTCTACCAGCCTGGTCGCTTTTCCAATACAGATCGGCAGCACCCCCACCGCATCCGGGTCCAACGTGCCTGTATGACCAACTTTTCTTATCCCTAAGCTTTTCCTGACACTTTGCACAATATCATGCGAGGAAACTCCTGAATGTTTAAAGATGTTGATTACTCCATCCATTAAATTATCCCCTTAAGGCAGAATTTTTCTTGTTTCACCTATAACCATCTCAACTACCTCTTTTAAATAACTACCCTCGATTATACAGCCTGCTGCTCTCGGATGTCCCCCGCCGCCAAAATTAGCAGCAAGCTTATTTACATCGGCATTTTTTTTAGAACGGAAACTAATTTTGATCCTCTTTTCAGCCAATTCTCGAAAAATTATGGCGATCTCCACCCCGGAAATACTTTTAAGATAATTAATCAGCCCTTCGGCATCGGCATCTTCTGCTCCGGTAGCTCGAAAAGTAACTAAATCAATAGTAATCCAAGAGATTTTATTATCTTCTGTAAAAGTTAAATGATTTAGGCCAAATGTTAGCAGCTTTATTTTTTCCATGCTGATATTCTCATAATAATTATTTCGTAAAAGGTTAATATCCGCTCCCCGGTTAATTAAATCCGCAACAACAACATGGGTCGTGCTGGTTGTATTTTCATAAAGAAACGACCCCGTATCAGTACTGATTCCTACATAAAGGGGGTTAGCAATTCTTTGGTCGATTCTCACCTGTAATAACCCCAGCAGATCATATATTAATTCTGCCGTAGCAGCGGCATTAGAACCAATCCAGTTCAAATTACCATAGCAGGAATTACTGATGTGGTGGTCAATATTAATTAAGATTGCATCTTCATCAAGATAACCGGTAAGCTCATATCCGGTTCTCTCAATCGTAGCACAGTCAACGCACACAACAATCTTAGTCAGGGATTTTGCCGGTTTTAAAGGTTTTATATCTTCCCATTTGCATAAATAGCGGTAGGCTTGCGGGACGGTATCTTTATTAATCAGTACCGTCTTTTTACCCAGTTGCTCCAGACCAATTGCTAAAGCGAGCTGGGAACCAATCGTATCTCCATCTGGGTGAAAATGTGATATTATTGTGATTTCATCACATTCTAAAAGCCTGTCTCTAATTTTCAGTATCTGCTCCATCGCTATCCTCCTGGTTATTCTTTATTTCGGATAAAATAGCTGAGATTCTTGCTCCATGCTCCATTGATTCATCAAATTTAAATAATAGTTCAGGAGTAAATCTGAATCTAATCCTTTTACCTAGCTCCGTTCTTAAGAAACCTGCTGCCTTTTTTATGGCCAGCAGCACATCTTTATGCTCTTCTTTATTTCCGAAATGGCTGATAAAAATTTCTGCATAACGCATATCACCGGTAACCTTCACATTGGTAATACTAATTAATCCCTTTACCCTGGGGTCCTTTAATTCAGTTCGTATTATTTGAGCCAATTCCCGCTTAATCTCTTCTGCAACTCTATTATTTCTTACATGACTACCCATTAATATCACCTCGGATTAAAGTTCCCTCTTTACCTCCTGGAATGTGTATGCTTCTAAAACATCTCCCTCTTTTAAATCATTGAACCTTTCTATGCCTATACCACATTCATATCCTGAAGCAACCTCCCGGACATCATCCTTAAAACGTTTCAAAGACGATAATAATCCGTCGTGAATTACCACACTGTCACGGACTACACGGATATTCGCAGCCCTGGTTATTTTACCTTCAGTTACATAACAGCCTGCGATCATACCTACCTTAGGCACTTTAAAAGTTGCCCTTACTTCAGCTTGTCCTAGTTCAACCTCTTTAATCTCAGGAGCTAATAAACCGGTTAGCGCAGCTTTTATATCTTCAATTGCATCATAAATTACCCGGTAAGTTCTAATGTCAATGTTTTCTTTTTCCGCTGCCTTTTTCGCATTCACATCAGGTCTGACATTGAAGCCGATAATGATCGCATTTGAAGCAGTGGCCAGCATTACATCCGTTTCTTTTATTCCGCCGACCGCAGAATGGATAATATTGACTCTCACTTCATCATTGCTTAATTTCTCTAAAGACTGTCTGATCGCTTCTATCGAACCTTGTACATCAGCCTTTAGGATGATATTTAAATCTTTAACATCACCTTTTTGAATCTGGGCGAATAAATCATCTAATGAGACTTTCGTATTTCTGGTTATTTCTTCATGATGTTTTTCCTGCTGCCGTTTTTCGGCAACCTGCTTTGCTAATTTTTCATCATCAACAGCAATAAAGTCATCTCCGGCACTGGGGACATCTGATAATCCTAATACTTCAACAGGCGTTGAAGGAGAAGCATCTTTAAGTTTTTTGCCTTTATAATCAAACATAGCCCTGATTCTGCCCTGAGTGGTCCCCACAATTAAAAAATCTCCGATATTTAAGGTTCCTGTTTGAACCAATAAAGTAGCTACCGGTCCTCTTCCTTTGTCTAACTTGGCTTCGATAACAGTACCTCTGGCATGTTTATGGGGATTAGCCTTCAACTCAGCAACTTCCGATACCAGTAAAATCATTTCTAATAAAGTATCGATTCCTTCACCGGTCACCGCAGATACGGGAACCATAATGATATCTCCGCCCCACTCTTCAGATACCAGACCATATTCTGTTAATTCCTGTTTAACTCTTTCCGGGTTACTATTGGGTTTGTCTATCTTGTTAATTGCGATCACGATTGGTACTTTGGCTGCTTGAGCATGACGGATTGCTTCAATTGTCTGCGGCATTACTCCATCATCTGCAGCAACAACCAGAATGGCTACATCCGTGATCTGAGCCCCCCGGGCCCGCATCGCGGTAAAAGCCTCATGACCGGGAGTATCCAGAAAGGTAATCTTCTCTCCCCTGATCTCTACTTGATAGGCACCGATATGCTGAGTGATACCGCCCGCCTCGGTAGCGATTACATTCGTTTCTCTAATTTTATCTAAAAGGGAAGTTTTTCCATGATCAACATGGCCCATAATCGTAACAATAGGTGGCCTTGTTTCTAATTCTTCCAGCTTATCTTCGACAACGGCAAACAGTTCTTCTTCCTTACTTGTCTTGATTTCTATCGTCGCCCCAAAATCTTCGGCTATGATCGAAACTGTATCGACGTCTAATTCTTGATTTATTGTGACCATCATCCCCATCTGCATTAACTTCTTAATCACTTCCGTTGCCTTTTTACCCAACTGGTGAGCCAGGTCCTGGACACTAATGCTCCCTTCAATGACTAAGTGCCGTTTAACCTCCGCAATTTCCCGCTGATTCTCTTTGAAATTTTTATTTTTATTTTTCCCTTTTATTTTTCCTTTATTTTTATTAAATGGTCTGGAGTTACTATCTGCATTTTTCTTCGTTTTAGGCACCTTAATTACTTTAGGAGAATCATAATGGTACTCTTCAAATTTTTCTTTAACCTCTTCGCTGCCATTTTCTTTTTTAGCCTTCTGAGGTTCCTTCTCCCCAACAGGTCTCCGGTTCTTTTTGAGATTTTCTTTACCTTCATCCTTTTTATTTTCCTTTTGCTGGGTTGTGCTTTGGGTTTCTTGCTTTTCATCTAAATTAATCACCATATTTTGAATACGTTTTACCTCATGGGCAGGAATCGTACTCATATGATTTTTAACAGGCAACCCTAAATCTATTAATTTATCCAATAAATCTTTGCTGCTTATCCCCATATCTTTAGCTAATTCATGAATCCTCTTCTTAGCCATTCAATCACCTCCGGATTATTATTGCAGTTTGTTTTCAATAGATACAGCCATCTTTTTATCAGTAATTCCAATTAAAGCCCTGGGAGACATGCCAATTGCAATTCCTAATTCCCGCTTATTCCCCTGAATAATGATGGGGATTCCTGCTTGTTGGGCAACAGCATTCCAAAAACGTTTGCGGTTATCTGAAAGGTCTTCCGCAGCGATCAACAAAAATATTTGATTTTTATTTAACAAAGCTTTTACCCCGGACTCTCCCGATACCAGCTTGCCTGATTTTTGAGCAAAACCGATACTTGTATATAAAATTGCCTTATTCATGAAAGTTCACCTGTAATTGATCATACATTTCCGCAGGTATAGCTGCTTTAAGAGATTTTTCCAACTTTTTGGATTTTCTGACCTTCTTAAAACATTCCAGACTGGAACAAATATAAGCTCCTCGCCCGGATTTCTTTCCTGTTGTATCCAGAAGAATTTCCCCCTCCGGAGTTCTGACAATTCTATGTAAATCTCTTTTATCGAACATTTGCTGACAGCCAATACACATTCTCAAAGGAGTTTTTTTAGGCAAGGGAATCACTCCGTTTCAAGGATATTTTCATCAAATACAATCCCTGCTTCTCTGGCTTGAGTTTCACTCTTAATGTCGATCTTCCAGCCGGTAAGTTTGGCAGCTAAGCGGGCATTCTGACCCTCTTTACCTATGGCCAGGGATAATTGATAATCAGGCACGATTACTCTGGCTTTTTTATCATCTTCATTTACCTGCACATCAACCACTTTTGCCGGACTCAAGGAGTTTGCAATATAAACTGCCATATCTTTATCCCACTTAACAATATCAATTTTTTCTCCCTTTAATTCATTAACGATCGTTTGAACCCGCATTCCTTTAGGACCGACACAAGCCCCTACGGGGTCAACATTTTCATCATGGGAATATACGGAAATCTTTGACCGGGAGCCTGCTTCTCTGGATACGGATTTAATTTCTACCACTCCATCATGAATCTCCGGGACTTCTAACTCAAATAATCTTTTTAATAAACCGGGATGGGTTCGGGAAACAATAATTTGCGGACCTTTAGGAGTCTTCCGTACTTCCACAATGTAAGCCTTTACACGCTCATGTATATTGTATGTCTCGCCGGGAATTTGTTCCGTTGGTGTTAAAACTGCTTCTGTTTTACCCAGATCGATAAAGACATTTTTGGCTTCTAACCTTTGAATGGTCCCGGTGACTATGTCACTTTCCCGGTTGGAAAACTCATCATAAATCAGAGCCCTTTCTGCTTCCCTGATTCTCTGCACGACAACCTGCTTAGCAGTCTGCGCGGCTATCCGCCCAAAGTTTTTGGGAGTAACTTCAGACTCAACTATATCATCCGTTTCATAATTAGGATTAATTTTCCGGGCATCAGCTAAGGATACCTCCGTTCTGTCGTCTTCCACCTGTTCTACAACTTGTTTGCGGGCATAAACCTTAATCTCACCGGTGATTCTGTCAATACTTACCCTTACATTTTGTAACGAGCCGAAATTTTTCTTATATGCTGATATTAAGGCGGCCTCTATTGCTTCAATGATGATTTCCGAATCAATACCTTTCTCTTTCTCTAAATCTTTTAACGCTTGAATTAACTCCAAATTCACCCACAAAACCTCCTGTTATTTAATTTTAATCTTCCCAAACCAAAGTGGCCTTTGCTATTTTTTCCCTGGCAATATTTATCTTATCCTGCCCCACGATTATTGTTATTTCATCATCATCGGCTTTTTCCAAAAGACCTGTCAATTTCTTATTCCCTGCAATGGGGACAAAAGTTTTGACCTGAATGGAACTGCCTGTAAACCTAAGATAATCCCTGGTATTTTTCAATGGTCTTTCAATACCCGGCGAAGATACCTCCAGATGATAAGCCTGGGTAATCGGGTCATATTCATCTAAAAGCTTACTGACTGTCCGACTTACATCTTCACAATCATCCAGGTCAATTCCGTCTTCCTTATCAATAAAGATTCGCAGAAACCAATCCTGGCCTTCTTTTACGAAATTTACCTCAACAAGTTCCATATTTTTTTCGGTAATAACCGGTTCTACCAGGCCGGTTATTATGTCTTCAATTTTAGCCATCTTCTTCTCTCCTCCTTTTTATCCGTAATTTATATTTTTTACATAATTTGTAAAATGTATGCAAAGAACTATAAGAATAACATGAAAGAGTGGGCGCGAACCCACTCTCTGCAGACAAATATTACCCATCTAAATCAAATCCAAAGATAGTATACCATATGGAACAGTTATTGACAAGATTAACTAAATAATGTAAGCTGATCAGTTTCTGGCAAAGTCTCCAAGCATCCATGGACCTGCAATGTTTCAATAACAGTTTTACTGATTTTGGCTCTTATGCGCAAATCTTCAATTGATGTGAAAAAATATTCATCCCTGGCTTTAATAATATTTTCAGCTGCCGTGATGCCTACCCCCTGCAATCCCGCCAAAGGAGGAATTAAAGATTCTCTTTCGATCACAAATCTCTTAGCTTCTGATTTGTGCAAATCTACTTTTTGAAATTTGCAACCTCTCAGATACATCTCCATGGCCAGTTCTAAAATAATCAGTAATTTAGACTCTTTGGTACTGGCTGCATTTCCTTTCTCCTGGATACCGGAAATGGCCTTTTTTACCTCCTGCAATCCGCTGCAAATCAATTGAGCGTCAAATTCATCAGCTCTAACGGTAAAAAATGTTGCATAAAAGGCTAAAGGAAAATTCACTTTAAAATAGGCGATTCGGAAGGCCATCATTACATAGGCAACGGCATGGGCCTTAGGAAACATATATTTTATCTTCTTACATGATTCTATATACCAGTCAGGAACGTTATTTTCCTTCATCACCTCTTCATATTCAGGGGAAACCCCTTTGCCTTTTCTTACCGCTTCCATTATTTTAAAGGCTGTGCCCGGCTCAACCCCTTTTAAGATCAAAAAGGTCATAATATCATCCCGGGCTGAAATCGCTTCCGATAGTTTGGCAATTCCTTTGACGATCAAATCCTGCGCATTATTTAACCACACGTCTGTCCCGTGGGAAAAGCCACTGATTCGTACCAATTCGGAAAAAGTTTGCGGCTTGGTATCTTCCAGCATCTGCCGGACGAATTTTGTACCAAATTCAGGTATCCCATATGTCCCTACAGTAGAATTCAGTTCCTCCGCAGCTACGTTCAGAGCCTGGGGAGATGAAAATAAGCTCATCGTCACAGGATCATCAAGATGAATGGTCCTGGCATCCATCCCCGTTAAATCTTCCAGCATTTTAATTACCGTAGGGTCATCGTGTCCTAGAATATCCAGTTTAACCAAGCGGCTGCTTATAGAATGATAATCAAAATGGGTCGTTATTGTTTCTGATTTTTGATCATCGGCAGGGCGCTGTAAAGGAGTAAAATCATGAACATCTATTCCTTTCGGTACGACCATTAAGCCGCCGGGGTGCTGGCCGGTGGTTTTTTTAACTCCGCTGCAGCCTTCAACCAGACGATTCATTTCTGCCGATCTTTTAAATTGCTGTCTTTCATCTAAATAATTTTTCACAAAACCAAAGGCCGTCCGGGAAGCAATAGTTGAAATCGTTCCCGCCCTGAAAACGTTATCCTTGCCGAACAGCTCTTCCGTATATTTGTGAGCCCTCGGCTGATAGTCACCGGAAAAGTTCAAGTCTATATCAGGAACTTTGTCACCCTTAAAGCCCAGAAAAACTTCAAAGGGGATATCATGTCCATCCTTGATCAGGAACTTGTTGCACACCGGACAAGATTTATCCGGTAAATCCGCTCCCGAACCGTAAGATCCGTCTGTGATAAATTCGGAATAATAGCAATTGGCACAGCGGTAATGCGGCTGCAGGGGATTTACCTCCGTTATACCCGTTAAAGTTGCTACCAGGGAAGAACCTACGGATCCCCTGGACCCAACCAGATATCCGTCATCATTGGACTTTTTTACCAATTTATGGGCGATTAAATAGAGCACCGCAAATCCGTTGTTTATTATCGAATCAAGCTCTTTCTTTATCCTTTTTGCAACGATTTCCGGGAGCTCCGGTCCATATAACTCATGGGCCGTATTCATGGTCAGGCTGATTATTTCCTCTTCAGCACCGGGAATCTCCGGAGAATACAACTCATCGGGAATCGGTTTAATATCCTCTACCCGGGATACTATCTGCCGGGGATTATAAATGACAACTTCCTCTGCTTCCTTTTCTCCTAAATACTTAAATTCCTCCAGCATTTCCTGGGTCGTTTTTAAATATAACGGTCCTTGTTGATCGGCATCGGAGAAGCCTTTTCCCGCCATTAGAATGCGGCGGAATATTTCATCTTCCGGATTGGCAAAATGCACGTCTCCGGTGGCAACTACAGGTTTATGTATTTTCTTGCCAAGGTGGTACAAATCCATATTAAGCTGTATTAGATCCTGCGGGGAATTAACCGTGCCGTTTCTTACCAGAAATTCATTATTGCCCGTAGGCTGAATTTCAATAAAATCGTAAAACTCTGCAATATTCTGTAACGTTTTTTCATCAGCCGGGTTATGAAGGTAGTTTTGAATCAACTCCCCGGCTTCACAAGCCGTGCCTATGATTAAACCTTCCCGCTTGCTATTTAACAAACTTTTCGGTATACGGGGAACTCTGCTGAAATGATTTAAATGGGATTCCGTTACCAGCTTATATAAATTTTTTAATCCCGCTTTATCCTTAACCAAGACCAGACAATGATAATTAGGAATTTTACCGGAGTATTTTATCTGATCATTGAAGATATATGCTTCCATGCCATAAATAACTTTAATATTATGTTTTTTCCCTGCTTCATAGGCCTCCGGGAAAGCCTGTACAACTCCGTGGTCTGTAATAGCTATCGCGGCATGTCCCCATTGGGCAGCAATTCTTATTAAATCTTTGGCGGCACTTACCCCGTCCATACTGCTCATTTTCGTGTGTAAATGCAGCTCAATTCTTTTTTCCTCCGCATGATCACAGCGAACTGTTAATTGATGTTCTGTATTTATATCATAAGCCATTAACGTTAATTCCTGGGTAAATTTATCTATTTGAGCAGTACCCCGGACTTTCACATCTGTGGCTTTTTCCAATTCGGCTACGAGATTTTCCAGCTCTTTTCGTTCTTTAATGATCTTACAGGTAATAGAATCTGTTAAATCCGTTAAAGAAAAACTCAAGATTGCTCTCCCGGTCTTCAATTCCCGTAAATCAATAGCAAAAGGCCGTCCGGCAATAATCACATTAGGTTCTTCTTCAGTCAGTTCTTTGACAGCTTTAAAGCTGCCTTTGATTTGCTTGCCATATAAAACAATATTATTCTTTACTTTAACTCCGGTCCTGGGTAACCCGGCCGGTTTAGCAACAGAAACCGGGCCGGTAAATTGAGACGGCTCCGGTGTTACTTTAATTTGTTCAATAGCTCCGTCAAATTTAAATGTAATATTTACAGGTATATGAAACATCTCATTTAGTCTTTTTTCTAAAAAAGCTTGACACCCTTTTTTCGTTAAATAGGTGACCCCTAAAGAATTGCCAAGGAATATCTCCAGGCAATTATCTCCTTTCGCCTGCCAGTAGCTGTTAGCCATCCATCCCTTAGCACTAGGAAATTTCTCCGTTAATATATCTAAAACAAGGACCCAATTGCTCTTTAAAAATTCCTCTAAAGATACGGCATCTTCCAATTTAGGAATTAATTTAAGATTTTCTATTTGGGGAAAATATTTATGAATAGCACGGCAGCTTTCCTCTAATAAAGACCCGGCAGGAACTTTGCAACAGTAAAAATAGATTTCCCAAGTTTTCGTGACTTGGGAAACTTCTACTTTACATATCTGCAACTGATTTAAAAAAACTTTCACTTCCGGTGGTATTTCTTTGGCGTTAGCAAACATTTCCTTGGAGAACAGATTTTGCGTCATTGTTACCTCCATTAGTCAAAATTCACTTTATAGACTCCTCGTAAATTTTCAAGGGCTGTTTTAACCTTTTCCGTTTCAGAAGATGCGGAAAGTTTTAAAAGCATCTCCAATTGAATCGTATTATCATTAGGCCTTTCCCGCTGCAGCTCAATATTTTTAACAGTGATATCCAAATCTCCCAGAGTACTGCAGACCAGCCCTATTTGCCCCGGTTTATCATCCATTTGAACATAGAGGTGATGCAGTCTTTTTTTTCTGCTCACCACATTCTCTACCTTAAATAAATAGACTAAAGATATGTATACGATAATGGTCGTTACCAAAGCAGCCAGATAAGTCCCGGAACCAACGGCTAAACCGATTCCTGCAACAACCCAGAGAGTTGCCGCAGTCGTTAATCCTTTAACATTTGCTCCTGAACGCATTATCGTACCGGCACCCAAAAAACCGATTCCGCTGACCACTTGGGCAGCAATCCGGGCAGGGTCACTATTGGTGAGATAAGAATACTCCTTAAAAATCGAAATAGAAACAATCATGATTAAACAGGATCCAACAGATACCAGGGTATGGGTTCTAAGACCGGCAGCTTTATTTAAAGATTCCCTTTCTAAACCGATAATTCCACCTAATCCTGCTGCCAGGATGAGCCGCAAAATAATTTCTATTTCCCACACCATAATTCCACCTCAATCTAACTATGGGCTACAGTTTTGGCAATCTCCCAGTACATTTTAAGCCGATAAGCAAAACCCTTCACAAAACCTAATTTTTCTTCTTTCATTACATGAGTTAAATTTTTTAATACGACTTCTTTCACTCTCAAATTATTCTGAGCTGCATATTTTGTTAAGGCAACTTCCACCCCAAATCTGGCCACCTGTAAATTATTAATACAAAAAAGATGCTCTTTTTTAACGATCCGCTGGCCGGAAAGAAAGGGCGCCACTACTTGAGCGAGATCAGTGCTTTTCCGGCCGCTGTCAAAAATACCGACAACCATATCGTAATTATTTTCTTTGATGCCCTCCAGCATTGCATAAACATGCTCTAAAGTCAGTCCAATTAAATCTGCATCTAAAAACAGGATATAATCATTTTTAGCTGCTGTGGCACCCTTGAGCATAGCACCACCTTTACCGGAATTGACAGGCAGTTCGATTAAATTTACCGGGTACTTTTTTACTACCTGGGCCGTTTCATCTGTGGAGCCGTCATTAACAATAATTATTTCCTTTAATTCTTTAACATTTAATAATATTTCTATTACATGATTTATGTATTTTTCCTCATTATATGCAGGGATTACTGCACTGACATTCATACTAACCCTCCTAGAATCTAGGAATTGAGATAATTGGTTACTTCGGAAATTATCTTATCATAAGGGATTTCCACAGCTTTTTCTGCAGTTCTCAATTTATATTCGACCATATTTTCCGTAACGGTTTTTTTACCGATGGTGAGTCTGATCGGATACCCGATTAAATCAGCATCCTTAAATTTTACCCCCGGTCTTTCATTGCGGTCATCAAGAACTGCCTCGATCCCGCTGCTGCGTAATTCATCATATAATTTTTCCGCCAGTTTCATATGCTCTTCATCTTTACTGGAAATCGGGACAATAACGACATGATAGGGAGCAATTGTCTTCGGCCAGATTATCCCGTATTCATCATAATTCTGCTCAATAGCGGCAGCCATTGTCCGGGTCACGCCGATTCCGTAACATCCCATAAGTATTAAGTTTTCTTTACCGTTTTCATCTAAATATTTAGCATTTAAGGCCTCACTGTATTTTGTACCTAATTTAAATACCTGACCAACCTCAATACCCCGGGCAGTCTGTAAATGGCCGCCACATTTGGGACAAGGTTCACCCGCTTCTACCAAGCGAAGATCATAAAAACCATTAACCGAAAAATCTCTTTCAACATTTACATTGATTAAATGATAGTCATCAGTATTAGCTCCGCAAACACCATTTCGCAAATACTGAATTTCATAATCGGCGTAAACGGGAATATCTTTCATACCGACCGGTCCCAGCGAGCCTACCCCGCATCCTGTTAGCTTTTTAATTTCTTCTTCGCCGGCCATTTCCAGATTATAACAGGGATGGGCCTTTTGTATTTTTATTTCATTAACACTCCGGTCACCCCTGATCAATACTGCAATCATTTGCTCATCAGCTTTATAAAATAACGTTTTAATACATTGAGCAGAGTTTACCTTTAAGAATTTTACAATTTCATCTATCGTCTTAATTTTAGGTGTATGAACTTTTTGTAATTTCTCTATTTCTTCTGCAGTTGCCTTAGCTTCCCGGGGCTTAGTAGGAGCTATTTCAATATTTGCCGCATAATCACATGCGTTACAGTATACGATTGTCGCTTCACCATTTTCCGCCAAAACCATAAATTCGTGAGTTACATTGCCCCCAATTGCTCCGGAATCGGCTTCAACAGGCCTGAAATCTAATCCGCATCTGGTGAAAATATTATTATAAGCCTGATACATTTTCTGATAGCTGATATCTAACCCTTCTTCGTCCCGGTCAAAAGAATACAGGTCCTTCATGATAAACTCTCTTCCTCTCATCAGACCAAACCTCGGTCTGCGTTCGTCCCTGTATTTATTTTGAATTTGATATAATCTCAGAGGCAATTGCCGGTAAGAATTTATTTCACCTCTGATTAAGTCGGTAATGATTTCTTCATGAGTAGGTCCTAAACAGAAATCCCTGTTATGACGGTCTTTTAGCCGGAACATTTCTTCACCGTAGACATGCCACCGGCCTGTCTCCAGCCATAATTCCGCCGGCTGGATTATCGGCAACAACACCTCATGGCCACCGGCCTTATTCATTTCATCCCGAACGATATCTTTAATTTTTTTTAACACCCGTTGAGCGAAGGGTAAATATGTATAAACACCTGCAGCACTCTTTCTGATAAATCCCGCTTTCATAAGCAGTTGATGGCTGATTATTTCTGCTTCGGCAGGTGTTGACCGCAAAGTCGGTACGAAAGCCTCAGTTATCCTCATCTCTATCACATCTCCTTAAAGTATCTAATTCTTTTAAAAATGCCGGTAAGAGCTGGTCTTCTTTTACCTTGGCAACTATTTTACCTTTTTTAAAGACAAGTCCTTCTCCTTTGCCCCCGGCAATACCAAGGTCGGCCTCTTTCGCTTCTCCCGGTCCATTTACTACACATCCCATAATGGCCAATTTTAAGGGTTCTTTGATTTCTGCAGTCAACTTGTCCACGTCATTAGCCAGTTTTTCCAGATTTATTTGACAGCGGCCACAAGTAGGGCATGAGATGATCTCCACTCCTGCTTTCCGTAATCCTAATGATTTTAAGATACTTTGCGCAACGGGTATTTCCTGCAAGGGATTACCCGTCAAGGAGACTCGAATCGTATCACCGATACCTTCAGATAATAATGCGCCAATACCAATAGCCGATTTTATTGTGCCGATCTTTTCTGTTCCTGCTTCCGTCACTCCCAGATGTAACGGGTAGCATACCTCGGCAGCAATGATCCGATATGCGGAAATCATTAAAGGTACCTGAGAAGACTTTAATGATATTTTAATCATTGAAAAATTATTTTTTTCTAAAATCCTAACATGACGCAATGCACTCTCAACCAAGGCTTCGGCCTTAACCCCCCGGTATTTATCTAAAAGATCTTTTTCTAACGAACCGGAATTTACCCCAATTCTAATCGGTACATGATAATAAGTTGCAGCTTTTACTACCTCTTTAATTTTCATTTCATTACCTATGTTTCCGGGATTAATTCTCAAACCGCTGACGCCGTTCTCCATGGCTTTAAGGGCCAGACGATAGTCAAAATGAATATCTGCTACCACCGGAAGGGGACTATGTAAAGTGATGTTTTTTAAGCTTCCCGCGGCCTCCTGGTCCGGTACGGCAACTCGGATAATTTCACAGCCTGCTAAAGCCAATGCTTTTATCTGTTCTAAAGTTGCCGTTGCATCTCTCGTATCCGTTGTCGTCATCGACTGGATACTAACAGGATGCTTCGAACCGATCCCGACCTGCCCCAGCTTAAAGTTACCGGTAACTCTTCTTTTGATCAAGGAAATCACCTTTTATTCAAATAATTTTATTACATCTCGGTATGTAATAAACAACATCAAGGTCATCAAGAGGGCAAAGCCGATAATATGCACAAAATTTTCTTTGCGGGCATCAATAGGTTTACCCCTGATTGCTTCAATACTCAAAAATATCAATTTACTGCCGTCCAGAGCAGGAATCGGCAATAAATTCAGCAAACCTAAATTAATGGAAATTAAGGCCGTCAAATTAACTAAATAAATAAGACCAATTTGGGCTGATTCTCCAATTAACTGCACAATACCTACCGGCCCCGTAACCTCTCCCATTCCCATTTGACCTGTAAACATTTCCACAAGGGCAACTATGGTGAATACGAGAATTTCCACGGTACGATTTATTCCCAGACTAAAGGCTTCAAAAACATTGACTTTTTTGACTTCTTCGCTGGGCGTTACACCGATCAACCCTACATGATTCTCCTCATCTAGCTTAGGAGTGATCCTTACATTTTGTAAGGCGTCCCCTCTTTGTAAGGTAAAATCCAATTCAATACCGGGTTTATTATGGATTATTTCCACCATTTCCGACCAGTCATTAACCTTTTCTCCGTCTATATTAACGATAACGTCACCTGATTTAAGTCCTGCGTCGGCAGCAGGACTGTCCGCTAATACTTCACCGATTTGCGTCGTTCCATAGGGAATGCCGATAAAGGCAAAAATCATCGTAAACAATAATACTGCCAGAATAAAATTCATCAGGGGGCCGGCAACAATTACTCCTGCTCTTTGGCCTACCGATTTATTGTTAAATCTTTTCGGATCCGCTGCGGCAAGACTGTCTTCTTCCTCAACTCCGGACTCTCCGCTCATTTTAACATAACCACCGATCGGTAATATTCTAATTGAATAGAGCGTTTCACCCTTAGTAAAAGAAAAAGCCTGCGGTCCCATCCCGATACTGAATTCTTCAACTCTGACTCCCACCAGTTTCGCTACAATAAAGTGTCCAAATTCATGCACAAAAATCAATAAACCAAAAATAATCAAAGCAAAAATTGCCGTTTGCAAAATAATCACCCCAAAGAAATAATCTGTTGTGCCTCAATCCTAGCCCATTTATCTGCCGTAAAGATATTTTCCAAATCATCATTGTTAAGAGGCGTATGCTTAGCCATTACTTTTTCAATGAGCATCGGAATTTGTAAGAAAGAGATTTTGTTTGCTAAAAATAAATCAACTGCTACTTCATTAGCAGCATTTAATACTACAGGCATAGTCTTGCCAATTTTCCCGGCCTCATAAGCAAGTTTTAAACAAGGAAACCGCTCATGATCAGGCGGAAAAAATTCCAGCTTACCGGCTTTAATAAAATCAATTTTGGGGAAATCATTGCTTTTACGCCCAGGATATGTTAATGCATATTGAATAGGCACTCGCATATCGGGTAAGCCCAGCTGGGCGATAACCGAACCATCCCTGTATTGAACCATAGAATGAATGATACTCTGAGGATGGATAACAACATCAATATTATCATAATCCATACCAAATAGCCAATGGGCTTCAATTACCTCCAGACCTTTATTCATCATCGTTGCTGAATCTATGGTTATCTTTTTCCCCATTTGCCAATTAGGATGTTCCAGGGCTTTCCGGGGATTAACTTCCGCCAGTTCGTCAGCCGTCATGTTTCTAAAAGGTCCTCCGGAAGCAGTGAGGATTAATTTATCAACAGCCTGGGTATCTTGCTCCAGACATTGCATAATCGCAGAATGTTCACTATCTACCGGAATTATTCTGGTTCCTGTTTTCTGTTGTAATTTACGAATAATATTACCTGCAGCAACAATCGTTTCTTTATTTGCCAAAGCCACATCAAGCCCTAACTGAAGTGCTTTCATCGTAGGCTTGATGGCAGCCGCACCTGTTATAGCCACCAGCACTATGTCGATGTCAATGGCCTCGAGGGCTGCTAAAATCCCTGCGGTTCCAGAAAGCACCTGAGTCTTATTGGAGTCTATATGGCTTTGCAATGCCTTAAAACTCAGGTCGTCCGTTGCTATAACAGCTTGAGGTTTATATTTCAGCGATTGTTCAATTAGTAAATTACTATTCTGATGCCCCGATAAAATTACCACTTTAAAATCATTATTTAATTCATCCATTACTTGAAGAGCCTGGGTCCCAATGGAGCCGGTGCTTCCTAATATCGCTACATTTTTCAACTTTAAATGCTCCTTTTTGATTTATTGACCTCCAAAATCACTTTGATTATTAACAACACAATAGGCCCGATTATGATGCCTTTAATTCCCAAGAGCCTTAAACCTACAAAGATTGACATTAATGTTGCCAAAGGATGCAATCCAATGCTGTCTCCTAATATCTTGGGTTCCAGCAACTGTCGTACCGTAATTAAAATTCCGTATAATATTAAAAGTGCCACACCAAACTTATAATTTCCGACAAATATATGCCAGAGAGACCAGGGAATAAAAATACTGCCCGGGCCTAGGATCGGTATTAAATCCACCAATCCTGTTAAAACCCCCATAGTAATAACAAAATCACTGCCGATTATATATAAACCGATCATTGCCTGCACGGCAGTCATTGTTATCAGAAAAATTTGCGCTCGCAAAAATCCGAAGAGTGCACCGGTCATAGTATTGATCACCCTCTGCAGGGGAAGTAAAACTCTGACCGGTATCATTTGCATGAAAAAATTAATGATTAACTCCTTATCTTTGCTGATGAAAAATGTTGCTATCGCCGAAACAATAACAATAGTAAAGATCAAAGGTAAGGTTGTTAAGAAATTAACCAGAATTTGTGTGGCTTTTCCTAAAAATAACTTAAAAGAATCGATCAGTTCCGTAGTATTATTTTGTAATGAATGTTGCACCTCTGCCGGTAAAGGATTATTGGAGATAAATATTCTTATTTCTCTTAAGAGTCTAAATCCTTCTTCTGATATGTATTGGTTTACAACAGGTAACTTTCCCGATAACTGAACAAGTTCGATAATCATCCGTGAACTTATTAAAATAATGAAGATGCCTAAAACAGTCAAAATTAAAAGCAGACTGAATAATACTGCGGAACTGCGCGATACCTTGATTTTATCTTCTAATAAATTGACCAGAGGGTCAATGAGTACCGCAAAAATTAAAGCTAAGATAAAAGGGCTGAAAGCACCCAATAAGACATTTAGGGATACCTTAAAGAAAGGAAAAATATATTCCAGTAACAGATAAACTCCTAATAAAATGATTACGGCAGTTGCAGCAGATATTAAATTCGTCAATTGTTTTGCAAATTTATTATTCAAGGTGTCACCTCATTGGTATCTAAAAAGGATTAATAGATAAAATAGCATCGGTGCCGAGATGATAATACTGTCAAACCTATCTAAAATACCGCCATGACCGGGAATGATATTTCCTGAATCCTTGACCCCTGCCATTCGTTTAAAAGAGCTTTCAACCAAATCGCCAATTTGCCCGGTGATGGTCACAAGCAAAGTTACGACAAAAAGAAAAGGATAAGTAAACACAGGAAAAGTTAAATTATATAAATAACCGATGAAAAGGCTGAAAACTATTCCTCCTACTGCACCTTCAATGGTTTTATTCGGACTAACCAAAGGGGATAATTTATTTTTTCCCAGATAACTTCCGGTAAAATATGCTCCTGTATCAGAAGACCAGATAATAATAAACAAGTAAATCACGGTAAGATACCCATAATTTATTCTTAACAATAAAATATGAGCTAAAGACCAGCCTACATATAAAAATATGAGCAAACTTAGAGAAAGCTCTTCAATTTTATATTTAGGAAAATTAAGTACGGTAAGAAAAAGAATAAGTACAAAACACACACCAAAACTAAAGGGAAACCAAAAACTCCAACCCCTCAGGATCCCCGCAATTAATAAGATTTCACCGATCAAGACAGGTAAAAATACGAGGGTAAATCCTTTCCTGGTAAGCATCTGCTTAAATTCATAACTACCGATAAAAATCAAGAAAAAAGTTGCAGTTGCTAACCAACTACCGCCTAAATATATTATAAATATCACCAGTGGTATACCGATAAGAGCGCTTAAAACTCTTCGCCACAGCATTTTCATCACACCTAACTTAGATTTATTCCACCAAAGCGTCTGTCCCTATTTTGAAAATCATAGATTGCATTGATAAGATGCTGTGGCTTAAAGTCAGGCCACAATACATTTGTTACCCAAAATTCCGTATAGGCGAGCTGCCATAAAAGAAAATTACTAATTCTCATCTCACCTGACGGTCTAATCATTAAATCAGGGTCCGGTTGACTTTTGGTATATAAGAAACTGGCAAACAAAGCTTCATCAATCTCAGCGACTGTATGCTTACCTTGGATAATTTCTTGAGAAATTAAGCGGACAGCCCTGGTTATTTCTGCTCTACCACCATAATTTAAAGCAACATTAAGGATTAAACCGGTGTTATTAACAGTTGCTTGAGCAGCATTTTTTATGTGCTGTAAAGTGTGCTGCGGTAAATCTTCTATATTACCAATAGGATTTACACAAACACCATTTTTATTTAAATCTGCTAGTTCTTTTTGGATATAGTCAACAATTAAGTTCATCAAAGTATTTACTTCTTCTTTAGGCCGCTTCCAATTTTCCGTGGAGAAAGCATAGACTGTTAAATGAGGGATTTGTAATTCCAGACAAAATTCTACTACCTTTTTTAGAGACTCAACCCCTGCCCTATGTCCGGCGGCCCGTGGGAGCCCTCTTTTTGTTGCCCACCTGCCGTTTCCGTCCATGATTATGGCAATATGTTTGGGCAGAGGTTTCGCTAATATATCATTTTTTTCAATATTTCCTTTTCGTGAAAAAAACATCTTAAACCTCCAGAAAATCCTCGTTAATAAAATTTATGTTATGTATCTTATCCTTGACTATATTATTAAAATAAAACCCCCTCAAACAACCAGGGGGGGTATTAAATCCAAAAAGGTAAGTAAATTTACACAAAGTGCCTGCATTTTTTCAATTTCCGACAAGCCCGCTTTACCTTACTACCAGGTCTTAGCCATCTCTTTACCTAATCAGTAAAACAACCGGCTGCTCTAGTACAAAGCAGCCTAGATCTCCACATTTAAATCATGATGATAGATAACCAACAGCTCTAAACACTTGCCTGCTTTTTCTTTTATTCTTACTATCCTCTCAACACCAGGCGGCTGATTCAAGTAAGTAACCTTATCGATTAAATACCCTTTTTCGGCTAATATTTTTTCTCCTAAAAAATAGTCTAAGAGCAAAACTTCAGCAAATTTCATCAAAAATCATATCTCCATTATTTCTTGTTCTTTATTATCCATAACTTTATCAACTTCAACAATATACTTATCCGTAAGCTTTTGTACATCATCCTGAGCTTTTTTGGCTTCGTCCTCGGAAATGTCTTTGCTCTTTTCTAAGGACTTGATATCGTCATTGGCATCTCTCCGGATATTTCTAATGCCGACTTTTGCTTCTTCGCCCTTTTTCTTAATCATTTTAACCAATTCTTTTCTGCGCTCCTGAGTTAACTGAGGGATCGCAATCCTGATGACAGTTCCGTCACCGGCAGGATTCAAGCCTAGGTCCGACTTAAGGATGGCTTTCTCGATATTGGGGATAATGCTTTTATCCCAGGGCTGAATCATTAATAATCTTGGTTCCGGAGCGGAAACATTGGCCATCTGGTTTATGGGGGTTGGAACCCCATAATAATCAACCTGCACCTTGTCTAAAATGGCAGGATTTGCTCTGCCGGCCCGCAGACTGGCAAAGTCTTTCCGTAGAACATCAATCGTTTTCTGCATCCTATCTTCAGAGTCCATTAAAATCTCATCAATCATTTTTCTCCCTCCCTACAAAAGTTCCTATATTTTCACCTAAGACGACTTTCTTAATATTACCGGCATCATTTATGCTAAACACAATGATCGGAATGCTATTATCCATACAAAGGGATGCTGCAGTTGAATCCATAACACCCAACCCTTTATTCAATACATCTATATAGCCTAAATCGGAAAATTTCTTTGCACCTGGATTTGTAACCGGGTCAGCGTCATACACACCATCAACCTTTTTCGCCATGAGGATAACTTCCGCCTCAATTTCGGCAGCCCGCAAAGCTGCGGTAGTATCTGTAGAGAAATATGGGTTTCCTGTCCCGGCAGCAAAAATTACAACTCTGCTTTTTTCTAAATGACGAATTGCCCTTCTTCTAATATAAGGCTCGGCAATTTGTCGCATCTCTATCGCAGTTTGTACCCTGGTAACAACTCCATGGTTTTCAAGGGCATCTTGCAGGGCAAGGGAATTGATAACAGTAGCTAACATCCCCATGTAATCTGCAGTTGCCCTATCCATTCCTTTCGAACTGCCTGCTACCCCACGCCAGATATTACCACCGCCTACAACTACGGCAACCTGTACCCCCAGGTCAACAATCTCAGAAATTTGGACTGCGATACTGCTTAAAATTTCTTGATTAAGTCCGTAACCCAAATTCCCCGCTAACGCTTCTCCGCTAAGTTTGACAATAACCCTTTTGTATTTAGGCTGGTCCATAACCACATATTACCTCCAGTCTATTATTTTCTACATCGTAAATATAATTCCTTTTTCGTTTTCTAAAAAAGAGAACACAATGTGTTCTCCTTGTGGTTATTTTTTATTAACCTCCGCCATAACTTCCGCAGCAAAATCTTCTTTTTTCTTTTCAATTCCTTCGCCCAGTTCGTAACGTACAAACCTGCGGACACTGATATTTTCTCCAATTTCAGCAATAGCTTCCGTGATGACCTGACTCACAGCTTTATCACTGTCTTTTATAAAGGGCTGCTCTAACAGACAAACCTCTTTATAATATTTTTCAATACGGCCTTCAACCATTTTATCAACGATATTGGCCGGTTTTCCTTCATTTAAAGCCTGGGCTTTTAAAATTTCTTTTTCTTTTTGAATGACTTCCTGAGGCACTTCCTCTTTTTTTACATATTCAGGCTTACTGGCAGCAATTTGCATTGCAATATTTTTTGCCAATTCTTGGAATTTCTCTGTTTTAGCTACAAAATCAGTCTCACAATTTACTTCAACTAACACCCCGATTTTACCGCCCATATGTATATAAGAAGTAACAGCACCCTCTGCAGCCACTCTACCAGCTTTTTTGGCAGCCGCCGCCAGCCCTTTTTCCCTTAAATATTCGCTCGCTTTTTCAAGATTGCCGTCTGTTTCAATTAAGGCTTTTTTGCAATCCATCATTCCTGCCCCGGTCGCTTCTCTCAATTCCTTAACCATTGCAGCTGAAATCGTCATCAATATACCTCCTTTATAATCTATCTTTTAATAGATAGGATAACCAAAATATGTAAATATGATAAACTTAAAAATCATTAGATAAAAAAAAGGGTAGCCACAACTGGGGTCCCTATCCCCATTTGGTTACCCCTTTGTTTAATTTATTCTTCAGATACTGCAGTTGTACTGCCTTGTTTAGCCTCTAATACGGCATCGGCAACAACAGAAGTTAATAATTTAACAGCCCTGATGGCATCGTCATTGCCTGGAATAACATAATCAATTTCATCCGGATCACAGTTAGTATCCACAATAGCAACAACAGGAATGCCTAATCTTTTCGCTTCGGCAATTGCAATACGTTCTTTTCTGGGGTCTATTACAAAAATTACACCGGGCAGTTCCGGCATATTTTTTATACCACCCAAGAATCTTTCTAAACGCTCTTTTTCGCCTCTTAATTTTATTACTTCTTTTTTAGGCAAAACGGACATTGTTCCGTCTTCTTCCATTTTTTCCAGTTCGAATAACCGGTCAATCCGCTTTTTGATGGTCTGGTAGTTGGTTAACATTCCACCTAACCATCTTTCATTAACAAAATATTCTCCACATCTAATTGCCTCTTCTTTTACAGTTTCCTGAGCTTGTTTCTTTGTCCCGACAAAAAGAATTGGCTTTCCTTCCGATCCTATTTGTCTAATAAAGTCATAAGCTTCAACTACTTTTTTCACTGTTTTCTGTAAATCTATGATATAGATTCCATTGCGTTCAGCAAATATATATGGAGCCATTTTAGGATTCCATCTTCGGGTTTGGTGTCCAAAATGCACACCTGCTTCTAATAATTGTTTCATGGAGATAACAGCCATTCCTTGGCACCTCCTTTCCCCTTGGTTTTTTCCCTCCGCCTTCTTCAACCCTGTTTTAGACCTTGAGCGGCACCCTAAAACAAGTCCAAAGACGTGTGTAATCACACCAGAGAGTATTTTAACATAGAATAAATCAATAAGCAATATCTTTGCCAAAGAATCCCTTGCTAAAAGTAAAAAATATTGGCTGATCCAGATAAAAAGTTTACAAAGCAAAATGACTAAATCAGAAATCTGTTAACACTGATTTAGTCTAATTACGATATAACTGCAGTACCATGGAAACCTGGTCTTGTTCTACTCCAAATCTTTCGGAAATTTCTTTAACGGAATAACCTGCTTCGGAAAGTTCCACAATATCTTGCTGTCTTAAGGAGCCCGGCTTCCGGACAACATTTTTTTTGATTACGGCGGTATTGTTATTTTTAGAGTATTCCTCTTTTTCATTATGATAATCAGGGAAACCGCCTGCTTCAAACGTGTTATTCTCTTCTATAATCTCCTGATTTTCTTTGATTCCGGCAGCTAAATTCCGGGTTATTTCTTCACTAACTTTCAGATACTCCTGATAAAGTTTTTCTAAATCAGCCCGGATATGTTTAGCCTCTGCCAAATCCTCCTGAAGATTTTTCTTGAATGACCTGGCTAAGAGCCACATTATGAAAATTGCCGTAATAATACCTGCAAAAAAATTAATCATTTTGTTCACCTATATCATTATATCAAGATTATTACCAATAAGCTTAGGAACTAGAGTATCCTGTTCGGCAGTTTCCTCTTCATCATCACCTGAACTACCGTTTCCCGCCGATTTTTCCTGCTTATTTTTTTTATCATCTCGAATCGTATCGTTAATCATATAATCCATTTTATTTACCGAATTTTCTTGAACATTAAATTGCTCTTTAAGCTGAACCGCGTTATTATAATCTTGATTTTGCCCTTGCTGTAACTGGGCTTGTTTAACTTTACCCACATCATGACTTCTTTGGATCATAACCTGCAAGTCTATTGCTTTGAAGGACATGGTTTCGCCCCCTCTTTAGCTTCCTCCAACGGTGATATGCTTATGTCAACTCCCTTTTGTCTGAGCATCACTTTATACATTTCATAAGTAAACTGTTTGTAGGCCCTGCCGATGGTAACATTTACCCCGCAATTGATGACACCGGAAATCTTAATAAAGCCGTCCTCAAGCTCTTTGATTTGCGTTTCCAATTCCATTTTATGTAAGGTAAGATCTTCCTGTTGTGTATCCAATTGTTTCTTGATCCCCAGCAATTTTGTCAAAAGTATTTCTTTATCAGACGGAAGACGAGAGTGTCTCTCTTTTAACTCCCGCAAAAGCCTGATCCCTTTGGTGGTTTTGTCAAGATTCTCCCGGAGCTGCGCCAGATTCTTTGTTACATCTAAGAATTGCATGCGTAATTCCGGTTTAATACCCACTTCCACAGTAGTTATTGTGGCCAGATTAGAACCGATATTTTTACAAATAAGGGCATTACCTGCTCTACAGGTGCCTCCCACTACCAGACCTTTACGTCCTCCCACCTGGATAGTCAGACCGGCATTAATCGTACTGTGCATGATGGCTTCATTAACAATCAAATCTCCCCCTGCCGTAACATTGGCATATTCAATAAAATTACTATAGATACTTCCCACTGCTTCGATTAAGCTTTTCTTTAGGCCTCTGATGCCTTTTTTAATAACGATATTTCCTGAAGATGAAATATTACCGCCTTCCACAGTACCAAAAACCTCTATATCCCCTTTAGCCTTGACGGTAAACCCTTCTTTAATATTACCCTTTACCACGACATTTCCTATAAAATCAATATTACCTGTAGAAAAATCCACATCACCGTCAACTTCATAAACAGGTAAGACAGATACCCGTCTGTCCACAATAACTACATGACCTTCACAAGCAGCGAACCCCTTTAGATAATCTTCGGAAGCAACTAAATTTTTCCCCAAAGGAAGAATTATGTCCTTACCGTTTAGGGCCGGGATTTCTTTGCCCGTTACCGTCATTCCCGGAATTCCTTTCGTTGCCGGAATTTTTTCCACCAGTAACTGTCCTTTCTCCACACTCTGTATTAATCTAATATTGTAAAAGTCCACATTACCGTTTTCCAGCTCCTGGGGTTTGATATTAATCCCTTTTTCATGAAAATGATAATTAATTACAGAATTATTTCCGGGGACAGCTACTCTCCCTTTAGCCACAGGCAAATCAATTACACAACTATTTTCTGCAATTGCAATCATTATTTTGACATCATCCACTCCGAAAGTAATACCCTTATTAATTAATTCTGCCTTGACCTCAGCCAAAGAAAGTTTATGCTTCCCATCCAGTGCAGGGAAAATTGTTAAATAGGCCGTTAACAAGTCAGCACTTATGTTTATGTCATATTTGGCTTTTAAGTCACTTCCTTGCCCGTCCCCGACTTTTAGTGACTCCTGTTGTTTTTTCCGATACCAGCCGTTGAACTCGTCCGGATCAATTTTAACATTCCGCAGTTCCAGTTCTTTTAACATTAACTGCAAAATTCTTTCTTCTGTCAGTCCCTTTTGGTCACTAGTAAAGGTAAGATACAATCCTTCCGGCTGTTTCTCTAATTTATAAAAGCCCATATTCCCACCACCATTTAATTATTACTTAAACATATAACTTGCTTAACCTGCCTTTTAATTTTAAAATTGCTTTCTTATGGATCTGAGAGATTCTCCCTTCAGAAAGCTCTAAAATCTTACTTATTTCTTTAACAGTTAGCTCTTCGTAATAAAACAAAGTAATAACTAACTTTTCTTTTTCATTTAAATCCTTGATTGCAGATGCTAAGCTGTTTTTCATTTCTGTCAATTCAATCTCTTGGAGAGGATCAGGGCTTTTCTGATCGATAATCAGGTCCGATAAAGTGAGTATATTACTATTTTCATTATCTATAGGCTGTTCCAAAGAAACAATAGATAGATATCCTATGTCTTGAAGTTGCTTTGCCAATTCTTCCTCCGTTATTCCTAAAAAAAGAGCTGCTTCCATTTCAGTAGGGATTCTTCCGAGCTGTTGTTCAAGAATAGTAAACGCCTTTTCAATTTCCTTGGCTTTCCGCCTAATAGATTGAGGAGCCCAATCCATCTTTCTTAACCCGTCGATAATCGCACCTCTAATTCTGAGAATTGCGTATCTTTCAAAACTATTATTGAGCTTAAGGTCAAATCGATTTATGGCATCCATTAACCCAAAAGAACCATATGAAATCAAATCATCAAAATCCA
Source organism: Peptococcaceae bacterium (assembly GCA_049366715.1). Lineage (GTDB taxonomy): Bacteria > Bacillota > Peptococcia > Peptococcales > BICA1-8 > JBMNCQ01. Next base: position 125,864 of record JBMNCQ010000083.1, on the reverse strand, counting down.
CAGTATTCGGTAAACCTTGGTAAATTCTTTGCGCGCAATAATTTATCAGTGGTGCATATTTCGTAATGAGTTTATCTCTATTTTCTAAAGTGGGATTTAAATAATAATTCTGCCATAACTCCCTTTTCGCTTCCATGTCACCACTCCTGACCGCTCAGACAATCTTTTCGCCTTTATTAATGGTTTTAATATGCAGTTCCCCATTATCAGGATTAAAAGTTATTGTTCTGCCAAAATTACCGCCGGTATCTTCGGCAATAATCTTAATTTTATGGGACGATAATTTTGTTTTTACAGCCTCGACATTTCGCTCACCGATTCTCATGATGCTGCTGGTTCCGGCAAAATTAAACATTTGAGCCCCGCCGGCAATTTTAGCAGTTATCCTATGTTCATCGGCTCCCAAACTAACCATTTTGGCGATCATATCCGTAATTGCCGTATCGGCATATTTCGCTCGGTTTTGGTTATTCCTGGCTTGAGCACTATCAGGAAGCATGATGTGAGCCAGTCCGCAAATTTTTATTAACGAATCCGCTAAACAAATTCCGACACAAGACCCCAATCCTGTTGTGACTAACTTTTGAGGTGCTTTGCAAACTGCCCAATCAGCCATGCCGACTTTAATATTTTCCATCAAAAAACAACTCCCAATTCCGTAAGCATAATTTCCAGAGATCCGGGCTCAGGCAGCAGGAAGAAATGACCCTTAACTTCCCGTTCTTCTTCCAAAAAAACACTCTCAATCACTAATGCATAATCACTAACCTCACCATATAATTGCAGTACATTACCTAAAATAGCACCGGCCATATCAAAAGCCAGGGCAGGCACGGAAGCATTAAACTCGATGTTTGTAAAACTGCTCAAAGCAGTCAGGTAGGAACCTGCGAGAATATTCGTTACTTCTTTTAAGGCAGATATATCCATATCATCTAAATTAACTTCTTTACTCTCTGCTTTTCCGACCAGAATACTCAGAAATAGCTTAAGACTTTCTTCCGGCATGACAAAAAGAATGCTCATGGGAGCTCTTCCGTCAACCTGCAAATAGCCGCCGGCAACTAAGGTCTCAGCGCCTCCCATCATTTCAACTACCTGGGGAAACGGTAAAATAAAGATATTTGGTACCGACATATTGATCTTTTTATTCAGCATTGTGGAAAGTGCCGTTGCGGCATTTCCTGCACCGATATTCCCTATTTCTCGCAGTGCATCCTTTTGTAAACTATTAAGATCCTCAAACTCCACGATCTTCCCCCCTTTACGCAAACAATATTTTTTAAGAAAGTTTTAAGCTCCGGACTATTTCTTGGGCAATATTATATAAAGGAACAATCTTATCTACATAACCTGTCCCAATGGCTGCCTTGGGCATTCCATAAACTATGCAGGTTTCTTCCTTCTCAGCTATCGTTATGGCACCGTTTTTTTTTAAATTTACTAAGCCGTCCCGTCCATCATGCCCCATCCCGGTCATAATTACCGCTATTACGTGTTTAATTCCTGTGTGAACAGCAGAGTTAAACAAGGCATCAACAGAAGGTCTGTGACCTGTTATCTGCTGACCTTGATGAATGCTGAGGGCCGGCTTACCGTCAGTCAATTTAATTTCCATATGGTAGTTTCCCGGGGCGATATAGATATAACCCGGTCTAACTTTTTCTCCATTTTCACCTTCTTTAACACGATAACCGGAAAGGTTGTCCAATCTTTGCGCGAGAGATTTGGTGAAACCGGGCGGCATATGCTGAACCACTAAAAAACTGGCATTTAAATTGTCCGGCAAGTTCTCTACTACCTTATGTAACGCCTTAGGGCCTCCGGTAGATGTCCCCATTAAAACCAGGGGGAAATTTAAAGAGACACTGCTCTGGCGAATACTCCGCAATTCATTTAAATCAAGCTTTAACGGGGGAGTTGTCGGCAAAGGAGGCTGGATCAGTTGTTTAATATTTACTTGATGGGCAAGTTTTATTTTCTGAACGAGTTCCTTGGCAACGACATCAATATTTAAAGAAATTGATCCCCCAGGCTTTTGAATAAAATCAATTGCGCCTTTAGCTAATGCCTTTATTGTTATGTCTGCCCCCGCTTTAGTTAAAGAACTTAACATAATTACAGGGGTAGGCCGAATAGTCATTATCTTTTCTAAAGCCTCTAAGCCATTCATCTTGGGCATTTCAACATCAAGGGTTATGACGTCAGGTTTTAGGATGTTGAGCTTATCTAGAGCATCCTCACCATTTCTGGCCGTACCTAGTACTCTTAATCCGCTGTCTCTAGAAATGATATCCGAGATGACCTTACGCATAAAAGCTGAGTCATCAACAACTAAAACCCCAATTGGTCCCATTATAACACTCCTTTTTTTATAAGCTCCCTTTGTTTTGCGAATACGAATTTAATAATACTGTCCCTTGTTTTTTCTGAGATATCCATAAATTTAATGCCCACCAAAAATCGTTCGGTATCATTACTGATTTCATTAAATACCCACATTACCCTGGCTTTTGCACAGACTAAATCATCATATAAATGGAGTTTAATTTCCAAGATGTCTCCTTTATTATACTTTATTTTGGAGATAAATTGTGTGCCACCTCCACTTAAATCTCTCGTTAAAGATTTTATGAATTTATTATCCTGAGTCTGAGCTTCACCCTTTACGACTAATTTATGTTCAATAGTAATATTGATCGGGATCCTCACAAAGTTTCGCCTTTGAACTTTTTTTACTTGATGAGGCCAATCCAAAAATACTAGGGGAATCGGTTCGAAAATCCGCGTTTTTACTTTGCAGTAATAGGCATAAGAAGCAGAATTATCCCAATGCCACACAATAACGGTAGAATCGGGATACAGGGGAACTAATATACCTTTTTCAATGGGCATGCCAATCACAAAACCATCCTCATTTAAATCCTCGACTCTGGTACGATAGATATTACTTTTCTCCGCACCGGATTCTACCTCAACTTCAATGATACTATTAATTTTCAGGAATTTTAGCATAGGTCTCACCTACTTCAAATTTTACAAACAATAATTTAATCTTTAAAATATGAGATGATTTTCGTGAAATAACTTTTTAACCCGGCAGCTTTGCGATTTTCATAATGCTGATTACAGATTTTCGATGCTAAATGATATATTCCTTCCGTTGCCTTAGAACCGGGCGCATTTAAGATAAAGGGCTGCTGTTTTTTTACCGATGCCGGCACAGCTTTATCTTCCAGAATATAGCCCAGAATATGAAGCTGGCAGTTCTTCAAAAATCTATTCACAACTATTTGTAATTTTTTCGCAGCTATTTCTCCTTCATCCGGACTTACGGCTTTATTTACGATTAATTTCAAAATACCCGGATAATTGTGCTTATATAAAGTTTTAATTAAACCGTAGGCATCGGTAAGAGATGTGGGCTCAGGTGTCGTGACGATAAAAATTTCATCAGCGGCTAAGGTAAAATTCATGACACTTTTCGAAATCCCTGCACCGGTATCAATCAATAAATAATCACTTTCACTTTCCAACTCCGCCAGCTTAATGAGAAATCTCTCCAACTGCCACTCCTTTAAATCAGCCAGTTCAAAAATCCCCGAACCACCGGGGATTATCTTTATTCCCTTGGGGCCTTCGGCAATAATTTCCGACAGGTCTTTTTCACCGTTTATCACATGGAATAAATTATATTGAGGAGAAATCCCTAATATTACATCAATGTTAGCCAATCCTAAGTCTGCATCTAAGATCAATACCCTCTGCCCTAACTCAGCCAAAGCAAGCCCTAAATTCAAAGTAAAATTCGTTTTTCCCACGCCCCCTTTGCCCGAGGCAATGGTAATTACTTTGGTAGGATACTCATGGCCTATTATTTGTTTTTCAGCTCTGTTTTTTAAACTCCTTGTCAAGGCTCTTAAGCGGTCCAGCTGAGTACTCATTTGGCACCATCCCTTAGAATCATTCTGGCAATCTTATCACTATCTGCAACTTCTATGTCGTCAGGCACACTTTGACCAGTTGTGAAATATGATAAATATTTTCTTGTTTTCTGAATGGTATTAAAAATCGACCCATAAGTAGAAGTCTCATCTAATTTGGTAAAAATAATCCGGTTAAAATTAATCTTTTCATAACTTTTCACAATTTCCAACATGTCCTGATATTTCGTTGTTGCACTCAGTACCAAAAAAATTTCATCAGGCTCGGCCGAATCCAAGAAACCTTTGAGTTCTCCCATGTGCAAAGCATTTCTATGACTACGTCCGGCAGTATCAATAAATATTAAGTCTTTATCCCGATGCTGAATAATGCTGTTTTTCATACTTTGCGGGGTAAATACTACTTCCACCGGGACACCGATTATTTCCCCTACCGTCTTGAGTTGTTCAACAGCCGCAATTCTATAAGTATCTGAAGTAATTAGAGCAATATCCTTTTGATTATTTATCGCAAAATTAGCAGCCAGTTTAGCAATCGTCGTTGTCTTACCGACACCTGTCGGACCTACCAAGGCAAAGACCTGTTGTTTTCTCTTTTTCGGAATAATAATCGGCCGGGGCTTTTTGAAAATCCTGCCAATCATCTCCAGAAACTGCCTGTTAATATATTGACTGTCATCAAATTTATCATTAGGGATACTTTCAAAGCATCTTTTAATAAGTCTTTTGGCTAATTTATCGTCAACCTCGCTCTTAGTTAAACAATCATACAATTGTTCACCTATCTTATTCATTCCGATATTAAAACTCGTATTTTCTATCTGCTCCATCATATTTTGCATCAATTTTTTCATGTCTTCCAGTTCATTTGTACCACTATGAACTTTAACAGCCGCAACATGCCGGGTTTGCTTATCTTCCTCGGGTTCATCCTCCTGCTGCCCCGTCCGGGCAGGCTCAATATTTTGCTTCTGATCAATAACCTGCGGCCAGACAATTTGTTTGCTTTTAACATTGTCCCGGGGCCTTTCGGGAGGATATTCATCATCTACAGCTGCTGTCACTTCAACAAATTCTTTAGCAAAAAGTCCGAGGAAACCGCCTTCTTTAAATCTTCTGGTATGGAGAATTACTGCGTCTTTACCCATCTCAATTTTCACCTGGAGCATTGCTTCTTGAATGTTGTTCGCCACGAACCGCTTTACGCGCATTTAAATATTCACCGTCCCTACAGCTTCAATCTCAATATTAGCTGGGATTTCATTATATGATAGAACAGGAATGCCCGGGAAATTACGTTCAATAAGTTTATGAAAATATAATCTTACCACAGGGGGGCAAAGTAAAACGATTTGTAAACCCATGACGGCAGATTGTTCATAAACTTTAGACAATGATTTCATGATCTGTTGGGCTTGAGATGGTTCAATTGCCAGATAGTTTCCTTGCTCAGTTTCTTTAACACTATTACGAATAGCCTGCTCAACCTCAGGGCTGATGGTAATCACAGATATTTTACCTTCCTCATCGGCAAAAATATTCGTTATCTGCCTGCCTAATGCCTGGCGGACATATTCAGTCAGCAGGTCAACATCTTTGGTAATCTGAGCATAATCGCTCAGGGCTTCTAATATCAAAACCATATCACGGACAGGAACTTTTTCATTCAATAAATTGGCAATTACCTTTTGTACTTCACTTAATGCCATAAGCTGGGGTATTACCCCCTCGACTACGGCAGGAGATTCCTTTTTCACATGATCAATCATTGCCTGCAGATCTTGTCTGGTTAAAATTTCCGCTGCATGAACTTTAATAAACTCCGTCAAATGGGTAGCTAAAACCGACGGAGGATCGACAACCGTATAGCCTGATACTTCCGCTTCCTCCCTATTATCTTCGGCAATCCAAGTAGCAGGCAGACCGAAAGCAGGTTCTCTCGTCTCAATACCGGGAAGAGCAGGGGCATCACCGGGATTCATTGCTAAATAATGATCCAGTAATAGTTCCCCTTTAGCCAGGGGAATGCCTCGCAGTTTAATCATATATCGATTAGGTTCCAACTGCATGTTGTCTCGGATACGCACAGGAGGTACAACAAGTCCTAATTCCAGAGCAATCTGTCTTCTTATTAGTACTACCCGATCTAATAAGTCTCCTCCTTGACTTGCATCTACCAGCGGAATTAATCCATAACCCAGTTCCAGCTCCAACGTATCCACATTTAAAAGAGAATAGACACTTTCCGGTTTTTTAATCTCCTCAACCTCTTTTGTTTCATCTTCCTGAACTTGTTGCTCTGCCGATTCCTTGAGGGAATTATGCATGATATAGGCAAACAATCCGCATCCCACACCAATAATCATGAAAGGGGAAGTCGGCAGGCTGGGCACTAATCCCAAAAAAACTAAAACGATCGCCGTAATACCCAAAACTTTGGGATGAGCAAAAATCTGCCTGGTTAAATCATGTCCTAAATTGGAATCCGAAGCCGCCCGGGTAACGGTTATGCCCGTTGCCGTGGACAATAATAAGGCCGGGATTTGAGAGACCAGACCGTCCCCAACGGTTAATAATGTAAAAGTTCTGGATACTTCTCCTATGGAACCCATATTTAATTGAAAAGTACCAATAACAATTCCACCGATAATATTTATAATTGTAATAACTATACCCGCAATGGCATCCCCTTTAACAAATTTGCTGGCTCCGTCCATAGCTCCATAGAAATCCGCTTCTCTTTGGATATCCAACCGCCTTTTGCGGGCTTCAACATCGGATATTAATCCTGCATTTAAATCGGCATCTATAGCCATCTGTTTACCCGGCATAGCATCCAAAGTAAACCGGGCAGCTACCTCCGCCACCCTTTCAGCGCCTTTGGTAATTACGATAAATTGGATAACGATCAGGATAAGAAATACGATCAGACCAACAACAGGATTGCCGCCAACAACAAAATTCCCGAACTGAGCAATTACTTCACCGGCATAACCGTGTAAAAGGATCAATCTTGTCGATGATACATTTAAAGCCAGTCTAAACAGTGTCATAATCAAAAGCAGGGAAGGAAAAACAGAAAACTGTAATGGTTCCAAATTATACATAGCCACTAAGATAATAATTAATGATATGGTTATATTTAATACGACCAACAAACTCAATAACCAATCGGCCATAGGGATAATCATCATTACAATAATTGAAATTACCCCAAAGGCGACGAATAAATCACTATGTTTAAATATCCTGTTTAAAGTAGCTGTTTCCGGTACCGACATGGAAATCCTCCTAGACTTTATGCTTTAATCGATAAACAAAGGCTAATATTTCTGCTACTGCTTGATATAAATCTTCAGGAATCGGTTCATTTACATCCACATTATGGTAAAGCGTCTGCGCCAACGGCTTGTTTTCAACAGTCACTACACCAGCTTTGCGGGCAATTTCCTTAATTCTCAAGGCCACTAAATCCTGGCCTTTGGCACTTAAGATCGGTGCATTCATCGTACCGGCATCATATTTTATTGCAACAGCAAAGTGAGTAGGGTTGGTTATAATTACATCAGCTTTAGGTACTTCCTGCATCATCCTGTTCATTGCTATCTGCCGCTGTTTTTCTTTGATCTTGCCTTTGACCTGAGGATCACCCTCAATATTTTTATATTCATCCTTGATTTCTTGTTTAGACATTTTCAAATTCGTTTCATATTCATATTTTTGATATAAATAATCCAATACCGCCAGAATGGCCAGCATTAAAGTTGTTTTCCACAGTATCGTAAATAAGATTTGTCCCAGATAGCCAATAATATCGGTTACTTCCATATCCATTAGATATGGGAAGGTAGTAATTTTACTTTTAACGCTTGAATAGGCAATATAACTGATTAGCCCGATCTTGCCTATTGCTTTGCATAATTCTGCAATTGATCTTTTGGAAAAGATTCTTTTAAAACCCTCTAAAGGATTGATCCGTGATAACTTAAACTGTAAACTTTCCGTAGTAAATAAAAAACCTACTTGAACCAAATTGGCAGTAACTCCCGTGATCATTACCAATATCAATAGTGGAAGCACTAATTTTAAAAAAAGCAATATTAAATCGATCAAAATAGGTATCACAGTTACGAAAGTAATCTGGTTTGTAATATCATTTGTCCAGAGAATCCGGAATGAATTTTGCAGGTCGGAAATCATACCGGCGATTAATATTTTCAAAAGAACAAAGGAGGCAAAAAGTATTAATACGGAATTAACCTCAGTACTTTTTAAAACCTGCCCTTTTTTCCGGGCTTCCTGTCTTCTTTTCGGGGTAGCTTTTTCAGTTTTTTCCCCAGCAAATAATTGTAAATTAAGATAATATTTTTTCATACCAGCACCTTAATGATTTGTAGGGTATCTTTAAAGCATCTTTCAAATAGTGCGGAAAGCAAATATACATATAAAGGGATGATCACTAAAATCAAAAAAAATCCTGCTACAATCTTGGCGGGCATCCCTACTAAAAAAACATTCATCTGAGGAACAGTTCTAGCCATAATCCCCATTACAAAGTCACTGATAAAAAGGGCTCCTATTAACGGTGCGGCAAGTTTAAAAGCAACCAAAAAAATATCGGCAGTCAAGTCCGTCAATAAAGATATTAATGATGGCGTAATGCTAATGCCCTCCAGAGGAACTATGCTGTATGACTGGATAAGGGCTTCAATAAGAAAATGATGTCCGTTAATCAGAAAAAACACCAAAACTGCCAGCAGATATTTAAATGTTCCCATCAAGGGGACTTGCATGCCGCTTTGCGGGTCCATGACATTCACCATTCCAAAGCCCATTTGCATATCTATACTTTGTCCGGCCAGCTGAATGGCGGCAAATAGGAATTGTGCGGAAAAGCCAATAACAACACCGATCAAAAATTCGCTGACTGCTAAAATAATAAAGCTGATATCGAAAGCAGGTACGGCATGATCGGGATAAATCAGCAAAAAGACAAAAGCACTTAAAGCTAAAGATAAAAAAATTTTCAAATGAGGCGGAATATTTCTACTGTTAAAAATAGGTGCCGTGATGATAAATCCCGACATTCTCATCAAAACAATGCAGAATATGGGGAAATATTGAAATATCGCTGTCATAATATCCATGATATTATAATCCTAACTGAGGGATAGTTTCGAAAAGTGTTCTTGTAAAATCAATGATTATATTCAGCATCCAGGGACCGAAAACTACCAGCATCGTTAAAATTATGATTAATTTAGGAACAAAGGTTAAAGTCTGTTCTTGAATTTGGGTTGTTGCCTGAAAAACACTAATGGCCAAGCCTACAATTATACTGCCTGCCAATAGCGGACCGGCAATTAATAATACTGTATATACTGCTTCTCTGGCAAGATAAATAATATAATCTTGAGTCATAATTAATCCCCTCTATGTTAAAAGCTAAGCATCAGTGACTTAACAATTAAATGCCACCCGTCTACCAGGACAAAAAGCAACAATTTAAAGGGCAGTGAAATCATCATCGGCGGAACCATGAGCATACCCATCGACATTAGAGTACTCGCTACAATCATATCGATAACGATAAAGGGTATGAAAATTAAAAATCCAATCTGAAAAGCGGTTTTTAATTCACTAATTGCAAAAGAGGGTATTAAAACATAGGTTGGAATATCCCCTTTATAATTTGGTCTGTCCATTCCCGACAAATTGACGAATAAAGCCAAATCAGTTTTTCTGGTATGATCAAACATAAATTCCCGTAAAGGCTCCACAGCATGATCAAATGCCTCTTCCTGATTAATTGTCCCCTCCAGATAAGGCTGAAGTGCATTTTGGTTTATATCGGACCAGACAGGAGCCATCACAAAAAATGTCAGAAAGAGCGACAATCCTATTAAAACTTGATTTGGCGGCATTTGCTGAGTTGCTAAAGCATGTCTGACGAAAGATAAAACCACGATTATCCTGGTAAAAGAGGTCATCAATAATAAAATTGCCGGAGCTAAACTAAGTATGGTTAGTAAAGCCAAAAGTTCTAAAGTCAAGGCAACATCCTGCGGGGAATCGGCAGCTTGGGTATTAAATTCAAAACTGGGAAAAGGTAAAGGTGCAGCATAAACACAAGTTGAAAAAGAAAAAATGAAGAAAAGGATTAGTAGAAAAACTAACTTATTCCTCATGATTTCTATCTCCTTTTTTTTGATTATCGTACAGCTCTTGCGTTTGTCTGAGATATTGTTGTAATGTACTTTGAAAATTTTTCTTCTTCCTGAACTTTAAAAAACTAAAACCCGGCATTTTCCCGGTGCCTTGCGGCACTGATAATTCCCTCAATTCATCAAGACGCTTTTCTTCTTCAATCGTAGTTATCACATTGATTTGCTGGTCAGTGATTCCCATCACGTATCCCTTACCCTCTATTTCCAGTAAATAGATCCCTTTATTGGTGCCTAAAGGCATTTGATCAATAACTTGAATCCAGTCGCCATACATTGGCCGCGGATAGGCTTGACTGCGGGCAAAAAACTTTACACCCAAATAGGTCAGAATCAAAATGCCGATGACGGACAACAGATAGCGCAACAAGAGCATGCCGATATTCGTTGTTGTTTCCAATTGTTGATTATCTTCAACGGTATCCAAATCAATTTTTTCATCGGAACTGGCAAAAGCAAAGCTGAGTTGCGTAGTACAAATCAGTAAAATCAGCAGCATAATAATCAGTATTTTTATTTTCCTCATGATAATGCTTTTCTGATTGCCTCCAATACCCGGTCGGGCTGAAATGGTTTAACGATAAAATCTTTGGCGCCTGCTTGAATTGCATCTATTACCATAGCCTGCTGCCCCATAGCACTACACATAACAATTCTTGAACCGGCATCAATTTCTTTTATTTTCTTAACTGCAGCGATTCCATCCATTTCCGGCATAGTAATATCCATGGTGACTAAGTCAGGATGCAGCTCTTTAAACTTCTCCACGGCAATCATGCCGTTTTCCGCTTCACCTACAACTTCAAAGCCATTTTTTGATAATATATCCTTAATCATCATCCTCATAAATGCTGCATCATCAACAATTAAAACTTTATGTGCCATTTACAATTATTCCTCCCTATTGAAGATTTTTCACTCGATCTAAAGGACTTACAATATCGGTAATCCTAACCCCGAAGTTTTCATCAATTACCACTACTTCACCTTTAGCAAATAATTTGCCGTTTATTAGCATATCAACAGGTTCTCCCGCCAGCTTATTCAATTCGATTATCGAACCTGTGGAAAACTCCAGGATTTCCTTGATAGATTTATTCGTTCTTCCCAACTCTACAGAGACCTGTAAAGGAACATCAAGAATTAAATCTAAGTTTTGCGGTACACTTTGCGGTGTTTCTGTATTAAGCTGGGAAAATTTCAAAGGATGAACCGGTATTGATTGTTCCTTGACTGTTTCAGTTGCAGCTTTGCTGGTATTATTGATAACAGCATCATCCATGCTAAATTTAGGATATTCCTCTGTCGGCGGATCAATTATCGTCGATTCGGCTTCATTGTTCACAAAGGTTTCGTTCCGGGAACTGAGGTTGTCGAATAATTCACTCGTCATCGCTTTAGCAAATTGATAAGGTATTAACTGCATCAGTTCACTGTCCACTAATCCTTGGATTACCATTTTAAAAGATATTTTCACTATAGGCTCCAAGCCCTCTTCATCTAACCCGATCTCCTGTTCCTGGATATTGATTAAATCCAGCAGGGGAGGCGAAATATCGATTCTTTTATCCAGCACCGTTGACATCGAGGTTGATGCAGACCCCATCATTTGATTCATCGCTTCACTAACTGCACTCATATGAAGTTCGCTAAGTTCTTGCGGAGGATTTTGCCCTGTTCCGCCCATCATTAAATCGGCAATTATAGCAGCATCAGTTGTGTTGACAATAAGAATATTATGACCTTTGAGACCTGCGGTGTATTGTACGTCTATAACCAGATAAGGCCGGGGATAATCCTCCCGTAATTTTTGCTTTGATGTTAATTCAACCTGGGGAGTTGTTATTTCCACTTTTTTCCCCAAGAGAGATGACAAGGTAGTCGCAGCGGTGCCCATTGAGATATTTGCGACTTCACCCAGGGCATCCTTTTCCATATCATTAATTGCATCGTCGTTCCTTTCCTCAATCGCTCCGGCACTCTTTTCCTCAGGAAACTCATTGCCGTGCAATAAAGCGTCTATTTCTGCTTGAGATAAGATTCCCTCACTCATTCTTCTCCCTCCTCTTGTGGGATAGGTCTGGTAATCTGTACTGCTAAGTGACTTCCCGATAAGCCAACATTACCTTTGAATTTTTCCTTAGAACCGATAACTAGTACAACTTCATCAGCAGCAGTATTATCTAAGGAGATTACATCGCCCTTTTGTAAATCAAGCAATTCTTTTAAAGAAATTGCTGTCTGACCTAAAACAGCAGTCACCGGAACTCTGGCCTTCTTTACTTTACTTTTCAGATACTGCAAATACTCCGTAGTTTGTTCTTTCGCGGAAGTTCCATACCAAAACCTGGCATTTAATTTATTAGAGACAGGCTCTAACATAATACAAGGCAGGCAAATGTTGGCAAACCCCTCGGTCTCACCCAGCTGGATATCCAGCGTTATTAAAACAACCATTTCCGTCGGCGATACAATCTGGGAAAAATTGGGGTTTGTTTCCAAACTTTCATACTCCGGACTTAATTCCACCAGATTAGACCAGGCATCTTTGAAATATTCCAATAATCTGGTTACCGTTTTTGTTACGATAGACTGTTCAATTTCCGTCAGTGGTCTTCCTTTGATATTGGATGTACCCGGACCGCCGAAGAGTCTGTCGATTATATAAAATGCCAGATGGGGATTTAATTCTAAAATGCCTTTGCCTTCAAAAGGTTCCATGCCGAAAATATTTAATATGGTGGGATTGGGAATTGACCTGATAAACTCCTCATAGGTCAATTGTTCTACCGACACCACCTTAGTATTTACCCGCGTCCTCAATTGTCCTGATAAATAAGTTGTGATAAACCGGCAATAGTTTTCACTGATCACTTCAATCGTATTTAATTGTTCCTTAGAAAATTTATTGGGGCGACGGAAATCATATACGCGAACTTTTTTTTCGTTTTCTTGTTTTTTAATCGTTTCAGCATCAATTTCTCCGGTCTGTAAGGCATTTAATAAAGCATCTATCTCTGATTGAGACAATATTTCGGCCACCAAATCACCCCCTAAATATCATTGATAGACAAAATTGTTAAAATAAATATTGATAATTTTTCCACTGGAAAGGATCGTATTAATATTTTCAATTAACTGATTCTTGATATTTTCCTTTCCGTCCACCGAATATAAATCATCTAAAGTCTGAGAACTCAAGACAATAATAACTTTATCCTGAAAAACAGGTAACTTCTCTTCAATTTCTTTAAGAGTCTTTTTATTATCGACTTCTAAAGAAAACTGAGTCATTAAAAATCTCCGGCCGTTGGAGTTGGCAATATTTACAGTGAATTCCGGGGAATTATACAAAGGTCCGATTTCAATCCCTTGGTTTGCACCGGCTTCAGGGGAAGAAAGTACTGTCCTTCCAATAAGAAAAAAACCTGCGAAAGATAGTACCGTAATAACGATTACAGTAATGATATGCTTTAAAGTAAATCTACTTCTTTTACTGTTAATTTGCTCGTCAGTGTTCGCCATTGCTTAATCCACCTTTGCTATTAGGTTCTTGTAAGGCCAGACTATCTTTGAGAATTACAATATCGACTCTCCGGTTTTTCTTCCGTGATTCTTCATCTTTGTCAGGTGCAATGGGGTGATATTCTCCATAACCAACCGCAGATAATTGTTTCGGTTCTAAATCATGCTCCAAAAGATACCGCAGAACATTGGTGGCCCGCGAAGTTGATAATTCCCAGTTCGAAGGAAACTGCGGTGTATGAATCGGCAAATCATCAGTATGTCCTTCTACTCTAATGGAATTATCAATCTTTTTAAGAAGCTCGGCCACTCTTAACAATACTTCCTTAGAATCTGCTTTTAGTTCAGCTTTTCCTTTATCAAATAAAACATTATCCTCAAAGCGTAGGATAACCCCCCGCTGGTCGGTTTCAACAATTATCCGATTATCCAACTCATGCAAGACTTCACTTAAGTCGTTTTTAAGATTTTCCATTTCAATTTTTTCCTGCTGCATTCTTTCCAACTCGTCAACTTCGTCCGCTGTCATTTTCTGAGTACTAACATCTTCACTAGGCTTGCCTGAACCCACCAATTCAACATCATCCAAGGTAGAACCTCCGTTTAAAACTCCCAGAGACCCTCTTACCGAGGAAACTACCTGTTTCCATTTTAATACATCTAAAGAAGAATAAGAATATAAAAGAATGAAAAATGTTAGAACCAGTGTTATCATGTCGCCATATGTAGTCATCCAGAGCGGTGCACCCTTTGGTGGTTCTTCAATTTTTTTCTTTCTGGCCATTAGGCTTCACCAACATCTCTTTTATTATCGAGTTTTTTCCTATCTATCGGATTTAAGAAAGATTTCATCTTTTCTGCAACAATTCTCGGGTTTTCACCGGCTTGAATGGAGAGAATCCCTTCCAGCATAAGTTCTTTATTAAGAATTTCTTCACTACTTCTTATTTTTAATTTCCCTGCAATTGGTAAAAATATCAAATTTGCAAACAAAGAACCATAAAAAGTAGTAATTAAAGCCACAGCCATCCCAGGTCCGATGGTAGAAGGGTCCTCCAAATTCCTCAGCATCATAATAAGTCCGATCAGCGTACCTAACATTCCAAAAGCGGGAGCGCTGCCGCCCATGTTTTCAAAAATCTGGGCTCCCTGCTTATGCCTTTCCTCAATAAATGTCAGATCGGTCTCCATGATGTTGCGGACCAGTTCCGGATCGGTACCGTCGACAATAAGTTCAATCCCTTTTTTCAAAAATGCTTCATCAATCGTTTCGGCTTCTGCCTCCAGAGCCAGAAGCCCTTCCCGCCGCGCTTTCTCCGCAAAGGTAACTAAAGTTGCAATTATCTCGCCCGGCTCCGAGGAATGGTTGCGGAAGGCTATTCTGATTACTTTAATCGTACTGATAACCTGCTGCAAAGGATAGTTTATTAATGTCGCAGCCATTGTACCCCCTAAGACAATCATTAAGGAAGATACACTCCAAAAAGCGTTTAAACTTCCTTGGATCAGAATTGCTCCGGCAAGTAATACTATTCCAAATATTATCCCTATTACCGTTGCTATATCCATAGCTTCACCTCTATTCTACAAACCCTGCTCAATAGAAAATGTATTTATTTCCCTCCGGAATTCTTTTATTCTCGTAATCAACTCTTCCGGAGTTTCCATGACGACAATCTTTTTACCATTGATAAGAGTGATAACCGTGTCAGGGTTATTTTCTATGTATTCAATGAGATCACTATTTAAGTAAAACTCCTTGCCTTGAAAACGCGTTACTTTTATCATCTATCTCCCCTCCAATTGAGGAAATAGGGGGATATTTATCCCCCTACAACAATTTTACCTGCGGAGGTTTACCAGTTCCTCTAACATTTGGTCGGAAGTTGTGATTATGCGGGAATTTGCCTGGAAACCCCTTTGCGTTACAATCATATCAACAAATTCCTGGGATAAATCAACATTAGACATTTCCAAAGTTTCCGGTTTAATGACACCTTTCCCCTCCTGACCGGGGAAACCTGTTTGGGGCAGTCCGGAATTCTTAGTTTCTCTAAATAAGGTATTCCCGATCTTTTCCAAGCCTCCGGCATTAGCAAAAGTCGCCAGGGCAACCTGAGCCAATTCAATATTCTGGCCGTTGGAAAAAGTCCCCACAATTGTACCTGTGGTGTCTACACTAATACTTTGCAAGCTGCCCGGTTCAAAGCCGTTTTGGCTTAAAGCCAGGGCACTGGTATCTGCGGCAACCTGGGTTAAATTACCAAAATTAATGGTTGCATCCAAATCATCAACACCGCCGCCTAAAACCTTGGTGATATTGATCGTGGATGTTGCCGGGTCGATTTGGCCCGTAGAATTAAAATTAAGCGTATGCTCATAACCGGTATCAACCAGGTCGCCGTCTAGACCGACACTGACCTTCCACTGGTTATCGGCATTTTTATAGTAAGTAATCATAACTTCATGGCTGTCACCCTGGCTGTCAAAAACGGTAACAGGCGTCGGATGGGCAGATTGCTGGTAATTGACAACTACGTTGTTGGTTCCGGTAAAACCGGTAAATGTTGCGCCATTTTTAATGGTTAATTCCCCGGTGCTGATGTCTAAATCCCAGTCATTCATGTTGGCAATCAAATCGGTATAGCTCAGAGAATTCCCGCTCCCGTCTTCGATGGAAAAATTATCGTCGAAAACCACCCCGGAGCCCAGCTCAATTGTTACCCAGGTACCGGGATCAACGGGGTCTGCATTGCCGATATCCTGGCCGGTATAAGTATTATCCGTAAAAGTGGAAACATCACCGCTACTCTGGATCTCAGTTCTTTTGTCCAGATTTTTACCAATAGAAACCGCAGTGGTAGCCTGCATTATTTTCGCATCTGCCAGGGCACTCAGATTAATCGGTCGGATGGCAGTACTGTTATCAAGGGTAAGTTCATTTGTGATGGGATCCTGGGTGGCCACCCAGCCTTTAACCAGGTATCCGTTTAAATGCAGGTTATTTTCCGTATCGAAATCGAAATTACCGGCCCGGGTATAGTAGCTGTTGGTAGCATCTCCTACGATAAAATATCCTTCACCCTCAATAGACATATCCAGTGCTTTACCTGTAGACTGAGGCGATCCGGCTGTATGAATAACATCAATGCTTCCTAAATTTACACCCAGACCAATCTGCAAGGGGTTAGTCCCCGCTCTATCTCCTTGAGGGGAAGAAGCCCCCCGCATTGTCTGATTGAGCATTTCCTGAAAAGTCACCCGGCTTTTCTTAAAACCCGGCGTATTCACGTTGGAAATATTATTTCCAATGACATCCATCCTGGTTTGATGGGCACGTAAGCCGGAAACACCGGCAAAAAGTGAACGCATCATAATAAACGACCTCCTGTTTTATTTAATCATATTCCGCTTCTGTCATTCAGCGGTACAGGCTTCCTCAAAGAGGTCCAGCCTTAAATTATTACCGCACTATCGATATTGGTAAAAACATTTTCCTTAATGCTTTGTCCATCCATAGCCGTAATTACCGTTTTGTTTTTCACACTAACCACAAAGGCCAAATCATTCATCAAAACCAACGATTCTCTGGCGCCCTTATCGGCAGCTTTCTCCACAGCATTATTCAGCTTCGCCAGCGCATCCTGGCCCAGTTCAATATTTCTGGAGTTTAACCTTTGCTGGGCATGCTTAGAGAATTTTAATTCTTCTCCCTGATAGAGTTGCTGCTGAAAAACTTCTTTAAAATTTGTGGTTGGCTGTTCTTTAATTACGGGTTTATTTTTATCGGCAGACTGGCCGATGGGCCTGATCGGCTGCTGGATAAAAAACTTATCAGACATCTTCTTCACCTACTGCCTCATCGCTTGTTGTTTCAGTACTTTCCTCATTCGTTGTTTCCGTCGTATTCTCGTCTTCCGTTTCTGCCGGATCCGGCATCCTGACTTCTTCGATAGCACCGATTTCCAATTCCTGCCCGTTTACAACAGCAATGGGAACAAACCCGGTCATGATCACTTTTTCCACTACTCCGGAAATTTCAATACCTTCATCATTAGTACCGGAGACTTCTTTGCCCACTAAATTAAAGCTGTTGGTTATGGCCTGCCAGGAATTTTGGTTTATCAACAGTTCTTGCTGGATGCTTAAGAGTTCTCCAAAACCTGCTTCTAAGGTTTCGTTCACATTCTGCATCTGCTCAAGGGAAGAAAATTGAGCCATTTGAGAGATGAATTCCTTATCTTCCATAGGATTTAAAGGATCCTGATACTGCAGCTGTGTCACCAACAATTGTAAAAAAGCATCTTTCCCTAAAATTTGATTATCAATGCTGTTTTGGGTCTGGGTATTTGTACTTCCACTGCTTATACCTGCTAAATCCATAGTTTACCTCCTTTCATGCTAATAGTTCCAGTCTGCTTAAACCCGGCTTGGCGGGTTGTTTTGAATTTTCAATGCCGGTAAGGATATCATTCGATCTTTTTTTATTGTTGCTGTAAATAACTTTATTTCTGGAAGACTGCCTGGACTGATTAAAAGGGTTGGACTGATGCCCCATGAATTGATTAAAGCTACTGTCCGCATTTACTTGAACATCAATAGCATTACATTTGATTCCCTGATCCGCTAAAGACTGTTTTAAATGGATAATATTTTGTTCAACTAATTCCCGGGCATTCATATTATCGGTTAAAATTTTTACTGTAACCTGTCCGTTATTTGCTGTTAAATGCAGGGACATCTTGCCTAATTCGGCAGGCTTCAATCTGATATTTAATTCTTGTGTTCCATCAGATTTATTCGCTAAAAATTTACCGCTGATTTGCTTCAAGAGAAACTCCGGGATTTCTTTTACGGGAACTTCCGGTTCAAGAGTTTCAGTTCCCACTGAACGGGCAGCAGTATCAAAAGCCGGCCTAAGATTATCGGTCAAATAACCGGCATCTTTATTGTTAGAATGCTGTGTGTTTTGCCCTTTCTCAGTTCCGGCTGCCTCTTTCGGCTTGTTGTCTTCATAGACTGTACTCCGAATCTTCAGGTCGTCTTCCGCAGCCCCGGCAGAGACTTTTTCCTGAGAAAATCCGTTTTCTTCCCCGGCAGTTTGCTGATCATTTGCGGTTATTTTTTGTTTTGTCGCGGGGCCCGGCAGCTCATCCTGCAGTGTGGGCGGACTTGCTGTGATCTCAGTACCGGATTTGTCGGCAGTCAGACTCTGAGGCGCCAAATCGCCGTTATTCCCCGGCGGGGATGATGCCTTAACAGAATCAGGCAGATATTCAGAAAGAACACTTTGCTTTAATAATTCGCGAAAAGGTAATTTACCAGGCTGTTGCTCCCCGGTCTCTGCAAGATTCGCTAGAACGTTTTTAGAGACTTCCTGTTTAAATATATCCTGTATTGAATCATGTAATTTTAGTGAATCTATTAATTTTTCTGTCCTCGTAAATATCTGTTGAATTTGCAATGTTCCCTCAGGATTTAAATCTTGTGCTCTTATCACTTCCTGTTGTACCGCCGCTAACGACACGGGGGCCGATTGTTGAAGCACATCTGAATTTTCACCAGACTTTACTTCGGCAATTTGCCTGGGCATATTTAAATTTGTATTTAAGAAGCCCTGAGCAGTGAGCAGCTCAATTAATTTAAGCTCTTTACTTACTGCGTTGAGATTATCCGGCGTTTCAGTTTCCTCAAGACCCGCAAATTCAGAGAAATTCTTGTCCCTTGCATTTTCCGTCATTATCGATTCGCTAAACATTTCAAGTAATCCGGCAAATCCCGGCATATCTCCTGTGGTTTTTTTAGACCCTTCACCTCCTTCTTGGGATGATAAAGTTTGCATGATAAGCAACTCTTGTATCTGCACCTATTCACCTCCTTTCAGGTTGATTTTCAATCAGAACTATTATATATATCGGTTATTGTTTTGGTTAATTTAGCAGCCCGTATCGGATCAAGCTCCGCGATTATCTTAGCAACCTGACTAACTTCCATTTTTGCTAAGATGCTTATTACGATTTCATCATCCAGATTATCAAAAATGGGGACAACTTCTTTCGGTTTCATATTTTGATAATAATCTGCAAGCAAGACAGCTTTATTTTCCTGGTCAATTAAGGATTGTTTTTCTTCTTCTATCTCAGCTATCTGCGCCTTATACTCTTCAATGGTTTGCTGCAAAGTTGTCTCCTTGGCTGTCGTTTCGGCCAGTTTATTTTCCATCTCCGTTAATTTATCTTTTAATTCTTCATTTTCTTCTTCCAAAGGTGAAATATTGGTAATTGTCTCTTCACTTTCTTCGGGGAAATACTTACCCACTACAGGCAGATCGGTTAAAAAAGGGGTCAGATCTATTAATCCCGCGGCGTGAGATCCCCAGAGTGCTCCTATAATTGCAAAGAAAACACAAACGATAATAACCTTTATCGGCAGCTTCGGTACGGTCACTTAAAATCCCCCTACGGAAGAAGTGAAAAATAGATTTCCTGAAATTTCATCTAATTCCTTCTGCAAGTTTTTTTCTTCATCCAGCATAAAAGTCGTAAAATCCTTTTCCTTCAGCTTTTCAAGCATTTTGCGTTTTTTATTAATTTCTTTAAGATTATTTCTGACTTCTTCTACCTTTCGTTCATTTTTGATTAATTCCCTTTGTTTATTTTCAACTTCCTTTTTTAAAAGCTGGCAATATTGGTGTCCGTTGATTAACTCATTGATTGATATCTTACCTTTTTGCGTTTCCACCAATATCCGCAAAGCTTGCGTTTGCAGTTGGGATAACTCCAGCAATTCCGTCTGGGTCTGTTTCAGCCCTCGCAAAGCATCTGCTAAGGCCTTTTTCGTTTCTTCCTCTTTATGTTTAACGATATTTAATAAACTTTCTAAACGAAAGTGAAATTTTCCCATATTATTTCCAACCCTTTTTCTTAAATTTCAAAATCACGGCATAATTCCGCAAGAATTTTCAGCGAATCATTCAGAGAGCACTTTTCTTCCGTTTCCTGGCGCAAAAAATCATGAAAGCTGCTTATTTTTTTCAGAGCCAAATCAATATCCTTATTCGTACCTTGCACATAAGCCCCTACATCTACCAAATCTTTAGCTTCATAATATATACCTAAAACCTTGCGAAACTTAGCGGCATTTTGCAAATGGTCCTCGGTTACAATGTTTGCCATTACTCTGCTCACACTGTTTAAGATGTCAATAGCCGGATAATGATTGAGCATGGCCAATTTCCGGGATAAAATAACATGACCGTCAAGGATCCCCCGAACTGCATCAGCGATAGGCTCATTCATGTCATCCCCGTCGACCAGAACAGTATACAGGGCAGTGATGGCACCTTTATCAGAATTCCCGGAACGTTCCAATAGCCTGGGAAGTGCCGCAAAAACGGACGGGGGATACCCTTTAGTGGCAGGAGGTTCGCCTACCGCCAGGCCTACTTCCCGCAAAGCCATAGCAAATCTCGTTACGGAATCCATCATTAGCATTACATTTTTACCCTGATCCCGGAAATATTCGGCAATTGCCGTAGCAGTATAGGCACCTTTTATCCTGTATAAGGCCGGCTGGTCTGACGATGCAACCACAACAACAGAACGGCTCAGGCCTTCCTGGCCCAGATCCCTTTCTAAGAATTCCCGAACCTCCCGGCCTCTTTCCCCAATGAGGGCGATCACATTAATATCGGCCCGGGTATTCCTGGCTATCATGCCCAGCAGAGTGCTTTTTCCTACTCCGCTGCCGGCAAAAATGCCCAGTCTCTGCCCGATACCGCAGGTTATTAAGCCATCTAAAGCTCTGACTCCCAGATCCAAAGGTTTTAAGATTCTTTCTCTTTCCAGGGGATGGGGCGGGGCATTTTCCAGCGGATAGGCTTTACCCTGGGCTTTAGCCTTATTATCCAGCGGTTCACCTAAACCGCCTAAAACCCTGCCTATTAACTCTTGTCCAACTTTGACTTGCAAAAATTCACCCATGGCAACGACTTCACAACCGGGTCTTACTCCAAAATAATTTCCCAAAGGCATCAGTAACGTTTTTTTTCCTTTAAAACCAACGACTTCTGAGGGTATCGTTTTGTTACCGATGTTAATTAAACACAGTTCGCCTATGGACGCCCGCGGTCCGTTGGCATGAATGATGGAGCCGATAATTTCCGAAATATATCCTTTATGTACTTCTAAAGAAGCTTCACTTACGGCATGATAATATTTTGGCAAATCAATCATTATGTTTCACATCCTGCAGGATTTCCTGCAACTTATTTATTTCCTGATCAATTTTGGCAATGATTAAACCGCCTTCAGAGATTACAAGGCAATCACCTTTATTCAAAGTACTATCCTGTTCTAACTTTAAAGAACCTTTAGATAGCCTTGCTTGAAGTTCAGTATAAAAATCCAGCAAGTAATTATAATCCTCCGGATTCATCTTCAATGTAACCGTCTCGGCATCCTGGACCATATCCAGCAAACTTTTGGCAATGTTATTGACGACTTCCGGATTATTTGCGATTTCTGTCCGGATTACCTTTTCCGCCAATTTAACTGCAAAACCTATTATTTCATCCTCCAGGCCATTTAAAATATTCTTTTTTTCCTGATAAGCCTTTTTGATTATCTCATCAGTTTCGGCAATTTTTTTGCTAACCTCACTTAAACCTGCCTCTTTTCCTTGCTGCAATCCTTCCGTAAAGGCCTGGGATTTCATGTTTTCAGCATCGTGATGAGCGGCATCCGCTATTTGTTTTGCTTCCAAATGAGCATTATCAATAATTCTATCGGCTTTGATTCTTGCTTCATTAATTAATTCTTCCACCATTAACCTGGCTTCCTCATAAAGCGTCTCAGCACTCTCCGAGGTGAAAAAGTCATCAATTGTCTCTGTCCCGGGAACTTTTTCGTTTATATAAATTAAGTTATTGGCCTTGATAATTTTAGACAATTAACTCATCACCTCCACCCCTGGAGATAACAATTTCACCCGATTCTTCCAATCTTCTAATAATACCAACAATGCGCTGCTGCGCTTCTTCAACATCTCGCAATCGTACAGGACCCATAAATTCCAGCTCTTCTTCGATTAATTCGGCGGCACGTTTGGACATATTTCGCTTCACTTTATTTTTAACTTCCTCGCTGGAACCTTTCAGAGCTAAAGCGAGATCCTTTTGTTCAACTTCCCGCAATACCTGTTGCACGGAACGGTCGTCCAAATGAACAACATCTTCAAATACAAACATCAGTTTTTTAATTTCTTCCGCTAATTCAGGATCTTGTACCTCCAAAGTCTCCAGGATAGTTTTTTCCGTAGTCCTGTCCACCCTGCTCAATATTTGTACAACAGAAGGTACGCCTCCCGCCGTAGTAAAATCATGAGTAACTAAATTACTAAACTTTTTCTCCAGAACAGCTTCGATTTCTTTGATAATTTCCGGTGATGTTCTGTCTAAAATCGCAATTCTCCGGGCCACCTCCGATTGCAGTTCAGACGGTAAGGAAGAAAGTACAATAGCGGATTGTTCCGAATCCAGATAAGCCATGATTAAAGCAATAGTCTGGGGATGTTCCCCCTGGATAAAACTTAAAAGCTGTGAGGGATCAGCCTTTCTCACAAAATCAAAAGGCCGCACCTGCAACGATGAAGTAAGCCTGTTAATGATGCTTACCGCCTTTTGATTGCCTAAAGCTTTTTCCAAAACCTCTTTGGCATATTCAATGCCGCCTTTCGCTATATATTCATTAGCCATATAAAGCTGATAAAATTCTTCAAATATTCTGCCCCTCTGATCATTGGGGATTTTGCGTAAGTTTGCGATTTCTAAGGTTATTTGCTCTATTTCCTCATCATTAAAATGTTTTAATATCTGGGCAGATCTTTCCGGTCCTAGACCAATCAGTAGAATTGCGGCTTTCTGTCTGCCCGTTAACTTGTCACTTCGAGCCAACCACCATCACCTCGAATCCTCTGCTAACCATGTTTTTACGACTTTCGCTACGTTTTCAGGCTGCGTTTTAGCAATTTTTTCAATTCGCTTCTGTACTTCTATTTTTTCTTGTTCCTCAGGGCTCAGATTATTATAAACATCCTCCGCTTTAGGAGCTAATTGTTGCGAGGTAACCTGCGGCTGTACTGCTCTGCTTACACTCCTGCGCAAAAGTAAAAATACAACGGCAAACATAGCTAAAATGCCTAATCCTAAAACCCCGTATTTAACTAATTCCATCATATTCTGACGGGAAATTTCCCTGTCCATTTGTTCCTGCAGGTTACTGTAATCTTGCGTATTAAAAGGCAGGCTGGTAATTTCTATCGAGTCGTCTCTGGCTTCATTAATACCCGCTGCACCAGCAATAATATTCCGAATATTCGATTCTTCATCAGTCGTTAATTGTCCGTCTATGATAACCGCAACGGATAACCTTTTTATTTCACCCGGAGCTTTCTTCCGGGTTTCGGTAGATTTGTTTATTTCATAATTCCGGATAGCTTCGGAACTCTCTGTGCTGGTTTCGCCGGATTCGGCATTTTGATAACTAATCGCATCGGTTAAATTGCTCTCTGACCCGGCAACTCCGGAATCAGGATTAGTCGTACCTTCAGAAGATTCTTCTCTTATTTGTTCACTTCTTAATACTTTATCACCGAATTCTTCCCGGCTTGTTTCAACCTGATCAAAATCCATTTCAGCACTGGCTCTCACAACGGCTCTCCCCTGCCCCATTACTTTTTCCAGCATGGATTGCAACGACTTGGATAAACCGTCTTCATATTGTTTTTTAATTTCCATCTGATTTATCGTTAATTTTGCACTGACCAGTTCACCGGATTCTTCGTTAATACCATCAGAAAGCAGATTACCGTAAACATCAATAACCGTTACATTTTCAGGGGCTAAACCTTCTACGCTATGAGAAAGGAAAAGAACGATAGACTTAACCTTTGCCAGGTCCATGGTTGAATACGGTTTAAGCTTCAATAAGACCGAAGCGGTGGCCGGTTTGCTGTCCCTTATAAAAACCGTTTCCTCCGGCAGGACAACATGTACTTTGGCAGTCTCTACCTCGGCCATTCCCTGAATAGTCCGGGTAAGCTCTCCTTGCAAAGCAGCCAGATACCTTATCCTTTTATCGGTATCCGTCTCTCCGAAACGTGTCTCGTTGAAACTTTCAAAACCTATTACTCCCCCTTGCGGTAGCTGATTAGCAAGATCAAGACGCAATTGGTGTTTGAGGTTTTGGGGAACTAAAATCGTTGTTCCGTCTTCACCAATATCGTAATCAACTTTCATTTCTTTTAGCTTAGCAGATATCAGGGCCGAGTCGTTTATGTTCAAATCAGGATATAAGGGTTCATAATTGGTTTTATTAAGAAGAAAAGACGAAAAAATCAGCACGCCAGCTACCAATAATGAGGATCCGACTACCACTATCCGCTGTAGCTTATTAAGATTTCGCCATATATTACTAATCTGTTCCCGCAGCTGCTGCAAAAAATTCACAAGATCCACCTCATACTATCTAAATTAGACTTGCATCCTCATTACTTCCTGATATGCCTCAACTAATTTATTTCTTATTTCAATAGTGAGCTGTAAAGCTAAATGAGCTTTTTCCAGGCCAATGGTAACATCATGTACATCAATATCCGGTACACCGGAGGAAAAGCCTAAAGCTTTGCTATCGGCATCCAACTGCAAATTATTTACTTCAGAGAGGGCATTTTTCAAAAAGTCTTGAAAACCGCCTTCCGGATTAGTTGATAGTGATTTTAGGCCAGCATCGTGATTAAATGGTTGTACAGGTAAGATTTTCATAGCAACCTCCCTTCTCTTATCTAACTCTTACTGATTTCCAAGGCCTTATAGGCCATGGATTTGGCAGCATTCAAAGCGGTTACGTTTGCCTCATATGCTCTGGTCGCACTAATCATATCTACCATTTCTTTCACAATATCCACATTGGGCATTCGTACATATCCTTTTTCCTCGCCTTCCTGAATAGCATCAGGATGCTCAGGTTCATAAACAAGCTTAAAGGGTTTTTTATCTTCAACAATTTTTTCCACCTTAACGCCTTGCTGGTAATTTAGTTCTTTGCGCAAGGTATTCTCAAAACTTCTATAAGGGGAAAAAACCACAAGTTTTCTGCGGTAAGGTCCGCCCTGCGGTGTTCTCGTACTTTCCGCATTAGAAATATTATCGGCAATAACATCCATGCGCAGCCTTTCTGCAGATAAACCCGAAGCACTGACTTTAAAAGTTGAAAAAAGTGACATTTATTTACTTCCCTCCTCTGATCACAGAACTCAGCATGGAAAACTTCTTGGCTATTGTTTGTGATAATGTATTGAATTTAACAATGTTCTCAGCTAAAACGGCCAATTCCAGATCAATATCAACATTATTCCCATCGGTTCGCAAAATGGCATTATCACTTTCCAGCCGGGGGTCAATATCTGCGTAATTTTGTCTTACGAAGTTTAAATGCTTAGGGTTAGTGATTTTCAAAGGAATTTTCCCGGAGGGATTTTCCAGATAATTGCTTAATTCTTCTTCGAAGCTCACTAACTGTCTTTTATAGTTGGGAGTATTGATATTAGAAATATTGTTTGAAATTGCCCTTTGCCTTAATGAAGCCGCATCTAAGGACTTCTGCAAAATATCCGTCACCGGATTTGCTAAAATATCTTTCAATTGTAAAACACCTCCCAATTTGACATACTTTGGCGGAATTCTCTTTTTTTATATTCGATGTGACCAAATAAAAACCCTTTTCGACATTTAGAATTAAAGTAAATTTAATCCAAATGAAATAAAACCCCGGTTATAACCGAGGTTTTAAATTTAGCTATTTAAGCTTTTCCAGTTCATCCAAGAGATTTTCATTTAATACCCTGATATAGGTGCCCTTCATGCCTAAGGACTTTGATTCAATTACCCCTGCGCTCTCAAACTTTCTTAACGCATTAACAATTACAGACCTGGTAATCCCAACACGATCCGCTATTTTACTGGCAACCAGCAGGCCTTCGGAACCCTCTAATTCTGCAAAAATATGCTCGATAGCCTCCAGTTCCGAATAAGATAATGTCCCGATGGCTATTTGCACTGCAGCCTTTCGTCTGGCCTCTTCTTCAATTTTTTCCGTCTTGGCCCGCAAAATTTCCATGCCCACAACCGTCACACCATATTCGGCTAAAATTAAATCAGATTCGGTAAATTCATCATTAAACTTGGCAAGAAGCAAGCTTCCCTGTCGCTCACCACCGCCCATGATCGGTACAATTGTTGATATTTTCCCGCCGAACTCACACCCCAGCGGCCCTTCAAACACACATTTGTTAGCACCAGATTTAATGTTAGCCAGTGTTTGGGTAGTCCTCAAAAGATTTTCATTATAATCTTCCGGGAACCTTTCGCTCTGGCTGATTATTTCCTCAATTGTTTCACATTGAAAACCTTCCACAAAAGCATATCCTAGGATTTTTCCTCTTCTACCGACAATATATGCATTGCAGTCAATCATATTAGATAATACTCTTGCAATTTCTTTAAAATCTACTGGATGACCTGCACTTTTTTGCAGCAGTCTATTCAAAGTACGGGTTTTTTCTAAAAGTGTTTTCAATATTTATTCCTCCTTTCTTTATTAGAGCTCTTATAATATATATCTGCTTAAATCTTTACTAACAACAATATCTTTTAAGCTATTCTGTACATATTCTTTATCAATAATTACCTGATCAATATTTAATTCCGTAGCCGTAAACAAAATATCCTCCAGTAGTTTTTCCAGTATGGTGTGCAGCCTTCTGGCACCTATATTTTCAGTCTGGTCGTTTACAGTATACGCAATATCCGCAATTTCATCAATAGCATTTTCAGTAAATTCTAAAGAAATTCCTTCCGTTTTTAATAAATAGGAATACTGTTTTATCAACGAATTATCAGGTTCCAGTAATATTCTCTGCAAATCTTCCTGGGTTAAGCTCTCTAATTCCACTCTGATGGGGAATCTCCCTTGCAGCTCCGGTATTAAATCCGCCGGTTTCACTAAATGGAATGCTCCGGCAGCGATAAATAAAATATGGTCGGTCTTAATATTACCATATTTGGTGGTTATTGTACTACCTTCAACAATAGGAAGAATATCTCTTTGGACACCCTCCCGGGAGATATCGGGGCCCTGATTACCACTTTTGGCCGCTATTTTATCGATTTCATCCAAAAAAATTATCCCTGCATTTTCTGCAAGTTTGATCGCTTCTTGCTTAACCTGTTCAATATCTATGAGCTTCTGTGCTTCCTCCTGAGTCAGAATTGTGCGGGCTTTACTGACTTTCGTGCGGTGTTTTTTCGTTTTTTTAGGCAGGAAGTTGCTGAATATTTCATTGAAATTCATTCCTACTTCATCCATTCCCAGGTTGGAAAACATATTGGCCATTTGTTGCGTATCCTCGGTAACCTCAATTTCTACATATTCCTCTTCCAGTTCATACCGGCGGAGTTTTTCTTTCACAATAGCTCTTTTCTCCCGTAATGTTCTTTCTTCTTCTTTCTCGTTAAGTTCAGTTTCCCCTTCATTATTATCATTTTTTCCAAAAAAAGCTTCTAAGGGATTATATATCTTGGTCTTTTTTTCCGGTAAAGGCGCTAAAATATCCAGGAGCCTCTCTTCGGCGAGTTCCGCCGCTTTAATTTTTACTTCTTCTGTTTTTTGCTGGTTAACCATTCTTACCGCAACTTCTACCAAATCCCTGATCATTGATTCCACATCTCTGCCTACATAACCAATCTCCGTGAACTTAGTCGCTTCTATTTTGACAAAGGGCGCTTTGACCAATTTAGCTAAGCGTCTGGCGATTTCTGTTTTACCCACTCCGGTGGGACCAATCATAATAATATTTTTCGGGCTGATTTCCTCTTGTATTTCTTCCGGTAACTGACTTCTGCGATATCGGTTTCTTAAGGCGATGGCCACACTTTTTTTGGCTTTATTCTGACCAATAATATATTTATCGAGCTCTTTAACGATCTCCTGAGGTGTAAGATTTTCCACTTCAACCCCTCCTATAACTCTTCTACCGTTATATTATTATTTGTATAAACACAGATTGATGCGGCAATTTCCATAGCTTTAGCGGCAATAACCTTTGCTTCTAATTCTGTGTTCTCCTTGAGAGCTTTGGCTGCCGCCAGGGCATAAGAACCGCCCGAACCTATGGCAACCACACCGTCATCAGGTTCTATTACCTCGCCGTTTCCCGATAAAACCAAAATTGTTTCCCGATCGGCAACAATCAGCATGGCTTCTAATTTGCGCAGCACCCTGTCGGAACGCCACTCTTTAGCAAGCTCTACAGCAGCTTTTTTTAAATTACCATGATTTTCTTCTATTTTTCCTTCAAATTTTTCAAATAAAGTAAAGGCATCCGCCACAGAACCAGCAAAACCTGCCAATACTTTGCCATTAAATAACTTTCTCACTTTTTGGGCTTGATGTTTCATAATCGTATTTTGGCCGAAAGTAACCTGTCCGTCACCTGCTATAGCTATGCGGGAATCTTTCTGCACTGCTATAATCGTTGTGGCATGAAACATATCCAATAGATACCCCCTTAAGCCCGCGGATGGGCTTTTTTATATATTTGGTGAATCCTGCTCTTGGAGACATGGGTATAAATTTGCGTTGTTGATAAATTAACATGCCCGAGTAAATCTTGAACAACCCGGATGTCGGCACCATTATCTAACAAGTGGGTGGCAAAGGAATGCCTGAAAACGTGGGGGCTCACTTTTGCCCTTAAAGCAAAGGTATCCAGATATTTGTCTATTATATACCTTATTCCCCTGGTCGTTAAACCCTTTCCTTGATAATTTACAAAAAGTATATCTGTCGTTTTATCCGTTGTCAATAACGGTCTGCTCAAAGACAGATAATCTTTTAATGCCGCTGCCGCTTTAGTGCCTATGGGCACTATTCTTTCCTTCTTACCTTTGCCCATTACCCGCAAATATCCGTATTGAAAATCAAGATCAGTTGCTTTTACCGTAACAAGTTCACCTACCCGTAATCCGGAACTATACAATAATTCGAAAATTCCTTTATCTCTAATAGTCAGAGGATCCCTCTCTTGAAAAGTACCGTTCAATACTCTTTCCATATCCTGCTGAGTTAAAACCACCGGCAGTTTTTTGGATTTTTTAGGGGTACTGATTGCTTCAGCAGGATTATTGGTCAAATATTTCTTTCCCTTAAGATATTTATAGAAAGTGCGGATAGCAGTAAGTTTCCTGGCTATACTTGCTTTACACAAATTTTTCTGTTGTAAAGCACCCAGGTATTTGCGAATATCTAAATAATTTATTTCCAGAAGATCCTGGTCATCACCGAAAAAATTTAAAAACTGCCTGATATCATTACGATAAGCGGTAAAAGTATGGAATGAATATCCTTTTTCTACTAAAAGAAAGTCCAGAAAATCATCCACCATTTTAGAACAATCCCTCTTCACGCCTCTCTCTCCTTTTTAAACTTCCTTAAAGAATCTAAGGCCCGTTGGGCTATTTGCTTATTTTTTTCCCGTTTATCCCGGATTTTTTGAGCTAAAGAAGGCAGCAGGCCAAAATTAATATTCATAGGCTGGAAAGACCTGCTTTCAGCGCTGGTAATGTACCGCATTAGACTTCCTATTGCCGTTTCGGCAGGAAAAATCAAAGGTTCTTTCTTTAATAGGTGCCTCCCGGCATTTATGCCGGCTACCAGACCTCCGGCAGCAGATTCAACATATCCTTCAACGCCAGTAATTTGTCCCGCCAGAAAAACATTGCTGTCTTGCTTTAATTGTCCGGTGGGGAGCAATAATTTAGGAGAATTGATAAAAGTATTACGGTGCATGACTCCGTAACGCACAAATTCTGCATTTTCCAGCCCCGGGATTAGCGAAAACACCCTCTTTTGCTCGCCCCATTTTAATCTTGTTTGAAATCCGACCATATTTAAAAGGGTCCCTTCCTTATTGTCTCTTCTTAACTGCACAACCGCATAAGGCTGCCCGCCTGTGAGGGGATCAATTATACCAACAGGCTTGAGGGGCCCAAACCTTATGGTATCTTTGCCTCTGGCGGCCATTTCTTCCACCGGCATACAGCCTTCAAAAAATATCTGCCGTTCAAAGTTCTCCATAGGATGCAGCTCGGCATTTACTAATTCTGTATAAAATCTTAGATATTCTTCCCTGGTCAGAGGACAGTTGAGATAGTCGGCATCGCCTTTATTATAGCGCGAAGCCCAGAAAACCTTTTGATAATTGAGAGAATCGGCATTTATAATAGGAGCAGCTGCATCATAAAAATAAAAATAGTCTTCTCCGGTCAGCTTTTTTATTGTTTCCGCCATCAGGCCGTCGGTTAGCGGTCCGGTAGCGATAATATAAGTGACATCCTTCTCCAGATAGGCAACTTCCTGCCTGTAAACCGTAATTAAAGGATGCTCGCCGACCTTCTTGGTTAAAGAAAGGGCAAAGCCTTCTCGATCAACAGCTAAAGCACCGCCGGCAGGAATCTTATTTTCTTCCGCACACTCCATAAAAACAGAATCGCAAATTTTCAATTCTTCCTTTAAAAGTCCTACAGCATTTTCTAAGCCGGCTCCCCGCAAAGAATTACTACATACTAATTCTCCAAACAAATCCGTCTTATGGGCAGGTGTCGATTTGTAGGGCCTCATTTCAAATAAATTAACTTTAATTCCTTGCTGAGCGATTTGCCAGGCAGCTTCACATCCTGCTAAACCTGCACCGATTACAGATATGCCGGGTTCAACCACTTTTACTATTCCTCCTTCATTGTCCCTTCATAATTACAGCCACTCTTGCTGCATACTTTTCTCTTCCCATTACGGCTTTTTTTCTCTACAAGATAACTGCCGCATTGGGGGCATTTCTCCGCTAAAGGTTTATCCCAGCTGACAAAATCACAATTAGGATAACGGTCACAACCGTAAAATGTCCGCCCCTTTTTGCTTCTGCGGATCACAACCTTCCCCTCTTCGCAAATCGGGCACTGTACGCCAACTTCCTCCAGAAGGGGCTTGGTATTTCTGCAGTCGGGAAATCCCGGACATGCTAAAAATTTGCCGAAACGACCAAATTTAATGACAAAATTCCTGCCGCACTTATCACAGACCTCATCGGAGACCTCATCCCGAACTTCTATTTTACTTATTTCCTGCTCCGCATATTCAAGTTCCTTCTGAAAATCCTGATAAAAATTTCTTAATACTTCTTTCCAGTAAAAATCTCCGTCTTCAACCTTATCCAGTTTATCTTCTAAACTGGCCGTAAACTCCACATCTACAATATCCTTGAAATATTCTTTTAATAAATCTACAACTACAAATCCCAGTTCCGTAGGGAAAAACTGTTTCTCCTCCCTGACAACATAGCCTCTTGATAAAATCGTATCAATGATCGGTGCATAAGTACTCGGCCTGCCTATGCCTTTTTCTTCCAGAGTTTTAACCAATGTTGCTTCCGTATACCTGGCCGGCGGCTGGGTAAAGTGCTGTTTAGGATCAAATTTATTAAGCGCCAAATTTTGGCCTTCATTAACCTCCGCCAGCGGTTCTTCAGCTTCTTCTTCTTCATCTTTGCCTTCAACATATACTTCCATAAAGCCTTTAAAAACAACGACCGAACCCGCTGCGTTAAAAGTATAACGGTCAGCAGTGATGATTACTGTTGTTTGTTCCATAATGGCTTGCGCCATCTGACTTGCTAAAAAACGTTCCCAGATCAGTTTATATAACTTAAATTGATCCCTGGAGAGAAATCCTTTGATCTGCTCCGGAGCCCGCATTATGGAAGTTGGTCTGATCGCTTCATGGGCATTTTGCGTATTTCCTTTGTTTTTAAACTGACGGGGTTTATCCGGCAGATATTGTTTTCCATATTTCTCCACAATATAATCCTGCGCTTCTTTTTGAGCTGTTTCCGAAATCCGGGTAGAATCCGTTCGGATATAAGTAATTAAACCGACTGTTCCTTCTGTGCCAAGATCAATTCCTTCATAAAGCTGCTGAGCAATACGCATGGTTTTTTTGGCAGTATAATTAAGCTTTCGATAAGCCTCCTGCTGGAGACTGCTGGTCGTAAAAGGCGCAGCGGGATTACGATTTTTCTTTTGTTTCTTTACCTGCTTTACCGCATATTTTTTGCCTTTCAAATCGGCTAAAATTTGGTCCATTTCTTCCTTATTCTTTATTTCAACTTTCCGTTCGTCTTTCTTGGTAAGTTTAGCGTCTAACAATTTTTTACTGGGGAGCTTAAACTTTGCATGAAGAGACCAGTATTCCTCCGGGATAAAATCCTTAATCTCTTCTTCCCGCTCACAGATCAATCTTACCGCTACGGATTGAACCCTCCCCGCACTTAATCCTTTCTTAACTTTACGCCATAACAAAGGACTCAGATTATAGCCAACCAGCCTGTCTAAAACCCTTCTGGCCTGTTGCGAGTCGACTCTGTTAAAATCTATCTGACGGGGATGTTTAATTGCCTCTTTTATTGCTTCTTTGGTAATCTCATTAAATTCTATTCTGCATTTTTGGCTATCATTCATTTTGAGGCTTTTTAATAAATGCCAAGCAATCGCTTCACCTTCCCTGTCTGGGTCAGGTGCCAGCAGTACTTTACCGGCTTTACCTGCAGCATTTCTGAGTTCCTGCAGTATTTCCCCTTTACCGCGGATCGTTATGTATTTAACTGCAAAATCTTTATCTACATCAACACCAAATTGACTTTTCGGCAAATCTCTGATATGGCCCAAAGAGGCCTTTACCTGATATTTACTCCCTAAAAATTTCCCTATAGTCTTCGCTTTGGCAGGTGATTCAACGATTACCAATATTTTATTCAAGAATAATCACCCCAATATAAACTGATAAATTTTCTTCCTGAAGTTTGTTTTACCAAACCCTTTATTTCTAGGATACTTAAAATAGTTAGAATTTCTTTAATTGACAGAGAACAGCTCTGCTGAAGTTCCTCCAAAGAAACCGGGTTACTGCTTAATAATTTGAATATGACACCCTCATTTTCACTTAGGTCAGGTTCAGAGCTTTTTTTAACCTCTTTAAAAATTTGCAGCTGTCCAAACTCCTCAACAATATCTTGGACATCGTCTACCAATTTAGCGCCATCTTTTATTAATTTATGGGAACCTTTATACTGCAAATTATCAATAGGTCCCGGAACAACAAATACGTC
Organism: Peptococcaceae bacterium; assembly: GCA_049366715.1. Classification (GTDB taxonomy): domain Bacteria; phylum Bacillota; class Peptococcia; order Peptococcales; family BICA1-8; genus JBMNCQ01. The sequence goes on along the minus strand of JBMNCQ010000083.1, from coordinate 91,897 downwards.
CTTCCCCTGTTCCAAGGCAAATTCGGCAGTTATTAAAGATCCGCTTTTTTCCCCGGCCTCTATGACTACCACCCCGTCGGCCAATCCGCTTATTATTCGGTTACGGACGGGAAAGTTAAATTTTAAAGGCGGGGTACTTACGGGATATTCGGATATTACTGCACTGTTCCCGTCAGTTAAAATTTTCTTGTAGAGACCGCTGTTATCTTTGGGGTATATAATATCGAGAGAATTTCCCAGTACCGCAATGGTACCTCCGCTACCCTTTAAGCCACCTTCATGGCCGGCAGTATCTACCCCCCTTGCTAACCCGCTGATTACTTGAATTCCGTTCAGGCTTAACTGAGTTGCTATATGGAGTGCAGCCTTTCTCCCATACGGCGAAGCTTTTCTTGCACCCACAACTGCTATGGACAATCCTTTATCTGTTAAAGTACCCTTTACATAAAGTAAGGGAGGAGGGCTACTGATCAGTTTCAGGCGCTGCGGGTAATCGCGGCAGCAATAGCTAACTATTTTTACATTATGTTTATTTATTATGTTATATTCTTCTGTTAAATTTAATTCATTTTTCCCGGCATAAAATTTGTTTGCCATTTCCTGGGAAATTATTGGAAAGTATCTTTTCATTTCCTGCGGGGTTAACGCCCAAAAATCCCTGCCGCTAATATTTTTTATTAAATTAAGCAGGGTATTATTCCCTTTTATTCCCCAAATTTTTTGCAATATAACCCAATACACTAATTCTCTCATAATAACTCCTGCATATTTTAAGTAATATATAGCAGTTCTTTATGTGAGCAATTTTTCCTGCTAAAACCTGGTAACAAAGTTTTGTTATTGGTATACAGGCATAAACACCGGGAATAAATCTGGAACTGTACACTTATCCACGCAAAAGAAATTTGTCCATATTATTGATGATCAAGTTTGACCGGATAACTTTTACTAATATTTTATACATTCCCTCTAAAATTACATTCTAATCTCATTATTTCCAAATGTACATAAAAAAGTTCAATTTTTAACAAACAAAAAAAATACGCAGGAGAAAATATTCCCCTACGCAAATCATTTATTAGTTTTCACACTCCAGGCAGCGGTAGATGTTACTGGCATCTACATAATCACATTCCCGACATGAAAAACTTTTTTCAACAACACCATAGCTGACATACTTTTCAGCAAATTCATAGATTTCTAACTTACATATTGAACATTGGGTAGTAATAAAACCACCTCCTTTAACGATATGCATTGTCAGAATATTATGTGATAATATTATATACCATTATCCTCAAAAATAACACAAACAATTAAGCTTGTGTTATTAAATATTGAGAGATTCTTCACTTGCTAATATTTCACACTTATAACCTGCCTGGGTAACTTTCTCCTTAAAGATACCGGGATCCTGCTTTACCAAATCAAAAGTATTAAAATGCATCGGAATGACAAGCTTAGGTTTTAACATTTTCACTGCTTCAACGGCATCATCCGTTCCCATCACAAAATTGTCTCCTATGGGCAAAAGAGCCGCCTCTAATACGTTTAATCTCCCGATAAGTTCCATGTCACCAAACAGACCGGTATCCCCGGCATGATAAAGTGTTTTTCCATGCATGGTTAAAAGATAACCACAGGGGTTACCGGTATAAATAATCCTATCATCATCAAACACAGCGGAACCATGCCAGGCCGGAGTTAATTTTACCTTACCGAATGCAAATTGATACGACCCGCCGATATGCATGGGATGCACTTTAGCCCCCTTGTTTTGACAATACATAGCAAGCTCAAAAGGAGCAATTATTGTCGCCTGTGATCCCTCCGCAATGGCTAAAGCATCACCTAAGTGGTCACTATGACCATGGGTTAAAAGTATGGCATTGACATCAATATCCTCTGCCTTGATCTTGGCAAGAGGATTGCCGGATAAAAAAGGATCAATAATAACTTTGTATTCACTATTTTCAATAGAAAAGCACGAATGACCGTGAAAGGTTATTTTCATATGGACTTCCCCTTTTTTATAATTTTTCTTTTATTATAAAACAGAGGAACGAATTGGTCAAATTGCCAATATGTACCTTATTGTTCTTTATCGATATTTTCTTTATCGATATTTTCTTTATCGGTATTCTCTTCATCGGTATTCTCTTCAATTGTTGCTTCCAGTGTTTCCTTCCATTCTTCAAAAACCCTTTGCTTTCTATGCTTTTTTTCTCTCCGGATAAACTCTTCTAAAAAATATAACTGATTCGTCTCCAATTGCTTGATTTGCGCTTTGATTGCCTCAAGCTGTTCATCCTCATAGATTAGTTTAATCAACACAGCTTTCCGCTCCTTTATCCTAAAATATAAAAAACTACTAAGTCTAATTCCACATAAGAAAGGAAAAGCCTTTATGAAATTAAAGGCTTTATTGTAAATAATTATAAATATACTTTACTTTCTGCTAATGTCCGGTACTAATCCCAAACCTTTCTATCTAAAGCCCTGTATTGGATCGCCTCAGCCAGATGAGAAGCTAAAATAAACTCTTCTTCTTCCAAATCCGCAATAGTCCTGGCAACTTTTAATATTCTGTCATGGGCCCTGGCGCTAAGTGCCAGCCGATTAAAGGCTTCTTTCAACAACAGCTTGCCCTCTTTATCCAGTCTGCAGTATCTTTTTAAGTCTTGCGTTTGCATTTCAGAGTTTGTAAGATATCCAGACTTGAGAAACCGTTGCCTTTGTATCAAACGAGCCCTTTCCACCCTTTCCCTGATGGAAATGCTGCTTTCTGCTTCACCTTCGGCCTGCAGTTCATTGAAGGCTAACCTGGGGATTTCCAACTGAATATCAATTCGATCCAAGAGCGGACCGGATACTTTATTGCGGTATTTTTGAACCTGAAAAGATGTACAAGTACATTCTTTGCTTAGATCACCATAAAATCCACAGGGACAGGGATTCATCGCAGCTATTAATAAAAAATTTGCAGGATAACTAAGCTGAGCCGCTACCCTGGAAATTGTTACAATCCCTTCCTCTAAGGGCTGACGCAGGGCCTCCAAAACATCTTTATTAAATTCCGGCAGTTCATCCATGAACAAAACCCCGTAATTGCTTAGACTTACCTCACCCGGCGCCGGTATTCTGCCGCCACCTATAACACTGGCCTGGGAAGCGCTATGATGGGGGGAACGAAAGGGCCTCTGACTGATAATCGGCTGGCTTCCGGGCAAGAGCCCCGCAACACTATAGATTTTCGTAATATCCAGACATTCCTGATATGTTAAGGAAGGCAGGATTCCCGCCAAACACCGGGCCAGCATTGTTTTGCCCGAGCCTGGCGAGCCGACCATAATTACATTATGATTTCCTGCCGCCGCAATTTCTAAAGCCCTTTTGGCTTCCCCCTGAGCTTTAACATTTTTGAAATCATAATTAAGCACGGCGTCCTCGCTAAATAATTCTGCCAGGTTGGGACATTCTACGGGAAGATATTGCTCAGGGCTTTGCAGAAATTCCACTACCTCTTTAAGACTTTTAAAACTATAGGTACGTGTGCCGCCAATAGACCCCTCCAGGCCGTTTTCGAAAGGGACAATTAATTTTAAATCTGCTGTCTTTTTCTCTAAGGAAATAGGCAGTACCCCGTTTACCTTGCGCAATCGCCCGTCTAATCCCAGTTCACCGACAGTTACAAAACTGTTTAAGTTAAGAATATTAATTTGATTGGTGGCGGCCAGGATAGCAAGAGCAATGGGCAGGTCAAAGCTCGGTCCTTCCTTTTTTATATCTGCCGGAGCCAGATTAACAACGATTCTGCGGGGCGGAAAATCGAACCCGGAGTTTTTAATTGCTGTTCTGACCCTTTCTTTGCTCTCTTTAACAGCGGTATCGGGCAGACCGACAATATCCCAGGCCGGCAGCCCCCCGGCAGCATCAACCTCAATTTCAACATCAGATACCGCTAAGCCTGTCAGGCTGCAGCTTTTTACCTTTGCTAACATAAAATCTCCCCAATAAAAAAATTCTCATACTCCTGGGTATAAGAATTTTACAAATATCGGCAAATCTCCTGCTTTTTCTTTCATTTCTTCGTCAAAATTTCGAAAATGAATATGCAAACAGGGTTTTGCGATAAAGTCAGAGATGACCTGCAACGGCTAGTGGCTGGTAAAGTTTATCGATCATAGTGTATAGTTTATCGTAGTTTTCTGTTTCTGCTGCATCACCCTGCACCTGCCGGAGCCCTTCCGGCAGGTGCAGGGTGACTGCTTCGTTAATGTCTGTACCCTGATACCGAGTCCCATCTCATTAAGCTTGGATATCGTGTTATCGTTAAGCATCATCCCCCTTTGTAGTACTCGGGACCACGTGTAAAACCATACTGTAAAGGCTCAATACGCGTTAATACGCTATTGAGCCTTCCTCGTTCTTATTTGAATTTCTTTGTTTTCCTAATTTTAGCACCAATTCAATACATTAGAACAGTATATTAAATTTAAAACTCATCAACTGTCTTTTGGCCAAAAAGCTTCTATATGTTACTAGAATCTTATCCAAACCTTGCTCATATAAATATTGACAAATTTTTTCAGAGTGTTTTTCTAAAATATTTCAATACCATTCCATAGCAAAACAGTGACTGTACCTACAAAATTCTGTCCCTCACAAAGACGGTACGCGGCTACATAACTAGCCAATTTAAAATATTTAACTTTTTAATGCCTTGTCAAAGAAGCTAGAATCAATCCACGCATCAATGTCGAAATCATTCTGAATGAACCCATTTTTTAATAAAAATTCTTTTTGCTGTTTTAAAAGTTCAACTAGATTTGGATCAAAACCGGGTGTCATACGAAGATTAAAATCAGGTTCTCTGGTTTTAGATACTTGTTGGGGCGTTGTACCATATTGGCCCCGGGCAATCATTTCTAATAACTCATTTTTATTATGTTTGGCCCATTCCGCCGCACGTAATACCTGTTTAAGATAAATCAAAACAAGGTCAGGATTATCTTCAGCAAATTCTTTTTTTACCGTGATTGTAACAGGATAAATATTATTAACTTTAGGCAGATTAGTTCTGGCAATGTCAATGAGTACCCTTGCTAATCCCAAGTCTTCAATTTCAGCAACCATTGCCCCATGCGCAAATATAGCATCTACTTCTCCTGCAGCTAGCATTTCCAGTTCCTGTTGGTGAGCTGCAACAGTCCCTTTAGGCTTATTGTAAACCCATTGGGTATTATCCTCACTGGATACTTTTCTAAAATCCTCTTTTTCCAAAGCTCTAAATCTTATAAATTTCACTTCCTCTTCTTTTATACCGTAACCTTCCATTATGGTTTGATAACCTCTTCTAACCATTGATTGCCAAAAATCGATGCGATCAACATCAAAACAGGGAACGGATAGTCTCTTCCCCTTTAAATCCAAAACATCGTTAATATCACTATCCGGTCTAACTAAAATCGCATGGGACTGATTACAAGCAGAGATGCCAATAAGTTTTGTTTCAATTCCCAGCGATTTCCCCCATATCGACGGATTGTTGCCACCCTCCCGAAAACACAAAGGATAATCTTGATCAAAATGATGAATATGTTCTTCCTTGGGCAAGCTTTGTAATATTATTACTTCGGCACCAGCTTGACTCATTGCTTCCTCGAGCCAGCCTTTTTGCAATGCAATTTCAGATGGAGCTCCTATGGGACATCTAGTTACAACAACTTTTCGTTTCTGTCCACTCATTATTTTCACCTCTAATTAATATAAACTGCTTTTTCTAATCTCTGGGAAAATGTAAATACCACTGCCAAAATTCTGTGACTTAAGCCATTTTACTATTAATAGTTCCAAAATTATATCTTTCGCAGATACTTATCAATTCTTTAATCGTAACCTCTTCAACCTTTGACATCGCTACTCCACTTCGAATACAGCCAACCTCGCATTTCCATTCAAAATCGGATACTTCTAAAGGAACCAATTTATCTCTAAAAAAGTTTTGGCGTTCAATAGCTTCCCTGCGCGATATTGTTGTGATAGAATCAGTATTTTCAAGAAAAATATTAATTGCGGTAATATCTTTGATATAATTAATATTGTGTGTATTATGGTTCTCATGAATAATTTTTAATAAATACTCATCAACATAGCTTTTTGCTGTAACATAAGGGAATTGTAATACATCCCGCAAATTGACCTTTTTTCTCGTAAGCAAAGGATGATTTGATCTGACAAAAAAAACATTATCTTCAAAAAATAATTTATGAAAAAATAGGTTTCTTCTTTGCAATTCAGATAAAAAGCTAACTTTGTCCTTACTATTAATTTGGAGCAAGCCAATTTGTAGGTCACCGGCCGCAACTCGGTCAATTAATAGTATTCGATCAGTTATATCTAAATTTACCGATAAAAGAGGATATTTTTTTTTCATATTAATGACAGTGTCAGCTAAAATTGAACTACAAGCACGAGAATCTGCGCCTAATTTTATTTCCCCTTTTACATAATATTTAAAATCATCTTTAATACTTCTTATGCTAGCGATATCTTGCATGATTATAAAAACTTTTTCCATAACCAGATCACCTTGTTCGGTAAATTCAATCCCATCATTGCTTCTTTTAACAATTAAATAGCCCAATTCTACCTCTAAATTCTTTATGGCTGTGCTTAGGGCAGGTTGTGAGAGATACATGGCCTGAGCTGCTTTGCAAAAGGACCCATGCTTCTTTAATTCCATTAATATTTGAAATTGAACTAAGCGCATATCTTTCACCTTTTTATAATTTATTAAACGCTGGGGTTGCTTTTGATAAAATCTCAATAAATTCTTTTTCAATTTTATTCAAGTTGCCGTCATGTACATATCCAATTTCACAGTTCCACTTATAATCGATAATATTCAATGAATGTAAATTTTCCTTATAAATATCATTACTTGCTTTCGCTAAACTTTTCGGCATAACCGCAACACAATCAGAATTAGAAATGAGCTTTCTTTGGCTGGAAACATCGTTCACATAGAAAAAGTCTTTATCGTATCCATTTTTCTTTAAAAAATTTAGTACAAAACTGTTAATTGTAAACTCATCGGTGATATAAGAACATTTAAGAATATCAGATAAAAAAACATTTTCTTCACGAAATAGAGGATGATATCGCCCTACCAGAAAACACATTTCATCTGAAAATAATTTTGTATAGTTTAAATGCCTTTTTTCTATTTCCTTCATATAAAAATTTTCATCAATATCACTGATTTGAATTAAACCAAAATCGATTTTATCTAAAACAACACCTGAAATAACCTCTAAGTTGCTACATTTTTCAAGAGACACTTCAATTTCCGGATATATCCTGAGAATTTTTATTAATGCATCCGTTAATAGCATATTACACCAATTTGTTCCGCCACTTATTAACAATGCTTGTTTTTGCGATTGAAGTGTATATTTTATATTCCTTATATTTTTTAATTGCATTTCAATATTATAAATTTTTTCTAAAACGAAGTTTCCCCTTTCAGTAAATTCCAGACTTCTATTGGTACGAATAAAAATATCATATCCTAATTCTTTTTCTAAATTCCTTATTGTAGTACTTAAAGCAGATTGTGAAATACCTATTTTCTTTGCTGCTTTAGAAAATGACCTGTATTTTTCTAAAGCCAGAACAAAATAAAACTGCTTTAACATACTCACACTTACACCACCTAAAGAGAAATGATAAATAATCTCCGAATAACGAAAACCTTGATCATAATTTTAATTAATTTTTCATATTTTAATTAGATTTATTAATGTAAACTATTTAAATATATTATATAATCGATATCTAAATTTTTCTACATAATTTATTAGACAAATACAATTAGCAGACATTATCTACGCTAATGCCCACTAATTGTATTGTTATATTAACCTTTTTTTACAGTAACCCTAAGAGTGGAGCTACCGTCAACATTACAAGGGCTGTAATTAATACCCAAGCTATGGTAATAATAAGACCTGATTTAAACATTTCATGCATTTTAAAATAACCTGTTCCGTAGCATACTAAAGGAACTGCATCAAGAGGAATGAGACATGCGCAAGAAACCATAAATCCTACAGGAATTGCAAGAAATGCAGGATTGATGCCTTTATTAATTGCAATAACACTAGCGATAGGGACAATTATTGAAACCAATGCAGGATTAATGGGGCAGACCAGATGAATAAACGAGACGAATAATCCCAAGAGGAGAAGAATAATAACTGGCGTAAAACCTCCCATCACACCGGAAACAATTTGAGCAATCCATGCGGCAGCACCAGTCTTCCAAATTGCACCACCAAGTGCACAGCAAACACAAACAACCATGACAATTTCCCACCGAATAACATTTTTGGTATTCTCCCAATTTAAGATGTCAATACCCGGGAGGAAGAATAATAATGCTCCAATAGTAGATGTAATCGGAATTCCATATCCATGAAAGCCTTCGGTAAGCCATACTATAATAATAACGAGCATAACAATAAGATATTTTTTTTCTATTAATTTCATTGGACCAAGTTCATCTAACTGGGCTTTAGCATCCTCCAATCCATTAAGTTGACTAATTTCCGCGGGATAACAAAATCTTATAATAAGATAGACTATAGGGGTTAAGATAATAACCACCGGCATGGCAAGTGCCATCCATTGAGTAAAAACAATTTTAACACCAGCGGAATTTTCTAAAACAGCCAATGCGAGCACATTAGTAGAAGAACCTGCCGGTGTTCCCATCCCGCCTACTAGTGCTGCTACCGGTAACCCAATCATCATGGCTTTAGCATAACTACTTTCGCCCGGTTTTAGTCCCGTTGCTTTAAAAAGCATTAATAGGATCGGAATATACATTAATACAGCGCCCATATCCGATATTACTGTTGATATTAATGCCGCACTACACATAACAATAAACAACAATTTTTGGGGGTTACCCTTTGAGGCTATTGCAAGCATTAAGGTTATTCGTCTATCAAGTCCCGTAGTTGTCAAACCATTAAACAAAGCATAACTTGCTACAATAAAGAAAAATATAGGCTCACAAAATGCATCAGCTGTACCGGGTAATGTATCAATTCCTAGTATAGGCATGCAAATTAAGAAGAATAATGCAGAAAACATTAATGGAACAACGTTTGTCATCCATGATATGGTTGCACAGACCATAAGTATTAAAGCTCTCTTGCCCTCAAGGGTTAATTCCTCTGTAACGGGTAACATTTCACCAATTATAAAAATTACTAGAATTCCAAAAACCGTTAATAATCTTTTTGTGAAATGATTCTCAAATTTTGGTTTGTTTTGTAATACCGTTACCATATTGTCCTCCTCTTTCTTATAAATTTTTAAACGACAATATCGGATTCCGGTGAAATAGAATGCGATTGCACACTATTTCACCAGATATAATTTAAAAATAGCAACAATTTCTAAAATCTAAAGTTGTCTGAATAATAACGTGTAATGGGATGCTTATATTTCTCAATGGGCACCGGTTCAGTCCGGAAACTAGTCTCGCCAACCTCTCCACCGCTAATAACAATCCATTTCAACCAATTATCATCACGTTCCGGATAATCCTCCCGAAAATGACCAGCCCGCGATTCTTTTCTCATTAATGAAGCCTTTAAGTACAATTCCGTATTAAAAATAACCCCCCTAACTTCCCGCAAATTCATTAGGTAATGGGGATCGGCTGCACGCATGCGTGGTAAATAATCTTCTTTAACCGCTTCTAACTTATCTAATGCTTTTAACAGACTCTTTTCATTTTTCAGCACACAAACATCATAAGGAAATACAATATTTTGTACGGCTCTTAGCACATCCTTCGGTATTAAACCTGGTTTACCTAAAGGAGCAAATAGTTTTTTCTTTAATTCATTAACTTCGGCCGCATTAATCTTAGCATTTGATAGATCCTCTGATTTTATATATTCTACAACTGCTTCACCAGCAAGATAACCTGAAGTAGCACAAGTACTTAAGGCAAAACCGCCTATATATACCCCCGTATCTACAACTCGGCATCGTCCTGCTGCGAACAGACCTGGTACCGTGGTTCTCCCTTTTACATCAGAAACTAAACCTCCAACCATTTCATACATTTGCGGCAACCATTCAGTTTTACCACTAAAAAAGTCAACCCCTTCATCTACTAGTTTCTCATGATTCATTAATTGCCATCCCGTCTGAGGTTTTATTAATTCTAAATCTTCTTTTTTTATTTTACTTACATCAAAATATAAAGGACCCTTTCCAGCCTTTGTTTCAAAAGCCATAGCCATTGTAGTATAGTGTGGATCAGTATTGCCGCCTAAAATTGGTGAATATTTTTCCATAAAAGATTCTCCCTCAGCATTAACAAATCTAGCCCCAAGAGGAAGAAGCGTAGTTTGACCTTCCCAAGAAAAAAGCTTGGGTACATTCCAAACCTTGACAAACTCACAGTTTTTCATTTCGGCACCTGCTCTAAAGGCCATTTCGAATCCTTCTCCAGTAGAAGTATTTTGAAGATAATTTGCCTTCCACCCGCCGGCACCGGCAGTTAAAACTACGGCTTTTGCCTTGAAAATATTAAAATCACCCGTTCTAGTATTAAAACCTACGGCACCAACTACTTTGTCTTCATTTTTCAATAAGTCGGTGATTAATGTTCTGCCCAAATAGTCACTGCCTAGTCTTTCTGTTTCTCGGAAAAGGCTTTTGGCCATATCTTCGCCGCCTTTTCCTTTTAGTTTGGTCGGATACAACTTGAAATGATCCAAACCTCTTTGTGGTACACCCCTCAACTTCCCCTCTGCGTCGGTAAAATACTCGTTCCCCAATTCTTGATAATCCTGTAATCTGTCGTAAGAAATTTTGAATAATTCCTCTACCAATTCCTGATCACATAGACCATCCCAATAATAAATCAGATCCTTTACCCAATCATCCACATTTTCATCGGGCAAAACAGCATCAAAATCTCCTCCTGACATGGCCATTAAACCGCCCCAGCCTTTGGGCCCTTTATCAACAATCAATACATCAAGATTTTCATCAATTGATTTTACTCTATTGGCGGCCCATAAACCCGAAGCTCCTCCGCCTATGACTAAAACATCTGTTTCAAACCAAATATCTTTTCTATTCTGTTCATTCATTTAATCACCCCAAAATTATAAAAATTTTCGCTTTATCCAACCTTGTACAAATTATTGATTTTTAAGGAAATACCGGTGGCATAATTTCTTTAAAAGGATGAACAAATATAGACCCTGAAGGACATAACCTTTCACAGAGAAAGCATGTCATGCAATCATCCGGATACGCAATATAAGCTTTTTCTTCTGAATTAAGCCTTATCGTATCCAGCGGACACCGTTCTGCACATATTCCACAGCCAGTACATTTTGTGATATCAATATGAGCTATCATATATTTAAAACACCTCTTCACATAAAATTAAATATTGAAGGCAGTTAATGGCCATAACTTTTTCTTCCTTCATAATAAAGTTATAACATTTATTTATGTTATGGAAATACGCTTTCTATATATTTGGTATCTATTATTTTTATGACCGGGTTTCTCTTCCTAAATTAAAAATAAAACCTGCCGATACCGGGCAGGTTTTATTTTTAAATCAAAATTTACTTTTAGGACGGCATTAAAATAATCGCTGTAATAGTTGCCTCTATTAACGTTTAATTCTTTTATTCTTTGGAAATAAACAGAACCTGAGAAAGTATATTTCTTGGTAATACCTTCTTCCGTACCCGTCTGCTCATTTACATAGGCAATGGCCTCACCAATCGCTAGACTTGCAGGAATTGGCCCTAATTCTTTTCCAGCCCCGCACGCAAAAAAATAGACCCCTTTTTAAGGGCATATGTAGGTAAAGCTAAAATTTTTTTATTTAATCCCGTACTTGCAACAGCTCGGATGATTCCCGCTCTTGAGCCATTAAACGATTTTCAAAACCTGAACGTTAATAACCGGTCAGTTTCCAATCCCTTCAAACGCCCTGAAAATGTTCCTGATTTGCTCCGGTAAAGGACCTGTAGTGCCGCTGGCCGGAAAATAAGTAACATAAATGGTTTCTCCTTTTAATACCAAAATCTCTTGTTCATCCTTATAAATAAGAAATTCAGCCCGGAAACTTTTTCTGCCCAGTTCTGCTATCCGGACATAAACCCTTAGGATTTCATCAAAATATGCCGGTTTTTGATATTCCAGCGTAGTCTTCAGCACCAGAGTATCAAATTCATTGGCCGCTGATAATTTGGCATAATCTAAACCTAAATGTCTCAGATATTCCGTCCAGGCAACATCCAAATAGGATAAATAATGGGCATTAAAAACAATTCCCTGCCTGTCAACTTCCTGATAACGAACCCTTAATTTATAAAAAAATTTAAAACCTTCCGCCATCTTCCCACCCCTTTTGGCAAATCCTATATTTTATATTTCCGGCCCTGTTGCTTAAGTTTATCTTGTATCTCGGCCCGATTTTTTAAAAATTTAACGCGGGAATCCGTCATCCAGCCCTCAACATGTTCTTTTCTGCGGGATAATAAAAAGAAACTATGATCCGGGGCTGCAAATTTTATTTTGCAGTGATCACCGTCGGAATCCAATTCTCCCTCCGTACCGCAGGTAACACATTGAACCTTGTTATCCGCCTTTATTTTGAAAACCTGGTTATTGCAAAAAGGACACTTCACCGGCGAGACCGGGAACGGACAACTTTTGCCTTGTAAAGAATCGGCTAATCTTTGCCCCAATGCCTTAACCTCTTCTAAGACAGCTTCCTGCAGGATAACTTCTCCCGGAGCCGCAGCATAGATTTCCCGGCCGGCTATGATCTTATAGCCGTATCCCAGAGCTAATTGGTTTACCTGGACAAGCCCTAAAGGATTCCAGGCGGGATTACCGGCAATGCTTAAACACACGGCATATCTCTTCCTTGGTGCCAAAGTATCAAGATATGGTGTGATCATCATACAACGATCGATAAGGGTTTTAATTACGGCTGCCGGGCTGAAAATATAGGTGGGAGCAGCAACAATCAGTCCGGCAGATTCTACGATTTTCGGAACCAGAATTTCCATATCGTCTTTAATAGAACACCCGCCTTTATAAACACAGGATAAGCACCCTTTGCACCGTTCTAACTTAAGCTCGTTCAAAAAGATAAGTTCTGTTACAAACCCACAGTTTTTGAGTACTTCCAAGCAAGTATCGACAATTACACGGCTGTTTCCGTCAAGTCTCCGGGAACCAACAAGCCCTAAAACCTTAACCACGTTTTCAACCCCATTTCTCAATTTTCCAGGTAAGAGCCACCGGCAAACACCGGTGGCTTATTTTTTTAATTTCTTAAAATAACTCCCGGAAGCTCTCATAAGAGTCTTCCAGCATTTTTAAATAATTGGCAAAGGAAAGATTTTGCAAGCCGCTGCCTGTGTAGATCTTATTCGGATCCAAGGCCCTGATGAGCTTGACCTGTTCTACCGTAGGCGGCTCCGTATTTTCGATATCAGCTGCAACCTGCAAATCCCAGGAAACTTCATTTCTCACTTCTTCCACGGTGACGCCGGGATGCAGACTGGCCAGATAAGCCTCTTTGCTCTCAGCAGCAAATCTGAAAATACACTTATTTGTGATAATCGCTGCGGGGCCGCCCCATAATAAACCGGCTTGTTCCCTGGATTCATAACCTGTCAAATATCCCGGGGAAGTAATATAATCAACCCTTTCTAAGAACCTTCTTTTTTGCAGGGGCATGGTAATAATCGTTCGGCCGGCCGAACTGGCAATATCATTTGCTCCCCCGCTGCCCGGCAGACGTGCCGCCGGTTTAAAATAATTACCCTCTCCGAAAATAGCCGTGCTGTTTAAGTTACCGTATTTATCTACTTGAGCCCCGCCGATCATGCCGACATTAAAAAAGCCTTTTTGCTGGTCACTGAACAATCTCCATAATGAAGTAGCCATTAAGGCATTTTCTACACAGGGATTATCGCCGATACCTAAAATTATCCGATAAGGCTGGGGACCGATACTGCCTGATTCCATGGCTATAATTGCGTTGGGAGCATGGGTTAGTTTGGCCAATAAAGCCCCTAAAGTGGGTATCCCCACTCCTGCAAAAATCGTTTCATTATCATTAATCTCCCGGGCAGAAGCCGTAGCTAAAAATTCCGAGAGAGTATAATCTTCTGCGTATTGTTTTTGTTCCATCATAATACCTCCTCCGGCTAATAATTTAATTTAACGAACCTTCTTTCGATTCTCCGCAAATCATCCAGCCTCTTAAAACCAACTTTCTCCAGGTAGTCCTTATGGTCCTCTAGAGCAAAACACCAATCCTGCAGCCATTCAGCAAAGCCTTCCTTTGTTTTAAAGCGGGCCAATTGTTCGGAATGGAAAGGCATATCATAAGCGTAGGCATAGGGCATATTCCAGGGATGGCAGGCATAAGGCAGCTCAATTACTGCATCCACACAGTATTCAGGAATTATCGTAAAATTGGGATTGCGTCTGATTTCATCGGTAGACACCAATTCTTCACAGGTTAAAATCGTATACTTAGCTGCTCTGGCTATATTCTCGGCATTGGAAGAAAAGCCGAATACCTGTCCGTTCCCTCTCTTATCGGCCCGGGAAACGTGAACAATTGCCACATCAGGCTTAGCGGCCGGAACAAGGGCCACCTTTTCTCCGGTGTAAGGATCATCTTCTACGAGAATATTTTGATTATATTTTAATAAATCCGAACCCAGCAGTGATTTAGTCGGGATATAAGGAACATTTAACGCCCCCGCTAAAAATCTCAGGCCTATGGTATAGTTGGAGTATTCTTCCAAAATAATGGAATGGGGATTTTCATTTTCAACCGCCCGGCGGAAATTATAGCCTAATCCTGCCACAGCATAAGAACACCAGGCTATTTCCATCTTTTTGATCAACCCTGCCCCTACCAGCAGATCCCCGCACTCACAAGGGCTGTCGCCAATTAAAGTCAAATCTTTTTTCCCCTGACGGATAACTTCATAAGTATGGGCCACACACTGAGCCCCGCCCATACCGCTAAAGGATAAAGAACAACCATCCTGAACAAATCTATTTATTCCTTCTCTCAGGGATGTTCTCTTGTCTGCACATTGTCTGGTATTGTAAGTCATAGCTAGTCCTCCTCTCTTTTTCCCTTAATTATTGAGCTAACCATCCTCCGTCAACTGCAATGGTAGAACCGGTAACATAATTGGCCGCATCGGATGCCAGGTAGATAACGGCCCCTGCTATATCACCAATTTCCCCCAATCTGCGCATCGGAATTTTTTTGGTAATATAATTATATACCTTCTCATCCCGCAGTTCCTTTTCATTCATCGGAGTCATCACATAGCCGGGAGCGACGGCATTTACCTGAATATTATAGCGGGCCCATTCCAAGGCCAACCCCCGCGTTAATTGTAATACCCCCCCTTTACTGGCCAGGTATGGCAATACCGATTTATCTCCGACCAAACCGAATATAGAAGCAATATTGATAATTTTACCCCGATTTTGTTTGATCATTTCTTTCCCTACGGCTTGAGCCAGCAAAAAAACCCCTTTTAAATTTGTATCCACAACACGGTCCCAGTCTTCTTCCGTCAAGTCTTCGGCCTTTTGAGTCACGGCGGTTCCCGCATTATTAACCAGAATATCAATCTTCCCGTATTTCTCTAAAGTACTGTTGACTAAATTTTCTATGCTTTCCGGTTTGGACACATCCGTCGGCAGAGCCAGGGGATCCCGCCCCAAGTCTGCAATTTCTGCAGCTACTTTCCGGCAATCAGCCGGAGTCCTGCTTACCACTACAACATCAGCCCCTGCCTGGGCCAGACCTAGGGCCATTCCATAGCCCAGTCCTTTCGTAGCTCCCGTTACAATAGCAACCTTATTGCTTAAATCAAATACCGGTGTTTTCATTATTTTTCTTCCTTCTTTCTCTAACTGGATTTATTTGCTCACTGAACTTTTGGTTCAGTGCATTTTCGACCGCTAAAGGTACCAAACCTTTTATGCAGCCCTTTAAAGCCGCAATGTTATTCACAATATTTGAGCTTAAAAAGGAATAATTAATCGACGTCATAAAAAAAATAGTTTCTACCTGAGGAACTAGTTTTCTGTTTAGGGAGGCTAATTGAAATTCATACTCAAAATCCGCAACTGTTCCCAGACCCCTGATAATGGCACACGCATCATGCTCCTCAATAATATCGACCAGCAAACCGGAAAAAAACTGTGCTTCAACATTAGGGATGTTTTTCGTCTCCTCCTGGATAAATCCTAATCTTTCTTCTAAAGTAAACAATGTATTTTGGTAATGATCCTGTGCTACAGCGATAATTACCTTATCAAATAGAACCATGGCACGGTAAAGTATATCCAGATGTCCGTTCGTGATCGGATTAAAGGTTCCCGGATAGATAGCGGTTCTCATTGTATCTCCCCATTAGCTACTTGATCATAAATAAAGATTTTTTAAACTCCTTTAAAAACGGGCTTCCTTTTTTCCAGAAAAGCTGCCATCCCCTCTTGCTGGTCAACAGTAGCAAAACAATTGGCGAATAAAGATGCTTCATAAGCATAGCCTTCCAAAACATATCCGGCTGAATAATTTACGGCTGCTTTTATCTGCCGGACAGCAAAGGGGGCCAGACCGGAGATTTTTTTGGCTAATGCCGTAGCTGTAGGCCAAAGCTGGTCTGCTGTAACAACTCGGTCTACTAAACCTATCCGTAATGCTTCGCCGGCATCAATAATATTTCCGGTCAAAATCAAACTCATGGCTTGTGACCTCCCGATAAGCCTGGTTAGTCTTTGGGTTCCCCCAAACCCGGGGATAATCCCCAAGCTTATTTCAGGCTGCCCAAACTTAGCTTTCTCACTGCATATTCGTATATCACAGGCTAAAGCGAGTTCACAACCGCCGCCTAAAGCAAAACCCTCTACAGCAGCAATGCTGGCTTTTTTCATTAATTCAATCCTGGTGAATATTCCTTGACCTAATTTGGCAAAATCTTCCGCTTCCTGGACGGACATCTTCTGCATGGCAGCAATATCTGCCCCCGCCACGAAGGCCTTTTCCCCGGAACCGGTGATAATTATTGCTAAAATTTCCGGGTCATTCTCAACTGTGCCGAGGGTTTCATTTAATTCTTGTAAAACCTGTTTATTTAAAGCATTTAACTGCCGGGGTCTATTAATGGTGATCCAGCCTACCGGACCATTTTTTTCATAAATAATAAACTCCATTTACTTCTCCACCTTTCTTAATATGAAAAGAAGCCTCTCCCTGTCTTACATCCCAAATAACCTGCTTTGACCATCTTCCGCAACAATGGGCAGGGACGGTATTTAGAATCAGCAAATTCCTCGTACAAGGTTTCCATTACGGCCAGGCACACATCCAGACCGATCATATCTGCCAGAGCCAGGGGGCCAATGGGATGATTCGCCCCTAATTTCATAGCCGTATCAATATCTTCCGGGCTGGCGGTCCCTTCCGCCAGGATAAATACTCCTTCATTAATCAACGGTACCAGCATCCGGTTAACAATAAACCCCGGAGCTTCAGTGGCAGCCACACCGGTCTTGCCTATCTTTTCCACAAATTCTCTAGCTTTACCAAAAGTCTCATCAGAAGTCTGGGCCCCTTTAATTATTTCTACTAATTTCATAACCGGAACAGGGTTAAAGAAGTGCATACCAATAAACCTTTCCGGATTCGGCCATTCCGCCGCCAATTCGGTTATACTTAAGGCAGAAGTATTAGAAGCAAAAATCGTTTCAGGAGAAAGAATTCCCGCAATTTTCTTAAGGAGTTCTTTCTTAAGTTCCATATTTTCAATTACCGCCTCAATAACCAGTTCCACATTCCGGGCTTCTGCGATCTCAGTCAACGGAGTAATTTTACTCAGCACAGCATTTTTACCTGCTTCTTCCAGCCTGCCTTTAGAGACTAATTTACTTAAATTCTTCTCAATTTTTGCAATTCCCTTTTGCACATAAGCATCATTAACATCATTTAGGAAAACATGATAACCGGCCTGGGCAGCAACTTGCGCTATCCCGCTGCCCATTGTTCCGGCCCCGATAACTAATATATTTTTCACTCGCTTTTTACCCCTTTCGGTATTTTTAGAAATACCTCCCGGCTGCTGCAGCCGGGAGGCTGTTGCCGGTATATCTTAGCTGCGCTGCCCGTTAAAGGGCTGCTATTTTTTTTATCTCTTGAAGCAAGGCACGCTTTAAATCCTTTACTGCTAAGGGAATATAATTTAAAGTACTGCCGGCCACTACTACGGTCGGACCGGAAAATTCCGGGCGTTGTGCACAATCGACAGGGCATCCGCTGAAGATCAGCAGCATATCAAAAACTGCATTTTCCCAGTAAACGAATTCTATTTCTTCCCTGAGCTCTTTTTTTAAATCCCGGAAAAGCCCCGGGGTATCGAGATAAGGATTACAGTTGCCACAAAATTTATAACCTATGGTAAATTTTGCATCCATAATAAAGGTCCTTACCTCTTTACTTTTCCCGGCCTGCCGCCGCCTCTTTTTCCGCTGTACCGGTATTTATCCCGGCCAGCTTCTGGGCTAATTTAACTTTGTGCGGCAAATTCCCCATCCGCAGTAACATAACCCGCTGGGCTTGAGGTGACCCTGCACCGTGCATGCTTTCGACTAGAGCAGTTCCTCCGGTCATATTTTCGATAAGCCTGGCCATCCGGTACCGGTCCTCGGCAGAATAACCGGCTTTGCCGACAAAATATTTGCGAACGTATTGGCCTAAATCCGGATGATTAAAGTCTTTTTCCGAAGGCAGGGTAGCAATAAATCCCCCGGCGATATCCTGGCATAAGCGGTCAATTTCATAAATATATCTCGTGACATTTTGTTTTACGACATTACCTAAGAGAGAACTGGGATAGTAAGCACCCGAGGGAAGCTTAACTCCTTCTGAAGAACAGGCTATGGAACAACAATAAAGGGTTTCTGTCAAATGCATCATTTCCACCAGTTTATCTCTGATATGGGAGGCTTTGCCGGCTCCATTGTATTCTGCGATTGCGGCGGCGGCGCCGGTCACAACATCACTTACCCCGCCTTTGCACCCCCCGTAATTCTGGCGATGGAGAGTCGCAAATCTCTCCACCAGAGACCCGGCAAATTCATACTCACCGCACATGAATACTTTATCCCAAGGAACAAAAACATTCTCCAATACTGTGAGACATTCGCCGCCCACAATTCCGTATTCCGCATTGCCCTGGTCCATCTGGTCAAATTTACGTTTATCATTGGTCTGGCGGCCGAAAATATGAATAACTCCCGGGGCATCAACAGGAACGGCACAAGATACTGCATAATCTTGATCCTCCGCAGCTAAAGCGGAAGTAGGCATGATTAACATTTCATGGGAATTTACCATTCCGGTCATATGAGCTTTAGCCCCGCGAATGACGATTCCCTGCTCGTTCTTTTCCACAATGTGTACATAAAGATCCGGATCGGCCTGTTTGGAAGGATTTAAGCCCCGGTCCCCTTTGGGATCGGTCATGGCACCGGCCAGCATAATATCTTTTTCCTGAACTGAGGTCAAATACTTAATAAAACGCTGATGATAATCCGTATTTAATTTTTTATCCATATCGTAGGTAGTGGAATATATCGCATTTAAGGCGTCGAAACCCACACAGCGTTGAAAACAGGAGCCTGTTTGCTGGGCAATAAGCCGCAGCAGCTTAACCTTTTTCACTAATTCTTCCTGACTCTGATGAATATGGGTAAATCTGTTTATTTTTTTTCCCGTAAGATGGGAAACAGCGGTAGCTAAATCTTCATAAGCCGGATCATGTGCTGCGTCATAAGTTAAAGCAGCTGAGTTAATATGCGGCTGCAGCAGGGGATGCCCTACCACCGATTGGATTTCTTCCCCTTCAAAATAAACCCGGGGAGTAAGTTTTTTTAAGCTTTCCACATACTGTGTTCCTGTCATTAACGGCATCTAATATACCTCCTTTAATCATTTCACTTAAATATCTCTGGTCCATAATGAAGCCATTGCCGGACCACCACCTACACACAAAGATGCTCCGCCTAAAACTGCATCCAGCCTTTGCATTTCATAACAGAGCGTTACGATGATTCTCAGTCCCGTACATCCTACCGGGTGACCCAGGGAAATTCCCGAACCGTTATGATTTACTTTAGCCGGATCAAGCTGCAGATTAAACTCCTCTTTTAGCATTCTGCCTACACCCAGCCACTGAGCTGCAAAGGCTTCATTGATTTCCCAGTACTCAATATCCCGAAAATCCAGTCCGGCCTCTTGCAAGCATTTGGGAATAGCAACTGCGGGCCCCAGACCCATAACTTTAGGATCAATTCCCTCACCACAAATATTAACTAATTTCAGTAAGGGCTTAAGTCCTAATTCCCGGGCTTTCTTTTTGGACATTACGATTACTGCGGCGGCACCATCGTTGATCCCTGACGCATTGGCAGCCGTAACAACACCGTCCTTTTTAAAGACAGGCTTTAATTTGCTCATCGTCTCTCTATCGGCATCTCTGATGGGATGCTCATCAGTAGCAAAAGTTACACTTCCTTTTCTTCCTTTTATTTCTACCGGAACGATCTCGTCTTTAAACCGGCCTGCTGCAATAGCTTCTGCCGCCCGGCTGTGACTCAGAAGGGCTAACTCATCACATTCCTCCCTGGTAATATGGTATTTCTCCGCAACATTTTCGGCCGTAATTCCCATATGTCCCGGCACTAACTCATCATTGAGACCGTCATGAATCATGGAATCTTCGATAGTACCCGCATTCATTCTGTAACCCATTCTGGCTTTAGGCAGGAGATAAGGTGCATTCGTCATACTCTCCACCCCGACAACGAGTCCGATTTCAGTTTTACCCAGCATGATATTGTGACAGGCAATCTCCAGGGCACGCATACTTGAGGTACAGTTTTGGTTAACATTCACCGCGCCGCTTCGCACCGGCAGGCCAATCCTCATACCGACCTGGCGGGCAGGCAGAGAACCCTGCAGGGCGGTATAAAGCTGCCCCATACAAATCTCATCGATCATTTCCGGCGGAATCCCCGCCCGGGTAATGGCCTCCCGGCCTGCCGTAATAGCCAGGTCCCGGGCCGTAACATCCTTTAAGGCACCCATAAACTTAGCGATAGGAGTCCGGCAGGCCCCAACAATCACTACTTCATTTAAATTCACCCTTTAGCCCCCTTTGTTCATAATAATATAAAAAATATTTACTGCTAAAAAATAAATAAAATTATCTGTGTTGCAATAAAGCCATAGATCGTAACAACCGCGCAGTAACCCATAATATCCCTGATCCCCAGTCTGGCAATAGCCAGCAGAGGCAAGGCCCAGAAAGGCTGAATTAAATTTGTCAGGGCATCACCCCAGGCACAGGCCACAGCTACTTTAGGAATATTGGCTCCCAGCGACTGGGCAGCCGGCAGATAAATCGGGGCCTCTACCGCAAATTTACCGCCGCCGGAAGGAATAAACATGTTTAAGATCGAACTGCTTAGATGCAAAATATTCGGCAGGGTAGCAGTCGTTGCTATGCTTATGAAAAAATTAGAAATCATGGCTCCTAATCCGGAATCACTCATCATCCCCATAATGCCTGCATATAAAGGAAATTGAATTAAAAGGTTTCCTGCATTAGCAGCTGCAACGGAAGTACGTTTTACATACTCGACAGGTGACTGCACCAGCAAGAGACCCAAAGCAAAGAAACATAAATTAACAATATTTAGATTAAGACCCATTATTCCGTTCCTGGCAAAATAGATAATCAGATAAAAAATAAAAACCAAACCTAACAAAGTACTGACAATACGGCTGTGCTCCCATTTTTCTGCCGGAGTGGGATTTTCCGGTTTTTTTATCACAATATCCTGTTCCACTAAAAGCTCGGGGTCCACTTGACGGGCTTGCCCCTGAGGCGGAACCATCGTTCTAACTACCAAAGGGATAGTAACTAAGAAAAATACCGTTAAAAAAATATTCAATGGTGATAACATTGTTTCCGTTACCGGGATAAGACCGTTAATAATCGGCTCCGTCCAACTGCCGGGGGTAGCTAAGGTTAAAGGAATTGTCCCGCTTAATCCGGCATGCCAGACCATAAAACCACTGTAAGAGCCTGCGACCAGCATAGGATAGTCAATGCCGTCTATTTTCCTGGCAACTGCCCGGGCATAAATGGCTCCCATAATCAAACCAAAACCCCAGGAAAGCAGCGAACTAATCATGGTTACGACACTGGCCAGCATTACGGCAGTTACCGGAGTTTTGGGGATACTGGCCGCTTTGTTTAAAAGGCGGGCAACCGTACGGGTATTAGCCAGGATATGACTCAAGACCAAAGTTAAAGAAACCTGCATGGCGAATTCCAATAAATTCCAGATGCCGTTGCCCCAATAAACCATCATGTCCAGAAAAGAACTCTTCGTTAAAAGCAAGCCACCTAAAAAAACAATCACACTTAAACCTACGGCAAATACCAGGGCATCGGGTAATAATTTTTGGGCTATGTCCGAAAAAATTGAGCCTAGACGAACCATCACACCTCCTTGTTTTTGAACCGGCTGCGTTTGTAAATTCATAACTTTCCTCCTTTGATAAATTATTTATATAAACTTCATAAATAATATTTTGCAAAAAATATGCCAAGCAAAAGGGACCAAAAGCCTGTGTTTGGACAGGAGAATACTGTCGCAAATCACTACAGTGTTGTACATTGGTACACTACAAAAAAACAGCTATCCTGAGGATAGCTGTGCAAATAGTCTGTTGATTATTTATTTAGATTATATTTATCCAGTTTACGGTACAAAGTTGTCCGGGCAATCCCCAAGTTATTGGCTACCCGGGTAATATTACCGTTATGCGTTTTCATTAAATTAAAAATGATTTCTTTTTCCACTGTCTCAATCTTGATATTTGGAATTTTCCGCTCACTTTCTTTTTCCTTTATTTCCTCCGGCAGATATTCCAATTTCAGTTCACCGGTTTTCGATAAATTAACGGCCCTTTCCACAACGTTTTGCAGTTCACGAATATTTCCGGGCCAATGATATTTCTGCAAAGCTTTAAGATAAGGATCAGAAATATCGGAAGCATTTTTGGTTGTTTTATCTAAGAGCAAGCGATAAAAATGCTTAACAAGTAAGGGGATGTCCTCTTTTCTTTCTCGAAGGGGAATCATTTTGATGGAGAGTACATTTAAGCGGTAAAATAAATCTTCTCTGAAAAGTCCTTTGCGCACAGCTTCAACTAAGTTTTTATTTGTTGCTGCGATAATCCTTACATCTACGGGGATCTCCTCATTAGCACCAATTCTTCTAACCCGCTTTTGCTCGATAACCCTTAAGAGATTAATTTGCAGTTCTAAAGGCATCTCCCCTATTTCATCCAAAAAGATTGTTCCTCCGTCTGCCAGTTCAAATTTACCCGGATTACCTCCTCTTTTCGCGCCGGTAAAGGCACCGTCCGTAAAACCGAATAATTCGCTGCCGATCAATTCTTTAGGTAAGGCACCGCAGTTTAAGACAACAAAAGGACCGCTGCGCCGGTAACTCTCATTATGAATGGCCTGGGCAAAAATATCCTTGCCCGTACCGCTTTCACCGAGCAAAAGAATATTAGAATCACTGGCCGCAGCCAGCTTAGCGGTTTCAATGGTTTCCAAAAAAAGTTTATTTCTGCCGATTAAATTGTTAAATGTAAATTTAGCTGAAGCACCCGACATCCTTTGCGCTATTTTTTTAGCCCTTTTGATTTCATTTATTACGATTACGGTCCCTTCCGGATTCCCATTATCATTGATAATCGGCCGGGAAGTGACGGTATATCTGCAAGGTCCTTTAGCGGTATAAATATTTATCTCTTCATCAGTTAAATATTTTCCGGAAACAAAGATATTAAAGAAACTTTCATTCTGGGGAGGTAAGACTTCTTTGATATTCCGGTGCAGGCTATTGTTATTACCTTGACCGATATTTAAGATTTTTTCAGCAATTCCGTTAATATGGGTAATATTTCCTTGATAATCCGTAGCAATTATTCCTTCGGATATTGAATCAATAATGATATTTTTATAGGTATTGGCCAGCTGACATTTTTTTTCTTCCCGCAATATGCGCAGACAATTCTCAATAGCGTTGGCAGCCGCAACAGCCATGCCTAAGGTATGACTGTTCACATTAAAAAAGTCCCCGGTTAAATCTAAAGCACCGATAATATTTCCTGCCGCATCTCTGATGGGCGCACAAGAACAAGTTGATTTATGGGAACAAATACAAAAATGTTCATAAGCAAAAATCTGAATTGGCCCGCCATTAGCGAGAGCTGTTCCGATAGCATTGGTGCCTGCACTTTCTTCACTCCAATCGGCCCCCTCGGAAAAATTGCCCGTTTCTAAGGATTTCTTCACATCCTCATCCCCGATAATTTTTAAAATAATACCTGTTTTGGTCGTCAGGGTCACTAGAAAGCCGGAACCGATCACAAATTTATAAAGGTTTTCCATAATAGGATTACTAATGACCATTAATTCTTCATGCTCTGCGCGCAATTTTTCCAATTGTTTTGCATTTAAAATTTTCTTTACCTTTTTCTGATAAGGATCAACGCCTTTTTTTAAGCACCTGTACCATGATTCAAGGATTACTGTCCTTATTTTTTCCGGAGAAGATTTAGTCGTAATAAATACATGCCAAGAGTCTTTTAGTTCATCCAAAATCGCCACCCGCTCCCCTGATTTCATTTTCCTCCCTCCTAAAAACTTTTTATTCAAATTTCTATTTCTTCCTTCATTTCCCTTTATATTTTCCGGGAATTTTTAAAATTCAAAAATTTACTTTGATCAGCCCGCCGGATTCCTCAATAAACTTACTATGTTTCTGCTCAATCACTCTGTTTAAAGACACCAAAAAGACTACTACCCTTTAGGCAAGGATTAGCAGTCTTTTCAATTATATTTCTCTTTATTCATCTTAACTGAGCTTTTATTTCCTCCGGATCAGTAGAAAATTTAAGCTTCCTGATCATTGCGCCTTTTTTCAGCAAAAGAGCTGCCGGGGCTTTTTTTACGCCATATTTGGCGGATAACGTTTTTTTTCTGGAAATATCCACTTTGACAAGCTTATATTTCCCCTCACTCTCCAGAACAGTTTTTTCCAAAATAGTGTTGAAAGCTAAACTGTCATCCATCAGAGGATTAAAAAATGACAATATCACGGATTCATTTTCTAAGATGTTCTTATGAAAATCAGCCAATTCTTCCAGATACCTTTCGGCGGCAACTGCGGCAGTTGCCCCGTCACCTGCGGCAGATACCACCTGCCGCAAATATTTAACCCTGTTGTCACCCACGGCATAAACACCTTCGAGGTTCGTTTCCATTAACTCGTTAACAGGAATAAATCCCTGTTGATTTAGCTTTATTCCGCTGTCTGTTAAAAAATTCGTCGCAGGTACCATACCCACAAAAAAGAAGATGCCCTGACAGGCCAGCTCCGAACTTTCTCCTGTTTTAATGTTTTTAATTTTCACACCTTGCACATTGTAATCACCAAAAACTTCTGCAATTGTTGAATTCCAGATGAACTCCATTTTTTCATTGCGCAAAGCTTTCTCCGCACTGAGCTTGTTACAATCCAGGGTTCCTTCATCATGCAGGACAATAACCGTTACTTTTTTCGCAAATTTGGTGATATAGATACCTTCTTCTATGGCCTGGTCACCACTGCCAACTACAACGACATCCTCCCCGGCAAAGAATTCGGCATCACAGGTAGCACAATATGCAACACCACTGCCTCTAAATCTGGTTTCACCGGGAATATTTAAAAGCCGGGGCTGGGTACCACAGGCTAAAATGACTGCTCTAGCCGAAAACTCTTTTCCTTTTTTGGTTTTAATCTTTTTTTCTTCCTGAGAAAAATCAATCCGGACGACTTCATCTTTTAAAAACTCCGCACCAAAATTCTCAGCATGATTTTTAAAACTCTGCATTAATTCCGGACCGCTTATCTGGCCATAGCCGGGATAATTGACGATTTCCCGGGTAGTCTGAGCCAGTCCTCCCATACTCCCTTTATTAATCACCAAAGTTTTTAATCTTGCTCTGGCTCCGTAAATAGCGGAAGTCAGCCCTGCCGGGCCGCCTCCGATGATGATCATATCGTAATCAGCCATACCTGTACGCACCTCTTATATTAAGTCTGCAATTTTTTCTTCAATATCTTCCTCGTCCACATCTCCTGCCAGTTTGCCATGAAACTCTCCTTCTTTAAAAAATAACAGCTGTGGAACTCCTTTGAGAGAGAACTTTTTAAATAAATCCTTTTCTTCCTCCACATCTACATAATAAAAAGACAGTTTGCCGGTATAGCGGGGAGAAATTTCTTCAACCCTGGGGACAACTTCCTGGCAAACATGACAGCCTTTTCTGGAAAATACAACTACGCATGTTTCATTATTGTTAAAAACTGCTTCATCAAAAGCTTTTGTATCAACTGTTTTAAGTACCATTTTCGCTCCCTCCTGCGCTAGTTAATTACACCAATCACCAGGGTTTCTCCGTAAATCACAATCTCCGAAAAAACCCTGAATTGGCAGCCGTTAAACAGATTTAACTGCCGTTTATAATTTTACCGACAGCTTCGTATCATATTTTACATTATCGATATTCAAATAAATCTCAAAGTCACCCCTTAATTCTTCCCTGCTTACATAGAATTGTACATCATTTTCTTTTTGTTCTTCGAAGGAAAGGCAGGCTGCAGTAATATCATGCACATCCGTCGGTATCAGATAAAACTTGGCTTGGTCTTTACCCTGCAATTCCAGTAGAACCTGAGAACCTTCGATAAATGTCCCGCGCAGTGCTAATCTGTCTTCTTCCAGGACTAAAGAGACATTATTTTTTGCAAGAACTTCTTCCCCGGCATCTTTAAATTTAACCTTCATGCCGAATTCCGGAGTTATCCCGAATCCGCCCAGAAATTTCCCTTTGCCTAATGTAAGTTCGGTTGTTTCGTCATATAAAGCAAGCCTTCTTGCTCTGTAATAGTTTCCGCCTTTAACATTCAGCTCATATCTGACTTCGTCATTGACCAGCTCAACAGTTGTGGACTCCAGGTTCAAATGAATATGCTCGTCTTGGTATTTATTCAGCTGCATCGCGCCTAATTCATCCATGTGTTTTCCTCTGTAAGTGGAGATACCTCCGGAATGAACCATATAGTGCCCTTCCCCGTAATAATCTACATTACAAATATACGGCGAATAAAATTCTGCCCCTCTCTCCTTGCCGTACTGCCATACTTGTTCTATTTCCATCTTAGCCGTATCAATCCGGTAGATAACACCCCGGGAGAAGTTTTCATTTGGCGGTACTCTGTCGGCTGCATTTTTGGAGCGGTATGTCCCGTTATCGAAGAGAAACACATCCCCATTGGGTAAGATTCTGGCGGCATGCTGCTCATATTGCCAGTCAAAATCACCTTTTGTTACATTCTTAAAGAAATATTTCTGCCATTCTTCCCCCCAGCCTTCCGGATCTCCCAGAATCCAGTTCAACTTGCCCGTATCATAATCGAAGTTAATTACGGCATCCTGATGACGGCCGGACATGGTAACAGAGTTAGTCGGTTTATCATACCAGACTGCGTTATTGTGGAACCAGTCATGGTGATTCCAGTCACCGGCTTTACCTTCTTCCCTGGGTAACATTTTAAGTAAATCCCATGATTTGATTATTTCACCGGTTTCCCGCTTAATTTCCACCACATAGTCTTCAACAGATTCGGCAAAGTCGTTATCAGAAGCCGCCAAGATGTTCCCATTCTCCAGTTCGACAGCATCATGATGGTATCCGCCGGGCAGTCTGTATTCAACATAGATCTTACCACAGAAGTCTATCTCCATCAGACCGACAGTATAATAGGGCTTTTGCATGGAACGATAAGAAGTAACCAAAAGTCTTCCGTTTGCTAATTTTTTGATATCCCAGCTGGCCTTTTCAGTCATAACCCATCTTAAATCACCGGCATAATCAAAACCGCAGGTAACGGAAGAAGCAATTAAAGGAGTCGTGGAGGAAATCGTCATAATATCTTTGCCAAAATATTCGTAAGTCGTATGACAATAAAATGCTTTGTTCACATTAAGCTCTGCAATTTCAATTTTAACTTCCGATTTTTGTCCGTTGCCAAGGGTTAACACAACAGTATTTTCATAATCATCATACAATCCGTAAACTGGTAAGATATGCTCTTTACCGGCAGCAAAACTATGGCTGAAATCCCCTTGGACCGCCTTGCCTTTAACCGTTATTTCTACGGTAGTTTCTTCTTCTGTCATAAAACAGATCACTGCCGCCAAAGGGTTGATCAAATAGGGGTTTTTAATGACCAAAGGATTTTCTAAAGTATAATTACCGGCCCTGAAATCAGCTAAATATTTTTCTTCCGACTCATTCTGTAAAGTAATTAAATGTTTCTTTTCTTCCAAATATTTCCTCATTTTTTCCCTCTCCTTTGCACTTCATAATGAATACCTAATTTCTATCCTTTTATGGACAGATAATCTGGTATAAGCTTAACTTTTAATAAAATTATATTATATCTACTATAAAGACAACTGTAATACAGATTACAATTGAAAAATTTTTCTTAACAAAATTCCATCCTCCCGGCTTTTGGGGGCTAAAATTCCCCAAAAAAATAGGCTATTGATTCACATCAACAGCCTGATCATATTCAATTCCTCATCCTGTTTGCCTCTTTATAAATTAGTCGAAATACCGCGCAGTTCCTCGGCAGACTAAACCTCTTTCCATTCATAAACATAAGTCGTTTGTAATTGTACCCCGCTATACAAGTAAAATCTCATTTCGAAGGTCTCGCCTTTATTCCCGCCCGGTGCCGTTGCCGTTAATGTTTTATTAAATGATGCATAATTGTTTTTCTTTTCCGATGTGAAGCTGTAATTGCCCTGCCCGTCGGCAAAATTCTGCCAGCCCGAACCGCTTTTTCGAAATCGACTTCTGACATTACCGGAAAAAGTAAAAAAGGAAAGGTTCATATCCCCGGCTGACAAGGAAAGCTTTATGGATATAGGGTCACCGGCTTGTATCGTTTCAGGCGGTTTGCTGAAAGAAGCGTGGAAGGCTGCGCTTTCGCCATGCAGCTTATCCGGATCAGGATAGGTATCGGTTCTACCAACATATGTTGTCGTAATTGAGAAATCGCTTCTTGCATAACTGGAGGTATACTCATATACGCCTGCATAGTTTTTGTTGCGTTCACGAATAGATTCTGCGCCATCCTCATCGATCACCTGCGTCAGCACCCAGGCAAAGACCGGCACGGCCGGTTCTGCTTCTGGTGCAGGCGTAGCCGGATCCGCTGCGGGAGAGGGCTCGGGCGCAGCCCCGTGCCCGGCTGAGGATTTAGGTGCGGCAGCTTCCTCCGGGGAGGAAGGCTTAGTCACAGCCTCTTCTTGCAGGGGGGAAGCCTCGGGCACGGCGGTTTCCTCCTCAGGAGAGGGCTCAGCCGCAAACGATTCTTCATACAGGCCGGTTTCCCGAAGATATTCGTAAAATTTGTCCCGCCGGCCCTTTTCGTTCCAGTAGATCCACTGCTCCATGGCCCGGGCCAGTCTTTCATTGCCAAGCGTGCCCCGCTTGTCGGCATCAATGCAGCCCAGTACCCCGTCGCGGACGGTATATAACCTGCGCAGGCGTTCTTCTATGCTGTAATTGGAACTGTTTTTATCAATGCCAAAATAATCCTTATAATTATGGGCGGCCAGCAGCCCCCGGTTTTTCATCTGCGCAATAAAGGCTTCCTCGTCCTGCCTTAGCCTTTCTATTGCCGGTTCGGCTTCTTTGCGCCGGTCAAAATAGTTGCGCAACCCCGTCCAGGCATTATTAAGCAACGTCTTGCGGGCCGTGGCCGTTAGATCCGCCTCGCTTATTCCGTATTTTGTGCAATGGGCCTGGATGATTCGCTGATTCATCAGGGCTTCGGCGTTGCCCTTCAGGGCAAAAATCCCGTCAAAGTCTCCCTCAAAAGCACCTCCGGACTTTGTATACAGCCGATAGGCCTCCTCAATCTCGCTCTGGGTCCAAGAAGCGCGGATGCTATCCCCCGCCTCTTGGATGCCGTCTTTGGCATAGGTCAGCGTGGCCGTGATCAACGCAGCCTGCGGGCCTGCCAGTCCCGTCACCATATTACCCACAGCCTGCAGACCGCCCTTGGTATCTCCCTCAACAAACGCACCGGCCGCCGTGCCAAGATTGCCCAAAACCGTGATAGCCTTGGCGGTTTTGTCCACATAGCCGGTTTGCGCATCCTTGATTCCGTACAGGGTCTTGTTGGCGTTCACATGCTTTTCCACGCCGTAAGCAATGGCCTTGGCATACAGCTCGGTTGCCTTGCTGTTAAACTCATTCTTACCCTGATCTCCCTTTTCCGCCGCAACAGCCAGACGCATCAGCGTGTCCACCGGCGCGAAATCCTTGATCGGATTATCGGCCTCCAGCAGTTGGGCGGAGACCCCGGACTCCAGATAGGTCACGGCGTCCTGAATCAGCTGATTGCGCGCGTTCGTGCTGTCCACGCCCATAGACTTGAAAAGTTCGTCCAGCTTCCCGCTCACCGCGTTCCTGAATTTTTCCTTTTTCTGCCGGCGCTCATATTCGTTGACCGCGTAGGTTCGGGCAAAGGTCTGGAGCTGTTCCTCCTCCGAGGGCCTTCCAAAACCGAGTATGCTGAAATGGCTGGCGGAAAACATGGCCGTACCGTCCTGCAAATTGACATTGTCGGGCAGATAATACCACCACGCGCCGTCCTCACAGGTGGCGAAGAAAAGCTCCTCGGCAGCCAAGTCCGCAAGGTATTCCTGCGGAATTTGCATGGTCACCGGAACCGGCTTTGCAAACCAGATGCCGTGTGCACCCTCACCCGAAACCTCGACGGGCGTTCCGTAAAAGGTGAAGCCGGAAGTTTGATAATTCTCCGCCTCATCCCCGGACAGCACCTTCATGTTCACCTCGGTCCCGTCCTCCATTACACCGTCCGGGATTGTCATCTCCCAGCCTGTTCCCGTGCGGCTGCCGATCTTCGTGTCTGTTCCCTCTTTGACATCGGCCTTGGTTGCGGCGTCTTTCATGGGTTCATTCCCTGAGCATCCCGTCAGCGGCAGCATCCCCGCCAGCATACAAAGGGCAATGATCATCGTCATGGCTCTTTTCATCATACGTCTCCTCTCTGTTTTTGGATATATTCTTTTACCTGCTCATAATTCAGCTCCGTGCAGAACAGGGCGATGTTTTCCCCAAAGCCGCCGGATATCTGGATGGTTCTCTGTTTTTCCGTGTATTTTACCTTCCTGATCTTCTTCCACGGTATCTGGATATCGGTGCCGGATGCGGAGAGCAGACCCGCTCCGGCTGCGGTAGGATTTGCTCTAAGCAGTCCGAACAGGAAGGTGACAGCGGCGAGCCCGCGCACCCGCTTTTTCTGCCGTTCCTGCGTTTGGCAGGAGACACCCTTCCGGTCAAGCGTATACCGCACATCATAAGTGCCGCGAAACAGCAGAAGAACCAGCAAAAACGCCAGCAGCAGGGTCATACCGATCAGCAGCAGCGCATAATAAGCGCGCATCGCCGCCAGCAAAAGCAGCAGCGCGCCAAAGGGAAGGCCGATGGCGATCCCGATCTGCTTTAGAATCAGACTGTTTTTGAAAATGGGGACGCGCGTTTCCCAGCTTACCTCATCCAACCTCGCCACCTCCTATTCTTCCTGTTCGTGGAACTGTTCCTCCACGGAGTCGTCATAGTCTGTGAGCTCCTGTGCGGTACGCGCCGCCGGAGCAGGGCGCTTTTTCTTTCTGCGGTTCATAACGGCAATTAGAAACCCGCCCAGCACAACAAATAACGGCTGGCCGATATTCGGCCTTGCTTCACTTTCCAGAGTGCTGATAAACGGCGCGCCAGGGAAATAATACACCCGGCTGTCCGCCTTTACTGAAATATCGCTGCCGCGCCTGGTGGTGTGGCCGCTGTGCTCCTCTCCGTTTTTATCACGGAAGGTATAGTCAATTGACCATTCGTAGCGCTGGTTTACCGGACGACCGTCGCCGGCACCGCCGACCCGCCGTGTCGCAACGTCGGCCGCAGCGGTCTCGCCGAATACATATAATGCCAGATTGGATACCGCAATCCATATCAGCGCTACACCCACGAGCGTAATGGCAATACGCCAGAATAACGAATTCTCCCGCTTTTTATTTTGATTTTTACTCATCGCATCGTCCCTCCAAAATTTAACCTTAATCATCCGCTGATAAATTCCGTTTATTGGCAAATTCTTCCCCGTCTAATCCGTGATAAGAGGCGTAACGCCCGTTTCATAACGGAATTTCTCCGTGATCTCTTTCATCTCATTTTGATTAAGAAAAGCCCGCAGCAGCCGTATGCTCTCTGTCTTTTTACCGTCACCATACGTCAGCAAAAGAGAGTCCGGCCCGATTTCTACGGCCCTGAGCCGAATGCCGTCCTGATTAAATTTAATAATGCGGGAACCCAAAAGAATCCCGAAGTAAGAAACATACACCGCCAGACCGCCTTTCTGAGTGTAGCTCCGCGCATCCCCCTCACTTTTCATAACAACTGCGGGGCGGATGCACAAAAGCTGATTTTCCAAAATCAGGCGTGCAATTTTCAGCCCTTGATACGCTTTCCACATAAGCACCGCAAAAATAAAACTGCAGGACAAGAGTAACAAGGATACGATAAGCGTCCCCTGTTCCCACGGAGCGAAGCAAGAAACCAAAAGGATCACCCAAGAGGCCAGTGCGCTACAAAAAAGCATTGCCCAAAACCGGACTCTCCTTTCAATTGTTTTCAAGCCCATCCCTCCCAGCCCACGGCGGCATTTTACCAGCTATCTCCATTGAGCATACCGGAACGATCCCCAAAATACTTCACCTGAATCGGGTAATTCACGCAAAAAAGCCCCACCTTTTTCGGGTAGGGGCTCAAAATCTCCGTATTGTTAGCCTTTTTACGGCCGCGGTATTGCATTTTTCTGCTTGGACACAAGTTCAATGAGCTGCGCACGGCTTTGGATATGCAATTTAGAATAAATGTTTTTTACATAATATTTAACCGTGTTCTCACTGATAAAAAGCTCTCCGGCAATTACCTTATAGGTTTTACCCTGCAGCAAGAGGGCTGAGACCTGCATTTCGCGTTGGGAAAGCACCGTGAAAACCGCCACCCGCTGCATCCGGTCGTTTTGTTCCTGCTGCGGCAGGGCGGAAAACACGGTCAAAAACGCATGGGTTTTAAGCAGCATCGTGAGATGCGTATGTAAGGGCGGCAGCAAAACCAAAGTCACGCATACGACGGCAAGCGCCAGCAGAGTCGCGTCCGAACCGGACAGTCCCGCTGTAGTAATCGCATTGCCAATGGTTCCGCCCAGCAGCACGCCCAGCACGTTGGCAGACAGGCCGATTCCCAATATCTTTGCGGCGTTGCGCTCAAAATCCAGCATCTCTCCCAGAATGCTCCACCAGAACAGGTCATAAATCCCGCAGGCACCCAGCATCAGGGTATCCACTACCAGATAGCTTGGCGCCGAGCGGTCCAGCACCCAAAAGAAAATGAAGGAAAAGCCGATCATGGCAATGGCCACATACAAAAGATAGGAGCGATTTGTCTTTTCCGGCAGGTTCCTGACAATCATGAGCGCCGCAATATAAGGAATTGCCCAATACCAGCCGGTCAGCCATTTCAGATGGGAAAAGGCGGGCCCCTGCACCTGGTACATCAGACCGGAATTGATGGTGATGATCACCACAAACAGGCATAAAAAAGCAAGCGGCTTGGCCATACTGACCGGGCTTCCCTGCTGCACCTGAAAGGGGCTCGCGGAAGTGCAGTCGTCCTCCGGCAGCTTCCGCAGAAACACAAGTGCCAGGACAAGACACAGCATAGCGCCGATCAATCCCAGTTCCGGCGAAATATAAACCGCAATGATATTGAGCAGAATCATCAAAATATTAGAATAGGCCAAGCCGTCCGCCGCCGTTTTGATCCGCTGTCCCTTCCTGCTTCCGCTTCGAAAATAAAAGCCCCAAGCCGCCACAGAGCCGCCCGATAAAAAAGAGCCCGCAACCAGCGCAGGGAGCCAAAATACCGAGGGCCCGAGCAGGAAAACAGCGGATAAAGCAATACAAAACAGAACCGCTCCCGTTATAAACCGTTTTGCCGCCCGTATCGTTTTGATAAAAAAGCCGCCTAAAAACAGGCCGCCAAGCTGCGCAGCAATCGCGCCAAAAACCATATGGTGCGGCTCTATTTGATATACACCTGTCAAAGCGTAAAGAATCTGTCCCTCGAAAGGAAATGCGAGCACCCAGGCAAAAAGCAGTGAAAATACAACGACAGACAAAACACGTTCATTTAAATTGCCTGTTTTCAGAGGGAATTTTGTCATGGGCCGCACGCTCCTTTTGACTTGATTTACGCGAATCAACTTATATTACCAAAAATTAGTTATCCTATTTGATTATATTACGTTTTAACGAACAGATTCAACGATTCCTTAACTATTAGCCATCTGCTATGGCCGTACAATTGGAAAATCTATGGTCAGGTAAACGTGGAATTTTGGAAGAAACACCGGTCTTCCCCCTCTGAGGATTCAAAGAAGATGTTCCATGCCAGCCACAAAAAGTGATGGACATGATTGAACCGTTTACAAACAAAGCTGCAAGCGCCTATCAAGCATATTTTCCGGTCCTTATTTTATTAATCTTACTAAAGATATCAGCAAGGTTTAAAAAGTTACAGTTTAATTACTTCCAGAGGATCTAATAAAACTTTAACCTCCGGCAATACCTCCCGGTATCTTCCTAAAGCTTTTGCCGTAATCGCTCTATAATTATATAAATCGTCCTCCTCATTAGGGAGATGAATAATAAAAATTTTTTTAGGTTTAATTATATTCTTGATTAACAATCTTCCCTGGGGTAAATTCACAAAGGGAAAGTTGAGAAAAGCATAATCTACCTGCTCATCTTTTAAGACAGATTCCATGATGCTGCTGTCCCTCCAGCTCCCGTCACCCAGATGTAAAAAGGTAGCAGCACCAAAGGAAATAATAAACCCGTAGTTGGCAACCTCTTTAAACTCAGCCCCCTCATGGGGTATCGGGAAATATTTTATTTTAAGGTCAGGAAATACCAGTTCTGTTTTTCCATAAGCCTGCTTCATAATAATAAGGCTGGTATTTAGCTCTCCGGTGTTCGTCCGGCTGTTCTCAATTAAAGAATATCCTTCAGCTGAAATACAGACAGCTTTCACTCGATTATTAGCCAGATAATTCAGTGTTTGCCGGGGATCAAAATGATCTTTATGGGCATGGGTAAATAAAAGATAAGCAATATCTTTAAAAAGACCTTCTCCTGTAATCATTTTAGCCAATATTTCCTGCGGCACGGTGCTGAAAACAGGCACTTTTTGGGAATGGATGCCGTCAATTAACACCTTGGTCTTCCCCGCGCTGATCAATAATCCTGCATTGGTGATATATTTTATTGTAATTTCTTTTGCTTCCATAATGATTCCCTCTTCTTTTAATAATAGCACATAAATGACGATCGCAGCCATAAGCTGCTGTTCCGCCGTGATATTTTGCTTTAACAACAAGGGTGATATTCTTTTCAAAGTTCTGACGGTATCCATCCGCAGACCGGACCGGTGCATTCCCCAGGCAGATAAAACTCCCGGCAGTTCAGGCACCGGGATAGCCGTAATCCCTAATTCTTCCGCACCGGACTGTTGGAGTTTCTCCAAAAGCTCCTCCGGCATTCATCTGTATACTTCATGCTTTAACCATTTCATCCATAAATCACCAAGAAACAGGATAAAAAATTAACTCTCTGATTATTTTTTCTTTCTGCTTCCCTGAAAAAAATCTAAAAATAATACCCCACTTGTAAAAAGTGAGGTTCAAAGAATCTAGAATATTATCACAGCCGGACGAATATTTAAATTAAGCCGGCAGAAGATGAACAGCTAAACGGTCCTTTATATTTTAATTCCCATAAAATTAAGGAAGGATAAGGGTACAAAAACCCGATTATTAATGGAAAGTCTCGGTCTGGTTTGAAACTTTACTTTAATGCCGTCAATGGTAAAATAATCCCGCCAAACAGATAACTCAATGACCCGCTCCTTTTGTACAAGCTTAATGATCGGCTGTCCCAAACCATGGCGGTATGTACTAACCTCCCAGCCTGCTAATTGAGCTACAGACCTGAGGGGTACAACTATTTCATTGGTTTCGCTCAGATAAGGCTTATCTTCTGCAAAGGAAACCTCCTCATGATTAACGGATAACCGCAACTGCAGACCGGCCGGTCCGTTTAAATTTTCCGGGAGATACGGCTCAGGAATAATTTGATCATTTGGTTTTAGATCCTGACTAATTAAATAGCGGGGAGCCTTTGACCAGTATTCATTGTTCTGGTTGTAACCTTCGTCAATCCAGGTATTAAACATTCCCTCGCTGACGATCGTGTTGGCAGGAAGCCGCAACCTTTCCGGGGCATTTTCAGCCAGCCATTGTTTAGCCGCGGTAAGATTTTTAAAGGCTTGGGGTAAATCAATAATATCATGGTCTTCGTAAACTTTACCATAATATAAACCGCCCCTATAGTCCAGTACCCCTTCAGTTCCGCTGTAAACAGTATAATTCCTGACAATAGCCCGGTTATTATTCGTAAAGATTTCATCATTTATTACGCGGAATTTCACCCCGGGTACGATAGAATATTCAGGCTCTGCGGCATAAACAGGTGAAAGTAAGGCCATTAAGGCCAGAGTAATGATAAATACCGTAATCTTCTTCACTTTCTTACCACCTTTTTGTTGTAATTATTTAATATTATTCTTCAATTAAAACTCAATTCCTTTCACCACAAACATTACTTTTGCCATTTTTTGCGTGTCAGGGGACGGTTCTCTGACACATTTTTGTCTCTACGTTAAAATAAACTTTTATCAAAAAATCTGCACACGATATAACATCCTTTATAGATATGTATTTTCATGACCTCTCCTCGAGCAATTATCGGGAACAATTCAAGGCGGGCCCCGGAATTTCTGACAGGTAAAAATTAATATTTAATTTTAAAACAATATAGTTCCCTTCTCTTGTCAAAACTGAATAAATTGTTAGCAGGAGGTGATCTATATGCCCTGGCAGAGGAAACTGTATTTTTTGCTAAACCAACCCGTAGGCGTGTCACTGATTAACGGGCAAGGCGTTTCAGGTATTCTTTGCAGCGTAGCCAACGGAGAAATATATTTGCTTGAATATTTATATCAATCCCAATTCGCGACAAAGCATTATCCTTTTAACCAGATTCAGGATATACACCCGTTCCCCAGATGTTATAATCCGGGATGGTTTTATTAACTTAATCACTTGTAAAATTTCCCGTAGAAGGAGTGTCCTGGAACACTCCTTCTATTCCTTTACATTATCAGCAAAGCAATTGTTCTATTCAATCATATTAAGGTTTAATATGCAGCAAGGATGATAAAATTCGCCTTTGCTTTACATCACAAAATTCCATATCTAAGCACTTAAAAGTATTCTCACATGCTGTATCAATTTACAAATTGTTCTGTAACACTTATTACATAGCCATTTTTGGTTTCAATCCAAAACGGAACTTTAGCCGCTTTGTCGGAATAGGTATTTAAATATTTGATAAATTCCTCTTGCTTCGTTGTACTGTAATCTCTATCTTCATTTTCACCGACAAAATCATTGCCCCAATCGATAAAATTGTATACCGTTTTTTCGTTTACTTCAAATGGTGCCGTATCTGAACTGGGGTTATAGATATAATACCCATTCGGCATGTCACTTTGTTGAGATAACCCTAATTCTTTTATTCGGTCTTTGTTCTCAGCAGTTATCCATTCAACCTCATCGAAAAAAAGTGTATTCTTCTCGATACTACTTATGTGACCAATATACAAATCCTTATTGTTGTTATCTTCAGAAGCTTGTTGGCAGGAAACAAGCATCAGGCTTACTAAACCTGCCAATAATACAACAAATATTTTTCGCATTTTTCTAATCTCCTTTACTTTTCTTCATTATAACTAATCTTCTGCAGTGACACAAAATTCAGATAATGTACAAGTAACTAACCTTATCCTATCCCGATGAAGTTTGACACAGAATTGCTGCAATCATAATCCTAAGCCCAAACCATCATGACCCAAAAGCAGGAAATAGATGGCTTATGTATAATTATTAATGATATAAACTCACATCTGAAAGGGGTATTACCTTGCTGCTTACCTTTCTTACCAGGTTTTTTATTATAATTGGTGCATTTCTGCTGATTGTCTGGTTGGTTTTACGCTTTTCCGGCAACTGGAAGAAAACTTTACGGAAAGCATGCCGGCGCTACATGGAAATAAGACAAAAAACACCTTCATTATCTGATAAGGAAGCTTTTACCGCCTTGCTGGATCAAAGATATCCGGATACTGCCCTGACGAAAGAGCTGTATTTAGAAAAAGAGCGGGTAAAAGATTTAGTTGCAGAAGAAATTAGATCTAACTCCAATTTTTTCAGAACTTACGATTTGTCAACTCTGATCTATTGCTGCCTGGTAATCGAAAGAAGCCATGTACTGCGCAATAAGAATCAGGCCGGGATTAAAGAACTGTTAACAAAAATATCCCGGGAAATCGCAAAGCTCGGCTTAGCACAATATTGATAAAATGATCTTAAAATGTATAAAATATCAGGTAAGTGATCAAATGATATTCTACTTGACATTTCTTCCTTACTAAGAAAAAATATATATTGTGGCAGGAAGGTTTGATGGTAGGAGGTGTACATTTTTTTAAATTTCTACCCCGTCAGGGGTTTTATTTGTTTAAAGGAGGTTTTTTATCATAATGGAATATAAATTTAAATACGCCGACTCCTATATTCGTCTTGATTTACCGGATGAGAACATTATCAAAATATTGCAGACAGATGAAATAATACCGGTAACTGATATTGAACAGGAAGTTAACCGGTGCCTGGATAACCCGCTAGCCAGCAAACCATTCAATGATATTTTTACGAAAGGTGATAAAGTAGTTATTGTCGCCAGCGATATTACCAGGCTCTGGATCCAGGTTGATAAATTCTTACCCTTTCTGGTTAAACGGTTAAATATACTAGGCATTCCTGATGAGGATATCATCATTTTAATTGCCACCGGTACCCACCGGGAAGAGACTCCCGAGGAAAGAGCAAGGGTAGTGGGCCAGGAGATCTATAACAGAATAACTGTCCTTGACCATAATTGCCAGACCTCAGAAATGGTTATGGTCGGTAAAACCCCCCGGGGAACAGAAGTTGAAATCAATAAATTAGTAGCTGAGCGCAAAGTAATTTTGACCGGAGGTATTGTTCATCACCTGATGGCCGGCTATGGCGGCGGCAGGAAATCAATTGTGCCCGGTGTGGCCAGTAAAAAAACAATCGCCCAAAACCATCTCCATGCCTTAGATCCTCAAGCTAAGCGGTCCAATCCTTTAATTGGTGTGGGAGCAACTTTAAATAATCCCCTTAACCTGGACATGATTGATTGTACGAAACTTATCGAGCCTGATTTCCTGGTTAATTCAGTGGTGGATACCAAAGGCAATATTGCAAAATTGTTCGGAGGTCACTGGTTAAAAGCCTGGGAGACCGGCTGCAAATGGACAGATGATAATTTCGGAGTGGCAATTGAAGATCAAGCCGATATTGTTATTGCCAGCTGTGGCGGTTTTCCTAAGGACATGTCCTTATATCAAAGTACCAAGACGTTATTTAATGCGGCTTTAGCCGTTAAACCGGGAGGGACTATTTTACTGATCGCCGAATGCCGGGAAGGTGCCGGAGCCGATGATTTCTTTAACTGGAGCCAGCCACTCAAAGCAGGTGTCCTGGATCCTGAACTGCGCAAGAACTTCACCATCCCGGGCTATGTATTTTACGCGGCTGTCGAGATTGCACAAAACGCTAAAGTAGTACTCTATTCTACTATTGCCCCGGACTTAGTATCCCCCATGGGCATTGTTCCCGTGAATAGTATTTCAGATGCTCTTCAGGAACTTGATTTAGATAGTACAAAAAAAATTATCCTGATGCCTTATGGAGGGAATACCGTCCCACTCTGCCAGATGAGAAAATAACGCATACAAAGATAAAGATGCCTTTCAAAAGGCATCTTTTATTATTTCCACAACAGGCTCCGCGCCGCCGGGCCAAACAATCCCCACTACATCGAAACGACAGTTTGCCTGCTCTAAATTATTCATAATCAAGAACTGTTGGGCAACTTTTCGGATTTTTCCTTGTTTCTGATGATTGACCGTTGCCTGGGGAAGACCGAAATTCGTTTTGCTTTTTGTCCTGACTTCTACAAATACAATGACATTTTGCTCTTTAGCAATAATATCGATTTCCCCCAGGGGACAACGATAATTGACTTTTAATATTTTATACCCGAGACTTTTCAATTTCCGCGCAGCCAGTTGTTCTCCCAATTCACCCAATTCTTTCGCCATAATTACTCCCCTTAAAGCAAGATTTATTTACCGGTTCTCTACGGCTTTCTAAAAACCTTTAAAAATTGTAAATTTGGAGCATAGATAATCTACAATTTAATTTATATCCCCGGTTTTATTTTCATCATTAACGTAAAAGACCGCTTCTCAAGATAAAGTCCCGAGAAGCGGTCTGTACTTTTAGAAAAATAATTTTGCTACTTGAGTGGTAATATTCATTAACGGTGTCGGATAAATCCCTAAGAAAAGGGATACTACCAAAGAAAACATTAATACGACCTGCATCCCCAAAGGTACACAAATACTGGTATCTTCCCGGGGATCCTTGAGATACATGGCCTTAGCTACCAGTAAATAATAATACACCGAGACCATACTCATACCTAAGGCAACAAAGACCAGCCAAACATATCCCTGCTCCATCACAGCTTTAAACAATTGGAACTTACCTACAAAGCCGGCCAAGGGAGGAATACCCGCCAGGGACAACAAACTGATCAGCATGACTGCCGCCAATAGAGGAGATCTCTTCCATAAACCGTTATAATCGGCAATCTCATCACTGCCTCCTGCCTGGCTGAAAGCAATAATTACCCCAAAGGCTCCGAGATTTCCAAACACATAAATCATCATATAAAACAGCGACGCCGATACACCGTCAATGGAGAATGCAATTAAACCTAACAGGATATACCCTGCTTGGGCAACACCGGAGAAAGCCAGCAATCTTTTAATATTTTTTTGCGGAATTGCCACAAAGTTACCTAACAGGAGCGTCAAAACCGTCAGTACAATAATCACCGGCATCCATAGCTCCACATTGGCGCCTAAGCCTTTTATAAATACCCGGAACAGCACTCCGAATGCTGCGCCTTTAGAGGCAACGGAAAGCAAGGCGGTAACAGGTGTGGGGGCACCTTCATAAACATCCGGAGTCCACATGTGAAAAGGCACTGCCGATACTTTAAATCCGAAGCCACTGATGAGAAACACAATACCCAGCATTAAGATTGGTGCAGTCTCACCTTGGGTAAGATAATGCATGACCCCTTCAATCTTTGTCGTTTTAGCAGCACCATAAATCAGTGTTAAGCCATATAAAAGAACACCTGATGAGAGGGCGCTTAATAATAAATACTTAATCGCCGCTTCACTGGCTTTAAATAGCCTCTTGCCAAAACCAACCAGAATAATAAAGGAGATGGTCATCAATTCTAAAGCTACATATAAGGTGATAAAATCTCCTGCCGAAACAAGAGCCATCATACCCAGGGTAGCGAAAAGGACGAGAAAACAGAACTCACCCACAAATCCCGTGATGAATTTATCAACATATTGAACGCCCATGAGTATTGCCAGCGCAGAGGCAATGATAACCAGAATCTTCATATAAGAGCCAAAAGGATCAACGTTATACATACCGTCAAGCAAAGATTCTTGAACATGAAGCATGTTAAAAAGAACAACCAGGGCAGCAAGCAAACCAAATACTGCTACATAAGCTATACCTTTTTTCTGTTCCTTAGGGACCAGGAGGGAAATAATCATAACCACAAAGGCTAGGCCTGCAACTAACAATTCCGGCGCAAGTAATGTTAGATCAAAACTCATTAGAACATCCCTCCTACCTTTAGTGCAGCTAAGTACTGTTGTACAAAGGGATCTACACCATTATTAATCAATTCCATCAAGAAAGACGGGAAGAAACCTAAGAAAATTAAAACGCCGCATAAAATTACGATGGGGACTAATTCAATGCCTTTCGCATCCTGCAAATAATCCCATCTTGGATTCCGAGGACCAAAGAACACCTTCTGAACAACCCTTAAGACATAAACCGCTGTGATTACAATCCCGGAAATGGCTAAAATAGCTAAAACCGGATAGGCCCTGAATGCTCCCACAAAGATGGAGAACTCAGCAACAAAGTTAATTAATCCCGGTAATCCCAGGGAAGCTAAACCGGCAATGACAAACCCTGACGCAACTCTGGGCATTTGATGGGCCAGACCGCCGAAATCGGCAATCATTCTGGTATGAGCTTTGTTATAGATATTACCCACCAGGGAAAAGAATAAAGCGGTCATGATCCCGTGGGCAAACATTTGAGCCACGGCACCATTAATACTCAAAGTATTTAAAGCAGATACGCCTAACAGTACATAACCCATATGGCTAACACTGGAGTAACCGATCACAAACTTTAAATCTTTTTGAGCCATGGCGACCATCGCACCGTAAACCACATTGACAATACACAAGGTAGCGATTAACGGAGCCCAGAATTTAGCACCCTCAGGAAACATAAAAATCCCGACTCTGACCAGACCGTAGCCCCCAAGCTTCATTAAAACACCGGCGTGCAGCATACTTACTGCAGTTGGTGCTGCCACGTGACCATCAGGTGACCATGTATGCAAGGGCCACATGGGAACCAGGAAGCCAAATCCGATCATTAAGAGGAAGAAAGCAAATTTCTGGAATCCTACATCATAAGTTTGTTTTGTTAAAGCAAGGATGTCAAAGGTATGCTCACCGTACAGGTAGACGCCGATTACAGCGATCAAAGCAAAGGCACTACCCACTAAAAGATAAATTGTCAGCTTCATGGCAGCATATTCCTTATTCGTACTTCCCCATACACCGATGAGAATGTACATGGGTATTACCGCGACTTCAAAGAACAGGTAAAAGAAAAACAGGTCTGTCGTTAAAAATACTCCAAATACTCCTGCAACAAGGGCTAGGAGGAAAATAAAAAACTCTTTGGCCCGGTGTTCAATATTCCAGGAAGCAAATACCCCTGTGAAAATAACGATAGCAGTTAAAAGAACCAGAGGTAAGCTTATCCCGTCTACCCCCAGGGAATATACGACTCCTAACTGATCAATCCAGGGTATCTTTTCGACAAACTGCAGGCCGCCCAGAGCCCGGTCGTAGTTTACATAAGCCACTAAAGACATGAATAAGGCGATACCGGTGAACATGGCTGCAACTATTTTGATTATCTTATCTTCTTTTTGCGGTATAAAAAGTATTACTAAGACCCCAAGTACCGGTGCCAGCAAAATGCTTGAAAGTATCGGGAAACTCATTGCACACCTCCTACTACAGGTCCGGCCAGAAATAGAACGATAACAATTACCGCAGCAAAAATAACTAGTCCGTATGTTTGTAAGCTGCCTGTATGGGCATAACGCCCTTTCGTACCGATGGTTCTAATCAGCCAGGCAATTCCGTGGGCAATTCCATCGACAATGTAACGGTCACACCAATTAAAGATTGCCGACAGACTGAGAACAATTTTATCAAAGAACCACTGATACAACTCATCAATATACCATTTGTTATAAAGGAATTTGTAAACCGGGGCAA
This sequence comes from Peptococcaceae bacterium, assembly GCA_049366715.1. Taxonomy (GTDB): domain Bacteria; phylum Bacillota; class Peptococcia; order Peptococcales; family BICA1-8; genus JBMNCQ01. The sequence goes on along the minus strand of JBMNCQ010000083.1, from coordinate 47,735 downwards.
ACTGATTGGCAATTTTCTCCGCCGAAATTGCTTTTTTAATATACATCAACCAGGCCAGGAAAATGCCGGCCAGAGCAATAACGGTGGAAGTCCCCATTAAGAGTAAATCAGGCTCCGGATGATGAGGTTCACCATAATAGACGAAACTGGCAAAACCGTGTTCTACAAAAGGTGCTCCCACAAACCCGGCAAAGATTGAAAAGAATGCCAGGATCATTAAAGGTATTGTCATGCTTAATGGTGATTCATGGGCATGATAATCGCTGCGTTTTTCCCCGAAAAAGGCCAGGAATATTAACCTGAACATATAAAAAGCGGTCAAAAAAGCAGTTAGCGATGCCAAAACATAAAGAAGTGTAAAGCCGTGATCTTTCGCAACCAGTAATATTTCATCTTTACTCCAGAAACCGGCAAAAGGAGGTATCCCGGAGATAGCCAGACCACCTATTACCATACTGGTTCCGGTAATTTTCATGTATTTGAATACCCCGCCCATTTCAAAAATATCCTGTTTATGAAGGGCATGGATTACACTACCTGCACAAAGAAACATCAAAGCCTTAAAGAAAGCATGGGTGGTTAAATGAAACATACCGGCAGTAAGACTGCCTACGCCAATAGCCATTACCATGTACCCCAGCTGGCTCAACGTGGAAAAGGCCAGAATTCGCTTGAAATCCCTTTGGGTGATGGCAACTGTTGCCGCAAAGAGAGCGGTAAATCCGCCTAAATAAGCAATAAAAGTCAACGTGGTGGTTGAGCTTTCAAAGAGAATAAAGCCTCTCGCTAACAAATACACTCCGGCAGCAACCATTGTTGCGGCGTGGATTAAAGCACTAACCGGAGTAGGGCCTTCCATGGCATCGGGAAGCCAGACATGTAACGGAAACTGACCGGATTTACCGATTGGACCAATAAAGACCAGAATACCTGCTAAGGTTAAAAATGCCAAATCGCTGGAACTGCCGATGGCTTTAGCAAGTTCTCCAAAATTAAAGGTATCAAAATACAGATAGAGGATAATAATCCCGAGCATAAAACCGAAATCTGCCACCCTGTTGGTGATAAACGCTTTTTTATTGGCTTGGGAGGCAGAATCTTTATAAAAGTAAAATCCGATTAATAAATAGGAACACAGACCTACCAATTCCCAAAACACAAACATTTGGAAATAGTTATTGGAAATGACTAAACCCAGCATGGAGAAAACAAACAAGGCCAGGTAAGAAAAGAATCTGGAAAAACCCGGATCTCCATGCATATAACCCACCGAATAAATCATGACCAAAAGGGAAATGAACGTGACCACAAAAAGCATTCCGGCCGTTAACGGGTCGATCAGAGCCCCCATTTCAATATGCAACCCGTTCATATTCAACCAATCAACCGCTTTTTCTACCGGATGATGCATATTAATATGGTGATCCGTCAAAATTGTCCTCACAATATCCAGGGAAAGCCCAAAGGCTACCACCATACTAAAGATAGCCGTCAAAGCACTTAACATTTTGTATCTTTTAAACAAAAAAGTAATCAAAACAAAGGCTACTAAAGGCGCCAGGGGCACTAACCATATATATTGTATACCTATGCTCTCAACCATTATAATCACCCCTTACCATTTGAGCCAATCTAAATTTTCAACATCGACGGAAGAGCGGTCGCGATAAATAGCAATAACTATGGCTAACCCTACAGCAACCTCACAAGCGGCAACTACAATTACGAAAATAGCAAAGAGTTGGCCTACCAATTCTCCCGGTGTTAAAAATTTAGTAAAAGCTACCAGATTTATATTTACAGCATTCAGCATTAATTCAATACAGATCAGTATTGCTACGGCATTCTTTTTGGATAAGGCCCCGTACAGTCCGATACAGAATAAAATAGCACTCAGTAGTAGATAATGGTTTAAAGTAATCATTTAGGGCTTTTCACCTCTCTTGCAATTACAATTGCTCCCACCATAGCCACTGTTAAGAGAATAGCTGCCAATTCAAAAGGAATAAAATACTCACTCAATAAAACCTCGGCAATACTCCCCACCGAACTCCCGGCCAGTCCCGTACTTTCAACCTGCCATGGTGTGCGAATTATAAAATAAGATATTACGCCGAATAAAAGCGCTACTACAATTCCTGCCGTATATTTATATTTTCCAAAGGTGTTCGTTTCAGACATCCTGCCGTCACCACGGGTAATCAACATGATCCCGAAAACGACTAGAATAGAAACAGCACCGGCATAAACCAAAATCTGTACGGCAGCCAGAAAATCTGCATTAAGGGTTAAATATATGCCGGCTACCCCGATAAAACTCATAATCAAAGCCAAGGCGCTATGGACAATATTTGTCAGAAATACCACCGACAGCGCGGAACCTAAAGTAACAAATGCCAATAACCAAAATAAAATTACTTGTAATTCCATTTTATTTGCCCTCCTTCCCTTCTGCTTCCTTTTTAGGCTCCGGTTGACCATAGGCAGAAGTGACTGCGGAAAGATTGGGTTTGTTGAAAAGATCCAGCTTAACATGATCCTTGTAGAAGGTAGCATGCTCAAAATCATGGGTAAATCTTAAGCATTTTTTAGGGCAGGCCTCTACACACAACCCGCAAAACAAACAATAGGATTGATTCAACTCATAAGTAGCCAGCTGCTTCTTATTCTCTTCATTTTTAACAGAGGTCAGCTTAATGGCAGAATTAGGACAGGCCCTTTCGCAAAGACCACAGGCAATACATTCATTTTTATCCAGCTGAAAACCGCCTCTCCATCTTGCCGCTAAGGAAGGTTTTTCTTCGGGATATTTCTCCGTAACCTTTTTCTTAAAGACATTTTTACCCGTTACACTAAGTCCTTTTAGAAAGCCTTTACCATACATGACTTACCACCACCCCAATCCGTTGTTGTAGACATAGACGCCAATACCTGTCAGAAATACATTTGCCAAAGAGAGGGGGATTAAGAACTTCCAGCCGAAATTCATTAAGTGGTCTACTCTAATCCGGGGGAAAGTCCAGCGGATCCAGATAAAGAAGGAAAATAATAAATGGGTTTTAATAAAGAACCAGATCCATCCTGGTAAAACCGGCCCCTGCCAGCCGCCTAAAAATACAGTGGTTCCTATTGCGGATACGAGAAAAAGATTGCAATATTCGGCCAAAAAGAATAAAGCGTATTTCATACCGGAATATTCGGTATAAACACCTGCCGTTAATTCCGATTCACCTTCGGGTAAATCAAAAGGAGCCCTGTTTGTCTCTGCCGTAGCGGCAACCACGTAAATTAGAAACGCAATAGGCTGGAGAAATACAAACCATACGGTAGATTGCGCCTCCACAATTGCTTGCAGTTGCAAAGTTCCGGTAATAATAATTACTCCCAATAAAGAGAAAACCAAGGGTACCTCGTAGCTGACCATTTGAGCTACGGCCCGCATCCCACCTAGCAAAGAGTATTTATTATTAGAACCCCAGCCGGCCATAAAGATCGGAATAGTCGTTAAAGAAGTGACCGCGATTAAATAAAAAACTCCTAAATTCAAATCAACTGCCGCCATGCCTTTACCAAAGGGAATCACTGCTAATGCCAACACCGTAGGCACAAAAATAAAGACCGGTGCCAAGAGGTGAACTGCTTTATCAGCATTAGCGGGTACGATATCTTCCTTGGTCAAGAGCTTAATTGCGTCAGCTATTGTCTGAAACCAGCCGTTGGGACCTAACCTGTTAGGACCGGGGCGGTATTGGATATATCCGGCCAGCTTTCTCTCCCACATAACATAGAACAAGGCCGCCAGGGTACAAACTCCAAGTATTGCCACCAGGTAAACAACAGCCATAGCCATTTCCGTCCAAACAGGTGTAAAGCCCAAGGCAGCCAGAGTTTCTCTTATCCATTGAGCACCATAAACAAAGATGTTATCTAAAAACTCCATGGTTATATCTCCTTTCTCACCTTAGGCATCAACTTCACCTAATACTAAATCAAAGCTTGCTAAAATAGCCACGATATCTGCTACTTTATGACCGATAAATAATTCATCAAAGATGGAAATATTTACAAAGGAAGGCCTTCTAAAATGAACACGGTACGGGTTGGGACTTCCGTCACTTACAATGTAACAGCCTAATACGCCTTTGGGGTTCTCTGCCTGATGATAAACATCCCCGGCAGGTGGTTTAATTAATTTCGGAACCTTGGCGGTTATAGGTCCCTCCGGTATTTTCTGGTAAATCTGCTTGATTATTTTAAAGCTTTCTTCCACTTCTTGCATTCTCACTACATAACGGTCAAAACAATCGCCTGTTTCACCAACGGGAATTTCAAAATCCACTTTATCATAATTACTATAAGGATTAATCTTTCTGGCATCATGGCTTACGCCGGAAGCCCGCAAATTGGGACCGGTTAACCCATAACTCATGGCTTTTTCTGCAGAAATAACACCCACATTTTTCGTACGGGCCCTGAATATCTCATTATCATCCACCAATGTATGGTATGATGCTAAGAATTTAGGAAACTCCGCAATAAACCGATCAAGGGCCGGTCCAAAATCAGGATGCAGGTCGTGGGCAATTCCACCAATCCGCATATAATTAAAAGTCATTCTGGATCCAGATAAATGCGCTAAAAGGTCCAGTATTTTTTCCCGCTCAATGAAGGGATAGAAAATACCGGAAACAGCACCTAAATCCATGATAAAAATACCGATACCCACCATATGGCTGGCGATACGCATTAACTCGGCCAATAATACTCTAATATACTCGGCCCGCTCAGGCACTTCAATACCCATCAGCTTTTCCATTGCTTGAACATAAGCCAGGTTATTATTAATCCCGGCTAAATAATCTAATCTATCTGTATAAGGAATAACCTGGGGGTATGTCTTGCTTTCTGCTAATTTTTCGATTCCCCGGTGCAAATAACCTACATGGGTTTCACTGCCTACACAGATCTCGCCGTCCAACTCTAAGACTATATGCAGCACCCCGTGGGTACTAGGATGCTGAGGCCCAAAGTTGACCGTATAAGTTTGTGTCTTCACTGTTGTAACACCTCAACTCTCCTCTTACTTACGACCACTTTTCGAAACATAATCTTTTCTTAACGGGTGTCCTTCAAAACCTTCCCAGGTTAGGATTCTTTCCAGCTTGGAATGATTTAAAAACTTTATCCCCATTAAATCATAAACTTCCCTTTCCAGCCAATTTGCAGCCGACCATATTTTGATGATAGAATTCACTTCCGGGTTGTCATGGTCAAGTTTTACCTTCACAGTAAGATTTCTGGAATCAGCAAAACTATATAATTGATAAACAACCTCAAAATATTCCTTGTAATCAGCGCTGGAGATATCAGCCAGAAAGTTCAGCCCTTCTGCTTTTAAAAATTCCAAAACCTCTTCCAAATCATTTTTCTGCACATAAACCGCAGAATTATTTTCTTCATTAAAAACAATTTTATCACCGAACTTAGCCGCTAATGACTCTTGCAAATTATTATTTTCCATATTTCTTTAACCTCACCTTAGCCGGAGAATTCACCTTCTCTTTTAACTGAAGCATCCCATGGATCAATGCTTCGGGACGAGGAGGACATCCAGGAATATAAACATCAACAGGCACGATATCATCGGCACCAGGTACAACTGAATAAGAATCAACAAAAGGACCGCCGCTTATTGCACAATTGCCCATAGCAACTACCCAGCGGGGTTCTGCCATTTGATGGTATAACCGCTCCACAGAAGGTCTCATCTTTTCTGTTACGGTACCGGCAACAATCATCACATCTGCCTGCCGGGGAGAATTTCTGAATACTTCATAACCAAATCTGGAAATATCATACCTGGCCTGTGTTGAACAAATCATTTCAATGGCGCAGCATGCTAAACCAAATTGAAAGGGCCACAGGGACCAGCCTCTTCCCCAGTTAAAAATTTTTTCCAGTGATGTAAGCAGTATCCCTTTTTCTTCTAGCTCGTCTTGGGACATCATGTTTTTTTCATTGTCTATTGCCATTCTAATGCACCTTCCTTCCAGGCATACCAGAAACCTATAATTAAAATAATTAAGAAAATAAACATTTCAATAATAGCAAATAAACCTAAGCTCTGAAATTTTACCGCCCACGGATATAAAAATATTGTTTCAATATCAAATACTAAAAAAACAAGGGCATATAAAAAATAGCTTGTTTTAAATTGTACCCAGGCGGTCCCTTGCGCTTCCATCCCACACTCGTAAGTTTCCAGTTTCTGCCGGTAAGGGCGATGTGGCTGCAAAAGACGGGAAAGAACAATAGCGAAAGCACCAAAAGCTGCGGCGCCTAAAAATAGTATGCCGATTATTGCGTATTGAGTCAATTTCTACCCCCCTTTCTGTGATTGTTATCTTTTTCTCATTTTATTTTACAATTATACAATACAAACATTTGTTTTTACAGGGGCAAAGGTCCTGCGGTGAATCGGGCAGGGGGCCTTTGCCTCTAAGGCCGACAAATGCTGTGCTGTACCATAACCTTTATTAACGGCGAAAGCATATCCGGGATACAAGCAGTCATAAACCTGCATAATTCTATCCCGGTGGGTTTTCGCCAATATGGAAGCAGCGGCTATCGAAGCACTCAAATTATCCCCTTTTATGATACCGGAATGGGGTATTTTAAGTAAAGGGTTTTTTGCGCCGTCAACTAATACATATTGCGGTAATCTGCCCAGAGAACTGACAGCCAGACTCATTGCATAGCGGGTCGCTTCGAGAATATTAATCTTATCAATCGTAAGAGAATCAACTACCCCGACAGACCAAAAAAGAGCCTGCTCTTTGATCTCCCGGGCCAGGGCAATTCTTTTCTGCTCAGTTATCTGCTTGGAGTCCTTTAACCCTTCAATAAGACAATAAGGCGGCAAAATAACAGCACCAGCAACCACAGGGCCTGCTAACGGACCTCTCCCCGCCTCATCTACACCGGCAATAAAATGATAGCCCTGGCGAAAAAGATTATTCTCTAGTTCCCAAAGTCTTAGCAGTCTCTGTTTTTCAGCTGACTTCTTCGCCAGCATTAACTGGTACTTTTTCACGAAATCTTTTATCGTTTTTCGCTTATCCTCAGATAATTTTTTTAAATATTTTTTTTGGTCTTCTTCGCATAATGAATCCATTAATATTTTAATCTCTTTAATAGATTTACCCGTGGACACCATAAAAATCCCCTATATACAAATATTAGGTGTATACATTTAGTATTCTCTTCTTGTAATGCAAATTCCTTCTAGTAGTTTTGTACTATCCGCAGAATAAATTTAATTAATATAAAATATATGAAAACAATTCTCTTTTCTTAATTTGAATTCCTTCTCATCCGGGATCTGCTAGCATTTAATATTTTTATATCATTTATAAATCGTTAACCAAGGGGCTTTTCTAAACTAATTTTGCCTATTTTGCCACTACGGAATTCATTAATAAAAATAGTCGCTATTTTTGCATAATCTATCGTTTTACCGGGCAGAAGACACCCGCGGTTCACCGCCATTTGTTCCAGAATTTGTAAAGGTGTAACCTCATCCTGCTTTAACGTTAGTTTATATCTTTCCTGCAATATTGCCGGATACTCATGCCCTAAATAACTGATCAGTTTTAACGAGGCTTCTTCCAAATCGAAAACATCATCATTTATTGCACCTGTTACTGCCAGCCTGAAGCCTACTTCAGGATCGGCAAATTTAGGCCATAAAATCCCGGGAGTATCCAATAATTCCAGATCCTTACCCAGCCTTATCCATTGCTTACCCCTGGTTACACCCGGCTTATTGCCGGTCTTGGCAGTTTTCTTCCCGACTATATTGTTGATAAAGGTGCTTTTGCCCACATTAGGTATCCCTACGACCATTGTACGGATAACCTGATTTTTAATTCCCTTAGCCAACCGCTGTTCCCGCTTTTCTCTGGTTAATTCAAAAAGACCTTCCTTCAAAGAACTCATAACGGAACTTCGCTGGACGGTAGAATTTATTTTGTACGCTTTACAGCCGGTCTGCGCATTATAAGTGTTTAACCATAAGGTTGTGATTCGATCATCGGCCAGGTCCTCTTTATTGAGAATGATTACCCGGGGTTTCCGAGCAGTAATCTCATCTAGTAAAGGGTTTCTGCTGCTTTGGGGCAACCGGGCATCAACTAATTCTATTACTACATCGATTAATTTTAATTGTTCTTGGATAATTTTACGGGTTTTCGCCATATGTCCCGGAAACCATTGAACCTGCACTATTTCACCCTCCTCATTCTATCCAGCGGCCAATAAATAAATTGCGCTTTGCCAATCAGTAAATCTTGATCAACGAACCCCCATACTCTACTGTCACTGCTGTTATTACGGTTATCTCCCATCATAAAGTATTTTCCGGCAGGTATTATTACCGGTCCGAAATCTCCGAAATCTAAACCTTCCGGTAAATAGGGTTCCTCAACTAATGTATCATTTATGTATAATTTACTATTAATGATTGCCAGTTTTTCCCCGGGAAGACCGATTAGACGTTTTACATAATCTTTTGTAGGGTCTAAAGGATATTTAAAAACGACTACATCCCTTCTTTCCGGCTCATTGAACCAGTAAGAAAATCTGGTTACAACGATCCTGTCATTAATTAATAAAGTTTCTTCCATTGAACGGGAAGGAATCCAAAAGAACTGAAATAAAAAAGTTCTTATTAAAAGTGCTAAAACTACAGCGATAACTACCGATTCAAGAACTTCTCTGATATTTAATGCAGAACTGCGCTCCGACAATTTCCATACCCCCTTAGTAGCGGCCTATTTCATAGTATTATTGAATAAGGCCCCCCCTTTTTCATTCCCCGGGCGGGCACCTTGCAGGATTTGGTTGCGTAATACCTGTCTAACCGGCAAAATTTATAAGCTTCTAAAGTACAAAAAAGGACTGATAAATCAGTCCCGGTAGTTATTTGCGTAAATCTTTAATTCTCGCTGCTTTACCTGATCTTTCTCTCAAGTAATATAATTTTGCTCTTCTTACACGGCCTCTGCGTAAAACAACGATCTTATCAACACGGGGAGAGTGAATCGGAAAACAACGTTCAACCGCAACGCCATAAGCAACGCGTCGAACTGTAAAAGTCTCACTTAAACCCGAACCGCGGCGTTTGATCACGACACCTTCAAAAGCCTGGATACGTTCCCTGTTACCTTCAACAACCTTAACATCAACACGTACTGTGTCACCAGGTTTGAATTCTGGAAGGTCTTTTTTGAATTGCTCTGTTTCAATTGCTCTGATAATATCCACGGAATTCCCTCCTTCCTCTATGAACGTTCATATCTCACTCACAATAAACAGGGGACAGGCCTCTCTCCTGCAGAACCTTACGGAACCAACATTTCCCCTTTGTTTAAGACAGCGGACCGTCCGTTTTTAACACCGTTGGGAATTATATCATAAAAACAAAAAATATACAAGGTCTACCACCATTTTTCTCCACACAGTCGGTCGAGGATTATGGCAACGGCACTGCGGACCGAAAGATGATTATAATCACCTTTGCCATAAATGGGCAGCAGACGGTAATCTGCACTTTCCAAAACATCTTTATTTAAACCCCAGCCTGTCCCAAATAGGATCAGGTAGTTTATATTTTCAGGAGAATGATTTATTTTTTCTTTCAGTGTCAGGTAATCAATTGAATGATCATATTTACGGGCATCCGTGACGATTATTTTAATTTGACCGGTATATTGTGATTTTATCTCATTCAGAACATCTGCGATAGAATGCTTAATCGCTACCAATTTCAAGGCTTTTTTGCGGTCGGGATTATATACTCCCCCATAACCTTCCTGCCAGTATTTTAAAATTTCTTGCGTTATTTCATGCTGGGTTTCCAAAGGATGCACCAAAAAATATTTTTCTATCCCATAAGTCGTTGCTGTTCTGGCAATATCATGGACATCCATATTGGTAATTGAAGTAGCAATTACCTCCATGTTTTTATTATAAACAGGATAATGCACAAGTCCTAAAAATAAATTACCCATTACACTCTTCCTCATTTTTGATTTCCAGCAAAAGAGATCGATCTTCGGCGGTAAGTCTAAAGCTTCTTAATAACTCCGGTCTTCTCTGCAAAGTTCTCCGCAGGGATTCTTTTCTCCGCCAGATTCTAATTTTCTCGTGATTGCCGGATAATAAAATTTCCGGAACCTCCATATCTCGAAAAACCCTGGGTCTGGTATAATGAGGATGTTCCAGGAGGCCGTGATAAAAGGAATCTTCTTGAAAAGATTCGGATTCTTTGATTACTCCCGGAATAAGCCGGGCTATGGTGTCAATCATGACCATGGCCGGCAGTTCCCCTCCGGTCAATACATAATCGCCAATAGAAAATTCCCGGGTTACGAAACTGCGGATTCTCTCATCAAACCCTTCATAATGGCCGCAGATGAAGGCAAGATTTCTTTTCCCCGCCAAATACTTTGCATCTTCCTGCTTAAATATTTTCCCCTGGGGAGACAGCAGTATTATTTCCTGCTCCGGGTCAGTTAAGCTGAGATTTTCTTCCAGAGCATAAATAATAGGATCAGGTTTTAAAACCATCCCGGCTCCGCCCCCAAAAGGATAATCATCAACAGAATTATGTTTATCCTGAGTATAATTTCTAAAATTAATTACTTTAATATCAAGTATTCCCTTATGCCTGGCTTTTTGCAGGATACTTGTTTCCAGGGGACCTGTAAACATTTCAGGAAAGATTGTAAATATTTTTATTTCCAAGCGACTCTCCCCTTTAATCAATCAATCCCTCAGGTAGTTTAACATCGATCATCTTCTTCGTAACATCAATCTTCTTTATGATAGATTTTAAAGCGGGAATTAATAAATCTTTGACATTTTCTTTTTCTACGACATACACATCATTACTTCCTGTTTGAATAACATCCTTGACCCGGCCTAAATAATCAGCACCCTCATAAACTTCCGAACCAATAATTTCATAGAGATAAAAATGACCTTCCGGCAACTCCTCTAATTGATCCTCTTCTATACATAAATAAACATGTTGATACTGTTCCGCCGTATTCATATCGGTAATTTCCTTGAATTTTACGATGACACTGTTCTTATGTAAACGGCTATTTTCTATCTGCATTTTCGTAAACCCGCCGGGCAGCTGCAAATAAACCTCGGAAAGTTTTTTATACCTTTCAGGATTATCGGTTAAAGGCAATATTTTAAGCTCACCCTTATGCCCATGGGTAGTAACAATTTGACCAATTTTTATCATCATAATACCCAGCTCCAGTTAGTCTTGGAAAAATTAATATTAAGCTTTGCGAATTTCAATAATGATGCCGTCTTTAATAACCATCTCAATTCCGTTTAAAGCTTCAAAATTATCCCCCACCTGTACTTCTAAAGGACCGTCAATGGTACCTTGGATAATTTCTTCACCCAGATTAAGCTTGCTGATGACTTTTAAACGGTCGACAAGTTGTTGTTTATAAGCATTTAATTTTTGCTTTTCTGCTTCTACCTGCTGCTTTATTTGGTTAACTTGGGGATGTCCCTTTAAAGTCAGTTCCGTAATTGTTTTTTTCGTATTTTTATCATAATGATCCAGATCAAATTCAGCTTTTTTTAATGACTCCTGAATTTCTGCTGCTGCCTTTGTTTTGAAATTTTCTGTAATAATCTGTTTAACAACGACACTGCGCATTATCGTAATTTTCTCCATTTACAATAAATCCCCTTCCCTATGCTGCCGGATAAATGTTAGAAATAGGGGCTTAACAGCCCCTATTATTGTAGAATCTCAACAACTACCTTTTTCCCTTCTCTAGCGGCAGCAGCTTTTACTACTGTTCGAATAGCTTTAGCTATCCGCCCTTGTTTTCCGATAACTTTACCCATATCTTCTGATGCCACTGTTAATTCGAGAACAATAGCACGTTCACCCTCAACCTCATTTACATTAACTTGGTCAGGGTTATCAACTAAGGATTTAGCTAAGAATTCAACTAACTCCCGCACTTTAATACCCCCTAATTATTACTACTTATTAAATAACCCTGCTTTCTTAAATAAAGATTTTACTGTGTCAGAGGGCTGGGCACCTGTTTGAATCCATTTTAAAGCTTTTTCAGAATCAATATCAATAATTGCAGGGTCTTTAGTCGGATTATAAGTACCTATTTCATCTATAAATCTTCCATCTCTTGGGGAACGGGAATCTGCTACCACAACGCGGTAAAAAGGATTTCTCTTTGCACCCATTCTTTTAAGCCTGATCTTAGTTGCCATTTCATTCACCTCCTTTAAGGGAAAGGAAACAACCAAACGGAGGTTAGATTAAAGGTATACCTTCGGTATTCCCTGAATTTAGACCTTCCTCTACCTTCCATAATTTAGCATGTTCCCAAGTAAATAACAAAAACAAACACCACAAGTTGTTATAGACAACTTGGCATTGTCCTATTTTACAATCAACTGATCAACTATTTTACATAAAAGGCAGTTTGAGCTTACCTTTTTTGCCTTTTCCGGTGGCCATACCCGATAACTGCTTCATCATCTTCTGCGCCTGCTCAAACTGTTTAAGAAGTCTATTTACATCCTGCACCCTGGTCCCACTACCTGCGGCAATCCTTTTCCTCCGGCTGCCGTTTATTTTATGGGGATTTTTTCTCTCATCTTTCGTCATAGACTGAATTACGGCCTGGAATCTCACAAATTCTTTCTCATCAAGTTCTGCACCCTTTAGTTTGGCTTTATTCATACCTGGGAGCATATCAACCAGTTGATCCAGCGGACCCATGTTTTTCATCTGCTGCATTTGATCTAAGAAATCTTCCAGGGTAAACTCCGCCTTTAATAATTTTTGCTGTAGTTCCTGAGCTTTTTGGGCATCAAAGCTTTCCTGGGCCTTTTCAATTAGTGTTAAGACATCACCCATCCCCAATATCCTGGAAGCCATCCGTTCCGGATGAAAGGGTTCCAGAGCATCCAGCTTTTCACCTAACCCGACAAATTTTATCGGCTTACCGGTGACAGCTTTAACAGAAAGAGCGGCTCCTCCTCTGGTATCACCATCAAGCTTCGTTAAAACAACTCCGCTTAACTCCAAAAGCTCATTAAACTTCTCAGCTACATTCACCGCATCCTGCCCGGTCATAGCATCAACAACAAGAAGTATTTCCATAGGCTTGACTGCTTCTTTAATTTTTGTCAGCTCTTCCATCAGACTTTCATCAATATGCAGTCTTCCGGCCGTATCTAAAAGCACAATATCATTGCCATGGTGATCGGCATGACGAATGGCCCCTTTCGCAATATCAACGGGATTCGTCTTATCACCTAAACTAAATACCGGAAGCTCCAACTGTTCACCTAGTACTTGCAATTGCTTAATTGCGGCAGGACGGTAAATATCACAAGCAGTTAATAAAGGCTTTCGCCCCTGTTTTTTGAGAAAGCGTCCTAACTTACCCGTAGAAGTCGTTTTACCCGAGCCCTGCAGACCAACCATCATGATTACAGTAGGTGGTTTGGGTGCTATCTCCAGTTTGCTTTGAGCGCCGCCCATTAAAGCGGTAAGTTCGTCATTGACAATCTTAATGACCTGTTGCCCTGGGGTTAAGCTTTCCAAAACCTCCTGTCCTAATGCTCTTTCATTGACATTTTTAATAAAATCTTTTACTACTTTATAGTTAACATCTGCTTCTAATAAAGCGACTCTTACTTCCCGCAAAGCATCTTTAAGATCTTTTTCCGAAATTTTACCTTGCCCTTTTAATTTTTTAAAAATCCCTTGAAGTTTGTCACCTAAGCTTTCAAAGGCCACTTTAAAACCTCCTTGAAATATCGGGAATTAGTAATCCCCCCATTCTTATTACGATCAAACCAATAAGTAGTCCGGCAGATTCATAGGCTAAACTTCATTTATTAATTCTTTGATCAGACTCACGATGTCCTGTATGCTGTCTTTACCGGCAGAGTCTTCAAAACCATCCAAAATCTCTAAGACCTTTTGCAATTTATCTTTAGAAAACATAAACTTCTTGACCAGGCCAAGTTTGTTCTCATACTCCTCCAGAGTATTTTCGGTTCTTTTAATAATGTCATAGACAGCTTGTCTGGACACTTCTTGGTCCTGAGCTATTTCACCTAACGACAAATCACACTGGTAATATAAATCAAAAATCGTCCTTTGCTTTTCCGTTAAAAGCCCGCCATAAAAATCATATAATAATATAAATATTTCTCTTTTCGCAAGCATATAATCACCTTATCAGGATTAAGAAATAAAAGATCAACCAGTAAAAAGAAAAAGTTATGAAAAGGAAGCTTACTTCTTAACATAACTGATCATACATGATTCTAATTATATTGTCAAGGAATATTACTTAACAGATATAGGTCGTTTTTTTACTCCCTGAAAAAGGGACAGCTTGCCCTACCTTGTTAACTGTTAAATCCTTGCGCAGGGGCGGCAGATTATTTTACCATCATCCCGGCATACCGCCTGGCTTCATACATCGTCTTTTCTACATCTATGCTTAATACTTCCCGGTCCTTCATTACTACTTTGCCATCAATAATTGTCGTTTTCACATCCGAACCTTGGGCTGAATAGATTAAATTAGCCGTTAAATCATACTGGGGGCACAAATGAGGCTGATCTAAATCCAGGAGAATAATGTCGGCCTTCTTCCCTTTTTCCAGAGTACCGGTCTCCTCTGCTAAGCCTACAACATGAGAGCCGAATACCGTCCCCATTTGTAAAGCCTGATAAGCAGGTATTAAGGTGGGGTCTCCCCAGCTCACTTTGTGTAACAAAGAAGCAAGATGCATTTCTTCAAACATATTCAAGTTATTATTGCTGGCCGACCCGTCGGTACCCAGACCTACTTTAATCCCTGCGGTTAAAAGCTGGGGAATAGGAGCCATTCCGCTGGCAAGCTTCATATTGCTGGTCGGATTATGGGCAACGCCTGCCTGCTGTCTGCTTAAAATAGAGATATCTTCTTCTGTTAAATGAACACAATGGGCAGCCAGAACCGGCAAGTCAAATAATCCTGTATCTAAAATATGCTGGATAGGGGTGGCACTATATTCTTTTCTCATATCGGAAAATTCCTGCTTTGTCTCCGCCAGATGGATATGAATCCCTGCATTCAACTCTTTAGCAGCTTCAATAACCTTCTGTAAATAATCCGGGGGGCAGGTATAAAGCGCATGAGGACCGAACATACAGCTAATTCTCCCCTGAGCAGCTCCCTGCCAGTTTTTTACAAAATCCTTGCTTTCTTGCAAGGTGCCGAATTCCCGATCATTTAAACCGATCATGCCTCTGGCCAGGACCGCCCTTATACCGCTTTCTTCAACCGCTGCCGCAACATTATCCATGAAAAAATACATATCGGCAAAAGTAGTCGTGCCTGTTTTAATCATCTCCAAAATAGCAAGTTTGGTGCCCCAGTAGACATGCTCCGCGGTTAATTTTGCTTCCTGGGGCCAGATTTTTTCCTGCAGCCAGGGCATTAGCTCCATATCATCGGCATAACCCCTGAGCAGAGTCATGGCAGCATGGGTATGACAGTTTACCAGACCGGGCAGAGCCACACAATTTCTACCATCAATTATTTCAGCATTTTCCAAGGTATTGGTAATGCTGCCGATCTCTTTAATCTGCTGGCCTTCAATTAAAATATCCCCTTTAACGGCCTGTCCGGGAAAGTCTTCTGTCATCGTTAAAATATATGCGTCTTTGATTAAAATTTTCTTCATTCTACTCCTCCTTACTTTTACTTTTGACCATATGACGTTAAGTAAGCATTTCTCATCATTTGTACGTCTCTTGCCGACAGAACATGAGGTTCACCTAAAACCGCAGCCGCAATACCGATATGAGCGGTTTTTTCCAGAAGCAGACAGGCTTTAAAGGCCTCCTCCAAATCTTTACCTACTCCTACAGCTCCATGGTTGGCTAATAAAACAGCTCCTTTGATTCCTAAAGCTTTCACGGCATTTTGGGCCAATTCGGCGGTTCCCGGTAATGCATATTCCGCTACCTCGACAGTTCCGCCGATAACTTGAGCCATATCTTCGATGAGAGGCAGGATCTCTTTCCTCGCTGCCGCATAGGCACCGGCATATAAACTGTGCGTATGAATTACAGCATTAACATCACTTCTGGCCCGGTAAATCTCCAAATGCAAAAGCAGCTCACTGGACGGTTTACGCCAGCCCGCTATGATCTTCCCTTCTCTATTTACTTTTACAATGTCATCAGGTACCAGGTGTTCATAATCCATTCCGCTGGGCGTAATAAAAATATTACTATCCTGACTTTTCAGAGAGATATTTCCCCAGGTAGCGGCAACTAATCCCAGGTGAAGCATCTTCTTGCCATATCTGATTATTCCATGTTTATTATCCATTCAAAAACATCCTTTTGATCTGTGTGCTGTATTCAGGTTTTAAGATTCCTTTATCGGTAACAATTGCCGTGATCAGGTCATGGGGGGTAATATCAAAAGCGGGATTAACAACCCTTACTTCCGGAGGTGCTATGGAGACACCGCCAATTTTTCTGATTTCCTCAGGATTCCTCTCTTCAATGGGGATGTCTTTTCCTGTTGATAAACTTAAGTCAAAAGTTGAAGCAGGTGCTGCAACATAAAAAGGAATATTATGATACTTGGCCAAAACAGCAACTCCATAGGTACCGATTTTATTTGCCACGTCTCCGTTGCCGGCAATCCGGTCGGCGCCTACAATTATGCAGTCAATTTTTTTTTGTTGCATAAGATAAGCTGCCATATTATCCGCAATCAGGGTCGTGGGAATTCCATCTTCCATTAATTCAAAGGCCGTTAAACGGGCCCCTTGTAAGAGCGGCCGTGTCTCATCGGCATAAACCATCTGCAATTTTCCTTCTTTATGAGCCTCTCTTATTATCCCCAGAGCCGTGCCGTAACCGGCTGTAGCAAGAGCTCCCGCATTACAATGGGTTAAAATATTGGCGCGAGGGGGGATTAAATTACAACCTGCCTGGGCCATTTTTATATTCATATCCAAATCTTCTTTTTGAATTCGGCCGGCTTCCGCCCGGAGCTTTGCTACCAATTGTTCCACATCAGAGTCAGCATCGTCAACAAATACCGACAGCATCCTGTTCAGAGCCCAGAAAAGATTTACGGCGGTAGGGCGGGTCAAACTAAGTGTCCGGGCCGCTTCTCTTACCCGGACCATGAAATCTCCGGGAGCCAGAGTCCGGTATTCTAAAGCTGCTAATACTAAGCCGTAAGCTGCAGCAACACCAATGGCCGGTGCCCCCCTGACTTTCATGTTTTTGATGGATTCCGCAACACAGCGATAACTTTTACATTCAATAAAGACAACATTCACAGGAAGTTTGGTCTGATCTAATAAAACTAACTTATCATTACGAAATTTTACTGCGTCCACTTTCTCCCCCCTTTCAGGAAAAATTTCCGGCTTCTTTATTGGCTTCAGGACAAAAGCAGCTTCTTTCCCCGTCTAAATTGTTTAAAGTCTCCATAATTAATTTTTGTAAATTCTGCGTATTTTCCTGCATAGTCTCCACCACTTCCTGGTGAGTAAGGGGATGGGGGGAAATACCTGCGGCAAAATTAGTGACCATGGCAATACCGGCATAACATAAGCCGAGTTCTTTCGCTAACACAACCTCCGGTACGCTGGTCATGCCAACTAAATCCCCTTCCCACTGCCTAAACATGTTTATTTCGGCAGGAGTTTCAAAGCGGGGGCCTTCTGTGCAGACATAATTGCCGCCATTATGCAGCTTAATTTCCGGGGGGCAGGAAGCCAAAATTGCCTGGCGCAGTTGGGGACAATAAGGATTACTCATATCTACATGCAGCACCCCTCTTGCTCCCCCTTCATAAAAAGTCTGAATTCTTCCTTTGGTAAAATCTATAAACTGGTCGATTAAAACCAAATGCCCCGGCTCCATTTCTCTGTTCAAAGAACCTACCGCAGCAGTTGCAATAACCTTTTTGACCCCGATTTTCCCGAGAGCCATAATATTGGCACGATAATTAATTTTATGAGGGGGCACGGAATGCCGGGCTCCGTGGCGGGGCAGAAACGCAATCGTTTTTTCTTTTAACCTGCCTATTTTAAGATTCACAGTACCAAAAGGAGTATCTACCGGGATATCCTCGCTTTCAGTCAGCATGTTAGGATTATACACTCCTGTACCACCAATAACGGCAAAATCAGCCTTCCTCAGGGATATCAACCCCTTCCGTGAACAGAGCCGCCACAAAATCCTGAGGATTAAACACCTGTAAATCTTCCATCTTTTCACCGACTCCTACAAATTTAACGGGTAAATCCTGTTCAGCTTTAATGCCGATGACCACTCCGCCTTTGGCAGTTCCATCAAGTTTGGTTAAAATTACACCCGTTACCCCTGCTGTCTCTCCAAAAGTCTTAGCCTGCGCCAGGGCATTTTGTCCCGTAGTTGCATCCAATACCAAAAGCACTTCTTTTAAGGCCTGATTCGTCTCTTTATCGATAATTCGTTTGATTTTTTTCAGTTCTTCCATCAGGTTAACCTTATTATGAAGCCGCCCGGCGGTATCAATGATTAAAACGTCGCCTTTTCTGGCCTTTGCAGCTTGAATGGCATCATAAACTACCGCAGCGGGATCTGCACCTTCCTTATGACTGATTACATCTATTCCTACCCGCTCTCCCCAAACTTTTAGCTGATCAATAGCCGCGGCCCTGAAGGTATCTCCGGCACCCAGAATAACCCTTTTCCCCTCTGTCTTCAGTTTATAAGCCAGTTTGCCGATACTGGTTGTTTTTCCTACTCCATTAACTCCAACGATCAGCAAAATATTTAACTCACCGGGAGTTAAATTTAATTGAGGGATCTCCTCACCCATTATTTTTATGATTTCTTCCACTAAGACCTGCCGTAATTGCTCTGCTTCCTTAAGCTTATCTGTTTTAACCCGTTCTCTAAGCTTTTGCACCAGATCAATTGCCGTATTAACGCCTACATCACCCTGGATCAAGACTTCTTCCAGTTCTTCAAACAACTCGTCATCTATTGCTTTGCCTGTAAAAACATCAAAAACCTTATCAATAAATCCTTTTCTGGTTTTCGTTAAACTATCTGATAACTTTTCTCCCCTAAAATTGCCTTTCAGGGATTCTTTTAATTTTGAAAATATCCCCACAATATTCACTCCAATCACTGTTTAGTCACCAGACCGGCTTTTTTATAGTTTATCCATAACGCCGTGAAATACCTGGCGGTTCACCCGCAAAGTCCGGTTCTCATTGTTATACTGCTTCACTTAACTTTACGGATATTAGTTTAGATACTCCGGCTTCTTCAATGGTAACCCCGTATAATACATCGGCCGCTTCCATCGTGCCTTTACGGTGAGATATTATGATAAACTGGGTCTTGTCCGTATAATACTTTAAAAAAGAGGCAAACCGGTCAACATTGGCTTCATCCAAAGCCGCTTCTATTTCATCTAAGACGCAGAAAGGGCTGGGCTTAATTCTCAGAATAGCAAATAATAAAGCAATCGCCGTCATGGCCCGTTCTCCACCGGAAAGCAAGGAAAGGGTCTGTGCTTTCTTGCCTGGTGGCTGAGCAATAATATCGATACCTGTTTCCAGTAAGTTATCTTTATCCGAGAGTTCTAAAGAAGCGCTTCCGCCTCCGAACATCTCAATAAAAACCGAATTAAAAGCTTCATTAACTAAGGCAAATGTCTCCTTAAATCTTTTTACCATAATTAAATCCATCTCTTTAATCACTTTAACCAGGGAATCCTGCGCCTCTTCCAGATCTCTCAATTGTTCAGCCAAAAAATCCAACCTTTGGGCAACCCTTTCAAACTCAGCAATAGCGGCAAAATTAACTAATCCCAGGTCAGCTATGTATTCTTTTAGCTCACTAATTCTTTTCATCGTATTCCGCTTGTTGGTAATCGTTAATTTAATGTTTAAAGCCTCTTGCAAAGTATAGCCGAACTGTTCCAACAGCTTATCCTGGCTGGATTTTATCTCCATTTGGATCTTAGTTAGCTTCATATTAGCTTGATAAACCTCTTCCCGCAGCTGCTCAATATCGGTTTGTTTGATCTTCAGCTCTTTCTCCCCGGCAGCCAGTTGTTCCTGCAGGGAGATTTTCTGTTCCTTTTCCCCGTCGATAACGGTCTGGAGCTTTTGCAGTTCCCTGGTGGACTCCTTAATCTCTTCACCGCAGCAACGGATATTCTCCTCCAGCTGGTCCATCTCCCTTGCCAATCCTTCTTGCTCTTTCACAAGTTTTAATTCATTTTCCTTAATTTCCGAGATCCGCTGTTCAAGACCCAGCAACTGTTCTTTAATCAAATCATTACTGCGTTTAAGGGTTGCTGCTCTAATCTTCTTTTCATGCAGATTTTCCGTTAAGCCCTCCTGAGCTGCGGCAGTTTCTTTTAAATGAGCCTGTAATTCAGCTATTTCTTTTTCCACCTCTGTATTTTTAAGAACTAAGCGTTGTTCTTCCTGTAACAGTTTTTCCTTTGCAGTCTCGATACTCTCCTTTTGTTCCAATATTTCCGCCTGTTCAATATGCAAAAGCTGCTCTTCATCTCTAAACCGTTTAAGCTCTTTGAGAACCTGCTCTTTTTTATGATTGACATCGCCAATTTTAATTAAATGACTATGGATATCTTCTTTCACTTCATCAATCCGTACGACTAATTTTTTATTTTTCCCTTCCAAAGAATTCATATTATTATTTAATAAATTAATTTCATTTTCTGCTGCAGCTATTTGTTGGGCAAGCTCTTTTAACAGCCGCTTTCGCGTTAATATGCCTGTTTTATTTTTATGATATGTTCCCCCTGTCAATGCTCCGCCCGGCGTCACAATTTCCCCTTCCGGCGTTACCATTCTGCAATTAAAACCATTTTTTTTGCCGATGGCAACAGCTGAGGCCAAATCCTTAATGATCCAGATCCGTCCTAAGAGGTATTCCATTAATTCCTGGTATTTTTTATCAAAACTTATCAATTCTACTGCTCTGCCGATGACCTGCGGACCGTCCAGCTTAGTATTAATATTCCTGGCCTTTATTGTATTCAAAGGCAGAAATGTCGCCCTGCCTTTTTTCTCTCTTTTTAGAAAGGTAATCGCCTCCTGGGCCTTCTGATCATGCTCGGCTATGATATATTGCAGTGCGCCGCCCAAGGCATTTTCCACCGCGGCCTCAAACTCCGGCGGGACATTTATTATATCTGCTACCGTTCCGATAATGCCCTTGATTTTTACAGATTTATTGCGTATCTCGGCAAGGATAGCCCTGACTCCTTGCTGGTAACCGTCCCCCGTCTCTTCCATTTCTTCTAAAACCCCGTACCTGGATTGTATTTTTTGAAATTCTAACTGCTTAGCAGCGATTTTTTGCCTTAAATCGTCCTGCAAACAGCCGGTTTTTTTTAAATCTTCCTGTTGTTCTGCTAAGAAAAGATCCAGTTGTTCTTTGGCAAATGTGCAGGCCTGCTGCTCTTCTGCCAACTCTTGGGCTTCTTCTTCGCCTGCGGCTAAAGAAGTTTCCAGCTGAAATAATTTTTCTTTTAACTGCTGAAACCTGCGTGCTAATAAAGCTGCTTCATTGTCTAATTTGCTTAATTCATTGCCGACAGTAGCTTTTTCCTGCAAATTTTCAATAATTTGCACTTTATATTCATCTAATCGCAAATTATTATGGGAGAGGTTATCTTTATATTGACTGATTGTTGCTGTTAATTCCCGGACAATATCGGAAGCTTCTAGAAACTCTCCTTCAATATTTTGCAGTTCTTGTTTTTTCATATTAACTTCGGCGGAAATTTTGTCCTTTTGCGATATCTGATTTGCGACATCTTCTGCGATCCTTTTCATCTGAATGTTTATACTGTTTTGACGTTCTTGAGACATTTCAATTTGATGTTCTTTTCTTTCCAACTCAGTATTAATAGCAAAATATTTCTGCTGGTTATTTGTGATATCTTGTTCTAATTTTTGACTTGTAAATCTTAAATTTTCAATTTGTGAAGCTATTTGATGATATTTGGTATTTGTCTGCTCCAAACGATTTTCTAGCTCTTCAATAAGCCGGCCAAATTCTTTTTCTTTTTCCTGATTTTCTTCTACTGCATGAATCGCCATACTAATCTCTAATTGATCCAGTTCTTTTTTCCAGCTTTGATATTTTTGAGCTTTAGCAGCCTGTTCTTCTAAAGGGCCCAACTGCTCGGTCAGTTCATGGACAATATCCCTAATCCGCAAAATGCTTTGCTCCGTATCCTCTAATTTTCTTTCTGCTTCTTTTTTGCGATAGCGGTATTTTACAATTCCGGCTGCTTCTTCAATTAGATTTCTTCTGTCTTCAGCCCGCAAAGATAAAATTTCATCTATTTTACCTTGTCCGATTACGGAAAATCCTTCTTTCCCAACTCCTGTATCCATAAAAAGCTGGTGAATATCTTTCATGCGGCAAGAAACTTTATTAATTAAATATTCACTCTCTCCTGACCGGTATAGCCGTCTGGTCACCGTTACTTCCTGATAATCTAAAGGAAACATGCCTGAAGAATTATCTAAAGTTAAAGAAACCTGCGCCATTCCTACAGGTCTGCGCTTATTGCTTCCGGAAAAAATAACATCGTCCATACGCAGGCCCCGCAAAGTCTTGGCACTCTGTTCACCTAAGACCCATCTGATCGCATCTACTACATTTGATTTGCCGCTGCCATTAGGACCTACTACCACAGTGATTCCCGAATTGAAATCTATGTCTACTTTATCCGCAAAGGATTTAAAGCCTTGTATTTCCAGTCTTTTTAGATACAATCCGCCACCCCCGAAATAAGGAAAATAGTGACTAGTAATTTGCTAGACACTATAGTAATTACAACATTCTATTCTATTCGATATTTCTCCAAAAACTCCCTTCTTGAAAAATAAAAGAAAAGATTTCCGGTGTTTAACTCTATCCTAATGGCAGCAGGAAGTATTTGGGGATCAGGAGAAACATTTAAATTTAGATGAAAATTCTCTTTAAAGTACCGGATATTAACGGATTTTTGGCCTTTAACCTGAGATATATCCCGATAATTACATTTTAAATTAACATCTGCCTCTTGCCGATACAAATTTGTATTCAATAAAAGCATCTCGACTTGTTTACGGAAAACCCGTGATTTTACCAATTCCCCAAAAGCAGAGTGATACGGTCCGGCAATTAAATCTTTGCCGGCGGTCAGATTTTCCGTCTGCTGTAAACCAAGTCTGATCACAGGGATCCCTGCCTTGCTTAACATAATGTACATAAGAGCAGTTGTTTCCACCGCCTCCTCTAAGGACCAGGGCTGATAACGATTATCCGCCAGCATTTGAGCCAGTTTTGTTTCCTTAATTACCACCGTGGGATATATTCTGATGAAGTCGGGCGCTAAACTTATGGCCTTGCCGGTGGTTAAAATCGCCTTCCCGGGAGAATCACCGGGCAGCCCCGGCATCAATTGTAAGCCGATGGCGATCCCGGCTCTTTGCAAAAGGCTGACGGCATATTCAACATCTGCGGCCCTGTGGCCTCTTTCACTCTGCTGCAGTACTTCGTTATCTAAAGATTGTACCCCTAATTCTACAGTATCAACTTCATATTTTAACAGAACTTTGATAACTTCAGGATTGATATAATCCGGTCTGGTGGATAACCGGATCCCCTGAATTTTTTGGCTTTTCTTTAAAATTCCGGCAGCTTTAAGAAGCCTTTCTTGCAAATCAGGCTCAATACCCGTAAAACTGCCGCCGTAAAAGGCGATCTCGACCCGTGTGATTTTTCGTTTTCCGGCTGTCTTTAAATATCTTTCCGCGGTATCAATAATATCCCGGGTATCAGGACAGGCATACGCACCGGCTATTTTATGCTGATTACAGAAAACACAAGTATGAGGACAACCCAGATGGGGGATAAAAATCGGAATAATTAAAACATTTTCTGCTTTCACTTTATTTCACCCATTTTAATTAATGCTTGATGAGCTGCATTTTGTTCCGCTTCTTTTTTGGTCCGTCCTGAGCCTTGCGAAATGAGAGCACTATTTAAAAAGATACCTGATACAAATATTTTTTCATGATCCGGACCACTTTCGGAGATTATCTGATATTCAACATTATTATCCGGCTGCCGCTGAATAAACTCCTGAAATTGGGTTTTATAGTCACCATAATTTCCGACAATAACCATTTCAATTTGCGGTTTTAAATATTTTAAAGTAAACTCCCTGATTTTTTCGAGACCAAGTTCCAGATATAACGCCCCGATAAGAGCCTCCCAGGCATCAGCAAGATTGGAGGGGCGCTCCGCTCCCCCGCCTATTTTCTCTCCTTTGCCCATTAAGAGATACCTGCCGATCCCCAGTCTGTTGGCAGCCTTAGCAAGACTGCCTTCACAGACCACCGCGGCACGCATTTTCGTTAACTCTCCCTCCGTCTTATCAGGAAACAGCTGGAAAAGATAGTCCCCGACAATTAAGCCGACGACAGCATCTCCAAGAAACTCTAAACGCTGATTATGATTTGCTTGTTGGGTGCCTTTTTCAAACACGTAAGAAGGATGGGTTAAAGCTGTATTTAATAAATCCTGCTTGGTTAATTTTAGATTAATCTTCTTTGTTAATTCCTCTAATAAGGAAATCCTCTCCTGAGACAACATCATAATACACCTCCGATACCAAATATATTTTACACATTACTTTGCCGTGAGGCAAATGGTTTCTAAAAACAGGTTAAGATAAGCTCCGGGGCGATAGTTAGCGGTCGGACAGAGGTTAAGTACAATTGAAATTATCGTTCAGAGAACATCGTATATAGCAGCTCTCAGATGTTGGTAACTTGTGACTGCTGATTGATTTTATTCACTACTGCAGGTGCTGTCGCCACCGTGACTACTTACCCTTTACCCGGCCTGCCGAGTCCTCCGAAAGCTTACCTTTACCTCGATCTCTACCTTGGATAACAGAAAGGTTAGCCCGGGGCTAACCTTTCTGTTATCCTTTATGTTTTCCTAAGACCACCGTTGCATTATGCCCGCCAAACCCTAAAGAGTTCGATAAAGCAAAATCAATTTCCTGTTGGCGTTTTACATTAGGTACATAATCCAGATCACAATCAGGGTCCGGAGTTTCATAATTAATAGTAGGAGGAATCTGCCCGTATTTAAGAGCTAAAGAAGTTACCGCCAACTCTAAAGCGCCTGCCGCTCCTAATAAATGTCCGGTCATAGATTTGGTAGAGCTAACCAGCACATTTTTGGCAGCGGCACCAAAAACATTTTTGATCGCTAAGGATTCAAATTTATCGTTTAACTCAGTAGAGGTACCATGGGCATTAATATAGTTTATATCTTCCGGTTTTAGTCCCGCATCTTGAATAGCCATAACCATCGATCTGGCGGCCCCTTCGCCTTCAGGCGCCGGCGCCGTAATGTGATGGGCATCGGCACTGGCTCCATAACCTAAAACTTCAGAATAGATATGAGCCTTTCTTTGCCGGGCATGTTCTAAACTTTCCAAAATTAATATTGTCGAACCTTCACCCATTACAAATCCGTCTCTGTTTAAATCGAAAGGTCTGCTGGCCTTGACCGGCTCATCATTACGGGTAGACAAAGCCTTCATTGAACAAAAACCTGAAAGGGCCAAAGGAGTAATGGAAGCCTCCGTGCCACCGGAAATTACTATGTCGGCGTCTCCTCTTTGAATTAATTTAAAAGCATCCCCTACGGCATTCGTTCCTGAAGCACAAGCAGTAACTACTGTTATATTAGGACCTTTCGCACCTAAATGAATAGAAATTTGCCCGGCAGCCATATTAACAATCATCATCGGCACCATAAAAGGGCTCACCCTGTTGGGTCCTTTGGTCATTAATATTTTACATTGCTCTTCAAAAGTTGCCATTCCGCCGATTCCGGAGCCTAAAATTACACCAACCCGGTTTAAATCCACTTCCGTTAAATTTAAGCCGCTGTCTTCAACAGCCATTTTGGCTGCAGCCACAGCATACTGGGTAAAGAGATCCATTCTCCGGGCTTCTTTTTTATCGATATATTTTTCAACTTCAAAATCTTTAACCTCACCGGCAATCTGGGCCGACATTTCACTGGCATCAAACCTGGTAATAGGCCCGATGCCCGATGTACCATTTAACAGGTTATTCCAGAATTTATCAATTCCTGTACCTACAGGTGAAATTACTCCCAAACCTGTAACAACAACTCTTTTTTCCATTACCTTGGACACACCCTCTCTTAATAGTGATGATTGACGAAATTACTGCTGATTCGTTCAGAAAATTGTTTTACAACATCAATACTGTTTTTATTATTCCAATTGCTGGTAATCCTCCACCAGTTTTTTGATAATTTCACCGGCCGGTAATATTTCTTTAATTTTTTCTATATATTCACCTGAAAATATTAATCCGTCAGCTAACTTTCCTTCTTGGGCATTGATCAAAGCATCCATGATACAAAAATTCTGCTTACACCTCTTTAAACAGCCGACGCAATTTTCAGGACTAAGATCATAGTCAGGGTTATTTATTTTTTCACTAAACTCATTTCTAATAGCCCTGCCCGGTAAACCTACCGGGCTATCAATAAGAACAATATCTTTAGCTTTGGCTTCAACATAAACTTTTTTGAGGTTTTCAGCAGCATTAGATTCAAGGGAAGCTGCAAATCTAATGCCCATCTGTACTCCGTCGGCCCCTAAAGCAAAGACTTCTTTCAGATCGATTGCAGTAATAATCCCCCCGGCAGCGATAGCAGGAATAGAAATAGCTTTTTTTACCAAGGGCAGAACAGACCTCATCGATTCCAGAGTGCCCAGATGCCCGCCCGCTTCTTTACCTTCTACCACTACGGCTGCTGCTCCTAAACTTTCCGATACTTTGGCAAGCTTTGCTGTAGCCACAATTGGCACAAGAGGAGTCTTAGCATCACTGCACCATTTGAATATATCCCGGGAAAAACCGGCTCCCTGGATAATTAAATCTATGCCTTCTTCCAAGGCAGCATTAACAAGCTGAGCGAATTTCGAAACGGCAAACATAATATTAATACCGATTATTCCATCGGAATTTTCCCGGGCCCGGCGTATTTCCTGGCGTAATTCACCTTCATCCATGCCGCTGGCAGCAATCAAACCAATCCCTCCTGCATTTGCAACTGCAGCAGCTAAAGGAGCGGTAGAAATCCTGACGGCCATTCCTCCCTGGATAATAGGATATTTCGGTTGTAAACCCCCAATTTTCAACACTGGTAATTTCAATTGGAACTCCTCCAATATATTTTATCTATTTGAAGAAAAGTCCCGCAGCCAATACGGGACTTTTTTTAACAAGCTTATTGAACTTTAGCCTTGATGTACTCTACTGCCGCCCCGATACTTCTGATTTTTTCCGCATCTTCGTCAGGAATTTCTATATCGAATTCCTCCTCTAACGCCATTACCAATTCAACAACATCGAGAGAGTCAGCATTTAGGTCCTCAAAGCTAGTTTCTAAAGTCACCTCATCTGCATCAACACCTAGTTGATCTATAACGATAGATTTTACCTTTTCAAAAATATTCATCTCTTCACCTCCTTCCACAAGCCTTTAATATTAATATCTTACATTACCATTCCTCCGTCAACACAAATTACTTGACCGGTAACATAATCTGCCTGGGAAGATGCCAGAAAGCTTACGACACCTGCAACATCTTCAGCTTTCCCGAATTTTTGTAAGGGGATTCTGGTCAGCAGCTGCTGTTTTACTTCATCCTGCAGTTTCTCCGTCATATCTGTACGAATAAAACCCGGAGCAACGGCATTAACCTGAATTCCCCGTGAAGCTAATTCCAGAGCCATGGACTTAGTAAAACCAATCACACCTGCTTTAGCGGCGGCATAATTGCTCTGGCCTGCATTTCCTGTCAAACCTACGACCGAGGTAATATTGATAATTTTTCCTTTCCTCAGCTTCATCATGTTACGTACTACTGCTTTTGTACAGTTAAATATACCCTTTAAATTTGTTTCCAATACCTGGTCCCAATCTTCTTCCTTCATCCGCATCAGTAAATTATCTTTAGTAATGCCGGCGTTGTTAACCAGAATGGTAACAGTCCCCAACTGCTCTTCGGCAGTTTTAAACATGGCGAGGACCTCTGTCATCACCGCTACATTGCCCTGAACCGCTATCGCCTTGCCGCCGTTTGCCTGAATAATCTCAACAGTCTCCTGAGCTCTTTCTTTACTGCCCATATAATTAATCACTATTGCGGCACCTTGCCGGGCCAGCTCTAAAGCAATGGCTTTTCCTATGCCCCGTGATGCACCTGTGATTAAAGCAACTTCACCTGAGAGATTCAATTCTAACACCACCTTTTAGACCTTTGAGTGTTTCCGTAAAGGAAGAACGATCTTCTATATTATAAATCTGCACATTGCGGTCTATCTTTTTTATTAAACCGGACAGAACTTTCCCGGCGCCGATTTCGATAAATGTTGTGACGCCCAGTTTAAGCATTTCTTTTACTGATTGTTCCCATTTCACCGAGCTGCTAACCTGATCAATAAGACCTTGTCGTATTTCTGCAGCGTTAAAGACAGGCCGGGCAGTAATATTAGCAATTAAAGGAATCTGCGGGTCCTTGATCTCAATTTCTGTCAGCGCACCGGCTAACTTTACCCCTGCCGGCTTTAAAAGGGAGGAATGAAAAGGCCCGCTTACCGGCAGCAGCATAGCCCGTTTTGCACCAAAATCCTTAGCAATACTTACTGCCTTTTCTACAGCAGGTGTTTCTCCGGCAATTACGATCTGTCCGGGACAGTTAAAGTTTGCAGGTTCAACCACCCCTGCATCTTGACAGGCTGAACATAATTCCTGAACTTTTTCAATATCCAGACCTAAAACTGCCGCCATTGTCCCTTCCCCGGGAGGCACAGCCTCAGACATGAATTTACCCCGCTCTCCGACAAGCCAGACAGCATCTGCAAAGTTAAGAGCTTGCGCAGCTACCAGGGCAGAATACTCACCTAAACTATGGCCTGCTACATAATCGGCTTGAAAACCTTCGTCTTTTAATAATTGCAAACAAGCGATACTTGTCGTTAATAAAGCAGGTTGAGTATGTACAGTTAGTTTTAAGTCATCTTCCGGCCCGTTAAAACATAAACCTGATAAACTATATCCTAATCTCTCATCTGCTTGCTCGAATATTAAACGGGCCTTAGGAAAGTTATCGGCAACTTCCCGCCCCATTCCGACATACTGAGCACCTTGACCGGGAAAGACAAAAGCTAATTTGCCCATGCTTTTCCTCCTTAAATAAATTGCTGTAAACCAGTTAGTATTTCTTTGCTTTCCGCCATTATTTCTTCTATTATCTCCTGAGCCGGCTGGATTTTGTTGACCATAGCAGCGATCTGACCGGACATCACCGAACCCATCACGACATCACCGTCCACTGCCGCAGCCCGCAGTCTGCCCAACCCTAGTTGTTCAAATTCTTCCTGAGTAGCATTACGGGTTACCAATTCTTCAAAGGCCCGGGACAGCTTGTTCTTTATAACCCGTACATGATGTCCGTGATATCCGGTTAAAACAGTATCCCGGTCTTTAGCATTTATAATTGCTTCTTTATAGTTAGCATGTACAGTACATTCCTGGGCACAAACAAATCTCGTCCCCATTTGAACGCCTTGAGCACCAAGGCTTAAGGCAGCCACCATACCTCTTCCGTCAAAAATTCCGCCGGCAGCTATCACAGGGATATCTACCGCATCCACTATTTGGGGAACCAAAGCCATTGTCGTCAGTTCACCGACATGACCCCCGCATTCCATACCTTCCGCAATTAAACCGTCAACACCCGTCCTGGCCAGTCTTTTAGCCAGAGCTACCGAGGAAACCAGAGGGAATACTTTAATACCTGCGTCCTTTAAACGCGGGATATATTTTCCCGGATTTCCGGCTCCGGTAGTAATCACAGGAACTTTTTCCTCAATCAGGATATTGATCACATCATCAACATATTGGGACATAAAATAAACATTAACACCAAAAGGTTTTACAGTCATTTTCTTTACTTTCTTTATTTCATTACGAATAACCTCCGGCGGGGCTTCCCCGCCACCAACGATCCCGATACCACCAGCTTCGGAAACGGCAGCAGCCAGTTCTGCCGTCGCTATCCAGGCCATACCTCCCTGGATTATGGGATACTTTATTCCCAAATCATCACATAATTTTGTAGTCAGCATGATAATATTACCTCCTAATAACTCCACCTGATCACACTCGAGCCCCAGGTTAATCCTGCCCCAAAGCCTACCAAAACAATAACGTCACCGTTTTTAATCCTGCCTTTTCTTACTGCTTCATCAAGGGCAACAGGAATTGAAGCACCCGACATATTTCCATATTTATCTAAATTAACATAGACTTTTTCAGTTGACAATTTTAAGCGTTTTGTTGCAGCATCTACAATACGGATGTTAGCCTGATGAGGGATAAGATAATCAATTTCATCTGTTGTTAGCCCTGCTTTAGCCAATGCCTTCATAGCGGCATCATCCATCATACGTACCGCAAACTTGAATACATCATTGCCATGCATGACAAGATAATGTTTGCCTCCTTCAACAGTCTCCCAGCTTGCCGGCAAACGGGAACCGCCGGCTTCCAGATACAGAAGGCCTGCCCCGGAACCATCGGAACCCAGCTCGAAGGATAAAAATCCGGAGCCCTCTTCCACAGGACCTAAAACGGCTGCGCCTGCCCCGTCACCAAAAATAACAAATGTACTCCGGTCACCGGGGTTTAAAATACTACTCAGCTTTTCCGCCCCGACCACGAGAATCTTTTGATACATACCGGAAGCGATAAACTGAGCAGCAACTGATAATCCATAGATAAAACCTGTACAAGCTGCGCTCAAATCAAAGGCGGCAGCTTTTTTAGCCCCTATTTTTTCCTGCACAATACAGGCAGTGGCCGGAAAAAACATATCCGGCGTTATTGTTGCCACGATTACTAAATCCAGTTCTTCTGCCTTAGTACCTGCTGCGGCCAAAGCCCTCTCCGCAGCAATAATACTCATATCTGAAGTGGCCATTTTTTCTTCTGCATTACGGCGTTCGCTGATTCCCGTTCTGGTAACGATCCATTCGTCAGTGGTATCAATTATTTTTTCCAAGTCTTTATTGGTTATAATTCTTTCAGGTACATAAGACCCCGTACCTAAAATACCAACGGCCTTAACGTTACTATCCATTCTTTTCCTCTCCCAACTGCATATTTCTTTTTAATTCATCCAGAAATCCCTGGGAGTAACTTTCATACGCTACTCGGATTGCATTATGTATCGCTTTTGCTTTTGAGCTTCCATGACAGATAATACTAATACCTTCCACTCCTAATAAAGGTGCACCACCATATTCTGAATAATCCATCCTGGTCTTTAAACCTTCCAGAGCCGAAAACATCAAGCCCGCTCCTACTTTAGCCAAGATATTCTTTTTGATTTCTTCCGTTAATAACTGACCCAGGGTTGAGGCCGTTCCCTCAACGGTCTTGAGAATTATATTACCTACAAATCCGTCACATACCATTACATCTGCGGCACCTTGCAAAACCTCGCGCCCTTCGATATTACCTACGAAGTTTATATAAGCAGTTCCCGATAATTCTTCATAAGTTTTTACCGTTAATTCGTTTCCTTTGGTTTTTTCACTGCCTATGTTTACCAAAGCTACTTTAGGTTTATTTATGCCCAGAACCTTTTCGGCATAGACACTGCCCATTACAGCAAATTGTACGAGATTATGAACTTTGCAGTCAGCATTTGCCCCGGCATCTAAAAGAAGTTTTCCTCCTTGCGGCGTTGGAAACACTGTCCCGATAGCCGGGCGCTCAACTCCTTTGATGCGGCCCAGTCCAAATAAAGCAGCTACCATTTGGGCACCGGTACTTCCGGCAGAAACTACTGCATCAGCTTCCCCATTTTTCACCAGCTTAGTTGCTACTGTAACGGATGCATCCTTTTTGCGGCGGTAAGCCAGACCCGGATGATCATCCATGGTGATTACTTCCGAAGCATTTATAATCTCCAATTTCGTATTTTTTTCTTTCAGAAGCTGTCGTATCCGATCCTGCTGACCGACTAAATATATTTTTTTAATATACGGGTAAAGTTTACATGCTTCTACTGCTCCCCTGATTATTTCCTGTGGTGCATAATCGCCGCCCATAACATCTACAGCTATTCTCACCGCAAACTCTCCTCCTAACGTGAGACAACAATAAATTTGCCGACAAAGACCTCTTCCGCACCTACTTTGGAAACAACTTTAACCAGGTGCTTATTGCTGCGCTGCCGGGCAAGCTGAGCGGTAGCAACTATTTTTTCATTTAGATAAACCGGACGTCTATATCTGATCCGTGCACTTCCAGTTAGGACGACTTCAGCATCAATTAAAGCAACCGCCAGCATATTTGCCTGTGAGAATATATGGTGTCCTCTGCATACATTGCTTTTTTCCGCTACCATCTCTGCTGTTACTTCTAAGATAGAAGTAGCTTCAATTCCCAACTCCAACTGGGTAAGTTCACCAATTATCTCAGCATCGGTAACCGACTTTACTTTTGAATAATTGCTCTCTGCTACCCGTTTCATTCTTTCCCGTACTTCCGGAATACCCAATTCCAACCGGTCTAACCGTATTGTCTGAATACTGCAGCTAAACTTTTGAGCCAGTTCCTCATCAGTAGCAAAAGGGTTTTCGAGTAAACATTTCTGCAATTGTTCCTGTCGCTCCGTCTTAGCTAACTTAATTTTCATCTTACCACCCAATCTTTACATCAGATATTAGTACCTGATATCAACACCAAGTATAATATATTATGGATTTTATTGCAATACAAAAAAAATCTTTTGCCAATCCAGAAGAAATATGGCAAAAATAAAAAACCGGCTCTTCCAGCCGTTTAATGGTTTCTGTCATCAGGAACAGATTCAGGCATATTAATATTTGTTTAACCAGCACTCAGCAGCGAGGAGATATTAACTCCCCGCCCCTAAACAGAGACCTTGTTAAAAACGCAGCACGAATATCCCTTGCTATAAATAAAGAGCAAGCCGGAAAGCTTGCTCTTAAGAATCGACATATTATTCAGCGGCCGCGGTTTTAATCACTTCGCGGTTTTTGTAATATCCACAGGCAGGGCACACCCTATGAGGTAACTTCGGCTCATGACACTGCGGGCATTCCATGTTTGCGGGAGAAACTAATTTAGCCCAAGCGGATCTCTTTCTTCTCGTTCTGGCTTTAGATCTTTTATTTTGTTGAACTCCCATGACTACACCTCCTCAATTCCTTTAAGTTTAGCTAATATTGCTAACCGCGGGTCTATTTCTTCGGTATCACAACCGCATTCTTTCTCATTCAGGTTTTGACCGCACTTTATACAGAGTCCACGGCATTTTTCCTTACATAGTATTTTGTAGGGCAACGAGAAAATAATATTTTCCCTGATCAGGTCTGTCAGATCAAAAAGATCATGATCAAAAATCAAAAATTTCTCAGCAAGCTCATCTTCAGTAAAATCACCTAAATATCTTAAATCGGCAACATGGACCAGTTCTTCCTCAATAACGGCATTTACGGGTATTACGACTTTTTCCAGGCAACGACTGCATTTTCCCGTTATTTCAGTTCTTATATAACCTTTTAATTCGAGTATTGGCCCATTATTGGTAACCATAGCTGATATCTGAACAGGTTTTGTAATCGCCACCTCTTCGCTTATTGCCAGTTTCTCTACGGTCAATTCATAATTGGAAGTTGTTCCTACCGCATTTCTTATTCTTCCTAAATTAATATTAATGGCCATTACGATCACCTCTAAACGATCTGCTGCATCAACATAGGCGACTTTATAATTATATATTTACCCTGGTTACTTGTCAAGCATGACTGCTTGTCAGAACTAGGTTTTTCGTATCCCTTGCGATCATTAGCTCCTCATTGGTAGGAATAACATAAACCTTAACTGAACTGCCGTCCTTTGATATCTCAGTTTCCCTGCCTCTCATCTGATTCTTACTTTTATCAATGGTAATACCCAGGGCATCCATGCCGGTACAGATTTTCTCCCTGATATTGATCCCGTTTTCGCCTAAACCTGCAGTAAATATTAAGACATCTAATCCTTTGATGACCGAGGTATAGGCACCTATATGTAATTTTACATCGTGAATAAACATTTCAATAGCAAGCTTTGCCCTTTCACTGCCTTTTTCGCCAGCTTGCTCCAGGTCCCTAAAATCACTGCTAATCCCGGATATCCCTAAAACCCCGCTCTTTTTATTCAAAACATTATTGATTTCATTAATATTAAGGCCTTCTTTTTCCATCAAAAAAGATACGATTGAAGGATCGATATCGCCGGACCTGGTACCCATGATCAATCCTTCCAAAGGAGTAAATCCCATGGTGTTTTCTAAGGATTTGCCATCTTTTATTGCTGTGATGCTTGCTCCGTTGCCCAGGTGGCAGGAGATAATTTTAAGAGTTTCCCAGGGTTTAGTGAGGATTTCTCCCGCCCTTTGGGCTACATACTTGTGAGAAGTTCCATGGAACCCATATTTTCGTATTTTGTATTTTTCATAATATGCATAAGGCAGACCATATAAATATGCATATTTGGGCATGGTCTGATGAAAAGCCGTATCAAAAACAGCAGTCTGGGGAACCTCCGGCAGCAGGTTCGCTACGGCATCGATACCCTGCAAATTAGGGGGATTATGTAAAGGCGCCAGCTCAAATAAAGACCGGATCTTATTTTTGACTTCTTCCGTTATCAGAACAGAATCAGAGAAATAAAACCCTCCATGTGCAACCCGGTGGCCGACAGCATCTATCTCGTCCAGTTTAGTCAGAACACCATACTGTGAGCTGATCAGAGTTTTCAGCACGAATTGAATAGCCTGCTGATGATTTTCTAAATTTTCCTCAATGACAACAGATTGACCGGCAGCCTCATGTTTTATGAAGGACTTATCAATACCGATCCGCTCAGCAACTCCTTTAGCCAGAACTTTTTCCCCCTCCATATCAAAAACCTGATATTTTAACGAGGAACTGCCACAATTAATTACCAGCACCTTCACAGCTTGAACCCCCTATTGTTTATTAGCAAATCCGCAGATTTATTTTTAGCACTGGAGAACTGTCATCGCAACGGTATTTACAATATCTTCAATACTGCACCCCCGGGATAAATCATTAACGGGTTTATTCATTCCTTGTAAAACAGGGCCGACAGCTTCGGCTTTCGCTAAACGCTGCACCAGCTTATAGCCGATATTACCCGATTGTAAATCCGGGAATACCAGAACATTGACTTTACCGGCTACTTCACTTCCCGGAGCTTTGGAACTACCGACTTTGGGCACGATTGCGGCATCAAGCTGCAGCTCACCGTCAACAGCTAAATCCGGATATTTCTCTTTGGCGATTTCCGTCGCTTTGACAACTTTATCCACCAATTCATGTTTGGCGCTTCCTTTCGTTGAAAAAGAGAGCATGCCGACTTTGGGCTCAAAGCCTACTAAAGCTCTGGCTGTCTTGGCGGAAAGATATGCAAATTCGGCTAATTGTTCTGAGGTAGGATTGGGAGTAACCGCACAATCGGCAAAGACCATAATTCCATTTTCTCCGAACTGGCAGTCCGGTACGATCATGATAAAGGCTCCCGATACAGAAGTAATACCTTTTTCTGTTTTAATGATCTGTAAAGCAGGTCTCAGCACATTACCTGTTGTATTTTGAGCACCGGCCACCATTCCGTCCGCATCACCTTTATTAACCATCAAGGCTCCGAAATAAAGAGGATTTTTGGTTAATTCCTTAGCATCTTCTATCGTAAGGCCTTTATGCTTTCGCAATGCAAAAAGATCTTGCGCATATTCTTCATATTTAGCGGACTCTTCCGGGTTTATTATCGTGACTCCGGATAAATCGGCACCTGTCTTCTGCGCTACACTTTCCACATCTTTGGTCAAGCCTAACAAAATTACTTTGGCAATTTTTTCTTTACTTATCATCCCTGCCGCCTGAACAGTTCGTTCTTCCGTTCCTTCCGGCAGTACAATTGTAGCAGTTTTCGCACAGGCCTTGGCTCTAATGCTTTGAATAAGGTCCATTTAAAATACTCCTCCTTTTGGTATAATTTAGATAAGTTATTTATTTTATTATTATAAAACAAAATGCCGTCATAAATCTATTTTTTGTCAAAAAATAATTCCTTATGTAAAAAAAGGAGACATGATCATGAAAATATTAGGGATTATTGCCGAATATAATCCGTTTCATTTAGGCCATGCCTACCACTTAAAAGAAGCAAAGCAGGCAACGAAAGCCGACGCCGTAATCTGTGTGATCAGCAGCAGCTTTTTACAGCGGGGAGAACCGGCCGTAGTGGATAAATGGGCAAGGGCAGCAATGGCTTTAGAAGCCGGAGCTGATCTAGTCCTGGAACTGCCGGCGGTTTTTGCCTGCCGTAGTGCTTTATGGTTTGCCCAGGGGGGTGTTCAGTCCCTTGCTGCCACAGGTGTCGTTACACATCTGGCTTTTGGAGCGGAAACAGCCGATTTAGAAAAATTAAATTTTATCGCAAAAATATTGAATAAAGAAACCCATTTTTTCAGCAAAACACTGGCGGAAAACCTAAAGCTAGGCCTCTCCTACCCCAAAGCCAGAGAGGTTACCTTAAATAAAATATTTGCAAAAGAGGGGCAGCAAATGAAGGATTTGCATAATCCCAATAACATTCTGGCTCTTGCTTATTTAAGAATACTAAATCATATTGATTCACCAATCTGCCCCGTACTGATTAAACGCAAAGGCAGCTATCATGCCGAAAAACCCGCAGGAGATATGGCCAGTGCTACTGCCATAAGAAAATTGATACTGGCTGAAGACCTTAACTGGTATAAGTATGTTCCCGCAGCAACTAAAGAAATTCTGCAAAATAATTTTGCCCGGGGCAAAGGTCCTGTTACACTTGCCTCCTTAGAACAGGGGATTATTTCCAGCATCAGGAAATTGGATGTCGGGCAGCTAAAATCCATTATTGAAATCCGGGAGGGGATCGAAAACCGCTTATGGCAAGCAGCACAGTCAGCAGGCTCTATTCAAGACTTATTAGCGGAGCTTAAGACCAAGCGCTATCCATACACCAGGCTGCAAAGACTTTTGATCCATACTTATTTAAATTTCACAAATGAATTAAATATTTCTTCCCCGCACTATTTAAGGTTATTAGGCTTTAATACTACCGGAACACAGCTCTTAAAAGAAATCAAAGCAAAAAGCACCTTGCCTTTGATCACCAAATATGCCGATGGTTACCAGAAAGTTTCCCCTCTGGGTAAAAAAATGCTGGATTTTGAGGCAAAGGCTACCGATCTTTATGTCTTGGCATATCAAAATGCTCAGCACCGTTCCGGGAGACAAGATTTTTATCATCCGCCGGTCATGAAGAGCTGAGCAGACGCAGATTTCAATTACCGGTGACTACTGAAATGCATAATCCGCGCCGCATTTTTGCAGTTTTATTTTTTAAAACTAGTTATCATAGTGTAACCAAAAACGATCTGAAAAAATTTCGTATCTGCTATTATATGCACATACATGAAAAATGTATTGTACTCATATAAATAAATACCTAAAAAAGGAATTAACGGGAATAACGAAATGATTAAACTGGGTCCCCCGATTATCAACAGTTTTCTTTTATTGATATCCCATTTCCCAATTTCTTTGAGCTCCCTAATGATATGCTCTAAGCCTAAGAAAGCACCAATTATCATAGGGCTTAGTAATTTTAATAAATATAATGGAAATTTAATATTATATGTCAGTTGAAGCTGATTAGCTATGTATTGATTTAATAAAAAATCCAGTACAATAACTATCGATACAGCTACTATATAGCTAACATATAATACTGTCTCATTTGGTTTCCGCATCTTATTTCTCCTTCTCGAAAATTTATAACTCTTCTATCATTATATAGCCAAAAACCTTCCCATCCTAGGCAATAGAACAATCTAGCAGGAAGATTTTATAGCTATTAATTGGTATTGTATAAACCCTTATCAAATAATTTCAGAATATAAAGAGGGTCCCTTTTATTTAAAAAGACCCTTCCGTGGAAATATATATCAAACGAGGTCGATAGTATTGGAAAAAGGCCCTCCTAAAGCAATGATAATAAATCCCTGACGACTTCATAAATGTAAACCAGCAAAAAAGATAGCACTAAAAAGCCAAGTATTCTATTATTTGGTTTTCTGTACGCACACATGGTATTTCTTATTTCTTTGATGATTTGCTTTTTTAAGACTTTATCTCCGATTCCGTTAAAACTTATATTGACATATTGCCATCGAAATAAACCCAGTGTAATATATTGAAGATTTGCATTTTCGTTAATTTTGGTGGATTTTTCCAAGCTTTCAAAGGGAATTCCTATATTTTCCAAAGCCTGCTCAGCAATAGCTTGAGTGTTTTTCTTTGTATTAAAAAAACAATAATTGTCTTTATATAAAAACATAAAAAAAACACTAACAAGCAAGAACATAAAAACCTGAAACAATATCGGCGAGATATAATAAGATAATGACCAATCGAGGTGAGGTGATGATAAATCTCTAATTCTAGTTATATATGTATATATACGATTGGGGTGCCAAAAAAAATAAGACATGATTATTATGCTAAATAAAAAACAATTTATAAATAATGGCTTACCAGTAAGCATACAGTAAGAGATATAAAGCAAAGATATTAATACTGCCAAAGATAAAATATATGCAATAATAATCATGTCTTAACCCTCCAGTTCCTAAACAAAAGCAGGAATTAAACCGAATATAACAACTTTAGGTTTGATCCCCGTAATAATCCAGGTAAATATAAAAAGTAAAAATATCGTCAATACCGAATGAATCCCAACCAGAACAGGTAACGAACGAATATAATAAGAGGACGCCGCCGTTAAGAATCCGATTACGAAAGCTGCCGGAATACTCCTTCCTCATCGATCAAACTACAAGCGACATAGACAATTATGACGGTTTCCGGTATTGATTGAAATATGACTGCCGGCAAAGGCATCTGATCCATTTTATTTCCTCCTCAACCATTTAATACTAAATTATATATTCACTGTTAATTGTCCTGGATCCTGCAAAAAATGACCCAAAGGGTCTTTTTATTGTGCAAAAAGACCCTTTGGGTTTGATCCGTACTAATGATACTTATATGTTACAAACTAAAAATCCTTTATGGTGTTTAGCTATCTAATTTTCTCTTAATTTCATCTAATACCTCATAACAGGCTTTTTCACCCATGTCCATGAAATAACGGGCCGATTCGAAGTCGGTCCAGTTATTGTCACAGACATTCGGTTTGATGATAATGTCCGCATCGGAAGCATAATAATTTCTATTCTGCCTTTCTAAAATTTCAATGGACTGCATGATGACATCATAGATATTATTTATTTTTACATGCTCCCGTTGATAAAACTGTAAATCCACGGCAATGACCAGATCTGCGCCCATTTCTCTGGCCAGTTTGGCAGGTACCCGGTCGGTGACCGCGCCGTCTACCAGCAGACGGTCTTGACAGCAGAAAGGCTGAACAACACCCGGTACCGCAATACTGGCCCGCACAGCATTTGCGACATTTCCTTCCCGGAAGACGATCCTTTCTCCTTTCTGTAAATCGGTAGCTACAACACCCAGAGGAATATCAAGCTGGTCAAAATTTTTATTATGGGTCATCAGCCTGATCAGGGCATGGGCCTTGCTGCCTTTGATTAATCCCCATTTCGGAATCACAATATCGATTAAATGAGAATTATTAAGTTCGTTAGCCAGACGTATTAACATATTTAAATCCGTACCGGCGGCATAAAAAGCTCCGATAGCTGCCCCCATACTGGAACCTGTGATAATATCTACCGGGATTCCTTCTTTCTTTAAAACCTGCAGGACTCCGAGATGAGCCAGACCCTTGGCCCCGCCCGCCCCTAAGGCCAAGCCTATTTTGACCCCCATCTAACATGACCTCCCATCGTGAAGGTTACTTTCTTCTATCAAAATTATTAGCATATCCCTCTTATTATTACATATATACTGTAATAAACACTGGCTGTAAGGTGGAATATCCGTTGACAATAAGAAAAAATATTTTTTTTAGTTTCTTAGCCTTTTTAGCAATTATTCTAACCGGCCTGATGATCATATATCCTCAGGCAACATTTACAGGAGCCAATCACGGTTTAAAAACCTGGGTTACCGTATTAGTACCCGCATTGCTACCCTTTTTTATTATAGCGGATATATTAGTCGAAATCGGTGTAGTGAACTTTTTAGGCGTATTATTAGAGCCTTTAATGCGGCCGTTATTCCGGCTGCCGGGAGCGGCGGGATTTGTTTTAGCCATGGGTTTTACTTCCGGTTTTCCTATGGGCGCGGTATTAACCAATACTTTATATGAAAAAGACTTAGTAAAAAAAGAGGAAGCTGCCAGGCTGATTGCCTTTACGAATAATTCCAGCCCCTTATTTTTATTGGTTGCGATACCAGTGGGGATGTTTAATAACCCGCAGTTGGGCCTGCTTTTATTAATATCACATTATCTAGCGAATATTCTCCTGGGAATCCTTTTAGGACTCTTACCAAACTCTTTTAGAAAAAACATCGGCATATCCGCAAGAAAGGATAATATATTAAAAAAAAGCATTCAGGAATTAATGAAAATTCAACGGCAGGTCAAACCCCTGGGCAGCATCTTAGGAAACTCGGTCAGTAAAAGCATGCAAAATATTTTCTTTATCGGAGGTTTCGTCGTTTTTTTTGCTGTTTTAATTGAGGTATTTAAAGTAACCGGTATTTTTGCACTGCTGACAAAATTATCTGCTTTTTTGATTTCTTTAGTTGGCCTTAACCAAGGCTTAGGTGAAGCTGTTACAACCGGTTTTTTTGAAATGACTCTGGGAGCGCAAACAGCATCTAAGATCAACGCCTCTTTAATAGAACAGTTAATGGTCGTAAGCCTTATCCTTGGTTGGAGTGGGTTATCTATCCAGGCACAGGTTAGCAGTATTGCTGCTAAAAATGAAATTCCTATCAAGTTTTATCTGTGCGGAAGAATTTTCCAGGGTTTGGCGGCCTTTACCTTAACTGCTCTTTTATTTAAGCATTGTGTGGCCCTGCTTCCCGTATTTCAAATAAAAGGGATGAACACCAGCCCGTTAAGTATCGTAACCTATTATATTATTACAACAAAAATCATCTTTGGCATCATAGGCGTACTTTTACTATTATCGCTGCTTATCGGCATTTCTAAAAGAATTTCTTTACAAAAAAACTAAAAAATAAGGCTTAATTAAGCCTTATTTTTTTGAATTTCTTTTTTCTCAATATTTGGTTTATTATGGATAGTCTGCTTAATTTGCTGCCTGCCCTCTTTAATCGAGGATACCTGTTTTTCCAGTTGATTTTGTAATTGGGCCATAACATCGTCAGCATAGACAAAAGCGCCCTGGGTAATTTCCTGAGCCTGTCCTTTGGCCTTTTTTATTAATTCCTGTCCATTCTGTTCCGCTAGTTTATATACTTCAGTTTCGCTGACCAAATCATACATTTTTCCTTTGGCATTTTCAATCATTTTACTTGCTTCATTTTCGGCATCATCGAGAATACGCTGTCGTTCTTTTTTTATCCATTGTCCCTGCCTGACATCCTCCGGTAAATTTGCTCTTAATTTATCGATGTATTTATAAAGGATATCTTCTTGGATCACTACTTTATTGGTCAATGGTATTCTGGCAGCTTCTTCTAATTCATGTTCAAGCTCATCTAAAATTCTATATATCTCCACTTTTATCCCTCCTCGTGAAACTGAAAATATGTAATTTTCGTATCTCCATAAATATTTTCCCGTACTTTTACTAAGTCTTCATACTCTATCGCAAGGTTACTATCTTGGGCAGTCTCCGCAATAATAACGCCGTCTTTTGCTAATAAATTTAATCTAATAATCTTTTCCAGGATTGCCTCGATTATCAGCATTTTATAAGGCGGATCTAAGAATATCAAATCAAAGTTAATATTTTTAGATTTCAAAATATTAAGTGCTTTCAAATAATCAAGAGGCAGTATTTGTGCCCTGTCTGTTAATTTGCAGCCGGATAAATTTTCTTTAATTACCTGCACGGCTTTACGGTCTTTATCTACAAAACACACAAAATCAGAACCCCTGCTCAAAGCCTCTATGCCAATACTTCCTGTACCGGCAAATAAATCAAGAACTTTAGTACCTTTTACCTGTGGGGTCAGCACATTAAATATTGCTTCCTTTACCCTATCCGCCGTTGGCCTGGTGCTGTATCCTTTAACACTTTTCAATCTTTTACCCCGGCAGGAACCCGCAATTACCCGCATTTTTCTCCCTCTCTCAATTAAATCTAGTATACCATTTAATATTTGAATATAAAACCTTAATTAACCTCTTATATCTTTACTTTTTTTACACACACTAATTATAGAAACAAATTTCTCCCTAAGTGCTTTTCTTCCTCTTTTTACGCAGGACTTCCTGCGTCTTTTTTATTTTAGAAACAAAATAGCCAGTATAAAATTTACGGAATAAAGGGAGAAGCCCCTCAGGAATCGGATAAGGGCCTTTACTCATAAAATTAAAGAAAAAGCGTGGCAATGGACCACGCTAAATTATTATAACTCTGTTCTCATTCTCCCGGAAATATTTCATATTTAGGTCTGGGATTATTGGCAAATTTTTTAACATCTACATTTTCATTGCGAGTGGTATTTTTTATATTCTTGGTATTTTTTGTTAAAAACTCTTCTGCGAACTCAGTATCTCTCCTGGTTTTACCATAAATAAAATCTTCATTTCTCATTTTTCTTCTCATACCAACTACCTCCTTTCTTTAAAAATAGTGTGCCCAAAGAAAATAAAAAAACACATTGAATAGCAAATACGAAAAAAGGAAACGATTAGTTTTGAAAGATATTTTAAGGAGGATAAAAATGGGTAAAGCAGAAATTTATCGTGAATTAGGAATTAATCTTGATCTTGCCTTAGAAGCACATGAAGCCGTCCGGGGTGAACGAGGCGGGGAAATACCCGGAGTCCGTTTGGATGAAGA
Source organism: Peptococcaceae bacterium (assembly GCA_049366715.1). GTDB lineage: Bacteria > Bacillota > Peptococcia > Peptococcales > BICA1-8 > JBMNCQ01. The sequence continues at coordinate 4,347 of JBMNCQ010000083.1, read as the reverse complement.
GTCTTTTGATGTCGCCGATGTTAAAATTGTAAACGTTTTAGATCCCGGAGGTGCCTCAAGAATTGGTAAGCCCCCGGGGAAATACATTACGATTGAATCAGATGTTTTAAGAATTAATAATAAATCTTACCATAAAGATTTAAGTGATATTTTAGCTCAAAAATTAAAGGATATCCTGCCTTTTCAATCGGAAAATGATAGTGTTCTGATCGTTGGTCTGGGCAATTGGAATGCTACCCCCGATGCCTTAGGACCACAAGTAGTTGAAAAAACCATGGCGACCAGGCATTTATACGGCAAAGTGCCTCAAGAACTAACAAACGGACTCCGTGCCGTCAGTGCAATAGCTCCCGGAGTTCTGGGCATCACCGGTATTGAAACTGCGGAGATCATTAAAGGAATTGTGGAAAAAACGAATCCCAGCGTAATAATAGCGATTGACGCTTTAGCCGCGGGAGATGTTAGCAGGATTGGGGCAACAATTCAAATTGCCGATACCGGTATAAATCCGGGTTCGGGTGTAGGAAATAAAAGATCCGGTTTAAACCAGGAAACTATGGGCATTCCTGTTATTGCCATCGGAGTTCCGACAGTTGTTCATGCCGGTATTATAGCCAACAACATCATAGAAAATTTTGTAGAACAAATGAAAAACAGACCGCCTTTAACGGATCTAACCAAAGAATTGCATCCCCCTATGTTAAAAATGATTGTCGATCAAGTACTCCAGCCCTATAGTAATACCCTAATGGTTACGCCTAAAGAAATTGATGATTTAATCAAAAATACTTCAAAAGTAATTGCTATGGCGTTAGCAGAAGCACTGCACCCGGCAATGCCCGATGAAGTTGCAAACTATCTTCATTAATGATAAATTTATAGATGATGACCTGTGTCGGCAAACTGGGTCATCTTTTTAGCCGGACTAACGCGATTAAATTCGTGTTAGTCCTTTTCTCAACCACGCTTTCTTTGAATATTTTTCAACAAAAAATAAACAAGCAGATGTAATTTTACACCTGCTTGTTTATTAATCTTTCTTATCAACTATTTTTGTTGACCGGAAAGTTGTTGTTCGGCAAACTGGACCATCTTTCTAACCATATAGCCACCAACATAACCGTTTTCACGGGAAGTTAACTGACCTTTATCTGCAGTAGCATAATTATTCATACCCAGTTCATTAGCTACTTCATATTTGAATTTATCCAGGAAAGGTGCAGCTCCTTGTACAGCCGGTTTATTTGTGCTACGAGCCATTCATTTCACCTCCTTTATTCATTCTAAAACGAAAAACTATTTCAAGGTACCACTATTCATAAGATTCTGTTCAGCATACTGAATCATTTTCCTTACCATATATCCACCAACATAACCATTTTCCCGAGAAGTCAATGCTCCTTTATCAGCAGTTTGGTAGTTGGTCATACCTAATTCATTAGCTACTTCATATTTAAAAGTATCAAGAAATTGGGAAGCACCCTGTACAGCCGGTTTATTTGTACTTCTAGCCACTCAATTTCACCTCCTCTCCTTTGGGGTATTAATAGTTTGTGTTTTTTGAAATTTATTATTCTAGTATTATTTACCTGTTTTGTTTAGAATTATCTATTTTCTTATTTTTATTTTTTTCTTTAAATAATCCCATTTCCTGTGCAACTTCGTACTTAAATTTACTTAAATTTTTTTCAGCTTTTTCCTTAGTCATCAAAAACACCTCCTAAAAATAGTTTGCAATTTTTAAAAGATTTAATGCTTAAATCTTTTAAGCAATTTTTAGCAAAATAAAAAACTCAGACCCGGTGTCTGAGCGAGAATGCTTGGATTTCCAAGGGGAGCTGAAATTTATTCTTCGTTATAGCGGATTATGATCCAGATAACTGCTGAATTTTTCCCTAACTTTTTGCAATAAAGCCTGATATTTTTCATGTAATTCATCCTGTAAAATAACATCTGCTAATTTCCGGGCTTCTTCAAGTACTGCTTTGTCCTTCACGATATCTGCCGCTTTTAATTCAGGGAGTCCATGCTGTCTGATGCCGAAGATTTCTCCCGGACCTCTTAGCCTTAAATCTTCCTCGGCAATATAAAACCCGTCACGGCTTTTCGTCATGATAGCCATCCTGGCTTTACCTACATCTGTCTGGGGATTAGCGATCAATATGCAATAAGACTGCTTATCTCCCCTGCCGACTCTCCCCCTTAATTGATGAAGCTGAGCTAAACCAAACCGTTCTGCATTTTCAATAACCATAATTGTGGCATTCGGAACATTAACACCCACTTCAATAACTGTCGTAGCAACTAACACTTTAATAAGCCCTCTGCGGAAATTATCCATTACCATTTCTTTTTCGCCTGCGGTCATTTTGCCGTGAATTAACCCCACTTCCAGGTGCAAAAAGACATTCTCCTTTAGATACCGGGCAAGCTTAACCGCATTTTCAACTGCTATTCCTTCTGTCTCTTCTACTAAAGGACAAACGATATAGGCTTGATCTCCATTCATCACTTCTTTGGCGATAAATTTATAAATTCTGCTTTTCATCGTATCATCAACATGATAAGTTTTGACCGGACATCTCCCGGCAGGAAGTTGATCAATTATGGATATGTCCATATCTCCAAACAAAGTCAGGGCTAAAGATCTGGGAATTGGTGTTGCTGTCATCACCAGCATATCAGGATTCAGACCTTTTTCCTGCAGAGCTAAGCGTTGTCTAACACCAAAACGATGCTGCTCATCGATAACAACAAGGCCTAAATCAGCAAATTCCACATGGGCCTGGATAAGGGAATGGGTCCCGATCACCAGTTTAATACGGCCCTGGGCAATTTCCTCAAGGCTTGTCCTTTTTTCCTTCGCCGCTAAACTACCGGTTAATAAAATGGCTTTAATTCCTAAGGGTTCGATTAATTTAGCAATGTTAAGATAGTGCTGCTCTGCTAAAATTTCCGTCGGAGCCATTAAGGCCGTTTGATATCCGCCGCCGATAGCCTTCAATAAAGCCCAGCCTGCAACAGCTGTTTTACCCGACCCCACATCACCTTGCAACAACCGGTACATGGCGTGACTGCTTTCCATATCATTTTTTATTTCCGCAATGACTTTTTCCTGTCCTCCCGTTAAAGTATAGGGAAGCAATCTCACATATTTGTCCGTCAGCTCATCATTCCTGCTATGCCTGATCCCGCTTAATCCCTGAACCTGTTTTCTATTAATTTTGATTCCCAGTTGTAATATCAATAATTCTTCAAAACTCAAACGATATCTGGCTCTTTTTAGCAAATCCCAGTTCTGGGGAAAGTGAACTGTTCGTAAAGCATTCCGGATGTCTAATAAGTTGTATTTTTTTCGGATCTCCTCAGGCAGAATTTCTTTTACCCCGGGTAAAAAACGTTCTAAAGTTTCATAAACTATATTTCTTAATAATTTAGAAGGGATCTTTTCCGAGGCAGAATAAACAGGGATTATTCTTGCCGAATGACGTTGTTCATTTTCTTCAGCAAAAATTTCATAATCACTAACACTGATTTGCCTGCCGAATTGAAGATTTACTTTTCCTGTTACATATATTCTGACTCCGGGCTTTATTTTCTCTTTCAAAAAACTCTGATTAAACCACACAGCAGTTATTTTACCTGAATTATTCTCCAAATAAGCCTTAAAGATCGTAAGTCTTCTCTTAGGCTGGGTTAATTCGACTTTTTTTACCTGGGCAAAGATCGTTGCCTGAGCATCATGCTTTAAATCTTGTATTGACTGCAACTGTGTTCTGTCCTCATATTTGCGGGGTAAATAATATAAGATATCCTCAATCGTATTTAATCCCAGCTTATGTAGATATTTCTGCCTTTGTTTACCGACACCTGGAATATGCAAAAGACCTGCGGGGGATCCTAATTTTTTTCCTTCTTTTATAGACATTTCCTGTCACCTATCTATTCTGTCTTTTCCTGTAATTGATTTAATTTTTCTAAGACTTTTTCTAAATCTAAACCATGGGCCCTAACACCCTGTTCAATGGTTTCTGTCGCAGATCCCATACAGATTGAGCAAGACATTCCCAGAGATTTTAATAGTTCTGCCGCTTTAGGCTCTATTTGCAAAACTTGGATAATTGACATTTCTCTAGTAATCATCAACCCCATCCCTTCCCCTTTTTATTATACTATTCTTTATTGAACAGCCTTTTTCCTTTCTTTCTGAAAAACTACCAAAAACCGAAGGAGGATGACTTTTAGTCATCCTCCCTTTTTCACCCTCCATATTGTCTATCTCTCTATTATATATCTATATTTAAGAAACACCGAATAAAGATAAAAGCACACCGGCAGCAACAGCCG
>JBMNCQ010000082.1:0-1196 GCA_049366715.1 Peptococcaceae bacterium | reverse complement strand
CCGCACCGGTAGGAGCAACGCAAGGTTTGGTGCTGGTTAATAAGCTTCCGGCAGCGTTGCCTTATTAGCGGCAGCAGGTCAAGGCGGAGTTACAGGTCCTACAGGCCCACAGGGACCACAGGGACCGCAAGGCCCACAAGGCCCACAAGGCCCACAAGGCCTGCAAGGCCCGCAAGGATTACAGGGACCGGCAGGAGCGACAGGCCCACAGAGCCCGCAAGGATTACAGGGACCGGCAGGAGCAACAGGCCCGGCAGGCCCGACAGGACCGACAGGAGCGGCAGGAGCAACAGGCCCGGCGGGAGCGACAGGACCCACTGGAGAAGTCGTTTTGGCTTTTGGATCTTTAAGAGGAGCTAACAACGAAACACCTGGAACAACATTCACACCCGTCACATTTAGTATTGTTGGACCTTTATCAGATACGGTCACAGTCAGTGGATCGGGCAATGAGTTAGTGGTAGGAGAAAGCGGAATTTATCAAATAACGATATCTATTAACGCAGAAGCCACCACTGAGCCAGATCCGGATCAACCATATTTAACTGCTATTATTACTGTCAATGGTACACCGATTTTTGGCGATACTACTACTTTTTTTAAGATATCTAATAGAAGCAGTTCAACATTTGTTGTTCAAACCTCCTTAGCAGCAGGAGATGAAGTAGGAGCAAATATTAATACGGATTTTCCTGTTTTAGGTTATATGAATCGATCTTTAACTATTGTTCAATTAAGTAATTAAATGATTTTCAATATTAATGAGGCAAAATTAAAAGAAAATCGTTAAGTACGCATAAGCACCCGCTTAAGGACCCCTTTACAAATAGGCTGATGTATAACGCAGGGGGCCTATTTGTTACATTACAAATCAAATTTTTTAGATGGGTTGCCGGACTTCCATTTCTATACGGGAAAATGTCACGATGTTATCCCTGGAATAAGGCATTTATGTTTCCCCATCAAAGCCGGGGCTAGAAAGCCGCATAAACAAAGGCTTTTTTAGAATAACTTCGTGACACCTTATCCCTTGTTATTACGCCTGTGCCGTTGTTGGCGACGGCAGTCTGCTACTTATTGCGTATATAATAGGGGCGATCGTAGACAGCTGTCACAGTATACTGAAGTTTGGACATTTTTCTTATTCTAAGAAGATATTTTTTGTGCTTGTTAGCTTTGAAATTTAATTAAAGCCG
>JBMNCQ010000081.1:0-1712 GCA_049366715.1 Peptococcaceae bacterium | reverse complement strand
GCACTATTATTATCAGGATGCAGGGGATATTTATGTTCAATCGGATTAAAGAAGAGCTGGATAAGGGTTTTTTTCCGTCCGGGATGCTGTTTACTAGAAACCTGCAGGCAGGTTTCTATTTCTCTAAGGTTATGATAAAACAACCTGTGCGTTTCACCGGGGATATTGTATCAACCTGGATGAAACGTATAAAAGTGCGCAAACCCGTATGGGCGCCCCTGTATGAAGAAAAAAGCGATTATATCACGGAAGACGATTTAGCCGGTGTATCTGCCGAAGATATTCTCAGGGCTACCAGCAATGAAAAGTATCTGAGGCCCACGCGTTTATGCAAGCCCAATGCCCCGGAAATCGTAGCATTGGCTAAAAAACTGGGCGCCTGGGAAAAATCCGACAGGGATTACGCCGAGGCCATCTTCAAATTTATGCGTCAAATCAAATTCGAGTTCAACCCTCTCAAAACAGAAGTGGAAGTACTTAAAACTAATAGGGGTGTATGTCTGGATCAACAATCACTGGCAATTGCCCTGGCACGTGCCGGTGGAGTACCGGCCAGATATTCAATAATCGGGCTCGAATTTTCTCCGCCGGTCAGAAGCGTGCTGACAGTGGACCCGTTCTTTAAAGAAGTATACGATGCCCTTGAATTCTGGGAAATGCATGGCGCCGCTGAATTTATGATAGACGGGAAATGGATTGGCACGGATGTAACTTTTTCCGACGAAGCAATCGCCGGACTGGGATTGCCGATGCCGCAATTCGGCAGCGCCGATGTCGGTTTAGGGGTAGCTCCCCCTGAAATAATTGTTACTTTCGAAGGATTTCCGTTCGGCTACAAAATGATAATGCAACTATCCATGTCTGTAATGAGAGGAATGTCCGACCGTATAAATACCGCAATAGAAGAGATTACGGAAAACGGAAGGCGGTTATTGGAAGAAATAGGCGAAGAGAAATATAGCGAAATGATACTATCCAAAAAGGCTGTATATAAGAATAACTATGAATTGCCTTCGCTGGAAGAAGTAGAAGCCTTCAGGAAAAAGAGTTAGCTGAATTTTAAATAACCCGTTCGGTTAAGATGCCTTATTTTATCTCACGCTTAAGCAACTGTGTGGCGATAAGCGCCTGAACAATAATAAAGCCGAACATTATGACCAGGTCTCGCCATATATCTAAAAGTCCCGCACCTACCAGATTAATAGAACGTATTGCCTGAACGCCGTAGGTATATGGGATGGCATACGAAATAAACTTCGATATAGCATGCATGGATTCCCACGGGATTAAATAGGTCATTTGAATCAGCAAACCCAGGAAACACATTATTGCCAGCAGAATCGATTCGGATTCGGAATAGGTTATCGAAGATATCAGTAAACCGAGAATAACAGCGTTTATACCGACCAGTATCGAGACAAGCAGTACAAGGGCGATATTACCCAGGGTGATATCGAATAGTATTTTTAAGGTAATTAAAACAAGTATAATGATAATAATCGCAAAAATAGTGTGAGCAAGCATTTTTCCGATAATTATTTCTGAGCGCCTGTACGGGGAAACAAATATTCTTTCGATTGTTCCCATAGCCCTCTCGGATGTTATAGCAGGTGAAGCCAACCCCAAAGGCAAACAAAGCGCCAATAGTATAACCAGGGCTGAAGCATAGAAATCAAAATATTTTAACTCCTGCCATTCATTGGTCTCGAATG
>JBMNCQ010000080.1:0-1665 GCA_049366715.1 Peptococcaceae bacterium | reverse complement strand
AGGTCAACAAAAAAGGTAGACTTACCTCATAGAACAAAACAATAGAAAAAGAAGAAACATTCTTTTTCTAAAAGGAGGTAAATCTACCTAATGAAAGAATTACAGTTAACAATCTCATTACCGTCTCTACAAGTGACTATACCAGAAGACTCACTTAATATCCAGCAACTGGAAAAATTTGTTTTTCAATTAGTCAAAATTATAGGCCAGCATATCCTGAGCGAAATACTCAAGTTCCTTGACAATAAGTTAAGAAAAGACAGAAAAAGGGGAGAACTTATCAACTGTGGAAAACGCACTAAATATCTGTTGACCCTCCTGGGCAATATCAGCTACCAGAAGCATCTCTACCGGGATCAAGAAGGCCAGTACCATTATCTATTGGATGAGACCCTGGGCCTAATACCCAATCAGCGTATGAGCACTCATTACCAGAAGATCACCGGCCTGTTCTCTTTTATTGCCGGCAGCTACCGTAATGCCCAGAGATTTCTGGAGTACTGTTACGGGGATTCAGTCAGTTTTGAATGTATCCGCCAGCAGGTACAATCTCAGGGTAGTAAGATTCAACAACTAGAAGAATACGCCTTTGACCAACAATTAGACGAATCCCTCAAATTAACCTCTACCCCGGTTCAATCAGATCCCATTTATCTGGAGGTAGACGGTACCATGATTCACCTGCAACAACAAAAAAAGAAAAAGGCAGAATTAAAACTGGCTATCCTCCACAGGGGAAAAGAAAAGAGATATCTCACAGGAAACTCGGACGCCAAAAAGCTCAAAGACAAATTGGCCTATGCCGGTCTTGGCCCGGGGAATGAATTTATGGCCCAGGTGAGCCTACTGGCCCAAGAAAAATATCAGGTGTATGATCATAACCTCATCTTAGTCGGAGCAGATGGTGCTACCTGGATCAAAGAAGGAGCCCAGGATTATTTCCCCAACTCCATCTATCAGTTATGTCCCTTTCACCTAAAACGGAAATTAATCCAGATGCTCTCCTATAACCGTAAAACAAAATCCCAAGTTAGTCTTCTCTTACAAGAAGGCAATATTCCAGAAGCACTTCTGTTATTGGAAGAAGAAAAAACTAAGAATCCCCAGAAAGAAGATGAATTAAATGAACTAGCAACTTATCTTATCAACAACGCTGAGGGAATCAATGCTGTAGATCGCCTGAAAGAAAAAGGCTTACCTGTTGATACCATGGGTGCCATTGAGGGCAATATCGACAAGATCCTTACCAATCGCTTCAAGAAAAGGGGGATGAGCTGGTCTCCTTCTGGAGCATTGAACCTGGCCAAAATAGGACAATGGATCATCAATAATGACTGGGATGACTTCTGGTCCATAAAAGAGGAGGAGCTGACCTTCAAACAGATCAACCCCCAAGAAGGCATTTACCTGCCCAAAGAGGATAAATATGATAAACAGTATTCTCTTCCGGTATTAATAGGTCCCCACCAGGACAGAAGCTGGGTAAAACAGTTAAAGGAGCTAATCAGTATTCACTAATTAAATCATGAACAAAAAAATATAGGAGCGTGTTATTAGAATGTATTGCTATTATTATTCTAGTTTTACTGTTAGAATTTACTTATCAAAACTTACACTTTAACTTAATTTAATTTCCATAATTTTTGAGGTAAGGAAAAGTACCCA
>JBMNCQ010000079.1:0-3517 GCA_049366715.1 Peptococcaceae bacterium | reverse complement strand
TATTTTGCTTTATAAAATTCAGCCTTTTCTGAGATTTTGTCGGTAACGGGTCTTTTGAGGATGAAGGGCAGGGTAGAGCCTGTTAGTAAGAGCAAAACTCCTGTGAACACGAAAACGGCGGATAGACCGAAGGAAACCATGATAAGGCCACCAGAGATAGGACCCAGGATATTCCCCGAAAAGGTGATACTATTTGAAATACCGAATATCTTTCCGCGGTGTTGAGGTGGCGTGGAAAGACCGATAATGGTATTGGCGATAGGAACGATGGTTCCATAAAACAGGCCCAGACCGATTCTCAGAAAAATGAGTTGGGTTGTATTGCTGACAAAGGCATGGGGAAGGAAAAAGGCTCCTGTTCCTATCAAGCTGATGGTCAAAAGAGAATCACTCGGTTTTTTCCCAACAAATTTGCCGATATTTAGTGCGGAAAATGCGCTCATGAGACCGGTGATGGCAAACATCAGGCCGGTGAAAGTGGAAACAGTCTTCGGGTTGGCTACGATGGTCTCCATGAATAGAGGGAAAACGGGGCTGACGATCTTGACCGAGAACTGTACTAGAAAGAGTATAAAGAATACAACAAGCAGTTGCCTATTATTCAAGAGTAGGGCTAATTTCTTTTTAAGAGGAACCTTCTTTTCATTTTTGTCCGAAGGTGTGAAATTTTCTTTGACCAAAAAAAAGATCAAACATCCGGCGATAAACAACAACAGAGCAGTAATACGGAAAGAATTACGAAAGCCCAAAGTATCGGCCGAGATGCCTCCCAGTAAAGGGCCTAAGAAGTTACCCAAAAAGATACCGGTTTGTAGTAATCCCAGGCTGAATCCCATCTTTCTGGAAGGTGAGCTGGAAGAAACTAAGGCGGTACAGGCGGCGATGGTGCCCGTTAAGGTGCCCTGAAGTATGCGTAGGGCCAATAACTGATAGACGTCGGTCGCCCAGGCCATCAAAAATATGGTAATTGCCCCTCCGAACATTGCGCGTTCCACCATTGGTTTTCGACCAAAGCAATCGGCTAGTATTCCCCAGAAGGGAGAAACGATAACCATGGCCAATGAGGGAACACTTATCAGCCAGCTTGACCAATAGGCTACCTCTTCTGTTTTGACGATTCCCAATTCTTTGACATAAAAGGGTAAAAAAGGAATCAAAAATGCCATACCGGTTATTCCAATCATTTCAGCAAAAGCTATGACATAGAGATTCTTTTCCCAGGTTTCCATTTTGTTCCTTATAACGCCAGCCTTGGATCTGGCCACAGTTTACTAATCGTAGTTCATCTATATTGCAACTGAATTAAGAAAGATAAGCTTTAAATATAAAAAATATAAAAGAACTATCAAGGATCTTAAAGAGATTCATGCTTGTACCTTACAGATAAGAGGCAACAAGAAGATTTCTTAGAACTAATATTACGCTGTCAGGAAGTATTTTTCAAGGGGAATACGGAAAGAATATAATATATGACATAAATTATATCTATTTATGTCAAGTTGATGGCTATTCTCGTGAAAATCTCCACCTTTCAATGAGGGCAGCTTTTTGATAAAATAAAAAAACAGGCATGATGCAAAAACTTTTCGTATAAGAACCGACTTATGAATCATTGTACCAAAAGTGCTTGACATGGAGTACTTCGGGATTCAGGTGTACACGGATTTTCCCGGGATACATTTCTTCGATATGAAGAGGAATTTTTATGATAGACCGTTTGGTCGTCGAACCAATGACAGAGAACTTTTTGGTTTGGAGATGTTTGCACGGTGGTGCATTGGAACCTGCCAACATCGATCACCCAATGTCGAATCCGGAAATAGATTGGCAATATATAAAAACACGGAATGTGCCGCTTTTGAAGAAATTGATTACTACTTATGGTACCTGTGCTCTAATTGTTCGAGATGGTGATTCGATCGTAGCTACCTTGCGTTTCTATCCAAAGGCCCTGTGTACTTTTATCGATACCGAAGGTGGGCTTGGATTTTGTCTGCAGCAAAGATTTCCCGCAGGTCCATCCGATCGATTGTTGGAACAAGAATTATTGCCAACTTGCCAACTGAGCGACAAAACTCTGTTTGTTCATTGTCTTTTTGTTATTGCGCCGGATAATGAACCAAGCCGCTATAGACGCAAGGGTCTGGCGACACTTATGGTAAGTGAACTGGTAAAATGGGGAATTAAGAACAAATGGAATGCCATAGAAGCAAATGCTTACCAGGAAATACCGATTCTCTATGCCATATCGGGGGTTGCAGGCAGGGTATTTTGGGAAAAGCTGGGGTTTCAAGTAATCCGACAGGATACCGAACCCGGAATGAATGGCGAAATTTTAGAGGTTATTTTAAAAGATGCGGCTAGAGTCGGAATTCCTATTAAAGATGCCAGGAATAGATACAGAATGCGACTGGAACTATCGAAATGGTTGATTCCGGAAGGGGATTGACCAACGCCATGTTGAATCAAGGATTGATCGATGAGATAAGCTTATTGGTTTTGCCGGTGATCGTGGGAGAAAAGTCCGAGAATATATTCGGAGATATAATCAGCCCGATCAAACTTGGCAATGCGAAGATAGAAAAATAAAAAACTTTGCGGTAAGTTTTTGAATGGTAGGAATGATGTGGCGGTCATTACACCGGGTGACTTGAGCTATCCTTTTATGAGAGTGAATAAGAATAAAGAGTCCTTTTCATTTGCATGATTTTATTTTAGGGAAATTGATCAAAAAATCAAGGAGATTGAAAGTGAAAAATATATTGAACTGGCAGGTCTTGTTTGGCTTGCTTTTGATCGTATTATCGGCATTGGTTTATTTTATCCATTATTTGATTTTTAGAGATGCACATCATATTTTTATCTATCTTATCGGAGATATCGCCTTTGTTTTCTTTGAAGTATTATTGGTAACCTTGGTCATTCATCAATTATTGCACTACAGGGAAAAGAAGAGCATGTTGAATAAATTGAATATGGTCATAGGGGCATTTTTTAGTGAGGTCGGAAGTGAGTTGGTGAAGACCTTTTTGACCTTTGATGTAAAGCATGATGAGATTGCCCGAAAGATGCGTATCAATAGCAACACTTTTGAAGGCGGGTTTTCGAAGATTTGCGACGATGTCAAAGATCATCCCTATGACATCGATATCAAGAAGGGGAATCTGAAGGATCTGAAAAGCTTTTTGAAGGAAAAGAGACAATTTTTGCTGAATCTTTTGGAAAATCCCAATCTATTGGAACATGATTCCTTTACCAATTTGCTCTGGGCCGTATTCCATTTGACGGAAGAGCTGGTTTATAGGAAAGACTTAAGCAAATTACCGGAAACCGATTATGAACACCTTGCCGGTGACATGGAAAGAGTATATCATCTTTTGGTTATAGAGTGGCTGGATTATATGAAGCATCTCAAAGGCAATTATCCGTATCTCTTTTCTCTGGCAGTCAGAACGAATCCTTTCGATGCAAATGCATCGGTAGAGGTTCGATGATAAAAGAAAAAGAGATCCTGGCC
>JBMNCQ010000078.1:0-3866 GCA_049366715.1 Peptococcaceae bacterium | reverse complement strand
ATCTAATATAATAATATAAAACGTAAAATTCTTCAATTTTAAGAATTAGTAAATCTTTAAATTTTAAAATGATTTAGAACATATCGCTCTTTCCCAAAATATTTTATAATACTAATTATAGTAGCTTTTCACCGGTTTAAATAGCCGGACGGAGGCCGAAATTGCCGACAGCGAAAATTAACGGAATAGACATTAATTATAAGATTAAGGGTGATGGGGAACCCCTTGTCATGATAATGGGAATAGCTTCTACGAAAAGCGCCTGGATTCTGCAAACCCCTGTTTTAAGGAAGCATTTTAAGGTCATTACTTTCGATAACAGGGGGTGCGGAGAATCAGGCAAACCCTCAGAACCTTATTCAATACGCGATATGGCAGATGATACGGCAGGATTAATGGACTTTCTCGAAATCGATAAGGCGCATGTGCTGGGGGTTTCGATGGGAGGGATGATAGCCCAGGAACTGGCAATAAACCATCCGGATAAAGTAAACAGGTTGATACTTTGCTGCACCTTTGCCAAAAGAACCGGTATCGGAGGTATATCATCTCGATTGGTGGATAAATTCGGCTATGAAGGCGATTATTCTTATGATGATTTATTGAATATGCCTATAAGAAATATTCTGCTTGAGTTACAGGAACTGGCTTTCAATAAAAAAATCAACAGGCTATTCATAGTACCGTTAATGCGATTATGGATAAGGAATCAGGATGTGTCAGGGATTACGAATCAGCTAAAGGCAATATGGGAACATGATTCTGTAGACAGATTAGCGCTTATTAAAGCGCGGACGCTTTTAATGACAGGTACCGATGACAAGATAATCGACTCGCAATCTTCAGAACTCCTGGTAAAACATATACCTGGTTCCAACCTGGTGAAATACGAGGGCGGTTCGCATGCATTTTTTGTCGAGATGAGAAAACGTTTTAACAGCGAAGTCATTCATTTTCTTAAAGACGAGTAGTGGAAGGAAAAAGCCGGGGAAAAAAGTCCTGTTATTTAAGCAAAGGGCATTTGCACCTGACGCAGGCATCCTCTTTTATATCGTTGAAATATCTACAGGAAACACATAAAATCTCCGAGTCCCTGCTTTTATCATATTTTTCATAGTAAAACAGTCCCTTGTGATGGCGAATACGATCGCCGATTTCATAATAATCGAATAACTCGGAATAGTCAGTCCATTTTACGGTTTTGATTTTACCGGAATCTTTTTCTATTTTTATTACATACTGTGTATGGTCTTCGTTATTGTAATATTTTGAGTAAATCTGTTTATCAATAACCGTACCGTCCCATGTCTTATCGATTTTCCTTTTTGCAGTTTGCAGCGCTGCAATTGCTACAAACATCCCCCCGATACCGATACCGTAAAATAAAGACTCCGGCCAATCCAGTTCCCCACTGGCATTACCGTAAATCGGGAAACCGATAACAGCTATCACAAACAGAATAAAGGAAAAAAGGAATGACCATGTTACAGAGTCTTTTTTATACCTGGAATAAGCCGGGTCTGATATTTTGGAAGAAAAACTCATCTATTTAGTCCTTGAATTGTTAAGTAATAAAGTAATTTTATCATATGATTATCGTTAAAAGAATAATTATAGATGAATAGATTTATTAAATAAAATAATGTCCTGTTTATCGTACAGACAAGCGGGGATTGAACTTGCATAGTTTTACATAAAAAATCCTCTCCCGTGAATTAAAATATATGATATTATTTAGGTATGAAACTTGATACAATAATTTTCATAAGAAAATGCGCGAAATTCAAAATGCGTAAAGGAGAAATCAGTGGACTGTATAGTCAATTTCACTCCGACCGGTATGATTCCCACTAAAGAGATGACTCCGCATGTGCCTGTCACTCCGAATGAAATAATAGACCAGGTACTTGAAGCCGCAGATACAGGTATTACCATGGTGCACCTCCATGCACGTGATAAAGATGGCATACCTACCTATAAAGCGGAGACCTTCGCTGAAATAATTTCCGGCATACGTAAATATGACAGGGAACTGGTAATTGTAGCTACGCTAAGCGGACGTAATATCAGCGAATTCGAAAAGCGAAGCCAGCCGCTGACGCTTACGGGCGACCTTAAACCGGATATGGGCAGCCTTACCCTGAGTTCGGTAAATTTCAATAAAGAAACCAGTGTAAATACGCCTCAAATGATAACGGACCTCGCTTCCGAAATGCAAAAGCGCGGCATATTACCGGAACTGGAAGTATTCGACAGCGGTATGATAAATTACGCCAAATACCTCGAGAAAAAGGGAATCATAGAGCCGCCTCATTATTTTAATCTTATTTTCGGGAATATCGCCTGTGCCCAGGCCAATCTTCTGCATTTGGGTGTCTTAATTTCCGACCTGCCGCCCGGTTCCATATGGAGCATGGGAGGTATCGGAGATTCACAATTAGCGGTAAACGCAATATCGATTGCCGCGGGTGGTGGTGTGCGTGTGGGGCTTGAAGATAACATATGGTATGACAGCGAACGTACCAAACTGGCAAGAAATATCGACATGATAAAACGCGTTCATACTATCGCGGAGTTTCATGAAAGAAAAATCATGAAGCCTATAACATTAAGAGAACTGCTGAAGCTGCAGCCGGGCAACGGCTGCTACGGCAGGGCTTAAACATCATTCGATATCGATTATAGGAATTGTTTGTTCCTTCTTTATAAATAACGAATAATGAAAAGGGATAATAAGAATTGGTTGAAATAAAAACTTTAAAACATATAGATGCAATAGAACAATTAACAGATTTATATGTTTTTACATTTAATCATAAGGTAACCACTGAATTCTGGAAGTGGAAATATGTAGATAATCCTTTATCTGCGGAATTGCCTGGTGTCATAGTTGCCCTTGACGGGAGCAAAATAATCGGAGCACGCCCGTTTCTTTTAAACGAATTATGGCTGGGAGATAAAAAAATTGTTGCAGCGCAGCACTGTGATACGATGGTGCATAAGGATTATAGAGGGCAGGGTATATTTAATCGTATGGGTAAATATGCTTTGAATTATCTTGCGGAACATAATTGCAGCTTGTCATTCGGGTTTCCCGGTCCTATGTCACGCAAAGGATTTGCCAGTCAGGGATATCGAAAGATTATGGATACTGAAATACTCTTTCATATAACTAATCCTGTAAACGTAATCAAATCGAAATTAAAGAAAGACAGGTTAGATTTTGATGATTATCATGTCGAAGTAAGTGAGCGGTATACGGCAGAAATGAATATCCTGGATTCATTTAGGAAGAGAAATATAATAGATATTGTGCGCTCGGAAGAAAATCTTCGTTGGCGTTTTGATAATAATCCTCTGCGTTCATATCGATATATTTTGATTAAGAAAGAAGGTTTGCTTCTTGGTTATGCCATAATCAGTATGCAGAAGCTGTTAACCTGGGGAAATATAGGTATCATTATCGATTATTTAATAAAAGACGACAACATAAATTGTTTTCGGGCTATTGTCTCTAAGTCGTTGGAAGAGTTTAATCGATATGCCTGCCCGGTATCAGCAATATGGACACTGGGCGAACCTGTTCTGCATAAGGTTCTCACGGAGAATTTCGGTTTCAAATCGTCAATTAAATTTCCTTATAGAAAGTTCATGGATTCCGGTTATATGGATTTGATAGTAAACGACGATAAAATAGCTGATAAAATCAATATTTATGATCAAGCAAGCTGGAGAGTCACCTATGCCTACCCAAATTACACCTGAAATCACAGGATATACCAGCGGGATTAAAGCTAGAATGTCTACTATCCGCCGTAAAATTGAATGGGTGAAGATGGAATGCTGGTTGCTTTACGGCACTGAGA
>JBMNCQ010000077.1:0-1811 GCA_049366715.1 Peptococcaceae bacterium | reverse complement strand
TAAAGAACAAGGAAGACTGCAGGTTAATCAATCCGCTGGTGACAAGAGTAATAATCCCGACCCCCAGCGGGAATTTATCCGTCATAGGCGAGGTTATCGAAGCAAACCATAATTGCGGGTCGCTGATAATAAAAGGAAGATTGGTAGCCGCAAATATCAACAGTATTATTGATAAAGACTGAATCGCTTTTTTCATTCCCTGTGTCCTGTAAATTAAAATCAGGTAGAAAGGGATAAAAAACCAGGTCATCTGCTTGATTGTCGCGGCCAATCCGATACATATAGCGGAAGCAACCGGGTTCCTGCTAAACAGAACCCAGCCCAGCAACAGGAATGGGAAGACTAAAAAGCCGGTTTCCCCGGATAGCAGGGAATTCCATAACTCCAGGCTCATAACCATAATAATAAACAGCAGCAGCCTGTACCTGGCAGGGGATATCCATATTACATAAAGCAAAACCGGTATCATCAGGATTATATAGATAATCCTCATATCGCTTATCCCCATCATTAAAAACAGCGCCGGAATCAGGAAAGACCCCGCAGGATAACATACACAGGATTCCAGCTCTGCGGGAACCTCATCGGGATTTTCCGTCATTTGAAGCTCCAGCTGCTCAAGCTGTTCATCGGTCGGATATGGAAAGGAATCGGCGAATATTCCCAATCTTAAAGGCGTCAGTTTATCCAAAGGCACGTCGAATTCGTGCATTGCGATTACGATATTGGATTCCGCATAGGGGTTCTTACCTTCGAGGAAATTTTCGGCTGCCTGGTGTGACAAAGCGGTAGCGTCATTATAATTAAAGGAATCCTCAAGAGACGTCAAGACTTCCGAAAAACTGTTGTCCCTGCCCTCCAGTCCCAGTGCGTCCAACCCTATAACAGATAACCCGACAAATTCGACTATGCCGATTACCAGGACTGCGATGATGATTCTTTTCGCTGTTTTTTTGAAGCGCTCGCTGCTTTTTTGCAGCCATTGGTCGGCTTGGGGAATGGCTATAATAAACAGGAAGGAAAACCATAGAATCCAGAGCATTATTCCCGATATATAAAGCATGGAATTGTTGAATACCCAGGCTATTCCGGAAACGGCGGACGCGGCAAGCTTTATTACGACGGCGAAGATGAACAGGGATATCCGGGGGGTGAATTCACAAGGCCCGAAGAATCGTCCGATTGCAGTATCGGATAAGAATTTAGTTCCGCTTTTTTTATCGGGATTCCTATAATCTTTTATCGACATAACAGCCTTATTTCAATCCGCAAGATTCGATAAGACAGTATTGTACAAAAGGTTACTTACAAGGAAGTATAACCTTTTATAGCTGAATAGACAATGGATTCAGTGTTACTTTTCCGGTTTTTTAATATCAGAACACCTTAAAATTACCGTTAATCTATTGACAAGGCACTGCATACCCCATTATTATCGAACTGTAGTAAATATAATGTAAACGGTACATTAAAAATATAATCGAGTTAAAAAGAGCCGCTTATAAACTTAAGCAGATTTTCCCGTATATTCCTGCGACCTTTAATGAGTAGATTTATCAATCGGCAAATCCAATTTTTGCCGCCAGGATAAATACCTGTATTTTCTACCAAAAAGGAGGGTAATATGAAAGTCTTCTACAGGTTCTTTATCTCGTTTATCATTCTTACCCTGTTACTATCCCCGCTTTATGTGATGACAGGATGCCAGGGCAAACAGGGTATCCAGGGGCCTCAAGGTGAACAGGGTATCCAGGGCCCTCAAGGTGAACAGGGAGAGCAAGGCCCACAGGGTGAACAGGGAATTCAAGGCG
>JBMNCQ010000076.1:0-9059 GCA_049366715.1 Peptococcaceae bacterium | reverse complement strand
GTGACATTTTACCGGAATAATAACAAGGTGACATTATCACAGAATAAACACAAAAAATAAAAAATCTAATTGCATATACTGAAAAGTAAGTTTATAATAGAATAGTTGCGCTTGCAACCTTTGACAGTAAAAGGAGGACTTAAAAATGCGAAATCATTCAGAAGAACTGGGCCGGGAAAGTATCGTTAAGCTTTTAATTAAATTTTCTATTCCGGCTTTAATCGGTACGTTAGTAAATGCTTTATATAATGTGGTTGATAGAATTTTTATCGGTAACGGAGTAGGTTCTTTCGGACTTGCAGGATTAACAATCGCTTTTCCGTTAATGATGATTTCCATGGCTTGTTCGATGCTGATCGGGATAGGAACAACATCTTTAATCTCCTTAAAGCTGGGAGAAGGAAAAAAGGACGAAGCAGAAAAGATTATGGGTAATGGTGTCCTGGGGCTCGTGTTATTAGCGCTGCTGGTATCAATGATAAGTCTTACTTTCTTAACGCCGTTACTCAGGTTATTCGGCGCTACCGAGGCAATACTTCCATATGCTAAAGATTATATGCAGATTATTTTGGCCGGTAATGTTTTAATGTCCATTGGTTTTGGTATGAATAACTTTATCCGGGCAGAGGGTAATCCCAAAATTGCTATGATGACAATGCTGATCGGTGCCATTACAAATATAATTTTAGATCCGATTTTTATTTTTGTTTTTGGCTGGGGTATTCAAGGGGCGGCTTTAGCTACGATTATTTCCCAAGGCATTTCGGCGACCTGGGTACTCTACTATTTTCTGCGCGGAAACAGTACTTTGAAAATCAAAAAAGTCAACTTACGACTGGAAAAGGAAATATTGAATAAAATTTTATCCATAGGCTCTGCTCCTTTCGCCATGCAGTTAGCGGCAAGCTTATTAAATTTAATTTTAAATAACAGCTTAAGGATATATGGTGGTGAAACTGCTATTGCAGGAATGGGTGTGGTATTCAGTTTAATGATGCTCTTGATGATGCCTGTACTGGGAATCAGCCAGGGAGCTCAGCCGATAATCGGCTATAATTATGGTGCCAAAGAGTTTGCCCGTGTGAAAGAAGCGTTAAGGATAGCTATTTATGTAGCAACGGCAATCGCTACCTTTGGTTTTATTGTGACGCGCTTATTTCCTGAACAACTGGTATTTTTCTTTTCTCCCGATGATCAAGACCTGTTGGGATTCGGCGCTAAAGCAATCCGGACTTTCCTGCTCATGGTTCCTGTTATCGGCTTCCAAATGGTTGGGGCTAATTATTTTCAAGCTATTGGAAAGCCGAAATCTGCCATGCTGCTGACTTTATCGCGGCAGGTACTGTTTTTGATCCCTTTATTATTAATACTGCCGTCCTTTTATGGTTTAGACGGAGTATTATATGCCGGGCCGATCGCTGATTTCTTTTCTTTCCTGTTGACTTTAACCTTAATGTTAAGAGAGTTTAAACTGCTCACTCATTATGTGCCGGCGGAGGCTTAATGATATGGGAGAAGATAAATCTGTCGGAAAATGGATTTCCGTTTTGCACCGTTTAGGACAAATGAATTTAGATAAAGAACTGAACGCCTATAATTTAAGCCGGGGTCAATTTATCTTCTTACTTACTCTTTTCAAAGAAGACGGCATTAGTCAGGAGCAATTGGCCGGTTATCTGTGTATGGATAAAGGTACGACTGCCCGGGCTATGAAAAAGCTTGAAGCAGCAGGTTATATAAGACGGAGGACTTGTCCTGCTGATAAGAGAATGAATAAAATTTTCCTGAATGACAAGGCCTATGCGATAAAGCCGGAGCTGGAAAACATCTGTATGAATTGGACCGGGCAGCTGCTAAAGGGCTTTGACCCTGATGAAAAAGAGGCAGTCCTGAAGATGCTGGAACAAATGTCGGCTAATGCAGCTGAATTTTTACGGAAAATTGATTAACCGAACCGTTTTTCAGGAGAGTAGAGTCGTCACTACTCTCTTTTTTATCATATCAAGCAGGAGAAGATTTCTTAGATCAGTCCCCGGGAGGTTGCGATTCGGCATCGGGCTGCTGCCGAATTGCAACGGCTTATCCTGGGGAGTGTATGCTGCCGGCAGGATGATGAGGTTTTTGGTGTTGCAAAAATACCATAAAATAATGCAAAAGAGGCTTGTAAAACCCGGAAATACCGCTTTTTTTATCTTTGGCATATTTCTTGCGTGTTTAATTGAATATTGAGCTGTATCAAAATAAGACCTCCCTATATTATGAAAAGAAGGTAACGCAATATGACCAAAGGTAAAATTTTAGTGCTGATGACCTTGTCCATGTTTTTAGGATATTTACCCTGGTATAATTTTTCCGCAGTTTTGAAATATATCGCCGCGGATTTTGACCTGAGCGGGGCGGATATTGGTATTATTCTGGCTTCGATTCAGTTTGGTTATGTTCTGGTTGTAATTTTTACCGGCTGGCTTTCGGATAAGGTCGGAGAAATAAAGATTATCACCTGGGCTACTCTTTTGACAGCAGTTTTTTCAACTTCTTTTGTCTGGCTGGCCCGCGATTTTACCAGCATTCTTCTCCTCAGGCTTTTGACCGGGGTATCGGCGGGAGCTATTTATGCCCCGGGTATTTCGTACTTATCTTCCTGGTTTCCCCCTGAAGAGAGGGGTAAGGCAATCGGGGCCTATACAGCTGCTTTAACCGCATCCTATGCGGGAGGATATTTTGTGGCTTCGCCTTTGGCCGGTAAATATGGCTGGCAGTCAGGGATATTGTGGACTTCACTGCCGGTTTTTTTTGCCGCCGCAATTTTATTTTATTTAATGAAAGTGGGCAACCCCGGTCCCGGCAGCTTAGAGAAAGCCTCCTCTTTACCTGCAATAAATACGGATAGGGCAATTAAAGCGGCACCGGAAGGAGGTTATAGCGGGCCGGCTTTAATTACAACTTCATATATGGGACATATGTGGGAACTTTATGCATTCTGGGGCTGGATCGGACCTTTCTTAGTCGCCTGTACCAAGGCCGCAGGCTATAGTGACAGTGTTGCTGTTGCTCTTGGCGGCAAAATGGCGGCACTGGTCATTTTACTTGGTGTTCCCGCTGTTTTTCTGTGGGGCATGGCGGCGGATAAGTGGGGCAGAACGAAAGCGATTATGATCGGGGCAAGCTGCAGTCTTTCCGTAGAGCTGTTTTTGGGATTTTTATACGGACATTCTTTAATATTCGTCGTACTGGCGGCTTTTTGGATTGGATTCTGGGTAATTTCGGATTCGGCAATATATAAGGCCGGCCTGACAGATATGGTTTCGCCCCAAATTAGGTCTACAGCCCTGGGCTTTCAATCTGCCCTTGGGTATATTATGACGATTATCTCGCCTTTTTTATTTGGGAAAGTACTTGAAATCCAAAATGGGAATATAAACCCTGTTGATGCGACTAAATGGGGACTGCCCTTTTTTATTCTGGGTTTAGGAGCAGTAATAGCCCCCCTGGCAGCTTTTGTTTTGCGTAAAATACCGCAGGCCCGGTTGATGACGCAAGGTAAAATGTAAGTGATTTGAGAAAATTTGTATTACGTAAATGATCCTAATATTTCGCGGACTTCATTATGATCGTAATGAAGTCCTTTAATTATTGCGGGCAGGGCAGATAATAGCATGAGAGGAGTACAGCCTGTTGAGTTATTGGAATGAGTAAGGCTTAAATAGTAAAGACTCCTGATTGGATACGGCAGGAGTCTTTATTCGGCAGGGCAGCTATTACTATTTCCCATCTGTAAAGACAAGATATTGGGGTGAGGCGCCGTCTCTGGTAAATCCCAGAACATAAATTGTATAGAACCTGTTGGGCAGCATATTTACATTGTGAATTGTAATCATAGTCTGAGTAGTACCGGTTTTTGTGACTCTGATATTATAGGTATCGGGATTTACTCCGTAGTAGTCTGTTACCTCTTTGTATTGAACATCTCTGAATAAAATAATTCCCGTGTCAATTAAGGTGAAATCCAGATTCGGTGAATTATAGGCCAGATTGGCAAAACGGATATAAGCCGTATTATAGGAAATCGGGAGATAAGCATCTGCTACCACATAAAAGCTTAAATCGGTACCTTTCCCGGACAAAATGGCAGTTTGGTAAGAATTTTCTATCGCATAAGTATAGGCATCAAACAGGGAATGGTATTTTTTGGTGGGACATATTTTGAATATTAAAGTTCCATGGTCTACATCATAATAATCAGTATAGTCCGGGTAGGCAAAACTGTTACAAAGCTTGCAATCCTTTACATGAATATCTAAGTGTTGTGAATCTGAACACCCGTGAATAAATCTTATTCTGGAAGACATAAATAAAACCATCCTTCTTCTTTGTATTTTAAATTATAATATGTTGGTGAGGGACCATTTGTTAACTATTTTTGTGTATTTTAAATAAAAGGAGGGTATTAGGAATAATAGTTATCTCTACAATATCCGGCTGTAATCTGGTACAATAATTTATAAATAAATAGAGTTCTCCAACATTGAAAGGAGTGTGGTTTGTGCCAAGACCGCCTAAATGTCGCAGAGTGGAATTTGACCCTATTTATACTCACTTTAAGCCTGCGGGAATTCCCAAACATGATTTAGAGGAATTGATTATAAATGTTGAAGAATTGGAAGCAATCAGGTTAAAGGATAGAGAAGGGTTGGACCAAATTGATTGTGCGGAAAAAATGCATGTATCCCGGCCGACTTTTCAAAGGATTCTAATGAGTGCCCGTAGCAAACTGGCTGAGGCTATAATTGAAGGGAAAGCCATCAAGATTGAAGGTGGTAATTTCCGGCTGGCGGAGCAAAAAAGAAGGTTTAAATGCTCGGCTTGTGAGCATGAATTTGAATTGGATTTTGGTGAGGGCTGCGGAAAGAAAGTCAAATGCCCCAAGTGTGCAGATCACTGTCATAGAATAAGCACTAAAAAAGAGGAATGAGCTTAATCATTCCTCTTTTTTATACTTAGCCGGCCCGGTCAATTCGGTAAAGTGCTAAGCATAAATACGGAAAGACGCTGGGGAGGGAATTGGAAAATGGGCGTCTTTCTTGTGAAATACGGTAACACTGGAGCTGTTGAAAAACTACCGGGCAGTTTTCTTAATGATCGCAGGCATTTTTCCCTGTTTCCAGAGAATTGTTCAAATAATTTTCAACGATCTCCCGGGGTGAAGCAGTTTGGGCCCCTGTAATGACTTCTACTCCGGCCTGACGGAATAAGTTTTGAGCACTTACTCCCATACCTCCGGCGATGACAAGGTTTGTGCCTTGTTCTTTGATCCAGCGGGGCAGAACGCCCGGTTCGTGGGGAGGGGGTGTAAGGACATTTTTAGCTGCAATTTTCTTTTCCTTTTTGTCGATTTCATAGAATTCAAATACTTCACAGTGACCGAAATGCATACATAATTGATTATTCGCAACAGGTATAGCGATTTTCATTTTATTCACTCCTCGTATTTATTCGCTTAATTATTTGCTCCTTGAGATTCCTTAAAATCTGAGCAGAATTACTATGGGGTGCATAATCCATAATGCTTTGTCCCAGGATCTGGGCTTTGGTAATAGAACTGTCATAAGGAATTATACCGATAACGGGAATATTTGCCGCTGCACAGTCCGCTAAAATCTTAGCGGTCATTTCCGGATTAATATCTGCTTTATTGATACAGGCAGCAGCCTTGATATTGAAATGCTTAATCAATGAAACTACTCTGGACAGGTCATGTATCCCTGATAAAGTAGGTTCTGTAATAATTAATACCAGACTGGCTCCGGAAATGGCAGCAATTACAGGGCAGCCGATGCCGGGCGGGCCATCGATTAATATTAAGGATTTATTCTCTTCTGCAGCAATTTTTTTTGCTTTACTTTTTACCAGGCTGACCAGTTTCCCGGAGTTTTCCTCGGCGATTCCCAGCCTGGCATGAACCAGGGGACCATAGGGAGTTCGGGAGATAAACCAGTGACCGGCCAGGTTTTCTTGCAAAGTGATTGCGCCCTGGGGGCAAAAGGCTGCGCAGACACCGCAGCCTTCACAGGATACGGCATCGATAGTCATATCTTCCTTGATTGCGTTAAAACGGCATAGTTCAATGCATTTATGGCAGTCCAGACATTTTTCTTTATTTAAAAAAGCGGTTTTGCCACTCCAAAACTCACTTTCTTCTTGAATTTGCGGTTTTAAGACTAAGTGAAGGTCCGCCGCATCGACATCGCAATCTCCTAGAACCTTGTCTTTCAATAGAGAAGCTAAAGCAGCAACAATACTGGTTTTACCTGTTCCGCCTTTTCCGCTGACTACCACGATTTCTTTTAACATAAAGCGATTTCCTCCATTTTCTTAAAGAGCGCAGCGAAATGTTCTTCGTAATGCGGCGAGCTCTCTAAAAAGATTTTCCCCTGGGAATAGGCCTGGGCAATTTCTCTATCTTCAGGAATTTCGAGGATTATTTCAATGTTTTCATCTTTGCAGTATTCTTTAACCCTTTCGTCACCAATGGTGGAGCGATTAAGACCTACGGCAAAGGGGAGATTTAATTGGCGGACTGTTGCGACTGCCAGTTTAAGGTCATGCAATCCGAAAGGAGTAGGTTCAGTAACCAGCAGGACAAAATCGCTGTCTTTAACAGCCTGGATCATAGGGCAAGAAGTGCCGGGAGGACAATCGATAATGATATCCCCCTGCTTTACACAGGCTTTTACTTCATTAATTAAAGGAGGAGACATTGCTTCGCCGATCCTCATCACTCCCTGAATAAAATGCAGGCTGTCCTTCATACCTAATTGAATTTCACCGATTTCCCTGGTCGTTTCTTTAATTGCCGTTTGGGGGCAGATTTTCGCACAGCCTCCGCAGCCGTGACAAAGTTCGGGGAAAACCAGGACTTTGCCGCGAATGCAGATGATGGCACCAAACTGACAAAAATCACTGCATTTACCGCAGCTGCTACAGCTTTTGATATCTACCTCCGGTACGGGGAGAGTTACTTTTAAGCTCGCATACCAGTCCGGCTGGAAAAAGATATGATTGTTTGGTTCCTCAACATCACAGTCAATAAGAGAGATGTCTCTGCCTTTCTTAGAAAGATAATAAGCCAGGTTACTCGACACCGTAGTTTTTCCTGTACCCCCCTTACCACTGGCTACAGCAATGCGCATTTTTACACCTCCGTTCTTTTAAGCTTGTTATTAGACCCAATGTCCTTCTACATTGTTAGCTGATGCTTTAACCAGCCGGCCTTCTCTGAAAGCAGCAATGGCTTCGTTAAGGGAGACATTTTTGGTGAGATAGATATCAATACCGGTGGCTTGTAAGGCCCGGAAAGCCTTAGGGCCTACATTTCCGGTTATAACAGCTTTAATATCGGTGTTGGCAATATTCTCTGCTGATTGGATACCTGCACCTTGAGGTGAATTAAGGCTCTGGTTATTTGCAATAGCATAGTAAGAATTATCTTCAAGGTCATAGATAAGGAAGCTGGGAGCCCGTCCAAAACGCTCTTCCAAAGGACTAGCCAGGTCTTTTGCTTGAGCACTTAATGCGATTTTCATCTATACCCCTCCTTTCGAAATAGTAATTGACATATGCTCAAAATTAGTATAACATAATATTGAACATATGTCCATAATGTTCAATAAAAAAGTAAAGGAGGGATGAAAGTGCCGGGATTTAATAGTGGGGGTCCTCTTAATGCAGGTCCGATGACAGGTAAAGGCAGAGGTTATTGTATACAGGAGATTGAAGCGGGCAGCAGTGCGGATGATTTTGCCTTTGCGGGAAGAGGCTCGGGCAGAGGGTTTGGAAGAGGCCGTGGCATGAGATGCTGGGGTTTACCATTGAAACAAAATAGAAATCAGAGCAAAGCATTGTTAAAGGACAGAGCAACATTTTTAAGACAGGAGCTTAAAAGGGTCGAAGATTTGCTGGAAGATGAAGAGACAAACATGGAGGATTAGCTTAATGGAAATATTTTAGGCTGTTGCACTTAATCGTACAACAGCCTTTATTTTGAGCCTGCCTGAAACCGGCAGGGAGTGCTTACGAAATGGCCTTTATAATTGCTTAAGGAGCAGTTCAATTTTCAAGTCATTTCCGGAGAACTGTTCGATTTGTCCCTGGTCACCTTTCTGACTTATTCCGGGATCTAGTGGTAATATGCCCAGAAGGGGTATTTTAAGCTCTTGAGCCGTTTTTTCGGCTTTACCTTCACCGAAGGGGTAAATTTTTTCTTTACAGCCCGGGCATTCAATAAAACTCATATTTTCAACTAAGCCTAAAATAGGAATATCCATTTTTTGGGCCATATTAATAGCCTTTCGTACGACCATATTTGCTAAATCCTGAGGTGAGGTAACAATTACTACGCCGTTTAAAGGCAGACTTTGCAGTACTGTTAAGGGAGCGTCACCTGTCCCCGGGGGTAAATCTACCAAAAGATAATCCAGATCTCCCCAGATCACTTCTTCCCAAAATTGCTTAATTACTCCTGAGATGATAGGACCGCGCCAGATAACCGGGTCATCTTCATGGGGGAGTAATAAATTAATGGACATAATCTGAATGCCTTCCGCTGATTTGACAGGCAGCATACCCAGTTCTGTGCCCTGGGGCTGGGTTTTAAGTCCAAAGAGCATCGGAATGCTGGGGCCGGTGATATCGGCATCAAGGATACCTACTTTAAAGCCCTTTTTTTGGAGGGAGGACGCTAAGAGGGCGGTAACGGTGGATTTACCGACTCCTCCTTTACCACTCATTACAGCTATGACATGCTTAACATTGTTTAAAGAATTGGTCTGCTGCTGTTCTGAACAAGCACAGGTTTCTGACGAGCACTTGTCATCGGTACAGCTGCAATTATTGTTTGAGCAACTTGACATAAGGCAACACCTCTTAAAGTATTTTATCAGACGATAATTTAACAAGTTATATTATAAAACTGTAATGGGCATATGTCAATAAAATGCCGGCTGTTCTGTGTTTATTCTGTGATAATGTCACCTTGTTATTATTCCGGTAAAATGTCACTA
>JBMNCQ010000075.1:0-2339 GCA_049366715.1 Peptococcaceae bacterium | reverse complement strand
CCGAAAACAGTTCAATCTACAGCCGGAACAATTCTTTCGCCCTGGATAAGAAGAACGAGCGATTACCTCAGCCTTGCCTGTTCTCTCAAATCTTCGGGGCACCACCTGGTTGCCACCGTTCTGGACGGAGAGGAAAACCCGTCATATTTAAAGGAAGCGGGAAAACTGCTGCTGGCGATGGGGAACGAAGCCGCCGGATTGTCCGATGATATCCTGAGACTGGCCGATTTTAAACTGAAGATTCCCATAAAAACCGAAGCCGAATCCCTCAACGTGGCTGCCTGCGGAGCGATTTGCATGTATTTGAGTAGGGGATAGCTTTATTTCTGAAATAGGAGATTGCAAAATGACAGAGATTATAGATGTAGGGGAAGTGAGACAAGAGATATTAAAAGTTGTAAATAAGAATGCTGGCAGTACTAGTCTACAGACCAGTTCTATTCTCCATGAAGCGATAGATAACCTTGGTGTAATAAAATCTGTAGAGATTGAACAGATAATGTTAACAATTTGGTATGATCTTTTTAGAACAGGTTACCTGGCATGGGGATTTAATATAGCAAATCCAAATCCACCTTTTTGTCATGTTACAAACCAAGGTCGTGAATTTTTAAAAAATATGAGTAGAGACCCATTTAATTCTGAAGGATATCTTTCATATTTAGCCGAGATAACCAGTTTAAATCCTACTCTCGCTTCATATGTTAACGAAGCATTACGTACATTTAATTCAGATTGTTATAAAGCTTCTGCTGTAATGATTGGCGTAGCTTCGGAAAGTATGCTTTTGGATCTCAGAGATTTGTTAGTAAGTCGTATAAGGGAATTAGATAGAAAACCACAAAGTGATTTATTGGCACAAACAATAAAAATAATTATAAAAGGAATAAGAAATGAGTTAGAGGGAAGAAAGATGCAAATGGATGTTAGTTTAAAAGACCAGTTCGAACAATTTTGGCCAGCGTATGTTGGACAAATAAGAACTTTAAGAAATGATGCTGGACATCCAATTAGTATAGAGCCAGTTACGCAAGTGTCTGTTCATGCCGCATTATTAATATTTCCTGAGCTAGTTAAACTTAATATTAAACTTGGGGAATGGATAAATACAAACTACAGTTAGCTAATTGATAATTAATGCTATATAATAACCTATTTTTTTACTAACTGGTTTCATCTATCCTTCCGTGAAAATTTCAATCCCTGCCGCTCCAAGCGATACAAGGATAACCGTCCATAAAATTATGCCGATTGTCATCCAGAAGAGCAGTTTACCGATGGAAGCTCCCGAAGCAATTCCGATTGCGGCACCGAGCAGGGCTCCGGTAAGAAAAGGGGAGAGTAGCCCCAGGCCGATGACGCCATATTTTTGCCAGATTTTCTGTATAGTGCCGGGTTCCCCCTTGTCTTTTTTGGATTCATGACGTTTCAGTATCCAGTTTCGCAAGCGTTCGCCGGCAAATATTATTAGGAATACCCCTGCCGTTGCTCCTATAACGTTAGTTATAACGATTACCAGGGGATGCAATCCAAGTACGAATCCCAGCGGAATAGCCGCCCATATTTCAAGTATTGCTAGAGCTGTAACAGATAAGATATTCAGTATCATAAAGTGACTTTGTATTCGATTTTGTTCGATTGTAACAGAATGAATTTTATTTAACAACGGAAAATATTATTATTTAAGCGGTTAATGCTAACTTTTCCTGTTATTCCCGCGTTATAATTAATGTGGAATTATAAAAGGAGCTTTAAAGAAATGTCACATTTGGCAAAATCTTTTTTGTTTATCCTGTCGGTTATGTCTATATTGGTAATTCCTGCTACCGGTTGCAGCAAAGAAAAAGTAACGCTAAACCTGCCTTTCGATTTAACTCAGAATGCGGAAGGGTGGGGCGGCGGATTCGCGGATTTGCCGGTCGATTACGAGCAAAGCAGCTATCAACTGGATTTCGGATACATCGATTCGCCGCTGGGCGGACAGGCTTTTATGATAAGCAGTATGAACCGCAGCGACGATATTTTTATGTATATAAAGAAGCGCCTGACTGATGCCGACGGTTTAAGTCCGAATACCACCTACCTGGTTACGATAGAAGTTACCTTCGCTACCAGCGCGCCTGCCGGAGCAATGGGTATCGGCGGAGCACCGGGAGAAGCGGTATATGTAAAAGTCGGAGCGGCGTCAACCGACCCAATGCCGGTGGATAAAGGCGGCTTCTATGAATTGAGCGTGGATAAAGGGCAGCAGGGTACCGGCAGCTACAACGCTGTAACGGTAGGTAATGTCGCCAAGGAAGTCAGCGACGATTTCACAACCTATGAATTAAAGACACTCG
>JBMNCQ010000074.1:0-71682 GCA_049366715.1 Peptococcaceae bacterium | reverse complement strand
CTCCAAGCTCAACCCTCAAGCCAACCCTGACCTCCAAGCTCAACCCTCAAGCCAACCCTGACCTCCAAGCTCAACCCTCAAGCCAACCCTGACCTCCAAGCTCAACCCTCAAGCCAACCCTGACCTCCAAGCTCAACCCTCAAGCCAACCCTGACCTCCAAGCTCAACCCTCAAGCCAATCCCGACACCAAGCTTAACCCTCAAGCCAACCCTTGAGCTTAATTAACCCTCAAGTTCTATAATCAGCATTTATCCGCACATATTCATAGGACAGATCACAACCCCAGGACTTAGCCTCCTGTTCACCCAATTTTAAATCTACCGTAACCGTTACCTCTTTTTCGGCCAGTATTTTGCTGGCTTGATCCTCATCAAAGCTTAAACCGGTTCCGTTTTCGGCCATCATTAAATCTCCGATAAAAACATCCACTTTATCCGGGTCTACTTCTGCTCCCGAATAACCCAGGGCGGTCACAATCCTGCCCCAGTTTGCATCCTGACCGAAAATTGCCGATTTTACCAAGCTCGATGAACAGATAGACCGGGCGGCTAGCCGGGCATCATCAACAGATAAAGCACCTTTAACGAATATTTCCAGAAGTTTTGTTGCCCCTTCCCCGTCCTGGGCGATCATCTTGGCCAGCATTATACATACCTGATTAATTACATCCTGAAAAGGCTCATGAAAATCACTGTCTAATGTAATAAGAGGGTTTTCCGCCTTTCCATTTGCCATTAGCACAACCATGTCGTTGGTACTTGTATCACCATCTACGGTAATCATATTAAAAGACATTTTAACAGCATCCTTTAATATCTTTGTTAAACATTGAGGCTCAATATTGGCATCAGTCGTAATAAAACCCAGCATGGTGGCCATATTAGGGTGAATCATCCCGGAGCCTTTCGCCATTGCTCCGATCGTAACTTCCTTCCCGCCTAATTCTATTGTTACAGCCAGTTCTTTTTTAACTAAATCCGTTGTCATAATTGCTTCGGAAGCACAACCATAACCCTCTTTGGACAAAGCGCCGGCAGCTTCTTTAATACCTGCTTCCAGCCTATCCATGGGCAACGGTGCCCCAATTAATCCCGTAGAAGCAACGACAACATCCTGGCTCTTAATTTGCAAGGCTTCCCCGGCTATTTCAGCCATTTTTTTAGCAGTTTCCATACCCTGCCGGCCCATACAAGCATTGGCAATGCCACTGTTAATTACCATAGCCTGTGCAGTTGTATCTGCTAAATTATCTGCCGTCACCTTCAACGGTGCCGCTTTGAATTTGTTTATCGTGTACACCGCCGCTGCCTTTGCCGGAACTTCCGAATATACGATAGCGATATCTTTCCGGCCTTTTTTACGGATGCCGGCCGCAACTCCCGCTGCTTTATATCCAATCGGTGCAGTAATCCCGCCATCAACAATTTTCATCTGAAATAAACCCCCTAAAGTAAATTGTTCGGTACTAGTTACCGATGACTAGTAGTATAAAATTAGCCTTCGGTGACCAGTGACCAGTGCTCTTATTTATGTGTAGGAACGATCCCTGTGCCTTTCCGAATTTGCGGGACACCTATCTGTCCCGCCGGAGAATCAAGGTAAAAGCGGAGATTGCTTCGCCCAGACTCGCAATGACAAGATAGTTGTGACTAGTTGTATAAGTATCATGGTATTAAATATGCAATGCCTGTGTCAGACGCAAAATATTATTAAAAGTATTTTAGGTACTGGTCACCGGGCACTGGCACCGTAGGTGTCCGGCCACTTCTCACGTCTACTTCTACCTTGCGCAGCTATACCTTTACCGCATTCTCAACTCTCCATTTTCAATTCTCAATTGTATCTTTACGGGTACATCCCCGGTACCATTAATCCTGTTGTTTCCTCAAGTCCGAACATGATGTTCATGTTCTGTACGGCTTGCCCGGAAGCACCTTTCACTAAATTATCTATTGCCGAGATAATAAGAACTCTTCCCGTTCTTTGATCATAAACCGGTGCTATATCGCAGAAATTGGACCCCAGAACCCATTTGGTTTGCGGCAGGGTATTGATATCCCTGATCCTGATAAAAGGGCAATCCAGATAATATTCTTTGTAAATATCCTGCAATTCTTGCAGGGAAAACGCTCTCCCGGCCTCAGTATAGATTGTGGAAAGGATACCCCTCGTCATCGGAATTAAATGGGGTGTAAAATTAATCTTAATCTTATCCGAGTTCAAAGCGCTTAATTCCTGCTCTATTTCCGGAGTATGCCGGTGACTGCCAACTTTATATGCCAATAAATTATCATTCATATCAGGATAATGGCTTTGCTGGGTTAAAGATTTACCGGCTCCGCTTATTCCCGACTTACTATCCATAATGAGACTGTTAGGATTGATCAGCTTATTGGTTAAAAGCGGTGCCAACCCTAAAATAATACTGGTAGGATAACAACCGGGGTTTGCTATTATACTGCCGGTTTTTATTTTTTCATAATAGATCTCCGGAAGTCCATAAATACTCCGGCCTAACAATTCAGGTTCACCGTGTTCCAGCTCATACCAGCATTTATAATCAGCAGTGCTCTTCAATCTAAAATCAGCACCTAAATCGATTACTTTTTTACCTCTGGCTACAACCTCTTTAACAATGGATATTGATTTACCGTGGGGCAATGCTAAAAAAACAACATCCAAGCCATCCAAAAAAGAATCAATATCCAGTTCATCCTCCACCAGATTAATTAAATTTGTTAAATGGGGATGTACTACCGTTACATCATTTCCCGCATTACTCCTAGAGGCAGCTTTACTGACTTCGGCATCCGGATGATTAATCAATAATCTTAATAATTCACCACCTGTATAACCTGTTACCCCTATTATCCCCGCCTTTATTTTCATTGAGATCTACCTCCTAAGCCAACATCTTTTTATAATTATACATAGTTCTGTATACTTATGCAATACTATTATAAAAATTTCTCCAATAACTTTTATCCATAATAAAAAACGGGATTTCACCCGTTTTTTTATTAAGTCATATAGCCATTAATCCAATTTTCAACTCGCAATGATTTACAATCCCATTGAGTTACGATCTCTTTCCGAAATAATCTCATTAATAAACACTGTTTTTTCTTCCAGCAAATCGATCTCGGGAAACACATCCAGAAGCCCGCCGAATTTATCCGTTACAAGCTTAATTACAGGCCGGGTAGGGTAATTACTATGCAATCCTGTTACAACACCTAATGAACCTGTATTTATTTTTATTAAGCTTCCCACCGGATAGGGGACAATATTCCTGGTAAATGCAATAACTAATTCCGGGTGAAACCTCCGCCCGCTTTCAGCCACAACCTTTTCAATTGCTTGGTAGGGATACATCCGTTCTTTTGTATCGGCCTGCGGTGCAACTAACCGATCATAATAATTAGCCATCGCTGTAATTGCCCCGAAAAGATGAATTTCCTCGCCTTTTAATCCCCGGGGATATCCCTTCCCGTCATATCTCTCATGATGCTGATAAGCAACATGAGCACAGGTAATGTTGATATCCTTGTTCTGTCTGATCAAATTAAACCCTGCCGCCGTATGATCTTCACCCGGGGCTAAACTTTTCCCAACATCATGAAGGATCGCACCCATCCCGAGATTTTTTATTTTCACCTGATCTAATTTAAGAACCATTCCTGTAATAACAGATAACACCGCTACTGATATGCTGTGATTAAAGAGATGGAAATTTTTGGATCTTATATCCATTATCGTTACTAAAAGACTTTGTGCCGATGCTATATCATCCAGAATCTTATTTACTATTTCACTAACATAACGGATATCTATATCACGGGAAATTTTAGCCTGCTCCATGGTAGATTTAATCATCTTGAGGGCTTGTATTCTTACTGAATCATGAATAATATCTTCTGAATCGATAGGTCCTACTAATTCATCCTCTATATAAACAAAAGGTATGCCCAATTGCTCTAATCTACTAATATAATTTTTTCTTATTATTGTTCCTTTATGCAATAGTATGCGGCCTACTTCATCATAAATAGGCCTCGCCAATTTTTGTCCTTCTTTTAAGTAATCTGTATCAATTGCCCGCATAAATATCTTCCTTTGTAAAATTTCTACAATTTATAATTTCCTGGGAAATCATTCGACATCATTTAAAATATTTCGTCAATTTTCAAAAGAATTACCAGCCTATCTTCTACTTTAGCAACTCCCCGGACAAACTGTTCGTTAATATGGGTAGAAATTGTGTTTGCATCTTCAATCTGGCTTTCCTTGATTCTTAGAACCTCTGAAACCTCATCAACAACTGCACCTAATACTTTATGATCAACATTTACAACGATTATGCGAGTATTTTCATTTCTTGCTCCCGGATTCAGCTTGAATTTCACCTTCAAATCTACGATAGGAATTACTTTTCCCCTCAGATTAATTACTCCATCAACATAATCCGGCATATTAGGCATTTTGGTAATTGCCTGTAGCTTTACAATTTCATTCACTTGTAATATATCTATTCCATATTCAACACCATCAAGTTTAAAAATGACGATTTGCTGCTCCGCCAAGTTTCTTCCTCCATTCTTTAAAGTCTGTATTTTATTTTTCCTATAAATTCCCCATTAAATTTAAAAAATCCTTCAATATACCAAAAACAACTTTGTTATTTTTATTTGCCACAACATTATAAGAAAGTAAAATAAAAGATTCCGGAACCAGCCGGCTAGGCAGCGAAGAGTGTAATTCGGAAATTATCCGGATGTTATATTATCGAGAGCATGCTGCCGACTAGCCCTTAAATATTTCCAAGATAGACTCTGCTTAGACTCCGCCGAGCAATTTCCCCGGCATTTTTCAGGGTAGCAATCGGCGTAGCCGGGATATGCAGTTTATAATTAGGAAAATACCTGGTTAAATGTAAAGGAATATCTTTAGAGATACCGGCTACCCATTCGGCAAGTTCATTTACCTCCTCCATTGCGTCATTGGCACCTGGAATAACTAAAGTCGTTATTTCCAGATGACATTTTTCTGCCAAAATTTCTACCGTACGCTTCACCGGATCCAACTGCCCTTTACACAATCTTGGATAAAATGTTTGATTAAATGCTTTTACATCAATGTTAGCCGCATCAATATACGGCAGCAACGTCCGCAAAGGCTCCTCTTCAATATAACCGTTTGATACCAGAATATTAGATAATCCTAAATTTTTTATCTCCTCAGCCGTATCTAACAGGAATTCATACCACATTAGAGGCTCCGAGTAAGTATACGCGATCCCGATATTATTTTCCGGTTTTTGTCTCCGGGCTAGTTCAGCCATTTCCCGGGCTGTTACCTTGTACAGGGGCGGGTTTTCTCCATGGGCAATTTCCCAGTTTTGACAGAAAGAACACTGTAAATTACATCCGAAGGTTCCAATGGACAGGATATTTGAACCGGGATAATAATGATAGAGGGGTTTCTTTTCAATGGGGTCCAGGGCTATAGCAGTACATAGCCCGTAATTTAAACTTTGTAAGGAACCGTTCTCGTTCTTTCTTACCCGGCAAATTCCTAAATTACCGGAAGGGATGACACAATGATGGGGACAAAGAAAGCACCTGACCGCGTCGTTAGCTAATGAAGTCCAATACATAGCTTCCCGGGACAATCATAACACTTCCTTTCTTTTTAAGCAATTTTTATGCATCCGACACAAGCCTTGCATGCAAAGGGTGACCTTCCTGACAATAATCCTGATCTTTAAGCCGGCAATGCCTCTAATCCTTTACCTCTACCTTTTCATGACTAGTGATCATCCCACTTCCCATTATCGGCCAACCCTCAATTTTCAATCATTCTTTTAATCATATCTTGTTACTTTAAATCTTTCCATCTCAACCTCTTCCTGCGGCCTGATTCCTGCTTTCTGTTTAGCTACGGCCACCTGTTCTTCGACATTTTCTATTCCCTCCAGCTTGGGCAGCAATAATCCCTGCCGCAAGCCTTTTTTAACGATTACCCCATATGTCTCCGGGTCAAGCTGTTCAATGCTGTCTATGCTTTCCGGAGTAGCCAGAACATCTACTGAATAAATCAGCTGAGTTAATTCTTCTTCTTCGACAGGCTCAAATCTAGGGTCTTCCAGGGCAGCTTTCAGTACATTATCCTGCACTTCTTCGACGATCGAAGATTTTGTCGGTCTGATTGTCCCAATACATCCCCTTAAATGACCATCTTTTTTTATCGAAACAAAGACCCCTTGCCTACTTTTAAATTCCGGGGGGACTTCATCAGGTATTGCCAACGATCTGCCTGTTTTTAAATAGCTTTCTAAATTCTCTCTGGCCCATTTAACCAGCCAGCTTTCACCGGCCCTGATTTTATCCATTCGATTTTTATCATTCTCTTTAATCTTTTCCAGCAGAATCCTGCTTTCCATAGCTACATCAGGTCTGATTTCCGCTACCAGATAGCCTACACCAAAAGGACCCTCATATGAATAAACCTTTGAGCGTATTGCAAAGCCGTCTAAAGCCCCCAAACCCATAACTAAAGGGCGCAGCCCGCATTCTCCGGCTTTATTAATAATCTTATGATCAATATTGAATAATCTTAACACATCACCTTCTGCTATGCTTTGCACAACGATTTCATCAAAAACCTTTCCCTGCGGGTCAAAACCAGCCGGCGCATCGGGTGTTAATCTATGTGAAAAATCACCACTAATGATTACTACGGCTTTTTTATTCTCCCCGGCTATTGCTTTCTGTAAGCACATCCCAAATTCATAAAGTTGGTAATAGGGCAGCATCCCCATGTTGATCGGAAGTATGGGGGTATCTACTCCGGCTTTATTCAAATAATACAACGGAACTAATATTCCATGATCCAATTCCAGTTTGACGCTATAATTATGGGCATCTACACTATCCAGCTCAACTACCACAGCTTCAATCTGCCGTGCCTCCTGAAGCAGAATTCTCCTAAAGCCCCCGGCGATTTTCCTCCTTAATGAGATATCCGCACCAAACTTTCTGAAAGATCCTGCAATGTTATCAAGTTTAGGTATTGTAATCGCATCCCGGAATACTGCTCCATGGGGTGTTATAAATATAATTAATTCGGGATCCAGCTTCTTTATTTCCATACTCAGCTCCGACATTGCATTTACTGTCCGGGTTACCTGATTAAGTTCTTCTTTCCCTATTTCCGGGATAATTATAGCCGGATGCGGACAAAGGGCCACCATTTGCAGCATATATACAACCTCCTTAAATTAGTTATTAATTCCCGTGAATCGTAATTAAATTGACGCGCTCATCAAACAACGTTATGTCCGGGCAAAATATCCAAGCCTCCTTAGATATTTTATCCTAAAAAACAAAAAAATTGTTCTAATCTACCCATTTAAAACCATATTCTTTAACAGAACAATAAATATTGAATAGCTTTTACCTACCATACTGCTTATTCTACCAGCGGCTAATAACTAACACCTATTATTTTAAACTAATAATTTCTTTTTACTTTTACGCTGATTCTCCGATTTACTATGAACTAGGAACTAGCGACTATGAATTAAATTGGGGTGGTTTTAGTGAAATTTAAATTTTTTACTGTTAAGAAGATACCTGTCTTTATTAGTATCGCACTTGTTTTCCTGTGCGTCTCAAGTTTTAGCTACTGGTTTTACCAAATCGGCCAATTTGATCGGCATATCCAGACCTTATCCTGGGTGGTGGCCAGTAAGAAAATAGTTATAGACCCGGGTCATGGCGGTATTTTTCCCGGTAAAGTAGGAAAAAACGGCTTAATTGAAAAAGATATCAATCTGGCCATCTCAGAAAAGCTAGCCGGCATATTAAGTGAATCCGGAGCAATGGTTATTATGACCAGAAATAAGGATACGGATCTTGTTAATCCCGATTTACAGGGGCGGTTTCTTGCCAAACAGCGTTCAGATCTGGAAAACAGAGTAAAGATGGCTAATGATTATTCGGCCGATCTTTATATTTCTATCCATTGTAACAGTACTCCTTCCGAGCGCTGGACCGGTGCTCAAACATTTTATGACGAAAATAATAAAGCTGGCGAGGTCCTTGCCAAATCTATTCAAAACCAGATTGTAAAACAGCTCCGCAACACAAAAAGAGAAGCACTTATCAGAAAAAATACTTTCCTCTTTGAGCAATTACAAATTCCTACGGTTATTATTGAATGCGGGTTTATTTCCAACCCCAATGAAGCAAAGCTTTTATCTCAGGAAGAATACCAATACCGCATGGCTTACGCCATTTATTCCGGACTGGTTAAATACCTGGCCGGAGAGGTAAGCGAGGTCAGTGAACCTGTAAGATAGCAGGCCAGTGGAGAAGTGAGTCAATGTGGGAGAAAAGAGGAGTAGACGCCTTTGGCTATACTTCCAAAATGGCATCCGATGCATGCAAAACTATTGGGATGCATCTGCTTAAGGGATTTTCCGCATGATGCATCTCCTGAATAGTAATTTTCCCCACAAAGCGGCAAAAAACCAGCCTCGAATGAGGCTGGTTTTGTATTATCTCTTGCTGAACTGTGGTGCCCTTCTGGCACCTTTTAAGCCGTATTTCTTTCTTTCTTTCATTCTGGGGTCCCGTGTTAAGAAACCCGCTCTTTTTAAAGCAGGCCGCAGGCTTGGTTCTGCTTTTAATAAAGCTCTTGCTATGCCTAAACGAATGGCACCTGCTTGCCCGGTGGAACCGCCACCATGCACCTTGGCTATCACATTAAATCTACCTTCTGTATCGGTAAGTACTAAGGCTTGTCTTGAAATCATCTCAAGGGTTTTTTTGCCGAAATACTCAGCTAATGTACGATCATTTATAGTAACATCACCATTTCCAGGTACTAATCTTACTCTGGCTACAGATGTTTTCCGACGTCCTGTTCCGTTATATTGAACTTGTGCCACCAATTACGCCTCCCTTCCCCATACTTCAGGTTTTTGTGCTTGATGCGGATGATCCGCACCACGATAGACTTTGAGTTTTTTATACATTTGTCTTCCCAGCTTCGTATGAGGTAACATACCTTTGATTGCTACCTCTAGAGCTAAACCTGGTTTTGTAGCTAATAAGTCCCGGTAACTTGTTCTTTTTAATCCACCAGGATAACGGCTGTGCCGGATTAACTCCTTTTGATCTAATTTCTTACCCGTTAAGATTACATCTTTCGCGTTAATTACAATAACATGATCTCCGCAATCTACGTTTGGAGTGTAAGTTGGTTTATGCTTTCCTCTTAATAAAGTAGCAGCCAGTGTAGCTACTCTACCCAGAGGTTTGCCAGCAGCATCTATAATATACCACTTTCTCTCAACCTCATTTGGCTTCGCCATATAGGTCTTCATTCGTTATTTCCCTCCTTAGGAATTTGGGTCATCCTAATTTAATAAATATCCTGGCCAATTTATCTCCCGGGGCTCGTGGGCTATAAATACCAAGGATACAAAAAGCCACAATAGTAGTTTAATCAAACATAACCTTCATGTCAAGAATATAATACACTTTTTAGGCATAATCCGTGGGCCGGCGCAGTTTGTCCTGCCATATTCCGGTCTTCATTTTCCAGTGCTTCCGTTATTGATAAGAGGGTTCGTTTTCCTTTACCCAGTTCCAGCAAAGTTCCTGCTATTATTCTTACCATGTTATATAAAAATCCGCTGCCCTGAATATGAATCTCCCATAATTCACTCTGTTTTTTAAACTCACAGCCGTAAATAGTCCTTACAAAATCTTTAACCGTTGTACCACTCGCCGCAAAGCTTTTGAAATTGTGGGTTCCGACAAATAACTTACAACCCCGGGCAATTAAATCCGGCTCAATTTTATATGGAACAAAATAGGCATAGCAACGATTAAATACAGAGGGAATCCGGTTATTATAAATCCTATATACATAATACTTCCCTTTCGCATCATACTGAGCATGAAAATCCGGTGAAACTTCCTCCACAGACTTAATCACGATATCAACAGGTAATTTGGTATTAATAGCAAGAGGCAGTTTATCCAACGGTATCCTGGAATGCGTCAAGAAATTTATTGTTTGACCCTCGGCATGAACACCTGCATCAGTGCGGCCGGCACCGATTATTTTAATTGGTTCCTTTAAAACCCGCATCAAACAGCTCTCAAGTTTTCCCTGAATGGTAGGTATCCCCTGATTTGCTTGTATTTGAAATCCATGATAATTTGTCCCGTCATATTCAATAACAGCTTTAATATTACGCATCTGTTTCACCTTCAATATCGAAGTGAATAATAAAGAATAGCATCCCTTTAGAACTAATATTAATCGCTGCATCTTAGGCAGGTTAACTTCACATGAAGCATCTGCACCCGGGTCCGGTCATAAGGATGCATCAGCCCAAAACTGCCATGCACGGATACATCATGCAATTCTGCATATTAGCGGATGCGTCCTAAAAATCTTTGGTTTTTGTTATACCAAGCGATCACATCATCCAACAATCCTTGTATAAATACTAAACACAAGAAAAATTGTTGTAATAAACATAGTTCCGGCATCCAGAGATGTATATTTAAGCTGCTTCATTCGGGTTCTATTCTCACCGCCACGGTAGCATCTTGCTTCCATAGCCATTGCTAAATCGTCCGCCCTGCGGAAAGCCCCTAAGAATAAAGGTACTAAGAGAGGAATTAAAGCCTTGGCACGCTGCATAATGTTTCCGCTTTCAAAGTCGGCGCCCCGTGCCATTTGGGCTTTCATGATCTTATCTGTTTCTTCAATTAGTGTAGGAATAAAACGAAGGGCTATTGTCATCATCATTGCTAACTCGTGAGCAGGTACCCCTACCTTTTTAAAAGGGTTTAGCAGTCTCTCTATCCCGTCAGTTAATGCAATAGGTGTTGTCGTTAAAGTCAATACCGATGTTACCGTAACCAAAAGAATCAGCCTGGTTCCCATGAAAACCCCCTGCTTCACACCTTCTTTCGTAATCGCCAGCGGTCCTAATTCACCAATGACGGTACCGGGAGTCATAAAAATGTGCAAACTTACCGTTAAGATGATAATGATCAATAGAGGCTTTAAGCCTTTAAGATAATATCTTATGGGAACACGGGAAAGCAGGATAATATTTAAGGAAAACAGTAAAATGAAATAATAACCGATTGCATTATTAATAATAAATAGCGCCGTCATATAAATAATCACTGCTAAGATTTTGGTTCGGGGATCAAGTCGGTGGATGAGGGAATTTCCGGGAATATACTGTCCGATGGTGATATCCTTAAGCATTCTTCCCACTTCCCTTCATGATTACTTTTACTATTTCTGCTTTAGCTTCTTCCATTGTGATTAAATCCGTTCTCACTTGTAAGCCCCGGGCTTTTAATTTTTTCATCAGCAGTGATACGGTAGGCACACCTAAGCCGATTTCTTTTAAGGTTTCTGTCTTTTGAAAAACTTCATAGGGAGAACCTTGAAGTTCAATTTGTCCCCGGTGCATTACGATTAATCTGCCGGCCAGTTTAGCCACATCATCCATACTATGGGAAACCAAAATAATCGTAATATTTAGTTGTTCATGTAAAATTTTTATTTGGGCAAGTATCTCATCCCGGCCCCGGGGGTCCAATCCGGCAGTCGGCTCATCCAAAATCAGATATTTAGGCTCCATTGCCAGAACACCGGCAATAGCGACTCTTCTTTTTTGCCCGCCGCTTAAATTAAACGGGGATTGATCCTTAACCTGATCGTAATTCAAATTAACCATTTCCAAGGCTTCTTTTACCCGCTTGGTCACTTCATCTTCGGGTAAGCCGAGATTTAAAGGACCGAAACTCACATCCCTTAAGACTGTTTCTTCAAAAAGCTGATGCTCCGGGTATTGAAATACTAATCCGACCTTATTGCGGATATCTTTCAACTTCACACCTTTTTTTCCGATATTAATGCCATCAATAATTATCTCACCGGAAGAAGGCTTTAAAAGACCATTTAAATGCTGTACCAAGGTGGATTTACCGGATCCGGTGTGACCAATCAGCCCAATAAATTCTCCTTCCGCAATTTTCAGTTGAATATCCTGCAAAGCATGAGCTTCATAAGGAGTACCAATCTGATAAGTATGATAAAGGTTATTGATTTCTATGGGCATAATGTCACCACCATTTCGTCAACTGTCATGATGTCTTTGGGGAATTGCGGAATTTCCTTGTTTAAGAGGAAGGCCAATTCTGTAATGGGCGGCACATCAAGACCTAAATCTTTTAATACGGAGACCTGAGTAAAAACTTCCCTGGGTTTCCCTTGCAGGACGATTTCACCTGCTTCCATAACCACAACCCGGTCGGCAAAAACTGCTTCCTCCATAAAATGGGTTATATGAACAATTGCCAGCCCTTCCTCTTTATTAAGCTTTCGAATCGTATTCATTACTTCTTCTCTTCCTGAAGGGTCCAGCATGGCGGTAGGCTCATCAAGGACAAGATACCGGGG
Source organism: Peptococcaceae bacterium (assembly GCA_049366715.1). GTDB lineage: Bacteria > Bacillota > Peptococcia > Peptococcales > BICA1-8 > JBMNCQ01. Next base: position 59,174 of record JBMNCQ010000074.1, on the reverse strand, counting down.
ACGCATGGCAATTATTCCGGCAATAGCCACTCTCTGCTTCTGTCCTCCTGATAAGAGATGAGGGGCCCGCGTTTTAAATTCAGTCATGCCCACTAAATCCAAGGACTCGTCAACCCTCTGCCTGATTTTTACCGGAGGGATTCCTAGATTTTCGGGGCCAAAAGCTACATCTTCTTCAACAGTAGTGGCAATCAACTGATTATCAGGATTTTGAAATACCATCCCGACCTGCTGTCTTATTTCCCACAGTTTCTCATTATCCCGGGTATCAATGCCATTCACAACCACATTGCCCCCCGTGGGGAGGAGTAAGGCATTAAGATGTTTGGCTAGCGTTGATTTACCGGAACCATTATGCCCGAGTACAGCAACAAACTCTCCATCATGAATATCTAAGTTAAGGTTATTAACTGCTGCAATTTCTTGATCATTGCCAGCCTTATATTTATGAACCAGATTTCTTACCTCTATCATGCTCTCTCACCCTATTCTAATGAAGTACCTGCTTGCAAGTATTTCAGTTCTCCAGTTCACAGTGGTAATCCTAAAATATCACTAGAAATCGGCTTCTTTTGTTTTTTTACCGCAGCCTTAAGATAGGCACCACTGCTTCACTACTCAACTAACTTACTCTTTTCTCTTCTAAACTAGAGAAGCCAGGAATACGATCCTGACCTCTAAATTGCTTCTATTCTACCAGTTCCACAACAGCCATGGGAGCGGAATCACCACGACGTGGTCCTAATTTCAGGACTCTTGTATATCCACCTTGCCGCTCGGCATATTTAGGTGCAATTGTCTCAAATAGCTCTTTTACAACAGTTTCATCCACTAAGTAGGATAATGCCTGTCTGCGGGCGTGTAAATCCCCACGTTTACCGAGAGTAATCATTTTATCCGTTACTCTCCTTACTTCTTTAGCTTTAGGCTCTGTGGTTTCAACTCTTCCGTTTTTTAGTAAAGAAGTAGCCATATTTCTTAACATCGCCCTACGCTGAGTACTAGTACGACGGAGCTTTCGATAGCCCATATCATCAACCTCCTTTACTTACCAAGGTAGTCAGGTCCAATCATTCTTCAGAGGATTTTAAATTTAAGCCAAGAGCTTTCATTTTGTGCTCGACTTCTTCCAATGATTTCTTACCAAGGTTTCTGACCTTCATCATATCCTCTTCGGTCTTTTGTGTTAATTCATACACAGTATTAATACCTGCCCGCTTCAAACAATTATAAGAACGTACAGACAGGTCCAGTTCCTCAATCGTCATATCTAAGATCTTATCTTTTTCTTCTTCTTCTTTTTCAACCATTATTTCAACGTCACCCATATTTTCAGTTAACCCTACAAATATTTTCAAATGGTCACTTAAGACTTTCGCCGATAAACTGATGGCTTCATCCGGCCTAATACTGCCATTCGTCCAAACTTCCAAGGTGAGTTTATCATAATCAGTCCTCTGACCGACACGGGTATCCGCTACGACAAAGTTAACCTTTTTAACGGGAGAAAATATGGAATCCACCGGAATAACGCCGATTACATCGTCTTCTTTTTTGTTCTTTTCCGCAGAAACATAACCCCTGCCCCGTTCGACAACTAAATCCATATACAACCTGCCACTACTGTCTAAAGTCGCGATATGCAGGTCCGGGTTTAAGATTTCCACAGTGCTGTTAATCTTAATATCACCAGCTTTTACGTCCCCCTCACCTTCCGCTTCAATCCGGACGATTTGAGGTTCATCACTTTCAACTTTTATCGCTAATGATTTAAGATTCATGATAATATCCGTCACATCTTCTACTACACCGGGGACTGTTGAAAATTCATGCAGCACACTATCAATTTTAACCGATGTTACTGCCGCACCAGGCAATGAAGATAATAAAATCCGGCGTAATGAATTACCCAAAGTTGTGCCATATCCCCTTTCTAAAGGTTCCACAACAAACTTGCCATAGGTATTATCTTCACTTGATTCTACACATTCTATTCTGGGCTTCTCTATTTCAATCATTTCTTTGACCCTCCTACTCATACCTGGCATAACCCCAAAACAACCAGGTAATGATCATCTACCGGGAGTACAATTCGACAATCATTTGTTCTTGGACAGGTAAGTCGATATCTTCTCTAGTTGGTAAAGCAACTACTCTGCCACTTAGATTCTCCTTATCTAATTCCAGCCAAGATGGGGGTGTCTTTTGCCCAAGATTTTCGACCAATTCTTTGATTATCGTTGAATCTTTACTTTTTTCCTTCAATTGTATTACATCGCCAACTCTTACTTGCATGGAAGGTATGTTAGCCTTATGTCCGTTTAAAGTAAAATGATTATGCCGGACAAACTGCCTGGCCTGAGCTCTGGAATCAGCAAAACCCAGCCGGAAAACTACGTTGTCTAAACGGGTTTCTAACAAACGCAATAAGTTTTCGCCCGTAACTCCCTGCTGACGCTCAGCCTTCTCAAAATAGGTTCTGAATTGACCTTCTAAAATACCATAAACCCGCCGAACCTTTTGCTTTTCCCTTAACTGCATTCCATACTCACTATTCTTGGAACGACGTTGACCATGTTGTCCAGGAGCATAGTTTCTTCTATCAATAGCACATTTTTCTGAATAGCAGCGGTCGCCTTTTAAGTATAATTTCATACCTTCTCTACGACATAAGCGACAAACTGGTCCTGTATATCTTGCCATTTCTCGTATTACACCTCCTAAACTCTTCTACGTTTTGGTGGACGGCAGCCATTATGAGGAATAGGAGTAACATCCTTGATCATGTTTACTTCTAATCCAGCAGCTTGTAAAGAACGGATTGCTGCTTCTCTACCAGCACCAGGTCCTTTGACAGTACACTCCACTTCACGCATACCGTGTTCCATAGCAGCCTTTGCTGCAGTCTCCGCAGCCATTTGGGCAGCAAAAGGAGTGCTTTTTCTAGAACCTTTAAATCCAACACCACCGGCACTTGCCCACGAAATTACATTACCGTTAAGGTCTGTAATTGTTACAATTGTATTGTTAAAAGTTGACTTGATGTGCGCAACACCCTTTTCAACGTTTTTACGCTCCCTACGTCTAACCCTACCTGCAGCAGCCTTTGGTTTAGCCATTCTTTTTTATCACCCCTTTATTTCTTACGTTTAGAACCAACGGTTTTAATCTTACCTTTACGGGTTCTGGCATTCGTTTTTGTACGCTGTCCCCTTACCGGCAGCCCTTTACGATGCCGAACACCACGATATGATCCGATTTCAACCAAACGTTTAATGTTTAAAGAAATCTCTCTCCGCAGGTCACCTTCAACTCTCATTTTTGCAATGATTTCTCTAAGCTTAGCGACCTCTTCTTCAGTAAGGTCTCTAACCCGTGTATCGGGATTAACGCCTGCTTCAGCCAATATCTTTTGCGAAGATGATCTACCAATACCGAAAATATAAGTTAGTCCTATCTCTATTCTCTTTTCTCTAGGTAAATCAACACCTGCAATCCTTGCCATCTAGTGCACCTCCTATAACCCTAATTTGCACCTAACCTTGTTTTTGTTTATGCTTAGGATTTTCACAAATTACCATGACTTTTCCTTTGCGTTTGATAATCTTACATTTTTCGCAGATGGGCTTCACTGAAGCTCTGACTTTCATTTTATAACCCTCCTTATCGGAAGTTCTTATTTGAATCGATACGTAATACGCCCACGGCTTAAATCGTATGGTGAAAGTTCAACTGTAACTTTGTCTCCAGGTAATATCTTAATAAAATTCATCCGTATTTTTCCTGAAACATGGGCTAATACTTGATGACCATTATCTAATTCAACCTTAAACATAGCATTAGGAAGAGGCTCAATTACAGTACCTTCAACTTCAATAACATCCTTAGACATCTTGCGACCTCCTTATTCTATGTCAACCTTAGGCAGCAATTTTTCAAGAGCTTCCCTGATATCGGCATTTGTTACCTTTAAGCCATTATCCAGCTTATCGGTCAACTCACCGGCTACTCTGTCAGTATACCATAAATGCCTGATATTCTTCTTCTTGGGATTTTGAATCCGCCGCTTCTCACCATCAACAACATAAACAAATTCAGCATCCCAATTATAGACAAGATAAAAAACATCTTTATCCCTGCCGGCTCTTGACTTAACTAGTTGACCTTTTTTAATCTCCCTTGTTGACATATACTATCACCTTATAATTCAGTTAGGATTAAAGGACCTTTTTCGGTAACAGCAACCGAATGTTCAAAATGGGCCGATAGTTTTTTATCCTTAGTAACAACAGTCCAGTTATCTAATAAGGTTTGTACTTCATAAGTCCCCATATTTACCATTGGCTCTATCGCCAAACACATACCCGGTTTTAAGCGCGGTCCTCGTCCAGGCATTCCGAAGTTAGGCACTTGTGGTTCCTCATGCATTTTAGTCCCAATACCATGTCCAACATAATCTCTGACCACAGAATATCCATTATTTTCAACATAAGTCTGTATTGCATGGGATATATCAGTAAGCCTGTTGTCCACTTTTACCTGTTCAATCCCTGTATATAAACACTGTTCAGTTACTTCTAATAAATGAGCAGCATCTTCAGAAACCTCACCTATGGGGAGCGTAACAGCTGCATCTCCATAATAACCATTAATTACCGCACCAATGTCAATACTTATAATATCACCAGTTTCCAAGGACCTTAAACCAGGAATGCCATGTACTACCTCTTCATTAATGGAAGCACAGATCGTGGCCGGAAATCCGTAATATCCTTTAAAAGCCGGTACAGCACCTTTATTTGTTATGAAGTCTTCAGCTATTTGATCAAGCTCTTTCGTAGTAACTCCGGGAGCAGCCGCTTTTTTCATTTCCCGGTGAGTCTCTGCTACTATTTTGCCCGCATCCCGCATATAAGCAAGTTCTCGTTCCGACTTAAGAACAATCATGCTAGTCTCTCCCCAATACTGATAAGATGTCTGCTAAAACATCCTCCATAGACTGGGCACCATTAATTTCTTTTAATAACCTTTTTTGCTGATAGTAATTGATCAACGGTGCTGTTTGTTCTTCATAGACATCCAGCCTGTTTTGTACAGTTTCAACCTTATCATCATTTCTTTGATATAGATCTCCACCGCACTTATTGCAAACATTTTCTTTTTCAGGGGGGTTAAACATAACATGATAAGTCGCACCACAAGCTTTACAAACTCTCCGTCCGGTTAATCTTTCAATTAACTCATCCCGTGATACCTTCATGTTAACTACAGCTTCCAGATTCATATTAAGCTGCTTCAATATCTCATCCAGAGCGTCTGCTTGGGGAACCGTTCTTGGAAATCCGTCTAACAAAAATCCATTTCTACAATCAGCTTCAGATAACCGTTCTTTGACAATTCCTATTGTTACTTCATCAGGAACTAATTTTCCTTGGTCCATAAAGCTTTTCGCTCTTACGCCCAATTCTGTTCCTTCTTTGATTGCTTTTCTAAACATATCCCCTGTGGAAATATGAGGAATATTAAGTTCAGCGGTTAACTTTTCAGCCTGAGTGCCTTTACCGGCACCTGGAGGTCCCATCAATAAAATTCTCATCATATCCCTCCTCAAAGGCTTTTTTATTTACTTCATAAATCCTTCATAATGACGCATTAATAAGCTTGCTTCCAGTTGCTTCATAGTCTCCAGGGCAACCCCTACTACAATCAGCAATGCAGTACCGCCAAAATAAACAGGCAGCTTGGTAGCCGTCATTAAAAGGGTTGGTAAAACTGCAATTAAAGCCAGGAATATAGCACCAACTAAAGTGATTCTATTCATAACCCTGGCAATATATTCCGAGGTCGGACGACCAGGTCTTAACCCTGGAATAAATCCGCCATATTTCTTGATGTTATCTGCTACATCCATAGGGTTAAATGTTATGGCAGAATAAAAATAGGTAAAGAAAACAATAAATGTAGCATATAAAAAGTTATAGAAAAAGGATTGAAAGTTAAATACATTGGTCACCCAGACAGCAAAGCTGTTATTCGGGAACCAGGAAGCTATGGTTCCTGGAAACATTAAAATAGACATCGCAAAAATTACAGGAATAACACCGGCTGAATTGACTTTGATCGGAATATGAGTACTCTGACCGCCATAAACCTTACGCCCCACAACCCGCTTGGCATATTGTACGGGAATACGGCGCTGTCCTTCTTGAATTGCTACGATACCCATGATGACAATTAAAGCAATTACTCCAAATAATAAAACTACGAAAATATTGGTGGTTCCTGCTTTAACATATTGATACATTGCTGCTAAACCAGCCGGTAATCTGGATACGATACCGGCAAAAATAATTAAAGAGATACCGTTGCCAATACCTTTTTCCGTAATCATTTCACCCAGCCACATTAAGAATGCCGTACCGGCTGTTAATGTTAGCGCAATCAAAACAATGCTCATAAAAGACGAATCAACTAAGGCACTTCTTAAGCCGAAAGAAATACCGATGGCCTGGATAAAACCTAGAATAACTGTTAAATATCTGGTGTATTCAACAATTTTTTTGCGGCCTTCAGCACCTTCTTTAGCTAACCTCTCCAGATAAGGAACAACTACTGTTAACAGCTGCATAATGATCGATGCGTTAATATAAGGCGTAATACTCATCGCAAAAATTGAAAACTTTCTAAATGCACCACCGGATATTACATCAAAGAAACCCAGCAACTGACCTTCTTTAACCATTTGGTCAATCACATCAAGATTCATACCCGGGACTGGGATATGAGCCCCAATCCGAAATATCAAAAACATCAGTAACGTAAAAGTAATTTTTTTGCGTAAGTCTCCAATTTTTAATGCACTACGCAGAGCCTGTAACATTATATCACCTCAACTCTGCCGCCGGCCGCTTCGATCTTCTCCTGGGCAGCTTTACTAATCGCATTAACCTTAATACTCAGAGGTTTCGTAACTTCACCTTTACCTAATACTTTGATTCCGCCGTTTTTAATTTGTTTTACTACACCTGCTGCTTTTAAGGTCTCAGGTGTAATTTCGGCATTAGCATCAAATCTCTCCAGCAAAGTTAAATTAACTTCGGTATATTCTGTTTTAAATCTGGCATTAGTAAAGCCTTTTTTCGGCATACGACGCTGCAAGGGTGTCTGGCCCCCTTCAAAATATGGCCCTTTACCGCCACCGGAGCGAGCTTTTTGCCCTTTATGACCTTTACCGCCAGTTTTACCTAAGCCAGAACCAATACCTCTACCCTTGCGTTTGGTTGTCTGCTTTGAACCTTCTGCAGGTTTTAGCTCATGGAGTTTCACTGAAAACACCTCCTGTTTTAAGCATCAACTTCTTCAACTTCTACTAAATGGCTGACAGTATTCACCATACCCCTGATAGCAGGTGTATCCTCATGAATAACAAAACTATTCATTTTCTTTAGGCCGAGGGTTTGCACTACTCTTCTTTGTTGCTGAGGTCTGCCGATCACACTTCGTACTAATGTAACTTTAATTTTCTTAGCCATCTTGATCCCCCTAACCTAAAATTTCCTCTAAAGATTTGCCCCTTAATTTCGCAACATATTCTGCCTTCTTTAAAGAAGCCAAACCTTCTAAAGTAGCTTTAACGATGTTTAAAGCTGAGTCAGAACCTAAGTTTTTCGTTAGGATATTTTTAATCCCTGCCAATTCAACAACCGCACGAACAGACCCCCCGGCAATAACACCGGTACCTTCTGAGGCAGGCTTTAATAAAACTTTTCCAGCCCCAAAGCGACCTATTATTTCATGAGGAATTGTAGAATTAACTACCGGAATTTCAATAAGATTCTTCTTGGCATCTTCAATGCCTTTACGAATAGCTTCCGGCACTTCATTGGCTTTTCCCATACCAACACCGACAATACCATTACTATTGCCGACAACAACAAGGGCACTAAAGCTAAAACGGCGTCCACCTTTTACCACTTTAGCAACCCGATTTATATGAACGACTTTTTCACTTAAATCAAGCTTACCTGCATCTATCCTTGCCAATTACCTTTCCCTCCTTTACCATAGATTAAAACTCGAGACCAGCTTCTCTGGCACCTTCGGCAAGAGCTTTAACCCGGCCATGATAGATATTGCCGCCACGGTCGAAAACAACTTTGTTAATTCCTTTTTCCAAAGTCTTTTTCGCGATTAGCTCGCCGACTCGTTTTGCTGAATCAGTATTACCGCCATAATCTTCAAGGTCTAATGAAGAAGCCGCTGCCAGTGTAACACCGGCCACATCATCTATTACCTGGGCATAGATGTTTTTTAAGCTTCTATAAACACTTAAACGAGGTCTCTCAGGAGTCCCGCTAATATCATTCCTTAATTTCCAGTGTTTTTTGGCACGAATTTTTTTTCTGGGAGTTTTAGTAATCAAGTTTGTTTCACTCCTTTCACCGAAAATAAGAGCATACGCTGCTTATTTTTTCGCCCCTGCTTTACCAGCTTTAAGTTTAATTCGTTCACCTTCATACCTGATACCTTTGCCTTTATAGGGCTCAGGCTCCCTAACTGCTCTAATCTTAGCAGCCAGAGATCCAACTTCCTCTTTATCAATACCCTTAACGATAATCTTGTTGGGAGCCGGAACTTCAATCTCGATTGTTTTACTAGATTCAAATTCCACAGGGTGGGAATATCCAACCTGAAGAACTAATTTCTTACCTTGCAGTTGAGCTCTATATCCTACCCCGACTAACTCCAGGTTTTTCTGATAACCCTTAGTAACACCTTCAACCATGTTATTTACAAGGGTACGAGTTAAGCCGTGTAAAGCTTTATGTTTGTTACTTTCGCTGGGACGATTAACTACGATCCGCTTATCCTCAACTACAACTTCCATTTCATTATGAAGCTCTCTTTGCAACTCACCCTTAGGTCCTTTGACAGTCATGACACTGTCGGTTAAATTTACTTGAACTCCGTCAGGAATATTGACGGGAAGCTTACCAATTCTGGACATCTTTACACCTCCCGAGCTTTACTTTTTAGATATTTATTACCAAACATAGCAAATTACTTCGCCGCCCAGACCTGTCTTACGGGCTTCCTTATCAGTCATAATACCATGGGATGTGGAAATTACTGCAATCCCCAACCCGCCAAGTACTCTTGGTACTTCATCCTTTTTGCAGTATACTCTTAAACCCGGTTTACTAATACGTTTCAAACCGGAAATTACTTTTTCCTTATTGCTTCCATATTTCAAATAAACTCTGATTATTCCTTGTTTTCCATCTTCAATATACTCGAAATCCTTTATAAAGCCTTCATTTTTAAGAATATCCGCTAAAGCTTTTTTGGTTGTGGAAGCAGGAATTTCAACCTTCTCATGCATAACCATATTCGCGTTACGAATTCTTGTCAAAAAATCAGCAATCGGATCAGTCATAACCATTTATTGCGACCCCCTTCCATTACTTGAGGTTTACCAACTGGATTTTGTTACTCCCGGCAGTTGACCTTTGTAGGCTAATTCACGGAAACATACCCGACAAAGACCAAACTTGCGTATATAAGCCCGGGGACGTCCACAAACTTTACATCTATTTACTTCCCGCACCTTAAATTTTGGAGCTCTTCTTACTTTAAATGACGTTTTCGCCACTGTATTACCTCCTTAAATTTTAACTTGTAAACGGCATTCCAAGGAGTTTCAACAGTTCTCTGCCCTCTTCGTCAGTTGTAGCAGTAGTTGTGAAAACTACTTCCATACCGCGAATCTTATCAATCTTATCATACTCTATTTCGGGGAAAAGCAACTGTTCCTTTAAACCTAAACTATAATTTCCCCTACCGTCAAATGACTTAGGAGAAACTCCTCTAAAGTCACGAACTCTAGGTAATGCGATACTAACCAATTTATCAGCAAATTCATACATCCGTTCACCACGTAGAGTTACTTTAACACCTACAGGCATTCCTGCACGAAGCTTGAAGGCAGCAATAGATTTCTTAGCTTTAGTAACAATAGGTTTTTGTCCGGAAATAATTGTTAAATCATTAAGAGCAGCATCTAATGCTTTAGGATTTTGTACCGCTTCGCCCAAACCAATATTAATGATTACTTTTTCTAATTTGGGTATTTCCATTACATTCTTATAATTAAACTTTTGTTGTAATGCTGGGACTACTTCGTTTAAATATTTTTCTTTTAATCTAGCCATCCGGTTTAGCCTCCTTTCTGCCGGAAACTATTTATCAAATACTTCGCCGCACTGATGACAGCTGCGAACTCTTTTTCCATCAGCAAGTTCTTTTTTGCTGATCCTTACACCCTCACTACATTTGGGGCAGTAGGGCATAACATTGGATACATGGACTGGCGCCTCTCTTTCCACGATACCTCCCTGAGGCATTTTCTGAGTTGGACGAGAATGCTTTTTAATGATATTTATACCTTCAACAATCACTCTAGAGTCAGCCGGAAAAGCTTGCAGGACTTTTCCTCTTTTGCCTTTATCTTTACCGGCAATAATCACGACATTATCACCTTTTCTCACATGCAGCTTATTCTTAGCCATCATTTTCACCTCCAAAGGCTACATCTTTTAGAGCACTTCAGGAGCAAGAGATATTATCTTCATAAAGTCTTTCTCCCGCAACTCTCTAGCAACTGGTCCAAAGATACGGGTTCCTCTTGGACTTTTATCATCCTTTATTATAACAGCGGCATTTTCACTAAAACGAATATAAGATCCGTCAGGCCGCCTGATGGAATCTTTCGTTCTAACGACAACTGCTTTCACTACATCACCTTTCTTAACAACGCCGCCTGGTGTTGCTTGTTTAACAGAAGCAATGATGATATCTCCGATTGATGCGTAGCGACGTTTTGAACCACCTAAAACCCGGATACACAACAACTCTTTGGCTCCGGTGTTGTCACCCACTTTAAGTCTGGTTTCTTGTTGGATCATGCCAGGTTACCTCCTTTCGGCAACAGGTCTTCTATATGGGACTATAGAATAGGTGCCTTTTCAACGATTTCAACAACACGCCATCTTTTATCCTTACTGATCGGGCGTGTTTCCATAATTTTTACTTTATCCCCTATACCACACGTATTCTCGGCATCGTGCGCCTTAAACTTTTTTGTAAGCTTCGTGGTTTTATTATATAGAGGATGACGGAAATAGTTTTCAACAGCTACAGTAACTGTTTTATCCATTTTATTGCTAACCACAACACCGTAACGAACTTTACGGTTATTTCTTTCCATCCGCGCTAACCTCCTTTAGCTTTTTAAGCCCTTTGTTCATTCAATTCCCGTTCCCGCAATATTGTTTTAGCCCTGGCAATATCTTTTTTTACCTCGTTTATTCTCAGCGGGTTTTCAAGTTGACCAGTAGCCATTTGGAAACGCAAATTAAAGAGCTCTTCTTTGAGGTTATCTACTTTATGCAATAATTCGTCAACTGTTAGATCGCGAAGCTTATTAGCTTTCATTTGCGTCACCACCCATTTCCTCCCGTTTAATGAACTTGCATTTAACAGGTAATTTATGCATTGCGAGACGTAAAGCTTCACGGGCAATTTCCTCCGGGACTCCTGCTAATTCAAACATAACTTTGCCTGGTTTTACAACTGCTACCCAGAATTCCGGGGATCCTTTACCTGCACCCATCCGAGTTTCAGCAGGTTTGGCCGTAACAGGTTTATCAGGGAAAATTTTGATCCAAACTTTACCACCACGTTTTATATAACGGGTCATCGCAATACGTGCAGCTTCTATCTGACGGTTTGTAATCCAACCAGCTTCTAAAGCTTGCAAACCATATTCACCGTAGGATACCTTATTGCCTTTTTGGGCTTTACCTTTCATAGTTCCACGGTGCGGTCTGCGCCATTTTACTCTTTTTGGAACCAACATGATTATTCGCCCCCTTCCTTAGGTTGAACATTCTTAGCCTCAGGAAGAACTTCTCCTTTATAAATCCATACTTTTACGCCTATTTTTCCGTAAGTTGTATCTGCTTCTGCAAACCCGTAATCAATATCAGCTCTTAAAGTATGCAAAGGAACTTTACCTTCACTGTACCATTCCGTACGAGCAATCTCCGCACCGCCTAAGCGCCCGGAAACAGCGATCTTAATACCTTCCGCACCCATCCTTAAGGAACGGGAAACAGATTGTTTCATCGCTCTCCGGAATGCAATCCGGCGTACTAATTGAGCAGCAACATTTTCCGCCACCAATTGCGCATCAACTTCAGGTTTTTTTACTTCCTGGATATTTATGTTAACCTGCTTCTTGGTCATTTTTTCTAATTGGGACCGCAATGCTTCAACCTCAGAACCGTTACGCCCAATTACAATACCAGGTTTTGCAGTAAAGATGGTAACCTTCACCCGGCTGTTGGCAGCTCTTTCAATCTCTATATTGGATATTCCGGCTTGGAACAATTTTTGTTTTACAAACTTACGGATTTTTAAATCTTCATGGAGAAGTTCTGAATAGTTTTTATCGGCATACCATTTGGCGTCCCAGTCTTTAATGACTCCAATCCGCAAACCCTTCGGACTTACCTTTTGACCCACTTAGTTATCCCTCCTTTTTTTCAGATACTACCACTGTAATATGGCTCGTTCTTCTACGCATAAGATCCGCTCTGCCCATTGCTCTGGGCTTAAATCTTTTTAATGTAGGACCTTGGTCTACATAACAGTTGCTAACAACCAGCGAATCAGTATCCATTTCATAGTTATGCTCCGCATTTGCAACAGCAGATGTTAAAACTTTTTCTATTAACTCCGCACCTTTGTTAGGTGTGAATTTTAAAACAGCATATGCATCTCTGACATTCTTACCCCTGATAAGGTCAATTACTTGACGAGCTTTACGGGGTGAAATTCTTATATACTTTGCAACAGCTTTAGCTTCCATAGCAAGAACCCCCTCTCTCAATTCTATTTAAGGGATGTGGACCGTTCGGTATGGGCGCCATGACCTTTAAAAGTCCTTGTAGGAGCAAATTCTCCTAATTTATGCCCAACCATATCCTCTGTTATATATACAGGAACATGTTTGCGTCCATCATGCACAGCAATAGTATGACCTATCATTTCAGGGAAAATTGTTGAACTGCGAGACCAGGTCTTTAAAACCTTCTTCTCATTCTTTTCATTCATAGCCGTAATTTTATCCAACAGTTTCTTTTCAACGTATGGTCCCTTTTTTAATGATCTACTCATGAGGTATGATTAGCCTCCTTTCGCGCAAGATTAAAATAATTATTTCTTGCGTGGTTTCACAATATATTTGTCATTAGGATTATTCTTTTTACGGGTCTTACCGCCAATTGCCACCTTACCCCAAGGAGTCATCGGCGATTTCCGTCCAATAGGAGCACGACCTTCACCACCACCGTGGGGGTGATCAACAGGGTTCATCACAACACCGCGGACAGTTGGCCGGATATTTTTCCAACGCGAGCGCCCGGCTTTACCACCGGTAATGTTTTCATGATCCAGGTTACCGACTTGACCGATCGTTGCTTTACAGTTAATATGCACCAACCGCACTTCACCGGAAGGTAATCTCAAATGGGCATAACTGCCTTCCTTAGCCATTAATTGGGCAGAACTACCTGCCGAGCGACACATCTGAGCGCCTTTTAACGGTTTTAGTTCAATGTTATGAATAACCGTACCTACAGGAATATTTAAAAGCGGTAATGCATTGCCCACTTTAATATCGGCATTTTCTCCGGATACTACCGTATCCCCGACTTTTAATCCGTTCGGAGCGATAATGTATCTCTTCTCTCCATCCACATAGTTAAGTAAGGCAATTCTTGCCGAACGATTGGGATCATATTCAATGGTTGCTACTTTAGCCGGAATTCCATCTTTATTCCGTTTAAAATCAATTTTGCGATAAAGCCTTTTATGCCCGCCGCCCTGGTGACGTACCGTTAAACGTCCTTGAGCATTTCTGCCGGCATTTTTCTTAAGAGGTTCAACCAATGATTTCTCCGGTTTATCCGTTGTTATTTCTTCAAAAGTCGATACTGTCATCTGACGTCTACCGGGAGAAGTCGGTTTGAACTTTTTGATTGGCATCACAGTTCCCTCCTTCTACAAAAGTTACTAGGGACTGTTCTGAATGACTGGTGACTAGTTACTAGCCTGAAAGCTAAAGCACCGGACACCGGATACAGTCTTCTAGGTCTTATAGTCCTTCAAAAATTTCGATTTTGTCACCATCTTTTAAGGTAACAATTGCTTTTTTCCAGTTAGGTCTTTTACCCTCATACCGACCCATCCGTTTTACTTTGCCTTTAACAATCATTGTTCTAACATCAGTAACCTTTACTTTAAATATTTCTTCGACAGCATTTTTAATGTCGATTTTATTCGCACTTAAGCTAACTTTAAAAGTGTATTTGTTATGTTCCATATCAGCTACCGATTTTTCAGAAACAATAGGTTTAACGATGATGTCGCGTGGATTTTTCATTACGCCAACACCTCCTCGACCTTAAGAACAGCCTCTTTTGTTAAGATCAATTTTTCATGGTTTAAGATATCATATACATTTAAACCGGCTGCCGCTAACGGCGTAACCCCCGGAATATTCCTAGAGGATTTTTGGACATTTTCATCCATTTCAGCAGTAACGACTAATGCTTTCTGAGCCTTTAGTGCATCCAGCACTTTAGCCATTTCTTTTGTTTTGGGCTGTTCAAATTTAAAATCATCGATTACGATCAGTTCGCCATCTTGAACCTTTGCGGAAAGAACAGATTTAAGAGCTAACCGTCTTTTCTTTTTAGGGATAGAATAAGAAAAATCCCTGGGTTTCGGCCCAAATACGATTGCACCACCACGCCACAGCGGGGAGCGGATTGTGCCGGCACGGGCACGTCCTGTACCTTTTTGTCTCCAGGGCTTACGGCCTCCGCCTCTGACTTCTCCTCTGGATTTGGTAGAAGAAGTCCCGCGGCGCAAACTAGCCATTTGCAGCACAACAGCCTCATGGACCACACTTTCATTCGGCTCTATTCCAAATATCTCGTCTTTTAATTCAACCTCGCCCACTTGAGAGCCTTGTGTATTATATAAAGCTACCTTTGGCATCGTAGTTCCTCCTTTCTTTTAAAGAAAACTTGCTCACACCAAACGATAAATAAGCAAATAAATGCTTAGCCATCCAGCCAATTAATTACTTCGACTTAACAGATTCTTTAATCGTTAATAAAGCTTTTTTCGGGCCGGGAACAGAACCTTTTACCAACAGAAGGTTACGTTCCGTGTCAACCTTTACTATCTGTAAATTTTGGACGGTTATTTTATCGGTACCCATACGTCCGGGTAATTTGCGGCCTTTAAATACCCTATTCGGGCCTAAAGCTCCCAGTGACCCGGGACGGCGGTGATATTTCGAACCGTGTGCCATAGGTCCCCTGTTAAAGTTATGTCTTTTTATCGCACCCGCAAAACCTTTACCTTTGCTGATTCCGGATACGTCCACTTGATCACCCTCTGCGAACATGCCGGCACCAATTTCCTGCCCGACTTGATAATCCGCTGCAGACTCTAAACGGAATTCTCTTAAATATCTGAGAGGTTTCAACTGTCCTTTAGCAAAATGCCCTTTTAAAGGTTTATTCACACGGTTTTCTTTCTGCTTCCCGAAACCTACTTGAATCGCTTCATAACCGTCGGTTTTTTCAGTTTTTGTCTGAATAACAACACATGGACCCGCTTCAATTACAGTAACAGGAACAGCTTTGCCATCCGCATCAAAAATCTGTGTCATCCCAACTTTTCTTCCTAATAAGGATTTCATGTCTTTTGCCACCTCCTACTTCAACCTTAGAACTGTTTCTCAGAACATTTGTAACGTAAATTAATCCTAAACCCTATCTTCGTTAGGGACATTCCTAATACTCAAATATAAATCCGCAAATTGAGGTATATCCCTATCCGTTACAGTTTAATTTCAATATCCACTCCGGCAGGCAGATCTAACCTCATTAAGGAGTCTACCGTTTTAGGAGTAGGCTCTAAAATATCGATTAAACGCTTATGAGTACGCATCTCAAACTGTTCTCTGGAGTCTTTGTTTACATGAGGAGACCTCAAAATAGTAAAAACATTCTTCTCAGTAGGAAGAGGAATAGGTCCGGAAACGTTAGCTCCCGTTTTCTTTGCAGTCTCCACTATTTTTTGAGCAGACTGGTCCAGGATCTTGTGATCAAAAGCCTTTAAACGAATTCTTATTTTTTGCTTTGCCATGTTAATTCCCTCCTTCGCGCCCGAATTAAATTACGGACATTCTCAGCAGAAATCTCCTAGTACACGGTGTCTGGCGTGTCACCATCCTAGCAACCTCCTGCCTCATCGCATGTCATGCACACTTTTATAATTATACCACACCAACTTATATCCTGCTACAAAAAAATCAAAAATTCTCGTGAATGCATATATCCCTGGAAAAACAAACATATTCAGGGGGCGGATAAACCCGCCCTCTGAATGATGATAAGCAATATTTTGAGATTAGTTAAGGTCACCGCCTAGCCAGCTTGTTAGTTAGATAAACACGCAAACAAATCCTTTGGTTAGACTTCTTTCAGCAAGTTCGCAACGTGTCTACCCACTCATTTATCCAACCAGAGATTTAGCTGTCCGGCTTATCCGACCAACCATATTTACCCTTGAGCCATCATTCTGACTCCCTAAATTGCTTGCAGCAATCTACTCACGGATCGCTGATACTACTCCGGCTCCTACCGTACGGCCACCCTCACGGATAGCGAAACGCAGGCCTTCTTCCATTGCGATCGGAGTGATCAAGTCGATATCCATTTTTATGTTATCTCCCGGCATTACCATCTCTGTTCCTTCCGGTAACTGGATTATACCTGTTACATCTGTTGTCCGGAAATAAAACTGCGGACGGTATCCGTTAAAAAACGGGGTATGACGGCCGCCTTCTTCTTTGGTTAATACATATACTTCCGCCGAAAATTTTGTATGGGGTTTGATGGAACCGGGTTTGGCCAATACCTGTCCCCGTTCGATTTCTTTTCTGTCTACGCCCCGGAGTAAGGCTCCGATGTTATCCCCTGCCTCCGCCTGGTCTAACAGCTTACGGAACATTTCTACCCCTGTGCATACTGTCTTCCGGGTTTCTTCCCGCATACCTACGATCTCTAATTCGTCCCCTACTTTAACTGTTCCCCGTTCTACACGGCCTGTTGCTACTGTTCCACGGCCCGTAATGCTGAATACGTCCTCTACGGGCATTAAGAAGGGTTTGTCTACCGCACGTTCCGGGGTCGGGATATATTCATCTACCGCCGTCATTAATTCTAAAACCTTTTCTGCCCAGGGGCCTGTTGGGTCTTCTAAAGCTTTTAAGCCCGATCCCCTGATTACCGGTATATCATCTCCGGGAAATTCGTATTGACTCAATAATTCCCTTACTTCCATTTCTACTAATTCTAATAATTCTTCATCATCTACCATGTCCGACTTATTTAACCAAACCACGATATACGGCACTCCTACCTGACGGGCCAGCAAAATGTGCTCACGGGTTTGCGGCATGGGACCGTCAGCCGCACTTACCACTAAAATCGCTCCGTCCATTTGAGCCGCCCCTGTAATCATGTTCTTTACATAGTCCGCATGTCCCGGGCAGTCTACGTGGGCATAGTGGCGGTTATCTGTTTCATATTCTACGTGAGCTGTATTGATCGTAATCCCACGTGCTTTTTCTTCCGGCGCTTTATCAATTTCGTCAAACTTAGTTGCCTGCGCTTTACCTGATAAGGATAATACGGCTGTGATCGCTGCCGTTGTTGTTGTCTTGCCATGGTCTACGTGACCAATGGTCCCGATGTTAACGTGGGGCTTATTTCTTTCAAACTTTTGTTTTGCCATCTTTCATTTTCCTCCTTCAACTTATAATTGTTAATTCTTTAGGTTAAAAGGTTAAGGTATCGCCACACTTCCTGCGCTAGATAAAGGTTAAGATATCTTTTCCCTCTACCCGACCTGTTAATATCACCCGAAAGCTTACCTTGACCTAAAAATTTAGCTTACCAGCCATGTTATCTTCCCTGTCTTTTGGCAATAATTTCTTCGGAAATATTCTTCGGAACCTCATCATAGTGGGCAAAAAACATCGTATATGTTCCACGACCCTGAGTTTTTGAGCGCAGGTCCGTAGCATAACCAAACATTTCGGAAAGAGGGACAAAGGATCTTATTACCTGAGTATTACCTCTAGGCTCCATTCCTTCTATTCTACCGCGCCGAGAGTTTATATCACCCATAACATCACCCATAAACTCTTCCGCAACAACAACTTCTACCTTCATAATCGGTTCTAAAATCACAGGATTAGCTTTAGCACCTGCACTTTTAAAAGACATGGAACCGGCCACTTTAAAAGCCATTTCCGAGGAGTCAACCTCATGATATGAACCATCCAGCAGAGTAGCTTTAATATCTACGGCCGGATAACCCGCCGAAATACCGTTTTCCATCGCTTCCCGGATACCGGCATCAATAGGTGTAATATATTCCTTAGGAACTACGCCGCCCACAATTTTGCTTTCAAACTGATAACCGCTGCCCGGTTCTAAAGGTGAGAATTCAACAACACAATGACCGTATTGCCCGCGGCCACCGGATTGACGGATAAACTTTCCTTCTGCTTTGATCGTTTTGCGGATTGTCTCCTTATAAGCAACTTGAGGTCTGCCGACTTTTGCATCAACTTTAAATTCTCTCAGCAATCTGTCGGTAATGATCTCTAAATGCAGTTCACCCATTCCGGCGATGATCGTTTGACCGGTTTCTTCATCAGTATAAGTTTTAAAGGTCGGATCTTCCTCAGCTAACTTAGATAAGGACATCCCCATTTTTTCCTGATCAGCTTTAGTACTTGGTTCAATGGCCACTTCAATAACCGGTTCCGGGAATTCCATGGATTCCAAAATAATCATTGCATCGTCAGTACAAAGGGTATCCCCGGTAGTTGTGTCCTTAAAACCAACGGCAGCCGCAATGTCTCCGGCATAAACCAGATCGACTTCTTCCCGGTGGTTAGCATGCATCTGTAAAATACGACCCAATCTTTCTTTCTTACCTTTTGTCGAATTATATACGTAGGAACCGGCTTTCATTGTTCCTGAATAAACACGGAAGAATGTCAGCTTTCCTACATAGGGATCCGACATTATTTTAAAAGCCAGTGCACTAAAGGGTTCATTATCATCTGCTTTGCGGAAAGCCTCGTCATCACTGTCGGGCAAAATGCCATGAATAGGCGGAATATCCAAAGGTGACGGACAGTATTCAACAACAGCATCCAGTAATAGCTGAACACCTTTATTCTTAAAAGCGGACCCGCATAGAACAGGAATAATTTTCACATCTATAGTCGCTTTGCGGAGAGCAGATTTAATCTCCTCTTCAGATAGTTCTTCCCCTTCCAGATACTTCATCATCAGATCTTCGTCGCTTTCAGCAACAGCTTCTAGAAGTTTTTCTCTGTATTCAGCCGCTAAATCGGCTAAATCCGCAGGAATATCCTGTTCATCTGTCCGGGTGCCCAAATCATCGGCATAAAAATACGCCCTGTTTTTAACTAAATCAATAATGCCTTTGAATTCATCCTCGCTTCCAATGGGTAATTGGATCGGAATGGGATTTGCACCTAATCTATTACGAATTTGTTCAACAACATTTAAGAAATCAGCGCCAATTCGGTCCATTTTATTCACAAAAGCAAGCCTCGGGACACCATATTTATCTGCCTGACGCCACACTGTTTCTGATTGTGGTTCTACTCCGCCAACAGCACAAAAAACAGCAACAGAACTATCCAGTACCCTCAAGGAACGTTCTACCTCTACTGTGAAATCCACGTGCCCTGGCGTATCGATTATGTTAATACGGTGTCCTTTCCACTGAGCAGTAGTAGCAGCTGAGGTAATTGTAATACCTCTTTCCTGTTCTTGAACCATCCAGTCCATAGTAGCAGCACCGTCGTGAACCTCACCAATCTTATGAACACGACCTGTATAAAAAAGAATCCGCTCAGTTGTGGTGGTTTTCCCAGCATCGATATGAGCCATTATACCTATGTTTCTTGTTTTATCTAATGGAAAAGCGCGAGCCACGTTCAATCCTCCTTCCAGCCTGTGTTGGCAACAAAATCTTCTGGGTTACCCCAAATAAACAACCACCTTTTATCTACCAACGATAATGAGCAAAAGCTTTGTTAGCCTCAGCCATTTTATGTGTGTCTTCACGTTTTTTAACCGAACCGCCCGTATTGTTCGCCGCGTCCATTAATTCGCCGGCCAGTCTTAAATCCATAGTTTTTTCACCCCGTTTACGGGCATATGTTACCAGCCACCGAATCCCCAGCGTCTGCCGGCGGTCGGTTCTAACTTCCACAGGAACCTGATAGTTAGCCCCCCCTACCCGGCGGGCTTTAACTTCTAAAACAGGCATCACATTTTTCAGCGCCTCCTCGTAAACCTCCAAAGGCTCTTTACCTGTTTTATCTTTTATCATATCAAAAGCATCATAAACAGCTTTTTCTGCTGCACCTTTTTTACCATCAAGCATAACCTGATTGATCAATTTCGTAACTTTTTTACTATTAAATATCGGATCAGCCAATAACTCTCTTTTGGGAACAGCACCTTTTCTAGGCATATTCTCCCCCCTTCAACTATTTTTTCGCTTTTTTCGCTCTTTTTGTTCCATACTTGGAACGAGCCTGGTTACGGTTTTGTACACCTGCAGCATCTAAAGTACCGCGTACTAAGTGATAACGCACACCAGGAATGTCTTTTACACGACCACCTCTTACAAGTACCACGGAGTGCTCTTGTAAATTGTGTCCAATACCAGGAATATAAGCAGTTACTTCTATACCATTTGTCAACCTAACCCTCGCTACTTTACGCAACGCAGAATTTGGTTTTTTAGGTGTAGTTGTATAAACTCTAGTACATACTCCTCTTTTCTGCGGATTTTCTTTTAAAGCAGGAGCAGTAGACTTTTTACCAATAACACTTCTACCTTTTCTAACCAATTGACTGATTGTTGGCATCCCCTACACCTCCTTCCTCAGCTCAAAAATAATTTGTTTTAAAAATAGTTGGAAGTCGAGACTGAATTAGAGCCTCGACTCTCTAACATTAATACTTTTTTAAAAGTGCTGCCGCTGCCGCACCCACTTCAATACCGAAAGCCTTTCCCAGTTCCTTCATATTCGGAACCCGCACCACTTGCACACCATTCTCTCTGGCCTGGGATTCCAAAGGTTCAATAATGCGGTTTTCGGCATCTTTAGCAATATACAGTACAGAAACTTCATCTTTCTGCAAGGCTTTAGCAGTTTGTTTTGTACCGATAACCTTGGGCAAGTTTCTTAACTCACTCATTCCACTAAAACCCTCCCCTATACTACACACACTTGGATATTTTATCACCACAAGTATTTACTGTCAAGCTTGAGATTACTCTTCCATATCCGCTAAAACCGGCTCTTGGGAAATGACCTTAAGGTTTCTGTATCTGCTCATACCGGTACCCGCCGGAATTAGTTTCCCGATAATCACATTTTCCTTTAATCCTAAGAGCGGATCGATTTTGCCTTTAATCGCCGCATCAGTAAGTACTCTGGTTGTTTCCTGGAATGAAGCTGCGGATAAGAAGGAATCGGTAGCCAGTGATGCTTTGGTAATACCTAATAATACGGGCTTAGCCGTAGCCGGTTCTCCGCCGAATTCCTGCACGCGGCTATTCTCATCTTCAAAATCGAAAATATCCACTAATCCT
This sequence comes from Peptococcaceae bacterium, assembly GCA_049366715.1. GTDB lineage: Bacteria > Bacillota > Peptococcia > Peptococcales > BICA1-8 > JBMNCQ01. Next base: position 37,310 of record JBMNCQ010000074.1, on the reverse strand, counting down.
CCCGGTAAAAGATCGGTATCTCCTGCCTCCTCAACCTTAACTTTACGGAGCATTTGTCTTACCATTACTTCAATATGCTTATCGTTGATATCAACCCCTTGCAGGCGATAAACTTTCTGAACCTCTTGCAACAGGTAAGACTGAACTCCTCTAATCCCTTTAATCCTCAATAAATCATGGGGGTTAACGGATCCTTCGGTTAACTCCGTCCCCGGGTCAACCTTCTGCCCGTCCAGTACTTTTATCCGCGATCCGTAAGGAACTTGATACGAGCGGGCTTCTCCCTCACCGGTTATAACTTCTATTTCTTTACGGCTTTTCACTTCATTTATCTTAACTACGCCTTCGGTTTCCGCTATGATCGCCTGACCTTTTGGTTTTCTAGCCTCAAATAACTCCTCAACTCTGGGCAGACCCTGAGTAATATCATCACCGGCAACACCCCCGGTATGGAAAGTACGCATTGTCAACTGCGTGCCGGGTTCACCGATGGACTGAGCAGCAATTATACCTACAGCTTCACCAATATCCACGTGTAAGCCTGTCGCTAAATTACGGCCATAACATTTGCGGCATACGCCATAACGGGTTTTACAAGTCAATGCCGACCTAATGTCAATTCTGGTAAAGTCTAATTTCGCAATTTCCTCAGCCATATCATCGGTAATCATCTCATTCGCTTCTACCAGAACTTCCCCGGTTTCGGGATGAACAATATCCTTAAGAGCAAAGCGGCCGGCAATTCTTTCTTCCAAAGGTTCAATTATTTCGTTGCCGTTCTTAACAGCATCTACAGATATACCATCAAGGGTTCCGCAGTCATCTTCTCTAACAATTACATCCTGGGCAACATCAACCAAACGACGGGTCAGATATCCTGAATCGGCAGTTCTTAACGCCGTATCCGCCAAACCTTTACGGGCACCATGAGTCGATATGAAATATTCCAGTACAGTTAAACCTTCCCGGAAATTAGCCTTAATCGGTAATTCGATGGTTCTACCCGATGGGTCGGCCATCAGACCACGCATACCTGCCAACTGACGAATCTGCTGAATATTACCCCGGGCACCGGAGGTGGCCATCATGTAAATATTATTATATTCATCAAGATTTTCCAGTAATGCCTTGGTCACTCCGTCGGTAGCTTTATTCCAAACATCGATGATCAGCTGATAACGTTCTTCTTCGGTAATCAGACCTCTTCGGAATTTTTGCTCGATACTCTCAACCTTAGCATCAGATTCACTTAATATTTCAATCTTCTTATCAGGAACTATAATGTCACTTATACTAATTGTAATTCCCGCTTTTGTTGAGAAGGTAAAGCCCAATTTTTTAATCCCGTCCAGCATTTCGGCCGTAGCACTGGAACCCAGTTTACTATAGCATTTAGCCACGATTTTTCCGAGAACCTTCTTCGTCGCAACCTCGTTTATATAACCAACTTCTTTGGGTATAACGGAGTTGAAAATAATCCGGCCTACTGTTGTTTCTAAACGACTGCCATCCGGCTGGCGGACTTTTATTTTCGCATGAATATCAACGGCGTTAGCTTCATAGGCTGTAATGACTTCATCGTTATCTTTTAATATTTTGCCTTCGCCCAGTACGCCGGGTTTTTCTACTGTTAAGTAATAGGACCCTAATACCATATCCTGCGTAGGTGTAACAACGGGGCGGCCATCCTTGGGATTTAATATGTTATGGGCTGCCAGCATTAAAATCCGGGCTTCAGCTTGGGCTTCGGCTGAAAGAGGTACGTGTACGGCCATTTGGTCCCCGTCAAAGTCCGCATTATAAGCCGGGCAAACTAAAGGATGAATTTGTAAAGCTCTCCCCTCGACCAGAACAGGTTCAAAGGCTTGAATACCGAGTCTATGAAGGGTTGGCGCACGGTTTAAGAGAACCGGATGTTCTTTAATAACCTCTTCCAGAACATCCCAGACTTCTGTTTTCACTCTTTCTACCATACGCTTCGCACTCTTAATATTATGAGCATAACCATCGTTAACCAGTTTCTTCATTACAAAGGGCTTAAAGAGTTCCAAAGCCATTTCTTTCGGCAAACCGCATTGATGAAGCTTTAATTCCGGACCTACAACAATAACGGAACGTCCGGAATAATCAACCCGCTTTCCTAAAAGATTCTGCCGGAACCGTCCCTGTTTTCCTTTAAGCATATCACTTAAAGATTTAAGGGGCCGGTTGCCCGGTCCTGTCACAGGCCGGCCTCTCCTGCCATTATCAATTAAAGCATCCACCGCTTCCTGCAGCATTCTTTTTTCATTACGTACAATGATATCGGGAGCACCTAGGTCCAGTAATCTTTTCAAACGGTTATTTCTATTAATGACCCTCCGGTAGAGATCGTTCAAATCAGAAGTTGCAAACCTGCCCCCATCCAGCTGTACCATCGGCCTTAATTCAGGCGGAATCACAGGCAGAACATCCATTACCATCCAGCTGGGTTCATTACCTGATTTCTTAAGAGCTTCTACGACCTCCAGCCGGCGAATTGCGCGGATTTTTCTCTGACCTGTAGTTTCTTTAATCTCAGTACGAAGTTCCTGATGAAGGTTCTCCAGATTAATCTCTTCCAGTAGACTTTTAACAGCTTCGGCACCGATGCTGGCCTCAAAACGATTGCTGTATTTATCTTTATACTCTCTATATTCAGTTTCAGTTAATAATTGTTTTTTCATTAAAGGGGTATCCCCCGGATCAATTACAATATAAGAGACAAAATAAATTACCTTTTCTAATGACCTGGGAGACATATCTAACAATAATCCCATCCGGCTGGGAATACCTTTAAAATACCAGATGTGGGAACAGGGTGCAGCAAGCTCAATATGCCCCAGCCTTTCCCTTCTTACTTTTGAGCGAGTAACTTCAACACCACATCTATCACAAATAATCCCTTTATAGCGCACCCTCTTATATTTACCGCAGTGACACTCCCAATCACGAGTCGGGCCAAATATTTTCTCACAGAACAAGCCTTCCCGTTCCGGTTTAAGAGTACGGTAGTTTATTGTTTCCGGCTTTTTTACTTCCCCGCTGGACCAAGCACGGATTTGTTCCGGAGAGGCTAAACCTATTCGCATTCGATCAAAATTATTAACATCTAACAAGGGCCTCGCTCCCTTCCCTGAATCAATTTATTTCTTAATAAAGACCATCCTCATCCTCGTCATCGTCTTCGGTATCAAAATTAATTTCCACATCATCTAAATTGATATCTTCATCATCATCAATTTCATCATCAGAATAATCTTCATCGGCTCCCGGAGCTTTACCGTCTCTTTCATCATCACCTTGAATATCTAAGCCTAATTCTTTGGCAGTTTCTGCTATATCTTCTTCCGCTTCGCGAATCTCTATTTCTTCATCATCTTCGGAGAGAATTTTGACATCCAAACATAAACTCTGCAGTTCTTTAACCAAAACTTTAAAGGATTCCGGTACACCAGGCTCCGGAACATTCTCTCCTTTAACTATGGCTTCGTAAGTTTTAACGCGGCCTACCACATCATCAGATTTAACAGTTAATATCTCTTGCAAGGTATAGGATGACCCATAGGCTTCAAGAGCCCAAACTTCCATCTCACCAAAACGCTGGCCCCCGAACTGCGCTTTACCGCCCAAAGGCTGCTGGGTAACGAGGGAATATGGACCTGTGGAGCGGGCATGGATCTTATCATCAACTAAATGGGCCAGTTTAAGTACATACATGTTTCCTACCGTAACGGGATTATCAAAAAACTCTCCTGATCTCCCGTCTCTAAGGGTAAATTTACCTGTCGCGTTAAAATTGAGGTCCGGACGTGCGTCATTTGCGTTAAGAAGCATTTCAGATATATCCCTTTCCGACGCTCCGTCAAAAACCGGCGTGGCAATGTGAATCCCAAGAGCCTTGGCAGCCATTCCCAAGTGAGTTTCCATAGCCTGACCGATGTTCATTCTAGACGGCACCCCCAGCGGATTTAACACAACCTCTACAGGAGTACCATCCGGCAAAAAGGGCATATCTTCTTCAGGCAGAATCCGCGAAATAACACCTTTATTCCCGTGCCGTCCCGCCATCTTGTCCCCTTCCGAAATCTTACGCTTTTGCGCAATATAGACTCTGACTATCTGGTTAACTCCCGGTGCCAGCTCATCACCATTTTCCCTGGTAAATACTTTGACATCAACAATTTTCCCCGCTTCACCGTGGGGCACACGCAGGGAAGTATCTCTGACTTCCCGGGCCTTTTCTCCGAAAATAGCCCGCAAGAGTCTTTCTTCTGCAGTAAGCTCAGTTTCACCCTTCGGGGTAACTTTACCGACCAGGATATCCCCCGGCCTCACTTCTGCCCCCACTCTGATAATGCCTCTTTCATCAAGATTCTTTAAGACATCTTCCCCTACATTAGGGATATCACGGGTAATTTCCTCAGGGCCTAATTTCGTATCCCGGGCATCACATTCATATTCTTCGATATGAATAGAGGTATAATAATCCTCTTTTACCAGCTTTTCATTTATTAAAATAGCATCTTCGTAATTGTAACCTTCCCAGGTCATAAAGGCTACTAAAACATTACGTCCCAGAGCCAGTTCCCCCTGGTCGGTAGAAGGGCCATCCGCTAAAACGGCTCCTTTCAATATCCTCTGATCTTTTTTCACCAAGGGTTTTTGGTTTATACAAGTTCCTTGGTTAGATCGATTAAATTTCGTTAATTTGTACATATCCTTTTTTCCCGAGTCATTTTTGATCATTATTTCATTGGCAGTAACCCGTTCTACTACACCGCCGTTTTCTGCAATGACCAGTACACCCGAATCATAGGCTGCTTTAAACTCCATCCCGGTTCCGATATAAGGCGCATCGGTGCGCAACAGAGGCACAGCCTGACGCTGCATGTTAGCACCCATCAGAGCACGGTTAGCATCATCATGCTCTAAAAATGGAATCATCGCGGTAGCAATGGAAACCACCTGTTTGGGCGAAACATCCATATAATCAACTTTATCGGCATCAACAACCAATATTTCATGACCATGCCGGGCATTAACCTTCTTATTAATAAAGTGACCTTCGTCATCAAGAGGGGCATTGGCCTGAGCTACTATATAATTATCTTCTTCATCGGCAGTTAAGTAAACAATTTCATTCGTTACTTTGCCTGCATCTTTATTTACCTTTCGATAGGGGGCTTCTATGAACCCGAATTCATTAATGCGGGCATAAGTACTCAACGAACTAATCAATCCGATGTTAGGTCCTTCTGGAGTTTCTATGGGACACATCCTGCCGTAATGGGAATGGTGGACGTCCCGCACTTCGAAACCTGCCCTTTCACGGCTTAATCCTCCCGGTCCCAAAGCACTAAGTCTCCTTTTATGGGTGAGTTCGGCCAAAGGGTTGGTTTGATCCATAAATTGCGATAACTGACTGGAACCAAAGAACTCTTTAATAGCCGCTACAACAGGTCTGATATTAATTAAAACCTGGGGCGTAATCACATCAACATCTTGGATAGTCATTCTTTCCCGTACTACCCTTTCCATCCTGGAGAGTCCGATCCGGAACTGATTTTGCAAAAGTTCTCCGACAGAGCGCAGACGGCGGTTGCCTAAATGATCGATATCATCAGGTCTTCCTTCACCTTTAACCAGCCGGATCAGATATTTTACTACCGCTATAATATCTTCTCTGGTGATATGTTTAACATCCCGGTCTATTCCTAAATTAAGTTTTTTATTGAGTTTGTACCGGCCTACTTTGGCTAAATCATAGCGCTTGGGATCAAAAAAAAGTGTGTTTAATAAAGACCTGGCGCTGTCAACAGTAGGCGGCTCACCCGGCCGCAGCCTTTTATAAATTTCAACAAGAGCTTCCCCTTCGGTCTCGGTATGATCCCTTTCTAAAGTCATCCTGATTCTTTCGTCATTATCAAACAAATCCAGAATCTGACCATTACTGCCATAACCCAGAGCCCTTAACAGAACAGTAGCAGGAAGTTTTCTGGTTCTATCTATTCTTACGAATAAGTTCTCATTAACATCTGTCTCAAATTCAAGCCAAGCCCCTCTGTTAGGAATTATGGTCGAATTGTATAATCGTTTACCGCTGGTATCAATCGTCTCCGAATAATATACTCCGGGAGACCTTACCAGCTGGCTGACGATTACCCGTTCGGCACCATTAATAATGAAAGTTCCCTTACTTGTCATTAAAGGGAAATCACCCATAAAAACTTCTTGCTCTTTTACCTCACCTGTTTCTTTATTAATAAGTCTGACCTTTAAACGTAAAGGGGCTGCATATGTAACGTCTCTCTCTTTACACTCCTCAACATCATACTTGGGCTCCCCCAGAGTGTAATCAACAAATTCTAAAATCAGATTACCAGTAAAATCTTGAATTGGAGAAATATCTTGAAACATTTCCCTTAGCCCCTCATCAAGAAACCACTGATAAGAGTTTTGTTGAATTTCAATAAGGTTAGGCATTTCCATTTTTTCATGGATTTGAGCAAAGGTATGCCTGTTTCTCAGCGCATGTGCTGGATTCATAAATCACTCTCACCCCTTAGCGTTATTTAAGAGATACAAAAATACGTGAAGAATAGGTTTCTTTGTCTAAAACATTTTTCACTCGGATTTTTGCGGATTTTTTAAATTTAAGTTTCGTGTTAAGGTCTACATATAAGTTAAGATAAAAAAAGTTACCTTAAATATTTTTGCCAATATTAAACTAGTATATTCTTATGAAACAAATAAATTGCCAAAGATTAACATGAAATCGCATTTTATAATGCTAGCATAACGGGAAGCTAAAGTCAAGAATATTTTCTTATCCCTTAATGATCGTGACCTTAATTGTCAATTATAACCGGTTACTCAACTGCTTCAGCCGGTTTTAGTTGTAGGCCGGATTTCTTTATCAGCTTGAATCCAACCTCAACTCTCCGTAAGTTATATTTGCTAACTATCTTTCTTTCGCCTGAAGAATGAAAGTGAAAAACACCCTTGCGGGTGTTTGTTTTTTTACTACTTAACTTGAACGCTTGCGCCTGCTTCTTCAAGTTTTTTCTTAAGTTCTTCTGCTTCAGCTTTTTCAACTTTTTCTTTAACCGGTTTTGGCGCTCCGTCAACCAAATCCTTGGCTTCTTTCAGGCCTAAACCTGTAATTTCACGAACTACCTTGATCACATTGATTTTCTTGTCGCCGGCAGCTGTTAAAATAACATCGAATTCTGTTTGTTCTTCGGCAGCTTCTCCTCCTGCAGCAGCACCAGGCATAGCAGCAGCAACCGCAACGGGAGCAGCGGCACTTACGCCGAATTCTTCTTCAAATGCTTTCACTAATTCGGATAATTCTAATACAGATAAGCCTTTCACTAATTCAATAATTTCATTTACTTTAGACATTTATTTTCCTCCTTAATAATCACACACAATTTTATATTTTTATAAACAGTTTCAAGCAACAATTAAGCCTGAGCTTCTTGGAGTTTTCTGACTTCTTCCAGAGCATAACCAAGTTTTCTGATCGGTCCTTGTAAAACATTGACCAAACCTGCAATAGGTGCTTGGAATACCGATGCAACTTGACCAAGAAGAACTTCTCTGGATGGCAGATCTGCAAGAGCCTTAACTTGTTCAATGCCAATTATGCTTCCTTCTAAAATACCGCCTTTTATCTCCAGGTCTTTATGATCTTTAGCAAATTTAGCAAGAACTTGTGCCGGGGAGACGGCATCCTCTAAGCCAAACGCCACAGCCGTCGGGCCTTGAAAATACTCTTCAGTGCCTTCAATTCCGGCATTTTTCGCAGCAATTTTTAACAAAGTGTTTTTTACAACCTTATATTCAACTCCGGCTTCTCTCAGTTTCGCTCTGAGTTCCGTAACCTCAGCAACATTCAGCCCGCGGTAATCGGTAATAATTACTGATTTGGAACCGTTAAACTTCTCCGTCATTAATTCTACAACCTGTTTTTTGGTTTCGAGGCTACCCAATCGTGTTCACCTCCATTCATATTTAGGGTTAAAAATTCGGTTAGTTACTGGTTACGAGTTACTAGTTACTCTGCAAGTCTTTTGCATATCTTATTCAGTAACTATAAACATAAACTGGCAACTCAAATTAAAATGCCTCCGCAGACATACGGAGGCAGATATTACAGCATAAAAATGCTCTAACGGCCTCGGCAGGGAATTAAGTCCAAAAGACACCTGCTGTCTACAGCAAAGCTATTTATTTAATGCAACATAAGTAAATATATCGTAGAATTATCAGAATGTCAAATAATAATTTCTACAATAGGCAACTTACGATTGAGTTCGAGGATTAGAAACTTTTAACGGATTGATCTTTACGCCGGGCCCCATAGTTGAGGACACCGTTACGCTTTTCATGTATTGCCCTTTAGCAGCGGACGGTTTGGCCTTTATCAAAACATCCATTAAAGTTTGGAAGTTTTCTGCAAGCTTTTCAATATCAAAAGATGCTTTACCGACGGGAGCATGAACAATACTGGTCTTATCCACACGGTATTCAATTTTACCTGCTTTTACTTCTTTGACAGCTTTATCAACATCGAAGGTAACCGTACCGGTTTTAGGGTTGGGCATTAAACCCTTCGGTCCTAAAAGACGTCCTAATTTACCAACAGTGCCCATCATATCGGGTGTTGCAATAGCAACATCAAAACCAAACCAACCACCTTGAATTTTTTCAACCATATCTTCAGCTCCAACAAAGTCCGCTCCGGCAACTTCGGCTTCCTTAGCCTTTTCCCCTTTGGCAAAGACTAAAACGCTGCGTGTTTTTCCTGTTCCGTGAGGTAAAACAACCGCGCCGCGAACCTGTTGGTCGGCATGACGGGGATCAACCCCCAGCTTAACCGCTACTTCTATCGTTTCATCAAACTTAGCTTTAGCATTTTTCTTTACCAGTTCTAAAGCCTCTGCTGGTTCAAACAGTGTTTGTCGATCATATTCTTTTATAGAATCAAGATATTTTTTTCCGTGTTTTGGCATTAAAATTTCCTCCTTCGTGGTAATTGCGGAATAACTCCTCCCACATATTTAAAACAAATTCGCAGTCCGCGAATTTGTTTAGCGACTAGTGATTAGCAGCTAGCATTACTTTACCTAATACCAACACCGTATCTTAGCCTTCAACTATTTCAATACCCATACTGCGGGCCGTGCCTTCGATCATCCGCATAGCGGCTTCGACGGAAGCTGCATTGAGATCCTTCATCTTGCTCTCAGCAATTTCTTTTACTTTAGACTTGGGAACTTTGGCAACTTTTTTGGTGTTGGGCTCACCGGAAGCCCGTTCGATTCCTGCAGCTTTTTTTAGCAATACGGCAGCCGGGGGAGTTTTGGTAATGAAAGTAAATGATCTGTCTGCATATACCGTAATTTCCACAGGAATGATTAAGCCCATTTGGTTTTTCGTTCTTTCATTAAATTCTTTACAAAAACCCATAATATTAACACCATGCTGACCTAATGCAGGTCCGACCGGTGGTGCCGGGTTTGCCTTGCCTGCAGGCACTTGTAATTTTATAAAACCGATAACTTTTTTCGCCATTTCGGTACACCTCCTTAAAGACAAGATGTGGTATAGCGGGTCTTAACCCTCCCACTGAAACAAATTGGCTCCAGGCCAATTTGTGATTAGCAGCCCTCTGCCGGAACACAGCTGTCTAGGTTCAGCCGCTATGTATATAATGCAACAAAGCAAAACCCCTGCTTTACTTTGCTGCCATTACAGCAATTATGCTTTGATTACCTGAGTGAATTCAAGCTCAACCGGCGTTTCTCGTCCAAACATTGATAAAAGTACTTTTACTTTACCCTTATCAGGATATATTTCTTCAATAATTCCTAAGAAGTTTTCAAAAGGACCAGAATTAACCCTTACATTCTCGCCTATATTTAAATCAATACGAGTTTTGGGTTCTTCTACACCCATTTGTTTCAATAAAGCCTTCGCCTCCGAATCATGTAAAGGGACAGGCTTGGAACCCGTGCCAACAAAACCGGTTACTCCGGATGTGTTTCTTACAACGTACCAAGAGTCATCGGTCATGATCATTTCAACTAATACATACCCCGGGAACACTTTGCGTTTGGTTATTTTGCGCTTCCCATTTTTAATCTCAACTTCATCTTCCATGGGAACTAAAATACGAAATATTTTATCGCCCATATTCATCGAATCAATGCGTTTCTCCAGGTTCGCTTTTACCTTATTCTCATATCCCGAGTATGTATGAATTACATACCATTTTTTATCCATAATTCAAAGGGTCCCTATTCAATAAGTTGCAGGACCCCCACCCCCTCAAAAACAATTCTTAGATTAACAACTCCAAGACAAAACTAAGGGCGGAATCAACAACCCATATCATAGCAGAAACTATTACAACCGCTATCAATACAACAGAAGTATAAGTGATCAGTTCTGTTCTGTTTGGCCAATGTACTTTTTTAAGTTCACTCCATGAACCCTTAACATATCTTTTGACTTTTCCCAGGGCACCTGTTTTTTTGCCTTCGGCTTGTCTTACACTCATATTCTCCACTTCCCCGATTACTTAGTTTCTTTGTGAACAGTATGTGTTTTGCAAAACGGACAATATTTTTTAAGCTCAATTCTATCCGGATTGTTCTTCTTGTTTTTGTTGCTGCTATAATTACGGCGTTTACAATCGGTACAAGCTAAAGTAACACCAACGCGCACTGCCGCCACCTCCAGTCCAATCTATCTATATACCCACAATTTTCATCAGTACCTTATCTACTTTAGCACACCATTAAGAGATGTGTCAACTATTAGTTCCATTAATCGTCCGGCAATATCGGCATACCTTTATCCCCGGATATTTCCAAATCCGATTATCAAATATTGTTGCCATAATTCCACAATATTACACGGTCTCTAAGAAAACTGCATTTCAAGTTTCCTGCTCATTATCCGCTCCGAGTAACGAAAAGAATTTAAAAAGCAGGACTTAAAGTCCTGCTTTAAGGTTACACATTTATTATTTAAAGCATTCTAATATTTTAGGGCATCTGCTTAAGAGCGGATATCTTGGGATGCATCACATGCAATATAATACTGCATAACGCATCTGCATCCGGGTCCGGCTTAAAGGATGCCGCAAAACAGAATGCCCTTCATCGGATGCTGCCTTTAACTGCCGTCTCTAACTACTCACGGATCGCTGATACTACTCCGGCTCCTACCGTACGGCCACCCTCACGGATAGCGAAACGCAGGCCTTCTTCCATTGCGATCGGAGTGATCAAGTCGATATCCATTTTTATGTTATCTCCCGGCATTACCATCTCTGTTCCTTCCGGTAACTGGATTATACCTGTTACATCTGTTGTCCGGAAATAAAACTGCGGACGGTATCCGTTAAAAAACGGGGTATGACGGCCGCCTTCTTCTTTGGTTAATACATATACTTCCGCCGAAAATTTTGTATGGGGTTTGATGGAACCGGGTTTGGCCAATACCTGTCCCCGTTCGATTTCTTTTCTGTCTACGCCCCGGAGTAAGGCTCCGATGTTATCCCCTGCCTCCGCCTGGTCTAACAGCTTACGGAACATTTCTACCCCTGTGCATACTGTCTTCCGGGTTTCTTCCCGCATACCTACGATCTCTAATTCGTCCCCTACTTTAACTGTTCCCCGTTCTACACGGCCTGTTGCTACTGTTCCACGGCCCGTAATGCTGAATACGTCCTCTACGGGCATTAAGAAGGGTTTGTCTACCGCACGTTCCGGGGTCGGGATATATTCATCTACCGCCGTCATTAATTCTAAAACCTTTTCTGCCCAGGGGCCTGTTGGGTCTTCTAAAGCTTTTAAGCCCGATCCCCTGATTACCGGTATATCATCTCCGGGAAATTCGTATTGACTCAATAATTCCCTTACTTCCATTTCTACTAATTCTAATAATTCTTCATCATCTACCATGTCCGACTTATTTAACCAAACCACGATATACGGCACTCCTACCTGACGGGCCAGCAAAATGTGCTCACGGGTTTGCGGCATGGGACCGTCAGCCGCACTTACCACTAAAATCGCTCCGTCCATTTGAGCCGCCCCTGTAATCATGTTCTTTACATAGTCCGCATGTCCCGGGCAGTCTACGTGGGCATAGTGGCGGTTATCTGTTTCATATTCTACGTGAGCTGTATTGATCGTAATCCCACGTGCTTTTTCTTCCGGCGCTTTATCAATTTCGTCAAACTTAGTTGCCTGCGCTTTACCTGATAAGGATAATACGGCTGTGATCGCTGCCGTTGTTGTTGTCTTGCCATGGTCTACGTGACCAATGGTCCCGATGTTAACGTGGGGCTTATTTCTTTCAAACTTTTGTTTTGCCATCTTTCATTTTCCTCCTTCAACTTATAATTGTTAATTCTTTAGGTTAAAAGGTTAAGGTATCGCCACACTTCCTGCGCTAGATAAAGGTTAAGATATCTTTTCCCTCTACCCGACCTATTAATATCACCCGAAAGCTTACCTTTCCTGACCTGTAAGATTACCCGAAAGCTAACCTCGACCTGGCCCATAAAGAAAATTTTTAACTTACTTTCGCCATTAGCTGTTAACTTCCTCTATTTTACACGAAATCATTCTACATTATTTAAAAAAGCCTGTCAAATACTTATTGGACAATCCCAAATAAAAGGAACAGGATGAATAAATTCATCCTGTTCCTTTTATTATGGTGGCGGCGCAGGGACTTGAACCCCGGACTCTGCGGGTATGAACCGCATGCTCTAGCCAGCTGAGCTACGCCGCCATATATAAATATTAATATACTTTTTCTGGAGCCCATAACCGGGATTGAACCGGTGACCTCCGCCTTACCAAGGCGACACTCTACCTACTGAGCTATATGGGCAAATGGTTGCGGGAGGAGGACTTGAACCTCCGGCCTCCGGGTTATGAGCCCGACGAGCTACCAACTGCTCTATCCCGCGCTATCTAGATGTCGGAAGTCCGAAACCGGAAATCAGAATCAGCTTTCTTTCTGATTTCCAACCTCAGACCTCCGGCTTCTGTTTTGGTGGAGGGGACAGGATTCGAACCTGTGAAGGCGTAGCCAGCAGATTTACAGTCTGCCCCCTTTGGCCGACTCGGGAACCCCTCCAAATTCTTTTGGGTGAAAATTTATGGATCTGAGGTTAGAAAACCTCAAATTCCCAAATAAAAAAAGCACCCTGCTTAAAATAAGTTATTAAGTTGTTTGGGGGATCGCTCCCACTGTCAAATGAATATAACCGCTAAGATAATATGGAGCCGACGATGGGACTCGAACCCGCAACCTGCTGATTACAAGTCAGCTGCTCTACCAATTGAGCTACGTCGGCTCATCTGTCAGACTCCCGTCTGACTGACAAAGTCTATTTTATATCAAATTCAAAGCTAAGTCAACATTTTTCGTGTGGTATTTTATGGAAATCTTTTATTCCCGCTTTTCCAGATACCTTTCCAGCTTCCTCTTGACCCTTTGCAGTGCATTATCAATAGACTTCACATGCCTTTTCAGGTCTACGGCAATCTCCTGGTAAGATTTCCCTTCTAAATAAGACATTAAAACCTTCCACTCAAGAGAACTTAGGATTTCCCCCATTTTCTCTTCAATATCATCAAACTCTTCCCTGCTGATAATTAATTCTTCAGGGTCTGTAATTTTAGAGCCTGAAATGACATCCAGCAAAGTTCTGTCAGAATCCTCGTCATAAATAGGCTTATTCAATGACACATAAGAATTTAACGGAATATGTTTTTGCCTGGTAGCAGTTTTAATAGCAGTAATGATTTGACGAGTTATACATAACTCCGCAAAAGCACGGAATGAAGATAACTTATCATAACGGAAATCACGGATAGCCTTATATAGACCAATCATTCCTTCCTGAATAATATCTTCACGATCTGCACCTATGAGAAAGTATGACCTAGCCTTGGCCCGAACAAAGTTTTTATATTTATTAATTAAAAACTCCAGAGCATAAGTGTCACCATCTTTTGCAAGCTCTACTACTTTTTCATCTTCCATGACCTCAAAGGTGTCGATAAATTCTTGCTTTGCAGTAATAGTCATGCTCTCGCCTCCACTTTAAAATTTACAACATTATACAATTGTCCGAATATTATCTCTATGAGCAATACAGAATGGATCTTATTCCATAATAAGACATTACTACCATTGTATCTTCAGTTTGTCCAATATCACATTGATAATTATAACCGAGATTACAAAACTAAGTCAAGGAAAGTTTAGTCACCCCTTACCCCGCCGCCATTTCTCCAGAGTCGCTTTAATTTCCTCGGAAAGATGAGCATCAAGACGGTAAGGTTTGTGCTGCTGATCTCCGAGAATGCCCTCCCTTTGTTGTAGAGTTTGCTGTATTTCGGTAAGCAGTTCCCTGGAAGATATCCGATAAGCCCCTTTTCCCCAGATCATCTCCTGTTCCGTTTTATCAGAGGTCGCAACAAATATCTTAATCGTTCCGGGAAGCGTCCCGATTAATCTTTCGATAACATGATCGGCCGTTATGCCTTCAGCAGAATAGATTACATCAACCTGACTGTATTGCTCTCTTTTTTCAAGGCCGCCCTTTACCTGATGAGCATCAAACACCACAATTACTTTTATGTCTTTATATCCGGAATAATTACTAATAATATCTAATAATTTAAGACGGGCATGTTCAAAGCTTTCTTCTTTTAATTTTATGAGCTCAGGCCAAGCATTTATGACATTATATCCATCTATTATTAAAATTTCCTCAGGGGGCATCACATCACCTCTGCACCATCATGGGTCGACATGACCGTCACCCCATCTTGTTTCTTTGTCTGACTACTTCATACAAAACAACTCCTGCCGCTACAGAAGCATTTAAAGAATTGATTTTCCCTTTCATCGGAATATTAACCAGAAAATCACATTTTTCTTCTATCAATTTACCAAGACCCTTCCCTTCGCTGCCGATTACGATTACCAAGGGCCCCTGCAAATCTTGGTCATAGATTAAATTCCCCTCCAGAGCCGTACCGACTATCCAGCACCCTTCCTTTTTCAGTTGATCGATAATTTGCGCTAAATTGGCAACCCTGGCCACAGGAAGGTATTCAACAGCCCCGGCAGAAGCTTTGGCAACGCCTTCCGTAAGAGGAACAGCCCTTCTTTTGGGAATAATGATTCCATGGGCTCCGGCAGCATCTGCCGTTCTAACTATGGCACCTAAATTATGAGGATCCTCTATTTCATCCAGCATGATAATCAGCGGGTCTTCACTCTTTTGCTTAGCAATCTCCAAAATATCCCGCCAGTCCACATATTCAGCGGCGGCAGCCAAAGCAACAATTCCCTGATGATTTTGCCGGGGAAACATTTGATCAAGTTTACGCTTATCTACCAGTTGAAAGGGAATTCTTTTTTCTTTAGCCAGGCTGACGATTTCTTGTATTGACCCTTTAGCCGCACCTTCGGCGATAAAAATTTTATTTATAGATTTCTCCGACTTTAAAAGTTCTAAAACCGGATTTCTTCCAAAAATTTCAGCCATTTCATTACTTCCTTTCTTAAAAGCGGCATCCGAAGACAGTCAGCTTTACGAGATCATCCTAAAATTCCAACTCTTAATTCGATGCCGTCTTTGCCCCGAATTTTGCTCTCATCTCCTTAGCTTGTCCACAGGTAAATTTACCTTCCGGGCACGGCCCGTTTATGCATCCCGGTCCTGCATGACCAAAAATAGCGGGCGCAACTTCCTTACACTTTAGCAACATTTTTACAGCTAACCCTCTTATTTCCCACTGGGCACGGTTGCAGCATCTCAGGTTAAAAAAATGCAACAGCTCACGGGCATTCATCGTAACGATCATTTTAGTTTCTGCTGCATTAGGCAAAATAAACCGTGCATCTTCATTGGATTTTTCCCCTCCATTACCAAGTTTATGAAGCCATTGATCATACCAATTCTGAATCACTTCCATTTGGCTTTGGAATTCATTAACAGCTTCTTCACCTAATTCCATTATTCTCGGAGGTATTATATAGTTGAAAAGTCCTTGCTCAT
This sequence comes from Peptococcaceae bacterium, assembly GCA_049366715.1. GTDB lineage: Bacteria > Bacillota > Peptococcia > Peptococcales > BICA1-8 > JBMNCQ01. The sequence continues at coordinate 21,181 of JBMNCQ010000074.1, read as the reverse complement.
TATTTCTTTGTTCACTAACATACCGCTGGGATTTCACGCTAAAACTGGCAATACGGTGCCTGGTAATTTGGGCGAGCAAGCTCCTGGAAACTCCCTCAATTCCAAAGGTAAAGGAAGCATGTTCAATCGGAGAAAGGTGCTCCATATCAAGAAGCTTATCAATGAACGGGCCTTGCTCCCGATCTGCAACACCCTGCTTTAATTCACCTAAACCGCTGTTTGTATAACAAAGTTTGGCACTCATAGCAATAATTTCTTCCGGTTCCGGTGTATATCTTAATAATTCAACCCTTAAATCAACTCTCCCCATTAATATCCCCTCCCTTTGGTGGCTGGTGATTAGTGGTGACCGGTGAAGTTCAGTTCATAGTTCATAGTTTATCGTTTATCGTAGTTTCAGCTTCTATCACTCTGTAGTCACTGTAGTCGCCAAACCTTACCTCTACTTTTGGTTACTTATCCGCGACCGGTAGTATCGGTAACGTGCATAGAACATGGTTTATCGTTTATCGTTTATGGTTTATATCGTTCCCGGTTTTCAAAAATAACTGAGAACTGGTATCTGAGAACTGATATCTGAGAACTGAGAACAATAATCTAGCAGATCATTGTTCATCTAAAAGATACGTGAGAAGCTCTTGGATTCTTTGATCATCTTTTTTTAAAAATAAGTAGCCGATAAGGGCTTCAAACCCTGTACTTTTACGATAATCCGTTACTAAAGCATTCTTGGGTATCTGCCCCGATTTAGCATTGCGGCCGCGCTTGGCAACACTTAATTCTAATTCCGTCAGCATATTTTCTATTTTTTCATAGAACTTTGCCTGTGATCCGGCATTTACCCTCTTTATTACCTGTTTATGCAATTGCCGGGCTTTAACCTCACCTTTATTCAAGAAAAATTCTCTAATGTATAGCTCATAGACAGCATCACCGATATAAGCAAGAGTTAATGAAGGTAATTGAGCCGGGTCCCCTGCAAAATCATAAAACATATTCAGCACTTCTCCTTCTGAAAGCATATCTAATTATAACACCTTTTCTGATAATCCGTAATTTAAAGCACGGCTGACTTCTTTCCGGCCAAAAATTGATCTCTGAAAACAGGGCTAAGAACCTTAAGGGAATTTAAATCCATTTTATTCCTTAAGCATCTTCCAGTTTGTACCTTGAAGCGTGTCCTCAAATATTACTCCGCTCTTTTTAAGCTCATCCCGGATATAATCAGCCGTTGCAAAATCCTTGTTTTTCCTGGCGTCTTGTCTTATTTCAATTACGAACTGCAAAATTTTATCTGCAAGACCTTGGTCGGCGCCGTTAATTTTCCAGATCGTTCCCTGGGGGCTATCTTCCAGGACTAATCCTCTTTGCTTTAATTCATCCCTAATTCTATCGGCAAAAGCAAAATTCTTTTCTTTTCTGGATTTTTGCCGGAGATTTATCATAAAAGTCATTAAATCCTCAGTCAGCTCACTGTTTTCTATATCCTTAGCCGGGAAAGCAACTCCTATTACGCCCAGCAGTTCTTCAAATAATCCCCGGGCCTTTTCCAAAGTTTTCTGATCAGGCACCGGCTCTTTAAGATAAGTATTGACTTCTCTGGCCAGATCAAATAAGGCGGCAATCGCCAGGGCCGTGTTAAAATCATCATTCATGGCATTTATAAAGTTCTCTTTAATTTTAACCAGGGCTTCCTGCAGCCTTTGTCCGGTATTATGCTCTTTTGAATTTTTAAGGACATTATCCAGCTGAAAATATGAATTTTTTAGCCTTTCCAGTCCCTTTTGCGCCACCTCAAGTTTTTCATCATCAAAATCAAGAGGGCTGCGATAGTGCGTAGCAAGTAAATAAAAGCGGATAACCATAGGGTCGAACTTCTCCAAAATTTCCCGCAGTAGAAAGAAATTCCCCAGTGATTTGGACATTTTTTCCTGATTAACCGTGATAAAACCATTATGCAGCCAGTATCTGGCTAAAGGTGAGTCAAATAAAGCTTCCGTTTGGGCGATCTCATTCTCATGATGGGGAAAAACCAGGTCATATCCCCCGCCGTGTATATCAATTTCTTTTCCTAAATACTTGCAGGACATGGCCGAACATTCAATATGCCAGCCCGGCCGTCCCTCTCCCCAGGGGCTCTTCCAAGCCGGTTCTCCTGCTTTGGCTTTTTTCCACAAAGCAAAATCCAGCGGATCTTTTTTCCGCTGATCAACCTCCACCCTGGCCCCGGATAGAAGATCGTCTATACTCCTCCCGGACAGCTTTCCGTAATCTGTAAATTTTCTAACACTAAAATATACATCCCCGTCTATTTCATAGGCATAACCCTTGGCGATAAGCTTTGCGACAAAATCGATAATCTCGGCCATATGCTCACTAACCTTGGGATGGACATCAGCTCTGGTTACATTCAATTTATCGGCATCAGCAAAGTATTCACGGATATACCTGGCCGCTAATTCCAAAGGCTGATCATTTTCTTCACGGGCTCTCTTAATAATTTTATCATCAACATCGGTAAAATTTTGAATATAAGTAACATCATAACCCAGATATTGCAGGTATCTCCTTACAGTATCAAATACCACGATGGGACGGGCATTACCCAGATGAATAAAATTATAAGTTGTCGGCCCGCAAACATACATTCTTACTTTTCCTGCTTCTATTGGTTTAAATTCCTCTTTTTTCCTGCTTATAGTATTATAGACTTGTAAAGTACTACTATTCATTATTTTTAGCCTCCAATTGATATACTTTTTCCTCTAAACGGTGGATCTGCTTTTGCAGGCATAACATCATTTCCTGGACCGGGTCCGGCAGGTTATTATGCTGCAGATCGATATTATTGATTCTGCCTTTATTTATATTAACCCCGTCTTTAATCACAATCTTACCAGGAATTCCAACCACCGTACAGTTAGGGGGAACTTCCTTTAGAACAACAGAGCCCGCTCCTATTCTGACATTGTCTCCAACAGTGAAGGAACCTAAAACTTTTGCCCCCGTACTTATTACTACATTATCTCCAATGGTAGGATGCCGCTTGCCTTTCTCCTTACCTGTTCCGCCCAAAGTCACGCCTTGATAGATCGTCACATTATTGCCTACCTCAGCTGTTTCCCCAATGACCACCCCGGCTCCATGATCAATAAAGAGTCCTTCCCCAATTTTTGCCCCCGGATGGATTTCAATTTGGGTAAAAAATCTCCCCACTTGGGAAATAAATCTGGCCAAAACATACCACCTTCTTTTGTAAAAAGCATGGGAGACTCTATAGAACCAGATAGCATGCAATCCCGGATAATTTATGATTACCTCTAAAACGCTCTTTGCGGCAGGATCCCTTTCAAATACTACCTGTATGTCCTCTTTTATTCTCTTAAACATATTCTCTCCTCCGTTATCTTTTTTGTCTAGCTTATTTATACATTTTCCCCTCAACACTATCCATCTGCACGCTTAATTTACAAAACAAAAAAGCCCTTCATCCCTTCACAGAGACGAAAGACTTCGCGGTTCCACTCTGATTGAATAGTCTAGAAAAAACTACTCCACCTCATAAGCCGTTAACGAGACCAACCGTAAAAACCTACTCAGTTCGTTAGCTAAGAGCTAACGAAAGGCTAAGGTACCGCTTCGCCAGGTAAAGATAAAGTAATTTCTCCATAATATTTCAGCTTATTCCCATATCTCAACCCGGCCTATAGGAGTACCCTTAAGTTTACCTCTGCCTTAACCTGACCCCTAAGGTCACCCGGCAGCTTCCCTTAATCCTTATCCGGCACCGCCGGATACCTTCGGTTTTTCAATTCACAGGTGCACTTCACCTTTATCTCTGCCTGAGTCTGCTTTCAGCCGGTGACAGACCTTCTCTGAAGGCTCAAAAAAAGCTACTCTCCCGATCCACATCTTTACATATTTAGTTGCTCGTTACTAGAATATAGTTCCTAGAATGAAATTATGCCTCTCAACTTGTTGTTATTATAACCGGGTTAATTCCTAGTGTCAAGGTATGAATTAAAAAAGATAATAGACCTTATGTCGTCTTAGCTTTTGTGCTTATGCGCTTTCTGTTAGAAATTACCGGTAGCCATGCTAGAAACTTAGCTTACTATTATGATATGTCACCTACCGTATTGGCGAGCCTTTTTTCCAGCAAATCTTTACCCAATAAAGGTATGATATAATGAATCTCCGGGCCATGCATTTGTCCCGTGAGGGCAACCCTGACCGGCATAAAGACATTTCTCCCGCCCAGTTTTGTTTCCTTTGTGATGGCCTTCAACGCCTTTTTAACGCTATCCGGTTCTAACACATCTAATGCGGCTAATTTTGCTCTTAAAGCTTCGATTACCTGCGGCACCTGTTCTTCTTTTAAAACATTCTGCGCTTCTTCACTTTCAAATTCCACCCCGTCACCAACAAATAATTTCATATAATCCAAGATCTCATTAAGGGCGTGGATTTTTTCCCGGACTGCTGTCACAATCAGTTTTACCCATTCATATTGGTCAGGACTTATTTCCTGAGGTAAGTATCCACCCTGCCGCAAAAAAGGAATGGCCAGATTAGTAATCCGGTCCAGAGAGCTTTGCCGGATATAATAACCATTAATCCATCTCAGTTTATCCATATCAAAAACGGCCGGGTTCTTGGCCACCCTCTCCAGAGAAAACTGGTCAATCAACTGTTCCATAGTAAATATTTCTTCTTCCCCACCGGCGGACCAGCCTAACAAGGCCAGAAAGTTTACAACAGCTTCCGGTAAATACCCCTGTTCCCTGTACTGGACAACAGATGTGGCTCCATGCCTTTTACTCATTTTGGTTTTATCCTTGCCTAAAATAAGGGAAATATGGGCAAATTTCGGCTGTTCCCACTTAAAAGCCTCATAAATCATAACCTGGCGCGGGGTATTTGATAAATGTTCTTCCGCCCGGATAATATGAGACATCCCCATTAAATGATCATCTATTACTGCCGCAAAATTATAAGTTGGAATACCGTCGGATTTGATAATTACATAATCCCCGATCCCATTGGATTCAAAGGTAACTGTGCCTCTAACCAGGTCATTGATGACTACCATCCTGTCATCAGGGACCCTAAAGCGAACCACCGGTTTGCGCCCTTCCTGCCGAAACTTTTCCTCTTGTTCCTTGGTAAGGGCTCTGCAGCAGCCGCTGTATCTGGGGAGCTCACCTTTAGCCGCAAAGGCCTGCCTTTGCTCCTCCAGCTCTTCTTCCGAGCAATAGCAACGGTATGCCATCCCTTTTTCAATGAGCTCTTGCGCATACTGTGTATAAAGGTCCAATCTCTCCGTTTGACGATAGGGACCGAATTCCCCGCCGGCATCAGGACCTTCATCCCAGTCCAGTCCTAGCCATTTAAGAGAATCGGTAATATTTATTTCCGATTCTTTACTGGACCTTTCCAGATCAGTGTCCTCAATACGCAGCACCATTTTACCGCCATGTTTTCTGGCCAATAAATAATTAAAAAGCGCCGAGCGGGCTCCTCCTATATGTAATGGTCCCGTAGGACTGGGAGCAAAGCGTACTTTTATATTTTCCATAAAAATTCATCCTCCTTCGGTGAAATGTTCTCGGTTCTCAGTTTTGAGTTCTCAAAAACAACTGAGAACTATAAACTATGCTCTATAAACTTTACTACTAGTCACCAATCACCAGTAACTACCGATTACCTATACCCTGCTAATTGTACATACCGCATAGGCCGCAATGCCCGCTCCGTTTCCTGTAAACCCCAGTCCTTCGGTGGTGGTAGCTTTTATGTTAACCTTCTGATTCTCCACTTCCAGGCATTTACTTATATTATGTATCATCTCCGGAATATAAACAGCTAATTTAGGCTTTTGGGCAACTATAGTAGAATCTATATTGTTAATGGTAAAATTCATATCTTTAAGGATTGTCTGCACCTGCCGCAGTAATTCCAAGCTGGAAATACCCCGGTATTTTTCATCTGTATCAGGGAAATGCCTGCCTATATCTCCTTGCCCGGCAGCGCCTAATAAAGCATCCATCAAGGCATGCAGCAATACATCCGCATCGGAGTGCCCCAGCAGGCCTTTCTCATACGGAATCATCACCCCGCCTAAAATTAAGGGCCGGCCGGCAATTAATTTATGTACATCATAACCAAAGCCAATCTGCATTATTTCCTCCTCTGCAATATAGAAGCACCTAGAGTTAAATCCTCCGGGGTCGTAATTTTAATATTTTCATAGCTGCCCATTACTACTTTAACCTCTTTCCGTATAGACTCAACCAGAGAAGCATCATCTGTCCCCCGAATGCCTTTTTGATGAGCATTTTCATAAGCAGCCACCAGAATATCTTTCTTAAATACCTGGGGGGTTTGAACGGACCAAAGTTCCTGGCGGGGTATTGTACGAATTACATTATTATAAAGAGATACCCGTTTTATGGTCTCCTTTACAGGTACTGCAGCAATGGCCGCTCCCGTTTCCCGGGCAGCCTTATGGGTATTTGTGATGATATCGGGCGTAATAAGTGGCCGTGCACCATCGTGCACGACCACAAGTTCACACTCATCAGGCAAAGCTTTAATACCCGCCCAAACCGAGTCCTGTCTTTCTTTGCCCCCCGGTACAATATCCATCACCTTACTAAATTTATAAGGCCCTAAAATTTCTTCCCTGCACAACGGTATTTCATCCTCTTTGGCGACTATGATCATCCCCTGGATAAAGGGATGACTTTCAAAAGCTTCCAAAGAATAAGCGAGAACAGGCCTGTCCAAAAGTTTAAGATATTGTTTATTAATATGCGCCCCCATTCTTTTTCCTTGGCCGGCGGCCACAATTATTACAACTGTATTAAACAATACCCTCCACCTCATTTAAACCTCTGCGTTCTTCTTTCACCTTAGCAAAAATCATTCTGCCCGCTGCTGTCTGCAGAACACTTGTAACCAGAACATTCACAGTTTCGCCAATCATTCGTCTACCGTTTTCAACAACAATCATTGTGCCGTCATCAAGATAAGCAACTCCCTGACCGGATTCTTTCCCATCCTTTATAATCTGAACAATCATTTCTTCTCCGGGCAGAACCACCGGTTTAATGGCATTTGCTAGTTCATTGATATTTAAAACCCTTACTCCTTGCAATTCAGCTACTTTATTTAAGTTGTAATCGTTGGTTACAACAAATCCTTCTAATACCTGGGCAAGTTTAACGAGCTTTGAATCTACTTCTGCAATATCGTCAAAGTCCATATTGGAAATCTGAACCGCAATATCCAATTCTTTACGAATTTTATTTAAGATATCCAGTCCTCTGCGTCCCCGGTTTCTTTTCAAAACATCGGAGGAGTCAGCGATATGCCGCAATTCTTCTAAAACGAAGTTCGGGATAACCAACGGCCCTTCAACAAATCCTGTTTTGCAAATATCTGCAATACGTCCGTCAATAATTACACTGGTATCTAATATCTTATGCTTAGGTTTAGCCTCATTTTTATTTGTTTTATCCTTCGTGCCAAACTTAAATACGGAAAATACCCCTAAAAGGTCTTCCTTCTTTTTAGCCCCTACACTCATACCGATATAACCAAGCAGCAAACTGGCAAATATAGGAATGTATGAACCGACGAAAGGAATCCTTGAAAAAGAATTACCTATAAAAGTAGCTATTATGAGTCCAATAATCAAACCAATAGCACCACCAAGTAAATCTTGAATGGGCATTTTTTGTAAGTTTCCTTCAATCCATCCTGTCATCTGCAATACCCACCGAATTATTCTAGGAGCAATACTAAACCCAATTAAACCTAAAATAATCCCCGGAAAGATCATTAATGCAATCTTAATCTCATTATTAGCCGGAAGAGCAAATGTGCGGGACGTAAAATAACCTAAATACAATCCTCCGGCAGCACATGCAAGTCCTATCCCTACTCTGACCAGCTTCTTTATCATTTTGTCACCCCCTTCCCGGGTAATACAAGCTTTAGTTTACATTATACGCTAGAAAGTATACTTCTTTCAAGAACAGGTAAAGATTATTAAAGCAATTTTATAAAAAATTTACCTGTTTTTCCAAATGTAACCGCTGAAAAGATAAATGATTTGTATTATATCTTATATTATTCCAGTAAACTAAAAAAAACCCTGTCCACTTAATATATTCTTTCGCCCTGCCATGTTTTAACGAAAAGCTTACATTCTTTATTCCTTAGAAAATTCATACATAATATTTTACCCAAAAAAACTACCAGGAAAACCTGGTAATTTTATGCAAAAAGTTCTTCTAACATATTCTTTATAGAATCTTCTTTTTCCTCTTTCGCCAACACCAATTCACTAATCAAAATCTGTCTTGCATTTTCAAGCATTTTTCTCTCTCCTGTAGAGAGTCCTTTTTCTTTATCTCTTATGGTAAGATTGCGCACAACTTCAGCCACCTCATAGATATCGCCGCTTTTTATCTTTTCCAGATTGGCACGATAGCGGCGATTCCAATTTGTTGACATTGAATCATCTGTATCCTGGAGGATGGAAATAACCTTATTAACATCTTCTGATTTTACAACCTGTCTCAGACCTATTTCTTTAATATTATCAATAGGAATCATTACTTTCATATTTCCAAAAGGCATCTTCATAATATAGTAACTACGTTTATCGCCAAGCACTTCTTTTTCTTCGATTGCTTCAATAACGCCGGCTCCATGCATAGGATAAACTACTTTATCTCCTATTTTAAACATTTTTTCACCTCCAGAATAGGTTTGTAAATATTTTATCAGAAATATGTCAATGTGTCAAAATTTAATAATTATATCATGCTGTTTTAATAAAAGTCAATATCTTTTAACTGAATATTAATTTTTTAATTTCGCAGCATCTTAGTGATGAAAATTTATGGGAGAAATAGTTTGCTTATTACGTTGACATGATAATTACTACCGCTCTATAATACTAACAGGAACCCGCGAAGAGGAGTGGTTTAAGTGACAGATTCCATGTGTAAAGACTTTCAAAAAACCGTAGAGCAATACTTAATAAGACATCAAAGTATTTTAGATATTTTATCAAAAACCCAAGAAACAAATGCCCGTATCAACCGGGCTATAACCAAAGCTGTTACCCAGTGCGGCTGCGTCCAGATTCAAGGTGAAAAAAATAAGATTCCTAATAACTCCGATATTGCAAATATTAAAGCCCTTCTCTCCAATCAGGTCGATGGAATGTTGTGCGAACATTGCAGAGAAGTGATTGAACAGGAATTAGGTAAAAATTTATTCTATCTAACCGGTCTCTGCAACGCATTAGGCCTAGATCTGGAAGAAGTGCTCACTAAAGAACACCAGAAAATAAAAACCCTGCGTTTTTTTAACCTTACATAAAAACTCGCCTCCGGCGAGTTTTTTGCTATATGAGATCAACATATTCCAGGCGGTAAAATATGAACACAAAATAATATATATTCACTTGCGGGGAAAATATGCCGAAATATCTATTTTATTTTCTAGTATAAACCGAAAGGGCCCTTTACATGCCGCAAGAAACAAAAGGAAAATGCGCCCGGTAAAGGTTATCTGCAGGAGAAGCTTGCAAGGCAGCAGCCGGCTGCCGCTTTTCAAGCTTCTTTCTTAAATGTGACGATCGAGAAATATCTGCTCCCGCAGCCTCCTCAAGCCGTCCTTAATATTTCTGGCTCTAACCTCTCCGATTCCTTCTACCTCGTCTAACTCTTCGATACTGGCATCCAGAATACTTTGGAAATTTTCAAAAGACTGCAGGAGATTTTCAATTACCTGCACGGGCAGCCGCGGTATTTTATTGAGCAGCCTGAACCCCCGGGACGATACAGTTATATCGATATTGTTATGATTCAAAATAAAGCCTAGTTCCCGGGCGATATTAGATAAATCCAGAAGCTCTTCCGAAGACCATACACGGATATTATTTAAAACAGCTTCCGGTTTTCTTTCATTTTGATTATAATCTTTGATTACCCTTAAACCCTCATCCTCAACATTATCAACCAGTTCTTCCACCTGCATCTTAATAAGCCGTCCTTCTATCCCCAGCTCCGTAATATATTTCTCCAGCTCTTTGACAATTCTTATTACCATCTCTGTTCTTTGTAACACTTTAACCACGTCAAACACCGTGACAAGATCATCATATTCTAAAGCGCTCAAATTATTCAGCGCTCTGTCCAAAACTGCTTTATATTTTTCTAAAATTTGAATAGCCTGATTAGACTTGGTCAAGATTACGCTAATATCACGCAAATAATATTTAATCACTCCTTTGTACAGTGTAATTACATTTCTGCGCTGGGAAATTGATATTACCAATTCATTGGTTTGACGGGCAACCCGTTCTGCCGTCCGGTGTCTTATCCCTGTCTCCGTGGAAGGAATGGTTGAAGCAGGTACTAATTGAGCATTCGCGATTAAAATCTTACTAACTTCTCTATTTAAGATTATTGCTCCGTCCATTTTAGCAAGTTCATATAAATAAGAGGGTGAAAAAGATGCATTTATCTGAAACCCGCCTTCAACAATCTCCATTACGTCGGAACTATCTCCGATTATAATTAATGCTCCTGTTTTGGCCCGCAGGATATCCTCCAGCCCTTGTCTCAGTTTTGTCCCAGGAGCAACTACTTTTAAGGCCTCAATCAATATTTCCTCATAAGTTTTATCCATCAATAGCTATCCCCCCAGAATAATTTCCAATGCCTCACTTACTGTTTTAACACCAATGATCTCAATTGGAAAAACATCTTTATTTTTTGTGTTCCCCAGCGGAATAATCCCTTTTGTAAAACCCAGCTTACGGGCTTCACTTAGTCTCTTTTCCAGATGGTTTACAGCTCTAACTTCTCCCGTTAAACCGATTTCACCAAAAACAACCATGCGTTTTTCTGCAACAACATTCTTGTAACTGGACGCAATAGCCGCTGCAATAGCCAGGTCAATGGCAGGCTCATCTATTTTTAGTCCCCCTACAATATTAATATATGCATCATAAGTTCCTAAATTTAAACCCAGTCTTTTATCTAAAACCGCCATAATAAGTGCAACCCTGTTAAAATCCGTTCCCGTTGTAATCCTCCGGGGCTGACCGAAAATACTCGGGGAAACCAAAGCCTGCAGCTCTATTAATAAGGGCCGCGTACCTTCCATGCAAGGCACGACAATAGACCCGGAACTATCTTGAGGCCTTTCGCTCAAAAACGCCTCCGAGGGGTTATTAACCTCGATTAAACCATTTTCCTGCATCTCAAAAATGCCTAATTCATTTGTTGATCCAAATCTATTTTTTAATCCCCTTAGAACTCTATACTGATAATGACGTTCCCCTTCAAAGTATAAGACGGCGTCAACCATATGCTCTAATACCCTGGGGCCCGCCACTGCCCCGTCCTTCGTAACATGCCCGACTATGATCACAGGAATATTTTTGGTTTTAGCCCACTGCATTACTCGGGCCGCACATTCCCGCAGCTGACTAACACTGCCGGGAGCCGAAGAAATTTCTGTTAAATAAACTGTCTGAATGGAATCCAAGACAACCAAAGCCGGCTCAGCCCTTAAAACCTCAGCTTCAATTAATTCTAAATTTGTTTCCGCTAAGATTAATAAATTATCATTTTTCACATTTAATCGCTGTGCTCTTAGTTTAACCTGTCCTGCCGATTCCTCACCGGTAACATACAATACCGGACTGTTTACTTTAATTCTATCTACGGTTTGTAAGGTTAGCGTCGATTTTCCTATTCCCGGGTCACCCGCCAGAAGAATCAAAGCCCCGGGAACAAGCCCTCCGCCCAATACTCTGTTAAACTCAGGGATCCCCGTATCAATACGTTCATTTTCATCGGCAGCGATTTGAGCGAGTCGTACCGGCTTATGATCAGGGTTCGTAATCAGACTGCCTTTACCTTTTACCGTAGGGCTTATTTCCTCTACAAAACTATTCCAGGTATTGCAGCCCGGACAACGTCCCAACCATTTCAGGCTCTCATATCCACATTCCTGGCAGAAGAATTTCACTTTATTTTTTACAGCCATAAATCCTCCAAAGTATAGCAACTGGTTTCCGGTTACCGGTAACGAGTTACTAGATTTATACACAGATACTTTACATATTATACCACAAAGCAGGAGGCTCTTTATGCAGTTCATAGATCATAGATTATAGTTCATAGAAGAAGAAATAATCTTCTAAGGCCTGACTTTTACAGTTTTAAAATGGTAAAAAGCCGCTAGTCTTTGCAACTATTGGCTTTTTGTGTTTGGTTCTTATATAAATTCTGTTATGCTACAGGGATATATTCTTCAAAAGTTTGTTGAACACCTCTTGTCTGTGATAAATGTTATAGAAGTCCGTTCCGAAGGTTTGCTGTAAGGCTTTATAGTCTAGTGTGAGTACACTTTATGCAGTTCATAGATCATAGATTATAATTCATAGAAGAAGAAATAGTCTTCTAAGGCGGCCTGACGTAAATTGAGATTGGTACAATAATCGTGGGGGATAATAAGGCATATTTTTAGCCCAAGACCGGAGGCGTATACGAAATACGCTTAGGGCCTTGGGCTAAAAATTAACGCAGCTAGGTGCCGCCTTTCAACAGCCTATTTTAATACGATTTCACCGTCATTTCCGTCTACCTTTACAATAGTCCCGGCCGGATACGTCCCCTTAAGCATTTCTTCCGCCAGCTGGTCTTCAACATATTTTTGAATAGCTCTTCTTAAAGGACGGGCACCGTAAGTAGGATCAAAGCCTTCTTTAGCCAGGATATCTTTGGCACTGTCCGTAACTTCTAAACCCAGCTCATTTTCTTTAAGTCTTTGCTCCAGTTCTTTAAGCATTAATCCTACAATTTCTTTAATGTGTTCCTGTTCTAGAGCATGGAATACGATAGTCTCATCAATTCTATTTAAAAATTCCGGTCTAAAAGACCGTTTTAAAGCCTCCAATACCCTTTCCTTCATTACTTTATAATTGTCTTCAGAAGACGGCTGGGTAAAACCTAACGGTCCTGTTTGTTTTAGATGGCTCGCACCTACATTGGAAGTCATAATTAATACGGTATTTCTAAAGTCAACAGTCCGCCCTTTGCTGTCGGTAAGACGTCCGTCTTCCAATACCTGTAAAAGAATATTAAATACTTCAGGATGAGCCTTTTCAATTTCATCCAGGAGAATAACCGAATAAGGTTTGCGTCTTACTGATTCTGTTAATTGACCGCCTTCATCATAACCGACATATCCCGGAGGTGCTCCTACCAGCCTTGAAACCGCATGTTTTTCCATATACTCAGACATATCAATGCGGACTAAAGAATCTTCATCACCAAATAAAGATTCTGCCAGAGCCCTGGCCAGCTCAGTCTTACCCACACCGGTCGGTCCCAAAAAGATAAAAGAACCAATGGGTCTTTTCGGATTTTTTAACCCGGAACGGGCCCTCCTCACTGCCTTAGCAACAGCTTTGATGGCATCTTCCTGCCCGATAACCCGCTGGTGAAGGATCATTTCCATTTTTAAAAGTTTGTCCGTCTCTTCCTGGGCTAACTTGCTCACAGGTATCCCGGTCCAACTGGAAACGATATTGGCAATATCTTCATCAGTTACTATTTGCGTTTTACTTCTGTTTTCCGTTTTCCAAATATCTCTTTTATCTGCTAATTCTTTACGTTTTTTTTGCTCCAAATCCCTGAATTCAGCCGCCTTCTCATATTCCTGAGCCATTACTGCGGCTTCCTTTTCCTTACTTAAGGTTTCTATTTCTTCCTCTAACTCTTTTAAATTCGGAGGGGCGGTCTGAACCTTCAACCTTACTTTAGAGGACGCCTCATCAATTAAATCAATAGCCTTATCCGGTAGGAATCTATCGGTTATATAACGGTCGGATAAATTTACGGCAGCCTTGATGGCTTCATTGGTAATTTTCACACTATGGTGAGCTTCATAGCGGTCTCTAAGTCCAAAGAGGATTGCCTCAGCCTCTTCAATAGTCGGCTCATTTACTTGAATAGGTTGAAACCTTCTTTCTAGCGCCGGGTCTTTTTCAACGTATTTTCGATATTCATCAAGGGTAGTGGCACCTATTGTCTGCAGTTCCCCTTTGGCCAGAGCAGGCTTAAGAATATTTGCCGCATCAATAGCCCCTTCTGCCGCGCCGGCCCCGATTAAAGTATGCATTTCATCAATAAACAGGATAACATTACCTACCTGCCTGATTTCCTCCATAACCTTTTTTAAACGCTCTTCAAATTCCCCCCGGTATTTAGAACCAGCGACTAAAGACCCCATGTCCAAAGCCACTACTCTTTTTTCCTTAAGTACTTCCGGCACATTGCCATCGATTATCTTTTGGGCTAACCCTTCGGCGATAGCAGTTTTACCGACGCCCGGTTCACCTATTAAAACAGGATTATTTTTTGTCCGCCGGCTTAATACCTGGATTACCCTCTCGATTTCCTGCTGCCTCCCGATAACAGGGTCGATTTTGCTATCTTTAGCCATAATCGTTAAATCTCTGCCGAATTCATCTAATGTTGGCGTTTTGGTTTGAGTCGCAGACCCTTTGGCCCCTTTTCTGCCGGTTCCTCCGCTATCATTATTCGGTACTCCTCCTAAAAAAGCCAATACCTGTTTTCTGATCTTATCCGGATTCGCTCCCAGGTCCAGCAGAACCTGAGCCGCGACACCTTCACCCTCTCTTATTAATCCCAGGAGAATATGTTCAGTACCTACATAATTAACACCCCATTTTACTGCTTCATCCTGGGCCAAGCCGATTACTTTTTTGGCTCTGGGTGTAAAACCTAATTCAAAATTACCTATATTATCCTGCCCTGCTTTAACCAGCTTATTTACGGTATCCTTAACATTACTTAATTCTATCCCCAGGGCAATTAAGGCCTTAGCGCCTACACCCTCTCCTTCCCGCAGCAATCCTAAAAGAATATGTTCTGTCCCTATGGCGGGATGTTTAAGGTTTCTAGCTTCTTCCTGGGCAAAATGCAGGACTTTTTGGGCTCTTTCCGTAAATCTTTCGAACATATATTACACCTCCAGTTTATTATCTAATTTTTCTTTAAACATTTCTGCGCGTTTTATATCTCTTGCCTGAGAATCTAAAGGCTTCTCGGCTAAAATCTGTAAGAAAGAAGGCTGGCAAAGGAGATACAATTCATTAATCAGCTTCAATTCAACACCATCAATCATTCCGGCATTTTTACCCAGCCTTAAGTCGGAAATCAAACTTAGTGCTTCATGGGAGGAAATAAACTTGGCATTCGTTAAAATACCAAAAGCTCTCCGCGCTTTATCTTCCACCTGGAGGCCGGCATTTTGCACCAAATAGTCTCTGGCAGCCTGTTCTTGCGCTACCAGCCTTCTGGCAATAGAATTTATATTGGTTAATATTTCTTCCTCCGACTGACCCAGAGAAATCTGATTGGATATTTGAAATAAATCACCTAAAGCTTCCGTTCCTTCCCCAAAAATACCCCTGACAGCAATACCTAATTGAGACAATTGGGTGAGGATCCGCGGAGCTTGTTTGGTAATGACTAAACTCGGCAGATGCATCATAACGGAAACACGCATACCCGTACCTAAATTAGTCGGACAGCAAGTTAGATACCCATATTTTTCATCAAATGCATATTCCATCTTTTTTTCAATTTCATCATCCAGTTTATTCGCTATCTTCCAGAGATTTTCAACTTCCAGACCCGATGAGAAGCACTGAATCCGCAGATGATCTTCTTCATTGATCATAATACTGACGGATCCGGTCTCATTGATAATAAGGCCCTTATATTCGGGTTTTAAAACATGATCCGGACTGATCACGTGTTTTTCAACTAAAACCTGCCGTTTTAATTCCGGTATATCCTGCATCCTAAAAAGCTGCAGCTGTTCTTCGCCCTCAGCAAACCGCTCTAAATTCTCCAAAACGGAATGAGCAGTAGATTCATTTTGTTTTAAAGGAAAAGGAAATTGTTCTAAATTACGGGCTAAACGAACTCTGGTGCTTAAAACAATATCCGGGAATTCTCCCTGGCCCTCCGTCCAGATACTGTGGGGAAACTCAATCAATTTCTTGATCATTATTTTCTCCCCCTTTATTATTTTTCGTGTTTTCCAACTCTTTAATCTTATCCCTAAGGTGTGCTGCTTTCTCAAACTCTTCTTCCGCAACAGCTTTTTGCAGTTCTAAACGAGCATCTTTAATTTCCTTTTGCAGACGAATATCTTCTCCGGACCTTTTGGGTATTTTACCGGTATGCTGGACGTTGCCGTGCATTCTCTTAAGCAAATGATCCAGCTTATTGCCATAGATTTCATAACAATTATCACAGCCCATCCGGCCGATTTTAGAAAACTGACGATAAGTCAAACCGCATTTATCGCAGACTATTTCCTCCGCCTTTATATTACTAAAGGGAGTGAAAGAGTCACTATCCAGCATACTGCTCAAAAAGTTCGAAAATGAGATGTCCGGTAAAATGGTGAAACCAATTTGGTCTTGTTGTTTTTTCGCGCATTGCTCACAAAGGTGCTTCTCTATTTTATGTCCATTTACAATCTTAGTGATATGAACAACAGCCGGTCTTTTTTCACATTCTTCACAATACATTTCAATACCCCCTACTTCGAAATTAAATAACGATTATCGTTTGATCCCGATAAATGATATTTTATATCAATAAATCTTTTTCTGAGCTGTACTCATAATGTAATAATATATCCTTTATCATAACACCGTCAGCAGGTCATTCAGGTGATCTACACACCTCTCTGCCCAGCATCCTTAGTTTTCCTGCCGTCTTAAATATCTTCCCGCATTATCGTGGCGATCAGGCCTTGTAAAATCTGGGCTCTTAATCCTTCGGGATTATTTGTAAAAGAAGGAGCCAGCACACTTTCCGTTACAATATTCCGGATGATTAAAGTCTCTCTTGAAGTTAACAATCCTTCACGGCGCAAATTTTCCAGTAATCCCAGGGCTTCATTTTGAGAAATTTCAGCACCGATAATTTTATCTAAAAGATTTTTGGATTTATTATTATTAAAATTTAACCGTATTATCCTGACATATCCGCCGCCGCCCCGCCGGGTTTCTACGATATAGCCGTGGGCAGGTGTAAATCTGGTACCTAGGACATAATTTATCTGGGATGGAACACATTCAAAGATATTGGACAGCGAACTCCTCTGGATCTCAATAACCCCATTATGGGCGTTTTCCAGCATAGCTTTAAGATAACTCTCTATTTTCCGAGAAATGCTGCTCATAAAACCACCTCTGACCATATTTGACCTTGTATTTATAATATACCCAATTTATGCAAAGATCAATCTAGGTCAAAGACAATTATTCATTTATTAGCAAATTTATTCTTGCATTTTCGTCCTATTTCTTAAAAATACACCGGAAACAAATATAATTCCTGAGCAGCCTATGTTCTGTGCTGTCTTTAATTCTTGGGACTTCCTAAAATAAATTTAAGTTCTAATCGTATAAAAAGATACTAGATGTCCAGTATCTTTTAAAGTTAAATATTTAGTTTCTCCATCAACCGCCTCTGTTCGCCTTTTTCCCTGAATATCAGCCATCTTCCGATAAAATAAGTAAATATAATAGCTGCTGCATTACGGGTCAGAAAAAGCAGCACTGCATTTGCACCCAGAGCATGAAATAAGAAGGTATCTTCAAAAACAGCGTGGTTTAAACCTAAAAAAACATTAATTAAAATGATATCACGGGCAGTAAGCCGGCCTTCTTTAGCCGCCTGTACGATAACCCCGGCACCATATGTCAAACCAAAAAATATCCCCACGATCAAAGGAAATGTGGCTTCTTTAGAAAAATACAATCTTTTCGTAAAAGGCTCGGCATAGCAACTTACTTTATTGATAATATTCAGTTCCCGGGCAAATCGCAGTACCATCATAATCGGCATGACAATGATAATTATTTGCAGCATTGTCTGCAAACTGTTAAATAAAGCCTCCCAGGCTATTTCCAGCAACATTAGCTTATCCCTCCATTACCAGATTCAAGAATATGGCCGCCGCTATAGCCGCAATAATTCTGACCCCTAGAATATGCATTCCCTTTGAACCGGATTTCCTGGCAATCACCGTTTCCACAGGCAGGCTGTGACACAGTAACACCATTGTGCCGATAATTGTTATTTCCTTCTGGGAAAAAGGGAACGACGTAATAGCAGGAATAGCAGGATAGAGAGTAAGAGCATTGGCAATAACAATAGGCAGGGCTGCTTCACCATGCAAACCTACCAAAGAGGTCAGCGGCTGCACAAACCTGACCAGCCAATCGATCACAGCGGTGTGCTTTAACAGGGTAATCATAAAATAAACGGGAATTAATACTTTTCCTAATTCCCATGTGGTCTCCACCCCATCCTTTAACCCTAATTTGATTATTCTTTTATAATCCAAAATAACACATCCTTTAAGAAAAACTGAATTAATTATAACACTACCCCTTTATCTCCGCCTAGTGTATCTGCATTATTTGCATTAATTTTTATAAAAGTATAACGCACAGGCTTAATAAAAGCATTCTTCGTCATTTCCGGAACAATTTCTGAAAATATTATCAGCCGCAAAAGGGACTAGGCCTTTAACAATAAGTTAAAGGTCCTAATCCCTTTTAGCGGTACATCTAAACACTTTTTCTTTTATATTATGGGGAGAGTATGACAATAGATGAGTACTAATTGTAAAAACAACAAAATCATTCATTTTCAGCAATTACTTTCACAAGCTTGCGGACTTGATCACAACTTCTTATCAATAACATTAAGCTGTGCGGGTAGCTATTTTTTTTCTTATTCTTTGCACAGCGTTATCAACTGATTTAGTCTGTAAATTTAATTTTAAAGTTATTTCATTGTATGAATGCCCATTGATTCGTAATCTAAGAACTTGCTTCTCCATATCGGAAAGGGAAGAATTTACGGTATACATGATTTCATTAAGGGTTTCTTGTTCCACTAATAAGGCTTCCGGAGTAAGAGATTCATCCTTAAAAGACCGGTCAATCCAATTTTGAACGCCAATACCTAAACGCTCGTCCTCATTTTCTGCGTAGGCGTAAATAGGAATTGCTTCATTCAAAATTTGGTGTTTTTTGCGGTTGGACCTTTTAATACAAGAGTTTATTTCCCGCGTAATACAAAGAATTGCAAAATTCTTGAATTTTTTACCACTTTCCGGATTGTATGCTTTTACTGCTTCAATAAGCCCTATAGCAGCTTCCTGCATTAAATCCTCTTTTTCACCATCTCGCAAAAAATACTTATCACAAATGTAATACATTAACCCCTGGTAAATTTTAATCAAATTCTCAAGAGCTAAACTATCACCGTCCTGAGCTAATTTAACCAATTGTTCTTCGAGTACTTCCTGCATCTCCGCCTTCATAGTTTCACCTCGACTACCTTTTTTTCTAAAATTTACCACAAAAAAGCCTTTTTATGAACAACCTGCAGTCCTATTTGGGCGGGACCTTAGTCCTATTTTCGTCGAAATTCTTGATATTTTGCGGAATAAATAACTATAAAACAGAATATTGAATTTATAAGTCAGTTTTTCATTCTATTTGTCTAAGAAAAAGACCGGTAAATTTAATTACCGGTCTTGATGATGATAATAAACAAGTATATAAAAAACTACTGGCTAAATAATTCCGTAGAAAGGTATCTCTCCCCTGTGTCTGGTAAAGTTACTAAAATCTTTTTCCCTTTATTTTCCGGCAGTTTGGCTTTTTCAATAGCTGCATACAAAGCTGCTCCCGATGATATGCCTACCAAAATGCCTTCTTGTTTTGCCAGCTCCCGGGCATAATAAAAAGCATCTCCGGATTTCACTTTGATGATTTCATCAATCATCTCTTTATCTAATACCTTAGGAATAAATCCCGCCCCAATCCCTTGAATTTTATGGGGTCCGGGAGCGCCTCCGCTTAATACGGGGGAGTCATACGGCTCTACGGCGATAATTTTTATGTCCGGGATCCTTTCCTTTAAAACATTTCCTACACCCGTTATAGTCCCCCCGGTTCCTACCCCGGCAATAAACATATCCAGATTTCCTTGAAAATCTTCTATAATTTCCAATGCTGTAGTCAATTTATGGATTTGGGGATTATTCATATTTTCAAATTGCTGCAGCATAAGAGAATTCTTATTTTCACCGACTATTTCCTGCGCTTTTTCTATCGCTCCTCCCATTCCTTTTTCACCGGGAGTTAAAATCAATTCCGCCCCATAAGCCTTTAATAAATTGCGCCGTTCAAGACTCATCGTTTCCGGCATAGTTAAAATTAATTTGTAGCCCTTAGAAGCCGCTACCATAGCAAGGCCTACTCCGGTATTACCGCTAGTGGGTTCTACCAATAATGTTTTTTCAGTAATTTTACCTTCTTGTTCTGCGGCATTTATCATATTCAAAGCAATTCGGTCTTTAATACTACCACCCGGATTAAAATATTCAACCTTTACATAAATTTCCCCCCGGATCTCCTTGGTGATATTGTTCAGCTTAATAATTGGTGTTTTGCCAATAAGTTCTGTTATATTATCATAGATCATTTTCGTCCTCCTATTTCCTAGTATTCTTATCAGTTTTTATGAATTTATGATATCATATTAAAATGCGGATATCAATATTAACTATAATCTCCCAGGAATAATAAAAAAATTTAAAAATAACCAGAAAAAGCTCCGGCTTTAATTTTAGCCGGAGCTCTTTCTGGTTATTTTGGTGGAGGGGACAGGATTCGAACCTGTGAAGGCATAGCCAGCAGATTTACAGTCTGCCCCCTTTGGCCGACTCGGGAACCCCTCCATGATCTGTTAGGTCAATAAACCCTAACCCAAAGAACCACAAGATTATTTCCCATGTGGTTTCCTTCCTGCTAATACATCCATTGCGGCAATTTCAGAGATAAATTTGGCTCCCCGAGCTGGACTCGAACCAGCAACCACTCGGTTAACAGCCGAGTGCTCTACCATTGAGCTATCGAGGAGCATTCCTATTTATTAGCAGCATAAGATAAAGAATGTTCCTGGCAACGACTTACTCTCCCGGGACCTTGCGGTCCAAGTACCATCAGCGC
>JBMNCQ010000073.1:0-2092 GCA_049366715.1 Peptococcaceae bacterium | reverse complement strand
GAGTAGCGGACTCCAAATCCGTTGGTTGTGGGTTCAAGTCCTACTGCCCCTGCCAGACAGGATTGTTTTTTACGAAAGTAAAAGGCAATCCTGTTTGCTTTTTACCCTAGTTTTTAAGAAATTAGCTTAAAATTTACTGAATATCCCAGATATAAACTGGCATATAATTGACTTTATGGCTTCTGACGAGTTCACGGAATAGCAAAAGGCAAGTATAATCGACTTTAAAATTATTAATGAGAAAGGAATCAACTTCAATGAAAACTACATACGGTTATGCAACTGTCTCAAACGGTTTGCTCAAAATCATCCCCGAACTAGCGGCAGTTGTTCAGGGAATCTATCGGCTATATCTCTTCGGTAAAAGCTTGGGAGGCATTGCCGATTTTCTTTTCGAAAAGCATATCCCCTCACTATCCGGCGAGGAACGCTGGGGACGGTCGGTGTTAGACGCTATGCTCAGCAACTCAAAATACCTCGGTGGAATTATTTGTTTTGAGGATTACCTCGCGGTACAGGCTCAGAAAGGAATACGATGTAACATGGACGAGGATAGCAACAAGAGAAAGGACACTCAGTATGACTCCAAGGATGTACTGAGTGTTCTTTTTATTTGCACGGAATGCGGAGGGGTGTACTGGCGGATTACCCGTCCATCCGTCGAGATCGTGTGGCGTTGTTCCAACAAGGTGAAACAGGGCAAACGTAGCTGCGAGCATGCGCCCTCTGTCCCGGAGGATGATTTAAAATACGCCGTCTGCAAAATGTTGAATATCTCCGAATTTGATCCACAATCTGTGAAAGAAAATCTGGAGTGTATCCGTATCGCTTTCGATGGGAGCCTGACACCGGAGTTTATCCAACGGGAATACATGGAAATGGCTCTGTAAAAACGACAAATTATCTGTTATAATGATTTCATCCAGAATGTGGAGGTGTTTGCTTGGAAAACGCAAAAAAGTTATGTAAACCTCGTGATGTATATCGTCGCCAAAGAGCAATACCTCACAACCCTTTTAAACGAAGGTATGATCTCATAGGATGAGTTTGATAAAATGGACCGCTCGATATTAATGAGATACAGTCGTTAGAAATTGAAAGAATCTATGTGGAAAAGGAATTTCAGGGCAATGGCCTGGGACGTGTTTTGATGAACAAGGCCATTGATACAGCGTGCGCGAGGGAAAAAGCATATATATGGCTTGGCGTCTGGGAGAGAAACGATAAGGCCATTTCATTTTATAAAAAGAGTAGGTTTTATAAAACCGGCACACATTCCTTTTTTATGGGAAGCGAAGAACAAACCGATTTTGTAATGCGTAAAAATTTATAAATTTCAATTTAGAAAATTTTTTTCACACTGTTATTCCACATCAAAGTCATGTATGAGGATTTGAACTCATAGATGATTTTTTATTTTATCTGTGTTAAGCTTAATTGAGAATTATTTATATAACAAATGGAGATAGTGTTATGAAAGTGTTAAAATCGACCAGTTTACTATTTGCAGCATCAAGCATATACGGGTTAAAAATAGATCTGCCACTTTTGCTTTTTTGCTTAGGACTAAAATAGTTCATAAATACAAAAGAATATTATGATAATCAGCAAAAGAAGTTTGCATTTGCATCTTTAGATGTTGGCATTTTTTTGTGTCTGTGCATTTCTTTCCGTAACTAACATAATTTAAGATAAGGTACGATAGAAAAATGATAGTTTAAATCCTCATGCTAAAATAGTATGATATCCATATATCGAACACAATACAGAAAAAGTCCTAAAAAATGAGGACTTTTTTATTTATAGTTAATTGCTTGCTTAAATGATGATCCAGGGAGAATGGAGGTCAGCAAAGCTTTCAAGGTTCAGCCAAGCCGGTCCTCGGTAAATAGTTAGCCGCAAGCATAAAAATGCAGTTGCAAAGGGAAAATAAATGTGGTATATTATCAAAGGTGCTTCGCAAGAAGCCGGAGGCTGACTCGCCGGGAGGTGGAGTCAGTAAAATTTTCTCCTTTCAGAAGGCTAAAAAGCCGGGGGAGCAGAGGAAGAAAAAGGATGTTGACAGAAGAGAGGCAAAGATGGTAGAATAGAT
>JBMNCQ010000072.1:0-31032 GCA_049366715.1 Peptococcaceae bacterium | reverse complement strand
TACTCCGGCAGTACAGTCCGACCGGTAAACTTACTCCGGCAGTACAGTCCGACCGATAAACTTACTCCGGCAGTACAGTCCGACCGATAAGCTTACTCCGGCAGTACAGTCCGACCGATAAGCTTACTCCGGGAGTACAGTCCGACCGATAAGCTTACTCCGGCAGTACAGTCCGACCGGTAAACTTACTCCGGCAGTATTAGCTGACCAATAAGCTTGCCTTATAAGTAATACTAGTCACTGGTCACCAGTCACTAGCTTAGAGGAGTGAAAGAGATGGAGCCTATGGAAAAAGCTGAAACATTAATAGAAGCTTTGCCTTATATAAAAGAGTTTTCAGGGAAAACAGTCGTGATTAAATATGGTGGTCATGCTATGAGTGATCCTGATTTAAAGGTGAAGGTAATAACCGACATCGTTTTAATGAAATATGTCGGGATTAACCCGGTAATTGTTCATGGCGGCGGGCCTGATATTAATCACTGGCTGGAAAAAACAGGTCAGGAGTTTCATTTTATAAACGGGATGCGGGTTACTGATGAAAAAATAATGGAAATTGTACAAATGGTCCTTGTCGGGAAAATCAATAAAGAAATAGTAGGCATGGTTCATAAAGGCGGCGGCAAGGCCCTGGGTTTAAGCGGGATAGACGGGGGACTTATTAAGGTCAATAAAAAGAAAATGGTTAAGAACGGAGAGGAAATTGACCTGGGTTTTGTCGGGGAAGTAGAATCAATAGATCCTCAGCTTATTTACAGTGCTATCGAGCAGGGCCATATCCCGGTAATTGCCCCGGTGGGGACGGATCGTGACGGAGAAGTGTACAATATTAATGCTGATTATGTTGCGGGCAGTATTGCCGGTGCCTTGGAAGCCGATAAGCTCGTTTTATTGACGGACGTAGAAGGCGTAATGGATAAGGATAAAAATTTATTGTCTTCACTAAGCTTTAGTCAGGCCCGGGAATATATGGGCAACGGGGTAATTGACGGCGGGATGATTCCGAAAATTGAATGCTGCATGGAAGCATTGCTCGGCGGGGTAAACCGGGTACATATCATTAATGGCAGACAGCCCCACGCGCTATTATTGGAAATATTTACGGACCAGGGTGTCGGAACCATGGTCGTTAAGGAGTGATTTAAGATGAATATGGTAGAACAAGGTTTGCAATATGTGATGAATACCTATAAGCGGATGCCAAAAGTATTTGTGAAAGGTGAAGGTTCTTATGTCTGGGATTCGGAAGGGAATAAGTACTTGGATTTTGTCAGCGGGATCGCTGTAAATTCCCTGGGACACTGTCCTAAAGTTGTTACCGAAGCGATCAAAGAACAGGCAGATAAACTTATTCACTGTTCCAATCTTTATTGGATAGAGCCACAGATTAAACTGGCCAAAATCCTGACAGAAAACAGCTGCTGTGATAAAGCATTTTTTTGTAACAGCGGGACAGAAGCCAATGAGGCTGCGATCAAGCTGGCCCGTAAATGGGGTCAAGGACGCTATGAAATCATTACGATGGAGCAGTCTTTTCATGGCCGTACCCTGGGATCTTTAACTGCTACCGGCCAGGAAAAATACCGCAAGGATTTTTTGCCGCTGCCGGAGGGATTTAAATATGTACCCTTTGATGACTTAGCTGCTATCGAAGCTGCCATCACAGAGAAGACATGTGCGGTGATGTTGGAGCCTATTCAGGGCGAGGGTGGAGTGAATGTTCCGTCCCCCGGGTATTTACAGGGGGTAGAAAAAATATGCCGCCGGCATAATGTACTGCTGGTTATCGATGAAGTTCAGACGGGAATGGGCAGAACAGGAAAAGCCTTTGGTTATCAGAACTTCGGAATTACTCCGGACATCATTACTCTGGCCAAGGCTCTGGGCGGTGGAGTGCCTATTGGCGCTATGCTGGCTAAAGAAGAAGTTGCCCGGGCTTTTGTTCCCGGAGATCATGCCGCCACCTTTGGGGGTAACCCCCTGGCAACTGCGGCAGCATTGGCAGCAAGTGCGGTTTTATTAGAGCAGGACTTTCTTGCTTCTGTTGTGGAGAAAGGCAATTATTTTAGGGGGAAATTAAATGAATTAAAAAGCAGCCATCCTGAGATTACTAAAGTCAAGGGCCAAGGATTAATGATCGGTTGTGATCTTGAGGGGGATGCTCTCTCCATCGTTCAATTTTGTTTGGGAAAAGGAATTTTAATCAATGCTGTAGGTGGAAAAATATTAAGGTTTGTACCTCCTTTAACGGTAACTAAGGAAGAAATTGACCAGGTTGTAGAAGTGTTGGCACAAGCTTTTTAGGGGGTTAGATAATGTCCGGAGTATTAATACTTGAAGATGGCACCTGTTTCCCGGGGAAGGTATTTGGTTACAGGGGAGACAGCCGGGGAGAAGTGGTTTTTAATACAGGAATGGTTGGGTATCAGGAAGTAATAACAGATCCTTCCTATGCCGGTCAAATTGTGGTTATGACCTATCCTTTAATCGGTAATTATGGAGTAAATAAAAATGATAATGAAGCGCTAAAACCCCATGTTAAGGGATTTATCGTCCGGGAAAACTGCAGTTATCACAATAATTGGCAGGCGGAGCAGAGCTTTGAAAGTTTTTTGGCTCAGCACCAAATCGTAGGATTGGAGAGCGTGGATACCAGGGCCTTAACCCGCCATTTGCGGTCCCGGGGGACCATGAAAGGGATAATCAGCACCAGTTCCGATCGTTTAAAAGAGGGTTTTGCATTCACCGGCGCAGGCCTTGTAGAACAGGCTACAATTAAAGAAATCAAACATATTCCCGGAGACGGCCCCAAACTTGTTGTTATGGATTTTGGCATTAAGACCAGTATAATCAAAGGTTTAAAGACAAAAGGATTTGAGATATATCAAGTACCTGCCGATACCGGCAGTGCCGAAATATTAGGCCTTAATCCCGACGGCATTTTTTTATCAAACGGACCGGGTGATCCTAAGGATGTTCCCTATGCGATTACTACGTTAAAAGATATTATCGGAAAAATACCGGTGTGTGGCATTTGCTTAGGCCACCAGTTAATCGCGTTGGCCTTAGGGGCTGATACTTATAAATTAAAATTCGGGCACCGGGGTGTAAATCATCCCGTTAAAGATTTGCAGACAAACCGGGTGTATATTACTTCCCAGAACCACGGATATTCTGTGGAGGAAGAAACTCTCCCCGGGGATGTATTCGTTTCTCATCGCAATCTCAATGATAATACCGTGGAAGGAATTAAGCACAAACATCTACCTGTTTTTTCAGTCCAGTATCACCCTGAAGCAGCTCCGGGCCCGGAAGATTCGGCATATTTGTTTAAGCAATTTGCAGAATTGATTAAACAAGAGGGCACGTGAGCCGGCGGGCCGGGCAAACAGACACCTACGGTGCTCAGTGCCCGGAAATACTTCTAAGTAATATTTTGCGTCTGACAATTACTTAATGGTAAACATTTGACGTCTGATTCAGGCAATGCATGTATAAAGTTGAAATTTGGAACGACACAGGGGCCGTTCCCTACATTAGACTTTTTACTAGGAACGATCAACTATGAACTAGGAACTAAGTTATGTTACTAGTAACTAACCCGGAGGTAAAGAGATGCCGCAGAGAAAAGATTTACAAAAAGTAATGGTAATAGGGTCGGGGCCGATTATTATCGGTCAGGCAGCCGAGTTTGATTATGCAGGTACCCAGGCTTGTAAAGCTTTAAAAGAAGAAGGTTTGGAAGTGGTATTGGTAAACAGCAACCCTGCTACGATTATGACTGATGAAAATATTGCCGACAGGATATATATAGAGCCTTTAAATGTGGAGACATTGAGGCAGATTATCGCCAAGGAGAGACCTCAAGGTATAATACCCGGGCTGGGTGGGCAGACAGGGCTGAATTTGGCCGTAGAGTTAGCTGAAAAGGGCATCTTAGAGGAATACCATGTGGAGCTTTTAGGGACTGGTCTGGAAGCAATAAAGCGCTCTGAAGACAGAGACGAATTTAAGAAAACCATGAAATCTCTCCATGAGCCGATTCCTGAAAGTATCATCATTACGGATCTGCAAGATGCTTATGCGTTTGTGGAGCAGGTAGGCTATCCTGTCATCGTGCGGCCCGCTTATACTTTAGGAGGAACGGGCGGCGGGATTGCCGCAAATGAAGGGGAACTTAAAACGATCGTTTCCTTAGGACTGCAGGCCAGCAGAATCGGTCAGGTTCTTCTTGAGCAGAGTGTAGCCGGGTGGAAGGAACTTGAAGTAGAAGTAATGCGGGACCGCGCCGATAATTGCATCATTATTTGCAGTATGGAAAATATGGACCCCATGGGTATTCATACCGGTGACAGTATTGTGTTCGCCCCAACCCAGACTTTGACCGACAAAGAATACCAAATGCTGCGTACGGCCGCCATTAAGATTATCAGAAAACTGGAGGTGGAGGGAGGCTGCAATATTCAATTTGGCCTTGATCCCAACAGTCAAAACTATGTTGTCATTGAAGTGAATCCCCGGGTCTCCCGTTCCAGTGCCTTGGCTTCTAAAGCAACAGGCTACCCCATCGCAAAAGTTGCAACGAAGATAGCCATTGGCTTTACCCTGGATGAAATTAAAAATCCGGTAACAGGGGAAACCAGTGCCTGTTTTGAGCCCAGTATAGATTACATCGTAGCGAAAATTCCCCGCTGGCCTTTTGATAAATTCCCTACTGCCAATAGGCTTTTAGGGACTCAGATGAAGGCAACGGGCGAAGTAATGGCAATTGAACGGACAATTGAAGGAGCCCTTCTTAAAGCGGTCAGGTCGCTGGAAATCGGAGTAGTAGGGCTGACCCTTAAAGAATCCGGCAGCTGGACAGAGGTCGAGCTACAGAATAAGCTTAAGCAGGCTGACGATGAAAGACTTTTTGCCATAGCTGAAGGGTTCAGACGAAATTGGACGATCAAGGAAATTAAGCTTTTAACAGGGATGGACCCTTTCTTTTTGGTTAAGGTGCAAAATATCGTAGCTATGGAAAGAAGAATTAAAGAACAAAATCTGACTTATGATTTATTGATGTCGGCTAAACGATTAGGGTTTAGTGATGAGCATATTGCAAAATTAAAAGGGATAACCGGCATTAATGTGCGGGTAAATAGAACGAGCAGTAATATTAAGCCTGTTTTTAAAATTGTTGACACCTGTGCCGGGGAATTTGAGGCGGAAACACCTTATTATTACTCTTCTTATGAAGTTGAAAATGAGGCCCGGTATCAATGTAAGCCCAAAGTATTGGTTCTTGGCTCAGGGCCGATCAGAATCGGGCAGGGTATAGAGTTCGATTATTGTTCTGTTCACGCCGTATGGGCATTACAAAAGGCAGGATATGATGCCGTGATTATTAACAATAACCCGGAGACAGTCAGTACCGATTTTGATACTTCCGACCGGTTATACTTTGAACCCCTTACTTTAGAGGATGTCATGAATGTTGTTGAACAGGAAAAACCTTTGGGTGTTGTGGTGCAGTTCGGCGGGCAGACGGCCATTAACCTGGCGGAGGAGCTCTCTGGTTTAGGGGTAAATATTCTAGGAACGCCGGTAGAATATATTGATGCTGCCGAAGACCGGGAAAAATTCGAGAAATTAATGACTAAGCTGCAAATCCCGCAGACCCAAGGAAAAACTGCCACGGGAGTTAATCAGGTGGAAGCAATTGCCGCAGAGCTGGGATTTCCCTTATTGGTGAGACCTTCTTATGTTTTGGGCGGCCGGGCCATGAAGGTAGTTTATGATATGGGTGAATTAATTCATTATGTGGAATCTGCGGTGGAAATATCCTCTAAGCATCCCATCCTGATCGATAAATATATTAAGGGTCAAGAGGTTGAAGTTGATGCGATAGGTGATGGTGAGAATATCCTGATACCGGGAATAATGGAGCATATTGAGCGGGCCGGTGTTCATTCCGGCGACAGTATGGCAGTATATCCTACCCAGACGATCAGCAAAATTGTTAAGGATAAAATTCTTGCTTACACGGAAAAAATCGGTAAAGCTTTGCAGGTTAAAGGTGTCTTTAATATTCAGTTTGTTGTTGCCGATGAAGAGGCGTATGTTTTAGAAGTAAATCCCCGGGCTTCCAGAACAGTCCCGATTCTTTCAAAAATTACCGGGGTACCCATGATTAAGCTGGCAACACAGGCTATGCTGGGTAAAACTTTAAAAGAAATGGGCTATCCTTATGGTTTGTGGCCGGAGCCTGCTTACGTAGTTGTCAAAGCGCCTGTGTTTTCCTTTGAAAAACTGAGCAAGGTAGATACTTCTTTAGGACCGGAAATGAAATCGACGGGAGAGGTATTAGGAATTGATTATACCTTTGCGGGGGCACTTTATAAAGCGATTACCGGAGCGGGCAATAAGTTTCCTTTAACCGGCACTGCTCTAGTTTCTGTTTCCCAGCGGGATTATGAAGAAGTATCACCCATCATTAAGGGGTTAATAAAGGAAGGATTCAGGATTTTTGCCACGAAATCCACAGCAGAGTTTCTGACTGCTCAAGGTTTAGAGGTTATCTGCAATGCTGATCCTGGAGGGCTTTTGCAGAAAGGTGAAATTCAACTGGTGATCAATACTCCCAGTCAAGGCAAAAATCAAAGCAGTAAGGGTTTTCAAATCCGCCGTTTAGCGGCAGAATACCGGATTCCCTGCTTTACGTCTTTAGATACGGCGGAGGCTTTTCTTAATACGATTGAGGTTGCCAGAGATAAGGGAATTTTAACATATCAGGCAATTGAGGAGTATTTAAACGTTAATTGTAAAAGTATAGTAGTAGGCGAGTGAGCAAGCGGGCGGGGAAATGTGTCTCCGTTCTTTTTGCTTAAAGAATTAATTTTGTGTCTGCCGTACACCAGGCAAACATTGGCGTCTGGCATAAACGTATTAGCGGTTTGCTATTGGGAAGGATATCTGCTTAAGGTTAAAATTTGGGGGTGCATCGTGCAGTAGGTCCCCAAAGTAGATGCGTCATAGCAAACCGGCATTCGGCAGAGGCAATAATCTCCTACCGGCTATTAAAACAACTGACTAAGTTTCTACTTAGTCAGTTGTTTTAATAGCCGGATAAAATTGTTGAGAATTCGTGCCGTGATTCCCCAGATTACGTGATCTTCATAAATATAGAAATGTACAGGGTATTTGCCCGTCCGCCAATTATAGGTCTTCCCGTTAGGTAAAAGGTGAAAGGGAAAATCAGGCGGGGGATTAATCGTTATCTTTGCCTGGAAGGTCTGCGGTTCGGTATTTAAAAAAAAGTCCAGAGGCACATAGAAAACAGAGGCTACTTCAGCAGGATTGGGCTTAATGTTCCGGTAGTCATTTATTTGTCCTGCGAAAGGGGTAATCATTGTCTGAAAAGGGGTGATCAGAAGGTCTAAGGGACCGGCTATCTTCAGATCGGACTTCTTTAGACCTAATTCCTCACAAGTTTCTCTGATTGCTGTTGCTTCTGCATTTAGATCACCGGGTTCGATTCTGCCGCCGGGAAAACATATTTCCCCGGGCTGGACATTAAGCTGGGGAGAGCGGATTTCAAAAAGAACGGACTTCGTTCCGGCGAATTGGACCAGAGGTAACAGCACGGAGAATTTTTGCTCGTTACCGATATCAATAATATCTGCGGTTCTCTTCTTAAGAATATCTAAGCTGGGCATAATACACTTCCTTTATTCCCGGGACATCAAAAAATACTACTCAGCGTTAAGGTCCGGCGCCTGGTAAGCGTTTTAAGTACTTATTGCAAGGAATAACCGCCCTATGGGGCGGTAATAAATCTTTTCCATTATTATATCACTTCTGCCCGGAGTATTCATACAGCAAAAATGATGACTAAGAGCCGGCAGCCATCAAAGAAAATCTTTTCCTCTTGCTGTTCTAAGACTGGTTTTACCCGCATAAAATTTAAGGTCATTTCATTGGAGGGGGCCTTAATTTGTCCAGGGACAAACTCTTAATGTATATTGATCACTTATGGCAGGATGTGTGGCAGGCAACAAAATATATTTTCGATAATCCGGAACTGGGTGAGCAGGAGTTTAAAGCGGTAGGAGTCTTGAGGGCAATCCTGGCAAGGCATGGTTTTGCTGTTACTTCTCCTTACCTTGGGGTGAATACTTCCTTTAAGGCAGTCTTGGGTCAGGGAAAGCCTGTCGTTTATTTGGTGGCAGAATACGATGCGCTGCCGGAAATAGGTCATGGCTGCGGTCATCATTTGATTGCAGGGGCCAGCTTAGCTGCGGCCTTAGCCCTGGGCGGGTTAAAAGATATCTGGTCCGGAACATTGGCTGTCCTGGGGACACCGGCGGAAGAAACCAAAGGGGGAAAAATTGAGCTGGCGGAAAAAGGCGCATTTAAAGAAGCTGATGCTGTCCTGATGTTCCATCCCGGCCAGTCTAATATCATTAATATTACCTCGAATGCTCTGGAAGCTTTAGAAGTTACTTTCATAGGCAAAGCAGGCCACGGGACCAGGGGAGAAGAGGGAAATCCTCTGGTATCTTTAGTAAAATTATACCAAGATACCTTAATGTACAATAAGATTTATTACGCTCAGCAGCAAATAGAGGGAGTGATTACTTCGGGAGGTGCAACACCCAATTTAATTCCGGAAAAGGCCGTAGGTAAATTTTATTTAAGAGCAGGCACTCTTCAGGAGTTAAAACAAGTGATCAAGGAATTTAAAAGTATGGTTGGAAAAGCCGGCGAGTATAACAGGACGGAAGGAATGATGAAAAGCTTTGAATCACGTTATCTGCCGATGAAGACCAATAAGGAACTGGCCCGTATTTTTATTGACGAGGCACAGAAATCAGGGAACAAAATGGATATGAATGAGTATCAGATTATAGGTGCCATGGATCTAGGCAATGTCAGCCGGGAGGTACCGGCCATTCATCCTTATTTAAGGGTAGGAAAAGGCTATACTGCGGCTCATACTAAGGAATTTACGAAGATTGCCGGTTCAAGTGAAGGAGAGAAAACAATGAAAGCGGCAAGCCGGGCTCTTGCGGTCACGGCATTAAAGCTTTTTACTGAGCCCGGGCTGGTGCAGGCAGCTTGGGAAGAACACTTAAAATAATGGGAAATTAAGAAGTGAGAATTGAGATTGATAAGATAAAAAAAGGTTAAGTTAATTAAGGATACCGGAAGGTATCTGTTTTTTTTGTTAGCTCGGAAGTGTAGCCGGCAAATCATTGGTGGTATTTTAACCTATGAAACCGGGCTGCCGGAACAACGGCGGATTTGCAATGTTAGCTAGAATAGTAATTGCATTAATATGCTTAATTGTGTATAATTATTCATAAAGTAAATTATCTTTAATCTGGAGGTTAATATCATGCAGGAATTAAAAGGCAGGGATTTTCTTTCACTAAAAGATTACAGCAAGGATGAAATAAAAGCTTTAGTCGGCTTAGCTATTGAATTAAAAGGATACCATAAAAAGGGGATCAGAAAGGATATCCTGGCCGGGAAGACTCTGGCTATGATCTTTCAGAAGTCATCCACAAGAACCAGGGTTTCCTTTGAAGCGGGTATGTATCAATTAGGCGGATTAGCGATGTTTTTGAGTACCCAGGACCTGCAAATGGGCCGCGGTGAGCCTGTTAGTGATACGGCCCGGGTATTATCCCGTTATGTGGATGGCATACTGATTAGAACATATGACCAGTTGGAAGTAGAGGAACTGGCTAAGTATGCGGAAGTTCCGATTATTAACGGTTTAACGGACCTTTATCATCCTACCCAGGCCCTGGCCGATGTAATCACAATCTTTGAACATCAAGGTTTTTTAGAAGGAATTAAACTAGCCTATATCGGTGATGGTAATAACATGGTCCATTCTTTGCTGATTGCCGGAGCAAAACTGGGCATGGAAGTGAGGGTGGCCACTCCCCGGGGTTATGAACCTCAAGAAGAGGTCGTCAAGATGAGCAGGGAATTTGCCGGAGCGAATGGGGGAGAAATTATTTTAAGCAATAGTCCCGAAGAGGTAATTCGGGGCGCTGATGTGCTGTATACCGATGTCTGGGCCAGCATGGGTCAGGAAAAGGAAGCAGAAATCAGAAAAAATCATTTTCAGGGATACCAAATTAATGCTAAAATGTTAGAGTTAGCAAATAATAAAGCGATCGTTATGCACTGCCTGCCGGCTCACCGGGGGGAAGAAATTACCCATGAAGTTATCGAAGGACCCCAGTCGGTAGTATTTGATGAAGCGGAAAACAGATTGCATGCCCATAAAGCAATCCTTGCTGCCTTGTTATAGGCAAGGTAGTACAAGAATTACAGTGTGACGGCTTTAGGGTTATGCTGCGTGACAGTGTGAAAGTGTGGAAAAAGCCACCGCTTTTACACGGATTATAAGCTGTGAACTATATTCTATCAACTATGTTCTTGAAACTATATTTAGGAGGTTATTGTAATGAAAAAAGTTGTTTTAGCCTATTCCGGGGGATTGGATACTTCCGTAATCATTCCCTGGCTGAAGGAGAACTATGATTTAGATGTTATTTGTATGTCGGCGGATTTAGGGCAAGGGGAAGAACTTTCTCCTTTAAATGAAAAGGCAATTAAATCAGGCGCAAGCAAGATATATATTGAAGATTTAAAAGAAGAATTTGTCAAAGATTTTGTTTTTCCGGTTTTAAAATCAGGCTGTGAGTATGAAGGCAAATATTTATTAGGAACATCCTTTGCCCGTCCCCTTATTGCGAAAAAACTGGTAGAAATTGCGGAGAAAGAAGGGGCAGATTATATTTCTCATGGTGCTACCGGCAAAGGCAATGATCAGGTCCGTTTTGAACTTACCGTTAAAGCCTTGAATCCTAATATAAAAATAATCGCACCCTGGCGGGAATGGAATATTAAATCCCGGGAAGATGCCGTCGATTATGCACAGGCCCATGGAATACCGGTGCCTGTAACGAAAAAAAGACCATACAGCATGGACCGCAATATGTTTCATTTAAGTCATGAGGGCGCAGATTTAGAGAATCCCTGGAATGAGCCGCAAATGGATTTGTACATGATCTGCAACCACCCGGAAAAGGCCCCTGAGCAGGCAGAATATGTTGAAATTGAGTTTGAGCAAGGTACTCCTGTTGCGATTAATGGAGAAAAGCTTGGTCCGGTAGAGTTGCTGGAGAAAGCTAACGAAATAGGCGCACGGCATGGTATCGGTATTGTAGATATGGTTGAGAACCGTTTGGTAGGGATGAAATCCCGTGGTGTCTATGAAACTCCCGGCGGGACACTCTTGCATAAAGCCCATAAAGAACTGGAGGCCTTAACCTTAGACCGGGATACTATGGCTTATAAAAATATGATTGGTATCAAATATGCCCAATTAGTTTATGACGGGCTTTGGTATACACCATTAAAAGAGGCTTTGGATGCTTTTATAAATTCTACTCAGCAAACCGTTACAGGCCAGGTAAAAATGAAACTTTATAAGGGCAACTGCCTGCCTGCCGGTGCAAAATCCCCTTATTCCTTATATAGTGAAGAATTCGTAACTTTTGGTGAAGATCAGGTCTATAACCAAAAGGATGCGGAAGGGTTTATTAATCTTTACGGGCTGCCGTTGAAGGTAAGAGCATTAATGCTGAAAGATGCTAAAAAGTAATCGTTTAAGTCACACACTAGTACACTTACTCACTCTCAAATAAAATTCTAGTAACTAGTCACTAGCTGGAGGTTTGACTATGAAGAAGTTATGGGGCGGGCGGTTTAGTAAGAATACCGACAAACTGGTGGAGGATTTCCATTCCTCCATTTCTTTTGATAAAAGGCTGTATTATTGGGATATCAAGGGCAGCCAAGCCCATGCCAGGATGCTGGGGGATGCAGGGATAATCTCGCAGGAAGAGGCGCAGTTAATGATCAGAGGGCTTAATGATATATTAGAAGAGATAGAGGCAGGCCAGGTCGAATTTGATTTGGCGGCAGAAGATATTCACATGAATGTAGAGGCGCTACTGATTAAAAAAATTGGTGATACAGGTAAGAAGGTTCATACAGGCAGAAGCCGTAACGACCAAGTAGCCCTGGATACGAGATTATACTTGCGGGCTGAAGCAGAAGAAATTCAGGGACTTTTAAAGGAACTGCTGCAGACCTTGCTTAATTTGGCCGAAGCGCATCTAGAGACAATTATGCCCGGCTATACTCATCTGCAGAGGGCCCAGCCGATCTCTTTCGGTCATCATTTACTGGCCTATTTTCAAATGTTTTATCGGGATCTTGAACGTTTACAGGATTGCCGCAAAAGGATTAATATCTCACCTTTAGGTTCAGGAGCTTTAGCCGGGACAACGTTTGCCCTTAATAGAAAACAGGTTGCCGAGGAATTAGGTTTGGCGGGTATTACTCTGAATAGTATTGATGGTGTTAGTGACAGGGATTATCAGCTTGAATTTATCTCCTTTGCCTCTTTGGTAATGATGCATTTAAGCCGTTTTTGTGAGGAACTGATTTTCTGGTCTGCACAGGAGGTACAATTCGTAGATATGGATGATGCCTACAGTACGGGTTCCAGCATGATGCCTCAAAAGAAAAATCCCGATGTGGCAGAACTTATTAGAGGAAAAACCGGCCGGGTTTATGGGAACTTAATGGCGTTGCTGACTGTTATGAAGGGACTTCCCCTGGCCTATAACAAGGATATGCAGGAAGATAAAGAAGCCTTATTTGATACGGTAGATACGATCAAAAAGTGTTTGATCGTATTTACACCGATGCTGGCTGCTATGCAAATAAATAAGGATAACATGCTTAATGCATCCCAGAGCGGTTTTACCAATGCTACCGATTTGGCCGATTATCTAGTCAAGAAAGGCCTGCCTTTCAGAGATGCCCACGAAGCAGTAGGGAAACTGGTTGCTTATTGCTTAAGTAACAATAAAAGTTTAGATGACTTATCGCTGGCCGAATTCCAAAGTTTTAATCCTTTAATTACAGAAGACGTATATCATGAAATATCTGTTTATACCTGTGTGAAAAAGCGCAATATAATTGGCGGACCTGCCCCGGAACAGGTTCAAGCTGTAATTGAAGACGGAAAAAAGAAAATAGAAGCTCTTTAAAACCTTTGCCAAAGCAAAGGTTTTTCTTAATCTGGATACTTTTTTTATGCCCAATAAGTTACCGGCTTGTTTTTAAAAACATTTTTTGGTGTAAATATTGTATGTAATAGATATCAGCAAAAGGAGAGATAGACAGTGAGAATGACCATGGCCAAAAAACTGATCATTGGAATCGGTTTATTGGTGACGATATCCTTAGGCGTCCTGCAATATATCAATTTTATGGGTTCCAAAGAACAAATAGTCAGAAATGAAAAGGAATATTATCAATTAATTGAGGAGATCGTTAACAACCAGATGGACAGCCGGTTAAAAATAGCTGAGACATCAATATTATCAATCATAAATAATCCTGAAGTGGCTAAGGCTTTTTATGATAAAGACCGGGATAAGTTAGCTGAAATGCTGAGCCCGGTGTATCATGATTTAGCAAGTCACGGCATAGCGCAGTTTCAATTCCATCTTGCTCCGGCAACATCTTTTTTAAGACTGCATATGCCGGCTCAATATGGGGATGACTTATCGTCCTTTAGACAGACGGTAGTGACAGCCAATAAAGAAAAGCGAAAGGTTTCCGGGTTAGAGGAAGGAAAGGCTGGTTTTGGATTCCGGGTGGTTGTGCCTGTTCGTTATCTGGGAGAGCATATCGGTACTGCGGAATATGGTACAGACTTTAGTCAAACATTTTTGGAAGACTTGCAAAAGAAAATTCCCGGAGAGTACTTTATCTATAAATTCACACTTGAAGAGGATCAATTATTGGCTGCTACCCTTGAAAATGATCCCTTTGCTTTTGACAGAGAATTAAGAGGGGCGTTAGAAAATTCAAGGGAGCTGGCCTATACCTATTCAGCAGATAACTTAAAGAGTATTCTTCTGATCCCTTTTAAGGATTATTCAGGAAAGCCCGGTGGCTATATTAAAGCCGTTATTTCCAGAGAAGATAGTGTGAATAGGTTTAACAGCTTATTGAAAAAATCTTTAACTGTGACAATTTTGAGTTTAATTCTTATCCTCGGCGGAGTTTTCATCATGATTAAATCCTTTACAGGTCCCCTGAATAAACTTGCCGATATTCTAGATGAAATAGCAAGCTCTGAGGGTGATTTAACACAACGGGTACATATTACTTCCCAGGACGAAGTAGGCCGGCTGGCCGGTGCTGCTAATATGCTGCTAAGTTCTTTACAGCAAACGATTAAAGGGATCGTTGAATCTGTGAATTCACTTACCTCTTCTGCGGAACAGGTAAATAACGCGTTGGAAGAATCTAATCGCAGCATGTCCGGAATAAGTATGGGCATTGATAAGGTTGCCCAGGGAGCTCAGGATAATAGCAAAATTATTAAGGATTTTAACCAAGCGGCAGAAGAGGTAGCCAGTAGTGCTCAATATGTTGCTTCAGCTTCCCAAAAGGCTACGGAGGATAGCCATGCAGTAAATTCGGAAGTTAAAAATACTTTGGCGGTTATGGATAAAGTGACTTCTACCGTTAATGAGCTGGATGAAGAAAGACAGGAAATTGATCAATTAGTAAAAGATTTAAACAGCACCACGAATTCCATTGCAAATTTTGTAACCGTCATAACAAATATTGCCGAGCAGACCAACCTGCTAGCCCTTAATGCAGCGATAGAATCAGCTAGAGCAGGGGAACAGGGCCGGGGTTTTGCCGTGGTGGCGGAAGAAATAAGAAAACTGGCTGAGGAATCAGCAAAATCGGCCAAAGAAATAGCAGGAATTATTCAGGAAAGTAAGGATAAAATCAACGGAGCAATCGCAACGACCCGGCAAACCGGTGCAATGATCAGCGTCACGGTAGAGCAGGTTAAAGAGGTTAAAAATAAAATTACCGGCATA
The DNA here is from genome assembly GCA_049366715.1 of Peptococcaceae bacterium. GTDB lineage: Bacteria > Bacillota > Peptococcia > Peptococcales > BICA1-8 > JBMNCQ01. The sequence continues at coordinate 16,045 of JBMNCQ010000072.1, read as the reverse complement.
GTCAGTGCAATAGGAATGGTTAACACTCAGATCCAGGAGATGGCAGCAGCAGCCCAGGAACAATCAGCGTTAAGTCAGGAAATGCATGCTTCCATTGATGTTATTACAAAAGTTACTGAAGAAACTGCCGCCGGTACTCACCAGATCACTTCCGGTATTCAGCAGCAGGCCGGTGCTTTAGAGGAGATCGGAGCTACAATGGATGACGTTGAGGGGATGGCTCAAGAGCTCTTGAAAAATGTCCAAGGTTTTAAAATATAAGAAATACATGAAAACTACAGGCAGGTAAAATTGATGCTATCTGTAGTTTCTATGTTAGATCATGATAAACATAAATCTGGAGACTGTATAATAATATGTTTATCGAGATATGAAGAGCAAAGAAAGAATTTACATATATTGGAGAAGAACTATCCCCAGAGTGATTTTTTAGGGAAGATAATCATGAAAGCAAGCCGGTTGATTGAAAGCATTCTAGTAGCTATCTTGATTTTTGCCATAGGTTTTTCCCTGCTGTTTAGTTTTCAGGTAAATACCAATCTGAAAAGCTATATATATCTTAAACTTCTGATGGGACACATGAAAGGATCTAATAATGAGGCTTCCATAAATGATGCCGGGATAGGCCTGAATAATGAGCAGGGCCAAAAAATAACTCAGCAGGGCAGCGATGTTTTCCCTTTAAAATGGGTAGTCTTGATTGCCATATCGGGAGTATTAGTAGTAATCAGACACCGACAAATTCGGAGAAGAATTTTGCTGCCCAGGGTCATGAAGTACTGTTTTTATATTTTTTCAATTATATTTATCTTTAGCGCCGGTTTTATAACGGGACTATTGTTATATAAGCAGTTTAGATAAAAACTGATCCCCAAGCTGTATAACTGGATTACACGGAATAACATAAAATCACGGCAAATATCTTGAAGTTTAAAAAAATTTTATATATAATAAAAGAAAATACATAGCGAAAAAGGCAAATTCGTTGAAAGGCGGAGACGCAAAGCCGCGGGCCTAAGGTCGGGAGACTATGGCAGCCGGGTTACCGAAAATGTTAAATTGAGAGTTTTGAGTATCTTTAGCCTTGTTTTGGTAACCCCAAGCAAGGTTTTTGTTTTTTCGCACCCTTACGATAATGGCAAACCCATTGAAAGATGGGGACGCAAAGCTACAGGTCTAAGGTGTTTCGGCACTATTGACGGCTGAGTTTCCGAAAAAGGGGGATTAAAGTGAAAAAGGTATTCTTCGGAAAGATATTAATTTTTGCATTATTTTTCGTGTTTATCGGTGGACAAGCAGTATCCGCCGCAGAGGTAAATTACACTACTGTCAACGGTGTTAAAATTGCAAGGTTAAGTGATCGTGAAGTAAAAGGCAGTGTTAAGATAAGTGGTGAGACGAGTAAAGAACAAATAAAGATACGGGTAACAAAAAATAATAAACAGGTCTGGTATGAAGCAGATCTTCAGAAGGGATGTTTTAACGAAGAGATATGGCTGACTCAGGGTATAGGTACTTATGAAATAGCCGTTATGGTTCATGAATTTGCAAATAAGTATAGCTACGGGCCAAAATTTTCGGTAAAAAGTGTTCAAGAAGTAAATGAATTTTTAGTACCTGCTAAGCATGTAGAAAGTAATGATCCCGGAATAATAAAGCAAGCGGAGAAAATTGTCACAGGTTTAACCACTGATCTTGAAAAAGCCAGAGCCATTTATGAGTGGGTAACGGCCAATATTCAATATGACTATGTCAAATACGGCAAGCATCTGGAAAATAATTTTGACAATCAATACGGGGCGGTCCATACTTTGCTAACGAAAAAGGGTGTTTGTTATGATTATGCTGCTTTAACAGCTGCTCTGGGACGGGCTGTAGGGTTACAAGTAAAAGTGGTGGAAGGACAAGGAATTTTAGGAACATTCAGAGGATTTCATGCCTGGAATGAAATATATATTACTCCGGAAAACCGTTGGATTAATGTTGATACTACTTTCGGAGCCGCGGAAGAAAAAGAATATTTTGATAATGCTGATTTTAATAATAATCATTTGTAAAAAAACTATTGACAAGAAAAATCTATTGCTCTATTAAAAATACCAATAGGAAAACATTTCATGTATGGGATACAATGACGTATATCCTGTATCCGGGCATTAAGGATATATTGAGTTAGTGCTGAAACCGACCCAATCTATATTTAGATAGATTGGTTTTTTTGTGAACCTTTCTGTCATGATGATTTTAATCCGGACAGGCTGACCCCAAAAAAGGTGGGGGAAGGATATTTTACTGAACTTGCCGTCATGAAATTTTGTGAAAATTTTGTGAAATACATATTGACAAATCGAAAACATTGCTATAGTATTAAAAATGCAAAATAGGAAAATATTTCATATATGGGGGACAATGATGCATATCCTATAATTGGGCACTAAGGATATGCTGAGTTAGTGGTGCAACCGACCCAATCTATGTTAGATAGATTGGGTTTTTTTGTGGATTTTTTGATGATGTTCTAAGAATTTGGACAGGCCTTATCACTAATTTTTATGGTTAAGAATAAAAAAATATTTAAGCATATAATGAATTGACCCAATTAATGCAACAAGAGATTGGGTATTTTTTTACAATTTATATGTAAAAATATGCATATAAATAAATTTTATTACATATTATGAATTATGTTGAAAAAAATAAAATAAATGTATTTTGTGCCGATAAACATAAAAATAACTAACATATTAGCCGGACCTTATTATGAATCGTCAAGGAGATGCATTATTGGAGGGATGCCTGGAAATAGGAAATCTGGAGATATGCCCGTGAACAAAGTGGTATCTGGAGGGAAGAAGGTGATAAACATAAATAGGAAGAGGAAATTAATAATTATAGGTATTTTTACCCTGTTATTTAGCTGGGGACTTTTAGGAAGTGCCGGAGCGGCAGACAGCCCGGATATAACGGTCACGGTTGGGACCAATGGGGTCATTTCTCCCAGCAGTGATACTCTTATCTTACATACCGTAGACTATCCTGATTATGACGGACCATGGTGCCCGGGGTTAGCGAAGGCAGGCACTCTGAGGATAACTTATCAGGGATTTGGCCGGCTGGGTCTGAGCAATGTTGGCCTGGTGTTTGATGATCAGCCCACTTTAGAAAATTTTGAGCTTACCCTGGATAAAATTACCACGTCCTCTTATCTGGACCGTAATGAGTCGGCAGATTTTAAATATACGGTAAAGATGAAGGAAGATGCCGGCCGGGGATTATCCGGCAGAAGCGCTACTTTAGCCTTTACGGTAACTTTAACGGAAACAGTAAATAACAGCAGTGATGACGATGATGACGATGATGATGATTTGGTAACGGAACCCTTTGTTGAGATGCCCAGCATCGGGGGGCACTGGGCGGTAGACTGTGTTGGTGCATTGTTGGAAAATAGTTTAATTAAAGCGGAAATTGATGTAAATGTCAGTAATAATTATGGGAACAGCAAAGAAGCAAATTATACAGATGTGTGGGATAACGGTTATCTGGACGGCCCCATTACCAGAGGGGAAGTAGCCGTATTTCTGGGGCGGGCCTTGAGCCTGGAGGATAAGGCAGGCGGTATTAATCCTTATAATGATAAAATTCCTGCCTTTGCCAGAGGATATATTATTGCTACTTATGAGGCCGGAATTTTCAGTGGGTATCCTGATTACACGTCCGGAGGCAGGGTCTTCAAGTCTGATAATTATATTACCAGAGAAGAGCTGACCTGTGCCTTAATCAAAGCCTTTAATAAAATCTTAAGCGGGGAAATTAATCTCAATTTCCAAGATGCGGGTCAGATATCAAGCTGGGCCTTGGGAGGGGTAAAAACCAGCGTGCAAAATGGGATTATCGGGGGTTTCCCGGATAATACTTTCCGGCCCAAAGATTATATGACCAGAGCGGAAACCTTTGCGGTGATTTGCCGGTTGTTAGGCTATCATACCGCACATACAAATTAAGTTTAGGTAACCGCAAGTAAAATTTATATTTGGGGGACAAGGAAGTACGTTTGGTAAACTGGGCACCTAAAACGTACGGAGTCAGTGGTGCAACCGACCCAATCTTTGCTGATTGGGTTTTTTTAATACGTAAAATCAGCCTTAGTTAGTATTAAAAGCATGTTGAGCGACTTCCTATAGTTAGGAGTTGATAATTTAGTGGGAAGGAAATTGCAAAACAGAAAAAAATATCTTGGCTTTTTAGCCCTGGTTATGGTTTTGTCTCTGAGTATTTTAGGAGCCGGATATGCTCAATGGCATGATGAAACCAAACTGGACGCTATTTTTGAAATGGCGGATTTTCAACAGGATATTGAAGTTAGGTTTTTTAATAATGATTTTGGGGGAGTTAAATCGATCGACCCTTCGCAAGTAAGCGGAAAGGACGATGCTGAGATTGATGTAAGTTGTGAAACTGTGGTTTATCCAGGTCCTTTTGATTTACAGGCGGAAATTACCAACCCTGCAGATGCGGGGATTCCCATCAGATATCATTTTGAAAAAAGAGATAACGGTGGTTTAGAAATAAATCTTGTTAATCCCGGGGATTCATGGAGTTCATGGCGTTATTTAATTCCGGGCCGCTCCCGTACCCATCATATAATAATTGGCCCCAATCACCCGGATGAATATGAATTTCAACTTGCCCTGGTAATAGAGCAGTTTAACGGCCAGGGATGGGAACGGGAAATACTGATAAACGGCGATTTTAATTTAGGTACATTGTTGCAACAATTGGAATAGTTCAGCAAAGAAGTAAACTATTACTTGCGGAGGTGGTAAAAGACCAGGAAGTATTGGTTTTTACATAGTTTTGCAGCTTAGTTTTTATACATAAGTTTTAAAAAGATAGGTTTATCAAAAAAAACAAAAAAAGGAGATTGATGTGTAATGAAAAGAATGAAATTTTTAGCAGTGGCAATGGTTTTAGCTTTAATGCTGATGGGGGCAGGTTATGCATATTGGCAAGATCAAATAACGTTAACTACAACTGTTGATATGGGTGAATTTGATGTTACTGTAAATGACGGAGAAGTTACTTTATTTAAGGGTAATGAGGGAGTTGCTACCGCAACTATAGTAGCAAACGATTTAGAAACTGGGTATGCAGATAATCATGATGAATATACTGTAACAGTTACTAATGCATACCCAGGGTTGGAAGGTGAGGTAAGCTTTAAGATTCATAATGTAGGTTCAATTCCGGCCAAAATAGAAAGTATGGATCTTACTATTCCTTCAAGTTCGGGTTCTGTAGTAGCTAACTTATTACAAGATATTGATTATAAATTAGCATACGGTGCGGATTCTTTAGAAAAATACGTATTTGGGAGCGCCTCAAGCTACGGTGGTAACTATCGTGCTTTAGATGCTTTTTTAAACGATGAAAATAATGCATTATACGGCATACAGTTAGACCCGGTTACCACTCCTTTCCCTGCTGAAAATACTGATAATGAAGAAAACAATGGTCAAGACGGAGAATATGTTCTATTAAAACTTCCGTTCAGGATAGATAATATTGATGATCATGAAGGGGATAATTGTCAATTTACAATTCAACTTAATTTCGCACAATGGAATTTTCCCGTTGCGGACACAGTTAAAGGGTAAGATTAAGATAAGTTAATAACAAAGAAAAATTTCAAATTGATTTCAAGGAGCTTGGCGGTGTTTTACCTGCCCAAGCTCCTTAACTAATAAATAATAATAGATTTATGGGGGAGATCAAGATATTTAAAAGGTACTTATTCACATGCAAGGGAAAGTTAAAAAGCCGGTTCATCGCCATTCTACTGTTTTTTGCTTATTTTATTGAGAAATATTTAATTATCATTGATCAATATTTATATACAAGCTTTTTGACAAAGCCACTGCTATGGTTAAGTATAGCCTATATAATATGGATCCTGCCCCGGAGCAGGATGCAGGGAAAATACAGGCTGAAGAATTATATTTATACCCTTGCTTTTTTATGTGGAGGTTTTCACATTTTTTTTATGCTAGTCGGCGGTTTCCTGGACGGTTTTGGAAAAAGTCCTTATTCTTTTGCATTTTGGGGAATCATTATTAATTTTTCTTATGTATTTTCTTTAATATTAGCTAACGAGTCGGCTAGGGCTTATCTAGTAAATAATGGCGCCAAGGGTCATCCCCATTTAACTGTGGTTTTTGCCAGTATTTTTTTTACGCTGCTTAACTTATCTATAATAAAAATCATGAGTTTAACCAGCCCTTTTGCAGGGATCAAGTATGCGGGGGATACAGTACTGCCGCTGTTTTCGGAAAACCTTTTGACCTCTTATTTGGCTTACCTGGGGGGACCTGTTCCTGCTATTATCTATCAGGGAATGTTGAAGGGCTTTCAATGGTTTTCCCCGGTTCTGCCCAATTCGGGTTGGATGACCAAGACTTTTATAGGTACTTTGATTCCCTTTGCCAGCTTAATTTTTGTGCAGCAAGTATATAACAGGGAAGCCAGGGAAGTCCGTAATGTAGCCAGAGACAGGGAAAGACCCCTGGAATGGATTCTGACCTGTGTTATTTCCGTTTTAATGGTCTGGTTCGCGGTGGGCTTATTTCCTGTTTATCCCAAGGTCATAATAACCGGCAGTATGATGCCTGTGATCGACCCCGGTGATGTGGTTATTATGAAAAAAGTTGACGGGGAAACCATAAAAGTGGGCGATGTTGTCCAGTTCCGCTATGCGGAAATGGATGTTATCCACCGGGTTATTGAGGTTACCGGGGAAGACCCGCTGCAGTATAAAACCAAGGGCGATAATAATTCCAGCCCTGATTCCGAGCCCGTTTCGGCCCAGCAAATCGAGGGCAGGCTGGTTAAAGTGATTCCTAAAATCGGCTGGCCGACCTTAATTCTACGGAGCTCAGGAGGAATTTCAACAGATAATGTGGAAATATAAAAGAATTATTTGGAAGGTATTGGAGGAAATGTTTGTGAAAGTAAAAATCACCAGGCACTTGCAAATCCCCAAACATTTAAAAATTGTACTGACGTTTTTACTGGCAGTTATTCTGGCCGGCACGTTGTTTTTTATGTACAAATCCTCTCAAGAGCCGGGATTTGTTGAAGAAGAAATCATCGATTATGCTTATACCCAGAAGGCAGATGTAAATTACAGGGTCTATCTTAACCCCAACCCCATATATACTGAAACAAGCCTGGGATCAGGGAACTTTTATCTTACTCCTTTTATAAGCAACATCAATACTTTCTTTACCTACCAATTTACCGGAGACAAGCCTGTTAATTACCAGGGGGAGTATGGCATAAAGGCCTATCTTAAAGGTGTGATCAGAGATCGTGAAGAGCTAATAACCGTCTGGAGTAAGGAATATGAGTTGTTGCCCCCCGCAGACTTTAGCGGCAGGGATAAAACAGTTTCTCTGGAGAGGGAAATTTCCCTTGACTTTCAGAATTATAATAATTTTGTGGAGCAATTTTTTGAAGATACGAATATAGCTACGGAAGCTCTGCTGCAGGTAGAGTGGCAGGTAAAAATAACGGCAGATGCCGGCGGAAAAGAGCTTATCACGGAGGAACTTTGTCCCACCTTGGTCATGCCCCTTGTTACCTCTTACTTTCAAATCACCGGTGAGCCAACTCTGGAAAAGCAAGGGGCTATCGCGCGGACGGTACAGAGAGAACTGCCTCCTGATAAAGGGAAGGTTTACGCTTTAGGGTGCGGAGCAGGAATAGCTTTGACCGCTCTAATATTATTACTTTTCTTCACGAAAGTACCTGTGATTGACCCGCTGGTTAAGAGTAGAAAAGAAATCTTTAAAAAACACGGAGACAGGTTAGTAGCTTTAGCAGACGGAGTTATCATAGATGCGGCCGGGATGATGCCGGTAAAAACCCTGGAGGATCTGGTACTGATTGCCGATGAAATAAGTAAACCGGTCATGTACAGGGATGATTCCGCAGAGGAGCGGAAAATAACATTCTATGTTCTTGATGAACCCCAAATATTCAGCTATGAGCTGCAGGTGCCTGAACCGGAAATTCTGGAACAGCCCTTTCAGGATAATAAAGTAAAAATTGAGAGTTGAGAATACCCGGACGGTAAATGGTGTGAATTTCTTTAGGAAGGACCCTGGTCATTGAGCAGGGTCTTTAGTATTTGCCGGGCTTGTGCTGCTTTGGTGGGCAGGGATTTATCCCAGGGATCAAGGCCGTTAAAAATTTGACTGACAATGGGTAAAGTTAGAAAGATGCGGGAACCAATTAATAAAGCCACGTAAGGCAGTGCCGTTTTAAAACACGGCAAACCAGCCTCCGTGGCTTAATTTCAAATAAGCTCATCTACTTAAAGTCTTCATGATTTCACTTTTATTTAAGGAAAGCCGTTATTGTCAAGACAAAGCAATAGCGATTAAGAAATTTTATATTTCTTGGCCTGACGGACAGATTTTTTTCAAATATCTCCGGAAAACGGTTATTCGTAATCTCCGGAAAACTTCAAGACATTTGCCGAAGCATTTTCGATCAAGCTGTTTTCGTATCTTTTCCTAATTCATTATTGACAGGAGAACATACTGTATATATAATATATTTACAGTATGAACAGTATTAACAGTGGAGAGATGTCTATGAATATTATAATATCTAACTCTTCGGAGGAACCGCTGTATGAACAGATCGCCAAACAAATAAAAAGTCAAATTCTCAAGGGTGAACTAAGTAGTGGTGACAGCCTTCCCTCCATTAGAAATCTGGCCAAGGACTTGCACATCAGTGTAATTACGACGAAAAGAGCCTATGAGGAACTGGAAAAGGAAGGATTTATTGAAACTGTCGCCGGTAAAGGTTCCTTTGTAGCAGGACAAAATAAAGAATTGCTTCAAGAAAGACGTTTAAGGATAATTGAAGAAAAGCTGACAGAGATTATTTTGGAGAGTAAAACTTTAAATATAGGACTTGAAGATTTGCAGGAGATGTTGTACTTACTTTATAGGGAGGTAGAATAGAGGGTGGATAATATCCTGGATGTGATAAACTTAAGAAAAGAATATCAGGATTTTACTTTAAATAATATTACTTTTCATCTTCCCCGGGGATTTATTATGGGTTTTATTGGTCCTAATGGTGCCGGGAAGAGTACGACGATAAAGCTTATCATGAATTTATTACGTAAAGATGGCGGGGCGATAAAGGTATTTGGTCTTGATCACATTCAACAGGAAGTAGAAATAAAACAGAAAATAGGTTTTGTGTATGATGAAAATTATTATTATGAAGATTTAAATCCTGTGGAAATGAAAAGAATTATCGCACCCTTTTACCGGGATTGGAATGAACAAAAATTCATAAATTACCTGCAGCAATTTGATATCAATCCTAAGAAGAAGATTAAGGATTTATCAAAGGGTATGAAAATGAAATTTTCTTTAGCCGTGGCCCTGTCCCATCAGGCGGAATTAATCATCATGGATGAGCCTACTTCCGGTTTGGACCCTGTATTTCGCAATGAAATCTTGGAAATCCTGGCTGACCTGCTTCTGGATGAGAGAAAAGGGGTATTATTTTCAACCCATGTTACCAGTGATCTGGATAAAATAGCAGATTATATTACTTTTATTAACAAAGGTGAAATAATTTTTTCGCAGCCTAAGGAGGACATTTTTGACAATTATGCTGTGGTTAAAGGGGCGAAAGAAGTGATTGACAAAGATCTGCACAAAGAATTTATAGGACTGCGGATAAATGACTATGGTTTTGCGGGATTAACGAATAATATCCAGAGAATCAGAAGTCTTTTTGATCAGGAAATTATTATCGAAAAGGCTACTTTGGAAGATATAATGCTCTATATGGTGAGGGGGAACAAACATGCTCAGCCTTATTTATAAGGACTTGGTGCTGCAGAAGAAAGTTATTTTATTTGCAGCAGGTTACGGCGGTTTTCTCTTTATCGCTTTTAATAATATAATTTTTAAGGAATTTGTTTATAACATGGGGACAATTGCCATATCTTATGTAATACTGATGACGGCTGCAAACAATGATGAAAAAAATAAAACCGACATTATTCTGAACAGCCTCCCTATTCATAGAGTAAAATTGGTTCTGGAAAAATATTTATTAGCTTACGTTTCCGTATTCTTAGGGTTAAGCATAATGACGGTCCTGGGAGGAATTATGAAGGTTTCGGGAGTGGTTGCCGTAAGCCGTTTGGCAAATATTAATGATTTACTTTTTTCCCTATCCAGTGTATTATTATTAAGCTCCCTGTATTTCCCACTTTTCTTAAAGTTTGGGAGCAAATATACTAGAGTTATCAATTTGTTTTTTTTCCTGGGTTTGTTTTTCCTGCCTTCCTGGCTAACCGGGTTTATCATGAACAATGTTAATCAAAAGTCCGGTATTGTGCAGGATTTAATTAACTATTTCACAAGCATTCCCTTATGGTCGGTGGGAGTCGGGCTGCTGGTCATTACACTGGTATTAAATATGATTTCTTATTTAGTATCGGTGCAGATATATAGGCATAAAGAATTTTAATAAAAAGGAGTTTTATGATGTTTAAGAAAACCAGCTTATTTTTTATTTTATTGATCATCGCTTTTGTTATAACTGCTTGCGGTACTAAAGATCTGACTAAAGGCAAAACGGCGGAGGAAATCATCGCAGGTTCTTACGAGAAGATGGCTGAAGTAGAGAATTATGATATGGATCTGGAGATGAATATGAAAATGCAGCTGCCGGATCAAAATCCCTTTGATATTACGATGCAAGGTAAAGCAACTATTTTTCAAAAACCGCTGATGATGAAAATGGTTATGGATATGAATGATCCCCAAACAGGTAATCCGATAAATATGGAACAGTATATGGAGCAAGGGGAGGAGGGCATAAATGTTTATCAAAAGGTGGAAGACCAATGGTTTAAGATGAGCATTAATGATCCTGCCTTAGCGGAAATGATGAATATGGATCCCACTAAAAATATTGATTTATTCCTGGATAATCTTAAAGAAGCAAAAGTCTTAGGAGAAGAGAAAGTTGGCGAGCAGGAAACGGTACAAATAGAGTTGGTTGCTTCCAGCGCTATTTATGATGAACTAATGCAGCAAATGCCCGGCCTGAATATGAATCAGCCTAATCTGTCTTTCGGTCCGGAAGTGCTAAGCAAAATGGGGGATATGAAGTATATAATCTGGGTTGATAAAACAACACTGAATATGGTAAAAACTTCTATGGATTTAACAGAGAATATCAGAAACTTAGGGCAGGCCCTTACCGGCAGTGAACAATTGCCGCCGGAGCTGGCTGAAATGTTCGGCGGCATGGAAATGTCTGCTTCTTATGAAATAAATAATTTAAATGGTGCTGAACAGATTGTAATACCGGAGGAAGCAAAAAATGCCCAGGAAATGCCTCTTAGTAATTGAGAATTGAAAATTGAGAAGAAAGAATTTTGAAAGATAGATTCAGGCATGAGTTAGGAAGAAGGAAGACAAGAGAAGAGACCTGCTGTTCACAGAGACACACAGCAGGTCTTTTTTGCCGGTTTGAGAAAATTTTAAAATTTCAATTCCGGTTATTTCTTCCTGTTTTTTTCAGCCAGGGGTTTATGCAGAGGAACAACCTGCACTGGAGAAGTGGGTTTTATACCTGCGGGTCCCTCTTTATTCTCCTGTAACTTTTGCAGCTTACTTTTACAGGCATATTCATAGATGCCCATGCCTATGAGGAAAAAGCCAAAGATCTTTTTTAGTAAAAGGGCATTCAGGTTGTTGGCAATAGAAGCCCCTAATATTGCCCCGACTACGCTGCCCGCTGCCAGGTACATGGCTAATTTGAATTTAACGTTACCTTGTTTGTGATGGGTATAAACGGCTACGATTGCCGTAGGGATAAAAGCGGCCAGAGAAACTCCCTGAGCAATATGCTGTTCTGTTCCGATGATGTAGATCAGGGCAGGAACCAATAAGGTCCCTCCGCCGATCGCTAATCCACTCAAGATACCCATCAGTAGACCGATCAAAACAATGACCAAACTAGAACACCATCCTCAAGCCTGCAATGACCATAAAGATACCAAACAGCTTTTTCAAACTTTGGGCCGGAATTTTATTCATCAGCTTAGCTCCGATATATCCTCCTACGACTGCACCCAGGGCCACTTTTAAAGAAAGGCTTAAATCAAGATAGTTGTTGTATTTATAAATTATAGCGCTGATCAAAGCCGTCGGTAGAATAATGGCTAAAGATGTACCATGAGCTTTATGCTGTTTTTCACCCAATAAAAAAATCATGGCAGGGATTAATATGGTTCCCCCACCAATACCCAGCAATCCGTTAACAATCCCTGTGATAACTCCAATCCCACCTAACAGAAGCTTATTCTGCATATAAGTCCTCCTCTGATGCCTATCTCATGATAAGTTTTTGTTAGAAAGGAGGAAATTATACGGGCGTAAGTTTAAAGGGTGAAGCTTAGGGGCAGGTAAAGGCTCAGTGGCTGCGGCATCTACAGTGTACTAGTATTTGAAACTGAAAATTACTATAAACTAGTAGTTTATAGTTGATGCATTACCGTAAATTTCGGCTATAATTTGGTTGAGAACAGAGCACGATCTATTCCGGTACCAGCACACTGCCGCTGCTGTAGTTACTGTAGCAACTGTAGCCGCCGCAGTTATTTTACCTCTACCTGACCTGCAAAATTACCCTACAGCTAACCTTGACGGATCAGTCTGCCTATAAGTGTAAATGTTAATGATTAATCAGGCTGGCCGCTACCATCAGGGTAATCCCGCAGGCGGCGCCCAGACGGGCGTAGTTGGGATGTTTTTTGTGTGATTCCGGCCACAATTCTCTTTTTACAATATATGTCATGGCCCCGCCGGCTAAGGCTAATAAAAGGCCTATTAAGGAACGGGAAATAGTGACGAGAATTATTCCCAGGTAGGCGCCCAGAGGTGTAACAAGACTAACCAGGAATATTAAAAGGATAATAAGAGGATTACTCATTCCGCCCATTTTAAGAGGAGCAGTTGTTGCCATGCCTTCCGGAATATTATGCAAACCGATAGCTAGAGCTATTATTAACCCCAGTTGGTATTCGGCAGTATAGCCCACGGCAATGGCAATTCCTTCCGGCAGGTCATGGAGGGCAATACCTATAGCGATCAGGTAGCCCATTTTGAGAAAGTAGCCTTTGTTGCTTTTTTGCATTTTCCGGACAGAGGGAACCCAGGAAATGAATAAATCTAAAGAAAAAAGCAACAGATTGCCCAGAAAAAAACCTAGTGCGGTCAAAAAGATATTACTGTACGAATAGCTGGACGGGATTAAGTCAATAACTACGACAGTGAGCATTATACCTGCCGCCAGCCCCAGCATCCAGGCTAAGATTCTTTCGCCCGGTTTCCCGAAGGATAGTACGATAAAACACCCTAATAATGTTGCAAGGCCGGCTAAAAAACTATTCAAGATAATTTGCATCATATAATAAATCTCCCTAAATATTCGTTCTTTTTAAATAAGTAGTATAAAGACCTGAGAATTAGACCAATTTTTTGTATAAGAGTAGTAATCTAAAATAGAATAGTACTCCACTAAAATACTTAAACAAGTTTTCTGAAAAATAGAAGGAATCAGATAATTCATGTAGAAAGTATGGATTATTCAACAAATGGTTGAAAGGAGTTGAATAGGGTGAACAAACAATTGGAAACTTGGGCTTTATTTAGGAAAACCTTTGCTAAACTACAAAGAATAGCCGAGGATGATTTGCGTAAATATGGCACAACACCTAGTCAGTTCAGCATCCTTTGGAATTTGTCTATGGAAGAATCCACGCCTATGTCGGAATTAAGCAGACAATCAGCCTGTGTGAACTCAAATATCACGTCTATCATCGGACGCATGGAAGAACGGGGTTTAGTAAAAAGAATCCAGGACAAAAAAGACAGAAGAGTTGTACGGGTCGAATTAACTGATGAAGGAAAAGAACTTTATAAGAAGACGGTAGTTCCTCACAAAGAGTTTTTGGCTAAAATGCTAGACTGTTATAATGATCATGAATTAGAAAGTTTTAATAGTCTCTTGGGAAAAATTTCGGAGCATGTGGGTTAAGGGTCTATGGAAAATTTTGTGCCGGACAAAAGTCCGGCTTCTTTTTTGGATGAAACAACCGGTATAAATAAGCAGGTAACAAAAATTATTTGGGATGAGATAATTTCCCGGTATAAATAGCAGGATTAGCGGTTTTTCTACCGAATTCTACTTTCCATTGTTATTAGTTTTCACATATCATTGGCTAACCAAATAAAAAGAGAGAGAGAGAATTGAGGAGGGTGTTGAATGAATGTCGTTAATCCGGAGGCAATCGGCGTTTTCGGCCTTGTAGTAACTGTTTGGTGTTTTGGTGCTGAACAGTTAGGGTTTGGTATTAAAGGCGGAGATCATACTAAGATTGGTCGCAGTCTGGCTTATATAGCCATTTTGTTTGGGGGCTGTGCCCAGGTGTTTACCGCCCTGGCCATGTATCTATTTAATGTTACCGGTCATGCCGAAAAAAGTATTTTTCTAGGTACTATTTTTGCTACCTATGGATTATTCTGGCTCCTGGTAGGCTGGTTCTTTTTGCAGGGTGGAGATAAAAAGCAAATTGCCCATTTCTTTTTAGGAATCGCTTTTATTACGGCAGTATTTTTATACAAAGCCGTTCTGATGGGTCTGACATATCCCTTAGGTGTTGTTCTGGCCTTAATCGTCGCTTTAACAGTTGTGCTGCCTTTCCCTTGGTATGGGATAGCACCGGGTCTAACTAAAGTTTGTGGGGCGATTAATATTTTAATCGGTTTATCTGCACTGCCTATTTTATTTGCTGCGTTAGGCCTGTAATTTCATATTGGTTAGCCGTGACCTGCATAGCGCAGGTCTTTTTTTGAAAAAAGCATGAAATAATTAGCAGAATATTACAAGTATTTCGAGACTTCGACAAAGGAAAGAGATTAGAATTAGAGGAGAAACTTATTAAGGGGATTAAGATGTTGAAATACCTTTTGCGCGATGAAATATTGCCGGAACTGTGCCCGGAAACTCAGGAACTGATCAGGGATATTATTGCTTTAAACCGTCGGATAAATGATATTTTAACTTATAATGAACAATTGCGGGAGCAAGTTCATACCGGGAAAATCAAAGTACGTTATCAGGGCCGAAAATTAAAAATAAGATCATTATCTTAAAATCGCCGTCCGGCGATTTTTTTATTTATTGTTAAGGAACTGTATTTTTTAAAGGAGGGCGGACCGGCCGGCCAAAAGAAGGAAACTCTGTATTTGTTATAACCGCCTGCTAAACTGCCGGTGTCCTTTTTTAGAATTTATTAGAATGACTCGGCATAAGTATTAAATAAAAAATTAAGGAGAGATGCAAATGGAATTTTTGGAATATTTCAAAGTTATTCTGGAAAATCCTTTTTTAGCAGCTTTTATATTTCTCTATGGGATGGGCTGGTTATTAAAACATCATACCCCTCTTAATAATAATTTTATACCCTGGGTCCTGGCAGTCGCAGGGATGCTGATGGGTTTTCTGCTTCTGGAAAATTCTTTGAAAGGTGCAATTGCAGGTTTTGCTATGGGGCTTTTTACCGTAGGGGCTTACGAGTTCATGAAAAATACCGCCAGGGCGGCTAAAGGAAAAAAGCTTAACTAAATCTTAAAGTAAATTTACAGGTCAGGTAAAGGCAAGCTTCCGGGTAATCTCACCGGTCAGGTAGAGGTAAAGGTGGAGGTTTAGTCGCTACAGTAGCCGGAACAGTTCTAAACACCCGTTCATGAACACAGAGTACAGGAAGCAGAGCAGATTATTATTAATTGAGAATTGAGAATTGAAAATGGAGAATTGAAAATGGAGAATTGAAAATGGAGAATTGAAAATGGAGAATTGAAAATGGAGAATTGAAACAAGGGGCTGTCGCAATAACAGCTCTATAGAAAAAAACAAAAGGCGGCGACTGGGA
>JBMNCQ010000071.1:0-3229 GCA_049366715.1 Peptococcaceae bacterium | reverse complement strand
CCCTGGAACTGGGACTGGCATGTCCCCTGGGATTCCTGCAGAGGTGGCTGGCCGGCGGTGTTCTTTTACCCCAGTGGTTTGCCGCCGTACTGGCGCTTGCAGTTATTATTCTGCTGGGGAAGGTTTTCTGCGACTGGGCCTGTCCTACTGTTCTGACGAAGCGCGTATTCAAGGGCAAGGAAATTCTTGTTTCCAAATGCGGCACCCCCCTGGCTGACAGACAGGCGGAAGCCTATTCCCGCTATGCTATTCTCGTCGGGGTATTACTGTCATCTTTCCTTTTCGGTTTCCCCGTTTTCTGTTATATATGCCCTATAGGGCTCTTTTTTGCCTTTATTTTTGCCGTAATAGGGATTTTTTCAGGTCAGGTATTGCTGCTGCAGCTTATTCTTTTTCCGGTTTTATTATTACTGGAACTGTACATATTAAGACGCTGGTGCCGCTCTATTTGTCCCCTGGGGGCTTTGCTGGGAATCTTCGGCAGTTTTAACCGCTTCTTCCGTCCCACCATCAATAAGGATAAGTGCCTTACTTCAAAGGGAGTAAACTGCCAGGTGTGCAGAAAGAATTGCTCTGAAGGAATCGACCTTGTAAACAGCAAGAGCGCTATTGCCGAAAGAGAGTGTACAAAGTGCCTCGAGTGTTATGAGAAATGTCCTGCAAGTGCGATTGAAATTCGCTTGTTTTCACTGTTCCGCAGGAAGAATAAGAAATAATCCTTAATCGGCTGAATTAATATGCAAAAAGGCAGAGCGCTCTATTCCGGTTTTTATATCGTCATGACACTCTTTATTTGCATTTTATCCCTTGTTGTCGTGGAAAAACACACACAAGCGGTATTGGAATCCGGCAATAATAAAGAGACCCTGTCATTGTTGCAGCGAATTTTTACAGAGGCTGATTATTATTCCTATGATACCGATACAGAGATATATACCATTTATAATGACCGCCGGGATGTTACAGGTTATTCTTTTTACGGGGTCGATAAGGGATTTCGGGGAGATATCGATGTGCTTATCGGGCTGAAAGATAAGGAAACGATATTTGGCATCGTCGTTATTCAGCAACATGAGGATTACAGCTACTGGTTTAGGCTGGTATCAGGTAACTTCTTTGAACAATTTAACGGATTGAAAATCGAAAATTGTTTTATTACTGGTTATGGACTGGGATACGGACGCGTCGATGCCGCGTCGGGGGCGACAGTCAGTTCATGGGGTGTAGTGGATGCCGTTAGAAAAACCTCTTTGGACAAAATTAAATATATACAATAATTAACTGTTTAAGCTTGATTCTACATGATAAATTTAGAAATGTGGCAAACGGCCTCCTCCTTTTATTAACGCGTAAAAAAGCTCCTTTTTATACCGGCGTCAGTGATATAATATTCAATAGGCGGTTACAGATTTTCATTTAACGGCATTTCAGGAGTAAAACATGAAAGTAATCAATATAAAACAGGTGCCGGAAGAGCCGGTTACAGGCCCGTTAACTACATTGTTTACCAGCCCTGTCACTATGCAGGGTATTATAGGAAAGGAAGTTAGCAGCAATTTTATAATAACTCACGTAAACTTTGAACGTGGTGTACGGAACAAGTTCCATAGCCATTCAAATGAACAAATACTGATTGTCACAGAAGGCAAAGGCATTGTAGCCACGGAAAATGAAGAGATAACCGTAATGTCCGGAGATATCATCTATATTCCGGCCGGTGAAAAGCATTGGCATGGAGCCGCCGAAGATTCCACATTTTCACACTTATATGTGTGGCCGCCGGACACCAGGACTACACAACTCGAAGATTAGGATTCTCCCATAGTGCCCGATATTAGACCTGCACCAACCTTTAAATTATCTGAAAAACAGCTTTCTTATTAGTATGGAGCCTGGTCATAAGTGGAAGTAGTAGTATGGCAATCGCCAGGATGGATAAAGCAGCACGGATTAAAAAAGGACATGGATAAAAACAGCAGGGAACAGATAGCGATTATCACTAAAACATTTCTGACGATAAAAAGGTTTTCTTTCTGAATCCGCAATTTCCCCATCAATCTTTTTGTAAACATTTTCTTTCCTCTCCTCGTTACATATTGAAAATAGTAAAGTAAAAGTAAAGAATTTCTAAATTAGATTATATCAGCAAAATAAGAAATATCAATAGATTTAAATAATTTATTTTCCATGTTTCATTAAATATAACAGATTCGAAATGAGCAAACGGCCTGCGCTTTTTTAACGACTTGTTTTGTTTTATAATTAACGGATATTTATGTCGAAAAACGAATTCTTGCGGCTCTGTTTTAACGGCGGAGTCGTATTTTGTTATGGAGAGGTAAGTCTATGAGTATCCTGAATCCTGCAATCGAGTGTATGAGCAGGGAAGAGATGACAGAACTGCAATCGAAACGTCTGCAATCTGTCGTACAGTATGAATATGATAACGTCCGGTTCTACCGGGAGCGGATGGATGCGGCGGGCGTGAAACCGGGGGATATCCGCGGAACACAGGATTTGCACCTGCTGCCGTTTATGGAGAAGGATGACCTGCGTAACGGGTTCCCATTCGGCTTGCTGGCGGTCCCGAAAGAACAAATCGTGCGTATTCAGGGCTCATCGGGAACTTCAGGCAATCCCATTGTTGCCGGTTATACCGAAAACGATATAGATGTCTGGACGGAAATGGTGGCGCGCGCTTTGACAGCGCTGGGTTGTACTAAAGGAAGTATTGTCCAGGTTGCTTACGGCTACGGCTTGTTTACCGGCGGCCTTGGGCTGCACCAGGCGGCATCGCGCATTGGCGCAATGGTAATTCCGATGTCCAGCGGCAATACGCAGCGGCAGCTTATCATGATGAGGGAACTGGGAACGACTATATTATGCTGTACGCCGTCTTATGCAGCCTTTTTAGGCGAGACGGCCCGCGACATGGGAATCCTGTCGCAATTGAAGTTAAAGAGCGGCTGCTTCGGGGGCGAACCGTGGAGTGAAAAGATGCGGGATAACCTGGAGGATTTGCTCGGCATAGACGCCCGGGATATTTACGGTTTGTCTGAAATAGCCGGCCCCGGGGTATCGTTCGAATGTAAAGAGAAGAACGGATTGCATATTAACGAAGACCATGTTATTGCGGAAGTAGTGGATCCCGTAAGCGGAGAAGCCCTTCCTTACGGTTCGTCCGGCGAACTGGTGATGACCACAATAACGAAAACAGGACAGCCCATGA
>JBMNCQ010000070.1:0-1634 GCA_049366715.1 Peptococcaceae bacterium | reverse complement strand
GTGCCGCCGCTTTGTCGAGGAGCATTATTCCTGGGACAGGCATGTCGATGCCCTGGAAAAGCTTTTCTAATTTGACAAAAGACCAATATTGGTTATAAAATAATAAACAGAATAGTTTATTATTTTATAACGTGAATTTATGGCTACGAACAATATCACCAAGTTGTTAAACACCGAAAGTCCTTTTTTTACGATTTCATCCCTCCAGGCCATCT
Organism: Peptococcaceae bacterium; assembly: GCA_049366715.1. Lineage (GTDB taxonomy): Bacteria > Bacillota > Peptococcia > Peptococcales > BICA1-8 > JBMNCQ01. The sequence goes on along the minus strand of JBMNCQ010000070.1, from coordinate 1,419 downwards.
TCAATATCACCCGGGAAAGTGCGAGAACGACTGCATCCAGGCTCGTTAGCCGGGGAGTGATTACAAGACTTTGTCGCGATCTCTTTGTCCTGGCCGGCCGGAAATATTCTCTTTTTGCCCTGGCAAACGCCCTTTATCAGCCATCGGTGGTTTCGCTTGAAACGGCCCTGAACTACTGGGGTCTTATTGTTCAGGATCCGCAGGTGATCTTTTCCATCGGTTTGGGAAGTTATCGATATCAGATCGATCGTACCGATTTTGTATATCGTCAAATCAATCCGGCTCTTTTCCGCTTTGGGCAAAAAAAGATGGAAGACTTTTTTATTGCAGAGCCTGAAAAGGCTCTTTTGGACACACTTTATATGAAAAGCAAAGGCCTCGCAGACCTGCTTCCGGAAGACATTGATATTGGTAAACTGGATAACGAGCGGCTTGCATATTATGTGTCGCCTTACCCTGCCGCAGTGAAAAAAATGATAAAATTTTTTCAGAATTGTAGTTATGAAGCCAAATAAGCAGGAATTTTTTAATCATTACAGGGAAAATGTGATCATTGAAGTGGTTCAGGCTCTTGCCAAATCGGAAGCCGGGGCTCAAATCGCTTTTAAAGGCGGCACGGCATTGAGGCTCTTTTATGATCTACCGCGTTTTTCCGAGGATGTTGACTATGATTTTCTTTGCGGAATATCGGCTGATAAGCTTTTAACTATTATCAAAGACGTTTTTAAAAAGAAAAAATGGGAGATAACGGATGCGGCCGTAAAATATCATACGGTTTTATCGGAGCTCCGATTTCCCGGGCCGGAAAGAAATTTTCATGTCAAGATTGAAATTTCGACAAGGGATAAAGTGCTGGATACAACGATCTTGTCCCTTAGGGGGGTAGCGATCCTCACGCTGGAGCCTTCCTTTTTGATGACGGAAAAGCTGTTGACCTTTATTGAGCGGCGGGCCGGCCGGGATATTTTTGACGCATGGTTTATTCTTAAAAACGGTTATCCTTTGAAAGAAGCGATGATTGTTAACACCTGGGGCGATGAGCTGCGTTTCTATCAAACTATTTTAGAGAGGATCAACGCCGCCAATCCCCAAAAAATCTATCGTGATACGGGAAAGCTTTTGGGACACGATCACCGAAACTGGATGAAGACGGGCTTTCTGGATGACTTTAAACGGCTTGTAAGGAGTAAGATTGACACAATTCTAATGGCCAGCATTTGAAGAATTTGTTTCAAAGAATTCCGCACCGGCCGGTTGGCTGGAGAAGGCCGTATTTATCCTGCCGATCGGTTTTAAAAAATGTCGATTGTCAAAAAAAGAGGGTTGTCATTACCAAAAGAGGCAAACCGATTGCAGCGGTTATCTCCATTATGGATCAAAAAAAACAAAAACCTCGGAAAGCCCCCTCACCCCAACCCT
>JBMNCQ010000069.1:0-1319 GCA_049366715.1 Peptococcaceae bacterium | reverse complement strand
GCCGAACTCTTTAAAATAAGTAAAAGAAGAATGACCTGGATATTGCTTGCCGTCCTGTTGGTACTGTTTTCCGCCCTTATCTTTTTCACCACTTATGAATCGGATTATCAGTATGCGGATGTATTCTCCCTGATAATCTCTACGGCGGCCAATATAGAAATATTGCTGCTGATAATACTGGCGGGTTCGTCAATCGGGAATGAGTTCGGCTGGGGTTCCGTAAGGCAGATAATGATAAAGAGGGGTGTCAGGGAACATTTCGTCCTGTCGGAACTGGTTTCCCTTGTTATTATTGCGGCTATCGGTTTGCTTGTTTGCACTGTTACCGGGTTGATTATAGTCCTGATTACATCCGGAATTAACGGCAATATGAACTGGGATTTTATGACGTTTTCTTATACCGGGGAAATACTGGCTAAATTCGGGTTGGCTTTATTATCACTTTTACCTTACATGTTATTAGCAGCCTTTTTCGCTTTTCTCGGACGCTCTGCAATAGCCGGTATTGGAGTAGGGCTGGTATTCTACTTCCTGGAAATCGCTGTATTAGTTCTAATTAGCCAGGCAGCGACATGGCTTTCATCTCTTCCTGAATACGGGATCGGGCCGAATGTTAATACCCTGCTGCCGTTCAGCCAGTTCTCGCGTTATTTCGAGTCGGTGGGGACTGAACTTCACGCTTCACTGGTCTTAACTGCTTATTGTGTCGTCTTTGCGGTTTTATCCCTTTATATATTTAAAAAGAGGGATATTACGGTTTAGTCATTAATATTGCCTTATGACCTCTCTTGCGCTAGAATTTGCTACAAGAATTGGGTAGTATGCAGAATACATACGATTATTTGAGTTACCCGATAAGGTAAATAGACTTTAAATTATTGAGAGGTTATTAATGACAATTCCGGATTATCAAACAATAATGCTGCCTTTGTTAAAGGTCATTGCTGATAAAAAAGAGCACTCAAAGCAGGAAGTAGTTAATACTCTTGCCAATTACTTCAAATTGACTGAAAAAGAGCGGAAGGTTTTGCTTTATAGCGGCAAACAGGAATTATTTGATAATCGCGTTGGATGGGCCAAGACATACTTAAAGAAAGCCGGATTGCTGAATAGTACCCGTTGGGGTTACTTTACTATCACCGATAGAGGTTTGGCACTGTTGAAAACCAATCCTTCAAAAATCGATGTTAAATTGCTGAAAAAATACTCCGAATTTAAAGAATTCGTTTCTTATAAGGGGGCAAGCAGCGAAGAATCGGAAGAAATTCAAAATGAAACCCCGAAAGAGACTATTTCGGCTGCTGCTCAGCGGTTGAATG
>JBMNCQ010000068.1:0-44896 GCA_049366715.1 Peptococcaceae bacterium | reverse complement strand
GCGGGATGTGTGCCCTTGTTTGCCCGGATTGTGCCATCATTATCGAAAGAAATAAGAAATAGCGGACTGAGAGGCAGGCAGTCAAACAGCTGATCGCTAAGGCGAAAGAAGAAAAGAATTTACCAGCCCCGCTATTGAGGGAGTAGCGGCCCCCAAATACTGCTGTGCCTGAAGGGAAGGCTGTCTGCCGGATTGTGGGCTGTAACTCTGTATTTACTGAGCTTTTATAAAAAACTCTAGCCAAAGTACAGGCAATGTATTAAAATATATTTATGTTGTAAAGGGGAGTAGCCTCTTGTGGCATAAGGTCGTCAATACGGGAATTGCCCCGGCCTTATGGACTCAAATGAGTTAGGCAAGACCTTTGCGCTGTTAAAGCGCAAAGGTCTTTTTAGTTTCCGTTTCCTTATTAAGTCGCGGCAATTATTATCTTAAAAGAGGGTGACAGATTTGTTCATGCAAATTGCAACATTAGTAATAAGTTTAGGGGTTATTCTGTTAGGTGCAGAGGTCTTTACCAATGGCGTGGAATGGCTGGGCAAGAAACTGAACTTGTCGGAAGGGGCTGTGGGAAGTATTTTGGCTGCTGTAGGAACAGCACTTCCCGAAACCATGATTCCTGTAATTGCTATTCTTTTTGGTGGCAGCGGAGGGGCCGGAGGTCACGGAGGCGGGCATGACATTGGGATAGGTGCAATCCTGGGAGCGCCGTTTATGCTGAGTACCTTAGCGATGTTCATTTCCGGGGTAGCAGTTATCTATAACAAAAAGAAAAGAAGCGATTATCCGGTAATGAGTATTAATCCGTTAGTAATGGAAAGGGATCTGAGGTTTTTTCTAATTGTCTATACAACCGCTATTCTGACGGCATTTCTCCCCACCCATGCGATTAAGATGTTCGTCATTATATTTTTAGTAGGTGCTTACGGATATTATGTTTATAAAACCCTTACCGATCCATGTCCTGATGATGGAGATGAGGAACAGCTGGCAGAATGTTATTTTGACAGGCTGTTTACCAAGAAAGGTCAAGACCCGGCATTAGGTATTATCATACTTCAGGTAGTTTTCGCTTTAGGACTTATTGTTTTAGGTGCCAAATTTTTCGTATCATCGATAGAATTTATGGCTGATCTATTCGGGATTCCTGCTTTTGTATTATCTTTAATCATTGCGCCTATTGCTACGGAACTTCCGGAGAAGTTCAACAGCGTAATCTGGATTTCCCAGGGCAAGGATACCTTAGCCTTAGGCAACATTACAGGTGCTATGGTATTTCAAAGCTCTTTAATTCCGGCTTTAGGTATTGCTTTAACAGACTGGAATTTGACAACCGGAGCTTTAATCAGTGCGGTATTAGCCTTAGCTTCTGCTTTAATTATTTACTTCCAGCTTAAGTTAAGGAATGTCGTAACTCCCTATACCCTTATAATCGGGGGAGGATTTTATTTAGTATTTGTATCCCTGGTATTTCTAGGATTAGTACACTAATCTAAAGGACCGGTAGGTTCTTGAAAAGCGGTAAAAATAACAAAAGGCCCGGGCTGTGCTCCTGCACAGCCCGGGCCTTTTGTTAATTCATGAAAAGAGGGACCCATCAGAATAGATGGATCTCCGGGTTTAGAAGCAATTATTATTCACAGCAATGAGGGTCTGGGACAGCTTTTCCTTCCAGAGAGAAGAAACAAGTCTTTTCTGGAGGGAAGGAGTATTGAGACAGATTATTGTATCAAAAGAATCTTTGGGAAATTCTGTTATTTTTTCTACGGCGATTACTTTGTCGGCCTGAGTTAAATTGAACTTACTCAGGATATTACGGGAGAAGGGACCGACCAGAGTCACTTCTTTTTGCTGTTTTTTAAGTAAATCGAGTATGGGGTTTACCAGTCCTAACCAAAAGCCGTCGGCGGTTACTAAAACTTTTTGCATTTTCTCAATTTCTAAAGGGGGCAGAACTTTACTGGTAACCTTAATGTCAAATTTCATACCTTTGGCTAAAATGGGACCGTATTTTAGGGGAATTTCGTAATTGGCATCATCAATAATAAAGGTGACCAGATTTTTTTCTCTGATGATTTTGGCCAATACGGCTGTCAGGTTCAGCTTTTTCCCCTCGCTTTTAGCCAAGAGCTTTACCACGTCAAACTGTTGAAGTTGTTCCAGCAGGTGGTCGGGGGCGAGACAGATTAGTTTGACACAATTCTCGAGATTCAATTTTTGCAATACCTGGATATCTTTTGTTGTATTTTTACTTACGTTTTGATCTGTCTGCAGATAGTTTTCATAAACACAAATTCCGGGCCAAGTCTGACTGCATTCACATTTTTCAGCGTGATTTAATACGTTGCAAACAGGGCAGTCCAAGGTAATGGCTGCTTCACAGGGACATTTGTCGGTAGCTGCGTCCGGGCAGCTTTGTTCTATTCGCAGAGTATTCATAAAAATATATCACCCTTCTTTTAAAGATTCCGCAGTTCATAGTATGCGGTAGCGGCAAAAGGGTGACAAAAAAATTAATGAATAACAGTTTGAAGTTGCTAATTAATGGTAATTCACTCCTCCTGTCCGAGGAGAGCCTCCAAAATGATCTCTTTCATGTCTTCAGATGCATGTGCCTCTGCTATTATTTCATCAATAGCGGCCTGCAATAAATTGATATTTACTTCCGGGGCAAAAGAGGGTTCCTTGATTATAGGCAGGCTGTTTTTTCGGTGGGAGCTTTTGGGAGTATCTCCTTGAGAAGTATTTACAAGTTTATTTTCAGGCTGGGAGCGTTTCTTAAAGCCGTCATCCTGAATTTTAATAAATTTTTCCACAACTTTTCGGGATAAGTCAGCTAACTGGGAATTTCTTTTGCAGAGGTTAAGTAAGGCTTGTCCTATTTTACTGTCTGCAGAAGAAAAGGTTCTGTCGTCCAGAAAGAGATGAACCTTTTCCTCTGTTAAAGTATTTTTTGTTGTAATCTCATATGGAATATGGCCGCTAGGGAAATCCTTAACCATTACTAAGATTCGCCCGTCACTGTTTTTCTCAATGTATTCTTTAATATTAAAAACCATGCTGATTACTCCCTAGACAAATTGATAATTATATTCTATCATTTATCATACTTAAAATGGAATCCGGTTGGTACAGTTATTTTCTTAAATCCGCAATAATACTTGTTTGGAAATTCTTCTTCCGGTACCGCACCAGTAAGCAAAATGTTCACAGTTATTGAAGATAAAGTGATACCCGCCGAATTTTCCGCCTACTTGGCTTAAAGCCCTTTGGATAACTTCATTCCTTGTAAAAGCATATTTGCACTCATCGGTGCAGATTTCATCTCCAGCGGCAAAACTTTTTAAAGAAGTTCTCTGAATCCAGGCCGATCTTTGAATTAAGAACCTGTCACCGCGAAAGTGTACTGCCGTTCCGTCTCCGATATCAACCCCGTAGTGCCGGTAGCTGGGAAAGCCGTCTATAAATTGATGTAAAAAAATGCGTTTATTTAATTGCTTTACATGTAAAGAAATGAGTCTTTGCTCCTCTTTTCTTAACAGGCGCACAACATAAATGATATCACCTTTCATCTTAATCCTAGCTCCTTAAAAAATACTACTAATAACTTATGTTAAATTTTAAATTTGGGTGATAAGAAGCCGCAAAAGAGTTAGACCCCTGAGGCTTAACTTTTAAAGTTTTTAAAGTTATCAGCGATATTTTCTAGAACATGGGCTTGAATATCTGAATTTAATAAAGGGAGGTAGGTGATATATTGATCTTTGAAGGTAGACGCAATTTCCTCCAGATATGTATTCTCCAGATCTTTTCTTTTTTTCCAAAACTCATCCTGCATGTTGGCGGGAAGTATTCGATTAACAACCACTCCACCTACGGGGATCGTATATTTTTGCAGGATCTTAATTGCCTTTTTGGTTTCTTCGATGGGGAGGCGTTCGGCATTTAAGACAAAAATAAAACTGACCTTTTCTTTATTAATCATGATTTCTCTCGCTTTCTCGAACTTTTCCTTGCGTTGCTGGAGAGTCCTGATTATCGGGTCCTTTTGTAATTCTTCCTGAGCATTTTTATCATGGATACTGGCCATTTTCATTAGTTTAAGAGCCTGCTTTCTTTTACTAAGCAAATTATCCAACCAGGCTCCTAAGAGCTCCGGTAAGGAAAGCAGCCTGAGGGTATGACCTGTGGGGGCGGTATCAAAGATGATCTGGTCGAACTTATCACGATACTCAATGAGGATCTCAACTATTTTATCAAAAACAGCCGCTTCTTCTGATCCGGGGGAAACTGCGGCAGCATCTAATTGACGGGATATTTCAGAAATGATAACAGGACTGACAATGTCCTTCATATTGGCTTTTATGGTGTTGATATATCTTTTGCTTTCTTCTTCTGAATCAATTTCCAGACCGGAAAGGTTCTCTTTTAAATATGTGACGGAAGATCCGATCTTTTTACTGAAAATATCGGAAAGGGAATGGGCCGGGTCAGTAGAGACAACTAAAGTCTTGAGATTATTCCGGGAGCAATAACAGGCAAAAGCAGCGGAACAAGTTGTCTTGCCTACACCGCCTTTACCACCAAAAAACACGATTTTATTTAACATTAAGAATACCCTCTTTCTAAAAAGAAATGTATCTAAAAAAAGCCGGTTTCTTTATTTACGGATCTGCATCATATGCTCCTGCTTTATCTGCTAAGACACTTTTGCGGCCCAAAATTCTCGTTTCCCAGCTGTCAAGTTCTTCAGCTACATAGGGCAATACCTCCAGGGTATAATAACTGATGGGATTAGGTACCCCGATTAGATCAGAAAAGCAGAGGAGCAAAAAGTTGTCCATTTCATCTTTGGCTTCCTTTTTTAAAATTGCCGTAGATTTCGTTTTCAAGTCAAAGGCTCCCTGAAAAAACATTTTTATGTTTTGCAGCATAGTATTAGCATCCATTTTTTTCACCTCTTTTCCAGGATATTCTATCATAGTAATTCAAAAATAATCAGGATTATCCTTTTAGTTAGTCAGAAAATCCCAATATTTTTCGCGGATAGATGTCCGGTGACCATTGCAATGTTTAATTTGAGAGGAAAAAGTTAATGTTAAGATTGAAAACTTAAAGTGGGAGGTGATCGCTATCGCTGCGAACAGATTTAAAGAATTCCAAAGAAAAAGAATGGAGATATTCGGTGAACTGGCCAAGAGGTTTTGGCGGGGGGAAATAAATGATCATACCGATTTAGATAAACTGGCGGATGAGATAAGGGATAAATACGGTTTTCAAGAGGCAGAGATTACTTTTATCAAGGATCATATCCGAATAGCCATGGGCTTAGATCCCCGGGGTACCCCCGACTTTGCCGACGAGATTGAGTTAGTTAAAAATTCCCCAAAAATCCTAAAGCCTATTGTAGCTAAAGTGGATGAAGCTTGTAAGCATTGTTCCCCGGATGAACGAACTTGTAAAGATGTTTGTAAATATGAAGCCAACGTATACCGCAGGGAAGGTCCTGTGATTGAAGATGATAAATGTCTTAGCTGTGGGGAATGTGTTACAAGCTGTGATTTTGGCGCCTTAGCGGATAAAATTGAGTTTATTCCTTTAATTAGCTGGCTGCAAAATGAGCATACCGATGTTTATGCTGCTGTCGCTCCGGCCATAGTCGGACAATTCGGGGAAAATATTGCTATGGGTCAGCTTAGAACAGCTCTAAAAATCCTGGGGTTTAAAGATATGATTGAAGTAGCACTATTCGCAGATATATTGACGATCAAGGAAGCTTTTGAATTTAACCGTTTAGTAAAAACTGAGCAGGATTTCTTTCTAACCAGTTGCTGCTGCCCCGTATGGTTAAATCTTACGAAAAAAAATTACCCTGAAATATTTGCCCATATGTCGCCGTCTGTTTCCCCGATGATTGCCGCCGGACGAATTCTGAAAAAGCTTTACCAGGATGCCAAAGTAGTATTTATCAGTCCTTGTATTGCCAAAAAGGCTGAAGTTCAGGAACCGGATTTAAAAGGTGACATAGATTTTGTGATCTCCTTTCCTGAGTTAAAGGAAATCTTTACAGTTCTGGATATTAACCTGGCCGAACTTAGTCCTGAAAATAAGGACCAGGCCTCCTTTGCCGGCAGGGTTTATGCCAGAGCCGGCGGGGTCAGCTTTTCCGTTAAGACCGTTGTCAACAGAATAGAGCCCCGCCGGCTGATCAAGCTGAAAGCTAGAAAAGTTGCCGGTGTTAAAGCATGTAAAGATATCTTAGATAAGTTATCTCAGGGGGAAAAAATTCAGGAGAATTTTATCGAGGGCATGGGCTGTGAGGGCGGCTGTGTAGGCGGACCGCGGACAAATATTGCCAAAGAGAGGGCGACCGCACTTGTGAATGAGTTTGGTGAAGATTCCCTTATTATGACACCTTTTGATAATTTAAATGTCATGAAAATTTTAAGTCAATTAGGAATTGGTAATATCGAAGAGATTGTGGAAAATGAAGAACTCAGGAAGCTGTTAACCAGGGTATACTAAAATTGGATGCAGCTCAGCAGCATGGCATAGTATTCTTTTAGGAGTATGAACTAACCGGCGGAATCACGTGAGTGAACAAGGTGCCCGGGACAGCTAAAAAAGCCGCCGGAGCGACTTTCTTAGCTGCAGTTGCTACAGAAGTGGGAAACTAATCCCTGGTGGCCAGAATTTTTCTTTCCAGCTCGAAAATTTCCGCTGTTTGATTTTCATCAAGTTTTGCCAGGATAAGCTCCCGGTGTTTGCGGCTGACCCTGGACTTAGATTTGAGATTTTCCCCGATATCAGACCAGTATAATTTTTTCCGCTTATAAAAGACATCATAATCTACTATTCTGGTGCCGTCATCAAGATACTCTAAGCCGATGAGTAATTTTTTGATGGCTGCCGGTTCGTAAAAGGTAAAGAATCTTAACCGGTAAATACCGATACTATTAAAGATAAGGGTAGTATCCCGGCCCCAGGATTCTCCTAAGATAATCCCCAGCTCTAAAAATTCGATCACTTTGAGCAAACGTTGATAATGGAGCAGATACTCTTCATAAATATCATAAATTTTGATTTCTAATTCGTACCAATCTTTATTGCCCAGGCCTTCATTCAAATATTTTAAACCATGTATGCGGATCCTGCGTTCTAAAGCCGCCTGCTTTTCTGCAATGAAAAGGGTTTGTGGATAGAGGTCTCTGCTGCTTATTTTTTTATTTAAAGGCTGTTCCGTAAAAACTAAGATGGTTCCCAGGCTGTTATGATTATCAAGCATCTCAAGCAGGGGGCCTGAACTGGCCTGATGGTCCTTTCTGATTTCTGTGATGACTTTTTCCACATCACCTAAAGCACGCATGACAAGGATCCGCGGAGCTATTCTGGAATGTTTCAGCAGATTGCATTTTCCATCATTATGCAGGGAGCATAAGATCACATCGGAATCTTCCTTGATAAGGAAAACATGTCTGATATCATCAAGGTGTACGATTTCCCTGCTATTCTCGACAATGAGGATAATGGTATATTCTTCGGAAGATTTCTCAAAGGCCTCGCCAAGAGTACAGACTGTTGAGACGAAGCGTTCTTCAAAATATTGTTTTAATTTTGCGACAACTCCGCTTTCCATAATAAGCATTTGGGGACCACTTCTGATTAAAGACAGCATGGCATCTCCTCCCTTACATTCCGATTTTAAATTTACCCAGCCGGCTTTCATTGGTACCTAGGGGATAAGGTAAAGAAAAGACTTTTTTACTGTTAAGGGCAATGATATTGATATTCTGAATCCCGTTCAGAAAAAATTTACCTTTAAGTATCTGGCTTTTCAGGGTGAGATCATGACCAAATAGGTTAAAGTCGGCCGGAGAACGGAGAGAGTATTTGGCATAATGGCTAATCTTAAATTCAGTATTTTCAATGCTGACCACGGCACTATTTTCATAAAGAATACTTCTGGCAATTTCCTTAGAGATAGCTTCTTTATTGTCATGGTTCCCCATAGTAATATATATTTCCCGGGCGGAAGAACTTTCCAGCATCTCAATCAGCCGGCTGACTCCCTGCGTATATTCCTTTATTCTGGAGGCGTTCAGATTAAGCTTAATATCATCAATCAAATCGCCGGTATGGACAATATAGTGAGGTTTAACTTTCGTAATGATCCGTTTAAGCTGGGCATAAAAACCTGCAGGTGTATCGGAGATATGTAATAATTTAGGCTCGGAATTAGCCAGTAAATCGGGCGACAGATATACACGGCCTAAGCTGTAGAAGAGTCCGGCTTTTAGTTTTTCCATCTTAAGTTCCTTTCCTGGAGAAATAGCAGCAAAAATAAGATAGCATTTAATTCAATTATAAGTAAAAATATCTTAAAATTACAAGAGGTTGTCAAAGATGGGTTTGACTCATCTATATATTGCCTTACTTTTCATGATCTAATTCAGATCTAAAACCCCGCTTATTCCGCAGTTAAGTACAGCAATTGATTTATTGCTTTGTTTTAAGCCAAGGGATGATGACAAAAAACGTAATTCTTAAAAAATGCAAAATTAGCAGAGGCTTGACGGGGGGGAAAAATTTTTATAAAATACATATAAACAAATATAAATATGTTTATGGGAGATGAGCTTATGGAAATTAAAGTATTGGGGCCGGGCTGTATGAATTGTAAAAAATTATACCAGGAGGTAGAAAGTGCCCTTGCCGATTTAAATGTAACTGCCAATGTAAAAAAGGTCGAAGATATGGCGGAAATTATTAAAATGGGCGTAATCTCCACACCTGGTCTGGTGATAAACGGAAAAGTCAAGGTAAAAGGCAGAGTACCTACTAAAGAGCAAATCAAAAAATATCTTCAGGAGGAGATGGGGTAATACCAAGGTCCAAAGGCTAAGTTTAGTATGGAAATCGGAGGTGTTTTTGATGCAGGAAAAAAATATCAGAAATCTGGCCCAGATTTTTAAATCCCTGGGTGATCCCAACCGGATCTCTATTATTCAGAAGCTGTCTCAGGAGGAAAAATGTGTTTGTGAGCTGATGGAAGAGATGGGTTTAAGCCAGCCCGCCGTATCCCATCACTTAAAACAATTGAAACAGGCCGGCCTTGTCCAGGACAGGCGGGAGGGAAAATGGATCTTCTATTCGGTAAATCATAGGGAGTACAGGGATTTCCTGGACTTAGTCAATAATAAACTGGGGATAGCCGTCAAGAGTTATGAAACAGAAATACGCACAGAGCCGAGAATCAATTGCGGTGTGTACGGGGAAGTGAAAACAGATGTTTAATGCTTTGGCCGGCTGGTTGGTCGGTGATATTCTAGGCTTAGACCCGGCAGGTAAATTAGGCAGTAGTTTGCATTTTTTTATTTATGATACGCTCAAGATTATCGTTCTGCTCTCCATTATGATTTTCATTATCTCTTATCTGAGAAGTTATTTCCCGGCGGAGAAAACCAAGTTAATCTTAAGCAGATTTCAAGGTTACCGGAGTAATGTACTGGCTGCCCTTTTGGGAATTGTAACTCCTTTCTGCTCCTGTTCATCGGTGCCGCTATTCATCGGTTTTGTTGAAGCAGGGATTCCTTTAGGCGTTACCTTTTCATTTTTAATTACTTCACCAATCGTTAATGAAGTTGCCCTGGTCATGCTCTTAGGCATGTTTGGTCTGAAAATTGCCGTTATATATGTTCTGGCGGGGATAATAATCGGTGTCTTAGGTGGAATTATTATTGGTAAGCTGGGCATGGAAAAACATGTTGAGGAATATGTCTACCGGCTCAAGATGGGCCAGACCCTGGTAGACGAGATGAGCTGGCAGGACAGAATGATTTTTGCCCGGGAAAATGTAAAAGAGATAATTAATAGAGTATGGCTTTATATTGTTTTAGGTATTGGATTAGGTGCGGTAATTCATGGTTATGCCCCGGAGGATTTACTGATCAGGTGGGCCGGTCCGGATAACCCCTTTGCGGTTTTAGTAGCAGTACTTCTGGGGGTTCCCCTTTATGCTAACGCAGTGGGAACAATGCCCATTGCCGAGGCATTGATCGGTAAAGGAGTAGCCGAAGGTACCGCCTTAGCTTTTATGATGAGTGTTACGGCTCTTTCCGCACCGGAAATGATCATTTTACGGAAAGTCATCAAACCCCGGTTGATTGCAGTATTTGTAACAGTCACAACAATTGCAATTTTAATCGTTGGCTGTCTGTTTAATATGATCATCTGAATTTCGTTTCAGTAGCGGGAGAGATGTGTTAAAATATTTAGGAGAAAAAGTAGAAAGCGGGATAGATTATGGATAATAAAAAAGAAATAATATTGTTTGAACCTTATGAAGTAGATGATTTGGTTGTATATTTGACAGGAGAAAACAGCGCCAATGTTATTGATGTCGATTGCCGCTGGGAACTGCAAACCACAACTACCGGTTGTGACTGCTGCACATACCGCTGGCGTTCGAGAGTGGATAAAAATTTTAAATGCAGGCACATGCAGGCCTTGTTAGAGGTTCTAAAAGCTTGAAATACGAGGAACCAGGGATCGCTTAAGGTGATGCTTTCGTGTATAAAATGCTAAGATGTGAGAAAGGCCCTACAGGGCCTTTTTGCCGGTCCGTAAGGAAATTTCAGGGAAGGGAAAAGGGCCATGCAGGGAAATGTAGTGACTATGCGGGAATTATTTGGTCAAAGCTTATTTTTGAAGGCGCAGCCGGATAAATGGAAGCAAGAGAACCGTCCCCGCTTTGCGGCCCAGTTTGCTGTGAATAAATATTATCGGTTATTCTCAAGAGCTTTTGCCAGGACTTTTCTCACAATATCTTTACTTGGAACGCCTTCATGAAGTTTTACGCCGTTAACGAAATATGTAGGAACATAATAGTAATCATATTGGTTAGCTGCAGCCGGTTCACGTTCTTCATCAATGATCCTCAGCTCTATTTTTGAGTATTGTGGATTTTCCTTTTGGAGTTCGTCCATCCATAAAAGAGCATTTTTACAGTGGGGACACCAGTTGGTTACGAGCATAATTACCGTATGCAAAGTATGATCACTCCGTGTAAGATAGTTTTTACCTATTATACCACTATTATTCTCCGGTAGCGATGGGAGGGACGGTTCTTCTGCTTCCGGATTTAGCGTGTTATAATTAAGAAGAAAATAATTGGGGTAATGAATATGCCGCGTATTGCCGGAGAAAAGGAGCGCGGAATATAGCGGATAAGGAGGCTTTTTGTGCAGGTTGATTATGAATTAACAAAACAGGATTATATAGCATTTAATATTTTTCATATGACCTATTCTGCTTCATTGCGAAAGTCGTTGTTTGTGCAAAGGTATATTATTTCCCTGATTTTCTTAATAGTACCCTTTATTTTGGCCAGATTTACCGTGATCCCCTTATGGTATTGGCTTATGATCTTTGGGTTAGTGTATTTACTCTGGGCCGGCTTTTATTGGAAATACCTTAAATGGACTTTAACCAGGCGAATTTCCCGGCTGGTGGACGAGGGTCAAAATGCGGATATGTTAGGCCGGCAAACTTTAAAATTGGCTGCAGACGGGATAGTAAATATAACCGGTTTTAGTGAGTCGAAAACCAATTACGGGGCAGTTGAAGGAGTAATCGAGACGCAAGAGTATATTTATATTTATCTGAGCGCAGTTATGGCCTACATTATTCCTGTTGATTCCTTTGCAGATAGTACTCAGAAAGCAGAATTTATTAACAGGTTAAATGGGGAGATTGAAAAAAACAAGCATAAAGGCAATAGTGATGGTGGCTCTGGGGGAGGATATGAAGGCAGATCTTAATACCGGCTCATTATGTCCATTCTATCCTCAGGAAGGGTATTTCATTGCGCTAGTCGTGTAGTAGTAGGGTGAAAGGTTCTGAATGTCCGGAAATTTTACTTTTTTACATAATGGTGAAAGAGGGTTTTTCAATGGCGTTAAGGTGCATTATTCGAAAAGGACGGCATAATGATCTGCCAAGTATTGTAGGTTTATTAAAGGTCTTATTTTCTTTAGAAAGGGATTTCACGGTAGATGAATTAAAACAGCACAAAGGGCTGGAAATGATACTGGAGAATGATGATAGTAGCTGTATAATTGTGGCGGAAATAAATAAACAGGTCGTAGGAATGTGTACGGCACAGCTTTTAATATCTACTGCCGAAGGAGGACCGGTAGCGGTAATTGAAGACGTTGTAGTTGAAGAAGCATACAGACGGATGGGCATCGGCAAGGGGTTACTCCTGGCTATTGAAAGCTGGGCCGCTGAAAAAGGCGTAAAGCGTTTACAACTGCTGGCTGACCGGAATAACATCCCGGCTTTAAAGTTTTATGATAAAATGGGCTGGAATAATACCCGGCTGATATGTTTACATAAAAAATAATTTTATTTTCGCGGCAGATGGTCCGGAGACCATGTCAAGAACTATTTACATTTATTCCGGGGCAGGTTATTGTTCCTTTTTAAGATGGGAACAGAGCGGTAAGCAGTTTATTAGAGGTGCCGTTCCCGGCAGCCTCTAATCATACCTGCTTAAAAATTGCAGGGAAAATAGGCGGGAATAGGCCGGGTTCAATACGTTTTTAGCCCCGGTCCCGCATTTTAACGGGAGAGGGAAGGATAACTTTTTTTCCGAACGGGTATCCATATCTCGCTTGTAAAAGCCGGCGAGGTTAGATCTTTATTTTCATTCCATAAAATTTCCGGCCCTTCTTTTTGTTCATAATGGGAGGAAGGAAACCATTCGGAATAGATACGCCCCCAAATATTTTGCAGTGTCTGGGGAAATGGTCCGACTGATCGGAATACAGCCCATGTTGAGGCAGGAACAAGGAGTTTTGTCAGATTGTCCGGACACTCTTTCGTTGTAGCCACGCCTATATAATGGTCAAGTTCTCCTTTTTCTTCCATCCGGTCTTCGGAAAAATTTGTCGATGCACTGATTAATCCGGGGGGTTCTGTATTAGAAAGAGCTTTGAGCTGCCTGATCGTTTCTTCATCTAAGCTTTGCCACATTGCGGAAATTTCCGGGTTAACTCCCTGGAAGATAATCGGGACCCTTTTTTTGATGCCAACAATACAAAATGCCGTTTTTTCTTCAATTCGATAATTCATTTCACTTCCTCCTCTGATGGATAATTGAAAGGTCATTTGCGGATAAGCCTTTAATGATCGGCCCTTATTTCTCGCTTCCGAGGGTGTTATACCATGGAGATTTTGAAAAGCCCTGGCAAAAGAGTCTGCGGAATGATAGCCATATTTAACCGCTGCATCGAGTATTCTGATATCGCTGTTATTAAGTTCGAAAGCTGCAAGGGTCAGACGCCTGCGGCGGATATACTCCCCTAGGGTTACTCCGGCCAGAAAAGAGAACATTCTCTGAAAATGATATTCTGAGCACAGCGCAAGTCTTGCTGCTTCTTTTAAGTCAATATCATTGGTGAGATTCTCTTCAATATAACTTAAAGCTTGGTTCATTCTATCCAGGGAATCCATCTTACTGCCTCCTCTCTTATAAGTAGGATATCAGAAGTTAGCAGGGGCTATCCGACATTTTATGCCCAATTATGTAGTGCAGCAAAATCATCGCTTCCTCCGGAAGTCCGGTGCTGTTTTCAGGAGGAACGGATACGAAAATTAAGGGAAGCCGAGGTGCTATTATGAAGGATAAGCAAGCAGAAATCTTAAATGAGTTTAACAGGGCCCGTCTCAATGAAGAAGCAGTAAATATTGAAAAAGTTTACTTTTATAAAACAGACAAGCGGGTTAACCCCAGGCAGGAGGATCCTTTTTGGCTTGCCGTGGGGGAGGTGCCCGTATTAGTATCTGCTCCCCACGCCGTCAGGCATTACAGACAAAAGAAGATCAAAATGTCCGACCAATTTACAGGCTCGCTTGTTTATTTGTTAAACAGGTTAACCGGCTGCCATGGGATTGCAGCAGCAAAGCTTTATGGAGGGGACCCTAACTGGGACAACCCCTGTATTTATAAAGAAAAGCTAACTGATTTCTGCAGCAGGCAGAAAATAAAATTCCTTCTTGATATCCATGGCGCCGCCCGAGAGAGAGCATTTGATGTGGATCTCGGCACGAATGGAGAGCAGACCCTGCGGGGGAAGGGGGAGATATTAAAAACTCTGGCACAAAATTTTAAGGATTTCGGGCTGACAAAAGTTTCTTTTGATAATTTTGCAGTCTCCGACCCCCATACGGTCGTTAATTATGTGGCGCGGGAAGTGGGAATTCCCTCCGTGCAGATTGAGATTAATAAGCAATACAGGGTGCCTGCGCAAAATCCCCGGGGCTTCCATTGTTTACTGGGAGCCTTAGTGGAAAGCATCAAAGGATTAACCTGAGTTGGCGGAGTTTCCGGGGGCAGGGCGGGCAGCCGACCGGGAGCTGTTACCCGGCAGGGCCGGGATTTATAAAAAACGAAAGAATAAAGTGGGGCTAACGGAGGAATGAGCGGTCGCTGCAGGAAAGTGCATCACTCAGCCATTGGGGATGCATCGTCAGCATCTCTGCCGGCAGCTGATGAATAGGGAAAAACTTCACAGCTAGGCTTTCCGGAGAAAGGCAGGAAAGCTGCCCTCCGGTAACTGCACCTTGCAAGCAACAGGTAACAAAATGCGTTATCCGGCCGTCAGGGTATCGGAATATTTGTGATTTAGGATCGGAATATACTCCGATCAGCCGCAAAATCCTAATCCGCAAACCGGTCTCCTCAAATACTTCCCGCACGGCGGCTTCCGTTATTGTTTCCCCGGGTTCAACATGCCCGGAGGGGATACCCCACAGCCCGACATCAGCTCTTTTTTGCAGCAAAACTTGCTGATCATCGTTAAAAATAATAACAGCGACTCCCGGGCGGATTTCTTTAACTTCTTTCAACATGATTTCCTCCTCCTCAAAAAGAAGCCCGAGGGGATTAAAATTCAGCGCCAAAAAACGCTGAACCTTCCCCCTCGGGCATTTTATTCCAGTAGGTGCCTCTCGTAAAACAAGAGCTGTAGCGCTTGGTGCGGGCCCTTAATAATAAGGCGGAACCCTAGCTACCTATTCCCAGTTCAAAGATTATAAGCTATTGGTTTATTCTATTCTAACATAAATACGGCTTTAAATCTCAATTTAAAACCAGGAATTTTCTTAATGAAAAAACTTTCGTATCTTTTTTCCGGTGTGATTCCGGGTGAAAGCTCAGATCTTTAGTCAAAGCCGTGATCTTCCCGGATAAACAGGTCATCACTAGTTGCGTCTAATTCCCGGGCAGCTTTTGCCAATCTTTTATAAAAATAATATGCTTATAAGTTGAATTTATATGGGAATACTAAATATTAGTTTTGGGAAAAGGAGCCTTTCCATGGTTAAGTTACTGTTTTATCCCGTATTCTTGTTTATGGTCTTTGTGTTATCTCTTATTTATATTCCTAAGCAGGATTATAAAGAGTACTTTATATACGGGGTTCTTATGGGCGGGCTGGGAGATGTAATAAGTGTAGGTATTTTCCAGAATTTATTGCACGTAATATGGTTTAAAAATATGGGGATTTTTAATGCTTTGGGACAAAATTTACTGTCACCGCCTTCGTGGGTTTTTGTTATTATGCTTTTTCTGCGGTTTTTGCCGCGGCGCCGTTATTTTCTGGTCTTCTATGTCCTGACTGTTGCCATGTCAAGTGTAGGATACGGCATCTTGGTCCGTAATGCAGGGTTATTTGATTACCGGTCCTGGTTTTATCCTGTCGTCAGCTTTTTTGTCTTTTTAGCCTGGTGGTGTACTGCGACCTGGCTGTTTCTGAAAACCAGTACGCTGGCCGCTGAAGATAATTAATAAAGCACCGTCTTTGGATAAAGAGTTTACTTTAAGCAAGGACCTTGAACCGGCTCGACCTCCTTGCTTATTTATCTTAAATAACCGGTATAATCAGTCAAAGATATTGGTATTCAGGTATGTGGTCAAGGGATTTCTTAATATGGGTACCAGGGTCTGATGATCCCACAGGCTAACCGTTTGCCGGAATCCCCGGCAGGCTGGGTCCGGTAGTCATCAGGATTCTGGTGAATGATTAGTGATTTTCCCAGAGCGTCCTGAACCTTAAATTTATTTGTAAAAAAACTCATATAGGCGACTCCGTTATTAGAAAAGAGAACCGGAAAATCACCGGCATGATTGCCGTGAGGCTGATGATAAGGGTTCCAGTGCCCCTCTGCGGCTTGAAAAGGATTATCTGTATCACCTACCGCACAAGTGCCTTTGGCATGGATGTGAAAACCATGGGGACCAATGGGGTTATTGCCGTTGCTGGCTTTTTGGTAAGGCGGGAGACCGGAAATATTAACATAGACCATCGTACCGCCATACACATCCTGCAGTATCACCGTGCCTCTGATTTGGGGGGCCAGGGGCCCGCCTCTGATATCGGCGCACGCCAGAGAAACAGTGTGATTATACATAGCTTTACCTCCTAAATTTATTGTGTCTCAATATAAAATATGAAAAAAATCTAAGGAGGTTAAAGTTCAATATAAATTTGGAACAGGAACTGCAGACTACACTACGACTCCGATGATACCTAAGCCGCCATGGGTTCCAACTACCGGGCCTATTTTCGTGATGATAATTTCCTGAGGATTAAATAATTTCCTGATTTCTTTCAGGACATAATTAATCTCCTCTATTTCCAGGCAGGAATGGGCTATACCCATGGTATATTTAGAAAAATCTTTTTTCGTGTCCTCGATTAGCTGCAGCACCCTTTTGATGGCCCGCTTTCTTCCCCTGACTTTTTCAGCACTGCTGATTGACCCGTCAGGTAAAACGTGCATGACCGGTTTAATGCTTAATAATTGAGCGATTCCACCCTCCCAGGGAGAGACCCGGCCTCCTTTGACCGCATTTTCTAAAGTATCCAGGGTCAAGTAGGTAGACATCTCTTTTTGATAGGCCAGGATCTTATTTTTTATTTCACTTAAAGAATAACCCTGTTCGGCGAAAAGGCAGGCTCTGATCACCTGTAAGCCGGTTCCGATGCTGACATTTAAAGAGTCAATAACCTCTACAGGAAAATCAACCAGTTCTGCGGCCAGGAGAGCGCTCTGGTAGGTACCGCTTAACCCGGAGGACAAGGTGATACAAAGGACAGGACCCCTGCGGGCAGCCCGTCGATAGGCTTGGGCAAAGGCATGGGGAGCAGGCTGGGACGTTTTAGGAAGCTCCTTTGTCGCGGACATTCTTTTATAAAAGGTTTCCGTAGTTATCTCCACCCGGTCGATAAATACTTCTTCACCAAAATAGACGCTTAAGGGTACAATTTCAATATTATGGGATGCTATTATTTCCTGGGGGATATCAGATGCGCTGTCTGTGACTAACTGGACCTTCATGCTTAGACTCCTCTCTTGAAAGAAATGCTTTTATAACAATAATAACCAATTCATTGATTTGCTAAAAGTTCCGGTAATTCCTGCTAAATTTATAATTTAGAAAATAAATCGCTGAAAAATAGGGTAAGTAATCAACAAAGCCGGTTTTTTAGAGGATTTAAGTATGGAAAGTAGCAATATGGTAAAGGTAATATAACAAAAATTACCATAAATAAATTTACCAAAAAGGGTCATCCTAGATAGTGAAGGGTACGTAATGGTTGAGCCAAGACTTATATATGCTCTTTAAGGGGTATATATGGGTCGGCCGAAGGTTGTATGCAGGTCATGTCCGGCTTGTATACAGCCGGAGGGAAGATTCTATACGGTTAGGAAAGGTTGTGCCACAGTCGGATTGAAAAATATCACGATTGTGGTAGGATCCCAACTTATCGTATGGGGTCGAGCGCAGATCATTCGGAGTGCCGCAGGTTAGTTTTAAACTGACTAACGGTTATCTGCAGTCGAAAGATTGCAGGTGGCTGTACAGGTATTTCGGATGGTCGAACGACCGATTGGTATGGGTAATGAAGTGCTTGATTATGGTCGCAAGATCGTAGTTGGGTATTAAGTTATTCAGATCAGTCCAAGGTAGATCATTACGTGCTCTCTTATTATGCTGAAAACACCTTGTTTTGAACGAGGGGTAAAGTGGGATAAGGAGTATATAGAGAGGAACTGTGGTTTTATTAACTATTTTCCTTAAGGAAAAACATAAAGGTGTGCAGCGTCAATATTTTCATTGACGCTGCATTTTTTTTACGAAAATATCTGTCTAATAAGGGGGTGGAATTCAGCATAAAATTTATTTAGAATGCTTGCGGCGGCCGTCATGGAGGAAAGGTGTTTTTCCAACAGATATTTTCCGCCTGAGGAGAGCAAGTGAGGTGCGGGAATATTGCCCAATATGGCCTAAGCCGCTGTTTCATTTGAGAGCGTCTTTCATCATCCGTACATAATCTACGACGTAGGGCAGAGAATTTTCCCCGTAGTGGGCGATAATTTTTACGATGGCACTGCCGACAATGATCCCATCGGCAAATTCGGCCATTTTCGCTCCTTGTTCCGGTGTTGAGATTCCAAAACCGACGGCGCAGGGAATATCGTTCACTTCTTTCGCAAGTTCAACCATTTTTTTGGCATCATCATTAATTTCCTGGCGGACGCCGGTGACGCCCAGGGATGAAACGCAGTAGAGAAAGCCCCGGGCTTCTGTGGCAATCATGCGGATGCGCCGGTTGGAAGTGGGTGCAATCATAGCGATCAGTGTAACATGATATTTGGCACACAAGGGTGTCAGTTCTTCCTTTTCTTCAAAGGGAAGATCGGGGACAATCAAGGCAGCAATGCCTGCTTCCCGGCAATTCCTTATGAATTTTTCCGCACCATAGGTGAAGACCGGGTTGATGTAAGTCATAAAGGCCAGAGGGACGGAGCAAGATACTCGGATACGTTTCACCATGGCGAATATTTTGTCCGTCGTTGTCCCGGCGGTCAGGGCCCGGTTATCTGCGTCCTGGATTACCTGCCCTTCCGCTACAGGGTCGGAAAAGGGAATGCCCAGTTCGATCAGGTCCGCACCGGCTTCTGCCATGGCCGGCACCAGTTGTTCCGTTATTTCCAGTGACGGGTCCCCGGCAGTGATAAATGGAATAAAGGCTTTACCCCTGGCAAATACCTGCTCAATGTTATTCATAGATTTCTTCCCCCTTAATGCGGGCTATGGCCGCAACATCTTTATCACCTCTGCCGGAGAGGCAGATAACGATAATCTCATCCTGTCCCATCTGAGGTGCAAGTTTTTGGGCATAGGCAACCGCATGGGCGCTTTCGATGGCCGGAATAATTCCCTCGGTACGGGAGAGGTATGCAAATGACTCGATGGCTTCCTGATCCGTGACAGGTACATACTGAGCCCGGCCCAGATCATGGAGATGAGCATGCTCCGGTCCGATACCGGGGTAGTCAAGACCGGCTGAAACGGAATAGACAGGAGCGATTTGACCATACTCATCTTGACAAAAGTAGGATTTCATGCCGTGAAAAATTCCCGGCGTACCTGTGGCGATGGTGGCGGCTGTCCGGGCCGTTTCAACTCCCAATCCTGCTGCTTCACAGCCGATAAGGCGGACCCGGGTATCGGGGATAAAGTCATAAAATGCCCCCATGGCGTTACTGCCTCCCCCCACACATGCCAGGACGGCATCAGGCAGACGGCCTTCCCTGGCTAAAATCTGCTCTTTGATTTCCCGGCCGATTATACTTTGAAAATCCCGGACAATGGTGGGAAAAGGATGGGGACCCATTACCGAACCCAGTACGTAATGAGTATCCTTAACCCGCTGAGTCCATTCCCGCATGGTTTCGTTCACAGCATCTTTAAGGGTCTGGGTGCCGCTGGTAACGGGGTGAACCCTGGCTCCCAGAAGCTCCATGCGGAAAACGTTAAGGGCTTGCCGGTCGGTATCTTCCTTACCCATGTATATCTCACATTCCAGATCCAAAAGTGCCGCGGCAGTTGCAGTGGCAACACCGTGTTGTCCGGCCCCGGTTTCGGCGATAACGCGGGTTTTACCCATCCGTTTGGCCAGGAGGACCTGGCCTAGCACATTATTGATTTTATGGGAGCCGGTATGGTTGAGATCTTCCCGTTTGAGGTAAATTTTGGCGCCGCCTAAATCTTTGCTCATCTTTTCTGCATAATAAAGCAAAGACGGCCGGCCTGCATAATGATTAAGTAGTTCCGTTAGTTCCTGCGTGAATTCAGGGTCATCTTTAAAGTGGTTGTAGGATTCTTCCAGCTCAAGCACGGCATTCATTAATGTTTCAGGAATATACTGACCGCCGTGGATTCCGAATCTTCCTTTAGACATCTGTACCAGTCTCCTTTTCGCGTTAATTTTAAAGCAAATAAAAAAAGCTTTCCCCCCTAAAGGGACAAAAGCTTATACTCCTGCGGTACCACCCAAATTGACGATATAAATCGCCCGCTCATTTTGTATACGATCATATACACCCTCCTGATAACGGGCAGGGCCCCCGTAAGCGCCTACTTTCCTCCCGGATTTCGGGCTTCCCTCACAAGTCCATTCAGAATAATCCTTATCGTCGCATTCTCACCGGCAGCGACTCTCTGCGTATAAGCAAATTATTCCTACTTCTCTTGTTCATAGGTTTTCCTGATATTGAATAAATGATAGCACTCATTGAAAATTCTGTCAATAAAAAATTAATCTTTGTGAAAATGTCTTTCATTAGGCTAACCTCCTAATTTATATTACCTATTATGATGTCTATTATGAATATAATGTATCGGCGTTTTTAAAAAATTTATTTAAGAGCCTTAATTGAAAAGGAAAATTCACCCTAATATTAGAATACATATCCCTATGCTGATAGCTAGGTGACCTGTGGAGATAATGCTATGAATTAATTCGTGATTGTTTTCAGCAGCATCACGGCCTGACAGGCCGACTTAGCATTATCAAAAGGCTTTCGCGGCATCAATGCTTACTTACAGCGCTGCGATAATGAAAAAGTACAGTCCCATATTTTCTGCCGGAACCATAACCCGGATGTTAAGCGGCTTAAAGTGAAAATTTTTTGTTTAAAGATGTCCTCAAGGCAGGTAATATTCTTATGGTTATATATAAACTCATGATAATTTGAGCGTTGAAAATAATTTTTATTTTTTATTCACAGGAGGAGTAGTCATGAAAAAACTGATATTTGTTTTGGCAGTTTGCAGCGGCCTGATCGCCATGTGGATTGCCTTTTCCCCCCAGCCCCGGCAATTAGAAACCAGCGAAGAGCAGCCAAGCTTATTAAAGCCCGGCAGCTATCGTGTCGAATTTGCTGAACCTGACAGCAGGGGGTGGAAGGCCTTTTTCGTGATGGAGGTCAATACTTCCGGCGAGATCGCTGAAGTTAACTTTGATTATCTTTCCGTAGATGGGAAATTAAAGACGCAGGACTCGGAGTACAATACCCGGATGAAGGCTGTGAACGGTTTAGGGCCCGGAGAGTACTGTCCCCGTTTTGCGAAAAATTTAATTGTTTATCAAGATCCTGATCAAATAGATGGGATTACCGGTGCTACCAGTTCCTACCACGGGTTTAAAATGCTCGCACAAGCAGCTTTTGCCGCTGCCCGTACGGGCTCTCAAGAAACGGTCTATATTTCTCAACCCCAGGAAGCAAATCATGGCGACGGGGGTGGTAATTGATGCAGAAGTTTTTCTTGAACCTTAAAGTAAGCACCAAACTCTTAATGAGCTTTGCGCTACTGACTTTGATAACTTTTACCGTAGGCATTTTAAGCACCGGTCATATCTTAAAGTTACAGAAAATGGATCAAGAATTGTATACCTATCAGACCCTTCCTCTCTTAGAATTGCGGACTATTCACGGTTCCTTTGAGGAAAACCGTTCCTATATCCGGGACCTTCTTTTAGAAGATGATCCCGCTCTGGCAGAATTTAATCTAAACGCAATTGAGGAAAACAGAAGTGAAATCAAGGATGCTCTCGAAAGATTTTCCCTTAGCCTGATGACGAAGGAAGAAAAGGTGCAATATAAGTACCTGGCCAACGTCCTGGAAAATTTTGATTATCATTTGGACCAGATCATGGAATTGTGCCGTAATGGCAATAAAGATTTTGCGCGCCTGGTTTTAATGCAGGACGGGCCCAAGTTATCAACGAATTTTACTGCGGCACTTGATAAGCTTTCCGAAATAAAAAAACATACCGGCGAGGAAGTAGCCCTCGCCAATAAAATGCGGGCCGAAACCGCCATCCTCCAAACGGCTATTTTTGGTGCTTGTGCCGTGATCCTGGCCGTCATTCTTGGTATTGCCATTGCCCGGGTGATCAGTACCCCGCTGGCTGTCCTATCCAAAACCTCAGGGCAAATGGCCCAGGGTAATTTAGCCGGTGAAATTCCGGAAAGATTTCGAGCCAGTCAAGATGAAATCGGGCAGCTGGGCCAGGTATTTCATGTCATGACCGCTAATATCAGAAAACTGATTGAAAAAGTTTATCAATCGGCGGAATTGGTGGCTTCTTCAGCGCAAGAGCTCAATACCGGTGCCGGACATGCTGCTGAGGTCGGAACCCAAGTAGCCCATACCATTGGTATAACTGCCGAAGGCGCCCAAACCCAGGTAAATGCTTTAACCGAAACGATAAAAACCATCCAGAAGATGGCGGAAACAACACGGCAAGTAGCTTCCAGCGGGAGTACGGCAGTCGCCGAGGCTGAAAAAGCCACCCAAGCGGCGGAAGTAGGCAGTGAAAAAATCACTATGGTCATCACGAAAATGACCGATATTAAACAGAGTGTAGAATATTCTGCCGGGGTAGTTGCTGAATTAGGCACCCGCTCTCATGAAATAGGCCGGATTGTCTCCACGATTTCCGGTTTAGCCAGCCAAACTAACCTTTTGGCTCTTAACGCCGCCATCGAAGCAGCCAGAGCCGGAGAAGAAGGCCAAGGCTTTGCCGTTGTTGCTGAGGAAGTCCGCAAATTAGCGGAGCAGTCCCAAACAGCAACGGAAGAAATTACCGCTTTAATCCAAGGGATTCAATTGGACACCGAAAAAGCGGTAACCGTCATGAAACAAGGAACCCATCAGGTTAAAACCGGCTATGAAGTTGTTAATGAAGCAGGAGAGTCTTTTGCCGACATTGCCTGTTTAATCCGGAACGTATCAGAACAAATCCGGGGAATATCCGGCGCTGTCAAGAGCATAGCCGACGGCAGTCAGCACCTGGTTGAAAGAGTCTTTGCAGTGGAAGAAATAAGTTGCCAAACCTCGGAGCAAACTCGTACAATTTCCAGCGCTGTCCAGGAACAATCCGCGGCCATGGAAGAAATTGCGGCCTCCTGTGACATGCTGACCCAGATGGCTGCTGAATTACAGCAGGCAGTGAGCAGATTTACAATAAAGTAAAACACCGGTGCTGTATAAAAAACAGCCGCTAAAGATAAAAGATGAAATTACTAAGCTCCCGGAGGCAAGGCGGAGCAAGCCACTAACAGCGGGGATAATTCATAATTTTGATTTTCCCCCGGAAACGGCTTGTAGTAAGGTTTGGGAAAAAAATCGTGGGTTTAGAAAGGAGATATCCTTTGCAGCGCGAAATAATAAATGTGACAACGGTAAGCTTTTTGAGGTTTAACCTATTGTAAGGAATTGAGCCCTGATCGCAAAGGATTTGGTAAGGGAACGGCTAAACAGACCATAAGGATGGGCATCACCAATTTAGTTTTCTTATGCAGTCATTTATGAGTTGGAGCCATTACTCAAAATTGACTGTAAATATATTAGATGAGGATGGTTGTGCATGAATAATGAAGAAAAAATACTCTCCATGCTCGAAAACCTTACAAGCACTGTTTCTACCCTTGTAACCAAGGTTGATAAACTGGAACAGGGACAAGCCAAGCTGGAACAGGGACAAGCCAAGCTGGAACGCGACTTAAAAGAAGTAAAAGAACAACAAAAAAAAGATTCCGGATTGCTGCAAGCCGTATTTGACCAAACTGCCAAGCTTACCGAACACAAAACAGAAACAGAGGCCAAATTCGAGAAAATAAAAGCTATACTTTGATATAAAATGAAAGATTGACGGGGCTTTAGAAATTCGAAAATGCAACCTGTCTAGCAGGGAATAAAGCAATACCGTATCAAGGAATCCTTTTCTGTCATGCTAATTTATCGGCGAGGGCCTTAGCTGTGCAAAAAACACCGGAGGAGCTCGCTGCAGTTGCAGAGCGGGACAGCAGGAGTTATTGCGGTAAGAATAGAAATAAGCACTGGAAGATCCGGCAGGCTCTCGCAAAACGATAAATGACAGCAGATATATGCCGGGTTATAGTGAATGTCCTCAGAAAAAAGCTAATTCCCGTTAGGGAATTGAAATAAGCGGAGGGTTTTCAGGATCAGGAGTATTTTGGAGTGAAAACATTTTATGAGTGATCAATATTGCCGGTTCCCGATGGTATAAAACTAACAGGGGACCGGCGATATTGATTTTTCCTGGAGAAAGGGCTTAGCGAAAGATTTTGAGGAAAGCTTTAAAGGAAGAAACTTAACCTGCCGCAGAAAGCTTCTGTCAATACGGTAGAGTTTTTTTGGTGTTTTCAATCTGATATCCCCGGAACCTTTTCCCGGCATTTGATGACTATATATTGTAGAAGATTAAAAAAAACTATAGTAAGAATACAAGATGTAGAAGGGTTTTTAAAAAAATAATGGAAATAAAAGAGAGAGTAGTTGAGTAGAAGAGTGGAGGTTATGACTTTGAAACTGCAAATGAAGAATGAAAGCGTAGCAAAGCCGGGATTTCGCAAACCGGTTTTTTCACCAAATTCCCTGCAAGTAATTGAAAAAAGATATTTAAGACGGAATGCAAAAGGGGAAATTATTGAGAATCCCCAGGAGATGCTGTTAAGGGTTGCTACTAATATCGCTCTGGTCGATCAGGAAATACATCAGCGGTCTCCGGAAGAAGTAGAAGATTTGATTATTGCGTTTTATAATTTAATGGCCGAAGGCTATTTTTTTCCTAATTCTCCGACTCTTATGAATGCAGGTACCTCAGTGCAGCAGTTATCCGCCTGCTTTGTTTTACCTGTGGATGATAATATGGAAGGAATCTTTGACAGTTTGAAATGGACGGCTTTAGTACATAAATCCGGCGGCGGGACAGGCTTTAGTTTCAGCAGATTAAGACCTCAGAATGATATTGTTTCCAGTACCGGCGGTGAAGCCTCGGGTCCCATTTCTTTTATGAATATCTTTAATTCGGCAACGGAAGAGGTAAAACAAGGCGGTAAAAGACGGGGGGCCAATATGGGCATTCTGCGCGTCGACCATCCCGATATAATAGAGTTTATAACCTGCAAGGACCGGGAAGGTAAATTAAATAATTTTAATATTTCTGTTGCAATTACCGATGAATTTATGCAGGCTGTTAAAGAAGGAAGAAACTATCATTTATATAATCCTAAAGACGGCAGTCCGGCAGGTGAACTGGATGCGCAAGAAGTTTTCGCTAAGATCGTATACCAGGCTTGGAAAAATGGTGAACCGGGTGTGATCTTTATCGATAAAATAAATGCCCAAAATCCTACACCCCATATCGGGACAATCGAAAGTACCAATCCTTGCGGCGAGCAGCCCCTGCTGCCTTTTGAAAGCTGTAATCTGGGCAGCATTAACCTGGAGAAATTTGTCCGTGAAGGTGAGATTGATTACCGGCTTCTGGGGGAAGTTGTGGAAAAAAGTATTCATTTTCTGGATAATGTGATTGATGCCAACAACTACCCAATTCCGCAAATTGAGGAGATGACCAAGGGGAACCGGAAGGTTGGTCTTGGTGTCATGGGCTGGGCCAATGCCTTAATCCTGATGGGTATCCCGTATAATTCGGACCAAGCGGTGGAAAAAGCGAAAGAAGTTGCCAAATTTATTGATGCTACAGCGAAAAAGGCCAGCAGTAATTTAGCCATGGTAAGAGGGTCCTTCCCGAATTTTAAAGGTTCTGTCTACGATAAAGGGAAGAAAATTCCCATGCGTAATGCTACCGTAACAACCATAGCCCCCACCGGGAGTATTTCCATGATTGCCAATACGGCAAGCGGCATCGAACCTTTGTTTGGTGTTGTTTACAGGTCCAAACGGGCCGATACGGAATTTGTGGAAGCAAATCCCCTTTTTGAAAAAATAGCGAAAGAGAGAGGGTTCTGGCAGGAAGACCTGCCGGAAAAGATTCTGGAAGCCGGTACCGTTAGGGGGATCGCAGAAATTCCGCCGGATGTGCAGGAGTTATTTATCACTTCCGGGGAAATTGCGGCGCCGTGGCATATCAAAATGCAGGCGGCATTTCAAGTCTATTGTGATAATGCTGTTTCCAAGACGATCAATTTTGCCAATGAAGCAGCTGTGGAAGATATTGCGCAAGCCTATCTTTTGGCTTACGATCTCTCTTGTAAAGGTTTGACTGTTTATAGGGACGGCTCCAGGGAGATTCAAGTACTGAATAAAGGGAAAGCAGCTTTAAAACCTGGGGAGGAAGAACAGCAGAAAAATATCAGGCCCCGGAAAAGGCCGAAGGTAATGGCAGGGATCAGTTCAGGATACCAATCTGCCTGCTCTAATTTCTATGTAACGGTAAACGGAAACGGTGAGCCCTTTGAGGTATTCTGCAACAGTATCGGACAAGGGGGCTGCCAGGCGCAAACTAATGCGATCGCAACGCTGGTCACCCTTTTATTAAGGTGTGGCGTGGCCATAGATGAAGTAACCAAACGTTTACGGCGCATTCAGTGTTCGGCCTGTATCCGCAAAGACGGGATTGACGTGATTTCTTGCCCGGCGGCAATCGGCCAGGCTCTGGAGGTTTATATCAATAATAATCTGGATGCGGTGAAAGTTCATCCTGAACAAATATTGTTGAATTTTGCAGAAACAGCCGCCGGTTATGAAGGTGCCGGAGACGGCATTAGTACTTGCCCGGAGTGCGGCAGTAAGCTTTTATATCAGGAAGGATGCCGGGGCTGTACAAATCCGGCCTGCTCTTTTCATAAGTGCGGCTAAAGGTGGTGCTTAGCTTATGATGGAAGAAGAATTTGTCCTCAAATGTGCAAGATGTTGCGTAAACCATGCTGAGATGGAGATAACTCATATCGACACCGACGGGAATTTATACTGCAGGAAGTGTTCCGCTTATATGAAAAAAGTCGGCGGTTATGATTTGCTGCCTTTTGATGTTTCCCAGTTTCTTAAGAAGCTGCCGGATAACAGTTGAGATCTGCTGTTGTTACTTTAAGCTTAGAGCCTGAGATCTTTAATGCGCTGTTTGTACGCTTCCGGTCTCAGGCTTAAATAGAGCTTGTTTATCGGGCCGGGACAGGTTACACCCGGAAGCTGTAATGAATACCGGGGACAGCATTTATAGCCGGCTTAGGCATAAAAACAACAGGTATCTGAATTTAAAATATTTCTGAAGAGGGAGTGAATTCAGCATGGAGATAAAAATAAATAAGACAATGATTAAGCTGGTAAAAGGGGATATCACCGATCAGGAGACAGAAGCAGTAGTAAATGCCGCTAATCCTACATTACTGGGGGGTAAAGGTGTTGATGGTGCGATCCATAGTAAAGGCGGCCCCCAAATACTTGCCCGGTGCAAAGAAATCCGCCGGGAAAAGGGTGATTTACCCACAGGGGAGGCAGTTATCACAACGGCTGGAAATCTCAAGGCTGAATATGTCATTCATACGGTGGGGCCGGTTTGGCAGGGGGGAAATAATTATGAAGACGAGCTTTTAGCGAAAGCTTATGTCAATAGCTTAAAAAAAGCAGCGGAAAATGGTATTAAGACGATTTCCTTTCCTTCGCTAAGTACCGGGGCCTACGGATTTCCTACGGAAAGGGCGGCCCTTATTTCGTGCCGGGCAGTCGGCCGGTTCCTGCAATATCATGATTTTTTTACGGAGATACGGTTTGTATTATTCAGTGACAGGGATTATGCAATTTACCTGAAAGCTTGGGAAAATACGCTTAAGGGTTCTTAAAAAGGCCTATTAACCTGCAAAGGATAAAGGAGTTGTTAATTTAGGAATAATGCAATAAATAAGAAAATTATGAATATCGGTGTATACATAATAATTATAGCGATTGAATTGACTTTTAAAACGGAATGATTTAAAATTCAAACATAACATAGTACACTATAACAATTTTTAATTTCTGTCTTTGTTATATAACAAATAAATAATCCGGCAAAGATGCTTTTATCTACTGGAACAGACTCAAGGAGTCTCTCCGGGAACAGATAAAAGTTTTTTGTTTATTTGTTGAAAACAATACAGGAATTTATCGCTCTTTACAATTGGGTAAAGGTATAAAAAGGAATACGGTATGAAAAAGCGCTCTTGGGAATCGCAAAATAGTACATTTCTCGTAGGGAGGTGTAAACTGTTTTAAGACAAATAAATATTCTTGGGCAATGACGTCTATTTTTCCTAAAAAATTTTAGGGAAAAAGGCGTCTTTTTTGTATCAGGAATTATTTGGCTATTAAATATTTAACATTGTTAAAATTTTTAATTTTAATTTAGTAAAATAAATTTTTCAGGAGGTTTTTAAGATGAAGATGAGGCAAATAGCAATTTATGGTAAAGGCGGTATAGGTAAATCGACAACTACGCAAAACACAGTTGCGGCCCTGGCAGAAGCCGGCAATAAGGTAATGGTGGTAGGCTGTGATCCCAAGGCGGATTCCACCCGCCTGCTTTTAAACGGTCTATGTCAGAAAACGGTACTGGATACTTTACGGGATGAAGGTGACGATATCGATTTAGACGATATCCTTAAAGCCGGCTTCGGGGAGACCCGCTGTGTTGAATCAGGCGGACCGGAACCCGGGGTAGGGTGCGCCGGCAGAGGGATTATTACTTCCATCAATATGCTGGAAAGCCTGGGGGCTTACACTGATGATTTGAATTATGTTTTCTATGATGTCCTGGGTGATGTTGTCTGCGGAGGCTTTGCAATGCCCATCAGGGAAGGCAAAGCCCAGGAAATCTATATTGTTGCTTCCGGGGAGTTGATGGCCCTTTATGCAGCCAATAATATTTCCAAAGGTATCCAAAAATACGCCCTCACCGGCGGAGTGCGTTTAGGGGGAATTATCTGCAACAGCCGGAAGGTTGATAATGAATTGGAACTGTTAACGAACTTTGCTGAGGAACTAAACTCCCACTTAATTCATTTTGTCCCCCGGGATAATATCGTGCAAAGGGCTGAGATCAATAAGAAGACGGTGATTGATTTTGAGCCTGAGGCCGACCAAGCTAATGAATATCGAACTTTAGCCAAGAATATTTCGGAAAATGATAAGTTTGTTATCCCCAAACCGATGACTCAGGACCGTTTGGAGGAATTAATGATGGAACACGGATTTTTGGGACTGTAAGAAACAGCCGGCGCTGTTTTAGTCACTAATTACTAGTTGCTGGTGACTAGTATAAAAAAATAATGATGTTCTTGCTGATACGCAGGGCACAAAAAAGGAAGAGTATTTTTTATCGGTGTTCATTTGTATGCTCAAAAGGTCTATGGTTAATTAAATAATAATCATAATAAAGAATTAGTTAGCAAACTGATTGAGGATCAGGTAACAATCTAATGTAATTACTTAGAGGGGGTAAAGCCGATGTTAATGATCAAAGCAATTGTACGTCCTGAAAAGTCCGCGGAAATATTGGAAGAACTGGCCAGCGCAGGGTTTCCGGCGGTGACAAAGCTGGACGTAGTGGGCAGAGGTAAGCAAAGAGGAGTTCAGGTAGGAAATATCATTTATGATGAAATACCCAAGGAAATGCTTTTGATTGTAGTTGAGGATGCTGAAAAGGATGATGTAGTAAGTATTATTATCAAACATGCCAAAACAGGTGGGAGCGGGTCCTTCGGGGATGGGAAAATTTTCATCAATCCTGTGGAAGAGGTTTATACCATTAGTACCGGTGAACAGGTACTGTAAGGGGTGAGTGTATGAAAGAAATAATAGCGATTATTCGTATGAATAAGGTAGCAAAAACAAAAAACGCCTTGGTTAAAGCAGGTTTTAACGGTCTCACTGCGGCTAAAGTAATGGGCCGGGGTCAAAAACTGAAAGGCTTGAAGCTTGTCCATCAGGTAGAAGAAGATCCCGAATTGCGGGATGCTTTACTGGAAAGTCTGCTGAAAGGAGGCAGGCTGATCCCTAAGCGGATGCTGACACTTATTGTTAAAGATGAAGATGTTCACAAAGCTGTAGATACGATAATCAGTATCAATAAAGAAGGTAAAATCGGTGACGGCAAAATTTTTGTCTTGCCCCTGCTGGAAGTAATCAGGGTACGTACCGGAGAAAACGGAGAAGCAGCTGTCTAAGAAAGGGAGGAAACGAAAAATGGCTATTGATGAAAAAGCTTTAGAAGAACTTCTTAATATATATCCGGCCAAGGTTAAAAGAAATCGTAAAAAGCACATAATTATCAGGGATCTGGAAGAAGGCGCACAAGAAATCGAAGCGAATACCCGAACGATTCCCGGGATTATTACCAATAGAGGATGTGCCTTTGCCGGTTGCAAAGGGGTTGTAGTGGGGCCCTTAAAAGATATGGTGCATATTGTCCACGGACCGGTGGGGTGTGCTTACTATTCCTGGGGGACCCGGCGTAATAAAGGAAAGACGGAAGATCCTAAAGATAATTTCCTGAATTACTGCTTTTCCACAGATATGCAGGAAAGCGATATTGTATTCGGTGGTGAGAAAAAGCTGGCCAGAATGATTGATGAAGTAGTCGAGAATTTTCATCCTAAAGCAATTTCCATTTCGGCTACCTGTCCGGTTGGGCTGATCGGGGATGATCTGTCGGCAGTTTCTAAGGCAGCGGAGGAAAGACATGGTATCCAAATCCTGTCTTTTAACTGTGAAGGGTATAAAGGGGTCAGTCAGTCGGCCGGCCACCATATTGCGAATAATATTTTAATGGATAAAGTAATTGGGGCCGGCGATCAGGAAGAAGCGCCGGCCAAATATGCCATCAATATCCTGGGTGAATATAATATCGGCGGTGACAGCTGGGAAGTTGAAAGGGTTCTGAATGAAATTGGTTATCATGTTGTTGCTGTAATGACCGGGGACGGTTCTTACGATGAATTAAAAAATGCCCATACAGCGGAACTAAATCTGGTCCAGTGTCACAGGTCCATTAACTACATTGCGGAGATGCTGGAAGTCAAGTATGGCACACCCTGGTTAAAGGTTAACTTTATCGGGATCGAGAGTACGGCAAATACGCTGCGGAATATGGCGCAATATTTCGGCGATCCCCAGCTGATTCAAAAAACTGAAGAAGTTATTGCCCGGGAAACGGCCCGTATTGAACCGGTTATCCAACAATACAAAAAAATCTGTGCAGGTAAAACAGCTTTCTGCTTTGTTGGCGGTTCCAGAGGACATCACTATCAAGGGTTATTCAGGGAATTGGGGGTAGAAACTGTTCTGGCCGGTTATGAATTTGCCCACCGTGATGATTATGAGGGACGGGATGTTATTCCCCAAATCAAAACCGATGCCGATTCAAAAAACATCCCCGACCTGCACGTAACTCCTGATGAAAGGCGGTATCGTTTAAAGATTCCTGCTGAGAAAATGGCGGAATTAAAGAAAGAGATCCCTCTCAGTAATTATCAAGGTATGATCCAGGACATGAAAGACGGCTATCTCATTGTTGATGATCTCAACCATTATGAAACGGAAGAATTCATTAAGATCTTTAAACCGGATATTTTTGCTTCAGGGATCAAAGACAAATATGTGGTGCAAAAAATGGGTATCCCTGCGAAACAACTCCATTCTTATGATTACAGCGGACCCTATGCCGGATTTAACGGTGCGATAAAATTCGCCCAGGATGTGAGCATGGCTTTTGCCAGTCCGACCTGGAATTTTATCACCCCGCCCTGGAAGAACAGACCGCTGCTGGACGGCAAAATTGTTGCTGAGGAGGTATCGTAATATGTTGGATAGTACACCGAAACAAAGCGGTAAACGTACCGGAGGCATCGTCAACCCGGCTAAAACGTGCCAGCCCATTGGAGCTATGTATGCTGCTTTAGGAATTCATAAATGCCTGCCTCACAGCCACGGTTCCCAGGGTTGCTGTTCTTATCACCGCATGCACTTAACAAGGCATTTCCGCGATCCGATCATGGCTTCTACCAGTTCTTTTACGGAGGGTGCCTCGGTATTCGGGGGAGTAGCGAATCTCAAAACTGCAATTAAAAATGTCTTTACAATCTATGACCCCGATATTATGGCTGTTCATACAACCTGCTTATCGGAAACCATCGGTGATGACCTGCCCAGTATTATTAAATCGGCAGAAATTCCCGCAGGGAAAGTGGTTATTCATGCGAATACACCCAGCTATGTAGGCTCTCATATTACAGGATTTTCCAACATGGTCAAAGGGATGGTTACCTATCTGGCTGAATGTAACGCTGAAGAAAAAAAACAGCAGGTAAATGTCATTCCCGGTTTTGTTAATCCCGGCGATATGCGGGAGATTAAAAGAATTGTTAAACTGATGGGAATTAAGTCTATCGTAATGCCGGATACTTCCGGTGTGGTGGATTCACCCATGACAGGGGAATTCACCATGTATCCCCAAGGGGGTACGACCATTGCCGAAATAAAAGATACGGGAAATTCCTCATATACCATAGCTTTAGGGAGCTTTGCCTCCAATGATGCAGCGAAAGAACTAAAAAGGAAATGTGCTGTTCCGGAAATAACTTTGAAAACGCCCATCGGGATTAAAGCAACTGATGACTTTGTCATGAATCTGGTCAAGAAATTCAATGCTGCAGTGCCCTATGAGCTGGAAGAAGAACGGGGACAGCTGGTTGATATTATGACGGATACCCACTTCCACTTCCATGGCAAAAAAGTTGCTGTCTTCGGGGACCCGGATATCGTCATTGCTCTTACCGAATATGTTTTAAGCCTGGGGATGGTTCCTGTTCATGTTTTAACAGGAACGCCGGGAGGAGCTTTTGAAAAAGAACTTAAAGCTATGCTTTTAGAAGCAGGTGTGCGGGCCAATGTGAAGGCAGCGGGTGATCTGATGGAAATGCATCAGTGGATAAAAAATCAGCCTGTGGATCTGCTCATCGGCAATACCTACGGTAAATACATTGCCCGGGCCGAAGACATACCTTTTGTGCGGATTGGCTTTCCTGTCCTGGATAGAAGCGTGCATTCCTATTTCCCCGTAGTAGGCTATCATGGGGCGATGCGGATTATCGAAATGATCAGTAATGCTCTCCTAGACAGGGCCGACAGGGATGCGGCCGATGAAGATTTTGAATTGGTTATGTAAATTTTGCAAATGAAGCGAAAAATCCTATTTCGCCTCATTTGAATAATAGGAAGGTGAGAAAAATGGCAGCAATGGAAAAGCGTTTTATTACGGAAAGAATGGACTCGATCAATGTTAAAGGAAAAAAGAAGCAAGACCTTAAATGTGAAAGCGATAGTCTGGCCGGATGTGTAAGTCAAAGGGCCTGTGTTTACTGTGGGGCCAGGGTTGTTTTAAACCCCATCACCGATGCTGTTCATTTGGTTCACGGACCTATTGGCTGCGCAAGTTATACCTGGGATATCCGGGGCAGCCTCTCCAGCGGTTCCGAACTGTACCGCAACAGTTTTTCCACGGATATCAAAGAAAATGATGTTATTTTCGGCGGAGAAAAAAAATTAGCCCGGGCCATTGACGAAATTGTTTTGCAATATCATCCTCCGGTTATTTTTGTCTATTCAACCTGTATCGTGGGCGTAATCGGTGATGATCTTGCTGCTGTTTGCAAGGCTGCGGCCCAAAAGCATAATATCGAAATATATCCCGTGCAATCCAGTGGATTTATCGGCAATAAGTCCGCCGGGTACCGGGCTGCCTGTGAAGCTCTCCTAAAATTAATCGAACCGGAAAGCAAGCTGCTGGTGAAAAAGAATAAGTGTATCAATTATCTGGGGGACTTTAATCTGGCTGGTGAAGCCTGGATTATTGCAGATTATTTCAAGAAAATCGGGATTGATATTAATGTAACTTTTACCGGCGACGCCAGGATTGCCGATTTGAAAAAAGCTACCCAGGCCAGTTTGAATATTGTCCAGTGTGCAGGTTCGATGTTCTACCTGGCCGATAGAATAGAAGAAAAATATCAGATTCCGTATCTTAATGTCTCCTTTTTGGGACTGGAGGATACGGCCCAATCCTTAAGAAAAGTGGCGGCATTTTTTAATGATCCTATCCTGCTGGAAAATGCCGAAAAATTAATCCGGGAAGAAATTAACAAGTATGGCTCTAAGATCGCCGGCTATCGGGAAAAATTAACGGGGAAAAAGGCGGCTGTTTATGTAGGCGGTGGATTTAAAGCCATCTCTTTGATCAAACAATTCCGGGAACTGGGCATAGACGTGGTTATGATCGGGACTCAGACGGGCAGGAAAGAAGAATATGCCCAAATCGAAGATCTGGTGGATGAGGGAACCGTTGTTCTGGATGATGCCAACCCGGCGGAATTAGAGGAATTCATGCTTGTTAAAGGGGCGCATCTTCTGGTAGGCGGGGTTAAAGAGCGGCCGTTAGCTTATAAATTAGGAGTAGCCTTTATCGATCATAATCATGACCGCAAGCATCCTTTGAGCGGGTTCGCAGGAGCCCTGAATTTTGCCGAGGAGGTTTATTCCACCGTGTGCTCTCCGGTCTGGCGGCATGTACACAGGACGGGGCTGTAGTAATGGAGAGTTGAGAATGGAGAATGGAGTTTTTATAATCCAGTCTTAGGTAAAGGCAGAGGTTCAGTAGCGGCAGTAACGACAGTAACAATTGCAGTTATAAAATGCTGGCACTGTGGATGGACACCGGCCACCGGGGACAGATAACCGAGAACTGAGAACTGCGAACTGGGAACTGAGAACACAAATCCTGGCAAATTATCTTGGGCCTTGGCATAGAGAAATTAGAGAAAGGAATGATCGCTGACATGAAAAATAAAGTTGTGAATTTTCGTAATGTAAGTCAGAACCCCTGTAGTGTCTGTATGCCGTTGGGCGCAATCATCCCCTTTAAAGGGATCGAACAGTCCATGGTGATTATTCATGGTTCCCAGGGCTGCAGTACCTACATGAGAAGATATCTGGCGGAACATTTTAATGAGCCCATCGATGTAGGGTCTTCCTCGCTAAATGAAAAAGGAACGGTGTATGGCGGAGAAGAGAATCTGAAAAAAGGTTTAGATAATGTCAGGCAGGTTTATAATCCTCAACTCATCGGTATTCTTACTACCTGTCTGGCTGAAACCATCGGTGAGGATATCGACAGAATAAGCCAGGAATATTTGCAGGAAAAAGAGCTGCCGGGGCTTCCGCTGATTCCTGTACCGACGCCGTCTTATAGTGAAAGCCATACGGAAGGGTATTTCCTGGCAGTTAAAAAAATAATTGCCGGCTTAGCGGAAAAAACGGAAAAACATGAAAAAATCAATATTATCGTACCGAATATTTCGCCGGCCGATATCCGGGAAATCAAGAGAATGCTTGAACTTATGGAAATTGCTTATACGCTGATTCCGGACTTTTCCGACACGCTGGACGCCCCCTTTACACCTAACTTTCAAAAAATACCTGAGGGCGGTACGAAGCTGGATGATATCCGGAAAATGCCCGGGGCCCGGGCAACGATAGAGTTTGCAGTTACCGTAGATGACCATTTATCCCCCGGATTATTCCTGGAAAAAAGTTTTGACGTTCCTTTATATAGGCTGCCGGTTCCCATAGGAATAGAAAATACAGATAAATTTCTGCTGGCTTTAAAAAGTATTTCCGGTAAGGAAGTTCCGGAAGTTTTAAAAAAAGAACGGGGCAGGCTGCTGGATTGTATGGTGGATTCCCATAAATATAATGCCCAGGGGAGTGCTGTTGTTTTTGGAGAGCCGGAAACGGTTTATGCAATTGCTAAGACCTGTCTGGAAAACGGTATTAAACCGAAAGTATTGGCGATAGGTAACAAAAATTTTAAATTGGGGCAATTGTTTTTAGGTGAATTTGCTTTTATGAAAATTTTAACTGAGACCGACTTTGTTCATATCCGTCAGGCCTGCCGGGAAGAAGAGGTAAACCTTGCCGTCGGAAATTCCGAAGGCAAATATCTGACGGAAAAGGAAGGGATTCCTTTGGTCCGGGTAGGTTTTCCTATTCATGACCGGGTAGGAGGCCAGAGAATCTTAACGACCGGTTATCAGGGTACGGTGACACTCCTGGATAGAATAACCAATACTTTGTTAGAAAATAAGCTTGCCAAATATCGCAGCACAATGTATGAGAAATATTTTCAGGGCATAGATGTCAAATAAATTGAGGTGATAAAATGAGCGGTTCATCCTGTGCAAATCATAAAGAAATGCAAACCGGCAAGCATCCTTGTTATTCGGCAGATGCTCATCATAAATATGCCCGCATGCATTTGCCGGTGGCCCCTAAATGTAATATTCAATGTAATTACTGCAGCAGAAAATTTGATTGTGTCAATGAAAGCAGGCCGGGAGTTACCAGTCAGATTCTCTCGCCCCGGGAAGCGGAAGAAAAATTCAGATTGGTTAAAGCAAAACTGGATAATCTCAGTGTGATAGGCATTGCCGGGCCTGGTGATGCACTGGCTAACTGGCAGGAGACCAGAGAAGCGATTGAACGGATTAAAAACACGGATCAAGAAATAATATTTTGTTTATCAACAAATGGTTTGTTACTTCCTGATTATGCTCAGGAAATTATCGAACTGGGCATAAATCATGTAACCGTTACCGTAAACTCCGTCCAGCCGGAAATCGGTGCGGGAATTTATAAGCATGTCAATTACCGGGGCCGGAAATATACCGGCCAAGAAGGGGCGGAAATTTTATCGGCCAATCAGCTGAAAGGCATCGAATTTTTAGCCCGGCAGGGAGTAATCGTTAAGGTAAATATTGTGATGATCAAAGGCATAAATGACGGTCATATTCCTGCTGTCGTCAAAAAAGTGAAGGATCTAGGTACTTATATGACCAATATCATGCCGTTGATCCCTGCGCCGGGTAGTTTTTTTCAGAATCTTCCCCGGACTGACGAAAAGGAACTAAATCTCATGCGCAATCTTTGCCAGGTTGATTTGCTGCAAATGCGGCATTGCAAGCAATGCCGGGCAGATGCCGTAGGCCTCTTAGATGAAGACAGGTCGCAGGAATTTTGTTTAAAGAAAGACTTGAAAGAAAAGCAAGCTGTATAAAAAGGAGGCGGTGCCAATGAAAAAACCGAAACACCATATTTTTGTCTGTAGCAGTTCACGGGTAAACGGCCAGCAAAAGGGCTACTGTCACTCTAATGCCGGGGTAGAGATTGTATTGAAATTTATGGAAGAAATTGAGGAAAGGGAGCTGGCAGGAGAAGTCTTTGTTTCTAACACCGGTTGTTTTGCCCTGTGTGATCAAGGACCCATCGTTGTTGTCTATCCCGATAATGTTTGGTATGGGTCTGTTACACCTGAGGATGTGGAAGAAATTTTTGATGAGCACATTGAAAGCGGCTCGGTAGTGAAAAGATTGGAAATATAATCTGGAGGAGTGGTGATTATGCCTGGCACGATAGCCGTTTATGTCGGAGAAAACGGAGAAACAGTCAGTCTTTCTGAAAAGGGAAAATTAGTTGTCTTTGCAAAACAGCAAGAAGCTTGGCATAAGCTTAGAGAAAAGAGTTTCGAACTTGAAAAGATTACATCCCTTAAACATCTCCGCTTGAAAATGGACGAAATCATAACTTTTTTAGGGGACTGCAATATTTTTGTCGGGAATTCGGTAGTGGGGATACCTTATTATATGCTGGAAAAAGCTCAAAAAAACGTTTGGGAATGTATGGGAAAGCCTTTAGAATTTATCAATGATATTTTAGAAAAAGAAGAAGCTGCAAATTTGTCGGAGAATATGCAGGAGCCGGTGCAGGTAAACATAGTCCCTGTCGAAATCTCACCGGGGAATTACAGGATTTCCCTGAAAGAAATCCAGAAGGCCAAAGGACAGCTCACTTCCAAACAGGTTTTAATCCCTTTTCTTCAAAAAGGGGAATTTACGTCCCTGGAAATTTTGGGTAATCATGTTCCCATGTGGCTCAGCGGTTTTTGTTTAAAAGATAATCTAAACATGCAGGAGTTGGAAACCGGGCCGGGCCAAGTAAAAGTTTTAGTTACCAAGCAGGTAAATTAAAATGACGGTAGTTTTGACCGGAGGTCCGTGCTTAATCATTGACAGAACTCTTACGCAGCTGGCTAAAATCAACAAACAATTTGAGGGAGAGGAGATCTTCCGCTTTTGCCGGCTCCTGCAGGAAACAGGCGTAGACTTAATAGAAATTAACAGTGTCTTTCTGAAAAAACTAGGGACGGTTCCTCCGGGTTTGGATTTTGTCCTGCGCATTGATTCCAGGGAAGAGCTTGTATCCTGCGGCGATCCGGAAAGCGTTAAATTTATTTTAATAACCCGCCCGGAGTTATTAAAAAAACTTGCGGACCATAAAGATAGAATCATTTTTGAATGGCGGGGTGATAGCAAAGCGGAGCTTAGCAAGGCGGTGCAGGATTTAAAAACTCCGGCCGGCAGAATAGCTATTCTGAGAATTCAAGGCTTAAGTAATCAGATGCTTACGGATTGGCAGGTCTTAATCAAAGAAATCACCGGGGATTGGCAGGTGGGAATTGATGTTTGTCCTGAAGATGATTATTCTCTGGCTACGGCGCTGGCCTTGGATTTACCGGAAAGCAGTCCGGGAGTCTCTGCTATTTCCGCAAGTTTTAACGGAATAGGAAATTTTGCCCCTCT
The DNA here is from genome assembly GCA_049366715.1 of Peptococcaceae bacterium. GTDB lineage: Bacteria > Bacillota > Peptococcia > Peptococcales > BICA1-8 > JBMNCQ01. The sequence continues at coordinate 5,986 of JBMNCQ010000068.1, read as the reverse complement.
GGAGGAAGTAATCATGGCCGCCAAGATTATTAGAGGCGATCCGGTTTTGGCCGATGTAAGCTTTTTGCAAACGTTAAAAAGTTCTTTTGAGTATTTAACCGAAAAAAAGGTTCTTAAGAACAAGCCCATTACCGGTGAGAATATTTTCAAGTATGAGTCGGGTATTCATGCCGATGGGATAGAAAAAAACCCCCGGACCTATGAACCGTATGAGCCGGAAATGGTAGGTCTGAAAAGAAAACTGGTTATTGGTAAACATTCAGGAAAAAATGCTTTAATTGCCAAGTTAAAAGAGCTGCATATTAAATATGATGAAAAAGAAATTCCCCGGCTTATCGATCATGTTAAGAAAATGAGTGTTACTCTGAAACGGGAAATATCTGATCAGGAACTGCTTTATCTCTGCCAGTCCGGAAGCTGGGAGAGCCAGAGGTAAAGGTTTATGGTAGCTACAGTGTCTACGGTAGCGGCAGTACTTGGAACAGTTATAAAATGTCGGTTCATGAAGAAAAACAACTGAGAACCGGTATCTGAGAACTGAGGACTATGCTCTATGATCTAAACTTTACCAGTCATTAAGCAGGCGAACAGGCGTTTATAGTGAGGGATGAGAGATGGAAATTAGAATAATTGATACAACATTACGTGACGGGGAGCAAAGTCCGGGAATTGCTCTCGACTGTCAGGAAAAGTTAAAGATCAGCATCCTTCTTGCCGGACTGGGTATCTACCAGATTGAGGCGGGAACACCGGCTATGGGCGGCCAAGAGAAGAAGAGCATTGAAAAAATAGTAGAATTGAATTTAAAAAGTAAAATTTCTACCTGGAACAGGATGAACATTGAGGATATCAAACATGCTGTCGATTGCGGCGCGGATATCATTCATATTTCAGTACCTGCCTCAGATATGCAAATTTATACGAAGCTGAAGAAAGATAAAACATGGGTTTTAAATCAAATGGTGAGGTGTATCTATTTTGCCCGGGAAAAAGGATTTACCGTTCATATTGGTCTTGAAGATGCTTCCAGGGCCGATTTGAGCTTTTTAACCGAGCTGGGGACAAGGGCGGTATGCGAAGGGGCACGGATGATCCGGTATGCCGATACGGTAGGGGTATTACACCCGCAAAGAATTTACCGGGAGCTTCCGGCATTGGTTAAGAATATTACTTCCCCCCTGGGTATTCATACCCATAATGATTTCGGTATGGCGGCAGCTAATTCTCTGGCCGCGGCAGCTGTAGGATTCAAATATATAGATTGTACGATTGGCGGAATTGGTGAGCGGGCAGGAAATTGTGATTATTTAAAATGTATGAAGGGGTTGGAAGGGCTCTATCACTTCAAAAGTAAAGTCAGCCGGGAAACGATTACGGAAATACTCGGGGAAATCACCGGTATTATTACCGGGAAAAATCCCCGGCTTTTAAAAAGGGTCGGGTGAAAATTAGCAAATTAGTTTCTGAATCCGGCTATATTTAGAGATAAATTGATATTGACAAAAAGGTGAGGAGGATGGTATATTATTCATACCCCTGGGGGGTAAAGATAAAAATACCGAGGTGTTATTAATGACAATAAATATTAATGAAGCAAGATGCCCGGCAAATCATAAGTGCCCGTCTGTAAATGTTTGTCCGACGGGAGCTATTGTCCAGAAGGGTTATGGCTGCCCCCGGATTGACTATGATAAGTGCATTCGATGCGGAAAATGCATTAAATATTGTCCTATGCAAGTTTTTTCCAAAGCAAGCTAAGGAGAAGCAGACATTTCCGGACCTGCAGATGCAGGTCAATGTGTCGACAAACTATTTCTTATTATAAAGCTCTCTTCGTGTCACTGCGAGGAACGAAGCAGTCTCACTTTTAAGCCTTGCCTAATAAGGCTTTGCGAAATAGACAAAACCGAAATTCCTTGGTCGTACCTCCTGACAATACAATTTTAAGACTTTGTCAACAGTCTAACCTGCGGACGCAGGTCTTTTTTTTGTTATTGTTTTCTGTTAAGCTAAAAGTTAGTTTAAAGAACATAGAGCATAGTTGATAGAATATAGTTCATAGTTGATAGTTTACAGAGAACTGAGAACCGAGAACTGAAAACCGAGCACAGAGCACAGAGAACAGATACGGGGTGGACCAAATGATCATTCTGCAGGGCAGGGAACTGACTAAGTCCTATGGGGCCGAGTTAATTTTTCAGGATATCAGCTTTACGATTACTGAAGGTGAAAAAATTGGGTTGGTAGGTCCTAACGGAGCAGGGAAGACAACACTTTTGCGCTGTTTAACAGGGGAGGAGTATTTGGATGACGGGGAGATCATGACCGGCAACGGCTACCGGATCGGATATCTAGAGCAAATGCCTGGATATGACCCGGGCACTACCCTTTTAGATTCCGTATTAGACAGTTTTGCCGATATTTTTGCTATGCGGGACAGGCTCCGTAAGCTGGAGCAGCAAATGGGGCAAAAACAGGGAGAAGACCTGGCTAAAATAATGGAGCAATATACTAAGCTTACCCACGAATATGAACTGGCCGGAGGCTTTGCCTGTGAAGCACAGGCCAGAAGGGTTATGAAAGGGATCGGCTTTAAAGATGAGGATTTAACCCGGGAGGTCAATCTTTTTAGCGGTGGAGAAAAAACCAGAGCAGGTTTAGCCAGGCTTTTGGTAAGGGAGCCTGACCTCTTACTTCTGGATGAGCCTACCAACCACTTGGATTTGTATGCTTTAGAATGGCTGGAATCTTACTTAAAAGGTTACCAAGGGGCAGTACTGCTGATTTCCCATGATCGATATTTTCTGGATGCCATTGTGAACCGAGTATGGGAATTAGCGAATAAGCAGCTGGCGGTATATCCGGGTAACTATTCCAAATATCTTGTCTTAAAAAAAGAACAGGAATTGGCTCAGGCCCGGGCTTATGAGAAGCAACAAAAAGAGATTCAAAGAATTGAAGAATATATCAGGCGTTATAAAGCCGGAATCAAGGCCAAGCAGGCCAGGGGCAGGGCCGGCCGGCTGGAAAGGCTGGAACAAATAGAAAATGTGTCTTCCAACCGGCAGATCTACCTGGGCCGGCAAAGCTCAGGACGTAGCGGGGATATTGTACTGAAAGCTGAAAAACTTTCCATGGCTTATGGCAGCAGGGATTTGTTTGCGGATCTTAGCTTTACAATTTATCAAGGGGAAAAGGTAGCATTAATCGGTAAGAACGGAACAGGTAAGTCGACAATACTCAAAATAATTGTAAATAAACTACAGCCGTCGGCAGGCCAGGCACAAACAGGTTCCCGGGTTAAAATAGGCTATTTTGATCAGGAACATAAAAGTCTTCACAATGATTATAGAGTGATTGATGAACTAATTTATGATACGGGATTGAAGGAGAATGAAGCCAGAGACAGGCTGGCCCAGGTTCTTTTTCAAGGTGATGATGTCTATAAAAAGGTTGCGGATTTAAGCGGCGGGGAAAAGGGCAGATTGTCTTTACTTAAATTGATTTTAAGTGAACCTAATTTTTTAGTACTGGATGAACCAACGAATCATTTGGATATTTCAGCGAAAGAAATAGTAGAAGAATTTTTAGAGGATTTTTCCGGTACGATTTTAGTGGTCTCCCATGACAGGTTCTTGTTGGATCAAATTACTACGCGGACAATGGAGCTGGAAAATGGAAAATTACATAATTATTTAGGTAATTATGCTTATTTCAGGGAAAGAAAGGAGACTTTAATCAAACCCCCGGAGCCTGAATTAAAAAAACGGGAGAAAAAAGCGGCCTTAAATACGGGAACAAACCCCCAAATTAATAAAAGTAAACTGCGGGCAGAAATTGCTCGGCTGGAGGAGCAGATAATCGTCTTAGAGGAAGAGCGCAAAGCTCTGGGCGCTGAACTGGCTGCTCCTGAAACTTATCAAAATGAAGAAGTGAGCAGGGAAAAAATCAGCCGGTTTAAAAAATTGGAAGAAGAAATACCTTTGTTATATGAAAAATGGGCTGAATTAAATCAGACTCTTGAGGAAAGCTGAAAAGCATAAGAGCGGGGAATCTGCTGTTTTAGCTTAACGAGATTATTCCTTTTTTCTTAATAAACTGCCGAAGGTGAGTTCCAGCATATCTTCGTGGACCCCTAAATCTTGAACTTTATGCATGAATTTGAAAACATAAAGTAACATAACATGGGAGAATACTGCGAACATTAAAGTTTCCAAGACACTCCAATTTGTCATGTCGAGCTTTTTTAAAAGTCTGGCCGTATAACTCATGAGCGTACCCCAGAGGACAAAAAAAGCTAAGATAAAGACTTGAAAGCGGGGATAACGGTAAAGGAGGTAGCCATAGAGATAAGTTACTGCGAACCAGGACATTACAAAAAACAGTGGAATATCCCACCAGGATAATAAATCCCTTTTGAAACTCCAGAATTCAAAGACCTGGACAGCCATTGCCTGGACAATCCAGGTGTAAACAAACCCGCCTAAGAAGGCGAAAAAAAATATTTGCTTTAAATATTTAAAGGGAATAAAGAATAGGACCAGAGCCCAATAAGCTACTGCCTGGTTAAACCAATAAAAGTCTATTGCCACGAAAAAGACCTCACATTAATAAAGATACTGATAATAGTATAATTTACCATAATTAGGTTATTTATTCCTGCCGGGTATAACTTTTTATTATTTTAGATAGGGAAAATTTCCTGAAAAAAGAAGTAAGAAAAGGAAATTTCCAATAGGGGTGGTAGACTGTGAGGAACAACTTAGCAACAATTATTTTAGTCGCACTTTTATCTTCTATCTTAACAATCATCTTAGTTGTCGATAAAAGCTCATTAAAAATTGTTTCTATGGAGACACTGGAATTTTATGATACCAAAGAATTTACCGTAAATATTAAAGAGACCGGTAACCGCTATCTTAAAACAAGTATGGCGTTCCATACGGACCAACGAGAAGTAGTCAAGGAGCTGGAAAAAAAAGCTCCGCTCATAAATGATAAAATCACTCTCTATTTGTCGAATCTTACAATTGAAGCTTTAAACGATGAAGAAAGCAAACAGCGCATTAAAACGGATTTAATTACTATAATAAACGATCAGCTTGAGAAAGGGTCTGTTAAAGGCATATACTACCGGTCTTTTGTTTGGCAATAGCAGAAAGTGACGATTTGTAATCTTTTTAAAAGATTACAATTGGAAGGAGGGATCGTAAGAATGATTACCTGGAAAGATGCGTATAAAATCGGGGTCGAGCATATTGATGAGCAGCATCAGGAATTATTCCGCATTGCCGGTAAAATCTACGAATTGTTAAGGGATGATTTGAGTATTGATAAATATGACAGGATCCTGGCCCTGATCCAGGAATTAAAGGATTATACAGTTTTTCATTTTAATTCCGAGGAAAAATATATGCAGCAGGCGGGATATAAAAAGTTTTTGTCCCATAAGGTAGAACACGATGATTTTATTGCGAAAATAAATGATCTGGATCTGGAAAAAATAGATTTTCAGCAGGAACAGTATATTATCGATATTTTAGACTTTGTAGTAAAGTGGATTGAGCACCATATTTTGCATAGGGATAAATTGATAATAGATAGCAAAAATATTGTCGAATAGCAGCATTTTTACTAAAACTTTAGAGTAGTATAATTTTGGTAAACAAAATCTTACCAGAAAGAATTTATGGGAAAATTGATCTTATCAGCCATAAATTTATATGAATATTAAATTTGAACATCTTTTTATAATTATGATAAATTTTTGTATAAGCATTGATAGGCGATTTGGTGTATTTGAAAAATAGCTTAATTTGGTAAGATGATTAAATGCTGGTAACATGTGAAGTGAATTTAGTATCCTGCCAATTTACGAAATGTTTATTATAATCAATTAGGAACTAATTTTCAGAAAAGATTAAACTTTTTCTGTCAATAGTTTGTGAAAATGTCACCCCAGATGGGTGTTAATTATTCTGACAAA
>JBMNCQ010000067.1:0-4667 GCA_049366715.1 Peptococcaceae bacterium | reverse complement strand
GGCAGGAAGAGAGATTTTCAATAAACCGCCAACACTGATACAATTAATCCATCCATTCAAATCGAGGGATCCCCATGACCGACCTTCCGTCACTGACATTGACTTTCGCTCATATCCAGAGCTGGATGGGCGACCGTGCACCCGGCGTGAACCTGCGTCCCCCGGCTGACCCCGCCGCGCTGGATAATTTCAGCGCCAAAAGCGGCCTGAGCCTGCCGGATGACCTGCGCGAACTCCTTTTGATCGCAGACGGCGAGACACGCGGCTCAGCCGGTATGGTCGGCAACTGGCGCATGCTGTCCATAAAGGAGCTCCAGGCGTCCTGGGGCCTGCTGGACCACATCGCACGCAACGGTGCTTTCGATGGCCTGGAAGCGGAATCCCCGCCCTATATCCGTAAAACCTGGTGGGATTCGGGTTGGATCCCGGTCGCATCGAATGACATGGGCGGATACTTCTGCCTGGATACCAACCCTCCCGAACCCGAACGCGCCGGGCAGGTGCTGCTCTTCCTCCAGGATAGGCCGGAACGCCCCCTGGTCGCGGGGAGCCTGCGCGCCTGGTTTGACCGCATCGCACGCGACCTCGACGCGGATGTATACACGTATGACAATGAAACCGGCTTCAACGGCGAAGCTTTTATGTGGTCGGCCCTGGAAGGAAAACACCTGTTTGATGAAATTGAGGGAAAGTTGATGGTGAAAAATGACTCCAGTAAGCAAGACCCTGCACGCAAAACCAGAACCTGACCTGGCCGCCCTGCAGGTTGACCAGGAGGGTAATTCCTGCAGCTTCCACGCCATTGTGAATGGGCTGCGCCTTCTGCTGGGCGTGGCGCTGGACCCGATGGAGATCTCGGATGAGGTCGACCGGATATGGAAGCAGTTCCGTCTCATGCGCACCATCCCCGGCTGGGCGGTCACACCCCGCCAGCAGGTGCGCATCATCCGCCACGTGGCGCGCACGCGCGAGCTGGCGGTGACGACCTCCTACCAACACGGCGACCCGGAGACCCTGCCCAGCCTGCTCGCCGATACAGGGGCCGTCCCGATCATCACGCTGGTATGGCTGCCGAAAAAAGCGCCGCCCATCTACTACGGTGACACCAACAGGAACTTCAACGCCACCCAATCCATGGGCGGGCACACCATGGTCGTGGGAGCCTATGACACCGCTCACACCTCCGGTGAGCTGGACACACCCTGGGGGTTCATCAATCCCTGGAAGGATAACGCCACCCAGCTGTTCTGGATGACGGATGCAGACTTCCGTAAAGCCTGGGGGCTTTGCATACCGCTGGTGGGACCCAATCCGCTGGTGGTGATGAGGAAACTTTAATAGAGTTGGGAAACCATCCATCAAAATCGAAATTTCCTTTATTTCGTATGGTGGATTGCCGACCTATACCATAACTGTCACTGGTGAGACCGAATACGATGGTAGTGATGAGAAAAATTGAATTAACAAAAAACAATTCTAATATGCTTATAGGTTCATCTGTAATAAGGCGAAAAAATTTTTTCGTAAATAAATAATTCTTAATTCTGCTTTAGACTCTGAAAATAATTACACCATAATAGGTATTTATACAATATAATTAAATATATGAGAAGGAAGATTATTTATAACTACCAAGTAGACTTTTAGCGGGATATTACTAATTTTAAGTCGATAACTATCTTCTCGTAAGTAATTCTATGGAGGAAAAATGAAAAAAAGCAACATTCGTTTTGATCCGCTATATCGAGTAATCGACGAACCAGAATTGTTGAGTTCTATTGAAGGTAAATTACGCTTTTATTTTAATCGAATTAAAGATATTAATAATTTAGGGATTATCCCAGAAGTCTTTAAAATGGCAAAGTACCCAAAATATGAACATGCACTTGGTTTAATACATCAAATTGAATCTTTGTTGTCTATAGATAATAAAGGAATAATCCCAGACACATACAAAGATCCTTTAAGAATGGCTGCGATTTTTCTTCATCTTGGTCATATGCCTTATACTTTCACAACAGAGCGTGCTTTATTACTTGCATGTAATTTGGGAAATCGTGGTGAACCAAATTTGATAAAAAGAAATGTTGAAAAGAATATCAATAAAGTTCTTGAAAAGATTGATTTATCACAAGAAAGAAAATCACAAATACTTTCGGACTTATTCAATTTAAAAGATTATAAAATTTTATACCATTTCTTTTCTTGTTTAATTTTACTTGATACTTACAACTCCCTTGGAAATCTTATCTCAAACGGTGATTTAAAAATAATAATTGAAGATATGATTGACACAGAAAAAGATGGCTATAAGTATTTAGAATTAGCAGATAAAGCAGACTATGTACAAAGGGATGCACTATATCTAGGAACCATAAAAATTGATATTGTGCCGAAACATTTATATACACCCTTACTATCTAAATCAAAACAATTATCTGTAAACGAAGAAACTTTGCTTGACTATAATTTGCGATATTTATCGGAGAGATTCTATGATGATCCAGAAATTGTTTGTTTTAGTAAATTACTTGAAAAAATATTAGCTGGGCTCATCATGTCAAAACCATTTAACATTAAATGGTTGCAGGAGTACAATGATTCTGAATTCAAAAAATTAATTTGTAATAGCCGAAATAAAAACGATAAGAAAATCAGATTACCAAAAAAGTGGGTTAATAGATCAAAAAAACTGTTAAGTGGAAAAATAAATTTTCATGAAATTTTACATCTCAATGGAACAATTTTTGACAATGATATAGACATAATTGATATTGAATATAATCTTTTAGGAAAAGGTGAATCGCTTTATGGTTTGCTTGAATATCCGTTTAACATTGGGATCGTCTTGTCAATTAATTATGAAAATGAAGAAACCGCCATCATTAAATCAACTTCCTCTTCATATAGTATTTCGATTTTTCAAGATAATTATAATAGAAACCTCTTAGAGCTTATAAGAATCATAGAAAGATTAATTCTCCATTCGTCAATATTCAATCATGATTCTGAAATAAAAGAAATGATTGGAAAACAATTTGCTTACAAAAATTCAATAAGATTTGATAACTCTGCAATAATTAATGAAATCTCATTAGCTATCAACGACATTAGTCTCTCCGAACCTTTTTCCATAATAAATTTTCTTAGTTGCATAAATGGATACAGTAAATATAAATCCATCTGGAATATTTTTGATAATGATTATTTATGGAGAAACCTCTTCCAAATAAATAAAGACATATTTACAGATAATCTTGATATATTTGTTAAAGGATTGCTTGGTTTACCTGTTAGATTACTTCAATACAAGAATCCAAAATCCTTCCTGAATAAAATATATAATCGATTACTCAAGACAATTTCTTCTGATATTGATAATAGTAGAAAAGGAAATATTTTTGAGGCATTATGGTTAATCAATTGTATAATGAATAGAGAAGGTGAATTTCAATATTTCCTAAATGGTCTAATAATTATTGATCCTGAAAATCATAATAATCAACAAGATATAAACGAATACGATGTAATTGAAATTCGGCGAATGAAAAATAATACTATTGAATGTTGGATATATGCTTGTTCAATCGCTGATGATTATGAGGGAAGAAATAAAAATCCAATTCAAAAATTTGCAGAGAATATTCATAAAGAATATCCTAATATAAAAATAGAAACGCGTTATGTAATCCCGAAAGATAAAAAGGGAAATGATTGGTCTCCGAATTTGGTTCAAACTGGGATTGGTTGGGAGGCAGAAGAATTAATTACCTAAAAAAACTGAAAGCGTGAAAAATCTAAAGTATTATAACTGTACGATTAAATAGAATTAGAATCCTCCGGCAGGCCCATGTCCATCCCGAAGCCCGCATCGGGGATGATCACGCCTTTGGTCTTGCACTTGAACGCGGTAGATGTAAATCGTTTTGCATATACAAATTTCACAATAAAAATCACTCGTAGGGGCGCAGCATGCTGCGCCCCTACCTAAGAGATCAATGAAATTTCACCTAATATGTAAATAATATATTTGTTCTAGGTGTCTTTAATCCCCATTCTCTCCCTCACATACGCCTTCAGGCGTTCATAGTCCTCCGGCAGGTCCATGTCCATCCCGAAACCCGCATCGGGGATGGTCACCTTTTTGGTCCTGCATTTGAACGCCGCTGACACAGATCGCTTTGTATAAACCAATCTCGCAACATATTACAGGTGTAGGGGCGCGGCATGCCGCGCCCCTACGATTCTCATAATCAAAATCTTCCAATTATTTTCCGAATCTGTCAGTTTTACATTCCTTAAATACCCATGCGCTGCTTCACATACGCCTTCAACCGTTCGTAATCCTCCGGCAGATCCATGTCCATCCCGAAGCCCGCGTCGGGGATGATCACCCCCTTGGTCTTGCATTTGAACGCGGCCGAAAGGGCGCGCTCCGCCTGCGCCAGGGTCGCCAGCCCCAGGGTATAAGCTACCAGCAGGAACCACATCCGCGGCGCCCGCGCCAGGTAACGTAATATCGGTCCCATGCTGATCTTCGCCTTCTGCCGGTTGACCTGCCGGCGGCGCTGCGCCATGGCGCGGATGAACTCTATCTGCCGCCGGATGGCACCCGGGCTGAGGGCATACAGCTCCCCGGGGAAGACATCACAGTCCCGGAAGTGCGC
>JBMNCQ010000066.1:0-2410 GCA_049366715.1 Peptococcaceae bacterium | reverse complement strand
TTATATCGGCATTCGAGAACCTTTCATGTATCATATCGAGGTATCTTTTCTGCTGGGCCGCCTTGGACTTCAGAAATTCTGATTCATCCGACTTGATAACGTTATTTACCACCAGCTGCCCGATTTTAAAGCCGTTCTTCTCCATCTCTTTGAATACGCCTTCCAGTTGCTCGAACGCCAGCGCCTCCGGTATGGTAACAATCGTAAAACGCACTTCCTGACGCAGGAAATCCAGGCAATCCCCGGAAAGCTTCTGCCAGCCCTTGATGATTTCCATAATAGAAGTCTTCTGTCTCTGCCCGAACTTGAAGTTGGTATATATTCTAGGTGCCAGCTTCAGGTGCTCTATCAGCATAGATGGGGTATGCAATAGCGCCAGCGTCTGCCCCAGCGGAGCGGTATCCCAGATTATGGAGTCGTATTTGCCGCTCAGCTTCAACTGGCGGATATAATCCACCATGAACTCATCTGCCAGCCCCGGCAGCATGGAAGACATGAATTCCTTGAACGAATCGTAATCCAGCGATACTATCGAGGAAAAGACCTCGTAGACTTCCCTGCCGAACTTCCTGTCCCACATCTCTTCCACTTCGGGGGTTCCTACCTCGTCTATAAAAAGGGATTCGGTCACGCTTGCCGGTTTCTGCATGTCCTTTATCTCGAAGATATGCGCCAGTGACGGCGCGGCGTCGGTTGAAAGAGCCAGCGTTTTCTCTCCGAGCGAGGCGTGATGCAGGGCGGTGGTTGCCGCACAGGTAGTCTTGCCGACGCCGCCTTTTCCCGAGAACATATAGATGCTGCCGTTACTTTCTGCCATTAAAGTTCCTCTTTACTTATTTATTGTTAATTCAACAATATCGTATATCTAGCAATGACACATTTGATCGGTGTTCATTTTTACAAACGGTAACTGCTCTGTAACCTCGCCGATACTCAGGAAATACTCTTTCACAATAGCACCTTCAGGGGGAGTAAATACAAAGTGGAATTGTTTGAATTCGCCCGGATTAATATCGTTTATCATAATTATTTTAACGCCTATTTTTTCCGCCCATGCGTCTTCAAACGTGGCGACTATAGCCGCATCTGTTTTAACATCACTGATATTCTTAATAATTCCCCTGACTTCCTCCCCGCCTTCAACCGACCTGATCTCATTTCTTCTCAATTGGATGCGCTCCGCGTCACTCGTTACCGCTTTAAGCAGAGTAACGCGATAACTTTTAATAATCTCTTTATCATCATAAATATCTATATTAATAGCCCTGCTTCTGCCCGGCTTCAATTCATATTCCTTATGGTAAAACTTATCCACAATACCGCCTTCGGAATCGTACAATACCACTTCGAACAGGGCGGTAGCGATTGTTTTATCGAATATATTCCTTATAGCCATTTCAATGAAAAATCTGTAATCTTTTTGCATGGTCGCAGAATCTATAATCTGAAGGGAATGATTGATTATTTTTATTTTATCATTACCAATAGCGGTGGGAACGGGAGTCTGAATTATGTTTACGACTTTAATGCTGTAACCTTTTAACTCTCCATTTTCTTTATTGGAATATTTAATATTGATACTATAAATCTTATCTGCTTCCATATCGGTCAAACAGACAGTTCTGGTTTCCAGTATATCGCTGTTTTCACCGTAAAAGGTTACTTCCAATTCAGCCTTGCCTATGGTCGATTCCGATATATTTCTTAAATCAATTCCTACCCCTTCTCCCCCGGATTCATTTGAAGGATCACTAAAAATAAGGTGGTGATCCAGGATTTCCATTTTTTCATTTCCGGCTATTCGAGGTTCGATAGTCCCATAGCAAGATTCATCATTGGCACATTCAGTACATGTATTGCTGTCATTTATCATTTTATTTACCCCTTTATTATTTTATTTAATAGAAATCATTATGATAACCAGATATTCAATTTATGATATTGCTTCCGATAGTATGTTATCGCCGGTAGAATCGTATTCGGTTATATCCCCATCCATCGTCTCGGCAATATCTAAAATATAGCTTCCGATCTTAATATCTTCAGGGGGATAGTAACTTAATTTAAATCTTTGAAGAGAACCAGGTGTCAATTCTTTAAACGGCAAAACCCTTATACCGATATTTTCACCAAAATAATCGTAAAAAGTCGCTACTAAAACGGCATCCGTCTTGCTTGGGCTGATATTTTTTAATATTCCGCTTATCTCATGCCCTCCATTGTTCAGATTTGTAATCTCATTTTTACGTATCTGTACCTTTTCGACATCTGCCGTAACTGTTTTTACTACTGCTATATTGTAACTCCTGGCATAATCGTCTTTGGTTTTATCACATTCAATAGTAATAACAAAGAAACGGCTGCAATTCGGTTTTATGTCGTATTCTTTATGTAATACAGACCTTATTAC
>JBMNCQ010000065.1:73286-150452 GCA_049366715.1 Peptococcaceae bacterium | reverse complement strand
TAGATAAAAGGGCGCGTCGCCCTATGTTTTTACATAAACGTTTTGCGACACGCCCATGTAGTCCATAACACCGCCAAATCATTTGAACGAGGAAGTGAACTATGCATAATTTTAATTTTTATTATCCATTGCGGGTTCGTTATTCGGAAATCGACGGACAAAGAATCGTCTTTAACTCCCATTATCTGACTTATGTAGATGTAGCGGTAGTGGAATATTTTCGCAACATTTTTCAAGAGCACTGGGAATTTTATCTGCAAGAAAATAAATTTGAATTAGTCCTGGTTAAAGCAAATCTGGAATATAAAAAACCTGCCAGATTAGATGATGTTCTAAATATTTACTGTAAAGTAACCGGTCTGGGGAACAGCAGCATTAATATAGCTGCCCAAATTACCAGAGAAAAGGAACAGGAGATACTCTTTACCGCCGATAATATTTATGTCTGTATCGATTTAGCAAAAGGCTCTTCCCGGAGCATCCCTGAGGAAATACGGGAGAAAATTACGGCATTTGAAGGAATCACAAAGTAGAAAGCAACGAATATATTGCTGTCAGAAGAACTAAAATAGGAACACCCTTTTGAAAATGAGCCTGGGATACATAGGGAAATATCCTGCTCCCGACAAAACCACCTAAAAAGGCAAAGGGGATCAAGGTAAGTGCTTTGAGTATAATGATTTTATGCAAAGAACCTAAAAAAAATAGAAATATGATACTAGGCACATATACGGATGAATTATAACAGGCGAAGGTCGCTCTAAACCCGTCCTTAGACAGTTCCTTATTATTTAAAAAGAGGATTATGGGCGGTCCGGGCATCCCGATACAAGAGGTTAAAACACCGGATATACTGCCGATAATACGGTCAACCCAGATACTGTCCTTTACTTTAAACCTGTACCCGGAAATTAAGAAAGAACTGAGCAGGATCACAATTATACTAATTAAAAATTTCAAATTGGTCATGTTAACATGATAAAAAATAAAAATCCCCAGAGGGATTCCAAATAAAGCCCCGCTTAAAAGATTTTTCACCAGAGAAGGTATAATGAATTTCCGCGTGTTTACAGCAAGTCTGGTCACCGAAAAAAAAGAGATCATCATACTTAAGCCAACAGCCGACTTGGCATCAAAGATAAGTAAAAATAAAGGCACCGCCACTAAACCGAATCCAAAGCCGGTCACAGCCTGCAGACCGGAAGCTAAGATAACGATCAGGACGGCTATTAGCCACATACTATCGAACACCATATCATCTCCTATAATCTTGCTACTTGATCAGTATACCAAAAATTTCTTAAAAGGTCCCCGTAAATTGCTTCAAAATAGTAAATATAAAGATTATTTCTTACCCTGCCGGCTGATTTAAGATATTTTCCTGATAAATGCTTCTTGTTTTGTTATTTTTTTATTATTTAAAGGTTATGATAAATAAATACTCCCTGCCCTATTAAGTTAAAATCCTGATATATGCCGATTTTATCAGGAAACTTCGTAAAAATGAACGCATCATTCTTTAAAAAATATTTGCCAGATATTATTGACAACTAAGTAAAACGCTTTTATACTTATATCTATCGTGCAGAAATTTAAATTAATTTGTCACTTATGGCTCACATATACATCTTAAAGGGTTGGACAATAAATAGTCCGACTTTAACCCCCGTGGGTGTATATTATGATAAATTATTATTTTTGAAAGGGGGAGGCCAAAATGAGTTTTTCAACCTTTGGTCGACATGTAATCGCTGATTTTTACGGAGTTTCTGAGGAGATGCTCAATAATTATGATTTTCTGCGCAGCGCTCTTCACGAAGCAGCCCGGATTTCCGGTGCAACAGTTGTAGGTGAGCAGTTTAACAGATTTGAACCGCAAGGTGTTACAGGCGTTTTGGTTTTAGCTGAAAGTCACTTATCTATTCATACTTATCCTGAACATGGTTTCTGTGCCATTGACTGCTATACCTGCGGTACGGAAGTAGATCCTGAAAAGGCTTACCGGCATCTGCTGACTTTACTGAAACCTAAAAAGGCTTTTGAGCGAGGACTGATGCGGGGTACAGGTGAAATTACCGACCTCCGCAAAGAATTAAAAGTAGTTAACTCATGAAATGAACGCCTCCTCGGAGGCATGAAAAAAGACCGGTTACCAACCGGCCTTTTTTGTTTTTAAAGCCTGAAACCGGGGGCGGCAAACCGGGGACGGTTCTCCTGCTTCCAAGATTAATGAGTCCATTTCCATAGAATTCCAAGAATCTATTTTTCAATTATTTTGCGGCTATCCACATATGGATAACAAACAGTCAAAATATGAAACCTTTATTTAGGGACAAATCACCTTTCTCCTTATCTCTATTTTCTTTTTAACTCTAAAATTTCTTCATGATTATCCCATTGGATTAGGATCATAATATTTTCATCTTCTGGGAAATGATCAAAGACCTTAAAGCTTGTAGTTATTTTATCCTTTTTGAGGTCATACTTTGCCGAAACTTTTTCGTCTTCATGATTTTTAGGCATTACTTCAAAATATATTGTTTTGTTTTTATTAATGCTTTTTTTACTTTCTATTGTAATGATATCTCCAGAAATTTGAACTTTCCAGTTCTCATTTTCATTTTTTAATGTTAAAGGATTACTACATCCTATAATTATCAGCACAAGTAACATCGTGACAATAATAGATATTTTTTTCTTCATGTGTAATAGCAAATCGGGGACGGTTCTTCTGCTTCCGAGATTAATGCATATATCTTCATGGAACTCCAAGAATCTATTTTTATGTACTCTGCGCCTATCCACATATGGATAACGAAAAAATTAATCATATTAGAAACTTATAGCTAGAGCAAAATAGATATTCTATCAAATCCTCCTGAATTTTTTCGTTAATATGACCTCTTCAACTCAGTTCATCATCTTTTTTAATATTATATGTGCATATTCCATGGTATTCAATCACTTTTAGGGACAAAGCACCTGTCCCCTACTGTCCCCTACTGTCCCCTTGTCCCTACTGTCCCCTTGTCCCTACTGTCCCCTTGTCCCTACGGAAATAAATTACCCTTCCAAGAAATTATCCCATTATTCGACAATATTTTGAGATTATGTCCCCTCTCCGCTCCCTTCCCCGCCGGTATCTATGGCAGCAGCCAACTTTTTTCACATAAATCCCTTACTGATATTCACCAATAACACACTACCAACATAACCTATAGTAGTTTCAATTGTAGACGATAAGGGGAGGTGTAAAAATGGACCAACTTACCAGACAGGTTGATATACAGCCCGGTCCATGTCCAATAATAGATGGTTTGCCAGTTTGTCCGCCACCAACTGAAATTGACATTATTAAGGTAAAAAAAATTTTTGATGAATGCATGGCTACTCAAGTCGAAGAGGTAATGATTGAATTCGAAATCAATAATCAATTTGCTCAGTTAACAGCCCAATGTGTTTCAGTAGAAGTGCTGGCGCAGGAATGTATGATTCTAAGTAACGGTTTGGTGAGAGTTACGGCTACTTTAGAAGTTACAACCAGATTAGATGGTATTAAAGAGAGCGAAGAATTCTCCATCGAGAAGATTGTCAGGCTGGAAAGAGCAGGAGAACCCTACTTAGATGTCCAATGCCATATTTATCCGGAGTGTCTTTTATGCTTTGTCTCCGATAGGGAAGAAGACGAGGAAGAAACTTACATAATCGTTACATGCTGTATAGGAATATTAATTGTCGTCAAGTTAGAAGCAGAAGTTCAACTTCTGATTCCGACTTATGGCTATCCAGCCCCGCCAAGCGAATGTCAGGAGTTCCTTGGTGAATGTCCGGAATACAGCCCGGAGTGGCCTCCTTATCCTCCACAAAACAGATAAAGAATTTTTATTGACCGAGAGTGTGGGCTAACTACTAGGAGGTAAAAAAGTGAATAAACATAATTATAAAAAACCAATCGTTGGCGTATTAATCAGAAAAAGTTCCGTGAATAAGTTCCGGAAACAAAAACCGGTCTCCAAACTTGTAGAACTGTCCAAAGTAACTGAACAAGCGAATGTTACCCTTTATTATTTTGCCCTGGATGATGTGAATATGAAAAAGAAAATCATCCAAGGCACTTACTTTAATCCGCAAAGAAGCAGATGGGAGACTCAGGAATTCCCTTATCCGGATGTAATCTATAAAAGATATAGTTCTTCTAAAAATGAAGTTTATAATTTTGAGGCCCAATTAAAAACACTGAATATTAAACCATTAAATTATTTATATGGTTTTAATAAATGGGAAGTATATCAGCACTTATCAACGAATGAATCCCTTATCCCCCATTTGCCGGCTACTATCTTATATAACACTCCTGATGATTTAAGAAAAATGCTGGCTGCTACCGATAAGATCTATTTAAAAGCCTGCCGGGGGGGCCGTGGTAAACAAGTAATCCGCATAACTAAGCTGCCTGGTGATCAGTACGAATGGAGTTCTTACAATTCTCATTTATCTGTTAGCGTGCTTAAGGATTTCACCAGCCTGGTTAATCATATTACAACTTTTTTCGGCAGTAAAAAATTCATCATTCAGGAAGCCATCGATTTAATCGCTCTAGGTAACAGACTTATCGATATGCGTCCGGAAGTACAGAGAGATGAAAAAGGTGAAATCGTATTAGCTGCGCTCCCCGTACGTTTAGGAAATGCAAATGCACCTATCACAACTCATGCCGAAAGCTATGCTTATGAAAAATTTTTTAGTGAGTTCCTGAATTATTCTGAAACGGACATTGTAGATTTAAAGAATAGAATTTTTGAATTTTTAAAAGTTGTTTATCAAGCCATAGAAGATTCCTATGGTCCCAGCGGAGAGATCGGGATAGATATCGGTTTAGATAAAAAGGGGCACCTGTGGTTTATCGAGTGCAACTCCCGCTCAAAAAAAGTATCTTTTTTCAATGCTTATGATCAAAATACCATTGAGAAATCATACCTGAATTTATTAGGCTACGCCCGATTTCTCTATCAAAATAAGTGATAAATATAACATGGATAAAATATTGTTCCTCCGATTTCACAAGCCCTTGCTGCTGACCGCTTCAAACTGTTAGCCGGCAAGGGCTCTTTTAATTTTTTTTTTGAAAAATTCCGGAAATTTTTTTTGAATTGTGAACAAGAAACACCGTTTGGCACTTTATGTCCATATTATGTATTAGATACGTTAAAAAAAAGAACACCTGCCCTATGCTTATCCTAAATTAACGTATATATCCAAAACTTACTTTTATCATCTGAAAATAAATTGAAAGGAGAGATATATCATGGGTGTAGTAACTACTTGTTTAGTTACAATCATATTAGAATCCCTGGAAGTTTTAGGGATAGTAGTCCCCGTTGACGTAGAACTTTTAGTAGAAGCTCCTCTCCCTGTAGTAGACGGTGAGGTTTTAATAGACCTTGAACCAATACTGGGTATTGATTTAACAATAGCCGTTCCTTGCCCAAGTGTAGACTTTGAAGTAGCAGTTGATTTAGGTCCCCTGGTAGTGGCAAATCTTGTCGTTACGACTACAGAAGCCGTATAAGAGCGTTCTTTAGAAAGCAGAGCTTTACTTAAGCTCTGCTTTTTTTGAAATTCAGCTCTTTTCTTAACTTAGCAAATGAAGTGAGTGATCAAATATGTCTTCTTCTCAGAAACTTTTAATCGGAATAATGGTGAAGAACCCCCAACCATTGTTTCCTTATGAATTTGCGCCAAGTTTAGGCATTGATTTATTCGTGTTTAGCCCCCAGGGAATTAACTGGCGCCAAAAAAAAATTAAGGGTTTGGTCTTAGAGAATAACGAATGGAAAAATAAAACCTGCCCCTTTCCGTTAGCTGTCTATAACCGGCTGTATTTAAAGAAAAAAAAACTGGTGACGAAACTGGAAAAGGTCATTGGAAAAAACAAGGTATTTAATGCCGTTACCAAATTTGACAAATGGGAAATCAATACAATCCTGCAAAAAAGCAATGTTGCAGATTACCTGCCTGCTACTTTCATCTACACTGAGAGTTCCCTGTATGAATTGTTAGAAAAATATCAATTTCTGATCTTTAAACCTTCCGTAAGCTGTTTAGGACGCCAGGTATATTTGGTCGAACATAGTGCTGATCACCACTACCTGTTATATCATAATTTAAATTTACCTAAAATTAAAACCACAGATAAAACAGAGCTTGTCAATAAACTTACAGAATTAATAAGCCAGGAACCATTTATTGTTCAACAATTCATTCCCCCTGACCAAATAGATGGAAAAATCTATGATATTCGGATCTACGTACAAAAAAATTCTTACGGGCAGTGGACTGCCTCCGGTAAATTCAGCAGAGTAGGCTTTTGTAATTCTTATATCAGTAATTATTGCCAGCAGCTGAAAAGCATCAATGATATCCTGCAGGCAGATAATCTGCTGACAAAAGCTACTTTAGAGAAAATGGAAAGCATTAGTATAAAAACTGCCCGGGCCATAGAGAGAGAAATCGGCCATTTAGGTGAAATTAGTGTAGATTTCCTGCTGGACCGGCAAGGAAAACCATGGATAATTGAAGCAAACGGCAAAACGCAAAAATCTATTGTAAACCAGGTAAATGATGAAACACTTGCCTTAACGATTTACAGGAGGCCAATTGAATATGCGCTCTTTCTGGCGCGGAAAAGTAAATAAAAGAGAAAATCCGCTCAAATTAAAAAAATGCTGTTCGTTCAGCATTTTTTTACGGAAAAGATTTTCCGCACCTTTCGCAATTAACGATGATTATCTAAAATAATTAGGCTTGTTAATATTTTTCATTTAAATAATCAAAGTATTTCTGGGAAATACTAAGAATACAGAAGAAAAATTTAATATATTAATGTTAAATTAATTTTTTTCTGGAATCTTTTCATTTTTTAAATAATATGATAGAATATAAACAGACAACTTTTTATTCCACATCAAGTTTTTTGATAAAACATGAAAGGGGGTATTTTATGGCCTACAAATTAGATTTTGCGATTAAAAAATTCATCTATGAAATCAGCCAGAAAATAGAAGAAGCTAAGCTCAACGGTAAAAGCCAGGATTACCTGGAAGGTTTGGACAACGCTTTGCAGATTATGTTAGAAAGCGAGGAAAGTATAGGTAAGTTAATATGATCAATCGTATATTTAAAACATAAAGCATGCAGCCAAAACTTTTGGTGCATGCTTTTATACTTTACTGTTATGATAGATCCTCAAATACCTAAGTTTTCGTTAACAATAATTACATGGATCCGGTCTTTATCAGCAGGCATTTGACTCTTGATGACAGTATAGCAGCGGCAGATTCTCTGGGGGGAATTACAATCGGAACACTGCCCGGTTAAACTGCAGGGGGTTTTCCGCCCTAATTGTTTGGCCAATCCCGGTGCCGTAAAGCTGCGGATTCTTTCCCAAGCTTCTTCCTCCGTCCGGACCACTTTATTTATGCCGGCTATTACAATAATTTTGGGGGGTCCGAACAGCATTGCCGCTACCCTGTTGCCTTTCCCGTCAACATTGATTAATTCACCATTTAAAGTTATGGCATTGGCACTGGAAAAATAAACATCCGCCAGTAAACCCTCTCTTCTCCTTTTTAAATTTTCTTCCGGAGCGATTCCTTCTGCAAATTGGTTGATTAAATTGTATTTTCCTGAAACAAGCTCCGCAAAAATACCTGTCTGACGTAATGTCAGAGAGTTGCCCATAGCTATCCGGGCCCCGGCAGGAATAAGATCTACAGCTAAAGCAAGGGCTTCCTTGCTGTTTTCTGCCAGGTAACCGTTCATATTGTTTTCTTTTAATTTTTTTAATAAATTCTCCACTGAAACACCTCCAAAATTAATCATAATTCTTGTATAATAAATTAACTACTATAACGATTTGTGAGGTTACTTTATGTCCATAGGTCCCAGAATTCTTAAAACAGGTCTGGCTGTAGCCATCAGCATGTACATCTGTATTTTTTTTAATATCCAGCCGGCTATCTTTGCAGCAGCCGCAACCGTTGTTAATTTACAGCAGTCCGTAGGTAAAAGTCTGCGCAATGCATATGAACAAATAATCGTTCATTTTATTGCCGTGGGAATTGGTATTTTATTGGGGCTTTTCATTCACTTCCAACCTTTAAGCATGGGAATTGCTACGATTGTAATAATCTCAATTTGCAGTAAAGTATTAAAGTGGAAAGCTTCGATCTCCATGGGGGTTGTTGCTGCCATCTTTATTTTAGGAGCCCCGGCGAATGAATTTATCCACCATGCTTTAGTCAGATCCCTGGCCATTTTTATCGGCTTAGGCGTTGCCATACTGATTAATATGTTGATTGCCCCGCCCCGCTATAACCAGATAATCATTGGAAAATTATTAGAACTGAATACCCTTACCAGCGAATATTTCAAAGACTCGGTTCACAGTTTTCTGACTTTAACTTTACCCGCCCCGGAACTCAAAATTAATACGGAAGCAGCTTACCAAAAAATCCTGGCCGACGCGGAAAAATATTATGAACTGCATGCTAATGAATGGAATATCGGGGACACAATAAGTAACACAGAACAAAAAAAACTTTACAATGACTATATTCATTATAACAAAGGATTATGGCAAAGGTCTAAAGATATCCTCTTTTTAGCCGAGGAAAGAATTGAAAGACGTAAAAATGCCTTAGAGCCTCCGATAAGTCAGGAGTTTAGAGAAATTTTAGACTTGCTGCTGAATGCTTTGCAGATTACCGGTCATTATAATGAGGAATTGCAAAGAAAAGTAAAAGGTGAAAAAACTGAAATTTTACCTGAGCCCCGGATTTGGAGTAAACTCGATATAATCATTAACCACTGGCATGACCATTTCCCTTCCGGCAGCTTCTATCTTCATGCTTTAATCGAAATTTCCTTAGTAACCTACAAAATTCGCTGGGCGGCCAAAGAATCCGCCCGCTTATTAAACACCGGCATATGAAAAAGGGCCTCTTAACTCTCAGAAGTTAAGAGACCCCTTTTTAACGATTTACACACTTAAGCGTTAACGATTCTTTCCGGATTAGCACTGATAACCAGCTTTTCTTCAATGCCTGTTGAATCAAAAATAAATCCCCGGTCATAGGAAACAACAGGTTCAAAAGGCAAATTATCTCCGAAGGAATTTTCAGAGGAAGTTATGATGATTTGCGGGTTAAGGTGTGAAAACTTTACCGCCATATGCTTTAACGCTTTTGCTGTTAATTGTCTGGGCACAGCAACCCAGTAATTCTTCGCATCTTCACCTAAGAATAAACTGAAACTACGTTTGCTGACCCAGCGGCTGGAGTCTTCACTGATATTTTCCAGTCCCGCAAGAGCTAACGCTTTAATCTCCTGATCGGCATTTTTATCTAAAGTATCTTTAGCAAAACCCCAGCAAACAAAATGCTGTTGACCTTCAAATTCGGGATATAAGTAAAGCACTTTGGTAATCATTGGCAACTTTAATCTCGCTCCTTTTTTAATATCACTTTATTTCTATTATATATTTTAGCCTGCTGTTATGAATAATAAGTTAACGTTTCGTAAAACTTACGAAATATTTACGTTAATCTTGCGCATTATAACAGCACACTTGATATATTTTACAAGGAGCGGGGGAATATTGCAATGGGAATTTTTATTAAAACTGTCTTTTTGCTAAGGACATTCCTCCATTTTAAAGTTCCTCTAAGGAATTATCCCTAAAGGGAAAACAATACGAACACATTGCTCCGGACATTCAATGCGGCAACATGCACAGTGCCAGCATTCATCAGGATATTTAACAACAGCAACATTTTTCAGATCGTCCAGATAGATGATATCTCCCGGGCAATATTCAACACATCTTCCGCACCCTATACAGCGTTCCTGGTCAATTACAGCCGCCATAAAAATACCTCCTGACTTATTTTAATTTTCAAGCTGGTAGGCAGGTTTAAAAGTTATTTCGACATCTTCCCGGGCCTTCTTTTGAATAACCATTTTTTGCCATTCGACTTTCGTTTCAGGAAAATCCGTGCGATAATGGGAGAAACCAAATCTGCTTTCTTCTCTGATTAAAGCGCCCCGGGCAATCATTTTGGAAACTTGGAGAAGTTCCTGTACCTCTAAGCAGCGCATCAATTGATGTCCATTATCAGCCTGTATTTGAGGGATATAATTTTCCAAAACAGCCAGATCATCCAGGGCTGTCTGCAGCCCTTTGGCAGTTCGCCCAATACAAACGTATCTGCTGTTAATTTGGCGGATTTTATCTTCTACTTCTTGAGCCCGCAACCCCTTTTTATTTTCTAAGGGTCGAAAAACCCTCTCTTTTATCTGGTCCAGAACACTTGCGTCAATTTCAGCATAATGACTGATTGTCTGCGCCAGCCGGGCGGCTGATTCCGCCGCCGTCATTCCCGTACACATCGCCCCTGAAAGGGTGATTAAACTCAAGGCGCTGCCTCCGGCCGCATACAGACCGGTTAGAGTAGCGGCCATGTTTTCATCAACGAGAATTCCACTAACGTGGCCGGACATAGGAGGAATCTCACCACCTGTTACTTCTATTTCGAAGAGGTCTTTACTCAGATCTAACTTTTTCTGGTCTAAATAATCCTGCATTGTTTTCTTATCAACAGTCAGGAGATGTTTTAATAAATGCTCCAAATCTTTGGCAGGCAGATGCCGGGCATCAATATAAATTGGTCCCCGTCCTTCATTTATTTCGGTATATACCGCCTTACACAGAGCCCAGCGTGGTCCTCCTTCACCCAGCGGATGGTATTTAAAGACAATCCTTTCCCCCTGACCATTAACCAAATGCGCTCCCATTCCTGTTAATCCCGCTAACCCCGGACTACCAAAATTTTTAGGGGTTATATTAAATCCGATAAATTCCATATTGGCAAGTTCCGCCCCGGCCTCAAAGGCCGCCCTCTGGGCTAGGCCTGTATTATACGGACTGTTCCAGGTATTATAAGGCAGCCCCGAATGATTATCATAGAGGCGGCAGACGCCGCTGGTACAAAGGATTGCTGCTTTACATTTAAAGATATACAGGATATTATTCCGAAAATCCAAACCTGCTACCCCGGCAATCCGGCCGTCTTTTACAATAAGATCCGTAACTGCTGTTTTAGGGAAGAAATCCACACCGGCTTTTTGAGACTCTGCCGCGATCTTCGTCGGGAGGTCAATGCCGTCAAAATTAATCCAATATTTACCCGGCGCAGAATAGGAGGCAGTCCGGATATAATCATCCTTTTCCTCATCCAGACGCATCTTAATGCCCAAATTTTCCAGATACTCAACCAACCCCTTAATATGTCGCAAAAAACTATTTTCTACAACCCTGGGATTGCAAAGACCTTGAGACAGAGTATGATACCATTTTAGAAAAACTTCCGGAGTATCCCACTCTTCACCTTTTTCCAAGACGGCCACAAAATGGTCCTCACCGGCAGCACCGCAACCGCTCCGGTAAATTCCCCCTTTATCGACTAAAGCTACCCGTACACCTGCTTTACGGGCAGTCAAAGCCGCCATGCTGCCTGCAGAACCGCTGCCGATTACAACAACATCAGTTTCTACGGTAGCTACTTGATCGTTATCCATCTTACTCCTCCTCATTTTAGTTGTAAAAAATATCCATCCTGTACCACCGCCGGATCCGGCGGTGGTACAGGTATTTTCCAAGCAGTAATTATTTTTACACAGGGAAAAAGTTTGAAGTCAGGAAATAAACAATAAACGCAGTCAGCGGAATAGCTATAATTGAGAGAAATATACCCCGTTTAATAAAATCTGTCATACTTATTCCTCCTGCTCCGTATACAAAAGCCATTTGGGGTGCGGCGACGGGTAAGGCATAAGACTGCTGAGCTGCTATGGCCAGGGTCAGACAAATAGCTATGGGATTAAGACCGATTGCCGTTGCAATAGAAGCGCCAACAGGCAAAATGATCGCAATAGCCGGGAGGTTGGGGACAATCTGAGTCAAAATCACCGCCAGAGCTGTTAAACCCAGTACTGCCACATAAGTAGGCACATCACTTAAAACACCGCCGACAGACTCCGTAACCCATTTTAAGATTCCCACTTCTTTATTAGCCAGGGCCTGCCCCATGACTAAACCGGCCACGACCAGAATTAAAGCACCCCAGTCGACAAATTTGTTGGCTTCGGTCCAATTCATCACAAATTTTCTTTCTTTCCAGTCTATCGGGACAATAAAGCAAAGGGAGGCACCTAGAATAGCTACAGGAGCATTATCCAGCAGAGTTTTGATGGCAGTATACGTATCTGAACCCCGTCCATAAATAAACCCGATGATATCCGGAAAAATCCATAAGGCCACAACCAAGGCTGTAATAGCTACGGAACGGATTTCTCCTTTGCTTAAGGGTCCTAATTCTTTTAACTGTTTTTCGGCATAATCACAGGCTTTTTCATAATTCGGCAGCTCTATTTTAAACATCACTTTAAAATAAGCGATCATCACAACATACATAACAAGCATGAAAGGAAAACCAAAATACATCCACTGGGCAATACCGAAATTATAGCCGCAAAGGGAACTGATAAGACCTATTGCCAGAAAATTGGTCCCGGCAGCGCCCATAGGGGTGGCGAAGCCCCCTACCTGAGAACCATAAGCCGCTCCCTGCCGCATAGCCTGTGACATTAAATGTTCGTCATCAATTTTCAGTGCTTCAATCATGCCGGCTGCAATGGCTAAGAATAACATTGTTGTAGCCATATTGGAAAGCCAGGCCGAAATAAAGGCAATGGAAAAAATGTATAAGCTTACTAAGGCAAAGGGACTTTTCCGCCCGATGGGCATTGCCAAAAGCCAAAAGGCAACTCTGGTGGCAAAACCGTGTTTTACCATAGCATTCATAAAAATGAAAGTAGCCATTAGATACCAGGTATTCGCATGCCCTAATATTGGTAATACCACATTTACCGGCAGAACCTGCAAAAGCATGTACAGGCCGCAGGCCATTATGGATGTAGCCGGAATGGGAATGGGTTCACAAATCCACCAAACCATTGTCCAGGCCGTAATGCCCAGGGCAACATTGGCT
Organism: Peptococcaceae bacterium; assembly: GCA_049366715.1. GTDB lineage: Bacteria > Bacillota > Peptococcia > Peptococcales > BICA1-8 > JBMNCQ01. Next base: position 137,343 of record JBMNCQ010000065.1, on the reverse strand, counting down.
TTAAAGCTTAAAGGTAAAGGAAGTACCAGACACAGAAGAAAAAGCAGCGGTCCTAAAAAATAGCCTAAGGTCCGGCGTCTTAACTCACCTTGTTTCTTAAACTCGGGTAAGCTTCCTTGAATTTCTTCAAATGTTTTCCATGCTGCACCGCTTTTGGGCTGTATTTGTAATGCCATTAAAAACGCCCCTTCCATTTATAAAAAATTTGATTCTAAATACCGATTAGACTTCTGCCGTTTTCTGCTAAGATGCCTTGAATTTCCTCATTGCCGAGGGGTAAACTTTTTATTTTTTCAATAAACTTCTTAACCGTATCTCCTTCACGGATTTCCAAAGGATAATCCGTTCCAAAGAGGATATTCCGGGGATTCAGCTCCATTAAGGCCATTTTTACCGGGTTAATATCACCTACGATACCTCCGGTATCAAAGTACATCTTATTCAAATAAGACCGGAAAGGCTTTTGACATTTTCTGCTGTGGCGGGGATGATGGGCAATTCCCCAGAATTCTTTATCCTGGTACAGCTCAATCCTGCTCATACAAGCAGCGAAATGCCCGCCTAAATGAGACATCACTATTTTCAAATCGGGAAAATCATCTAAAACTCCGCCATTGATTAAGCGGACAACCACCGTGGCTAAATGGCCTTCTCTGGCTACACTCCGGCCCAGATCGTAATCCAGATAATTAGAATAAGCACCTGCCCCGGCCGGGTGAATGAATAAAAACATGCCCAATTCAGAAACCTTTTCATAAAATGGCCATAATTGACGGTCATCCACATCTTTACCGCCGACTACCGAATGCATTGCTACTCCGCAGAAACCCAGCTCCTCTTTGCAGCGTTTCAGTTCTTGAAAGGCTTCTTTTCCGCCTAATGGCGGAACATGAGCCGTCCCTTTCAAGCGTCCCGGATATTTTTCTTCGGCTTCTTTCATCATATTGTTCACATAATAACTATCCTCAAGGTCTCTCCGCATTCCTGCACCGGAGGATAATACCGCCACATCTACTCCCGCCTGATCCATCATCTCAATAAATTTGGGGAGATTGTACCGCAACGGGCCTGCACAATCCCCGGCATCCCCTTTTGCGGAGATCAGGCTTCGTACAGTATCTCCAGGTCCTAAATTGGGCCGCACAAATTTTTCAGGGCAATAATGAATATGAAAATCAATAATCATAGCGAAAAGCACCACCTTTGTTTTACTTATGGATAATTCCCAGTAATCTTAGCTTTATTTCCCTCCTTTAAACTTCAATTCTAATCTCCGTCCCCAAAGTATTTGATTCATCACCCCAGTCCCTAAGTATTTTTTTCTTGTAAGCCGGGGAAATAATATTAATTTTTTATGAAATATGCTGCAAGAAGGGCATTTAGATTGCGGAAACAAAGAGCAGGAAAATAAAAATTGTAATAAAGAAACTGCCGCTATTTCTAAATATTCAGTATTTTATTTAAAGTTATTTCTAAAGAAGTAACAGGAAATAATCCCGGATATGGTACGCAAGCGTTAAGTACGTATACAAACCTTCATTTTAATCTTACCCCTTTTTCCAAATAATGTCAATTGGTTGTGTTGATTAATATTTTTCCGCACCGGCTTGCAAAACTAAGCTTATTTATATCATTAAGCCGGCAAAGTGAATATTATTTCATTAATCTTCCGGAATCATATGTAAACTTTTACCTTTTCCTGGCCTTTTAATACCCGCAAAACACCCTGGGCCATCGCGATCATTTCCAGTTCTCCGGGATAAACAAGAACTCCGGCAATAAAACTCACCCTGTCTTTTATCCATCCCACCAAAAGCTCATCATAGGCCAGACCCCCGGTAATCAGGATCGCATCAACGTCACCTTTCAATACGGCAGCTCCGGCGCCAATATCTTTTGAGACCTGATAAGCCATGGCTTCATAGATCATTTGGGCCTTAGCGTCCCCGGCTTTTATCCGCTTCGTAATTTCCCGGCCGTCCGTCGTTCCCAGATAAGCCACTAATCCGCCTCCACCTACAATCTTCTTTCTCATCTCTTCTCTGTTGTATTGACCGGAGTAACAAAGATCAATCAGAGCACCGACAGGCAGTCCTCCTGACCTTTCCGGCGAAAAAGGTCCGTCACCGTCAAGGCAGTTATTGACGTCAATAATTTTCCCTTTTTGATGGACACCCACTGAAATACCGCCGCCCATATGGGTAACAATAAAATTAAACTGTTCATAAGCCCCTCCTAAATCAGCCGCCGCCTTTCTGGCAGTTGCCTTATGATTTAAAGGGTGATGTTTGGACTTTCTTTCAATTTCCGGCATACCGGAAATTCTCGCAAGATCTGTAAATTCATCTACTACTACGGGATCTACAACGAAGGCCGGCAGCCCCAGGGGCTCTGCTATTTCATAAGCAATAATTCCGCCCAGGTTTGAGGCATGCTGCCCCAAAAGACCGATCCGCAAATCCTCCAGCATTTGATTATTGACCTGATATGTTCCGCCGGGAACAGGTTTCATATTTCCCCCCCTGCCTACAACAGCAGTAATACTACTTAATTCTATTTCATTTTCCCTTAGAGTTTTCAGAACAACTTCTTTACGAAAACCCAACTGGTCATAAATGGTTTTATGATTTGCTATTTCACCGGCAGGATGTCTTAAGACCTGGGAAAAAAATACCTCTTCTTCAGCAAAAACTGAAACTTTGGTCGAAGTCGATCCTGGATTTATGACCAAAATCCTATATTTTTTTTCCACTTCACATTCTCCTATCTTTTTCTAACTTAACAATACGCCAAGGGCGATGGAATTTAATTTGGAATCTTCCGAACTGGCCCTTGATGTAAGTATGATCGGCGCACTTGCTCCCATGATAATTCCGGCCTTTTCCGCTCTGCCGAAATATTCCATTGCTTTATTAAGAATATTTCCCGCTTCAATATTGGATGTGATGAGGACATCGGCATTACCTGCAACGGGATGGTTAATGCCTTTATGTCTCGCGGCTTCAGCAGAAACCGCATTATCTAAAGCCAACGGCCCTTTGACGATGCAGCCCCCGATGACTCCCTGTTCATTCATTTTGGTTAATTCTGCCGCCTCTACGGAGGCCTGCATTTTCGGACTTACTTTTTCAACGGCACACACTACGGCGACTTTGGGCAGGTTATTGCCTAAGGCATGGGCTACTCTCACCGCATTCATAATAATTTTAACCATTTGTTCCAGGGTAGGGGCTATATTTATCGCAGAATCACTCTGGATAAACAATCTGTCAAATCCCCGGACCTTCAATACCCCGACATGGCTTAACAGGCTAACGATTTTTAACCCTCTATTTTTATCTAAAACAGCCTTTAAGACAAGTGCCGTATCTACAAAACCTTTCATAAGCAAGTCTGCCTTTCCGTTTCTGACCAGCTCTACCGCCTTTCTGCAAGCTTCCTCTTTCGCAATAGTGTGAATTATCTGGAACTTTGTCAGATCCAGATCTATTTCCGTGGCAATTGCCTCTATTTCAAGTTTATCGCCGACCAAAATCCCTTCGATAATTCCATATTTATATGCAGTGCCGACAGCCCTTAAGACTTCTCTGTCCTGTGCCACCGCCACCGCAACAGTTCTGCGTTCTTTTTCTTTTGCAGTTTTTAGAAGTTCGTCAAATGTTTTTAGCATTTTTCCACCCCTTTTGGGAAAAAATGTTCAAGGCACTTTATTAAACCAGCCGATAACTGCTCCCGAAACCGTTATTGCCATGAAAAGAAACCCGGCATTCTGCCAGTTGCCGCCGGCAGATATTTTACCCACTAGAGCAGGTCCCAGCAACAAGCCCAGGTTTTGAGCCCCAATAATCGTACTGGTGGCTAAAGCCACACTGCTCTTAGCCCCGCCGACTTCCGGAACAGCCGCAAAAATTGCCGTAGCGATAAATCCTGCCGCCAGACCCAGAGCTAACATGTAAAAAGGAATAACCATTCTCTGCAGATTGAAAGCCATCACGGTTAAAATGCTCAAAACGCCAAAACCACTCAAGTATACTTTGCGGTAACTATTGATTTTTTGAATTACCAGACCTGCTAAAATATTAGCGGGAATAACACCCAGATGAATTAAACTGGTATAAAAGGCAGCTGAGGAGGGGGTTAACATAAAATTCTGTCGCAGATAGAGAGGTGCCCAGGAAGTATAGGAAACAAGGATAAAACTATATATTGTAAACATTAGCGCTAATAACCATAATCTTCCGCTGGCTAACATCTTTAAACCGTTTTTCTCATCCTCACCAAGATCTGGGCCGCCTTCAGGAAGTTTCACGAACCACAGATATAAAATCAGGGCTATAGCCGCCGCCCCAAAACCAAACCACCAGACAGTGCGCCAATTTCCCAGATTATATAAAGGCTCTGCTAAATTAAACATCATTACGCTGCCTGCCGGTATCCAGGTAGTCCAGATCCCCATAGGTAAATCCCGCTCCGGCTTAGCAAACCAGACACTGATCACAGCCGGTGCTGCTATCCCCATCGTTAAAAGACCGATCCCCTCTAAAAGCCTCCCGAGCAGAAGCACCTTGACTCCGGGTGCCAGTGCCCCTAACAATGCACCGCCGGCTAAAGCGGCTAAACCGGAAGCACCTATTGATCTTATTCTGGCTATTTTTAATACCATACCTAGAGGGATGGCCAGTAAAAGACCTGCTGCCCCGAAACATGACATCAGCCAGCCGGCAATACCTGGACTAAGCTGAAATTCATTCATCAACGTTTCCATGAGGGGAGGAACCTTAAATTGATTTAAGGTAGCCGCAACACTTCCTAAGTAAACAGCTAAAAAGACCAACCATTTCTTTGGCAAATCCTCACCTCCGTTTTACCGAATAAGTAAGGAATTATTATCCATTACTAAATACGTTTTGCGTATAGCTGTCTGCCATTTTTAAAAATATTCTAATTTTTTAAATGACAACAAAAAAAGCATTTTTTTGCTGCTTTATTTGGGAAGAATATTACCCGTATGGCCTAAAGATTTTCCTAATTTTTTCAAAAGGTCGTTAAGCTGCTTTATTTCTTCCTCCGTCAAACTGCTGAATAAATCCACCAAAAAAGAACGGTGCAGCTTAGCTACCTGATCATGAATTTCCTGGCCTAAAGGTGTCATTTCAATCTTAAGAACGCGCCGGTCCTCTTCATCAGCCTGTCTTTTTACCAACCCGGCTTTTTCCATGCGGTCTATCAGTGTTGTCAAATTACTCTTCCCGCGAAAGAGCAGTTTACTGATTTCCGTCATACTCACCGCACCCAGGTCATCCAGAATCCTTAAAACATGGTATTGAGCCTGGCTGATATTAAGTTCCAGTAAATTATTATCTGTTTTAACAGTAATAAGATCGTGACATCTTCTTAGCCACAAGTAAAGTACGACATACGGATGATCCTTGGGGATATTTTCTCCAAATTCAGTTATTTCCTTAATTTCTCTTACCACTATTTCCACCTCAAAAATTATTTATTACAAAATGCTTCTTTCTAAATTATAACTTTTTTCTAATTATTTACAACAAATAATACATTTTAAAAGCCTTGCTGCCAATTTACGACATTTTTCAGCTGTTCTCCACCCACGAACCTTTTAATGTTTTCCCGGAATAAATCTGCTAATCTCTCTTCATTATAGTCACCTTTTCCTCCCAGATGAGGTGTAAACACCAGATTATCCAGATCCCATAATTCACTGTTGGCCGGTAAAGGCTCTTCCTCAAAGACATCCAGTCCCGCCGCAGCAATGCTGCCATTTTTCAGAGCACCTGCCAAAGCAGACTCCTTGACCAATTTTCCCCGGGCAACATTGATCAGGATGGCCTCATGTTTCATTAAACCAAGGGTTTTTTCATTAATCAGGTAAATATTATCTTTCGTCTGAGGCAAGGTGAGGATAACGATATCTGCCTGAGGAAGATACTCGGCTAATTGCTCCGGTTTAAAAAACTCATCAACATATTGATCGGTAACATCCTGGCTGATGTCACAGACAATGATCCGGGTATCAAAAGCTTTGAGCCGCTTCGCTGTTTGCCTGCCGATACCGCCGTAACCGATAATCACAATTTTTTTCCGCTCAATTGAGGAAGTTCCCTCCCATCTGGCAGCTCTGTTATATAATCCTTGTTTTTTTTCCCTTTCCGAAGCAGCAACCTGCCGGGTAATTGCCAGCAGTAATGCTACAGCCTGTTCTGCAACATTTACGTCATAAATTCCCGCTGCTTTTGTTACGATAACCCCGGGGGGAAAGCCGTTAATCTGGATATCATCGACTCCTACGGTAGTTGCCTGGATCCACGCCAGTTTCTGCGCTTTTTCTTTGACGACTTGCGCTACGTCAGGTTTATAGTTTGGGGCGAGAATAAAAAGAGCATCGGAATCCTCAATTTCCTCCGTGATTTGTCCTAAATTCTCGGCAAAAACAAATTGGTGTTGGGGAAATTCCTGCATTAAACCGGCGAACTCCGGGATGGGTCTGTAAAAACCAAATAAAAATTTCATTTTATTATCCTTCCTTTCGCTCTGCTTGAGGCGCAAATAATCGGGGAAAATTTTAATCACCATTCTCCATTTTCAATTTTTTCCTCTCGTCTCTTCCGGCATTTTGGCTGCTGCCACAGCTTTGTTCCTCAGACGGATAATCATCTGGGGGACGTTAATTGCCAGCGGACATCTTTCTACACACCGGCCGCAGCGTAAGCATGTATAGAAGATAGGCAAAGCTGCCTCCAGACCGCCGTCAACAAAAGCTGTCCAGACGGCACCAATCCCTCCCAGATACCTTCTGCCGAAGCGGCTCCCGGTCACCCGGAAAACAGGACACTCTAAAGTACAAGCATCACATCTTAAACAGTAGAGTGCTTCGCGAAATTCCTCCTGTTCGGCCATTGCGGTTCTCCCATTATCAACAAAGATAACATGCAGCTCTTTAGGGCCGTGAACACCGTGTACGAGAACCTTTTCAATATCTGCCGTTTTACTGGGACTGCTGATGATATTTACATAAGACGGCATCACAAAACCGGCATAACGCCAGGTTACTTCGGCAATCTTCAGCGCATCTGAGAACTTATCCACTAATTTTTCCAATCCCACCACTGCAATGTGCACAGGAGGTACCCCCGTAGCGAGACGTACATTCCCTTCACATTCAACAATGATCAGAGCCCCTGTATCCGCCGAGACAGCATTCGCACTGCTGATCCCAACATCTGCTTGAAAAAACTTATCCCGCAGAAAATTGCGTACTACCTCAGTTTGTTCTGAAATATCAGGGGGAATCTTTTGACCAAAAAATTCTGTAAATAATCCCGCAACCTGTTCCCGGGTAATATCCATAGCGGGAGCCAGCTGTTTTGTCTTGGGAGCCTGCAATTGGAAAATCAGTTCACCTAAGTCACTTTCCCAAACCTCATTACCTGTCTGCAAGAGATGTTCCCTGATCCCGACTTCTTCCCCTAAGATACTTTTCGTCTTTACGACAACCTTATCCCGCCCGACTATTGCGGAAATTTTCTTTTGAACATCCTCCCGGGAACGGGCCAGATAGACATGACCCTGATTTGCCTCAATATTTTGTTTCGCCTTTAAGTACAATTCTTCCATCTGTAAAATTGATTTTTCCTTAATGCTCCGAACTTCCCGGGCTAGTTCTTTTGTCTGGGGCTGCTGAGTAAAAACATTCGTAATTGAGTTTTTATAAGCTGTTACAGCCCTTCCCATGGCCAATTGGACATTGGCATCGGTTACGGCTTTATTCATTTCCCGGCAGTACGCACTTAAACGATAATTTTCACGCATAACCATTCCCCCTGGCCAGAAATTCTACAATATCCGAAATGATGATTTTGCTCTTGACCGGGTCTTTCCCTTTTTCTAAAGCTGCTAAACAATAAGGACAAAAAGTTAAAACTTCAGCGGCCCCGGTCTGCTCCAGCTCATTCATACGCCCCTTGGCTATGGTATTGGCTAAAGCCGGGAGCATCATTTTGCCCGGCCCGCCGCAGCAGACTGTCCAAGAGCCGGAGTTTTCTGCCTCAATAATCTCAATATCGGGAAATTTATTTTTCAGAAAAACCCTGATTTGAGCTCCAAAACCTAATTCCCGCACCAGACGGCAGGAATCATGGATTGTAACCTTCTGCTGGGGAAGCCCGCCGGCAATCGTTAAGCGCTCACCTTTGCCGTAGAGATATTCGCTAAAGGTATAGACCTTTAATTTTCGGCACCAGGGATCAATTGCAGGATAATGATATTTAAACATCTCGGCAGAGTGCGGTGATAAACAAACAATCTCCCGGGCCTGAGTGCCTTTTATTAATTGAATTAGTTTCTCTGCATGAGTTTTAAATTCAGCTTGATAACCGAATTCGTACAATAGTGCGCCGCTATACAGCTCCCGCTCGGCTAAGGAGCAAATCTCCAAACCCATTCCCTGTAAAATCCGGGCTGCCTTATGAGGAATCATCTGATATCTTTTTTCATCACTACTCATTACTTTGCCATATATTTTTTCAGCAGAAACACCTATTTTATTGATTAAGTTTCTCACACCCAGAGCTGCGGAAAAAAACCTGCCTTCAATATCAAAATGGCCGACAGCATTAGTCAGACTGTCTAAAAAAGGCAGGAGCTGATATTCACCGCCTGTATAAAAAAGAATCTCCCCTGTCAATGGTAACGCCGGTTCGTTCTGCCATTTATTGATCTCCCGTCCTGTCAAACCCAGCGGATTCCCATAATCTAAAATATTATCTTTTATTAACTCCAGCAAAACCGGAATTTGGATAGGCTTCCGTAACTCGCCCAAGGATCCCAGCTCCCTTCTTTTAACTTACCGGAGGAGAGGGGACACAACTCACTACAGAAATATTTCGGTCTGAGAATCGTCCCCAAGGGCACTCTTATCTTACTTTAAGTTCGTGCAGAATATCGTCAAACTCTTTATCGGTAATCAATGCTTTCTTAGCGATGGCCTGAGTCTTAACCGCATCCAAGATTTCCGCAACCTGCTCATCTGTGGCTGCCAGCCCTAATTCCTCCAAACGAAGCCTGACAGACATTTTTCCGCTTTTCTTCCCTAAAACAGGCCGGGCTGTCTGCCCGACAATTTTCGGGAGAACAGGATAGATCACGAGAGGGGCTTCTTTTTGCATGTTAATCCCAATACCTGTTTCCCTGGTATAGGCATACTCCCCCACGAAAGGTGCATTTTTCGGAACGGGGATACCTGTTGTTTCACCTACGATTCCAGCCAGGGAAGTCAGCTTTTCCGTTATCACCCCGGTCTTTATTCCTAATAAATACCGGGCGGACATCACAACTTCGGCTAAAGATGCATTGCCGGTTCTTTCTCCCAGACCGTTAACACAAACATGGGCAGTATCGGCACCTGCCGTAACAGCAGCTAGGGTATTGGCCACTCCCAGGCCGAAATCGTTATGGGTATGAACTTCTATCGACCAGTCAACCATCCGTTTAAACTCCTTGACCAAAAATGCCATCGTCTGGGGTAAAGCACAACCGATGGTATCTACAACAACTACCCCCTCCGGCCGGGCATGCTGGTCTAAAGCTGTTAAAAGTCTTTCCAGAAAATCAAGCTCAGCCCTTGTGGTATCATAAGGAAAAAAGGTAACCTTTAGCCCCAGGCTCTTGGCATAACCGACAATATTTACGCTCTTTTCTATTACCTCATCATGGGTCCAGTTAAATTGGTATTTAAGGCGCGGTTCTCCGGCCGGTGTTTCTATACAAACATGGTCAACACCGATTTCTAATGATTTATCAATATCTTCTTTTCTGGCCCGGCAGAATGAGAGGATCTCCGCAGTTAAACCCATTTTCTTAATTTCCCCAATAGCCCGGGCATCATCTTCAGACACTACCGGCATGCCGGCTTCAATGCGGTCTACTCCTGCCTCACTTAAAGCGGCAGCAAGTTTTATCTTGTCTTTACTGGTGAGCACAACTCCCGATGTCTGTTCTCCGTCTCTTAAAGTACTGTCATGGAGTTTCAGTTTAAAATCCTGGTTCAGGTTATCAAATCTGGCGTTATAGGGACTGAGCCAGCATGTATCAGATTTTACTCTCATTTAAAAAGTCCTCCTCAGGGATGAATAATTACCCGCAATGCTCCACTGTCTTTGTCCTTAAAGGTTTCCATAGCCTCATTAAATTTTTCTAAAGGGAATTTATGAGTAGCGACACTTTGGGCATCGATTTGCCCTTTGGCAATCATTTCTAAGGCCTGGGTCTGGGTATTAACACGGGCATGAGACCCCACAATATCCAGTTCCTTAAGTACGATAAGGTCCGGATCGATTGCAGCTTTTTCTCCCCCGGTCATACCGGCCAGCACTACCCTGCCTCCTTTGCGGGCTGCCCCCAGAGCCATTTCCACAGCTTCCGGAGTACCGGCACACTCTAGAACCACATCTACACCCAGGCCATCCGTAAGCTCTTTAATTTTGGGGATAGCATCTGCTTTTCTGGTATCTACGATTTCATCTGCCCCCAGCTTACGTCCTAACTCCAGACGTTTTTCATTTCTCCCCACCAGAATAGTTTTCGCTGCGCCTAATGCTTTTGCAAACTGCAGTGAAAGTAATCCCAGGTGTCCCGGGCCAATTATGGCTACTTTGGCCGCAGAAGGCATTTGAGCCCTTTCTACGATATGTAAGGCTACGGCAGCCTGATTGCCTATGGCAGCTTCATCCCAGGAAACACCGTCAGGTATCTTATACAACAGCTGCACTTCTCTCTTGGCATACTCGGCAAAAGTACCCTGAGCATCATGGCCGTAAAGGTAATAGCCTTTGGCAAAAGCATCGGGAGCATCGGCTTTGATGCACAAATGATACCGCCCCTCCAGGCATCTGGGGCACTTGCCGCAATAAACATGACTCTCACCTACTACCCGGTCCCCGATCTTAAAATCTTCAGGGTCGACATGCTCTCCAACAGCTACAATTTCCCCGGCCCATTCATGTCCTTGAATATACGGCAGCTGGCGGGGCCAGCCTTTATCTGCGTAAATGCCGGCCATTATCAGCTTATCTGTTCCACAGATTCCACATGCTTTGACCCTGCATAATACTTCATTAGAGCTGATCTCCGGAATCGGCACATCTTCAATCCTCATATCATTCCAATTACGCAGAACAGCAGCCTTCATCATCTTTTTTTCCACAGTAAACCACCCTCCTTTCGACTATTGGTCTTGATCGGCAACGATCCGGTTTCTCAGGGTACCTACACCCTCAATTTTCACTTCTAAAGTCTGCCCCGGCCGCAGGAAATACGGAGTGGGGTCCGGTGCCCGAAAACCGGCTACGCCGCCAGGGGTACCTGAGGTAATAATATCTCCGGGCTCCAAAGTCAGCTGGGACCACCAGGAGACCAATTTAGGTACGGAATGAATCATATTGCTGGTATAGGAATCCTGGCGTGATTCGCCGTCCACGAAAGTCTGCACCCGGATATTTGTCGGGTCCGGGACCTCATCCTTGGTAACGATGTATGGTCCCAGCGGGCAGAAGGTATCCATACTTTTACCAATCAGAACGAGTCTGTTTGCCTGCTCATTAACCTGGATATCCCGGGCACTGACATCACAATGACAGGTATAACCTACGATGTAATCATACGCATCGTCCTGTTTGATATAACGCCCCCGTTTACCGATAACAATGCCTAATTCCACTTCATAGTCCAGCTTTTCCGTTGTACGGGGATGGATGATATCCTCCTCATGTCCGATTACACAGTTAGAAGCTTTTAAAAACCCGCTGGGAATATCGGAGGTCTTGAGAAAATCTTTAAATTGATCCCAGCCTGCAACTTTTACTTCGTTAAGCTCAGTAACATGTTCATTAAAATTACTCCCTGTTTCGATTACCTTGCGCGGCCTAGGGATAGGTGCACGCAATTTAATTTCCTCGTGCAGGTAAGCAACCTTTTCACCTTGAGGACCTGTGATATCTGTTGGTGCTGCCAGCTTTTCCTGGACAAAATTTACAGCCTGGCGGGCTGCCTCCAAAGATTCTTCTCCTCCTTCCAAAAATTCAATCATATCGGGAGGTACGACGGCATTAGCTAATTGCCGGCAGCGTATTTTTTCTTTGGACTTAAGGAAAGCCGCATAAGCATAGTTTAAATCCACCAAATATTTCCCGCTTACCGCACCTATCCGCCTGATATCCCCGGCAGGTGTTACCACATCAAAAGTTGCTAATTTCATAATTTTTTACTCCTCTCCGTAATTATAGAATTCATTATTTCCGGTGCTTTAAGTCCCCGGCAATCAGCTGCTCTAAAAGTAATCCGATGCCCTGATAAAATTCCGTTCCGGCCCACCTCCTTATTTGCCCGGAATATGCCGGTGCCCATTTACCCAGATGTTCTTCTAAAAAATGTCTCCGGCAGCTCTTTATTTTTTGTTTATCTTCTTCACCGGCCGCGGCTGATTGGGCCCGGCATAAGAAAAACATATATTCAAGCTCCAGCCCCAGATAATCAGGCGGGTTCTCAGCCAGCTTCCAGCCATGATAAATATCAGACCTTTGATAATGCCGGCGGACCAGTTTAGTCGAAGGTCCCATTAAAATTTCCCCGTCACGATAGACAGATTCATAAGGGGGCGGGGGCCCATAATCTTTACTAATTCCCCCTGTTAAACGTGTCCGGTCAATACCTAACTCCAGCGCACAATCTTCCGGATTATCTTTATTCCTGTGGAGATACTCAGAAATTAAGGACATCGGTTCGGTGAGTTTTGCTGTCTGTCTGCTAACCTGATTCCCAAACTCCTGCCATGTCTTTAAACCGTTAATAAAATCTCCTGCAAATTCTTTCGTAGGAACCGTATTAAATATTCCTGCCAAAAACCGGTACAGTGCCGAACGCTCCTCAACTGCCAACCACATATCCTTTCCCTCCTGACTAACCTGTTAACAAAGGCAGGAGCAGATTGAGCATCTCATAGGTAAGACCTGCTATACCAAATAAGCCTGCTACAATCAGTCCTTTATTTGCCTCAAGCTTATACTTAGGAGCATGCTTATACTCATTCCCCTGTCCATAGGCCATTAGAATCTGGGGAATTAAGACCTGCTCAAACTTTTCCAGAAAACCGGCCGCCAGGACCAGAATTGCCGCCAATAAAATCCAGCCTTTGCCGCCGGCTATCAAGAGAAGGGCGCAGGCAGCTATTCGCAGGGGCAGCACTCCTTTAACTTCCTGTTTACGATTACGGCGGCCTGGTTCCCGGGGCAGGAAGTATTTCCCGGAAAACTGCCAAAAATTCAAAATCAATACCGCCGTCATTACTGCCAATAATCCATTGGCAATAACCCCCGGAGGACCTTCTCTGAAAAACAACAGCAGGGCAAGGGCTGAAGCAAAGCCTTCCAGAATAAAAACAACGGTGATTAAGGGTTCATTCCAAATGCCTCTTCCCGGGCATAAATTTAAAGTCCAGCCTTCGGCAGCAAAAACCATCACACAGCTTAAGAGACCGATTACCATCCTGGCAAAAAAAGCAGACTCTGCCCGGGGCTGCCAGATAAAAAGCAGGGCCGCTCCCCCCAAACCAACTGTTAAACCGATAAAATCCCAAAACATGGGGGACTGCTTTTTCATATACAAAATTTTCAGGGCCCGCTCCGGGCGGCCCAGATCTAACAAAAGGCTGAAACCCGCTCCTACGAAAAATCCCAAGGCCAATTGCGCCGTAACTCCGGCTATTCCGGGCACAAGTAATCCCCCTGCGGCAGATAAAAGGAGCAGCCCTCCTCCTATGCCCGCCAGATAGAAATAAGCTACGACATAAATCCCCCAGGGAACTTCATTGGTAATATCCGTAAATGTCTGCTTCTTACTTATCTCCCGATATACACTTATCCCTCCGATTATCACCAACAGACTGGCAGTCATTAACATAAACCATCACCTCTCATTCCCGGTCTATTCCAGATAGAATACCTTGGGGTCCGTACCGGCTTCGGGATAGAGCTGCCGCGCATTTGCCCGGCCTGCCAGTACGCTTATTTCACTATGCGGATCATCCAAATCTCCAAAAAAACGGGCCCCGGCCGGACAAGTTTCCACGCAACTAGGCTTACGGCCTTCTTTTACTCTCTCCTGGCAAAAATTACATTTACTCACCGTTCCTTTTTCCATACTTGCACAGGGGGCCGGCTGCTCACCGGAACCTCCCGGTAAACCTGTCCGGGTATTATGAATAAAAGAACGGGCATTATACGGACAGGCGGCCATACAGTACCTGCACCCGATACATAAGCTGTGATCAATCATAACAATACCGTTTTCCAGATGCCGGCTGGCACCTGTCGGACACGCTTTAACACAGGAAGCCTCAGCACAATGCTGACAAAGACGGGGCATATTTATTAAGCGTGCATTGGGATAGGAGCCTCTTTCATATTTAAGAACTTTCGTAAAATACGTGCCTTCCGGTGTACCGTGTTCAACCTTACATGCCGCTACACAAGCCTGACAGCCTACACAGCGTTTTAAATCAATAACCATCCCCAACCGCAATTTTCACACACCTCTTTTACTCACCAATTTAACCCGCGGGCTGACCTCAATAGATACATTAACGGCATCTACCGTACGGTCATCCGTTGTCAAAAGACTGTTAAAATTAGTCTGTTCACTCATCCTGCCCGCCCCGTGACCCCCAGGTATTCCTAAAACCCGGGGATGGATAAGTTCCGTAACCTTAAGAATTCCATCCATATATCCATAGCGGGAAATAACCCTTACTTCCTGCCAATCTTTTAGTTGGTATTTCTCAGCAGTTCGCCGGTTAATCCAGATAACATTTTCATAAGGATCAATATCATTAGCCAGCGCCTGAATTAAAGGATTTAAATGAGGAACCCCGACGGCATTGGTAAAATAAGCTGTTTTCCAATTGATGGCATAGAGCGGATATTCCCCGTCCTCAAAAAATTCTGAATTTGGAATCCAGCGGGGTACAGGCTGATAATACATCATTACTTCATCCATGTTGTCCCAGCCGGGTACTTTAACCCCGTTTTTTGCACAGCCCTCATACAACTGCCTTCCTGTCATTTTTAATCTTTCAAAATATATCGGGTGTCTTGTTTTGTCATCCGGAAAATAATAATAGTTATAGCACTCTTTATACAAGAGCCTTTGCGGAATAAAACCCTTACTCTGGACATAAGCATAATCTTTAGCGGTGCAATCAAAATAAGAACGGGATAAATGATCATAAAGCTCCGTAACACTGTATTTCTGATCCAGTTTCAATAAATAGGGCGGTTTAAAAATCAGACCGTCTTCTAAGAGAACCTTATCCCGATGTTGATTAAGATAATCATTTACTCCTCCCGGTCCGTAGAGAATGCCTGTTCTTTCAGCCAGTTCAAGCAAAATATCGTCACAATTTTTCGTCGAGAAAAGACGTGGTACGGTTTCCCGGGCCATAATCATCCGCAATCCGTTCACTTCATTGGCCGTTGTCTGATGCTGAGGCTGAAAATTCCGTAAACTATCCCGTTCTAAAAAGCTGTCTTCCGGAAAGACGATATCCGATAACCAGGTGGGCTCATCAGCGTGATAAGCTATGGAGCATAAAAAAGGTATCTGCTTTAAAGCATCAACGTATATTTGCGGTTCCGCAGTCCGGCGGATCGGATTCCCGCCTATGGTAAACCAAATCCGGGCTTGATATTGCAAATGATATTTTTGCGGATCCAGAATAGCCCGCACTGCCATCTGGGGTGCTGTATGCCTGTGGGGATAAAATTCCGCCATATCAATATGCTCCGGCGGGAACTTAAAAGGTACCCCCACTGCTTCATAAGCCGGTGTTACTGTTCCGTTTTCATCGGGTTTTAAAAAAGGACCTCTGCCGCCTGCACTTAAGCATCCACCGGGAACTTCTATCGCGCCCACCAGAAGATTAATAATTTTGGTGGTCAAGTCAGCATATGTACCTCCCTGATGATCGGTACAGCCCCGTTCACAATTAAGAGAAACAGGCCGGTACGGAAATTCGAAACCGTCAATGGTAATTTTCTGACCGATACAAGCGGCCTTGACAAATTCATCGGCTATTCTGCGAATTACGGCGGCAGGTACATCACAAACCTTTTCCGCCCATTCCGGTGTATAACTTGCAAATCCTTCTCTGATTACCTGGAAAGCAGGTTTACACTTTTGTCCGTTTACCTCAAAAGTTCCAAACAGGGCTAAATCATGAGAGTCAGCTTGCTCAAAAACTACTGCTTTATTGAGATTATTCTGCCAGACCAGGGGTTTAGCGTTACGGTCGGAGCGAACATACCAGCCTTCCTCATTAATCAGATAAGGTGCATTGGTACGGGATTTTATAAACCATTCATCATATTTTTCGATTTCATAAAACATGACATAGGCCAGGGCCAAGACAAAAGCCAGATCCGTCCCCGGCTTAATGGGCACCCATTCGCCTTTAGACGCTTCCGGTGAACATCGGGGATCAACAACCACCAATTTCATACCCCTGGAAACTGCTTCCGCAAAACGTCTGATGCCGGGTGTTGTGGCAAAATTAGCCCCATTGCTTCTGCCTATGGTAATGTGATAGTTACAGTACTCCAAATCAGGAATTGCAACAGGATGACCGGCTTGCACCAAATTGGTCGCTAAATGTACGGAACATAATACTCCGTGAGCACCTCCCACAAGATTAGGCGTACCGAAAGCTTTTACGAATGGAGTTCTAACATATGTATCGCGGATGCCAAATCCCTCACAGACAATTAAACCCCGGGGGTCATCCTGTAAGACATTTTTTAACTCCCGCGCAGTTTTTTCCAGGGCTTCCTCCCAGGAGATCTCAATCCATTGCGGATCAACTTCCAGACCCCGTTCAGGATTTATTCTTTGCAAGGGTCTCTTTATTCTATAGGGATTATAGATATTCAAAATGGAGGCATTACCCCGGGGACATAACTGGCCGGCACCGGTCGGTGAATCAGGATTACCTTCAATTTTAACGATAATGCCATCCTTAACCGTTACCTTCGTTAAGCAGTCCCCTTGCATACACATCCGGCAGATGCCGTTTAACAATGTGCTGCCTTCCGCACAATATTTAAATTCCCGGCCCTTTTGATTTGCGATATCCTCATCACTGAAAAGTTTCGCAAATAGATCACCGATTTGCTTAATCTGCTGCAAAAATACCCCCCCTTTTGTCTCAAAATTATGTTCGTATATGTATTATACATCTACATACAATTTTCTGCAAGCTTATTTTCCATTAATTTCAAATATTATGTCAACATCACAGACGGCATTTTTTTATTTTCCCATAATTATGGTTTATAAAGCAGGCGGGGACTTTATCCCCTCATCATCCGCCGGAGCTTTTATTCTCGCGTCTAAGAAATTGGCCAGAGAATTCAAAAAATCTCCTAACAATGTCAAGCAGAATAAGGAAACTCCGATCACCAGGATTAATTGAAACGGCCATTGCGGAATCATTAAAATGTTGGAAACCTGATTGGCCTGATAAATATTATTAAATTGTTTAATTCCACCCCAAATAAAAAGAATGATAATTACAATACTTGCCAGATAGCTGATACTTTGCACGCCGTACAATATACGGCCCTGCAATCTGCCCATAAGGATATTGACATTAACATGCTGCTTTTTAACTTGTGTAATCGCCATCCCGCAAAATATAGTTACAACCAAGCCATATTCTACACACTCATAAGTACCAATAAAGGGTTTGTTAAAAAGAAACCGGCCGGAAACATCGATGGTGGTCAGCAGCATGATCAGATTTAAAGTAATTGCACCAAGCACAGCCAGGCCTTGATTAATAGGGCTTATTATTGCAGTAAGTTTTTCCGCACATTTTCTTATCATCCATTACTCCTCCCCTGTTTAATTAATTTTTTATGAAGGACTGAGCCGACCGGGTCAAAGCCGGCTCAGTCCTAAGGGGTGAGGGATTATTCAAATTTACGATTATTCTCATCAACCAGTTCAATATATTGATCTATTGCCTGCTGAGCATCAATCTTATCTTTGTTTGTCTCAATCCACATATTCCAAATCGGCCTGGCAACTTCTTTCCATCTGGCTTGTTCCTCCGGTGCGAGTTCATATACTTCTTTATCCAGCTTTGTAAAGTTTTCTATCCCGGGAGCGTCCGATTCATCAAAGCACGATGTAATATATTCCGATCCCCAGGCTCCGCCCATTTCATCCATGATTTCCTGGAGATCAGGAGGTAAGCTTGCAAATTTTGCTTTATTCATCAGCAAAGACTGCGGATTGGATATGATCGGAACATTACAAACATAGTTGGCAACTTCATAGAGCCTATTGCTGTCTGTCCCCAGCCAGTCTAAAATATACCCGTCGATAACACCTTTTTCAAGGGCTTCGTACATCTCCGGAGGCGGCATAAAAATAGGACTTCCCCCTGCCGCTTTCATAAATTCAGAAGCACCCCAGCCAGGCACCCTGATGTTCAACCCTTGCAAGTCTTCCAGTTTTTCGACTTTCTTTTTGCTGGTAGCCAGGAATTGATAGCCGCTGGCCGTAAAACACACAACTTTAACCTTTGAAAATGCTTGCTGCATATCTTCATTTGCCTGGTACAAATCCCATAAGGTGAGAGCTGCCGCTTTAGAAGAACCGGCTCCCAGCATGGGCATGGCTAATCCTTCCGCAGTAAGAAATTGTCCGGGGAAAAAGGGGATTACGACCCAGCCTATATCGGTGACTCCCTGTTCGATCATCGGGAGCATATCCCGTCCTTTACCCAGTGTCTCTCCAGGGTATACTTTAATTTTTATTCTTCCCTCACTCTTCTTTTCGACCTCTTTGGCCCATTCTTCAAAGCGGATATTAAGCGGGGAACCGGTCGGCTCATGATGAGCTAATTTAAATTCATATACCTTTTCCGGTTCTCCGCTCTGAGCCGGTGCCGTCTCTTCTTGAGCCTGTTCCGTCCCTCCGCAGCCAATAACCAAAGATGCCATTATCGTTACAAGCAAACCAAGCACAAATAACTTTAAAACCTTCCCATTCATTAATTCTTCCCTCCTAAAATATTATTCTTCATCCGTAACCAGACCCGAGCTCTTCTAATCCCCCCTTTTTCAGCCATACTCCCGGAATACTTAACTCATGAGATTTGGTAGAAAGAGTGAAAGCTGCGGAAAAGCAATCAATAAAAACATAAAAATAACCAATGTAATAATATAGGGTAAAATATACCGGAAGATTTCATGCATCGGAACATCTTTGGCTACCCCGGTGATTACATAAAGATTGATTCCTACCGGCGGGGTAATCTGTCCCTGTTCCATAGCAACTACCATCATGACCCCATACCAGATGGGATCTACTCCTAACTGCATCACAACAGGTAAAAAAATAGGAGTTGTGATCACAATCATGCAAAGGGAATCCATAACACAGCCTAAAACCAGATACATTAACAACAATGCCGTAAGGATAACGGTCGGCGGCACGGTAAGCCCTGTCAGGACATTAACTAAAAGTTCCGGCAACTGACTTAAAGTTAAAAAATAACTAAATAAATAGGCCCCAATTAGAATCAGAAAAATCATACTGGTGATGGTCAGGGTTTCAACCATACAATTGATCATATTGCTCCAGGTACACTTTCTGCGAAATAGTAAAAACAAAAATGCCCCAAAGGCGCCCATCGCACCCGCTTCATTGGCTGTAAAAATACCTCCCATGATCCCGACCATAATTCCGAAAAAAAGCATCAGCATCGGCCAGGTACCTTTAAGAGAAGCAATTTTTTCTCTTAGGGTAGTATGTGCTCCCCGGGGAGCCAGCCGGGGATTGCTTTTCACCACAAGATGTATGGCCAGCATATACATAGTGGCTAGTAATACTCCCGGAATAATGCCTGCAAGGAAAAGCTTACCAATAGATTGTTCCGCTACCACTCCATAGACAATAAATCCAACACTGGGGGGAATCAAAATTCCTAAAGTTCCCCCGGCAGCCAGACTTGCGCAGGAGAAAGCCCGGTTGTATTGGAATTTTTTCATTTCCGGTAAGGCAACGGAGCCAATCGTTGCAGTGGTCGCGGGACTAGAACCGCAAATAGCAGCAAACATAGCCGAGGCTCCAATACTTGCCATCGCCAGACCGCCCCGGAAATGACCCAGCCAGCTATTGGCCGTTACATAAAGATCCTTGCTCACCCCGGAATAAAAAGCAAATTGACCCATTAACATAAATAACGGAACTACGCTCATGCTGTAACTTGCTACAGTTGAATAAGGCACCGTCATAAAAAGACCTAAAGCCGGTCCTATCCCATTTAAAAAAGCAAACCCTAAAACCCCGACAATCGCCATCGCTATACCTACTGAAATCCCCGAAAATAGTAATGCAATCAAGCCCACAATACCAATAATCCCTACTACTTCAGGCCCCACTTCCTTAACCTCCCCTTCCTCAAAATAAAGTACGTTTGCGTTTTGTTCGTATACCAACCTTTTTATTATTTTACTCCTTTTTTTGCCAATTTTCAAGAGCAATTGCCGGAATTTTTTAAAAATTTAAATAATATTGAAATATAAACTATTGGCTGCGCAATATTCTCACCGGTAAGCATCTTTGTATCCTCCGCCGCCAACTCGTTTTCCATTAAGAACTGCTTAGTGCTATAATAATGTTTGAGATTAGCTCGGAAAGGAAGTATGAACATGAAAAAAACCAACGCCGCCAGGATTTTGGAACAAGCGAAAATTACATATATCATGCACCAATACCAGGTTGATGAAAATGATCTAAGTGCGGAAAATGTAGCCGGGAAAGTAGGCTGGCCTTTAGAAAGGGTTTTTAAGACCCTTGTTGCTAGGGGAGATAAGACCGGTATAATCATAGCCTGTCTTCCCGGAGGAGAGGAACTTAATTTAAAAGCGCTGGCCGGCATCAGCGGCAATAAAAAAGTTGAGTTGGTTGCCTTAAAAGAAGTTCTTCCTTTAACAGGCTATATCAGAGGCGGGGTTTCCCCCATCGGCATGAAAAAAAACTATCCCACCTATCTTCATGAAAGTGCTTTTCATTATGCTACGATTTTACTAAGTGCCGGGCTGAGAGGCTTACAGATCGAAATTAATCCTCTTGATCTAAAAAAGCTGGTTAAGGCCGGGACCGGACAGTTGACATAACTGCCTCCTTTAAGCTGTCCGCAAAGCTGAGGCATCAGGTAATGTCCACATTCATGTGATGCATTTTCACTCTTAAGCCGATACGTCCCCGCACATAAAAAACACCAGACATTTGGTCTGGTTAAACTGTTGACAAGGTCTTGAAATTGTCATTGCGAGGGGGTACGGCGAAGCAATCTCGGTTTTATTCACTTTACAAAACCTTATTTAGCAAAGCTTAAAAGAGAGACTGCTTCGTTCCTCGCAGTGACAAGAACGGAATTTTTATCATAAAGCTATCGTTTGTCACACACCGCTCAGACATTTAGCCTGGTATTTTCAAGGATTTTCCCAATCCAGCTTCAACTCACCATCTGTATAATCAACTTTCAGCCTCGCTCCATCCAGAATCTTACCACCGATTAAAGCCCGTGCGATCAGGGTTTCGATATTTCTCTGCAGGAATCTTTTCAAAGGCCGGGCCCCGAATACAGGATCATAGCCTTCTGCTGCAACAAATTTCTTAGCTTCTTCACTGAGTTCTAAAGTTATTTGCCGGTCTTCTAAGCGCCCCCGTAAGTCATCGATTAATAACTCGACGATTTTAGCGATTTCCGCAGTTGTCAAAGGCGTAAAGAGAATAATATCATCTACCCGGTTTAAAAATTCCGGACGGAAGTGCAGCCGCAAATCACGCATAACCAGCTCCCTGCAGGCATCTGTTATTTGCCCCTTCTCCTTTATTCCTTCTAAGAGATGAGTAGAGCCGATGTTTGAAGTCATGATGATTATTGTATTTTTAAAGTCCACCGTCCTGCCGTGAGAATCTGTTATTCTTCCGTCATCCAATACCTGGAGGAGGATATTAAACACATCATGATGGGCCTTTTCAATTTCATCCAACAGGAGTACGGAATAAGGCTTTCTCCGTACCGCTTCAGTTAGCTGGCCCCCTTCCTCATAGCCTACATATCCGGGAGGGGCACCAATTAAACGTGATACGGCATGTTTTTCCATATATTCACTCATATCGATACGCACAATATTCTCTGCGCTGTCAAAAAGAGCCTGGGCTAAGGTCTTGGCTAATTCGGTTTTTCCGACACCGGTAGGTCCTAAAAAGATAAAGGAACCGATTGGTCTGCGGGGATCTTTAATACCGGCCCGGGCCCTGATAATTGC
Organism: Peptococcaceae bacterium; assembly: GCA_049366715.1. Lineage (GTDB taxonomy): Bacteria > Bacillota > Peptococcia > Peptococcales > BICA1-8 > JBMNCQ01. Next base: position 114,925 of record JBMNCQ010000065.1, on the reverse strand, counting down.
ATCACTTACCCTTTGTACCGCTTCCTTTTGCCCGACAACCCGATTATGGAGAATTTCATCCAGCTTTAAAAGCTTTTCCCTTTCTCCTTCAACCAGCTTGGCCAGAGGGATCCCGGTCCAGCGCGCTATGATCCGGGCGATTTCCTCATCACTTACTTCTTCTCGTAACAAAGAATATTCCTGACGGTTCTCGACAAGTTTCTTTTCTTCCTCAAGAAGCTTTTTCTCCATTTCCGGCAGCTTGCCATATTTTAGTTCGGCGGCTTTATTAAGGTCATATTCCCTTTCCGCCCTCTCTACTTCCTGGTGAATTTGCTCTAAATCTTCCCGCAGTTTTTGGACGGCTTGAATTGCCTTTTTTTCATTTTCCCACTGGGCCCTCATCGTGGAGAGCTGCTCTTTTAAATCAGCCAGTTCTTTTTGCAGGTTCTCCAGACGCTCCCGGCTGGCCTTGTCTTTCTCCTTTTTCAAAGCCGCTTCCTCAATCTCCAGCTGCATGACCCTCCGTGCTACTTCATCAAGCTCGGAAGGCAGGGAATCTATCTCTGTTCTAATTAAGGCACAGGCTTCATCGACTAAATCTATCGCCTTATCCGGTAAAAAGCGGTCGGTTATATAGCGGTTTGATAAAACTGCCGCCGTTACTAAAGCATTATCATGGATTTTCACACCGTGAAAAACTTCAAAACGCTCTTTTAATCCTCTTAGAATAGAAATTGTGTCTTCTACCGTCGGCTCGGCAACCATTACCGGCTGGAACCTTCTCTCCAGGGCAGCGTCCTTTTCAATATATTTGCGGTATTCATCCAAAGTGGTAGCACCGATACAATGCAGTTCTCCCCTGGCCAGCATCGGTTTCAGCATATTGCCGGCATCCATGGAACCTTCCGCTTTGCCGGCCCCTACGATATTGTGGATCTCGTCAATGAAAAGGATCACCTCTCCCCGGCTGCTTTTGACCTCCTGCAGAACGGCTTTTAACCTTTCTTCAAATTCGCCCCGGTATTTGGCACCGGCGACCAGGGCTCCCATATCCAGAGAAATTAATTTTTTATCTTTTAAGCCTTCAGGTACATCCCCCCTGACAATACGGTGGGCCAGACCTTCCACAATAGCCGTCTTTCCCACACCCGGTTCACCGATTAAAACCGGGTTATTTTTTGTCTTCCGGGATAGAATTCTGATTACATGCCGGATTTCACCGTCCCGGCCAATTACAGGGTCCAGTTTATTTGTCCTGGCATCCTTTACTAAATCATGACCGTATTTTTCCAGGGCCTCATAGGTCGCTTCCGGATTATTACTGGTTACACGCTGACTGCCCCGGACTTCTGTGAGAACTTTTAAAAATTTATCTTTGGTAATGCCAGATTTCCGGAGTATTTTTCCCAAACTGCTGTTTTCTGTTTCATTAATGATTCCTAAAAAAAGGTGTTCAACAGAAATGTATTCATCTTTTAATCTTTTGGCTTCTTCTTCTGCCTGCACAAAAACACTGTTGACCTTGTTACTGACGTATATTTTGCCCGGCTCACGGCCGGGGCCGGTTATTTGCGGCTTTCTCCCCAGTAAAACCTCGATTTCCTGCCGTAAACCTGCCGGGTCTGCCTCCATCTTATGCAGGAGCCTGGGGACCAGGCCTTCATCCTGCTCAATTAAAGACAACAGCAGATGTTCTATGTCTATCTCCGGATTTCCATAAGTAACAGCCTTTGATTCTGCTTGTTGAACCGCTTCCAGAGATTTCTGCGTCAAACGGTTTAAATCCATTTTTATTCCCCCTTTAACTTACCACCGGCGTAATTTTTCGATTTGCCTGCGCAGCATTTCTATTTCATCTAATAAATCTAAAACCAAACCCACTCCTAATAAATTAAGGCCTAAGTCCTTGCGGAGTCTGATGATCTTTTGGACTTTGGCTGCTTCCTCTGCCGTAAAACACGGCGACTCCATCGGGCCGCTGTAATCCAATATGCCCAGTTCTAATAATCGGCAGATAAATTCCTGGTGTACTCCGCACCGGGCGGCAAATTCTTCTAAAGATAAACATTCCCGCTGATCACAACGGGGACAGCGGTATTGAAAAATCATTTGATATCTCTTATCCATCAATTTATCCCCCCCTGCTTGTTTTGGGGTTCAGAAGCAGAAATCCGGGCCAGTTTTTCGATCAGCTCTTTTTCTTCTTTACTGATCACTTTCGGTATGGAAATTCTAATTTTCGCATATAAATCCCCGGGGGCAGATTTTTGGGGAATCCCTTTTCCTTTTAAGCGAAACCGCTGTTCACTCTGCGTTCCCGGAGGTATGGTCATTTGAACCTTACCGTCTAAAGTAGGTACATCTACTTTAGTTCCTAAAATGGCTGCCCAGGGAGATATTTTAATTTCAGTGGATAAATCGGCTCCGTCTATGCCATAGGTATTATGGGGAGCAATATTAATCTTTAAATAAATATCACCCGGCGGCCCTCCGCCAATGCCGGGACTACCCTGGCCTTTTAAACGGATCTTACTTCCCTCCACAGTTCCGGCAGGAATTTTTATATCATAACTCTTGGTCTTTCTTAGCAATTGACCGCCGCCTTGTTCTTCCATTACCTGTAATTGAATGGTTTTGACAGCTCCCCGGTAAGCCTCCTCTAAAGTGATGCTAAGCTCAGCCTCCCGGTCTTCGCCTTTTTGCGACCAGTTGCCCCGGGAACCGCCCCGGGGACTAAAATTCCTAAAACCACTCCCGCCGCCAAAAATTTCTTGAAAGAAATCACTGAAATTGAAGTCCCCAAAATCGTTGCTGCTGGTATAATAATACCCTCCGGATCCGCTCGGGCCATGATTTGCTTGTTCCCAGCCGGGGGGTGGTCTGAAATCCTGTCCCGCTTGCCAATTTGAACCTAATTGGTCATAGAGTTTCCTTTTTTCAGGATCTTTTAATACTTCATAAGCCTCATTAATCAGCTTGAATTTTTCTTCTGCTTCCGGAGATTTATTGACATCAGGATGATATTTCCGGGCAGCCTTGCGAAAAGCCGCCTGAATTTCTTTTTGGGATGCCTCCCTTGCTATTCCTAATAACTGATAATAGTCCTGATACTTAACTGCCAATTTAACCACCTCCTGTGAATTTAATCCTGCTCTTTAAAAAGAGCAGGATTAAACCATCATCTTATTTTTCTGTAAACTCCGCATCTATAATATTATCATCACTATTATGGGGAGTTTGCCCGTTATTCATATCCTCCCGGGCAGTATTGTTATTTAACTGCTGTACCGCCTGCTCCAAATCTTGTATCAACTGCTGCAACTTCTCCGGAGAAGCGGAGTTCCGTACGGCTTCCTTTATTTCCGTAATTAAGGCTTCCACTCTGCCTTTAACATGAACGGGAACCTGCCCGCCTTTTTCCTTAAGTATTCTCTCTCCCTGATAAGCTGCGGCGTCAGCTTGATTCTTAAGATCTGCGTATTCCCTTTTGTTTTTATCCTCCCGGGCATTTTGTTCTGCCTCTTTAATCATTCGTTCAATATCTGTTGGCGCGAGATTTGTCGAACCACTGATGGTAATTTTCTGTTCCTTGCCTGTTTTTTTATCCCGGGCAGTGACATTAAGGATTCCGTTGGCATCGATGTCAAAAATAACTTCAATCTGGGGAAGCCCACGGGGTGCAGGCTCTATTCCTTCCAGCTTAAATTGACCGATTTTCCGATTATCCCCGGCCATCTCCCGTTCGCCCTGCAGGACGACGATATCAACTGCCGGCTGGTTATCCTCCGCTGTGGAGAAAACTTCGGTTTTTTGGACAGGTACTGTAGAGTTGCGCTCAATCAATTTCGTCATGACACCGCCCATTGTCTCTACCCCCAGGGAAAGGGGTGTCACATCGAGGAGCAGGACATCCTGCATTTCTCCGGATAACACAGCAGCCTGAATAGCAGCCCCCATTGCAACTACCTCATCAGGGTTGACCGACATATTCGGCTCTTTACCGCCGGTCAACTTCTTAACAAGGTCCTGCACGGCAGGTATCCGGGTGGAACCCCCTACTAAAATAACCTGCTCTATGTCACCTTGACTCAGCTTGGCATCTGCTATAGCCTGTTTTACAGGCTGTACTGTTCTCTCTACAATATCAGCGGTCATTTCCTCAAATTTTGCTCTGCTTAAGGTATGTTCCAGATGTTTGGGACCATTGCCGTCGGCACTTATAAAGGGTAAACTGATGCTTGTTTGCCCGGTGGATGATAATTCAATCTTAGCCTTTTCCGCTGCTTCATAAAGGCGCTGTAAAGCTTGACGGTCCTTACCCAGGTCAATTCCCTGGTCTTTTTTAAATTCTTCAATCAGCCATTCTACGATCGTCCTGTCAAAATCATCCCCGCCCAGATGGGTATCTCCTGCCGTAGCCTTAACCTCAAAAACCCCGTCCCCCACATCCAGCAGGGAAACATCAAAAGTTCCGCCCCCCAAGTCATAAACCAAAATTGTTTCATTTTTATTTTTTTCGAAACCATACGCCAGGGCGGCTGCCGTAGGTTCATTAATTATTCTCAGTACATTAAGTCCTGCAATTCTCCCGGCGTCCTTAGTCGCCTGCCGCTGGGCATCGTCAAAATAAGCAGGTACGGTAATGACAACATCAGTTACCTTTTCTCCTACGTATTTAGCAGCATCATCAACAAGCTTCCGAAGAATTTGGGCACTTATTTCTTCCGGGGAAACAAGCTTCCCGTTAATATCAAAACGCACACTGTCATCAGGACCTTTGACCACTTTATAAGGGACTCTGGCAATCTCATCTTTAATCTCATGATATTTCCGGCCCATAAACCTCTTGACGGAAAAGATTGTTCCCTGATAATTTAGGACTGCCTGTCTTTTCGCCAGCTGCCCTGTCAGCCGGTCACCATTTTTTCCGTAAGCTACTACCGACGGGGTAGTTCTGCCGCCTTCAGAATTTGCAATGACCACCGGCTTATTTCCTTCTAATACGGCAACTACAGAATTAGTTGTTCCTAAATCTATCCCTATAGCCTTTGCCATTTTTTATACCTCCTTTTTTAATCTATTACCCAAATTTTTTCCATTGAAACCAATATTTATGTTTGGTCAAGATTGGTCAAATATTCAACCTACTTGTATTATAAAGGAAAGGTCAGCAAAGGTCAATAGATCAGTCATGGTCAGAATGAAAATTTACGGATAATTTTTTAAAAAAGGAGTATAGTTGGTTGGTGATTAGTGACTAGTGATTAGTGACTGGTGACTAGTGATTGGTGATTGGTGATTGGTGACTGGTGATTAGTGACTGGTGACTGGTGACTGGTGATTAGTGATTAGTGATTAGTGACTGGTGATTAGTGATTAGTGACTGGTGACTGATATGGTTTATAGAGCATAGTTCATAGATTATGGTTCTCAGTTCCCGGTTCTCAGATATCTGTTCTCAGTTGTTTTGGAATACAGAGAACAGAGAACAGAGCACAGGGTACAGTTTATTACTCTCACTGTAGTTACTGTAGCTATTTTACCTTTCGTCATGACCGGTGCAGTTCGGAGCATAGAGCATAGTTTATAGAGAATTGAGAATTGAGAATTGAGAACTGAGAACTGAGAACTGAAAACTGAGAACTGAAAACTGAGTGCAGGCACAGCAAAAAGACCGGTCGCCCGGTCTGAACATAGTTTGTCTTTTAGTTTTAGAGATGCCCTTCGGCAGGATTTCTAAAATATGATTCAGGATAGGTCAAAGCGAAATCAATTTCCTTTAATATGAGCTCCTGATCATAGGGCAGCCGCCCGTTCACATTCCAGTAATTCAAATAGTGATCACTTAAGAGCAGACTGTCGATATCCGCTAAGTTCTCAATAAACAATCTGGTTTCCCGCAAGGCTTCATGGGAAGAGAGCAGCCGGAATTCCCCCTTTTTATATAAATCATACATCACCGTACCGGGCAGGGGCAGAAAGGTCCGCAGCCTGATAAAATCAGGATTAATCCGGTTGATTACCTGCGCACTGTTAAGTCCGTGCTGCCGGGAAAATTCCTTTCCTCCTGCGCCGGTTAAAATATATTCACTCAGTTCAATACCGGCCTCTTTAACCAATTTCCCTGCCCGGATCAATTCAGCGGAATCCGTTCCTTTGTTAATAAACTTCAGGACCTGGTCATCTCCGGACTCCATCCCCGAATGAATGCGCTTTAAGCCCTCTTTTTGCAAGGCCCGATACTCACTTAAGGACTTAAGAGCGATAAAGCGTGCCGAGCCATAAACCGTAATCCTTTCCAGCCCGGGAAAAACTTGATTGGCATACGCAAAAATTTCTTGTAGATCTCTCGTCTTCATTAAGATTGTATTGCCGTCGGCAAAAAAGATCGTCCGTACATCCGGCCCGTAATACTCTCCGGCCATGTCCAGATCCTCTTTAATTTCCGGTACTTTTCTGATTTGAAATTTTTTATCCTTGTACATTGTGCAAAAATTACATTTATTATGCGGGCAGCCTATTGTCCCCTGGATAATCACGCTGCCGGCTTCACTGGGAGGCCTGTAGACTGTTCCCTGATACCGGATTTTCTTCCCCTCCTTTCCGGTATAATAAAAATACCTGCCTTTGCAATACCGCTGCCACCTGAAAGTATCCGCTTAAATACCTAAGCTTTCAGCTAATAAAGGCAGTACTTCTTTCACATCACCAACTAATCCATAATCGGAAACTTTGAAGATTTCCGCCCCTTCATCCTTATTCATCGTTATAATTAGTCCGGCATCCTTCATCCCGCAGACATGATGGGTAGCCCCGGAAATTCCGAATCCCAGATAAATTTTAGGCCGGACGCTTTTCCCGCTGGTACCGATCATCATCTGCTCTCCTGAAGCCCAGCCTTCATCAATGGGAGGCCTGGTGCATGCCAGCGCTCCGCCCAGCCTCCGGGCAATCTTCTCTAAAATCAGCCAGTTATCCCTGTCTCCAATCCCCCAACCGCCGCAGACAACTATTTCGGCCTCTTCTAAAGGCATGCCCTGGGGTTCTTCTTTACAAATATTTGTCAATTTAAGCTTAGGCTGCATATCCTCTAAAAAATCCGGACTGAGATCAATAATCTCTGCAGTGCCGTTAACAGGCCGGGGCTTAGCCAAGATCCCCGGTTTTACCGTTGCCATCTGGGGCAAATGACGGGGGCATAGGATATCTCCTAAGACTTTTCCGCCAAAAGCAGGAACGACAGCAACGAGATTATCCCTGTCTGCGATTTTTAACTCTACACAATGAGCCGCTACTCCGGTCTTTATTTTAGCAGCTACCATCGGTGCCAGTTGTGTTCCCAAATAGGTTGCCCCCATTAAAAATATATAGGGTTTTTCCTGGGAAATCATGACCTCCAGCGTTTTACCGTAATATTCCGGACTATATTGGCTCAGCCTTTCATCTTCCACAGCATATATTACTTCGGCTCCATAATCAGCAGCTGTTTTTTTTATTTCTGCAATTTGCGAACCGATAATTACAGCGGCAACTTTACCGGGGTCCGCCATCTGCCCTTGCAGGCGGATCGCCTCTCCTAAGAGTTCTAAAGATACATTTTCAATCTTATTCCGATCATGCTCCACATAAACCCAGATATCTTTACTCATTCTTACCCACTCCTTCACAACCCAAAGTAAGTTTTTCAACATTTACCCCGTTTGCCCTGAGCTTTTCAATAATAAAGTCACCGAGTTCTTCCTTACTACCCTTGATGATCTCCCCGCGGCGGCCAATTTCGGGAGTAAAAATATCCCCGGGCTGAGTGGGTGACCCTTTGAGGCCTATATAGCGGTAGTCTAATTCCAAATCAGCAGCCGACAGCATCTGAAAAGGTTTCTTTTTTGCTTTCATGACACCCATAATTGTTGTATAACGGGGCTTGTTCAGTTCTCTGGCCACGGCCAGGACCAGAGGTAAACTGCCCTGCCATTCCATATATCCGTTTTCAAATTTCGTCTTAAGATAGAGATCATCATCCTGTTCCATACGCAAACCGGTTACACCCCAAAGATGAGGAATACCCAGCCATTCCCCCAGTTGGGAAGGTACCTGAGCCGTTGCCCCGTCGCCGCTTTCCGTTCCTGTCAGAATCAGATCGGCACCGCCGATTTTTTTAATGCCCTGGGCTATGACATAAGAGGTAGCCAGGGTATCGGCGCCGGCAAACTCCCTGTCACTAAGGAGCACTGCCTCATCTGCCCCCATGGCTAATCCTTCCAGAATAGCATCTTGAGTGTTAGGAGGCGCCATACTGATTAAAGTAACTTTACCCCCGAATTTTGTTTTTAATTTCAAGGCTTCTTCAACAGCATGTTTATCTATCGGATTTATGATCGTGGTGATCCCTTCCCGGACAATCGTTTTTTTAACGGGATCGATCTTAATATCATGATATTTTTCAGGATCGGGAATCGGTTTAACACAGACAATAATCCGCAATTCCATTTCGGCAACACCTTCCTTTCATTTTATTACTCCAGATAATTCCGGGGACCGCAAAAGGTCCCCGGTTTTGGTCATTTATGGCTTTTGTATATTGCGTAAAGCTTCTTGAAATAACGATTATTTACCTTTGAGTGTACTTCCGGCGATGATTAATTTCTGGATTACCGAAGTACCCCCGGAAGGAATGGAAACCAGGGCATCCCGCAGGAACCGGCCTATGGGGTATTCATTAACGACACCATAGCCGCCCATTAAATCCATTGTATTTTTCGCAGCTCTTACCGCAGCCTCAGTGGAGAAAAGTTTTGCAACGGCAAACTCCGTTGTACAGGGTAAACCTGCATCTTTCATACTTGCGGCACGATAGGTTAAAAGGTTGGCCGCTTCAAAATCTACACGGATATCGGCAACCATTAACTGAATGGCCTGCAGCTTGGCGATGGGCTTACCGTATACGATCCGTTCATTGGCAAATTTGACCGCTTCTTCAACACAGCCTTTCAATATTCCTACGCAGATTGCCGCCATGCCTGCCCGTCCTATTTCAGCAATGGTACTCATGGCAATTTTCGCTCCATCCCCTGTTTTCCCCAGCATTTGTTCCGGCGCAAGGGCGACATCAACACAGTTTATATCACCGGTAACAGAGCCCCTCAGGCCCATCTTGTTTTCCTTGCGGCCGGGAGTATGTCCTTCTGCATCTCCGTCAACAATAAAGGATGTCAGGACCGGACGGCCTTTTTCATCTTGGCCTGTTTTAACGGTCCAAACATCTACGTCCGCTACATGGGAATTGGTGATAAAACATTTCCGTCCATTGAGAACCCATTTCCCATCTTTAAACTCGCCCGTTGCCTTTTGTCCCATAAAATCAGAACCGCCGCCCGGCTCCGTCACCGATAAACCCCCGATTTTTTTGCCGGCACATAGATCAGGCAAATACTTTTGTTTTTGCTCTTCTGTTCCATAATAAAGAATAGCGGCAATTCCTAAATGGTGGGTCATCATAGCAATACCTAAACCTGCCGAGTGCCTGGAGATTTCTTCGAGACAGATTGTGCGCTCCACCCAGCCCAGTCCTGCACCGCCATACTCTTCCGGGACAAAGATACCGTTTATGCCCATCTCACCCATTAAGGGAAAAAGTTCAACAGGACAATTATCCTTCTCGTCCCATTCGGCTGCTTTAGGAGCTACTTCACTTTCTACAAATTCCCTAACAGCCTTGCGCAGCATTTCTTGCTCTTCGGTAAATTTGAATAGTTCCATTTTGAATCCCTCCAGTTTATTTTTAACTTATGGTAACATTTCCTACTATAATTTTATTTGCACGCAAACTTTTTGTCAACTAATTATTTGTATAAAAGTCAGATAAATTAAAACATCTCTGTTTTCCGCCCTGCCAAATCTGCCTGCGGCTTCTCCGCAGCCGGACTTGCCGATCAGATAAAATTCCGGCTATAGCAAAAAAACCTGCTCCGCAGGTCTTTTGATATTTGCTTATTAATTGCCAAGATTATCGAACCTTTCCAAAAAAACTTGCAGTTTATCCCGGTCATCCTGAGAAAATGCCTCTAAAACCTTTTCATTTGCAGCATAGATTATTTCCTGAATCGGTTCTTGCAGCTCCATACCTTTCTCTGTTAAAATAACCCTCAAGGCCCTTCTATCATTAGGATCTGGTGTTCGCTGGACCAATCCCTTATTCTCCATACGGTCCAGAATACCTGTTATTGTCGAGCCGTCTAAACTTAAATGATAAGCGATCTGTTTAGGCGTCTGCCCGTTTTCCTCCCATAAACATCCCAGAATCCCATATTGGACCGGAGTAACATCATAATCTGCAAGCCGAGCCTTAAAAAATTGAAAAACCGCTTGCTGCGCTTTTGTTAAGAGAAAATTTATACATTGATTCAACTCCATCGTATTACCCCTTACTCTTTTTCTTGTATTTTATTTGATATATATTTTATTTGATATATATTTCATTTGTCAATAAATAATTGGCCGGCCAACAACACTTTTCGAAATAGATTCATCTCTTCCGGATCAATTCCTTGGCAAGCTCTTTAAATCTTAGGTATATTCTTACCGTAAAAAATTTCCAGCATTTCTTTCTTGATGCGCTGCTTAATTTTTTTCTTTTCCCATGATTTCAATTCCTTTTTAGCAGTACCAAAGAGATAGTTATCCAAGTCAAATTCTTTGAGAAGCATTTTCGTATGAAAAATATTATCCTGATAAACATTAACATCGATCATCTGGTAGCTGTCCCTGGTTTTTTTGGCAATAAAATTTTGGATAGAGTTTATCTTGTGATCAATGTAAAACTTTTTACCGCTTACATCCCGGGTAAATCCCCTTACCCGGTAGTCCATATATGCGATATCAGGTTCAAAGCTGTCAATCAAATAGTTTAAAGCTGTCAGAGGTGAAATATGACCGCAGGTGGAGACATCAATATCCGCTCTAAAAGTACTGATCCCCTGGTCAGGATGACTTTCAGGATAAGTATGGACGGTAATATGACTTTTATCTAAGTGCGCAACAATATCCTCCTTGTCAATTTCGGCAGGGCCCTTTTGGGCCTCATCCTTAATTTTATCACATATTATTTCATTTTCCGCGATCAGCATCGTAACACTGGCACCTTGCGGGTCATAGTCCTGATTGGCAATGTTCAGGATATGAGCCCCGATAATTTCCGCCACATTAGTCAAAATATCCGCAAGCCTGTCAGCATTATACACATCATCTATGTATTCGATGTATTCTTTTCTGTGCTCAGAATTTTTCGCATAACATATATCGTATAAATTAAAACTTAAGGTTTTCGTTAAGTTATTAAAGCCATACAGTTTCATTTTTTTTAAGGGTTTAATCTGCATTGGGTTCTCCTTTCACCAGAACATATCATAAATATTTTGTTCAACATCTAACCCAATATACCCTTTTAAAAATTATGCCTGCGGAGAATAAAAAATATCTTTGATCAAAGTTTTTAAATAGAAAACGATTATTGTGAAGTTAACATGATTGCTACCACCGAATGTTTCGGAAATTGGTACGCCAATTCAGTTTTACCGGCCAATCCTGTTATACTGCTTTCAACTAGCTCCTGATTAGGGGCTGAATCAATTGTTTGTTAACCCGCAGCCCGGCACCTACTTCTTCGGCGTAATCACCGGCAAAGTGCAGGCACCAGCCATCCTCCGTCACCACAGCACACTTAGCCACCCCTGAAGTATGGTGGATTAACGTGTTGGAACTGACGGCTATATCACGGAATTCCTTCATTTCCCCCCGCAAAAGGGGCATCAAGGACTTGCCGTGAATCTTTTCCGGATCAAACCGCCAATCTTTTGTATAGAAAATACCACACTGCAATGCCGAAATATTGGCCTTACCGCCAACAGACTCAGTTGCTACCAGCCCGCTAAGCTCCAGAATAGTGGGCATTAAATCGGGGGACTGCACTAAGGCCTTAATATGCTCACCGTGTTGTTGCCCGGGCAAGCGGATTAACAAAGGAACCCGGCGTATTTCATTATACATCCGGCAGGCTTCATAATAGCCGTGTTCGGGCTTAATCGATTTACCTACCAAACCGTGCTCACCAAACAAGAAACCGTGGTCGCTGGTAAAAATTACCGCTGTGTCTTCCTTTAAACCCAGTTTCTCTATCTTATCCAGCAAAACCCCAATCCACCGGTCAACAAGAGTCACTGAGCCCTTATACATGGCCCGCATATGTTTCAATTCCTCTTCCGAGACAAAATTCTGCCAAAAATCATTGTAAGGATAGATTACTTCTTCACCCCCATAGTCCGTCTCATACATCTTAACGTATTCTTCAGGTGCGTCCCAAGGCTCGTGGGGATCAAATAGATCGAGATACAAGAAGAATTTTTCCGCATCCTGGCCTGCTTCCAGCCACCGGCAGGCCTCTTTAACAGACCTGGCTACAAAGCGGTCCTCTTCAGATTTCCACCAGGCTGTGTTACGCAAATAGTTTTTCAAGACAAAATGGGCATTGTTTAATTTACCGGGATCGGCAGGCAGCTCAATATCCCGGGGCATAGACTTCCAACGGTCCGATTCATGCCCCCGGATCCATTCCCAGCCATCAAAGCCCCGCTCATAGTTAAACCCGTTTTCGACCAGATGGGGGTTATCGATAATCATTTGGGTGACATAGCCCGAAGCGCTCAGAATTTGCTGCAGGGTCACCGTACCGGCAGGTAAAGGGCACCATTCATGGTCAATAAAGTTAAAGCATCCGTTCATAATGTCCAGGCGATTGGGTACCGTGGGAAAAGAACCTAAATAAGCATTGTCAAAAATGTACGACTCCCCGGCCAGCCGGTCAAGATTAGGGGTCTTTACTCCGGTTTTTCCATAACAGGAAAGATTATCGTAACGGAAAGTATCAGAAATGATTAAAATTGTATTCATATGTATTCCACCTCGTTGTAATTTTCATTATCCGGCCCCTGTCTGTCTACAGGGGCTTTAGCTTATTGTTTCTTTTGCGTTTAAACCTTTTTGAATCTGGCGATGAATCTTGACCGAAAAATACATAGATACCAGAGCCACGGTCAGAATAAAAGCTGTTATCGGCCTGGTTAGAAATTGTAACGGCTGTCCGTTTGTAGCCGACATAGCCAGACAAAAATTTTTTTCTATTATGGGCCCTAAGATAATCCCCAGTAATAACGGGGGAAGGGGATACTCAAAGCGCAGCATTAGAAAGCCCGGCAGACCGAAAATCAGTGTAACCCAGACATTAAACAGGTTATTGTTTAATGCAAAGGACCCGGTAACGACCAGTACTGTAATAACGGGAAATAAGAAATGACGGGGTATACGGACTATTTTGGCAATCCAGACCGAACCATACCATCCGGCCAGAAAAACCATGATTTCCAGAATAATAATGCCAATGAACATGGCATAAACAAAATTTCCGGAGGTGACAAAGAGGTCCGGACCCACCCGGATACCGTGCAAAATGAATGCGCCTAATAAAATAGCCGCAGCCACTCCGTCCAGTTCACCCTTGCCGAAGTTCTCCGGAGTCTTAGACGATCTAACGGCCTCATTATAACTAAAAAAAGAAGCAATGACGGCTCCCGTTCCCGGTAAGGCACCAAGAAAAGTACCAATGGCCCCGCCTTTGAGGATAGTTTTGAAAGAATTCTTAACCTCTGCCGGAGTTAACCCCTGCCCTTCCACACGATGCTCCATTTTTTTTTCTTCCCGGGCCTTACCAGCTAACTGAGCCAGTATTTCACTGACAGCAAACAAACCAATTAAAGCCGGAATTAAATCAATTCCCGTATACAAATTGAAGCTGCCAAAGGTAAAACGTTCCGCGCCGTATAGAGGGTCCGTACCTATTGTTGATATCAAAATGCCCAGAGCAGCAGCGGCGACGGCCTTGGGCAAAGACTTCCCCGCCACAGCTGCCACTACAGAGAGACCGAACAAACCCAGCGCAAAATACTCCGAAGGACCAAAACCAAGAGCTACCTTACCTAGCAAAGGTGCAAAAATAACCAAAGATAGCACAGAAATATTGGCCCCGATGAAAGCTGAGAGAGCCGACATTTGTAAAGCTTTCCGGGACTTTCCTTTTTGTGTTAGGGGGTATCCGTCCATGGCCGTTGCCGCTGCCGCCGGGATACCGGGCGTATTAATGGTTATCGCGGTAATTGTCCCGCCATATAAGGCACCAAAATGAATTCCTAATAAAAACAGAATTGCATGTAAAGGTTCCATGCCAAAGGTAAAGGGAATCCCCAGCCCCAAAGCCATAGGATCAGTCAGGCCGGGCAAGGCACCCACAATTATTCCGATCCCGACACCTACAAACATAAATAAAATTAATGATGGATCAAACAACAGCTGCACTCCGTTCAGGATGCTTTCCATTAATTTATACCCCCCATATTCCTAAAAAACCTGACGGCAAAGGCACATGCAGGAATTTATCGAAGACAGTCCAGATCACAACGGTAGCCGCCAAAGAACAGAGCAATGCCGTCTGTACCTTGGGCTTTCCCAGTAAATAAATCAAAAGAAAGATACTTACGGTGGTTGTTATTAGATATCCCAGCAAAGGCAGTAAAATTACATAAGCGAATATAACTACGGTACCGGCTAAAAGCTTTATCATATCTATTTGCTCAACATTTAACACAGCATTTTTATCTGTCCCTTTAATCATAAAGAAGACCAGACGCCACAGGCCAATCAGAACTAAGACCCAGGCAAAGATCTTAGGAAACAAACATCTGGGGATTAATAACTTCATTGGTTACATGAGCAGGTATGCGGGCCTGAAAAGGTAAGAGAAGGAGGATCCCCGCCCCCAGAAAAATACTAATTATTATTTCCAATAGAGTACCAATTTTCTTCTGTATCAAGGTAATCACTATCCTATAATTTTAAACAAGGAAGAAAAGCACGATCAAAACTTCCGGCAAATGAAATTTTTATTTTGCGATTACCTTTGCAAAATTTTTGAGGTCTTCTGCAATATTTTGGAATAATTGTTCAGCAGAGAATTTGGTTACGTATACATTGGCATTGGTTACAATTTTTGAAACTCCTCCGACTCCATACTTTTCGCAAAAACATCTGTTAGTTTAGCAGTAACTTCCTGGGGAAGGCCGGCCGGTCCATAAATATCGAAGGTTGTTCCGCCGGACACGTTGATTCCTTGTTCGATAATAGTAGGAACATCTTTGAGGTTTTCATAGCGTTCAGCAGCGGGGATACCCAGCAATTTAACGCTCCCCGGTTGCATTTGGGAATAAACATTGGAGAGATTTACGATAGCCAGGTCTGCATGACCGCCCGGCATGGCAGTCAAAGCCTGATTGGTGTCATTATAAGGCATATGTCGAAGCTGTAAGCCGGTTTCTCTGCAAATCATTTCCATCAGTAAATGATTGGGGGTATTAACTCCAGGGGTCGTTACTTTGATTCCCTCACCTTTATCCTCATCATATTGAATCATTTCTGTGATATTGTTATACGCGCATCATTTTTAACCGCAAAAACCATTTGAAAATCCCCTACTCCGATAATCGGGGTAAAATCCCTGGGGAATTCGTACTCAACTTCCTGCAGCAGCGGACGTAAAGTCAGTACACCGCTGGGAATCATGGCCAGGATATATCCATCCGGTTCAGATTTGATAAAGGTCATCGTTCCCGGTACCGGCACCACCGGCATAATTTTCTATTACCAGCGGCTGTCCGGTCACCTCTTCAAATCCTTTGCAGAGAGCCCGGGCTGCTATGTCCGCTGTACCACCGGCACCAAAAGGAACAATCATTTTGACCTCCTTGACGGGATAGTCTGCTTCTTGGGCAGTATCTCCCGAATTCTGCGGTGCCGGAGTGTTTTTACCCCCGCATGCGGCAACACTAAAAGTCAATACCATAATTAGACATATTAAAAATAAATTTTTCTGCCCTGTGATTTTCATCTACTTACAACCTCCCTTTATTTTTCAGTCTTGCTTTATCCCTTTTCACCCGCCTAGTTTTAAATATCTCTTAAAAAATTATTTATACCTGATAGAATAAGCAGAAAATTCTGTAACCAGACTAAAATCATGATAATACTAAATACTATCGTTTTCTATAGGGAGTACTGTGGTTTTTGTAGGGTTTTCTTTAATTTCAGGAAATCATAATTTTCGCAGTAAAAAAAGGTAGCTTATCTAAGCTACCTCAAAAACTCCCTCGAAAAGTATTTTGGCATATTGACGTCAAATATTAACTGTACCCTTTATTCTTTTCTTGTATTCTCCCGGTGCAAAACCGGTGGATTCTTTAAAAAGTTTATAGAAATGTTTTCTGTCCGAATACCCTACATACTTCATAACCTGCTCCACAGACATTACTTCAGTTTCAAGGAGTTCCATAGCTTTTTCAATTCTGGTATTGTTTATATACTGAATCGGTGATATTCCGTAACACTCTTTAAAAAGGCTGCTAAAATATGTCGAACTGTAAAAACTCTTTTTTGCTAACTCTTCAACAGATATTTTTTTATTATAATTCTTTTTGATATACTCCAGAATACCATCAGTGATACGGGGAATGTCCTGCCGTATATCCACTTTTTTTTCAAAATAGATTTGCCTGAACAGCTTTGCAAAAAGTACGTTAAGATAGCCAAAAAGCACGCTTAAATATCCGGTTTCTTTTTTCTTGAACTCTTCAAGCATCTTGGAAATGATAAAGTCCATTTCCAGCAAGTTTTTGCCACGAAAAGAAACAATCGGTTTGAAATCCCGGATAAGACCGCTAAAATCGTTAAACCAGGCCAAAGTAAGGATATCCATGGCATTTTGGGATGTTCCAAGAGATTCATCAAATATCTGGAGGTAGATTACGACAAGGTTTTTTTATGGATATTGACTATTCCCTCTCCTTCATACATATAAACAAGCTCTACGGCTTCGTGGGTATGGGGTTTCACTTTGGCAGCTTCCGGTCTTTGGAAAATATTTATTTTTTCAGTTAACGAAGGTTCCACCGGATTAGGATCAGGTAATTTTTCAAAGGTTGTTGGCATCTCAAATACCTCCCCTCCACAAAAAACAGTTTCCATGTTTATATTAAGAAAGAACTTGCAGCCGGTCATTAGAAAAACCTGATCATGAAATGTAAAATACTATTGTATTATTTTTAGCCTCTGCGATCATATAAGTTCATTTCTTTATGAAAATTCGTTTATCCTTTAATATTTTCTTTGCTTTTTAAAAAATCTTCGTATCCTTACCTATTGACGGTGGGAATTGACCACCTGGAATAACAAAAGTCTTTCTGAAGACACTTTACATAGTTAGGGAAAACTTGGGGGAAACTATTTACAAAAGGCAGCATATTATGTAATTTATCGTAGTCTGCCCGTTAAAAAATGAGCATGAGCTCAGTTCACGCTGAGCTCTCTGCTCTCAAGAAAGAGGAATTTATGAAGAAAAACCTAAATTATTATGCCGCTTAATCTTTATAAAGCCCTTTACGATGGGCAGTAATGTACTGCATACAAAAATCATCTTTTCCGAGAAGAGCCTGGGAAGCATAGATAAATCCCATCATTTTTTTATCAAGGGGATCAAGAATATAAGAATCCATGCCCATTGTCATGGTCTGCAGCATAAATGCCTGATTTATAATCTTTCTAGCCGGCAGCCCAAAGGAAACGTTACTTAGGCCACAGGTTTTATGGACACGGGGATATTGTTCCTTTAGCTTCGATAATGTTTCTAAAACCATTACCGCCGCCTGGGAATCAACACTTATAGGCTGCACCAGGGGATCAAGATAAATATCATCTTCCTTAACACCTGCCGCCACCAAATCATTAACCAATTTATCCGCAACCCGCAGCCGGTCTGCAGTAGTTTTCGGCATTCCCTTATCATCCATACACAAAGCAATCACCTTGGCCTGATATTCCACCACCAAAGGGATAACTTCGGAAAAACGTTTTGTTTCGGCGGAAATAGAATTGATCATCGGCTGACAGCTGTTATTAATTGAAGCTAAACCCGCTTGCAATGCTTGAGGATTGGGGCTATCAATACACACCGGCGCAGAAACCTTGTCTAAAATTGTCTTTACCAGCCAAGTCATCACCTCCGGCTCATTATGAACCTGAGTCCCGCAGTTCGCATCAATATAGTCGGCACCTGCTTCAACTTGTTTGTGAGCTATTTCCTGAATTAAAGCACAATCTTTTTTTTGTACAGCTTCTTTAATCACTGTTCTACTTGAATTGATAAGTTCACCAATAATAAGCATTTTTATTATTCCTCCTTCGCAATATCCAGGCGGGCAGCAGAATGATCTCTTCCCAGGTAAAAATTTAACCAGGATGATGTTTGATTAAGCTCCCAATTATAGGGGTCTAAATAATATGCGTTCAAGCTTTTTTCCTCATTATATTCTCTCAGTCTCTTAAAGGCTGTCACCCAAATGCACTTTTTCTGATAAGGATAAACTTCGCACCACCCATAATAGCTTCCTTCACAAGGCCCGTTTCGTTGGTTTTTCGGACAATTGGCCACCGGACAGACATAGGCTATGTCCGGCAAAGCACAATCACCGCAGTCTTTACAACCATAAAATGCGGCTTTTAACAAATACTCAATTTTATGAAATGGACATTTTAGTTTAGATTTATCAAGATACCGGGAAGCTTTTTGCATAAAACCGAATAAATTTTTCCCGGGTATAAAGAATACTTTATGGAACAAACGGGATAATTGATATATTCCGGCAGATTTGGTATTTTTCTTATTATTTACGGCAGGTTCATTTTTATTTAAACCGGTAAGGGGATCTTTCTTAAAGAAATAAAAAGCATTATCCTGGGGAAATTCAAATTCCTCCACCCAGGTTTCCCAGCTAGAACTTAATTCTTCCCCTTTATCAATAACATACTCTACCTGCTCATAGGATAGATTATGACCCCCGATGTGTACTCCTGAATAGCCAATACCTTTTAAAACCGCATACAATTTAGCTGCCCGCAAAAATTTTGCCTGCGGGTCTGATTTTTCCTGTTCGACTTCTTGCAATAATTTTTTTGTTACAACACATCCGGGGATTTTATTCCCATTCATTAACCTGGCACTCCCCGGTGTTAGCAGAAAAATATTGCCAATAACCGGCGTATCCACACCTATCAGCTTTTTAAAGAGCAGCAGCTCTTGATACTTACGAGCATCATAACCAACTTGGGTAATAATAAAATTAGCACCATTCTTAATTTTTTTACTAAGTTTACCGTACTGTAATAACTGCTCTGCTTCCGTCCCTTTAAAGGGCGAGACCGCCGCGCCGGCAAAAAAACTACCGGGTTTAAGAATAACAGTACCTTTTAAGGAAGGTATTTCCAAACCCCTATTCAGCTGGGAAATGAGTTCTAAGGCTTGCACGCTGTCCAAATCAAAAACCGGTTTTGGTCTTCCTTTAAATCCTGCTAAACTGTAATCACCGGTCATCACGAGAATATTTCTTATACCCACCCTGTCTAAGGCATATAATTGGCTTTCCATTTGATTACGGTTTTTATCTTTGCAGGTAAAATGGATCAGAGGCTCTATGCCCAATTTTATTATTTCACTACCCAGCTCATCAGGTAGAATTCCCGGGCTGCCGCCAGGATTATCAGTTAGAGAAATAGCGTCAATTTTCCGCCCTTTGGCCGCTTGGGCCGCATAATCAAGGATAATCTCCTGGTTTTTCTCCCGTGCTCCTCTGCCCGGCACCAACTCCCAGGTTACAGAAAATTTATTCTGTAAGCTTTTTTGCAAATTAGTAACCATAATTCCTCCCGGTCCTTTATGTGATTAATATCCGGCTCAAAGTTAATTTCCATTACCTATTTTTAGGGCAATCAGGTCTCACATTTAAACATACATTTTTCCATACGACAATTTACACAGTTATGACCGGTGCTAGTTGGAGATACGGTTTCCCCTGCTCCGCAAAAAAAAGTAATTGACTTTAGGGGCTTCAACATATGAGCTGTACTTAATGAGATACCTGTTTTTTCTAAATCTAAATTAGCAAAAATATCTTTTTGCAAATATAACGGCACCTTTTGACTGCCCGGTTCCATGCGTTCAGTCAGATTCCAGCCATTCTCCCCGGCCTCTGCTAACGCCCTGCAATATAATTGCTCCGTCATTATAAAAAGAAGCTCATCGGCAATTACCTCTAATACCATTGCTGCAAGAAATTCACTTTGAGCCAAATACTCCTTAATCTTTGAATCAACCTGTTCACCTAATGTTAAAAAACACAATACGATTTTACAGCAATCAACGACTTCCCCGAATTGAAAATTTGGAGGAATATCAATAAAGCGATATACTCCCCACGGGTTGAGAAAATCTTTAATATTCTTGCTAAAACAATCATACAGCTCAGATGTTTCATGATAGGCAGGGCTTTTAGGCCGACAGTTAATTATTTTTAAAACCCGCTCTTTTTCTATTACCCAGGCAAATTCCGTAATTTTTTTCATAAAATCACCTTCAGGCAGCCAATGACCGCTAACCGACGGTCACTAGTCCAAACTACTGATTATAAGACGAGGGGCTAGCGGCCGGAAACTGGCGAAACCGATAATATCTGACCCCGACATCTTACTGCTAACCTCTTTTTGGTTTCCAATTCCCATGGGGACATTCCTCATTTAAAAGTTAGCAGTCGGAAATTAGAAGTTAGATTTAAGCAAGCTATCTAGTTTTTATCCAACCTCTGACATCTGACCTCTATTATGAGGTGTGTCCCCTATCCTTTTCACACCAGCTGTCTGGCCATTTCTGCCGCTGCAACGGCATCAGCGGCAAAGGCATCAGCCCCAATATCCTGACAATATTGTTCAGTTACCGGAGCACCGCCGATCATGACCTTTACTTTATCCCGCAAACCTGCTTTTATTAAGGAATCAATCACGATCTTTTGCTCGGCCATCGTAGTTGACAAAAGTGCAGATAAAGCCAGAATATCAGGTTTGTATTCTTGAACAGCCGCAATAAATTTATCCTCATGAACATCTATCCCTAAATCAATAACTTCCAAACCGGAACCCATCATTACCATACCCACAAGATTTTTCCCTATATCATGGAGGTCTCCTTTTACTGTACCTAAGACAACCTTGGCAAAGGGCTTTACCCCCGTATTTGCTAAAATCGGCTTCAGAACATCTAACCCGAAATGCATAGCACGGGCAGCAATTAAAACCTCCGGCACAAAAACTTCATTATTTTTAAATTTACCGCCGATAATTCCCATCCCTTTTAATAACCCGTCATTCAAAATATCCGTAGGGCTTAGGTCCTGATTTAAAGCCTCTTGAGTTTTTTCCGCAACTAAGTCGGCGTTTCCACTTTGTAAAGCTTCCGAAATTTCATTGAGCACTTCCATTTGGCGAATTAACCTCCGTTACATCTAATATTTTTAACTGCTTTACCTTGGAATTCTGTATGTTTGCAAAGTTTGTATATTTATCGTAGCTGCCTGTGCTTTATTTCCCTGCATAACGTTGTAAACTATACTCCCGGGCCGTTTTATAACAAGCAACTATATTTTCCGGCGGTGTCTCATTCTGTACCACATTGGCCGGAGCAACTATATAGCCGCCTTCTCTGCCTAGATCATCTATTCTGGCTTTTGCTTCCTCTTCAATATCCTGCAGACTTCCACAAAGTGCCCTTTGAATATCAATCCCACCATGAAAAACTACTTGCCGGCCGAATTCCCTTTTGATCGTTTCAGGATCCATCCCATTGGCCCGGTGCTGGATAGGATTCAGAATGTCTATACCGGCTTCGATAAAATAAGGAATCAGAGGGTAAACCGCCCCACAACTGTGCAGCATAATTTTAACCTGGGGTGCCTTCTGCTTAATAAAACGAAATAATTCCTTGTGGAGAGGCAGGAAAAATTCCCGATACATTTGCGGTGAGATAAAAGGTGCATTTTGCATTCCATAATCTTCACAATGTGCTACTGTCTGAATATACGGACCCACGGCGTCCAGATAGACATCATGCAGCCCGATAATTCTTTCCAGTATCTTATTTAATAATTTATGGATAAAATTCTTATTGAAAACTAAGTCCAGCATAAAATCGTTAAAGCCCCTTAATAACCAGCCCGTATCAAAAAGCCCCAGGGAATGAGGAGCATGACCGGCAATAGCATAACCGGTATGATCATATAAATACTTGGCCCTATCGGCTAAGCCCCTTGTCCTGCCCGGAGCATAAGGATCAGGCCAGGAATATTTATCTAAATCATCTCCGTCCATACCCTTTAAGGCGGCATTAATAATTGCTCTTTCATTCCCGGAAAATTTATAAATAAAACCCCACTCATCCTGAATAGTCCCATCAGGGAATTTTTGAGGCTGGTATCCTTCCGGTGGATTGAGCCAAATATGTCTAAAATCAATTTCTAAGGCTTTCAAGACCCGTTCATCGTAATAAGTTGCCGTATAACCTTTACGAAATTGCAGAGCGTCACCCTCAATATGCAGATGCTTTTTTAAAGCAAAATAGCCTTCATCATTGATAAATGATGCGGAATTGCATAAATCCAAAGGGGCCCGGTCCGGTTTTTGATGATTTAATACGGCAATAACACGTTCACGACTGTTCAAATTTCCACACTCCTTTTTACATCCTGTTATTCTCATCGGCAGTCGAGCCGCCTGAGGATACCGGTATCTCAGTTACTTCTGAAATAGTTTTCCGGCAGAGCAGCTACCGATTCTAAACGGAAATCTTATGCTTGGAAATCAAGAAATCCCCGGCTTTGCCCTCGGAACCAAAGATTTTAATCTTATTTATAACCGCTTCTTTCACTGCTTTTTTGGCCTCGGCATTTGCCGCTAAGGGGTCCGTCCTGCCGTTTTGGAAGCTGTTTTCCAAAGCCTTATACCAGGCAATTTTCAACTCGGTACCCACATTGACCTTACTAAATCCCAGGCGGATCAGCTTTTGAAAAGTTCTCTCATCCAAACCCGAACCACCATGCAAAACCAGAGGAATAGTGATGATTCTATTTAATTCCTGAGCCACATCAAATCTAATTTGGGGCTCGGATTTGTAAATTCCATGGGCTGTTCCTATGGCAGGAGCAAGGGCATCAATACCCGTCTCTTCCACAAATTTAACGGCTTCTTCAGGATCAATGATATCTCCGCTGCCTCCGTCAAGGAATTGATCTTCGACGCCGCCGATCGAACCTAATTCTGCTTCGACTCCAATTCCCTCTTCTACTGCTTTGGTAATTTCCACAACTTTTTTCGTTAGCTTTATATTTTGAGCAAAAGGCAGCTTAGAACCGTCAATCATCACAGAGGTAAATCCACTGACCAGGCATTTCTGCACAAGTTCAAAAGAATTACTATGATCCAGATGTAATGCTACAGGAACACTGCTCTCTGCAATTATTTCCTTGGCTACGGCGGCTATGGTTTTTAAGCCGATATCTTTAATATAAGGCGGGGTAGTTTGCACGATAACCGGGGCCGACATTTCTTCGGCAGCAGCAATAATCCCTTGTAAAACTTCTAAATTGTGGAAATTAAATGCCCCCACAGCATAGGAATTTCTCTTGGCAGTCTGCAATAAGCTTATATAGGACACTTCCAATTTTATTCAGCTCCTTTTCATTATTTAAATCTAAAAAATTCCGGCAAAGGGTTCCCCACCAAGGGTAAAGCATAATCTTTGAAAGCATCTGTGATAAAATTTCCGGTACTGTTAATAAACTCATCCGGCACTAACTTTTCAATATTTGCAACATTTTCTAAAGGAGCGGCGGCAAAATTACATTTATAAGGATTGCCGTCTTCCCTGTTAATGGTAATCATTTTCCCGGAATCACCTTGGATAGCTAATTCAACAGCCTTTTGTCCTGCCAGAAATGCCTCTTCTCTATCCACACCGGAAATGCTTTCGGCATATGAACGCTGCACCGTACCGCACCGGTTATACCTGACCTTTAACCCTAATTCTTGTTTTATGATCTTAGCCAGGTAGGCAGCAGGCCCATCGCTTAAGGCCACCGGAATGTGTCCAAAAGAGTCCTTTTCCATATTACCCGTGCCGATAAACGCATTATTTTCATCCCTGATACCCTCGCAAAGAGCAATAAACACATAGCCTATTTCCTGCCGGATGCTTTTGATATCTTGTAAGAAACTCTCCATTCGGAAGGTTCTCTCAGGTAGATAAACTAAATGGGGGGCATCTCTAATATCTTTTTTAAAGAGCGCCGACGCAGCCGTTAACCAGCCCGCATGTCTTCCCATGATTTCTGTGATAGCAACATCATCAAATGTTTTCATCGCCTCCAGATCCCGTCCCGCACTGAGCGTACTTACTGCCGTAAAACGTGCGGCACTGCCAAAACCCGGGCAATGATCCGTAAGGGGCAAATCATTATCAATAGTCTTGGGAATTCCCATGGTATGCATTTCGTACCCTTCACTTTCTGCCAGCCCGGCTATTTGCTGGCAGGTATCCATAGAGTCATTACCGCCAATATAAAAGAAATACCGAATATTATTACTTTTAAGAATCTGCAAAATTTTAGCATAATCCTCATCCTTAACCTTATACCTGCAGCTTCCCAAAGCCGAGGAGGGAGTAGCAGAAAGCGCCTCTATCTCCTTCCCGGAAAGAGATATTTCCCTTAGATTTCCCGCCAATAATCCTTCAATCCCCTGCTCCATGCCATACACTTTTTTGATTTGGCGGTTTTTTTGAGCTGCGCATATTACTCCGGCCAGACTGGCGTTTATTACAGGTGTCGGTCCGCCTGACTGGCCGACCAAGAGATTCCCCGCAACCATCTTAATCAACTCCTTGCAGATAATTTTCATAAGGTGATTTAATAAATATGCCTCCGTTGTTTTTATCCGTTTCCCTATTCAGGACTACCCGGTACCTGTATGAATCGGGGCGGTAAGAGTTAACAGAAACTTCGATTACCTTCCCCCTGCTATAAGTAGCTCTTTCCATGACAAGAACCGGTGAATTTTCTTTGATTTTCAGACACTGCGCTTCTTCCTCAGTGGCTTCGGCAGCATAGATTGTCTGGTAGGCATTCTCCAAAACTATCCCAAGTTCATTTTGCACAATATCATAAATCCCTTTTTGCGTAAGATCATATTTGATAATTTCCAATCCAATATCTACAGGCCAAAAGTTATGATTAAATGTGATAGGTTCGCCGTTGGCTTTTTGAATTTTTCTGATCAAATATACTTTTGCGGTTTTAAATTCAGCAAGGGCAGGCCACTCCTGCAGCAATTCATCATCTATGGTGATGATTTCCGTTTTTAAAATCTGCGCACTGGCTTTGATTCCTTTCGCTTCCATCTCCTCAAAGAACCCTGTGAGCTTAGTAAGTTCTTCCACCATATTTTTCCTCACAAAGGTCCCTTTGCCGGATCTTCTCACAACCCAGCCTTCCTGCACCAATTCGTAAATTGCCCTGCGAACCGTGGTACTGCTGACATTGTATTGCTCCATCAACTGCTTGTCAGTAGGAAAGAGATCACCTGCTTTCCAGCGTCCCTCCTTTAATTGAGTTTCCAGTTCCAATTTTATTTGTGAATGTAGCGGCATTGAATCCAAATCATGTTTATTCTTCATTTTTTCCTCCGTAATTATAAATCTGATATTACTTATCTTATAAATTTAAAGTCTGCAAATTCACCAAATCAGCAAATTCCTTTAACTCTTCCGTAAAATCTCCATATGTCAAGATATAGTGATGTTCCAGACCGTTATACAAAATCTTTTCTATAACCTTTTCAACGGCTTCTTCCATCTTAACCGGCAGCGTATTGCCCTGAAACATTAGTTCCCTTTTTAGTCCCACGCCTCCTCCGATAAGTAATCTTAACCGATTATCCTTATCGGGACTTAACCTTGAGATTGTCACAAACCCTTCTTGAAGCGGGAAATAAAGGGCCAAAGGTATTTTTCTATTCGGATGCAGGCCTGCTATAACTTCGGCATTTTCAGCCTTTAACGAGCGGGGGCCCGCGCCACAATGCCAGAAAGTCAATTCATTTCTTTCCTCATCTCCACTGATTAAGTCTGCAATAAATGCTGTTTTTTGAGAAAAATACTGTCCCAGCAGCATGTTAACCGCACCATTTACATCGGCTTCACACGCAGCTACGATCCCCTCGTCATTTAACCTCCCCAGGGCAAAACAGGCAGCCCCTCCGTAGTTATTCATAAATTCAGGCCAGCATTCTACTGCAACGGCATCCAATTTCTTTTCTGCAATGATCTTTTTTAAAGCATAATAAGCTTGAACAGATTTCCCGCAGGCCTTTTGATCTAATTCTTGAAAACAAGCAGCTGCAGAAATAATAGCTAAGTCCGGATTTTCAAGATTGTCTGCGACACGAAAAATATCATCAAGGGAAAAATATTGAACTGATACGCCTAACTTCTCATGTAAACTAACTTCTTGAAAATTGCAGGCATAATAGCCGCCGGGCCGGTGACCAAATAATCCGATCTTTTTTCCTTTTAACCAGTTTACAGCACCGGCAGCCCTGACAAAAGCCGTTATTTTCTTCCATACTTTAGGTGAATCTACCGGCCCATAAACACCTTTAAATTTTATCCCTGCCCCAGCTAAAGCATGGGCACCGAGGTTCAGTCCACAAAAGGCATTAAGCTTGAGGCGTTCTCCACTAGGTTCTTCTTTTACAGCCCAAATTAGTACAGGTTTATGAATCTCATTCATAAATTCAAGAATCATTGAGGCATCGGTAAAAGTTCCTTGGATAATAATTACAGCATCCAAATCTGAACGATTTAACTTTTTTGCCGCCACACCTGCCTCTGCGGAAATTGTAATTGGCTGCTCCAAAATTTCTGCCCTGATCTGATGTTCGCCTAAAATCCGGGTGAATTTTGCAAAATTTTCCTGTGCCAATTGGATCTCAAACTGAGGGCGGGCTAACATGACAACTCCGACTTTGTTATTAACATTGTTCATATCGAAAACCCCTTCATTTTTTAATAAATCTAATAGGTGATTTTTCAAGGAAAATCTCCGCTTTCCGGTAAAGTCTTCTTAACCTTTGACCGCACCGCTGGTCAAGCCCTCAACGAGGTAACGCTGCAGTACAATAAATGTTATCACAACAGGAATACTGATAATTGTTGAAGCTGCCATCATGCCACTCCAGTCATGCTTGAATTCCCCCCCGAAAGCGAGAATCATCCCGGGAGGTAATGTTTTCATCGTGATATCGTTAACCAAGGTTAAAGGAAACAGCAAATTATTCCAGGCATCCAAAAAGGCAAATACTCCTGTGGCAACTATGCCGGGTAAAATAAGGGGTAAGACTACCATCCGCATAGCTTGGAACCTGCTGCAGCCGTCAACCATTGCCGCCTCCTCAATTTCTATGGGTACAGAATCTACAAACCCTTTCACCATCCAAATGCCGAAAGGAATTGCAAAGGAGGTGAACCCTAAAATTAAACCTGAATAAGTATTTAACAAGTGAGTCCGGACATACAGCAAATATAAGGGAATTAATAAAACAACCAGGGGAAACATCTGAGTTACAAGTACACCGATTGAAATTGACCTGCGAAACCGGAAGCGCAAACGGGACAAAGCATAGCCTGCCAGGGTTGCCACGACTATGGAGATCAATACGGTTCCCAGGGAGGTTATAACACTATTGATAAAATATCTATAAATAGGGGTCGCGCCGAAAATGAGGTTTTTATAACTTTGCATATTGGGATTATCCGGCCATAAAGCCGGCGGGACTTCAAATACATCCAAATTTGTTTTTAAACTGGTTGCCAGCATCCAATACATGGGAAATAGGGTCCAAATGACTGTGAACAACAAAATCAAGGCCAGGGCACCATACCATATTATTGAAAATTTCCTTTCGATCATGTGAATTCCCCCGTTTTAAAAATCTTTTTGTAACGACTTGATATATACAATTGAAACTCCCAGCAAGGCCAAAACCCAGATAACTCCTACAGCAGAGGCGTAACCCAGCTGATATTGCTCAAAAGCTAATTTATAAATATACACGACAGCCGTTGTTGTTGCATTTGCAGGTCCGCCGCCGGTCATGGTAAAAATTATCGGGAAAAAGTTGAAGTTTCTAATAATCATCAAAAGGCTGCTGATGACCAAAATACCCTTTAAAAACGGTAAAGTTACGTGCCGGAATTCCTGCCATCTGCTGGCTCCTTCAACATATGCCGCTTCCTGCACATCACGGGGAATAGCTTTCAAACCTGCCGTAATCATTAAGATATGGAAAGGAGTTTGGTTCCAGATATGGGCAACAATTATGGCAACCATAGCCAGCTTTTCCTGCATCAGCCAGGGTAAATAATGATCGATTATCTGTAATTTTTGCAGGAAAAAATTTATAATTCCTACTTCAACATCGAACATATACATAAATAAATAACCAACTACGATACCCGGAATAACCCAGGGCACCAGGATTATTCCCCGGTAGCCGGCGAATTTTCTGGGTAATTGGTCAAAGGTAATGGCAATGATTAGTCCTAAAGCCACGCTGATCAAAACAGTACTTAAAGTGAAAACAAGGGTATTTTTACAGGCAATCCAAAATGTTTCATCTTTAAACATGGTTTTAAAATTTTCTAACAGAACAAAAGAATTTTCGCTGGGATTGGTTAGGTCAAGATTATAAAAAGCCAGAATAAATGCTCTAACCAAAGGATAAAAAATAATGAATATCATGATCAGCAGTGACGGGGCAAGCAAAATCGCCGCTGTTTTGGGAGAATCGTGAACACTAGGTTCACGATTCTCCTTACTAAAACTGATTTTTGCTATTTCAGTTAAAAATTTTTTGGCCATTAATAAAACCTCCAGTTTGCACCAATCAGTTAATTATTTGCCTTCTATGATCCCTTCTAGTTTTACTTGTGTTTTATCAAGGATTTCAGCAATAGGTTTCGTCGTTGTGATCACTTCCTGCATACTAATGGACAGGACAGAAGCTGCTTTAGTATAGTCAGCACCAAAAGGCTGGGCTATCGAAGTTGATACCACTTCGTCCATAAAGGCTTTAGTAATGGGATTATTGAAGCTGTCCGGGAATCTATCCACAGCACTTGAGGTAACCGGCAAAAATCCCATGGGAATAACATAATCATTTAAGCCAACATCGCTGTTAGCAAGAAATTCCAGGAATTGAGCAGCCTCTGCTTTATGCTGGGAAGCGGCAAATACAGCAGTATAATGATCACTACCGCCTACGGTGTACGATTTACCGTCTAGTCCCGCCGGCAGGGCTGTTACGCCCCAGGTGTCATAAAAAACCTCATCGGTAATTTTTTCATCAAAGCTCTGGATAATTCCTTTCAAGAATGGTGCATCAAAGGCAAAAGCCAACCTGTCCTGAGCACCCAGAGGCCTGAATTCACCTAATTTTTTCCCCGGCAAAGTATAACCATTACCAACCAGATTGCGTAGCCATTCGGAATAAGCGGTCATTTTACTTACCTGAACACTTTCCCTATTAAAAGGCTCTTCGCCAAAGGATTTCATGAAGGGCCATTGAAAACCTGTTGTAAAAGGACGGGCTGTGGTATCGAATTGGAGAGGCACAACATCCGGCAGTGTTTTTACTTTAGCCATAGCAGCATTTAATTCTTCCATTGTCCGGGGAGGATTATGGGGATCCAAGCCTGCTTGTTCCATAATTTTCTTGTTATACCAGAATCCATTAGTCCCTCCCCCCCAAGGTACCAGATAATGTTTATCCTGATACAAACCAATTTCATAATAGGATTTATTAACATCGGACAGAAAATCCTGGGAAAGCAACTCATCGGTACCGACTAAAGCGCCCATTGCAGCTAAACTAATCCCTACGTCGGAAGCAACCTGGGCTATATCAGGCGCATTTCCTGCCGTAGTCATAACAGTTAACTGATTCTGAATCTCTGAAAAAGGGATCGTGATATTTTTTATCTTGATATGAGGATTTTCCCCTTCAAAGGCCTCGATAACCTTATTAACTCTGGCTTTTGTAGCTTCTTCCGCAGTTGCCCAATTTACAAAATTCAATTCAACTATTTCCTCCGTATTTTCACCGGCATTATTAGCATTATCCTGGGAACCGCTTCCCGAACAAGCTGCCAGAACCATCGACACAGCAAGTATTAAAGCGATCAATACAAACCAATTTTTTCTCTTTAACATTACACTACCTCCCCAAATCATCTAAATATTTAATACTCTTTTCGGTTAATGGACACCGATGTCAGACAGTTGCCATTTTCCGCATCAAAAAGGTGGATATTTCCTTCTCCGGGTTTGACCTTAATTATTGAATCCACAGCGGGCACCCTTTTGCTGCCGTTAAGACAAATCACCACTTCTTCTCCGCTTTCCACTCTCGTATGAATAATTGACTCCGATCCGATGTGTTCTACCACCTCCACTTTACAAAAAATAGAATTTTCCTCGGAACCCCCTGCGTCGCTGACGACTTCTAAACTCTCGGGGCGTATTCCCAGCACTACTTTTTTTCCGCTCTCCATAGTTAAAGGACTGCCTGTAAGCTTTAAATTTATACTGCTGTTTCTTAAAAAAGTCTTGTTATGATCAACCTCTATGCTGCCGTTAATAAAATTCATTGGAGGGGAACCGATAAATCCCGCTACAAAAATGTTTTGCGGTCTTTCATAAATTTCTTGAGAAATTCCGAATTGCTGCACAATGCCGTCCTTCATTACGACAATTCTGGAACCCATTGTCATGGCCTCTGTCTGGTCATGGGTAACATAAATTGTTGTGGTTTTTAAACGCTGGTGTAATTTAATTAATTCCGCCCTGGTCTGAACACGCAATTTTGCATCCAGATTACTTAAGGGTTCATCCATTAAAAATACTTTGGGATGACGGACAATTGCCCTGCCCAAAGCTACCCGCTGTCTTTGCCCTCCCGACAATTGTTTGGGAAAGCGCTCAAGATAATCGGACATACCTAAAAGCCGGGCGGCTTCATCAACCCGTTTTTTAATTTCATCTTTAGGAAACTTCCGTAAATGCAGGCCAAAAGCCATATTATTAAAGACATTTTTATGGGGATAAAGGGCATAATTCTGGAATACCATGGCAATATCCCGATCCTTCGGCTCTAAATAAGTAACCTTTTTATTATCTATATAAATCTCTCCCGTAGTTGGTTTTTCCAAACCCGCAACCATACGTAAAGTTGTACTCTTGCCGCAGCCTGAAGGCCCGACCAAGACCAAAAACTCGCCGTCGTTGATTTTCAGGTCGATATTTGCAACTGCCGTTGTTTGACCAAAGGACTTTGTAACTCCCTGCAAGATAACTTCTGCCATTGTAGTTTACTCCTCCTTGAATTTCTAAATTTTATAATCAGCAAACGGCCGATTTTACTTTATTCTGTATTTTCATTAAATTCAGCTTCTTTTAAGATGCCTGCAGCAGTATTAATCGCAAAGTTTGCAAAGTTTACAAACTTTGCAATTAATATTATATTTCCATATTTCTCATTTGTCAATAAATTTTGATAATTTAAAATTTATTATTATATTTATAACTTTAGGTAATTGCTATCCTTCACTTCAGGCATGCTGACAGCGGCAGTCCCCGCTTCTTTACTTAATTTTATCCGTTTAAAAAGGCAGATGGCAATGCCATCTGCCTTTTGCTCTAGCCTTTTTTTATTTTAGCCCAGGTATCCTTTAACCCTACAATTCTGTTGAAAACAAGTTTATTTTCGCGGGAATCTTTATCGATACAAAAATAGCCGTTTCTCATAAACTGAAAAACACTACCCGGGCTGCTGCCCTGGAGATTTGGTTCCACAAAAGAAGTAGTAACCCGTAAAGATTCGGGATTTAAAACCATTTTTGTTTCAGTTTCATCCTCACTTGCTTCTTCGATAAACAAATAATCATATAATCTAACTTCAACTTCCCGGGCTTTTGCCGCAGATACCCAGTGCAAAGTTCCTTTCACCTTTTTACCGCTGTTATCCTCACCGCTTTTCGTCTGAGGGTCATAGGTGCAGCGCAATTCAGTGATGTCACCCTTAGCATCTTTAACGACTTCTTCACATTTAATTATGTAGGCATTTTTTAACCTTACTTCTTTCCCCGGTGCTAAGCGGAAAAATTTTTTCACCGGTTCTTCCATAAAATCTTCCCGCTCAATGTATATTACCCGGGAAAAAGGCATCGTCCTGGTTCCCATGGCAGGATTTTCCGGATTATTTTCCGCTGTTAATTCTTCTATCCTGCCGGCAGGATAATTTTCAATCACAATTTTTAAAGGATTAAGCACTGCCATTACCCGGGGCGCCCTAACATTCAGATCTTCCCGGATGCAATGTTCAAGTAAGGCTATATCCACCGTACTGTTACTTTTTGCTACTCCGATCCGGTTGCAGAAATCCCTGATTGCTTCCGGTGTGTAACCCCTGCGGCGCAAACCGGAAATCGTAGGCATCCGGGGGTCGTCCCAGCCTTTCACATGCCCCTCTTCAACTAATTCGCGCAATTTACGCTTACTCATTACCATATTCGTAACATTAAGGCGGGCAAACTCGATTTGCCGGGGCCTTGATTTTAGATCCGCATCTAAGTCCAGTAAGGTTTCAATAACCCAGTCATAAAGAGGCCGGTGATCTTCAAATTCCAAAGTACAGATTGAATGGGTAATTCCTTCTAAGGCATCAGAAATGGGGTGAGCATAATCATACATCGGATAGATACACCACTGATCTCCTGTCCGATGATGGGCGGCGGTCATGATTCGATATAATACAGGGTCCCGCATTGTAATGTTAGGAGAGGCCATATCAATTTTAGCCCTTAACACCTTGGAACCGTCAGGGAATTCTCCCTTTGCCATTCCGGTAAATAAAGCGAGGTTTTCCTCCGGGGCACGATCCCGGTAAGGGCTGTTTTGTCCCGCTTCAGTTAAAGTCCCCCTATACTCCCGGATTTCTTCAGGGGTCAAATCATCTACGTATGCTTTGCCGCCTTTTATTAAGAGTACGGCGTATTCATATAACTTATTAAAATAATCCGAAGCATAATACATGCGGTCGTCCCAGTCAAACCCGAGCCATTTCACGTCCTCTTGAATTGATTCAACATATTCTATCTCTTCTTTACTGGGGTTTGTATCATCAAAGCGCAGATTACACAGTCCTTGATATTCTTCGGCAATTCCAAAATTCAAGCAGATAGACTTAGCATGGCCAATATGCAGATAGCCGTTCGGTTCCGGCGGGAAACGGGTATGCACTGAGCCGGCATTTTTATTATCCTTTAAATCCTCATTTATGATTGTCTCAATGAAATTTGCAGGATTATGGCCGGGGTTTAATTCTTTGTCATGGGTCATTATGTAAAATCCTCCTTTTAAGAAAACTCTTGTTTTTTGTTATTCCCGATTTTACTGGTTATAACCATAAAAAGTAAAGATAAATATATAAATTTATTTTACATTATATTCTCAAGATGTAAAGCCGCTTTGTTATAATTAGTAAAAAGGAGTACCTTTTTTTATTGGTACTCCTTTCCGGTATGAATTTAATAACTGTATTTTAGGGTATCGTCGACATAATTGACGTAAGCACCTGTCACATCACCCATAACCCCGCCCGGAAGCCAAAAACTGCCGTCGGTAATATTAATCTCTCGATCCAGTTTGTAGACCTGTTCATTAACTTTTAAAATCTGACTGTTATTCTTGACAACCATCTTTACTTCCAGGGGCTGCAGGGTACAAAAACCTGTCCCGTATTCTCTGTCGGCCCCCTCTATTCCCAGGTCTTTGGTACTTATTTTAATAGATTTCCACAGGTAGTCTTCTGTGATCACCTCTGCAAAGGTTTCTTTGTATTTGCTGGCAATTAGGGCAGAGATCCCGCTTACCATAGGAGCAGACATAGACGTCCCGCTCATCACGGCATAACCCCCTTTATACCAGGAACTAACGACATCTACCCCGATCTGACATACATCTATATGCTCACCCATAGTAGAAAACATCGCTCTCTCCTGATTGATATCTACGGCTCCTACACTTATTACTTCCGGAAATGCCGCCGGATACCGAATATCTTCTTTCCCCGTATTACCTGCACTGACAATTACAGCAATATCGTTATCAACCAGAGCTTTAATCGCATTATGAAAGCTGGTTTTTTCTTCTTCCGTCAAGTCATCTTCAACAGAAAGGCTCATATTTACGACTGATACTCTCCCTCTGTCTCTGGAATTATACCGACTTACCCACTCCAAACCTTGCACCAGGTTTTCCAAAGAACCGCTGCCCTCACTATCCAAAACTTTTACCGGCAGAATCTTAGCCCCGGGGGCGATCCCTACGGTACTGCCCGCTATCGTACCGGCTACATGTGTCCCATGTCCGTTATCATCAAAGGTCCTGTTGGTATAAGTTACAAATGATTTACCGGTAAGAATTTTTCCCCGGAGTTCCTGGTGGGGAGTTACCCCTGTATCAACAACGGCAACAATTGTATCTTGCCCGTATATTCCCTGGGAGTGAAATGCTTTTCTCCCGCTTAAACTTAAAAAATTCAGCTCAGCCTCGCTTATCCTCGCTGTTGTCTTGCTGACAACATAGTCATGTAATTTAATCAAAATGATCAGCTCCTGATATTTTTCTAAATAGACTTACTATAATATATGAATAATAAATATCAGGAGGAATAAAGAAACAAGTCTTCGTCTTTATCATACTTGTTTTACATTTTTTAAAAGGCTGACAGCCTTTTAAATCACCGCAGTGGAAAATTCTTGCTTAGAATCTGTGTCCCTTTAAAATTTTATTGCATAGCTATTTTTTCCACTTGCACATTTGAAACAAGAGTGCTATAATTAGTAATTGTCAATCCAAAGTTGCGGGTGTAGCTCAGTGGTAGAGCCCTGGCCTTCCAAGCCAGTCGCGAGGGTTCGATTCCCTTCACCCGCTCCAGAAAAAATTGAAGGTAAGAATTAATTTATGATTTTATTGGGGTGTCGCCAAGCGGTAAGGCACGGGACTCTGACTCCCGCATGCGCAGGTTCGAATCCTTCCACCCCAGCCACTTTGGACCCATAGCTCAGTTGGTAGAGCGCTCGGCTCATAACCGAATGGTCATAGGTTCAAATCCTATTGGGTCCACCAGGGTGTCTTTTAAACTTAAAAGCGGGCTAACGCCCGCTTTTTTCTACTCTTTGCGGATAAAATCCCCAGCTCAATAAGTTTCTTTGAATACTTCAAAAAAGGACTGCGGATGGATACAGGCAGGACATTTCTCCGGAGCATTTTTGCCCTCATGGACGTAACCGCAATTACCGCATTTCCAAAGAACAACACGATCTTTGGTAAATACAGTATTATTTTCGATATTGGCAGCTAGTTTAAGAAACCTTGTCTCATGTCTCTTTTCTGCCGCAGAAATCATTTTAAATGCTGTTGAAATTTCCGGAAAACCTTCTTCCTCAGCAATCCTGGCAAAAGCAGGATAATGATCGGACCATTCTTCATTTTCCCCGCCGGCAGCCTCTTTTAAGTTTTGCACCGTAGTTCCGACTGCAACAGGGAAAGATTCATTGATTTCAACTTTTGCAGGAATCTCACCCTGAAAACCTTCCAATAAAAACTTATAAAATCGCCAGGCATGAGCTCTTTCATTTTCAGCAGTTTCGATAAAAATATTCTTAATTTGTTTATAGCCTTCATTCTCAGCTACGGCAGCATAAAAAGTATAACGGTTACGGGCCTGAGACTCGCCGGCAAAAGCTTTCATCAAACATTCTGCTGTTTTTGTTCCTTGTAAATTCTTCATTTCAACCTCCTAATTTTCCTTAAAAACTATTCGTTCAGAACATAAACAATTATATATAACCTTTGCGGTTCTTGTCAAAAAAATAGTATTATTCCGGTATATTTAATATTCAATAGGAACTTTTACAGCAACCGGCATATTTCTTATCCTGCGCACTCTCCATAGTCTTCCCCCAAAGATCAAAAACGGTTAAGATAATTACTCACTAAGCGGGCACCCGGACAAATTAAGATTGGCCCCTTCACGCAGGATATTAGCAAAGTAAGCGCTATTTCATTACGGTTAGCTCGCCACAGATATTCGTCTGCATTAATCTCTTGATTTCAGCAGGCTCTAATCCCTTGCTAAATAGATAATAAAGTTTAGCCAGCGCCGCCTCCCTGGTCATATCATAGCCGCTGATTACACCGGCCTTTTGTAATACCGAACCTGCTTGATAACTCCCTAAATCTACCGTGCCGCTTAAACATTGGGTACAGGCTACGATGACGATTCCCCGCAGGCAGGCATCGGCTAATACCTGAACCAGTTTTAGATCATTGCCGGGGACGTTGCCCGTCCCGAAAACTTCCAGTACCAGTCCTTGCAAAGGAGGCTGCAGGATATTATTCACTACTTCCGCAGAGATTCCGGGAAATATACGCAATGCGCCAATGGAGTGCAGGCTTAATTCATGGAACCTGACATCCTTACTCCTGACCGGCCGGATAATATCCCAATTGATTTTAATATCCACCCCTACTGCACCTAAGGGAGGATAGTTAGGTGATGCAAATGCAGCCAGCTGATCCGCACTGACTTTTACCGTTCTGTTCCCCCGGTATAATTTGTCACCGAAAAATAAGCATACTTCAGGGATTTTATAATTGGCTGCAATCATAATAGAGGTAATAAGGTTACTCCTGGCATCATTTCTAATCTCACAAATCGGTATCTGGGATCCGGTGATGATTACCGGTTTATCTAATCCCTCCAGCATAAAAGAGAGGGCTGATGCGGTGTACGACATAGTGTCCGTTCCGTGCAGCACGACAAACCCGTCATATTCATCATAATTTATGGAGATGTCCTCAGCGATTAAGTCCCATTTATCCGGGGTCATATTGGCTGAATCCAGCAAAGGATCATACTCATTGATTACATATTCCGGCATGGTCCCGCTTTTAAGCTCTAAAATATTTTCCATCTGTTTTTTAAGATAGCCACGGGTTGGTGTATAGCCATCTTTTGTTTTTGTCATTCCGATGGTCCCGCCGGTATAAACAATATAAACTTTCTTTTTCATACGCATCACCTTATTGCATAAATAATTGGGGATATTTAAATTATTGTATATCTTTTTGGATATGATTTCAATTCAATGGCATGTCCGCCTTAAAATCAGCTGATTTTTCCTCAAACGTTAAAAGCGCCGGATAACCGGCGCTCAAGTACGATCAGCCAAGAATAGCCTTCATATCTGCCTCAGCATCAGAAATAGGCTTAATATTGAAATGATCAACAAGTACCTGCAGTACATTTGCCGAAACAAAAGCAGGTAAGGATGGGCCCAGATAAATATTTTTGATATCCAGGGATAACAAAGTCAAAAGAATGACTACCGCTTTTTGTTCATACCAGGATAATATTAAAGATAACGGCAGATCATTCACACCACATGCAAAGGCTTCTGCCAAAGCCAGGGCAATTTTCACGGCAGAATAAGCATCATTACACTGACCGATATCCAGAAGTCTTGGCAGTGCACCAATTGTGCCGAAATCTTTTTTATTAAATCGGTACTTCCCGCAAGCCAGGGTTAAAATCACCGTATCTTGAGGCGCTTTTTCCGCAAACTCCGCATAATAATTGCGGCCCGGCTTCGCCCCGTCGCAGCCGCCGATTAAAAAGAAGTGTTTAATGGCACCGTCTTTTACACCTTGAATCACTTTATCCGCTACTCCTAAAACTGTATTATGCCCGAAGCCGACCATGATTTTCTTCTCGGCTTCATCTTCCTGCCAGCCGCCTAATTCCAGCGCTTTTTCAATAAGGGGTGTAAAGTCCTTTACCCCGTTTTTCTCCTCAATATGGGCTACATCAGGCCAGCCTACGATACTGGTTGTAAAAATTCTGTCTTTATAACTCTCCCTGGGCTTTTGCAGACAGTTGGTCGTCATTAAAACACAGCCGGGAATCCCGTCAAATTCTTTTTGCTGATCCTGCCATGCTCCGCCAAAGTTACCCACCAGGTGTTGATATTTTTTAAGTTCGGGGTAGCCATGGGCCGGAAGCATTTCCCCATGGGTATAAATGTGAATACCCCTGCCTGCGGTTTGTTCCAATAAACCCTGGAGATCTTTGAGATCATGACCCGAAACAATAATAAAAGGTCCTTTCTTTTTGGTGATTGTCACTTCCGTAGGTACCGGATGACCATAAGTACCTGTATTGGCTTGATCCAGTATCTCCATACATTTAAAATTAATCCGACCTAATTCCATATTCAGCTTTAATAAATCTCCAACCTCTAAACGATCATCTAATAATGCAGCAAAGGCTTTGTAGAAAAAGTTATTTACTTCGTCACTTGTCTCACCAAGGATACGTGCATGATGGGCATAAGCCGCCAGTCCTTTCAGCCCGTAAGTAAGTAATTCCCGTAAAGAGCGGATATCTTCATTCAATTCGGCATCGGACATTACTCCCACACCCTGGGCATCCTTGATCATTTCCTCTTCACTTTCCGGCAGTTCATAACGTGCACCTTCAGGAACAACCTCTGCAAAAGTACCGGCTAAATCCTGTAACCGGGTCTTAATTTGCTGTCCTTCTTTTAAATAACGCACAAATCTTTGGGAATCAAAGTTGACATTAGTCAATGTTGAAAAAGCGGCATCCATTACAAAGTTATGAATGTCTGCATCTATTTTTTTCCCCTGTTCAAGTGCCTTTTGTCCATAAAAACCGATTCCTTTGAGCATGTGAATTAATAAATCCTGCAGACCGGCTACTTCCGGCCTTTTACCACATACCCCTACCTTTGTACAACCCTTGCCACCTGCAGTTTGCTCACACTGAAAACAAAACATATTGCTTTCCATAGACAATAACCTCCTTAATTCGCACAATTATCATTTACATTTTCATCATACACACTAAAGTAAATATGCGCCGTGATATATGTCACAGGATCAGCCTAAGGAGAAAATTTTTTTAAGTGAGCAAGATCTTGCGGGAACAGCAGGTGCATTTATCCGGGGTACAAATTGCAAGCATAGCAAATATGCAAACAATAAAATCCGCCCCTCAAGAACCGCCTCCAATGAACACAGTTTAATATCCGTTAACGGAAGAGTCCGCAGTTTTTTTCGTTAACGGTTTTAAGTTAGCAGTTCCTTAGCAAAAAAAAATAAGAGAGGAATCATCCTCCCTTTTCCTTAAGCATATAATATTAAAGCAATAAACTCCATATCTTCATTTCCTGTATTTTCTAAAGAATGACTTTCTCCGTCAGGAGTATAAATTACATCCCCGGCTTTTATGTGCTGCTTTGTCCCATTATCATCAATTTCGCCTTCACCGCTTAAAATATAATATGTCTCAGAATCACCTTCATGCTTATGAAAGCCAATGGAACATCCCGGTTTAAGCACATTCTTGGCAAATAAACGTCCTTTGCCTGCAAATTCTCCTTTATCTACTTCCAACAAGTGAATCATTTCAATAGAACCTTTACCTTCTTTCAAACCTTCCACGGTTTGTTTTTTTAACTCAGCTGCTTTTTTGATCATTTCATTAATCCACTCCCTCACAAGGTTTATGATTTAAATTTCTAGGACTGAGACAAAAATCCTTCTAACGATTTATTCATTTTAATATTATTTCCCTGCCGGATCGGAAAACAGCTTAAATTATGGATACAACCTGGCTAACCTGGTCATTGCTCTAAATGACTTATGCTTTGCCCGGTTCCGAAAAAATCTTCCCAATCTTTTCTGAAACCTGCTACACTCAAGTCTGTCATGGGATGAAAAAGAAGCTGCTCAATTAACTCCGGATTAAGAGTCACAGCATGGACACCTTTAAGACAAAGCCGGTTAATTTGTTCCACATTTTTGAAACTGGCTGCAACTACTCTGCCGGCAAATTGGTGTAGATCCATAATTTTAAGGATTTCTTCTACAGCTCCAATTCCATCGGAGCAAATATTATCTAATCTATTTACGTAGGGAGCAATGAAATCAGCACCTGCCTTAGCAGCCATTAAAGCCTGCATAGGTGTAAATACCGCCGTAGCAGTAACCTTTATTGAATAAGCTTTTAAAATCCGGATTGCTTTAATCCCTTCCGCAATTACGGGAATTTTGAGATACAAATTCCCTCCTATTTTTTCTTTAAGATAAAGTGCTTCTTCTACCATTTCTTCCCCTTTAAGGCCTGTCACTTGTACATGAAGCATTTTATCCCGCCCGATAATATCCTGAATAGCTTTGAGCAGCCCCCAAAATTCCTTTTTTTCTTTCGCAATCAGCGTAGGATTCGTCGTAACTCCGTCTAAGGGATAATATTGCCAAAGCCTTGCTATCTGAACCGGATCCGCACCATCTACCAAAATTAACATGATTTTTCCTCCCTATCATTGCCCATATTTCCGCAATTATCATTTAATAAATTCATCCGCCGCAACAGCCCATGTCAAAAGATCCCTTAACAGTTAATTCTTTATCCGGCTAAGGATTAAACTGACGAGTAAAAATGCGGAAAAATTTATATTGAACCAAATAGGCAAAGTAATCGTAATAATTCTTAGTTTATTGTCGAATCCCAGGTTATCCGGTAACAGATTATGCAGGATAAAGGCCGGCAGTATAATAAAAAATATTGTAAAAATAGTTGGATCAGGGTTCATGCTCTGCCCTCTGCTCCTAAGCATTTCCTATATTTTATTCAGAACAATCCATTTCATTACTTATACCGTTTATATTCTGCGCCGATTTTTCCATCACCGTCAATGTCGTTACTGGTGTATTCCTCCAACACCTGTAAAGTCTTCTGGAGCAGCCGCTGTGTTCTCGCTAATTCTTCTTCCAAAAATGCTACTCTCTTCTCCAGTGTTTGTGAACGCTCCTGCTGTTCATCAATTGCGCTTTGTTGGATAAGATCCCAAAATAACCCCATACGTAATCCCTCCTTTTATCTAGCCCTATCTTACCACAGTAAATTATTTTCAGAAACTATAAATAAAAGCTTCTTTGCTGAAAAAAATTGAGAGATTACCCTTTTTTACAAAACCACTCTCCCCTTTTAATATTAAAACATAATATATAGTAGACAGAAAGGGGGTAAATTTGTGTATAGACAATATAATGAAAATGAGCAGGTATACTTTGCTTCTCCTTATAATACACCCTATAATGGTGGTATGTGTGGCGGCATGTTCAGCCAGCCTTACGGCGGGCAGTTCGGCGGCCCCTTTGGCGGCGGCATGTTCGGCCAGCCTTACGGCGGGCAGTTCGGCGGTCCCTTCGGCGGCGGCATGTTCGGCCAGCCTTACGGCGGGCAGTTCGGCGGTCCCTTTGGCGGCGGCATGTTCGGCCAGCCTTACGGCGGGCAGTTCGGCGGTCCCTTCGGCGGCGGCATGTTCGGCCAGCCTTACGGCGGGCAGTTCGGCGGTCCCTTTGGCGGCGGCATGTTCGGCCAGCCTTACGGCGGGCAGTTCGGCGGTCCCTTCGGCGGCGGCA
>JBMNCQ010000065.1:22175-73186 GCA_049366715.1 Peptococcaceae bacterium | reverse complement strand
GGCATGTTCGGCCAGCCTTACGGCGGGCAGTTCGGCGGTCCCTTCGGCGGCGGCACGTTCGGCCAGCCTTACGGCAATCCCGCCGCTAACGAGGCATCTTACCCTGAATCCTCTGATTCACAGGAATAAATAACTGATTTTAAGACGGGGGGCATCCTAAGATTTAAGGAATGTCCCCTATTTTTTCTAAAATCTCCCTGCCATAATTTTACCGGTAAAAAATTGTAAAGGCTCCCGAATCACCTGTACAATTAGAGTGTAAACTTGTACAGTTTACTGCTTTAGGAGAGGGCCTTGCCGGCAGATGAAATAAATCATAAGTCCCTGGATATCGCCGGAAGATTAGCGGGCAATGAATACTGTTTATTAAACGATAGAATTACCTTGGCAAGAAAAAAATATGCTGAAATAGCAAACGGCAGCCGGTAAGCTGCCGTTTGCTATTTCAGTCAGCTAAGGAAAAACTTATCTTGTTCTTCCCTTAACTTCCATACAATGGAGTTCGGAGGCTCTTCTACCATTTCATAAGTAATCAGCGTACCTGCCGTGATGTCCCTTGTTAATCTATTACCATTTATCAAATGAGCCGGAGCAGGAACATTTTTTCCTTTAAACCGGGCAGGGACTATCGCTGCTTTAAGGTCCGGAGTATAATCCCCGGCAAGAGTCTCCCCTTTTTGCATATCCCGCCGGGCTATTTTCACTAAATCATAACGGGGCAGGTACTTTTCATTTCCGGTGGGTACACCTAAAAGACCTGCACAGAGAAGGGAAGTAGAGGTTTCAACACCACAAAGATGATACGGCCGGTAAATTAAAGATGCGGTCCCCTTTCTATTTGATATCAGTCCTTTCGTAGTCAAAATCATCCGCGAATAATCGTTAGCACAGGATACGACAATAAAAATACCCCCTCCTAATCCCGGCTCATGCTTTTCCCTAAAACATGTCACCAAGTCCATTACACCTTTCGTACTGAGAATACCCTCTTCTTCTTTTAAACATAGTACCTGGGGGATTTCACTTGTCCTGGCAACGGGCTGATGCGTTTGTATGTTATCCACTCCTAAACCCGTAGCATTGGCGGCGATGACTAATTCACACAAGTCAAAATCTCCGGCAAACGGCAAAGAGGCCAGGATTCTGCTGCGCTCTTTGATGTATTCCCCGGTGTTGCTGCCGGATAGCGGAGACAGGTATTGGGCCTGTTCCTTATTTATTGTTACCGTTTTCGTTTCTAAAACCGTTTTGCCGTCGGCTTCACAGGTTACACTCATATTTTCCTGATTAAAAATAAACTCCGCATCCCGGGCTTTACCGGCGCTGATGATTTCCAAGCCGATACCCTCCGCCCAAGCGATCAATCCCATTAGAAGTCCATGCTGGTCACCGTCTACAGGAGTATACACCAGACCTTCTTTAGCGGCTAAATGCTTTAAGATGGGCCCCACCACAGAATCTGTCTCCTTATTAATCATAGCAACATGTTTCCCGTGTTTGATCGCCTCATAACCATAGAGAGCACCTGCTTCCGGTACACCGGTAGCTTCGGCAATAATCTGCAGAGGGAGTTCCATCAAAATCATGGGGTCA
This sequence comes from Peptococcaceae bacterium, assembly GCA_049366715.1. Lineage (GTDB taxonomy): Bacteria > Bacillota > Peptococcia > Peptococcales > BICA1-8 > JBMNCQ01. Next base: position 71,593 of record JBMNCQ010000065.1, on the reverse strand, counting down.
GTTGTAACCACATACTTTTTACTTTCCAGAGCTTTTATGGCTTCCAAATAACTCCGGCACTCACATATTTGCTCGCTGCTAATTCCGGCACGCTGATAGGCCAGTCGTGCGGCAGCAATATTTTGATCGGCAATTATGGGAATTTCCAATAAAGGATTGATCATGGATTGAGTGACAACTGCCGTACTATACTGACCGGCCCCGATTATCCCGGCTTTAATAACTTGATTCGTACGGTACTTATTGTATAAATGATGATAAATCATGCTGATTCCTCCTTTTAATATTTTTTTAAATAATTCTAATATTCTTTATTATTTCCTACTTTTTTACATAAACTTCACAAGTTATTGTTTCTTATATAAAAGAACAAGGCTATCACTATGTAAGTGTCTACATGTGTCCCCTGTTAAAATGGATTGAAAAATTAAAGCTCTCCCCCTTAGAAAACAGCCCCCCAATAAGAAAGGCTAATCCCGTTAAAAGGTTAGCCTTTTGCTATATTTTTAATTAAACACATACTCTTCCAGAGTTTTCCTCCGTTGCTGTTTATGGGGAGGCTTGATATTTTTTTGGGCATTGGCAAGCATCAGCTTAATCCGGTTAAATTGATTAACTTCACTAACCCCGGGGTCATAATCTATCGCTACGATATTGGCAGTTGGATAAAATCTTTTTATTTCATTAATCATACCTTTGCCTGTAATATGATTAGGCAGGCAGGCAAAGGGCTGAACACAAATAATATTATCGACTCCGCTTTGAATTAATTCCACCATTTCCGCCGTTAAGAACCATCCTTCGCCCGTTTGATTTCCCAGTGACAGGATCGGAGCTGCCCCCTGAGCAAGCTCATAGATCGTCTTCGGCGGATGGAATCTTTTGCTCTTCACAAGAAATTTTTTCATTTCCTGACGGTAGAATTCAATCAGAGATATTGCTATCCTCCCAAAAACCGCTTCTTTGCGGGAACCGGCCAGCTTCTGATAATTAAAAATTCTGTCATAGGCACTATACAGAAGAAAATCCGTCAAGTCCGGTACTACTGCTTCAGCGCCTTCCCGCTCCAGTAATTGCACCAAATTATTATTCGCGTCGGGATGAAATTTTACAAGGATCTCGCCAACTATCCCTACCTTCGGCTTTAATTCATTATTAATTTCAATGGTATCAAAGTCTCGCACAATTTCTTTAATATTCTTATAGAATTCTTTGAAACCCGCTTTATGCAAAGATGCTTTACACTTATCCACCCATTTAAGATAAAGCATATCCGTCCACCCTTTATTTTTCTCATAAGGCCTTACCGCATAAAGTACCCTCATCAACAAATCGCCGTAAATCAGAGCCATTATACTTCTGTTCAAAAGGGAAAACGTCCACTTAAATCCGGAATTTTTTTCTAACCCGCCTGCATTAATCGAAATTACCGGGATCTGTTCCATTCCCGCTTCTCTAAGGGCTTTACGGATAAAAGCAATATAGTTTGTCGCCCGGCAGCCCCCGCCTGTTTGAGAAATCGCAACTGAAGTACGGCTCAAGTCATATTTTCCCGATTTCAAAGCCGCCATTATTTGTCCGACCACTACGATGGAAGGATAGCAGGCATCATTATTCACATAGATTAATCCTTCATTTATATCTGCTTCCGTAGCTTCATTGAGTACGACTACCTGATAACCTTCAATGCGAAAAGCAGTCTCAATAAATTGAAAATGAATCGGTGACATCTGCGGCACGATAATTGTATGGCTTTCTTTCATTTCCTTTGTAAAAGGTACTCTTTCAGGCAGTTTTTTTAATCTCCTGGGTTCAAAACGCTGTTTTTCCCTTTCTTTCATAGCCGCAAGCAAGGAGCGCAAGCGTATCTTGGCTGCCCCTAAATTATTTATTTCATCTATCTTAAGCAAAGTATATACCTTACCGTATCTTTCTAATATTTCCTGAACCTGGTCTGTAGTAACTGCATCAAGACCACAGCCAAAAGAATTCAACTGCACCAGTTCGAGGTTCTTTTCCCGGGCAACGAAGCTGGCCGCTGCATAGAGACGGGAATGATAAGCCCACTGGTCGACCACATTAAGGGGTCTTTCAATTTTCCCCAAGTGGGCAACAGAGTCCTCAGTAAGTACAGCTAAACCTAAGGAAGTTATCATTTCGGAAATTCCATGGTTTATTTCCGGATCGACGTGATAGGGTCTCCCGGCAAGAACGATACCTTTAAGTCCGTCTTTCTTTAAGATACGGACTACTTCTTCCCCCTCCTGTCTAATCATCAGCTTAACTTTTTCCAGTTCAAGGTAAGCTTCGTTTAGCGCAAGAGAAATTTCTTTTTCAGGTATTTTCAAGAACCGCAGTTCTTCAGTCAGGCGCTTCTGCATACGTTCCGGATTGTTAAAAGGTAAGAAGGGGTGGATAAAATTAACGTCCTCAACCCTCAATACCTCCATATTGGCCTTAACCGCTTCAGGATAAGAGGTCACAATGGGACAATTAAAATGATTGTCCGCTTCCTCCTGTTCTTTGATATCCCAGGGGATACAAGGATAAAAAATATTTTTGATGCCTGAATTGACCAAACTCATGATATGACCATTAACAAGCTTAGCCGGATAACATAAAGATTCCGAAGGGATCGTCTCCATCCCCAAATTGAATATCTTCGCCGACGAACGGGGTGAAATCACTACCCTGAAACCTAACTGGCTAAAAAATGTAAACCAGAAAGGATAATGTTCATACATATTCAAAACCCGGGGAATACCGATCGTGCCTCTTTTCGCTTCCTGAGCCGGCAGCGGTTTATAATTAAACATGAGATTATACTTATAGGTAAATAAATTCGGCAGCCGGGCAGCGGATTTGGCTAAACCTGCCCCCCGCTCACAACGGTTTCCGGTAATATATTCTTTCCCGTCGGGGAATTTATTGATTGTTAATAAACAACGGTTCCCGCAAAAATTGCAGTTTCTCATGGACGTCCGGCTGGTAAAACTGTTTAATTCAGCTAAATTAAGAAGCTGGGTTTGATACCCTGCCGTATAGCGTTCTTTTGCGATCAAAGCAGCTCCAAAAGCACCCATAATACCTGCAATATCCGGACGGACAACTTCTTTGCCGGTGATTTTTTCCAAACTTCTCAGTACCGCATCATTATAAAAAGTACCGCCTTGAACAACGATTTTATCTCCTAACTGGCCGGCATCCCGGAGCTTGATTACTTTATAAAGGGCATTCTTAATAACAGAATAGGCAATGCCGGCAGAAATTCCCCCTACATCAACTCCTTCTTTTTGAGCCTGTTTAACCTTAGAATTCATAAATACGGTGCAACGTGTCCCTAAATCTACAGGTTCAGCAGAAAACAAGCCCCGGTCTGCAAAGTCCTGCACACGCATATTCAGGGACGAGGCAAAGGTCTGAATAAACGAACCGCAGCCGGAAGAGCAGGCTTCATTAAGCATAATATGATCAATCACGCCATTTTTAATCTTCATGCACTTCATATCCTGACCACCAATATCCAAAATCAAATCGACATCCTTGCTAAAATGTTCGGCTGCTTTATAGTGAGCGATTGTTTCAACTTCGCCGATATCAATTTTTAAAGCAGCTTTAATCAAACCTTCTCCATACCCGGTAACAGCGGAATAAACGATTTCCACACCCCCGGGCAGCTTTTCAAAAAGGTCTTTTAAAGCACTGCCGGTAGAACGCAGGGGACTGCCTTCATTACTCCCGTAGAAAGAATAAAGCAGGTTGCTGTTTTCATCAATAAGAGCGATTTTTGTCGTTGTTGAGCCTGCATCAACCCCCAGGTAACACTTTCCGGCGCCGCTGACTAATTCCCCTTTGGTTACTTTATTCTGTCCATGTCTTTGCCGGAAAGCTGCATAATCTTCAGCATCACGAAAAAGAGGCTCCAGTTTTATTATTTCATCTTCATTATTCTTCCGAAATAAATGATCCGTTTTTTTATAAATTTTCGTAAAATCAATGGGCTTACTGCTTTTGGAATGCAAGGCTGCACCTAAAGCTACATAATATTGGGAATTTTCCGGGGCAATGATATTATTCCCCTGCAAATTCAGAGTTTGAATAAACCTGGTACGCAATTCCGATAAAAAATATAACGGTCCTCCTAAAAAAGCGACATTCCCCCGGATCGGCTTACCACAAGCTAATCCTCCGATGGTCTGATTTACCACGGCTTGGAAAATCGACGCCGCAACATCCTCCCTGGCAATGCCGTCATTCAGTAGAGCTTGCACGTCTGTTTTGGCAAATACCCCACACCGGGAAGCTACCGGATATAACATTTTATGATTTTTGGCCAGTTCATTTAATCCCTGGGGGTCTGTTTTCAGCAAAGCAGACATTTGATCGATAAATGCTCCTGTCCCGCCGGCACAGGACCCGTTCATCCGCTGGTCTTTAGAATTAAGATAGGTTATCTTGGCATCCTCGCCCCCCAGTTCGATTGCAACATCCGTAGCGGGAATATATGTTTCAATAGCATTTACACAAGCGATAACTTCCTGTATAAAAGGAACATTAAGACTTTTGGCAATATTAAAACCTCCGGAGCCCGTGACCCTTAAAGTTACATAGCTGTTATAAAACTTTTTATAAACTGCACCGAATGTATTAATTACTGTGTCTTTGATATCGGAAAAATGGCGTTGATAATCACTATAAACAATATGATTCAGCTCATCCAGCAAAACAACTTTTACCGTTGTAGAACCAATATCCAAGCCCATATGAAATACCCTTTTCATCAATTGGTCACCTCATAATAATTAATGAAAAACTAATATCTACCGAAAAAAATATCATCCGAAAATATTTTTAAAGAATTTGCTTAAATCGTGTACAGTATATTCCAAAGTTAAATTATTGTTTAAGATAAACTCAGGATTGGCAACAGCTTGCAAAGAAGCCAACATGGCCACCGTAATGATGCGGTGGTCTATATCTCTAATTACTTGATTATCCGTATTCTCCAGCAATTTTTTGATTACCATGCCTAGTTTAGCCAGCCTAAACTCGTCAATTCGTCTCCAAAAACGGGGATAATACTGGTTTAAGTCACTCAAAGCTAAGGGCGGCAAGATATCCTCACTAATCCGGAGAAAAACCTCCGGAATTTGATTAAATACTTCACTTGGTTTTTTATTTTTACTTAAGAGAATATCGATGGCCGCCCCCAATTCTTCGATCATTTTATCAACTACCGCTTCCAATACTTCATCCTTGCTCCGGAAATAATTATAAATCGTTCTTTTGCTGATACCTGTTTGGGCCGCCAATTCATCCATCGTAATTTTACATAATCCCCGGGTTTTGGCAAGTTCTATAAAAGCTGAAATAATTTTATCTCTAATTATAATTACCCCCTCCAACCAATTTCCCAACCAAAACATTCATTTTTATTCTTAATTATTAGCTATTTTACTAAGTATGACTGATAATTATAAATTATATTTAAACAAAGATCATATTCTTTCACTATTTTCATTATTTTAGTTTACCTAGTTCAATATTATCATGTTTTGGCGAATAGTAAATAGGTTTACATCGAAATTTCTGTTAAATATTTTCACAATAGAAAAGAACCAGGGTATTAAACCCTGGCTCTCTCTATCAATCTCTAAAAATTCTGCATAGCTTCCGCTCTGCTTGCCGAAGCCCACACACTACCGGCATTTCCGGGGACTCGTTTAATATTCCGGATCACCACTTTACTTTCACAAGCAGCAATGGCTGCTGCAATAACCGCAGCAATTTCATCAGAATCATCTTCTTTGACAGGTACAGTTTGTACCGGTTGGGGGATAGGAGCAATACTCTCCGCTTTCTCTTTAGGTTGGGGAGAAAGTATTTTTGACTGTAATTGAATTAAAAGCATGATCACGCATAATGAAACAAACACCGTCCCCATTCCCAGTAATGTTACTTTTAAGCCAAACACTTAAAACACCCTCCTCTTTCTCTAAATTAGAATCATTTAATTATACAGAAGATTCTTTATTTAATTATACTTAAATATTCATATAAATTTCAAGGTAATATTATGTTTATATATGAAATTATTAGAAACTAAATGTCTTTTTTTATAATATTATAACTTTTGTTATAAAATAAAGGTAAAAAAATAGCCCTTCTCACGGAAAAGGACTGCCATTCTTAAAGGAAAGCTTATCCTAATTGCTATCTTTACTGACTTCTAAGGGGCACTGAAATATTTGCAGTTCCCAGCCGTTACTTTTTTTTTCCTCTTCTCTTACATAACTCTCAGCTTCTTCCCTGCTCAAAAAGACCCTATCCTCCGATACCACCCCGTTAGTATCAACTATTTTAATCAAAAAAGCCTGCATAATCCGCCTCCTCTACTGAAAGTTATCTAATCTTTATCGGAATTTCTGCAAATAATGTATAAACTTAATATATATGATTAAGAAATATTTATTATATTAAAAAGCGATGCTTGCCAAGCATCGCTCCCGAAGTTTTTAGCATATATTGTTGGGATCCAATATTTCGGCAATGTGCAGTACTTTTTGCGGCTGCTTGTTAATTTCCAGGCTTCCTTTAATGCGGTGATAACAAGCGGGACAATTCGTGACAACATAGTCTGCCTCGGTTTTAGCAATATTTTCTACTTTTTTATTACTAATACTTGTAGATTCCTGGGGATAGAAAAACTGGAACATACCACTTGCCCCACAGCATTTGCTTGCTCCCGGCATTTCCACATAATCCGAACCTTTAATGGCTTTTAAGATCTTGCGGGGCTGTAAGGTAACATTCTGGCCCCTCACTAAATGACAGGGATCATGGTAAGTTATTTTTCCTTGCAAATTACTCGCTTTCTTGGTTATGTCTATTTTCATATCATCTACTAAGAGTACGGTCAGGTCCCTTACCTTCTTGGCAAAATCCAGAGCAGCTGCGCTGAATTCTTCATCTTCGGCAAAAATATCGGCATAATTTTTGAGCATACTGCCACAAGATGCACATCCGGTTACAATAAAATCCACCTTTTCCTCGTTAAACAACTTGATATTGTGAAGAGCCAGCTCTTTAGCCTTATAAGTCTGTCCGTAAGTATACGAAGGAGTACCGCAGCAACGCTGTTCCTTAGGTACAATTACCTCGCAGCCTTCATTATTCAATACCCGCACCAGGGATTTCGCCGCTTCTATCATCGTATGATTCATCATGCATCCTACAAAAAATCCTATTCTAAGTTTGGGTTGGTCCATCCTCTGCGCCTGATAACCGGCAAGAAAATCTTTTTTCTCAATATTTAAAGATTTTAAGTTAATCCCTCTGATCGTATGAAAAGCCGGAAGGGTATCGAAAACCGCAGCTTTTAAAGTACGCAGGGATTTAAAGGACAGCCTTCTTAAGCTGTTATTCGGCAATATATTATTAAGGGAGACCTTCTTTGTCAAGGAACTGCCCTTCTCCCGGGCTAAATCTTCACGGGCCATTTGAATCAGGCGGTGCCCCTGAACACCGCTGGGACAGTTCTTCGAACATTCTCCGCACATTAAACAACTGTTAATAATTTTTTCATAAAAATCAGTTCTTTCCAGTTCCCCGTCTGCTACTGCCTTTATTAACCTTAACCTGCCCCGTGTACCATAGGCCTCGTTCAGATGTTCTTTATAAACGCTGCACCCTTGCACACAAAAGCCGCACTTATTACAGGTATTTAATAATTCATAATTTTTTTCCCAATTCAAGATGCTCACTGTTTTCCTACCTCCAGTATCTTATCAGGATTAAGAATATTTTGAGGATCAAAGGCCAGCATAATCTGCTTTTTTAATTTTAGAACCTCCGGGGAGAACTCTTGCGCTAAGAAAGGCCTTTTTAATAAGCCGATACCGTGTTCTCCGCTTAATGTACCGCCCAAGGCAAGAGCAGCTTTACAGATCTTGTATTCCGCTTCATGAACTTTTTTAACCTCTTCCTCATCTCTTTCGTCAAACAATACTAAAGGATGGAGATTGCCGTCACCGGCATGAGCCAATACGCCAATGGGAAGCTGATATTCTTCCGAAATGCTTACGATCTCTTCTACAATATCAGGCAGCTTATTGCGAGGCACTGTTACATCCTGCAAAGAGTAGGAAGGCCGCTTTCTGGCAACGGCACCTATTACCGTCCTTCTGGCCGTCCAAAGCCGGTCCACCTCAGTTCGTGACTGGGCAATTTTAAATTCTTTAACTTTGTTCCTTTCACATATTTGCTGAATTACCAGAGCCTGCCGGTCAAGTTCTTCTTTAAACCCGTCCACCTCTATTAATAAAAGGGCAGCTGCCTCTCTATCCAGACCAAGGCCTGTAAAATCTTCCGCACAATTAATAAGCAGATTATCCATTAATTCTAAGGTTGTGGGTACTATACCGGCACTAACAATATTGGCTACCGTTTTACTGGCATCTTTAACCCCGTTGAATGTACAGAGCATAGTCTTACTGGCTTCAGGCATTTTCTTGATCTTTAAATATATCTTTGTAAAAACACCCAGAGTCCCTTCCGAACCGGTCATTAATTTGCATATTTCCAAGTCCTCGTTATAAACCTGATCTTTGCTGCCTACCTCTACTATTTCACCTGTACTTAAAACGATTTCCATCCCCAGCACATAATCCCTGGTAACACCATATTTAAGACACCGGGGTCCGCCGGAACATTCACCTATATTGCCGCCAATGGTACAGGCTTTCATACTTGCCGGGTCAGGAGGATAATAATATCCGTATGGTAAAAGCAGATCCTGCAATTCCTGGTTAATAACACCCGGTTCCACCACTACATATTGATCAGACAGGTTCATCTCTAAAATTTTGTTCATTTTCGTCATAACCAAAGCTATCCCGCCCTGGTCAGGAATAGTTCCCCCGCTAAGATTGGTCCCCGCACCTCTGGTATTTACAGGAATACCTTCCTGATAGGAAAAAGCTAAAATTTCTGAAACCTGCCGGGTAGTTTCGGGAAAAATAATCACTTCGGGAGCTCCTTTTAATAAAGTGGCATCATATTCATACACCAGCAATTCTTCTTTTGTTTTACACATATTCTGCCGGCCTACAATTTTCTGTAAATAACCGATTTGAGAATTATTCATCTTTCCTCACCTGCCCAAAATGATATCCCACTGGGGTCAAAAGCCTTTCTCAGTTTATTCCCGATCGAATCCAGCCCCTTAACTGCTCTGTTTTTATTGAAAATTTTTCCCCCTGCCGTTTCGACAGCCTTATAAATATCTTTCTTTACTCCGGAACCTGCCGCCTTCGGGAGAATAATCGTACCGGTCCCTGTATTGCCGTTAATCTGGAGCATTAAATGTTTATGTCCGGCTAATAAATCCTCTAATTCAAGTGCTAGAGCAGCAAGTTTAGAAAATGAACTGCTATAAAGAATCTCCTGCCCTTCCTGTATAACTGCTGAATATTGAAATTCCCTCACTCCCTGCCAGAGTTTCCGGATGCCGTCCGGAGCAGCAACCTCCGCCTTAACAGTTCCTTGATATTTATCCAACGCGATTTCTTTTAACAGGGTCACTCTCCTGGGAACAGCCTCTTTAAAGCCCTCTATTTCCACAATAACCTGTATCCCGGTTCCCGGAAGATTTAATTCCGGGAATAATCTGTGATCCTGGGAACGGACAAATAATAATTTGGCAGGATTTATTCCTTTTTCCCTTATTTCAGCAAGAGCCTGCAGGGCGCTGTCTGCACCGGGGAAATCAATAATCAGTACCCTTTTCTCCTCCGGTAAAGGCAGCAGCCGTAATGTCAGGCTTGTCATGATTCCTAATGTTTCTTTAGAAGCAACTAACAGCCCCATAATATCCAGGCCTGAGACATTTTTGATATTTTTCCCGCCTAATTTAATTATTTCGCCGTTAAATAAAACTGCTTCCATTCCTAAAACATACTCCCGGTAGTTTCCGTATGCGCCTAACGAATAGGACAAGAGTCCGTGGAGTACATTATAGGTTAAACTGGTTTGGCGGCTTGCATAAGTATCCATAGGAAAATAAAAACCCAAATCTGCTAATCTGGTTTGAAAATGTAAAAAGTTTATCCCCCCTTGCACCTTAACTGTAAAATTTTCTTTATCTAGCTCACTTATTTCACTGAAATTTTCTAAATCTATAATCACTGCCTGCTCATCCCGGGAAACCTTATTTAAAACGATATTTTCTTTTAAAACCACTTTGCTACCCTCTGCCCGCGCTTTTTTTATCGTATCCTGTAAATCTTTTAAATCAGCCGGGACCTTTAATTGCTTGTCAAACAAATCTCCACCTCCTAATTTTCTTCAAAACAAAAACTCGTCCACTGTAGTTACCTACAGGGACGAGTCTAAAATACCCGCGTTGCCACCCAGATTAATTAATAAAATGACCTTTATTAATTCTCTCCACTCACGCTAACGGACGTGTCACCGGTTGTACTCATCGCACTCCACTCCAGGGCGGAATTTCCTCTAAAATCAATGCTGGTTTTCACCAAACACCAGCTCTCTGCAATGGATTCTAAAGTACTTGTTCCCTTTCATTGTGTTTTATCGCAAAAATTAAATTTATTAAAATATACTACACTTTCAGCTAATAGTTCAAGTAGTAAAAAAAATATTGTTGATTAAAAATAATCTATGTTGCATCTGTTTAGTTTCTGAAACTTTACTCTGATTACGCCCGAAATAATCTCACTGCTTATCATCCCGGGCTTTACCGCGTTTATGTAAAAAATCAGGAAACCTCCCGGTCTTTATCCTTTATCATCTTCAGTTTGCTTTTTTCCTAAATACCGTTGAAAATATATAAAAACCGGCAAAGGAATCACGATCCAGCCCAAACTTTTAACAAGACTGTTTTTAGCTCTGCTAAGCTGCCGCTCTTGCTCTGCCTGAATCATTTCTTGATAATTTTTCCTTAATTCATCTTCTGAAAGTATAGCGGCCGTTAACCCGTTATTCTCAGCAAGGGGTTTGCCAACTCCTCCCCATCTTTTGAACTCTTCAAAAGTTTGTTGATATGGCACCGGGGCAATAATATCGGCTGCTGCCATAAAAACTCCTACACTTCCACCGATTGTCATCATCAACGTCGCAAAAAGCACTAAATAAACATAAACATTTTTAATCAAATCTTCCCCTCCCGACACTCCTGCTTTGCTCCCAGCAGCAAAAAAAATAATCAATATAACGACCAGTACAGGTACGACTACAAGTATGGAAATCATCTCTTCCCTCCTTGCTTCTCCTTCTTCCAGGTAAATCTGCTCTCAACATATTTTCTTAGACGGATTTTTCCTGGCAAGGTTCCGTCTTCTCTGGATTTAAAATCAATTCTTGGCAGCGGAAGCATTTTTTATTTTTAACATTTCCTCAACAGTAATAAAACGATAGCCTTTTTCTTTTAAAGCAGGTAAAACGATTTCTAAGGCTTTTACCGTATTACTGCGGTCTCCCCCTTGATCATGGAATAAAATAATATCCCCCGGTGTAATATTTTTTATGATTTTTTGGGCGATGGTATCAGCCGGTATCCCCGACCAATCTCTGGTATCCTGGGTCCAGGTCCAGAGAATAATTTTATAATTTAAGGCCTCGGCAGCATCAACAATCTCCTGATCATAATAACCGTCAGGAGGGCGAAAGAACTGGGGAACTTGCCCCGTTAACCGGAATATCAGCTGATGAGCCTGGCTTAGATCCTTGATCAGATCTTCTTTAGCTATCTTAATTATTGTTTGATGATTATGCATATGGTTCCCTATTGTATGTCCCTGTAAAGCAGTTCTGATAACAATCTCGGGGAATTTTTCCGCCTGTTTGCCGATAACGAAAAAAGAACCTTTCGCATCATATTTTTTTAAAATCTCCAAAACTTGAGGAGTAAAAGTCGGACTGGGTCCGTCATCAAAAGTAAGGGCCACCACTTTTTTCTCTGTCTGAACTTCCCAGATAATTTTACCTGTCTTTTCCCAATGGTCACGATCTTTATAAACAGTTACCGATTTCAAGGTAAAGCTCATATCAATGATCAGAATTAGGATCGAGACAAAAATAAGAGGTAAATACAAAATTTTTTTTTTCATCTGCTACACCTTTAAAAAATCCGTTTACTAAAATCTTATGATTTTATTTAAAATACATGACCAATTGTAACTTTTATTTAGCCTTTTCCTAATGAAAGGACCGGTTATGAACCACAGCCCCTGACTTAATAACGGCTAACAGTTAGCGGCGGATTCAAAACCGGTCTTGGCGATTGCTTTAAAAAACCTATACGATTAATTTACAAATATTATTGGTGAATGCCACCGGGTCATTTAAAGGCAGCCCTTCGATGAGCAGTGCTTGATTATATAATAAGTCTGTTAATAAACCAAGTTTTTCCTGATCATTTTGATATGCTCCTTGTAAAGCTTTAAATATATCATGATTTGTATTGATCTCTAATATTTTGTCTGCTTTGACATTCTGATTATTGGGCATGGAATTTAAAACTTTCTCCATCTCAATTGTCAATTCACCATCGCTGGACAAACAAACCGGGTGATTCTTTAACCTTTTCGATGCTCTAACATCTTTAACTTTATCCGTCAGATGTTTCTTCATAAATTCCCATAATTCCTTATGATCTTCCCCCTCCGCAGGGGAAGAATCCTTATCTTCTTTATCTTCCAGACCTAAATCACCGCTGGAAACAGATCTGAATTCTTTTTCTTGATATGTCATCAGCATCTTGACGGCAAATTCATCTACCTCATCGGTAAAATATAGTATTTCATAGCCTTCATCTGCTACTAATTCTGTCTGGGGGAGCTTGTCAATCCGTTCGGTGGAATCTCCCGCAGCATAATAGATATATTTTTGCTTCTCAGGCATTCTGGAAACATATTCCTTTAAAGTGACCATTTTTTTCTCCTGGGAAGAGTAAAACAACAATAAGTCCTGCAAGACTTCCTTATTACTGCCAAAATCACTGTAAATACCATATTTCAACTGTCTGCCAAAAGATTGATAGAATTTTTCATAATCATCCCGGGCATTTTTTAATAAGTTTTCTAACTCATTTTTTATTTTTGTTTTAAGATTTTTCGCAATGAGCTTTAACTGTCTGTTATGTTGCAGCATCTCTCTGGAGATATTAAGAGAAAGGTCTTCGGAGTCAACCAGTCCTTTGACAAAGCTAAAATAGTCCGGTAATAAATCTGCACATTTATTCATAATCAAAACTCCGTTAGAATACAACTCCAGACCTTTTTCATATTCCTTGGTGTAAAAATCATAAGGCATTTTTTCCGGTATAAAGAGAATCGCGTTATAACTAACAGCGCCATCAACACTGATATGGAGATGCTTTAACGGTTTATCAAAACCATAATGCTTTTCAGCATAGAAATTTTCATAATCTTCTTGTTTTAGCTCATTTTTATTCTTTTTCCAGATCGGAACCATGCTGTTGACGGTTTGTTCCTCGGTATATTCTTCGTATTCATCTTCACTGCCTTCTTTGGGTTTACTCTTAGTTAGATCCATTTTGATGGGATAGCGGATAAAGTCGGAGTATTTCTTAATAATGGCTTTCAGACTATACTCCTCCAAATACTTGTCATAATCTTCATCTTCCGTATTATCTTTTATTTTAAGGATAATATCCGTACCCACGGAATCCTTTTCCCAGGGTTCGATGGTATAGCCCTCCGCACCCTGGGATTCCCATTTATAAGCCTGGTCACTTCCCAGCGCCTTACTTATCACGGTAACCCTGTCGGCTACCATAAAGGCAGAATAGAAACCTACCCCAAACTGGCCGATTATATCATGACCGTCCTGTAGTTCATTTTCTTTTTTAAAGGTAAAGGATCCGCTTTGGGCAATGACTCCCAAATTCTCGTCGAGTTCCTCTTTCGTCATGCCAATACCTGTATCACTGATTTTTAATATTCGCCGGGCAGGGTCGGTAATGATTTTGATATAGTAATTGCTTTTATCAAAAATCAAAGATTCATCCATTAAAGTTTTGTAATACATCTTATCCATGGCATCACTGGCATTAGAAATAAGCTCCCTTAAAAAAATCTCCCTGTTGGTATAAATAGAATTAATCATTAAATCCAGTAATCTCTTGGATTCTGCCTGAAATTCTTTTTTAAGCAATTTAAAATCCCCCTTCTAAAATATTTTTCTGCTTTCCGAGAATATGGACAGTCCGGCAGTTGTTAGCACTCTCATTCAAGGAGTGCTAATTCCTAATCATTTATTTATCATACTCTGAACTTTACTGTCAAGTTTTGATTTAATCTTTATGATATAAATTATCGTACAAATTTCGAAATTAGAGCTATTATCTCCCTGCAAGTAATTAATTGGATATTTACTTTATAATTCTTTTATTTTACATTTTTTGAACCATATTAATGGCAGAAAGGGTTAAAGGGCATTTCATTTTTAGCCCCGGATATTTTAAAATATTTAGTAAGACCTTAAATATTGAGAACTGGAGGTAGATTATTTTGAGCTTTAATCGAAAATCCCTGATCAGCTATACTTTAATTATTTTTCTAACGGGTATTTTAACTACCGGACTCCTGATAGCCGGAGGTTATAACGTGTCCATATCTAAAAACACCCCCGTTGCAGCGGCTACATCCGGCACTGCCAATCCTTTTTTGGGTCCGGATACAATTCAGACTATTGTCAAGGAAACCGGACCTGCCGTAGTCAAAATTGAAACTGTCGTAACTGTTCAAAGACAATATGATCCCTTTGCCGACGATCCCTTTTTCAGAGATTTTTTTGGGGACCAGTTTAGAAGTCAGCCGGAAACAACACAAGGTTTAGGTTCAGGTTTTATCATCTCTAACGACGGTTACATCGTAACAAATTATCATGTTGTTGATGGTGCTTCGCAAATCGATGTATACTTAACGGAGCAAAAGGACCCTTATCCTGCCAAATTAATTGGTGCAGATGAACAGTTGGATCTGGCGGTAATAAAAATCAGTGCCGGCAATAATCTGCCTTCTTTAAAATTCGGTGACACCGGCAAATTAGCGGTGGGCAGCTGGGTTATTGCCATTGGTAACCCCTATGGTCTGGATCACACGGTAACGGTCGGGGTCATTAGTGCGAAAGGCAGGCCAATTACCATTAACGGAAATCAATTCAAAGATCTTTTGCAAACCGATGCTTCCATAAACCCCGGAAACAGCGGCGGTCCCCTGCTGAATTTACAGGGGGAAGTTGTCGGCATTAATACGGCAATTAATGCCCAGGCCCAGGGGATAGGTTTTGCAATTCCAAGTTCCACCGTTACGCAAGTACTGGACCAGCTTATTAATGAAGGAAAAGTAATCAGACCCTGGCTGGGGATCTACATGCAACCCGTTACCGAAGAACTTGCCGATTATTTCGGTTTACAGAAAGTCGCAGGGGTCTTAATCAGTGCGGTTGCCGATAACTCCCCTGCACAAAAAGCCGGTCTGCAGAGAGGCGATATCATTCTGGAATTCGCTAAGAAAAAAATGAATGACCCGGAAGAATTAAAAGAAGAAGTAATGAATACAGAAATCGGGACTAAAGTGGTTCTCTTCGTTTACAGAGATGGTAATACCATATATGTCCCCCTGGAAATTGAAGCAAAATAATCATAAATGCCCCGGTTCACACGCTGCGGACCGGGGCATTTATCATTACCGGGTTTATTTTTTACAAACTGTCGTAACAAAATTTGCTTTCGACAAAAGATGTCAGATTCTCTAAAGGAAAAATGAGCAACTCTGTATAATATGAAAAAATTGTGCTCATTTTGCTTTGGAAAGGAGTTTCTTTTTGTCGTTATGCAGATCATTTCTTTTTTTAAATCAAATAGAAAAAAATTCATTTCTTTTTTTATGTTTTACCTACTGATGGCTCTTATCGCTTTCAAAAATTACCTCTTGTTTCATTCTATTTTAGAACTATTATGCATTTTGGTCGGTCTGGGTATTGCAGCCCTGGCATTACACATTAACCAGATGGCCCAAACTTCCAATTTGCTATCCTTGTTCGGAATCGCCTATTTTTTTATTGCAATTTTTGATTTGCTTCATACCTTAGCTTATCAGGGTATGGGGGTATTCAACGGTAATACGGCAAACCTTGGCACTCAGCTCTGGATCATTCCCAGGTATTTGGAAAGTGCTACTTTTCTGATTTCCATATTCTTTCTGACAAAGAGGATAAATATACCTAAAACAATTTTCATTTATGCCATAATTTCCAGCTTACTGCTGGCCACTGTTTTTACAGGTATATTCCCTGCCTGTTATCATGCTTCTTCAGGACTTACCCCATTTAAAATAGCCAGCGAGTATTTAATATCTTTAATTTTTATCATTTCCGCAGTTCTAATCTTTAAGAAAAAAAACGCCTTAGATGATCATTTATTATCTTATCTCTGGCTGGCCTGTGTTACGACATGTGTTTCAGAGTTATTCTTTACTTTTTACATTTCCGTTTACGGAATCTCCAATATGTTGGGGCATTTTTGCAAGTTCCTGTCTTACAGCTTTATCTACCAAGCACTGATTAAAATAAATATGGAAAAACCTTATCAAAAATTACAACTGTTAAGTGAAAAATTAAAACAGGAAATCAATGAAAAAAATAAAGCTTTGCAAATTCAATTAAAAACCGAGCATGAATTACAAAGAATTTCCAGGCTCCAGTCAATCGGAAATTTGGCAGGAGGAATCGCCCATGATTTTAACAATATTCTGACCGTTATTATGGGCAATACCTCTCTTGCTAAAAAATACGTCGCGGCTGATGATAAAAAAGTCTACGACAGACTGGTGGAAATTGAGGAAGCATCTTTACAGGCCAAAGATTTGGCCCGCCAGCTTCTTACCTATTCTAAAGGAGGCACCCCGATAAAAGAAATTGTCGATATTATCAAACTGATCAAAGAGAGCCTCACCTTTGCCCTGTCGGGCTCAAATACGAAAAGTGAATTTTTAACTTCCCATCATAACTTGTATTTAGAAGTAGACAGCGGCCAGTTTAAACAGGTACTTAATAATCTGGTCTTAAACTCGTTACAAGCTATGCCCAGAGGCGGTAAAATTTCTGTAAGCGTGGATACTTTGGAAATTGATTCCGCAAAAGGCTTACCCTTAAAGGAGGGAAAATACGTCCAAATTTCCCTCAAAGATGAGGGCATGGGTATACCGGAAGAACAAATTGACCAGATATTTGACCCCTTTTTCACCACTAAGGATGAAGGCCACGGACTGGGTCTCACTACTGTTTATTCCATTATTGAAAAACACAACGGCTATATTACTTTAGAATCCCAGCCTGACCAAGGAACTGTTTTTTATCTATATCTGCCTATTTTTAACGAACAAATCAGCAGATCCGCTAAAGAAGCCGGTAAAAATATAACCCCGAAAATTTTTAAAGGGAGAATTCTCGTCATGGACGATGAGGAGCTCGTTAGAAGATCCCTGGGAAATATGCTGAATTATCTGGGCTGCCAGGTTTACTTTGCCGAAAATGGTCATGAAGCTGTTCAATTATACCAAAATGCCGTAGATAATGTCTTTCCCTTTGATTTAGTAATCCTGGATTTAACGATTCCCGGCGGACCAAATGGTTACGAAACGAATACCAGATTACTGAAAATCGATCCTAATCTGGTATCCATCGTTTCCAGCGGTTATGAAGACAACCTGATTATCTCAGACTATTATGCTTATGGTTTTAAGGGCTTTCTCAAAAAGCCCTATAAAATAGAAGACCTATATCATATTTTAAGTAAGCTTGGTTTGCAAAAAAGTGCCGTAAAGATCATCTGAGTGCTTCCATAAAATTGGAAATAATTGTTGTAATAATTCCCCTGCATTCTTGTATAAAACGCCTTAATTATGTACATCTTAATTATGTATGACTTTTTTACTAAAAAATTTAAGGAGGTAGCATAATCATGGAACAACAATTACAACAAGCTATTCAACAGGCTCAGCAAGCACAACAGTCCCTGCAGCAGGCTCAGCAAAATGCTAATCCACAACAAATGCAGCAAGCTCAGCAAAAATTACAGCAAGCTCAGCAAAAACTGCAGCAGGTTCAGCAGCAGTATGGAAGTCAGGCATCTTTGCAGGAGCAGCAACAACTGCAACAGGCCCAGCAGCAGCTTCAACAGGCGCAAATGTCTGCTCAGCAGGCTCAGCAGCAAAACAAATATCAATAATTCCCACAGTAAAGGGACAATCTTAGACGCTAAGATTGTCCCTTTATTTAGAAATAGCTATTTAGGCTGTAGCTTAGTTTTATTCCGGTGCGGTGTCTAGCTAAGCCGGTTCACCTGCTGTACTCTTTAAAACACGCCAAACATACGATCTTACCGCCTTGGAGCCTGCCCCGGGGTTCCATAAAATATTCACCGCATTCGGCACAGCGGATTGAATTAAAAATACTGGCTTTAGCCGGCAGTTTAACATCTACTACTGCTACTTTACATACTTCTTCCTCCGGCAAGGATAAAATATCCCTGATGCGCTGTTGCTGCCGGGCCTGAAACAGCTCTTTTTCCGAACTGCTTGCCGTACCGCCGAATACCTTGGCCCTGATTTTCTGCTGTTCTTCGGTTGAGCCGGTGTGATAAAAAGCGACACGGACCCCTTTGTTATCATTTCTCCTGGCAATGGTATATACCTGCTTGCCATGATCTTTAAATATTAAGTTGCCTTTTCCCAAAGTACAACCGGTAATAACCTGGACCCCATCCACCCCGCAGGCATCTGTTTCCACGACAGCCACCAGTTCTTCATCCTGAGCCCTGTCCACTGCCAGTTTTTCCAAGGCAATCATACTGGCCCGGACACCTAGCGCCAGCCCGGGGCAGGTATGACCGTGAAATTTTACCGCTTCTTCCCACTTACTTTGTATATTCATTTTATTCCTCCTCTTTTCCGGCTTGATCAAACCAATCCACCTTAGCATGAAGGATTGCATCAGTTCGCGAATTGTAAGGTTTAATATCTAACAGAGGGCTTTTATCCAAAGCATCCATCCCCCGCACCTTCAGGATATTACCCTGTCTCTCCAGCAAATCAACAACATCAAAAGCGATCGGGTTAGGTCTTTGGGGCGACCTGGTGACAAAGACCCCGTGAGGCTCGGTATCCCAGGGGGTATTAACGAGGAGAACATCCCGCTTTGACCTGTCACACCAGTACAACACGATTAAATGGGAGGCACCTTCAATATCTTTTAAACCTGGTATAAATTGAGGAAACACCTCTAGTTCAAAAATATCCATTTTCATCCTCCCCTGGGGAGGAGCATCCTGGCTTTCCCGATAGGGTGAATAAATTATCCCGATAGGTTCTAGATTCATAAAACAGACCTCCTTTTTATATTCAAGAAAAATACGGGGCAGCTTTTAATAAATCTCTGGTATAAGGATGCCGGGGCCGGGCCAAAACTTCGGCGGCAGATCCCTGCTCGACGATCTCCCCGGCCAGCATTACCAAAACTTTATCACAGATTTTACGGGCCAGGGCAATATCATGGGTGATAAAAATAAGACTCAGCCCCTTTTTCTCTTGTAAGTCCATCAATAATCGCATAATCTTGGCCTGAACACTGGCATCCAGAGCCGAAGTCGGCTCATCGGCAATCAGTAGTTTAGGCTCCAAAACCAACGCCCGGGCAATGGCCAAACGCTGCAGTTCTCCCCCGCTTAAATGATGGGCATACCTGGCAAGGAACTCCCCTTCCCCGGGCAGTTCAACATCCTGCAGAGCTTGCCGCCCTTTAACCCTTCTCTCTTCAGGGGTTCCGACCCTTTGAATAACCAGGGGTTCACAAACAGCATCCAGAACATTTAGACGGTGACTGATACAATCCTGGGGATTCTGAAAAATCATTTGCACTTTATGATAAAAATTCTTTTCCCATTTTATGACCCTCTCCTGCCGGAAAAAAACACTGCCGGAATCAACCTTTTCCAAACCCATTAAGGAACGTCCCAGAGTTGTTTTACCGGAGCCGCTTTCACCAACGACAGCTACGGTTTCACCCTCATCGATAGCCAGGGAAACACCTTTAAGAGCAGTGACTCCGGGAAACCTTTTCACCAGGTCAACTGCCTTTAACAAAGATATCACCCCTCCCTGCCAACAGGCAATTTCCCGATCTCCCTTGGGCAGCAATTCCGGCATGTTTTGCTGACAGGCAGCGATCCTTTGGGTACATCTGTTTAAAAAAACACAGCCTTCTTTATTGTCCTGCCGCGAACCGGGTATACCCTGCAGATCCTTGCCGGTATCCATCAGGGGAAACGAACGGATTAACCCCCTGGTATAGGGATGCCGGGGATTTTTGATCAGGATCTCTGTGGGACCGTATTCCACGATTCTCCCGCCGTAAAGCACAGCCAGCTTCCGGGAAAGCTGATAAGCAGTGCTGATATCATGGGTAACCAGAATCATTGTCTTTTCCCGGCAGATCCCCTGCAGCAATTTAATGATGCCGGTTTTCGTAATCGGGTCCAGAGCAGCGGTAGGCTCATCGAGGATCAATAAATCAGGATCGTTTGTCAGGGCCATGGCAATAAGTGCCCTCTGTTTCTCTCCCCCGCTGAGCTGGTGGGCATATAAATCGGCCTTTTCAGGAGGAAGACCCACCTTATCTAATAGCTGATAAGCCCTTTCCCTAGCCTCCGGTCCGGTATACAACCTATGCTCGAGCATAGGTTCTACCAGCTGCGCTAAGACCGTCATGACCGGATTAAGGGCTCTGTTTAGATCTTGAAAGACCATACTTAAATTATTCCATCTCAACAAACGTTTTTGCGCCTCGGGCAAAGTCAGTATATCTGTTCCCTGATAGTTGATCTGCCCCCTTGCCTCACCGGGACACAAGCCCATGAGGGCGAGAGCCAGGGTCGTTTTCCCCGCCCCCGACTCCCCGATAACAGCTAAAATATCCCCTTTGTGTATCTCCAGGTTTATTCCTTTTAAAACCTGATAAGTGCCATAAGTAATTGTTAATTCTTTGATAGCAAGCATCTTCTCACGCCTTTAACCTCGGATTTAAAATTTCCTCCAGAGCGTACCCCAAAAATGAAAAGGCCATTACCGTGACGGACAATCCCAGGGCCGGGGGAATGATCCAGTACCAGACATTTAAATAGGAATACTGCAGGGCCCTGCTGATGATGGTTCCCCAGCTAATCAGGAGAGGATTGGCAATACCTAAGAAAGCCAGCCCTGCCTCCATAAACACCGCTCTTCTGGCATGGGTTATGAAGGAAGAAGCCAGAATCGGACCTAAATCGGGAATAATATGCCTGAACAATATATAGCAATTACCGGCTCCGGAGGCTCTGGCTGCCAGGATATGCCCTCTTTCTTTTAAGGACAGGGTTTGCGCTCTGATAATGCGGGCACATCCCTGCCAGTTAAAGATGGAAAGAATTACGATCATCATCACGGGACCGGGCCGGATATAAGAGGCCATTAAAATAATGAGCAGGATATTGGGTATGATCAAAAGGATATCGGTTATTCTCAGCATTAAACGCTCATAAAACCCGCCTAGAAGTGCCCCGCCGCCGCCTCCCAGAGCTGCCAGGCTCACCGTAAACAGACCGACAAAAAAAGCATTTACAAAAGACGTCCTGGTCCCGGATACAACCCGGCTGCCAATATCCTGACCCAGATCATTGGTGCCCAGCCAGTGTGCACTAGAAGGCCGTTCCAGGGTATCTTCAGATGAATGTTCAGGATTCCAGCCTGTCACGAAAGGAGCAAAAAGGGCAATGCTCATTAATAAGATAACCAAGCCCAGCCCTATCCTGCCGATTTTATTTTCCTGAATACCGCGGATATAATTAATATGCATGATTTTTCACCCGGGGATCAATTTTTTGATAAGATAATTCCAAAACAAAATTAATTAAGATGATTACCGCCGCTACCACAAAGAACACACCTTGAATTAAGGCATAATCCCGGAATAAGACAGCCCTGTATATTAAAAGTCCGATCCCGGGATAAGTAAAAATAGTTTCGATGAAGAGAGCTCCGGTAAACAACCGGCCCAGCCTGACACCGGTCCGAGTTATTACCGGTAAAAGTGAGTTTCTGCCGAGATGTTTGTATTTAATATGAACGGGCTTAATCCCTTTGGCCCTGGCCGTCAGAATAAAGGGCTCGCCCAGCACCGTCAAAGCTATGCTCCTGGTCAAAAGATAACAGGAAGCAACCTCGGTAATCACCAAGGCTGTCAAAGGCAGGATCAGATGATAAAGCACATCGATGACAAGGTCTATTCCTGCTAATTGTCCATAAGGTGTTAAAGCCCCTGCTAAAGGGAAAATACCCAGGGCTACACTAAAAATCAGCAGCAAAAAAAGTCCCACTACAAAATCAGGAAAACCGTTAAAAAACATGAAACAGGTTAAGAGACCTTTGTCAAACATCCTGCCCCGGCGCCAGCCCGATTCCAGCCCCAGGGCAAATCCCAAGAAAGTAGCAATGACCAGAGCCGTAACAACCAGAAGAAGGGTCCAGGGCAGTGCCCCTTTCAGGATCTGTGTTACCGGAGCCTGGAAATAATAGGAATATCCCAGGTCTCCCTCTACAAGACCGGCTAGATAAATAGCAAATTGTTCACCCAGTGACTTATCCAAGCCCAGCTGTTGTACCAGCTTGGCTTCAGTTTCCGCCGACATGGCGGCCAGGGCATCCTGACCGTAAATGGCAGTTAACGGATCGCCGGGCAACAGCCGGGGGAGAAAAAAGTTTAAAGACAGGATGAGCAAAAAAGCAATTATGTAATCCGCTATTCTTTTTCTCCCCATAACCGGTCCTCCTTTGCGTTTTTTGATCACTGCACTCTTTTATTCAATAAAGGACAGCTTATTCAGGGCTATCGGTATCCCCGAGGCTAATCCCCCCGGTGTATAATAGAAATCAACTTTATTGTTCTGAGCCTGATACGAATTGGGATAATACAAAGACAGGGCCGGCATATCCCGGGCATATATTTTCTGAATTTCCGCCAGGATTTCTTTTCGTTCTCCGTCATCAATAATTTCCAATTGTCTCTGCAGTAAATCATTCAATTCTTGATTGGTCTCATACCGGGCACTATGAAAGCTTTTACCCAGGACCATATTATTGACAAACTGGGGATCGCCGCCCAGGCCGCCGTGACCGCTGAGAACAAGCTGGAAAGACCATTCCTGAGTTCTGGCGTCTACCGTTTTCTCATCTAAGGTTCTTATTTCTACCTCCAGGCCCAGCTTCTCTAAATCATCCCTGATCAGCTCGGCATCCCCACTGAATCTGGCTGAGGTAAGGAGTTCTACGGCTAATGGTTTCCCCCCGCCCTGTTCCGCTGCATAACCCATTTCTGCTAAAAGCTGCCGGGCTTTTTCCGGGTTATAAGCATATCCTGCAATTTCGGATGAATACCAGGGACTATCCGGGGGGATAAAGCCCGGATTGCCCGGCCAGGCATGACCTCTCTGGGAAATTTTCACCAATTTGTCCCGGTCAATTCCGTAGGCTAAGGCCTGACGGAATTCTCTCCGGGAGAAAGGCTCCGCCTTAAGATTAAATTTAAGCTTGGCATTCCAGCTGTGGTCTGAAACCAATACCGTAAAACCTTGCTCCTGAAAAGTATCCACCATTTCCGGAGGTATACCGCCCGTATCTGCCGTACCGTCTAAGACAGCCTGGGGAATCATCTGCTCATTCACCTTAATGAAACGCAGTTCTTTCACTTTAGGTTTACCCAGGTAATAGCTGTCATTTCTGGTATAGAGATAAGTACCGTGCTCCTTGTTATAATCAGCCAGTTTAAAAGGCCCCGTACCGGTCAGAGCGTCGGGCTGGGTATATTCCAGGGGATTGTCGATTTTCCCGTAGATATGCCGGGGTAAAATCGGCACAGTCCCGGCTATATTGGCCAGAAAAGGAGCAAAAGCTTTTGCTAAGTACACTTTAACCGTATATTCATCAGGAGCTTCTACCTCCTTGACAATACCGGTATCAACCCAGACATACGGGTGCTCTTTGAGATAGTTAAAAGTAAATACTACATCCTCTGCGGTAAATTTCTCGCCGTCATGCCAGGGAACATCCTGCCGGAGCTGAAAAACAAAGGCATCTTCCCCAGGTAAATACTCCCATTCTTTCGCTAAAGACCCGGTTAGATTTCCCGTTTGATCTTTCCAGACAAGGGTATCAAAAATAAGACTCATCCGCACATAACCCGGTCCCCTGTTATAATGGGTAAAAGGTGCCGGGAACCCCCAATCTCCCGTTGAATCAGCTATTGTATAAGTTTCAATTTCCCCGGCGGCATTTTCCGGCTCCCGGTCTTTACTGCCGCATCCCGCCAGGGAAAAAAGCAGTACAAAAAACAGTACGGTAAATATGATGTTTTTTAAATTTGCCATCATCAGTCCTCCCTCCTCAAATCAATAAAATAAACCATGAAGATCTCCCTCCAGGGTAGTCCTTCATGGCCTCTCATCTGCATCCTGCTTGGTCAGCGTTATAAAAAATAAAGACATTTAGCCTTGCTACTGTTTCATACAGTATTTGTCCAATTATTATAGAATATTTCTATTATTTAAAATTTATATTCCAAATAAAACTGCGAATTCCTGCAAGAAAAAAATTTTTTTCGAAATATTGGGGACTTATTTTAAATATTTTAACCTTCATCTTGCCGGGGAACATCTAAATCCGTATTAGATTCCCAGCAAATTTAAACAAAAAATAGTGGACATCCCCAGCCCGATGGTCATAATAATATTATGACTTTTATAGGCAATAAAGGCCGAAACCAGACCTGCTATCAGATAATGATTACCAAAAGTTAAATCCAAGTGGCCTTTAGGTAAAATTAAAGCAGGTATAATAAGAGCCGTTAGAATTGCCGTCGGGACATGCTTTAACCATTCCTCCGCCCAGGCAGGGATTCCTGTATAGCGGAATATAATTAAACTTCCCACGCGGGTTAGATAAGTAACCAGGGCCATACCCAGGATAATGAATAAAATATCATTACGCATGCTTAAAACTCCTCTCCCAAATAACACCCATCATACTTCCAACCAGACATGCCAGGATAATATACCATTTACCCGGTAAATATAAACTGCCGATTACTGCCGTCAAAGCCGAGATACTACAGACTACAAGACTTGTTTTATCGACAAGTCTGGGGACAAGTAATACTAAAAAGCTGGCCGGTATAATAAAATCAATCTCCCACTTTAAAGGGTCCGTAATATGTTTTACTAAAATAACTCCTACAATTGTCGACAAAGCCCAGGTAATATATAAGAAAGTATGGACACCTAACTGATAATCGGGGCTGTAGCCTTCTTTTTCAATTTTACTGATGGTAATGGCATAACTTTCATCTGTTAATCCAAAAGCCAAAAGAGCCTGCAAAGGCGTTCTTTCTTTTAAAATATAGGGGGCAAGGGAAGCACCCATTATTAAATGCCGGAGATTCACCAGTAACGTAGTAAAAACAATTATCCCCCCGGTGATACCGGCTCCCAGCATAGCTATACTGATAAACTGAGCCGCACCGGCAAACACTAACAGAGACATTAAAATTGTTTCGGAAGAGGTAAGTCCTGAAGATATCCCCATAATACCGCAGGTTATTCCAAAAGGTACAACTCCCACAACAATCGGCATGGTATCAACTAAAGCTTCTTTCGCGCTGACAAGTTTAATATTCATCATTCTCAAGGCCCCCTTTGAATTTATATTCTAGTTGAAAAAAAATGCGGTGCAAATATCCAATTGCCCAAATTTATGCTATAATTGGATATTAAGAGGGGGGTTTTAAGCAAAATGGATATATCCAAAATAATTGCAAATTCAAAATTAACTAACGCTTCACCCCGTTATTTACAAATTGCCGAAATTATCAGCAACGGAATAAAGGACAGTTCTTTAAAAACAGGTACCAGACTGCCTTCGGAAAGGGAATTGGCCTTGCTTTTTAAAGTAAGCCGTACCACTGCTATCAATGCTTACCGTTACTTGGAACAGCAAAATCTGGTCGTTACCAAAAAAGGAAGCGGCACTTTTATTACCGGCCCGCAGCTTAATCCCCGCTCCAATAAACTGGAAATACCCTGGAATCAGATTTTCCGGCCGTACCGGCAGACCTCTCTCTCATCTCTAATGAATGAATTACTGGCCGGTTCTGCTGCAACTGAGACAATATCCCTGGACGCCGGAATGCCTGATCCCCGGTTTTATCCCCTCGGTACCTTCAAAGAAATCTTCTCTCAGCATATCAATACCTCCGAAGCAAAACATTTCGGACACATTCCTATCGAAGGGTTAGGAACCCTGCGCACAAGCATTGCTGAGATGTTAAAAGAAAAAGGCATCGGGACCAATCATGATCATATTCTGATTACATCCGGTTCACAACAGGGGATATACCTGATTTCCCAGGTATTCATAGAACCCGGGGATTATGTAGTAGTGGAATCACCGACATATCTGGGAGCAATTCAGGTTTTGCAGGCTGCCGGTGCCAAAATTCTGAGTTTACCTCTCAAAAATGATCTGTCTTTAAATCTTCTCGAAGATTATCTGGTGCGCTACCGGCCCAAATTTTTTTATACAATCCCCACTTATCAAAACCCTACCGGGAAAGTAATGTCTCAGACCGAGAGAAAGCAATTAATCGAATTAGCCACCCGTCATAGGTTAATCATTATTGAAGATGATCCCTATAGTGAGTTTTACTATGAAGAGAAACCGCCTCAACCAATTAAAGGACTGACTGATTATGAAGGTACTGTTTACCTGAGTACTTTCTCTAAAATATTAATGCCCGGCCTGCGTTTAGGTTATATCGCCGCCCATCCTACCTTAATCAGCAGGCTTACTATGGAAAAGCAGTACAATGATTTACACAGCAATAACCTCTCCCAATGGTTGTTACATTTTTATCTTGCCAGAGGTGAGCTGGTCAAACACTTATCCCTTGTGCGGGAGGAATATAAAAACCGCCGGAACACATTATTTTACGGCCTTAAAGAATTGCTGCCCGAGGGACTAAGCTTTTCACTGCCGGCGGGAGGCTTTTATATCTGGTGTAAGATACTCCTGCCTTTTAATTCCCGTAAATTACTGCAGGAGGGACTAAAGACCGGTATTTCCTTTGTCCCCGGAGATGCCTTTGATATTTCAGCCAATCATAAAGAATTCCGGTTATGTTTTACCAGCAACGACCGGGAAATGCTTGCCGAAGCCGCTTTAAGACTGGCTAAGGCTTTTAAACAAGTCCGGAAATATGATACTGCACCAGCTGCCCGGGATTTAAAACCCCTGATTTAAACGGGAAAAACAAAAATCCCCATAAAAAAAATGGGCTTGAGGCCCATTTTCTATTCCAGAAACTCTCCAAGTAATTTTGCCGCCGTCGTTAAGAAATGCTGACATTTTTTCATAGCTTCCTGATCATCATGCAGTTTATTTCTTCCCTCCATTGTGGTGAGATCGTAGGGAACCAGTTCTTTACAGTGCAACGCACCGATTTCCTGAAAAAATTTTGCTTGAAAAGCTAGGGAATTTCCCCTGACTTTCCCGTATATTTCGGTTTCCTGGGGACTCTGCCTGTTAAAATGTATGCCCATTGCCATAATTGACCCGGTGACAGCCCCGCAGGTCCCCCCTCTGCCTCCTATCCCGCCTCCGAATCCTGAAGCGGCACAACTTAGTTTGATATCCTTGCCGTAAACCTCTAAATAAGCCCTTAACATTGATTCAGAACAGTTATAGCCTTCGGTGAAATTCGCAATTGCCTTTTCTGCTAATATTTTTTCCACGCTGATCAACTCCCCATACTCTAAAATCATCCGGCCCTGCCCGCTGCCCAAGAACAGCTTCCTTTCTACATCCTCTCTTTACCTTAAACGATGAATAGCCAGTTTTTACGCAAATTAGAACAATTTAGAGCAGACTGACTAATCAAACCGCTTCTGTAGTACTCTGAACAAGTATTACTTACATTATAATTCTCCGGCAGATATCTAGCAAGCTCCACACAGCCAAGAAAAATGCTGATCGTTTAGAATACATTGGCTTTTGTATTACCTCCGTCCAGTGAATTCTAAGCAATCAGCTTAACCTGCTATTTCTTGAGCATCACGATTCTCTGGTATGTCACAATGAGTTTATCAAGTTCCCTGCTGCATTCGAGGACTTCTTCATTGGTCACTCCCTTTTCAGTGACGAGATTCTCCAGCTTGGCCCGTATCATTTCTATTTGACATTCCAGAGCTTTAAGTACATGATCACTCATTTAACCACCTCATCTTAGTGTGCAACTCCCTACAAAATTCTATATGATTAATTTTCGTATTTTGTTATAGCCTTTTTTGTTCTTTTTCACAATACATATTTTTATCTGCGATCTGAGCCATTTTCTCAAAATCACAAATGCTGTCGGAGGAAGCGATACCGGCGCTTATCTCTACCCTGATGTTTTCATTTTCAGACTTAAGTGCTATTTCCGTCCTGATCCTCCGAATGACCTTCCGGGCACCTTCTTCTTTCGTATCCGGCAAAATAATAAGGTATTCGTCTCCTCCGTAATGAATAGCGATATCATTATCCCGGATCCCCTCTTTAATGGCGGAACCTACAATTTTTATCGCCTTATCCCCTTGCAGATGCCCCTGCTTATCGTTCAAATCTTTGAGATTGTCAATATCAATGATGATAATTGAGTAAGGAATACTCCCCGGCGGCTTTATCATCTGACTTTTGATATGTTCCCAATAATTGCGGTTAAAAAGTCCTGTAGCCAAATCTTTATACATTAAGAGGTAAGCTTCGTTTTCGATGGTTACTACCCATAAAACCTTTCCTGCGAAACTTATCTTCTCAACATTTACGCTGAAACCCGCAACTTCTTTTTTTAGATCATCACCGCTGTCCAGATATTTACGCAGATTTATTTCCGCAAATAACCTTTCGATTACCTCATGATTATTCACATTACAATACCGTATTTTACCTTCCCCGTCTAAAAGGGCAAAAATCGGTTTAAGAATTCTTTCCATATATTTATCCATCCAGGTTCCTCCATAATAAAAACGTTTCCGCAACTTCCTGAAAACCTGCCTGCATTTATCATTGTTATTCCCCCTCTTGGTTTTTCCCATTCTGATTATTCTCCGCCCGCTATCTGACAGATATTTCAATTTTCCGGCCAAAAATAAACCGTATCTGTTATTGGATTTTGAGAATTTTTTTAATATCGTCAAGATACTTCCGACCCGATCTTACTCCGTAAAGAATCATGCTTAGATATACGTCGGATGTTCCCAGCTTTTCTGCTAATTTATTTTGAGTCATATTGAGTTCTATTAACCTTGCTTTAACTTGCTCCCCGAAAGGAGTTAGTTTCCGTTTTTTCATCCCCCTTTTCATCCTTCCTTTTAAAATACTATTCTCGCAAATCCGATATCTATGGTAAAATAAATACAATATTATGATTAAAAGTTAATCACATCACTATAATATCTCTGATATCAGATAAAGTCAAGTAAACTTCCTTGTTTTTATCCGATATCAGAGAATATACGGAGGTATCTACTATGGACAGCATTGGTCAAAGAATACATTATGCACGAAAACTAAGGAAGCTTTCTTTAACGGATGTAAAAGAAAGAACCGGCTTATCAACAGGGAACTTAAGCGAACTGGAAAATGATAAATTTGCGCCTTCGGCAAATGCCCTGCTGGCTTTACGGAAAGTGTTTAATGTTTCTGCTGACTGGCTTCTTACAGGTGATTCACCGATGACCTTATTGAATAATGCGGAAGTTAAGGAGGAAGCAGCTGTGTACTTAAGCGACGAAGAAAGAAAACTCCTGGAGGCCTACCGGACATTAAACGAGCAAAACAAGCGGGATATTCAGGGGTATATCCACGTGATTACTTCCCAGACGGCACCAAAAACTAAATAGTTTTTATTTTTTAGCCCCGGATGATTAATTTTTAATCATTTTAAACCCTAAAGGCTGGAAGAAAAATAATAACCCCGGATAAACCTAGTCATCTAGGTTGCTTTGCAAATCTAAAATTAATTTTTACTGACTTTAATCTTCGCGCAACAGTTGAAAATGTTATTTTGACAATAAATGCCGCTATTTTGAAAACAACATCTCACTTCACTATGATATTAAGACTGATTTACTGGCCGGAACAAAATCGAGCAGTTTAAACAGGTAATCATTAATATTCGTGGATAATACCGTCAACAACTGACCTTTAAAGAGAAAATGAGTCACTGGAAACAATCCCCCGGTTTCCAGTGACTCATTACTTGTTTTAAGGAATAAGCGTTCCTTCACTCCCATTTTTAATAAAATTCACAAGATCACACGTAATTCTTAACCGATTCATTCTTGACTTAAGATTTAAAACTACTTATGATAATACACATGAACCTATAAACTTATTAATATTCTAAGTCTATTACAGAAAAGAGGAAAATCAGATGGAAAACGCAGCAAAAGATCCCGCCGGTTCGTATAATGCCAAAGTCATTGCAGGTATTCTCCTGACCGGCTCTTTTATAGCCATTCTCAACCAAACTCTCTTAGTAACGGCCTTACCTGCCATCATGAACGACTTAAACATCGAAGCCGCACAAGTACAGTGGCTGACCACTGTTTTTATGCTGGTAAATGGAATCATGATTCCCATTACGGCTTTCTTAATTGAAAAGTTTTCCACACGGAAACTATTTATTACTGCCATCAGCGTGTTTGCTTTAGGAACTCTCATCGCCGCCGTCTCGCCTAATTTTACCGTCCTCTTACTGGGCCGGATTGTACAGGCTTCAGCAGCGGGAGTTATGATGCCTCTGATGCAGACAGTATTTTTATTTATTTTCCCCATCGAAAAACGGGGAGCAGCCTTAGGGATGACGGGACTTGTCATCGCCTTCGCCCCGGCCATCGGGCCGACGATATCGGGGTGGATCGTGGACAGTCATTCCTGGCGCTATTTGTTTTATTTAATCTTGCCTATCGCCCTTTTAGATATTATCTTGGCAGTATTTACCCTGAAAAATGTCACCAAAGTAATAAATCCCAAATTAGATTTTCTCTCTATCGTTTTATCATCTGCCGGATTCGGAGGCATACTGTACGGTTTCAGCACTGCCGGGACACATGGGTGGGGAAGCAGTGATGTGCTGCTGACACTGTTCATTGGAATTCTGGGGCTACTCACTTTTATCTGGAGACAGCTCATCCTGAAAAAACCGGTTTTGGAACTGCGCATACTAAAAAACCCTGTTTTTACTTTGACCACTCTCATTAGTATGATTGTCTTTATTTCCATGATTGGAGTGGAAACACTTCTTCCTTTGTATATCCAGAGCAGAGGATATTCAGCCCTGCAATCGGGACTGATCCTTTTTCCCGGAGCCATCTTAATGGGAATAGCTTCGCCTGTTGCCGGCAGTATTTTCGATAAGTTCGGGGTCCGGGGCTTAGCTTTTGCCGGACTCCTGCTCTTAACCGGGGCAACCATCCCCTTTACAAATCTAGGGGAATCCACTTCCCTGGTATTTTTAACGATTATGTATGCGATCCGTATTCTGGGCATTTCCATGGTAATGATGCCTTTGACAACTGCCGGGCTCAATCAATTACAAAAACACCTGCTGCCCCACGGTACTGCCTTGACCAATACCATGCGTCAGGTAGCAGGCTCTATCGGAACTGCCATGCTTTTTACCATAATGAGCAACACTGCTGCCGGTACTCATACCAAAATTCCCGCCGAAGCGATGATCAGCGGCATGAATGCTGCCTTTTTCGTAACTGCCGTCCTCGCTTTTATCGGCTTATTCCTTACTCTCTTTATCAAAAAAGCATATGTGTTAAGTGAATGATTTCAGCTGTTTTCCAATTCTGTGAGCCAAATCCTTACATCACCATCGCTGGGCATCCGCCAATCCCCCCGGGGGGAGAAACTTACTGTTCCTACTTTAGGTCCGTCCGGCATACAAGAACGTTTAAATTGCTGGCTGAAAAACCTTTGGTAGAAAACCCCCAGCCATTTTTTTAGTTCTTCCCGGCAATACTTATCCCCGTAAGCTTGCCGGGCCAGAAACAATACTTTTTTCGGCTCCATCCCGAATCTAACAACATAGTAAATAAAGAAATCATGCAGTTCATAAGGACCCACCACATCTTCCGTCTTCTGCCGGATCCTGCCTTGTAAATCAGGCGGTAAAAGTTCCGGGCTGATCGGGGTATCGATGATATCCTGCAAGACTTTCCGGGTTTGGTGATCCATTACATTTTCGGCCACCCACTTAATCAGAAACCGCACTAAGGTTTTCGGTATACTATTATTGACTCCGTACATAGACATATGGTCCCCGTTATAAGTGCTCCAGCCCAAGGCATATTCGGAAAGGTCCCCTGTCCCGATAACCAGCCCCCCTTCTTTATTGGCAATATCCATTAGGATTTGCGTCCGCTCCCGGGCCTGGCTGTTTTCATATGTAATATCATGCTCTAAAGGATTATGGGAGATATCTTTAAAATGCTGCAGACAAGCCTCTTTAATACTAATCTCTTTAATCGTTGTCTTAAGGGAATTCATTAAAATCAAGGCATTTTCGTAGGTTTTATCGGTCGTGCCGAAACCAGGCATAGTAACCGCAATGATATTTGGAGCCGGAATTTTTAAAACATTAAATGTCCGGCTTGCGACCAGCAAGGCTAAAGCCGAATCTAACCCGCCGGAAACACCGATAACAGCCTTGCTTAACCCTGTGTGCTCAATACGTTTGGCCAATCCGGCAACTTGAATATTAAAAATTTCCTCACAATGCTCATGAACAGTTACCGGGTTAGCGGGAATAAAAGGGGTCGGAGATATAACCCGGGTTAAGCCTCTTTGCCCGATATCCAGTATCCCTGTGTAAAAGACTTCTTTGATCTGATAGGATACGTTTAATTGATGGTCCGCGGCATCTCCGAAGGTTTTATATAACTGTCTTTCTGCCGCTAATCTCCCGGTATCTATCTCACTGTAAATGATAACATTATCCCGGACAAATCGCGGGGAAGCCTTTAGAACATTACCGTTCTCAGCAATCAGACATTCGCCCCCGAAGACCATATCGGTAGTAGACTCATAAACACCGGCCGAAGCATATACATAACCACATAGGGCTCTGGCACTCTGCTGGGTGATCAATTGCCTGCGGTATTCGGATTTCGCAACCAATTCATTACTAGCCGACAGATTAGCAATTATATTGGCCCCTGTTAACACCTGGTAAGAGCTGGGGGGAATCGGTGCCCAGAGATCTTCACAAACCTCTATGCCTAAGGTAAAGCCCAGCTGACTGCTGGTAAGCAATACATGGCCGAAGGGAACATCCTCAGCCAATAATTTAATTGTTTTCTTCCGGCCTGCTATCGCACTACCTGAAGTAAACCACCTTTTCTCATAAAATTCTTTATAATTAGGGATAAACATTTTCGGTACAACAGCCAGTAATTTCCCCTGCTGGAATGCAACAGTACAATTATACAAAACAGCATCAATGATTAACGGCAGCCCTACCAGAACCAGGATTTCCGTGTCTTTGGTCTTATCCACTAATTCTTCCAACGAACACAAAGCCTGACTTAAGAGCTTCTGCTGGTGAAAAAGATCTGCGCAGGTATATCCTGTAATACTTAACTCCGGAAAAACCATTAAGGCGGCCTCGTTCTTAACTGCCTCTCTGATTAACTTTTCTATTTCGCCGATATTATATTGAGGGTTAGCCACTTTTAATTTCGGAGAAGCAGCAGCAACCTTAACAAAACCCATGTTATCCACTTTTCCTACCCCTTTACTATGTTAAAATCATCATCTTTAGCTATATTTTAACACGATAATTCCCTAGAGAAAAATAAATGTTCGCATCCGGCTCTGATTTTCACGCTGGCACTTAATTGCGGCAGCAGACTTGTTTTGATTTTCATCCCCGAACAGTTTCCGGCAATCATTCAGACCTGCCGATATCTGAAGCAGTCCTGCAGATGATCATTGACTAAGCCCACCGCCTGCAGATGGGAATAGATGATGGTCGTACCGATAAACTTAAATCCCCGCTTTTTAAGGTCTCGGCTAATCTTATCGGATAATTGGGTACTGGCCGGCACTTGTCCGAGATCGGTCCAGGCATTTTTAAGCGGTTTATTGTCCACAAAAGACCAGAGATATTGATCAAAACTGCCGAATTCTTTTTGCACCTCCAGGAATCTGCCGGCATTATTTACGGATGCTTCTATTTTTCTGCGGTTTCGGATAATACCCGGATTACTAAGCAGCTCATTGATCTTGCTCTCATCATACGCCGCTACTTTTGCCGGCTCGAAATTATCATAAGCCCGGCGGTAGTTCTCCCTCTTTCTTAAAACAGTCAACCAGCTTAAACCCGCTTGGGCCGACTCTAAAACCAGAAATTCGAAATGCTTATGATCATCGTGGACAGGGACACCCCATTCTTCATCATGATATTTCATATATAATTCATCATCACCACACCAGGGACATCTTTTCATCGTCCATACCTCCCTTATAAAATGAGGGCGGTTCGGACCGCCCTTATGACTGATCAATTATAACCCAATGCTTTTACCTTCTCTTAAAAGTTTTTTATCGATTTTACCTGTGACTGTTTTCGGGATTGTTGCGCAGAATTCGAACTGTTTAGGACATTTATAATTGGCTAAATTTTTACGGCAGTGGGCCGTTAACTCTTTCTTATCAACTTTGCTGTCAGGCTTCAATACGATGAATGCTTTAGGTACTTCGCCCCGCAGATCATTGCTGATCCCTATTACGGCAGCCTCCAGCACTGCAGGATGCCGGTAAAGCACCTCTTCTACTTCCCGGGGGTAAACATTTAAGCCTCCTACGATCAGCATATCCTTTTTCCGGTCTACTATGTAGACATAACCGTCTTCATCCTTTTTGCCTAAATCACCGGTATGAAACCACCCTCCTTTTAAAACCTCTTGAGTTTCTTCAGGACGATTCAGGTAACCCTGCATGACATTTCTGCCCTTAACACAAATCTCCCCTATTTCATCAACAGGCACTTCGGCATCATTCTTATCTACTATTTTTACCTGCACTCCGGGAATAGGAATACCCACCGAACCGGGCTTTCTGATTCCCTGGGTCGGGTTGGCATAAGAAACCGGGGAAGTCTCCGTAGGACCATTGCCCTCAATCATTGTAACACCGTACCTTTCTTCAAAAAACTTCATGATTTCTACCGGGAGAGGCGCGCCCCCGGAAAAGCATAATTTTAACGAAGAAAGATCATACGTCTTGGGTTCTTTAACAGCAGAGAGAAAGGCGCCATACATTGCAGGCACTCCTGCAAAGAGAGTGATTCTTTTATTTTCAATCTCTTTAAAAACTAAATCCGGCCTGAACTTATCTAAAATCGTCAAGCTGGCGCCGCTGTAGATTGGGATCAGCATACAGACAGTTTCCGCAAAAGAATGAAATAAAGGCAGCACACAAAGATAGTTTTCCGCAGAGCCAATATTTAAATGCTGTAAAGTAGCTTCCGCATCGAAGAGTAAGTTATCATGACTTAAAAGTGCCCCCTTGGGTTTCCCGGTAGTTCCGGAAGTATAGAGGCAGGAAGCAATATCCCCGGGATCGATTGCAATTTTAAGGGGTTCTGCTGAAGAATTTGCAATTAATTCTTGAAAAGCATAGACATTCTTTCCTGTTTGACCGCCGGTAATAATCAGACTTTCCAGCGATTCGACCTCACTTTGGATACTCTCCGCCAGAGGTTGAAAAGGAACTGCCGTAATAAGTATTTTGATATTCCCATCATTTAGAATATATTTTAACTCTTCGCCTTTAAAAAGAGGATTTATGGGAACAATAGCTGCACCTGTACTGATAATGCCAAAATATGCAACGACAAATTCCGGACAATTTGACAGCATCACAGCCGCCCGGTCACCTTTTTTCAACCCAAGCTTTCCTAGACCGTTAGCCAGCCTGTTTACTTGATCTGCTAGCTGACGATAGGTCATCTCCTCTTCTCCGCAATAAACGGCGGTTTTTTCCGGGTAATTTGCTGCGGACTTGTATAACGCTTCCCTGATCGACATTTAATTTCCTCCTTTATGACCAACTATTAATACTAGATACTAACAATTGTACCAGAATTTTACCCTCCTGTATAGATAGATACTTCATCTTTTTGCAAACAAAAAACGCGCCCATTTTCAGTTTCCACAAAGGGCGCGTTTCGGTACTGTATTCCTTAGCCACTTTGCAAAATTGCAAAGTGCTATAAATTGCCGCAGCATAAAAAAAGAGCAGAAAGTCTGCTCTCTAGCCGGTCTAATCGCCACGGGAAAGAAATACATTCTCCGGATTGCATTTAATATACCAGGGAAAAGGACGGGAAATATACTTTTGAAAATCATCTTGAGAAACTCTGCCGGTGAGATGGTATTTACCTTCTTCAGCAGGTTGTCCAAGCTGCAAATACATCGTAACAGAAGAAGGCGACTGACTGGTTCCCGCCAGCCAGCAAGGAAAAGTATTCGGCATTCCCAAAGAATCGACCAGTTGAAGATGATGGTCCCTGATCCCCACATAAAAAGGCACCTCCGGAACAGCTTGCTCCACCATCACCGTACATTGCCAGTCTAAAGCTTCAACTAAATTAGCAGCTATTTTTCTGGCCCTGGAAATATTCTGGCAGCCGGTCAGCCGGGCAGCTGCTATGGTAGGAGGACGCAGAAATATCTCATCTTTTAAGCCCCTGGCCGTTACTTTTCCATAATCAAAGATAAGTAAATTCCGACAAACCCGGTAAACCTCTTCCAATTGATGGGAAACAAAAATTGAATATCCCCGGTAACGGGCCAGAATTTCCTGCAGCTGATTTTCTAACTGGCTCCGCAAGTGATAATCCAAAGCAGAAAAGGGCTCATCTAAGAGAAGCACCTCCGGCTCCATAACCAGAGCCCGGGCCAGGGCAACCCGCTGCTGCTGTCCTCCGGAAAGCTGCCGGGGATAGCGATTTTCTAAACCTTCCAACTGGACCAGGGCAATTTTTTCCTCAACCCGCCGCTTTTTCTCCTCTTTGGTAAATTTGCGCAAGCCAAAGGAGATATTCTCCCCCACTGTCAGATGGGGAAATAAAGCATACTGTTGAAAAATAAATCCGATATTACGCTCCCTCACGGGAATATCAATCCCCCGGGACGAATCAAATAACACCCGGTCATTTAAAATAATCCGCCCCCTGTCCGGCTTAACCAACCCGGCTATACAACGCAGGGTCATACTTTTACCGGACCCGGAAGCACCTAACAGCCCCAAGGTGTGAAAATCCGTTTCAAAAGAAATATCCAGCGAAAAATCAGGAAAAGTTTTTTTGATATCCACAAGTAGTGCCATTATTTATCGTCTCCTAAACTTCTGTTCCTGTTTAGACCAATAATTTAGACTTATCACCGCAATAAAAGACATCATAATAATTATGACTACCCAAAAGGCAGCCCTGCCCCGGTTTCCTGCCTCTACCAAAGAATAGATGGCAATGGGAATGGTTTGAGTCCGGCCGGGGATGTTACCGGCCAGCATCATGGTAGCCCCGAATTCCCCCATAGCCCGGGCAAAAGCCAGCACAGTCCCGGCCAGAACTCCCGGCCAGGCCAGGGGCAGCATTATTTTCCAGAATATTTCCCACTCAGTGGAGCCCATAGTCCGAGCAGCATCAAGCAAATCCTGGTCCAGTTGTTCGAAAGCACCCCGGGCCGTCTTATACATCAGGGGAAAAGCAACAACAGCGGCAGCAATAACCGTTGCCGGCCAGCTGAAAATAATACCGATATCCCAACGGTCCAGCAACTGTCCTACGGGACCTGTCCTGCCGAAAACGACCAGCAGGATAAATCCAATAACTGTAGGAGGTAAAACCAAAGGCAGAATAAAAACCGCATCCAGTGCTTCCCGCCATCTAAACCGGGAGACAACGATCCAGCGGGCTGCCAATACGCCCAGGCAAAAGGCCGCCGCTGTTGCCGTCAGAGATGTACTAAGAGAAATTCTTAAAGGGCTCCAATCCATAATGTATCCTTCCTCACCGCCTCATTTTACTGAATAACGGCAAAACCATATTTTTCGAAAACTTCTTTGGCCGCAGGAGAGGACAAATAATCCAGAAAAGCCTGACTGGCCTCAAGTTCTTTTGTGCTCTTAACTACGGCAGCCGGATAAGTAACCGGGGTATGGGAACCGTCAGGTGCCTGGGTTATGATCTTAACCTCAGAGGATACTTTAGCATCGGTCATATAAACAAAACCTGCATCCACATTGCCTGTTTCCACATAGGTTAACACCTGGCGGACATCTTTAGCCAGGATAATTTTAGGCTCCAGAGTATCCCACATCTCTAAATATGTTAACACCTCTTTTGCATATTTGCCGGCCGGAACACTTTCCGGGTCTCCTACGGCAATCTGCTTTACACCATCGTCAAGCAAGGATTGAATGTCGGTAACAGTCGTATTATCTTGAGGAGTAATCAAAGCCACGGAATTTTTTAACAGATCCTTGCGGGTTTCTTTAATAATCAGATCCTTTTCTTCCAGCGGGTCCATTTTGTTTTGAGCCGCGGAAATAAAAACATCGGCAGGAGCTCCTCCTTCTATCTGCTGCTGTAGAGTACCTGAAGAAGCAAAGTTAGGGGTTAAGGTAACATTAGGATTGTCTGCCTCATAATTACCTTTAATTTCCGTAACGGCATCAGTCAGACTGGCAGCCGCCGAAATAATCAGGGAAACGCTTTTCTCCTCTTGAGGTTGTTCACTAGGCTGTTCCGTGTTTTGGGAAGAACAACCCGGCAGCAATAATAAAGCAGTTAATAACACCAGCAAAATCACAGCAAGCTTTTTTTTCATTTTAGCACCTTCCTCACTTTAAAATATTAAACCCTTCCGATCAGCAAGTATCGATTCAAACATAAACCAATATAAACTAACATAACCAAACTCAAGCTAACGTTAATAAATATAATTATATAGAAAAGCTTGTATAATTCAATATAATTTGAGTTTTTTTAATAAAAAAAATTGCCGGGTCATAAAGACCGGCAATTTTTAAGCTAACTTTTAGGTACTTAAACTCTAGAGCCTCCTTACAGCCTGGCTTATAATTCTGCGATTATTTTTCCCATCTCCGAAGTATCGTAGCCCCCCATTCCGTCTACTTCCGTGCGGAAATCAGCGGAACGCAAAGTGGCCAGCAGAAGCTTAAAATGATTTTTACCCAGATCTTCCTTCCTGATTACCAAATCATATCTTTCTTTCTGTAAAGGGATAAAGTCTACTCCTTTCACTTGAAAAGCAGCTTTTTCAATCCCCAATCCGACATCCACTTTACCTTGAGCAACTGCACTGGCAATAGCCAGATGACTTAACTCCTCATGTTCATATCCGTCAATCTTATCGGCATCGATACCCAGCACCTTCAACTTTTCATCTAAGAGAACCCTGGCCCCTGCCCCTTTTTCCCGGTTAAGAAAAGTAACCCCGGATTTGAGTAAATCAGGCCAGTCCAATATTTTCTTAGGATTTCCGACGGCTACATAAAACCCTTCCATCCGGTAGACCAGGTTAATAATCACTGTTTTTTGCCCCGGCAATATCCGGCGGACATAGGCAATATTATAATCATCGGTATCACTATCCCATAAATGAGCCGTCACGGCATTAGCCTTCCCTTTGTACAAAGCAATCAAACCGTCGATACTCCCGGTATATTGCCGCAGAAAAAAAATATTGGGCATCTGTTTCTCCATATGTCTGGTCAACAAATCCAAGATTACATCCTGCCCTGAAATGATTAACCCTTCACTAACCGGGAAAAAATCAGCTTCCAGCGGGCAGTTGTTCTGATACTCATTTCCGGCTATTTTTTTCGTCTTTCTTTTATAAGCTTCTAAGTCGGAGGCATCCACCCGGACCTTTCTGCCTACCCTGTAAGCGGCAAGCTCCCC
Organism: Peptococcaceae bacterium; assembly: GCA_049366715.1. Classification (GTDB taxonomy): domain Bacteria; phylum Bacillota; class Peptococcia; order Peptococcales; family BICA1-8; genus JBMNCQ01. Next base: position 31,423 of record JBMNCQ010000065.1, on the reverse strand, counting down.
CCGTTTAATCAATTCATAGACAGTAAATTTAGAAATCCGTAAAATTTTAGCAACCTCCTGGGGAGTATAAGAGATATCCTCAACCATAAATCCACCACCTTCTTTACCCCTTTCAATTTGAACTTTAACATTTCCGCTATTTTGTGTCAATGCACCATCTTCTCACGGTCCCCAGACCCATCTAAAAAAGAGGAAACCGCCGGGGATTCCTCTTTTTACAGTCTCTTTCAAACTATGCTCCTGTGGACTTTCTGAAAAAACTTCTCATAACAATAATCCAGAATAGCACTCCTGGTAATGATGCCGATAAAAATACCCTGATCATCGGTTACAGGAACAAAATTTTGATTTTTAGAAATTAGAATCAGGTTCTCAATGTCACAATTAATTGTTACCGGCTGATTATGCATATGCCTGGGAACATCTTTTAAGGAAATTTTATTTGCAGCTTTTAGATTCATATCTAAAGTATTTTTTAATTTCCACAATAAATCACCTTCCGTGATTGTTCCGATATAATGACCCTCATTATCTATTACAGGGATGGCTGTGTAACGGTGATGTTCCATTCTTTCTAAGGCCTGACGCATTGTCGTATTAGGAGTCGCATATATTACATCTTTCTTTGGCGTCAGAAAAAACGCAATATTCATCAAAATCCCCTTTCACATATTCTAAAGCTTTAGCCCTTTATGAACTTGTCCCTGCACTCCCAGCTGCAGAAATAATAATCCTGATCATGCTTGCTTAAAATATAAGCTTTTGCTTTGGGAATCGTACAGCCGCAAACATGATCCGTAACCATTTCGATTATTTCTTTTTCTGCGGCCGGTTCCGCAGCACCTGCTGCCTCTGTTTCTTTCCACTCAGCCTGCTCCTCTTTATTCTCCGCATTCTGCCTCAATAAAGAAAAAAAGTTAAAGAGGCTTTTAACTAAAACATACAAGATTAAAAAGTTAAGGGCGCCAACAACTATGTCCATATTTCCTCTCCTTTACTTATATTATGAGATCGGTACAATTCCTGTGAAATCATCCATAACTCAGATTTTCCTTTGAAAACACTTCCGGTATATTTATGATCTGACTCTATTTCAGGAGACCTTAGTTCATCTCAGCATAACAGTATTTTTTGCAGCACTTCTGATAACAGGTTGAGCTCATCATTAGATAGATTTTTCAATTTATCCAGTAATAAATCAGCTCTTTTCTTTTCAATTTCTTTCAGCAACCCACTGCCGTTTTCCGTAAGCTCCAGCCAGACAATACGTCTGTCGGCATCAGACCTAACCCTGTTGATCCAGCCGTTTTTAAACAATCTGTCGGCAAGATTCGTCGTCGCGGCAGGAGAGATATCTAATATATGGGCGATATCTGCTGCTTTGCAACTGTCACTGTCACTAATAATTTTTAAAATAATATATTGAGTGGGAGTAATATTACCGGGTAATAAGGAATATAACCAACAACTGCTTTGCTTGGCAATTTGTTGAAATAAAGTATCGATTCTCATAATTTGCTGCCTCTTATCCAACACTTTCCCCCCTATTTAATTAACTATAATAATAGTAAACATAGTTAACTATTTTGTCAATAAATATTTAACTTTATTAATGTACCACCGCTGCGTTTTTAATAAACCCTCTTATTTTTGTGTTTTTTCTAATTGGTGCTCTAGCTATTCCTTGTTTAACTTTCCAGTAATGGTAAGTATAATCCCTCTCTACTATTTAAATAATAAATTATATCCTATTAATTTAAATATGGAGGGTAAAGACATGCCCTATCTCGTCCGTAAATTTCAGGAGATATCTCAGTTGGAGCTAATTACTGGAATACGGCAAGTTTAAAGGCTGGACCGATATCCCGCCCAGATATCGAGTATAATTAGAAAAAAGTGTTTATAACATGAGGCAATTTAAAAAGCCGGACCAAAAACAACACCTCATAACCGTCCCCGAAGTATGGCATATTTGGAATCACCTAATTCACCGCAATCAGGAATTCGATAAAACAAATAAATTAGGTCATTTTGCTGCTGATGACGATTTCAAGCTTATTATAACGATCGGAACCCGCAAACTTAAAACTCAGATTGCACAGTTGGAAGATATTCTAAAATCCTATAATATCCCTCTTCCTAAAAATCCCCCTGCTGATTCCCAGACAATAAATGAGCTGGAAATACTCACCGACCAGTATATCTTTAAGGTTATCTTCAGGGGAATCCAGTCCGTGTTAACGGAGCATGTCCAGGCATTTAAAGAAAGTACCAGCCCTTCTATCAGAAATCTTTTTAAGTCTTTTACTATTGATGAGATTGATATTTATGATAAATACCTGGAATATGGGAAAATAAAGAGCTGGGTTGAGATTGTCCGTCTTTAAATAATTAATCAAGAATGATTAAATTATTGTAAAATTAACCTGGCCTTTACATTTAAAGCGTACCATTAAAATTAAATATTCAGATAAACCCGGGGGAAGTAATTTGTTGGTACCAGTAATCACCAAGAGTATCACAATTGGTTTATTAATCTCCATTCCGGTCTGGCCTGTAGGAATGTACTGCCTGAGACGGGGCCTCTCCCATGGTAAGCTTTCTGCTTTGTTATCGGGATTAGGAGCTGCCCTGGCAAATGCTATCGGTATTTTTCTAACTCTCTATTGCTTAAAATCAATCGCAGGTTTTATTGCTCAAGAGAAAATGTTTTTTGACTTTATTGCCGGCGGCCTTCTATTTGCCATCGGTATCCGGGGGTTATGGAAAATCCCTCCTGATCACCAAGAGGACAGGGAACGGGCAGACCCGGAGCAAAAAGATTACCGGCAGAAAATCACGTTGAATCATTATGCCCGTTTAGGTGAATTTTTCCTTCCCTTTCTCTTTATTATCACGAATCCGTTAACTTATGCTTCTTTATCGGCAGTGTCTACCGTATTTAATTTATTAGATAAAAATATCAAAATAATTACCGCCCTTCAGATCTCAGCAGGGGTATTCGCCGGTTCTGCCCTATTATGGAGCATAATGAGCAACATCATTGATTCTATCCGCACTACAATCAATGATGTATTCTTACAAAGAATTAATACGGCAGGAAATCTTCTTATTTTGCTCATTGGTATTACCCTTATTCTGGATGCCGTCATTGTCTATCATTAAGTTTGGGAAATAATCAGCAAACAATGGATATCTTAACCTGCAGCAAAAAACAAAGCTCATCCTGATGCCGGATGAGCTTTGAGTATATAAGATGCTTTATAATTCGCCGGGATTATTATATAGTTCAATTTCAGGATTTTTCTCTTTAAACCATCTTAAAGAGAAATCCCGGTCAAAAATTATCGCCGTATGATCATGCTGGTCTTTAACAATGAGAGAATCTGATTTATTTAGTCTTTCCAGATCAGCCTTCAGGTCCGGATGCAGCCATTTGACAATTTCATGAGGCATCCTGTCCAGGATAACCTCCACTCCATATTCCCCCCGCATGCGGTATTCAAATACCTGGAATTGCAGTTCACCTACCACACCTAGGATGGTCTCTTCGGTGCGGTGCAGGAATGTCTTATACAGCTGGATTGTCCCTTCTTCGATAAGCTGGTTTAATCCCTTCTGAAATTGTTTATACTTTGAGGGATTTTTATTAATCACTTTTGCAAAATTTTCCGGAGCAAACTGGGGGATTTTTTCAAACTCAAAGCTGCCCGCCAGGTTAACGGTATCTCCTATTCTAAATATCCCCGGATCGAATAATCCAATGATATCCCCGGGGTATGCCTCTTCAACAGTATTTCTGTCTTGAGCCAAAAACTGCTGCGTCTGGGCCAGCCGGATTTGCTTACCTGTCCGGACATGGTTGACACTCATCCCGCGCTCAAACTTGCCGGAACAAATCCTCATAAACGCTATTCTGTCTCTATGGGCAGGATTCATATTAGCTTGAATTTTAAAGATAAAACCGGAAAAGGCAGTTTCTACCACGTCAATTTTGCCTATGGTACTGTTATGCGCCTTGGGTGCAGGTGCCAGTTTAATAAACTGATCTAAAAAGCTTTGTACCCCGAAGTTACTAATCGCACTGCCGAAAAAGACCGGAGTAAGCTTCCCCTTTTGAATTTTCTCTTCATCAAAGGGATCACCGGCTATATCCAATAAATCTATATCGTCACAGAGCTTTCGATAGGAATAATCATCCAGAACAGCTTTTAAGCTCTGATCTTGAACGCCCCTTTCACTCGTATCAATAAAAGCCTCATTTTCTTTCCCCTGAAATAATTCTAACCGGTTATTCATTCTGTCAAAAATCCCCTGGAAATTCTGCCCCATACCAATCGGCCAATTCATCGGACAAGACCTGATATCCAGGACCTGCTCCAATTCTTCCAGTAATTCTAAAGGTTCTTTACCATGTCTATCCAGTTTGTTGATAAAAGTAAAGATAGGAATCCCTTTCATCCGGCAGACTTTAAACAATTTAATTGTCTGAGCCTCTACGCCTTTAGCCGCATCAATTAACATTACGGCGCTATCGGCAGCGGTTAATGTTCTATAGGTATCCTCACTGAAATCCTGGTGACCGGGAGTATCTAAAATATTTATTTTGTAGCCTTGATAAGAAAACTGCATGACACTGGAGGTGACTGAAATACCCCTCTGCTTTTCTATTTCCATCCAATCGGAAGTGGCATGTTTCTGATTTTTCTTTCCTTTGACCGCCCCTGCCAATCTGATGGCACCGCCGAAAAGCAGCAGCTTCTCGGTTAATGTTGTTTTCCCTGCATCAGGATGGGAGATGATTGCAAAAGTTCTTCTGTTCTCGACTTCTTGTCTTATTTCTTGGCCTGAATTGTGCATCCGTATCTTTGACCCTTTCTATATAAGCATTACTTTTTACTATAACATAAAAAAGCGGTAGTTTGTAAAAAAATTAATTTACCGATCATCATGTTATTTTACCGGATCACCATCACCGTCTTTAATATTAATATGACCGCTGACTATTGCATGTTCCCCCTCTTTAAGGCCTTCCTTTACTTCAGAATACAATTATCAGGAACAGGCCGATATTGCTAATGCTTCCCACGAGAACCTGTTCATCGCGGGCGGCAATTTTAATATACACTTTTTGCCCTTTCTTAACCAGACCTATCTATTCTTCCAAAACCGCTGCCGCTACATACGCGAATTAGAAAACTTTTCCTTTATCCCAGTAATACTACACCGGAAATTACAGAAAAGTTAAAAAAATATTTACGAAAAAACTGAGCAGGCTCAGTTTTTTCGTAAATATTTAGGACCGTCGGCTTCCGTAAATCCCGGCAAACCTTCAGTTATTTTTCACATAAAAAATTTATGATTAACCCGTGAGAATCAATTTCATAGCATGAATATGCCATTACTTATTGCAACTTTCAAGATGAATCATTGCAGCTGGTTTCCGAGGACTTAAGTTTACTTTCCAGTTCCCGGACTTTACTTGAGAACCAGGAAGTATGAAAATCCTCATCAATCAAATTAGACCATAAAAGATCAAACAACCCATAATTCTTATCAACCTTTAAAATAAACTCTTTATAGTCGCTCATTGCCTTTTGTTCCAGGAGAATATTAGCTTTCAGCATAGGTATTACCCCAGTTTGCGATAATATATTACCTTCAATTTTACCTAAAATAGGTGCAATTACATCACCGACCACTGTTGGTTCGCTGCCCAGGTCTTTAATTTTCTCGGCAATATTATCTACATGCTGTTGCTCTACATATGAAGCCCGCTCCAAAACTTTGCTTAGATAAATATCTTCCGTTTGTTTGCTTTGGGCCATGTATAAGTCAACTTGATTAAGCTCCAGGCTGTAAAACCAATTAAGTTTGCTAATGATTTGTTCTTTATTCACAAGGTAACCCCTCCGGATAAAATAAACTACGTATAATTATGGTAAATATTATTTATTTCAAACAAGCCGGTAATTGCACATATTACTCCCCAAATTATTTTACTTATGACAGCAAGGGAACTTCTGCCTTTTCCCCAAGATCTTTATGTGTATATTATTTCTCTGTTAATAATAATTATGATGCAAATTATAGATTTTAAATTTATCCCGGTAAAATGCTCCTAAACTTTTTAATATAAAATCTCAAAAAAAAAACGGGGACTCGCCCCGGTACCTGTAAACAGATAAAATTTAAGGGATAACAGCTTAACCGGCTCCTGAATGAACATCTGATAGCCGTTGCTTACCAAATATCATGACTTTTATAATCCGGAAGATTTATACATTTATATTTCCGTTTAGGTCAAAGGCGGCCAAACTCATGGCCGGCGGAGAATTATCATCATAACCCACGGGATAAACCGGATCTACCGTATCTGTCGGTCTCCCGTAACCATTGGGAAAATCAAAGGTATTAAAATAAACCTGAATCTGATCGTCAGCCGGAACAAAACTTCCTCCCGCCCCGGCAAAATACACAGCCAGCCTGATCGGATGAATGTTAACAATAGAGTTATTCTGGATCAGCAAATCATCCATTAAGGAATAATCAACCCTGGAAAACAGAATAATAGAGCTTCCCGAACGATCTTCATGATTGATATCATTGTCTTCAATAAATAAACTTGTTGCTCCTTCTAATATACAGAAGAAATTGACAAATTGAGTAAAACTGGTCATGGTATTGTTGACAACATTAATTGTGCCGGATACCGTATAAGATGCAAGATTGGGTTCAAAAACTAAAGCTCCGATACTGGTACTTCCTCCGGTGAAGGTATTATTCAAAATATTTGTGGTTCCCCTGACCATTTGGAACCTGATCGCCTGGGTATTATCCGCGTTATGAATAAACTCCGTATTCTGGATTGTCATATTTTCGGCCCAGATATATCCGCTGCGGGTAGTTCCTTCTATAATACAAGAGTCGATCGTAATATTATTATAAAGGTCTGCCAGGGTATTTAATTCAACCCTGATAATCGCATTATCAGCCGTGACTGCCCTGTTGCAGATGATATGCAGATTTTCCAGAGTAACATCATCGGATTCAATGACCAGGCCGTTAACGTCGGTAGTAGTACTGAATACTATTTGCGGAAATGAATTGATGTCAAAGCCACTCAGTGTTAAAGGCTTGGTAATAACCAATTGCGGATCAATATTATAGGTTCCGGCCAAAATATGAACCGTACCGCCTTCAGCCACGGCAGCAATACCTTGTTCAATAGTACCAAAGGGATTTTCCAGAGTTCCGTTACCGTCTACCGCTCCTTCTTCCACATAAATATTAAAAGGATCGGAGGTAATTTGGGCAATGGCATTTAACGACCTATTGGTTACTTCCAGGACGGTTATATTAGTCGCTGTAGTTGCCGTAATTTCAACTTGATAAATATGTGTGCCCGTCGGAGGAGTATCTACCCAGGTAATATTAGGAAAATAACAGTCATGTGTCGTCGTAGCGGTTGAAAATTCTCTAAAGCAGTTAATCGCTGCACTGGTAAGAGCAGCAGGATCATCCCCCAGTCTGTTTAATCCATATGATATATCCAATGTATGGGTAGTAACGCTTCCTGTTTCAAAGTATACCCTGAAGCCGGAATCCAGCTTTATACTTTCTCCTTCAAGTGTTGATAAAGGCGTCAATTCAAGTGTTACACCGGTGCCTGCCGGCAGCAGGGAAACCGGATCGTTTGCCTCATCAAAAAATAATCCGGCACCTAGGCCTTGTGCTCCCGTCACTCCTGTAGCGCCCGTTACTCCCGTTGCTCCCGTTGCTCCTGTGGCTCCTGTTACTCCTATTGGCCCTGTGGCTCCCGTGGCTCCTGTTGGCCCTGTTGCTCCTGTTACTCCAGTTGCTCCTGTTGCTCCTGTTACTCCTGTTGGCCCTGTGGCTCCTGTCACTCCCGTTGCTCCTGTTACTCCTGTTGCTCCTGTGGCTCCCGTCACTCCTGTGGCTCCCGTTACTCCCGTTGCTCCTGTGGCTCCTGTGGCTCCCGTCACTCCTGTGGCTCCCGTTACTCCCGTTGCTCCCGTTGCTCCTGTGGCTCCTGTTACTCCTATTGGCCCTGTGGCTCCCGTGGCTCCTGTCGCTCCTGTTACCCCTGTTACTCCTGTCGCTCCCGTTACTCCTGTGGCGCCTGTCGCTCCCGTTACTCCTGTGGCGCCTGTCGCTCCTGTTACCCCTGTGGCTCCTGTCGCTCCTGTTACCCCTGTTGCTCCGGTTGCCCCCGTTACTCCTGTTACTCCTGTTACCCCTGTTGCGCCTGTTACTCCTGTTGCTCCTGTCGCGCCTGTTGCTCCTGTCGCTCCCGTTACTCCTGTTGCGCCTGTTGCACCCGTTACTCCTGTGGCTCCAATTGCTCCGGTTACGCCTGTGGCGCCTGTTGCTCCGGTTGCCCCCGTTACTCCTGTTACTCCTGTGGCCCCTGTTGCGCCTGTTACTCCTGTTGCTCCTGTCGCGCCTGTTGCTCCTGTCGCTCCCGTTACTCCTGTTGCGCCTGTTGCACCTGTCGCTCCTGTTACCCCTGTCGCTCCGGTAACTCCTGTTGCTCCTGTCGCTCCCGTTACTCCTGTTGCGCCTGTTGCTCCTGTTGCTCCCGTTGCACCCGTTACTCCTGTTACCCCTGTTGCGCCTGTTACTCCTGTTACTCCTGTCGCTCCTGTTACCCCTGTCGCTCCGGTAACTCCTGTTGCTCCTGTCACTCCTGTTACCCCTGTCGCTCCGGTAACTCCTGTTGCTCCTGTTACTCCTGTTGCTCCCGTTGCGCCCGTTACTCCTGTTGCTCCCGTTGCTCCTGTTGCGCCTGTCGCACCCGTTACTCCCGTTGTGCCTGTTACTCCTGTTACTCCTGTCGCTCCTGTTACCCCTGTCGCTCCTGTTACTCCTGTTGCGCCTGTTACTCCCGTTGCGCCTGTGGCTCCTGTGACCCCTGTTGCTCCGGTTGCCCCCGTTACTCCTGTTACTCCTGTCGCTCCTGTTACTCCCGTTACTCCTATTACTCCTGTCGCTCCTGTTACCCCTGTTGCTCCTGTGGCTCCTGTTACTCCTGTTGCTCCTGTTACTCCTGTTGCTCCTGTTGCACCCGTTACTCCTGTTGCTCCTGTTACCCCTGTTGCTCCGGTTGCCCCCGTTACTCCTGTTGCTCCTGTTACCCCTGTCGCTCCTGTTACTCCTGTTGCGCCTGTTACTCCCGTTGCGCCTGTGGCTCCTGTGACCCCTGTTGCTCCGGTTGCCCCCGTTAC
>JBMNCQ010000065.1:0-22075 GCA_049366715.1 Peptococcaceae bacterium | reverse complement strand
CCTGTCGCTCCTGTTACCCCCGTTGCGCCTGTTACTCCCGTTGCGCCTGTTACTCCTGTTACTCCCGTTACTCCTGTTGCTCCCGTTGCTCCTGTCGCGCCTGTTACTCCTGTTGCGCCTGTTGCACCCATTACTCCCGTTGCTCCTGTCGCGCCTGTTACTCCTGTTGCTCCTGTTACTCCCGTTGCCCCTGTTGCGCCTGTCGCGCCCGTTGCCCCTGTTGCGCCTGTCGCGCCCGTTGCTCCTGTTGCGCCTGTCGCGCCCGTTGCTCCTGTTGCGCCCGTCGGTCCGGTTAACCCAGACAGCCCTTCTGCTGTCAACATTGAAACATCGTCCACTACTATAGGAGTGCTATTCTCCTGGGGCAGTTTATTCACAACAACCAGCGCTTGAGTCGTTCCTGCAGGTGCAGCACTTGTCGTTTGATATACTTCTGTCCAGTCTTCCTCATTAACATCAGGAAGACTGTCCTCTGCAATGTTAGTAATTAAACCATAACCAAGAAAATTAACAGCAGCATCATAATAAGCTACTGAGATCGACGTAGGCGGACTGGTTCCTGTCCCAACCTTAGCCAGCGAAACAAATAATTCGTAACTTTCCCCTGCCTTTGCAGGAATATATTGAATAATAAACGAGTTAAGGGTTCCACCTGCTAACTGAGCCGAATAAAAACCCGAATGCCTGAATTGCGAAGTTATTATTCCATTCATCGCAATCCAAGGCGAAAAAACACCCGTTTCAAAACCACCGTTTATAATTAATTCATCTAAAGACACTTCCTCACCCCTTTATGCTCTTATCTTTATATAATTTAAGCCAAACACCTGACCAGCAGTGATTACCAGCATCACTGCAGCTAGACATGTTAAATAAGCCTCATAATACTATATGCCATGATTTTCAAGAAGCTGCTCAGCTTAAAATTAACTCGCCCTGTTTAAATCTTTAATCTCAAAGTCAATTAAGAGTATAAAAAAGCCCCCTGCCCAATTACCAAATCTACGCTAAAATAATCAGCATTAAAAACCGCGGCTAAAAACTTCGAAATAAGACCTATACTTTTATAATCAACCATATTTTTTTACTTTTTAGTAACATTTTCTAAAGTCTTTAAATCATGGGGACGGTTCTCTTGCTTCCATAAGACTTGCCATAAATTTCTTCCTTTTTACCGCCCTTTGATTTCATAAATACCATATCTTTGGCCTAACTGGGTGTAAGGAAATTAAACACTTTAAAAAAGGATACCATTTTCATTTGTATTATTTGGTAATTGGTACTATTTAATATTTGACAAATAATTTACTGCTACCTTGTTTAAGAAATAAGTGTAACCCGCTTGCCATTACTCAAGCGCATTTCTATATATCCCAAACTTCTAAAACATTAAGTGAAATAAAAATGACAAGTATTTGAAAATACCTGTCACTCCAGCGATTATCATAAAAAGAAACTACCAATTAATGTTAATCAACTGGCATCTATAAATTTATTCATTTAATCATTCCAGCAATTTTAAAAATAACGCTACAATAAAAATTGCAGCGTTATTTCCTTAGCATTGATTTATAAGATTACATTTTCGCCAACAGGCTGGTATTTACTTCCGTGAGAAACTCTTCCGTATTAACAACCTTTAGCTCGGAAAGCTCGGCCAGCGCGGCCAGATCTTTGGTCATTACTCCTCCTTCAATGGTTTCGATAGCCGCTTTTTCTAGTTTTGCCGTAAACTCACAAAGTTCCGGGATATTATCTAATTCCCCACGCTTCTTTAAGGCACCTGTCCAGGCAAATAATGTTGCCATGGGATTTGTCGAAGTTTCTTTTCCTTCCAGATACTGATAATAATGTCTGGTTACCGTACCGTGGGCTGCCTCGTATTCAAAATATCCATCCGGTGATACTAAGACGGAGGTCATCATAGCTAAACTACCGAAGGCTGAGGCGACCATATCCGACATCACATCACCGTCGTAATTTTTGCACGCCCACAGAATACCTCCTTCGGACCGCATTACCCGGGCTACCACATCATCAATTAAAGTGTAGAAATAATTGATTTCTGCTGCTCTGAATTGCTCTTGGTACTCGTTTTCAAATGTCTCCTGGAAAATATCTTTAAACCTGTGATCGTATTTCTTTGATACCGTATCTTTGGTGGCAAACCACATATCTATTTTTTGATCAAGGGCAAAATTGAAGCACGCTTTGGCAAAACTCTCGATGGATTTATCCAGATTATGCATGCCCATCAGTATTCCTGGTCCTTCAAAATCAAAGATTGTTTCTTTTATTTCTGCTCCGTTTGCTCCTGTAAATAAAAGCTCGGCTTTTCCCGGTCCCGGTATTATAAATTCGGTATTTTTATAGATATCTCCATAAGCATGTCTGGCAATGGAGATGGGTTTGATCCAGGTTTTTACGAAGGATTTGACACAATTCACTATGATCGGCGTCCGGAAAACCGTACCGTCTAGTATGGCTCTAATTGTGCCGTTGGGACTTTTCCACATTTGCTTGAGGTTATATTCTTTTACCCTTTGGGCATTGGGTGTTATTCCTGCACATTTTACCGCTACTCCATATTTTTTTGTTGCCAGTGCCGATTCTATGGTCACCTGGTCGTTTGTTTCGTCCCGGTTTTTTAAGCCCAGGTCGTAGTACTCTGTTTTTAATTCTACGTAGGGTTTTAGTAAGATATCTTTGATCAACTGCCAGATTATTCTGGTCATCTCGTCCCCATCCATTTCTACTAATGGTGTTTTCATGCGGATCTTTGCCATCTTCTTCCTCCTTCGTTTTTGTCAATTAATTTTTATTTTTTCTAGTAAATTGAACTGTTTTGCTTTTTCATCCGATTCAGTGTCCCTCCGTCGGCTAATACTCTTCTCTGCCGGGCGGAGAGCATTATTTTCACTGCAAATTCCTGACCGGTTGTTAAATTATGAACCGTTATTGTTTCACCGCCTTGTTCCAAGGCTGCTTTTATGCCGACTATCTCTAGTTGGTCACCCTGGAAGATTGCATCATAATTATCAGGATCCACTAGAATTAAAGGTATAATGCCGAAGTTCACCAGATTGTCTCCGTGAATCCGTGCTACCGACTTGGCGATGACCGCTTTTACGCCTAAGTACATCGGTGCTAAAGCTGCATGTTCCCGGCTGGAACCCTGCCCATAATTTTCCCCGCCTAATACTATACCCCCGCCTTTTTCCCGGGCCCGTCCGGCAAAATTTGCATCTATGGGTTCAAAGACATGCTCTGCCATTGCCGGGATATTGGACCGCAGGGGTAATATTTTAGCCCCGGCCGGCATTATATGATCGGTTGTTATGTTGTCTTCTACTTTAACAAGTATTTCTCCTTTGAGATTTCCGGTCAGTTCTTCTTGTAAGGGGAGGGCTTTGATGTTCGGGCCCCTCCGTATTTCTTGATTTTTATATGCGGGATATATAAACATACTGTCATCTATTGTAAATTTTTCCGGTATTTCTATCTTAACGGTTTCACCTAAACTCCGGGGATCCGTCAGTACTCCTGTTAGTGCACTTACGGCTGCTGTTTCCGGACTGACCAGATAGACTAGCGCATCCTGGGTTCCAGAACGTCCTTTAAAGTTTCTATTTACTGTCCTTAAAGAAACCCCTTGGGAATTTGGCGACTGTCCCATGCCTATACAGGGTCCGCAGGCACATTCCAAGATCCGTGCCCCGGCTTTGATTATCTCTGCCAAACTGCCGTTATCCCCCAGCATTTGTAATACTTGTCTGGATCCGCAGGCCAGGACCAGGCTGACATCCGGGTGTACTTTCCGGCCTTTTAGTATGGCTGCTGCTTTCATTAGATCCAGATAAGAAGAATTTGTACAGCTTCCGATCATTACCTGGTTTATTTTCAAGCCTGCTAGTTCCTGTACTGTTTTTATATTATCCGGACTATGGGGACATGCCGTTAATGGTTGTAATTCACTTAAATTTATTTCTAGCTCTTGATCGTATTGAGCATCTTCGTCTGCCGTAAGAGGTTTCCATACCCCTGACCGCTCCTGGGCTTTTAAAAATTCCAGAGTAATTTCATCACTGGGAAATATGGATGCCGTGGCTCCGGTTTCTGCTCCCATATTGGTTATGGTGGCCCGCTCCGGTACGCTCAGAGTTTTTATCCCTTCTCCGGTATATTCGATTATTGCTTTAAGTCCTCCTTTTACTGTTAGTCTCTTTAACACTTCTAATACGATATCTTTGGCAGTGGCCCCAAGGGCTAATTTCCCTGTTAATTTTACATTTATCATTTTGGGCATTGTCAGATAAAATGCTCCGCCGCCCATGGCTACTGCTACATCTAATCCTCCTACCCCGATGGCCAGCATTCCTGCTCCTCCTGCTGTAGGTGTATGACTGTCTGCTCCTAACAGTATCTTACCCGGTTCGGCAAATCGCTCTAAATTGACTTGATGACAAATCCCGTTGCCCGGTTTGGAGTAGATCACACCGATATTGGAAGCCATATCCTGCAGAAAGAGATGGTCGTCGGAGCTTTCAAATCCTGTCTGCAATGTATTATGGTCTACATAGACCATGCTTTTCTCTGTTTTTACCTTGGGTATGCCCATCGCTTCAAACTGGAGAAAGGCCATGGTCCCGGTAGCATCTTGAAGTAATGTATGATCTACTTTAATTCCGATTTCTTCCCCTGCTCGCATTTCTCCGCTAACCAAATGCTCTTTTATTATTTTTTGTGCTAATGTTAAACCCATTGCTGCACGCACCTCCTGAAATTATAATTCGATACATCAAATTATTCAAATTATTGATCCCAAAATATTTTACTTGGAACATAAGCAAAGCCATCCATTAAACGCCGTGCTGTCCTAGCTACCGCCGCTTTAGTCAGCACTAATTCTTCTGTTAAATTTTTTTCGAAATTAATTATAAACTCCAGAACTCCTGAAGGATGTCCAATTCGTACAATACCACTTTCCAGAGCTTTGGCACCGACAACTTCATTAACAACAGTACCTTCTATTAAAGCTGCCGCCGCAACACAAATTCCACCGGTAACGGCGTATGCTTTATGCATTGTTCTTAACGCTTTTGTTCTAGCTAATAGGTCCACATTTAAAGAACTAATTTTAACTTCTGACATTGTAAGGTAATCTTGAGGAGAGGCTACGAAGGCAACTTTAGGTATAGCAGGACTTTCCCGGCCGGCCTCTTCTTTGCTATTAGTTAAACCGATCATCACTGCCGCCGTAGTCCGTATATCCTCCATCACTTTTAATATTTCAGGATTTGTTTCAGTATCTTTAGGCAATTCAGTTCCATTAAAACCTATATCGTTAGCCTTAACAAAAACTGCCGGATTAGCAGCATCTACAATACTTACTCTAATTTTTCGTCCGTCTTCCAAAATGATTTCATCCGCTTTATTCCCTGTAGGCAGTAACTTACCTGTCTTAGCCCCACCCGAGTTAAGAAAATTTAATATTATTTTCGAACCGGTACCTGGAACGCCGTCTATTGCACAATTGCCGCGGATAGCCGTCTTACCATTTTTCACCTGAACCTCTGCCTCGATAATTTTTCGGGTATTGGTATTATATATTCGTACCCTAGTGATAGGCTCTGTCACAGGTACCAAACCTTCGTCTATAGCGAAAGGCCCCACACCCGAAGAAATATTGCCGCAATTACCGCTATAATCAATACCGGCTTCATTAAGCATTACATAACCAAAGGTATAGTCAATATCAATATTTTCTCTAGCCGAGGCTTCGATTATAGCTACTTTACTTGTCAGCGGATCAGCTCCTCCTAAGCCGTCAATCTGTCTTTCGTCCGGGCTACCAAAAATACTTAAAATAACTTTATCTCTAATTTTAGGATCTTTAGGCAATTCATTAGCCAGTAAATACACACCTTTACTGGTTCCGCCTCTGATTAAAGCTGCCCGTACCCTTTCATATTCATGCATAAAAAAACCTTCTTTCTTAAAAAAATATTTTATTAAATCCAGAAGGAAAATTAATACTAATTTAGAATTATTTAGTTAATATTTAAATCCGTGGAATTCTCTGGTTCCTTTGAGGGAGGTGTGGTAATTGGAATTAAGAGACCTGATCACATTTAGAGAAATTGCTAAAACAAAAAAATTCCGTTTGGCCTCTGAAAGCTTAAATTGTACTCAACCAACCTTAACCGCCCGCATAAAAAATCTTGAAGATGAGTTAGGTGTTAATTTGTTTGAGCGTACTTCACAAGGAGTAAAATTATCTGAAGCAGGGGAAGTGTTTCTGCCCCATATTAAAATAATTTTAGATAAATTAGACGAAGCGACAAAAACTATAAAAATTTGGAAAGCAAATTCCCAGACCACCTTATTAATCGGCGCTTCATTCTATGTAAGTTGTTATGAATTACCGCAAATTATCTCAACCTTTAAAGAAATTTATCCTAATATACATCTTTATGTCCGAACCGGTAGAAGTTCAGATATAAAATCGATGGTAGAAAATCATGAAGTACAGCTAGGATTAGCCCGGGGTTTAGGAAATCAAACAAAATTGCAAACTTATAAATTAAATGAAGAACCCATAGTACTCTGTACATACCCTCAGCACCCTTTAAGTAAAAGAGATAATATCTTATTACAAGATATCGCTTCAGAACCTCTAATAAGTTATAAAGGCGGTTATTGGAGTACAGTTGAGAAAGCATTCGGGGACTTGAAAATTAAACCTAATATCGCCATGGAACTGGACAGCATAGAAGCCATCAAAAAAATAATAATGGAAACTAATAGTGCCTCACTTTTACCTTTACAATCCGTAAAAACTGAAATGATCCAAAAACAAATTAAAACCATAAACATTTTACAACCAAAACTTACACGTAATACATATCTTTATGCTTATCATCAAAGAGAGTTGAGCATCTATTTAAAAGCATTTGTCAAAACAATCGAAAACACTTATACTTTAAGAAATATAAAAAGTTAAATAATTATTTGAGATTCATTATGTTTTTCAGGTTAATCGTAAGAATATCGGCATAATAATTACTACTAATGCTATTCTGATAACATGGGTAGTGAGAACTTTACTTTATCCGCATTTAAGCTATTAGAAAGAATGATCATATCCTGCATTCTAAACTTGTAAAGCAAAAGGCAGCCAGCTGGGTAATGAACCAGAAACTAATCCCATCAAATTCCCTAAAGCCACGATAAGCATTGCTCCCAAGATAGTTCCACCAGGTAGATGGGATGCTGACCCGGCAGGCCCTCCCAAACTTGCCAGGTCAGAGTAATTAAGAACATTTTGCTGCGCATCGAGTACTGATGAGAAATAATTAACCCAGACAACCTGCTGCCTTTGCCTTTTCTATCATCCAGGTATACCCGCCTTCACGACTCCAGGTAAGACGAGTTGCGTCCATTTTGGCTATTTCATCAGGATGTAAATTCGGCCCGATATTTACATCAGGACCAAAAGTATTAAACAACCAGCCTTGGTGAAGTTTTGATTCTGCTTCAAACGTTAAATATTGTAGGCCCACTCTTTCCACCAATTCTTTAATACGGTAAGTGTCTGAATGTTCCCCCGCCTTACCTAAACTTGTTTCAAGTAAAGATTTTTCTACAATTACTAAATCTGCACCGGCATCTATTAAAGCCTGGCATTCTTTAACACACATATCCACATCAAGTGGTCCTTCCGGGTATTTATCACCAACCTCAAACAAAACTTTTAAACCGGCCTTTTTGGCCATTTTTACAGCCTTAATTTTATTTTCTAAATTAATATCGATGATATTTTCAGAACACTCGACAGCAGTAAAGCCCATTTTAAGAAGTATTTCAAAGGTTTGTTCTACTTTATTCTGAATGTAGGCATTTTCAAAAACAATACCACCAGGGAAAACTTCCATATCGTTTTCTCGATAAAGCTTCATTTTTCTTATGGTCAAATTATTTTCTTCCAAAGGTGTTACACAAACAGTGATGTGGCGCATTTTTACATAATCAATAACAGACCCTACTGATTCCACCATATCCACCGCAGCATGCCAGCCAATATTATGGTCGCGGACAATTGTAAGCCCCTGGGTGCGTGGTTTAACACTCCTCGTTGGTATTTCCAAAAAATTTAATGCTCTTGTCATCATTAACTCCTCCTCATTTTTTTGTCTTACTTTTTTATTTGAAAAATTTTTCTGAACTTTTAAAAACCTATTCTGAATCATTAAGACTACAGGCGTTAAAAAAACTACGGAGAACGTACGGGCTATATGAGCAGCCACCACTTTAGTCCTTTCAGCTCCTAAACTATCTGCCACAATTACCATGTCCTGCATTCTCCCCGGTGAAGAACCGAGCCATGCAGATGCCTGATCCCAACCAAAATAAAAATTTACGATTATAGAAATGATTAAGCTTCCTCATATATTACCCAAAGTTGTAAACACCATGGCACCGATAAGTACGTCACCTGGAATTCTTGTTTTTTTCCCTAAATAACCACTCCAAAGCCTAAAAAAACATTGAAAAGATATTCCAGGACAAGACGCACCTATCTCCCTTCAACTGCAAATTAAAATAAGATTAAATCTGGTCTTCTTTATAGGTATTATTATTTCCAAGAGGCATTTTATTTTGCTTCGTGTCGTTATACTCCTTTGCATTCGTTTTATTTTTTTTGATAAAACTATAAAACTTCGGGCCGATAAAAGATAAGATAAACAACAACCATAATGCTATAGCAAGGGGACGGGTGAAGAAAACTGCCGGTGAGCCCAGCCCAATTTTTATTCCCCGAAAAAGATTGGCTTCTAATAAAGGTCCTAAAATTATTCCTAAAAGCATTGCCGCCGGAGGATAACCATATTTTTTCATTGCATAGCCAATAAGACCAAATATAACAACCAATATCATGTCAAATAAAAACTGACGGGGTGCAAATCCTCCGATTATCGCTAATACGGATACCACCGGAACTAAAAACTCAAGACGGATAAAAGCTACGCGGTAGAATAAATACGCACAAATAACACCAACCACTAACATAATGATGGCGGCGGCAAACTGAGTCCATAACACCGCGTAGGCGATATCCCCATTTTGCATAAATAACCTTGGACCTACCGCTAAACCTTGATAGGCCATAACGACCATTAATACCGCCATACTAGCACTACCCGGCACCCCTAATGTTAACAGCGGAATTAAACTTCCCCCGATAACACCGTTGTTAGCAGCTTCGGCAGCGATAACTCCATCCGGATTTCCTTTACCAAATTTCTTTTTTTCTTCAGGTTTTGCAAAATTTATTGCTTGTTGGTAAGAAATAAAACTGGCGATACTAGCTCCTGCACCAGGAATAGCACCAATCAATACACCTATTAATGAAGATCGTAAAGTATTCGATTTGCGTTCGATCGTTTGCCGGAACCCCTCGAAGATTGCCTTCAATCCTAAATTATCTTTGTTATTTATAACTGGAGCAGCAATAGATTCCTTTTCGAGATTTATTAATAATTCCGAGAATGCAAGAAGACCTATTAAAGCCGGTATTGTAGGTATGCCATCTAAAAGATAAATAATCCCGAAGGTTCCTCGAAACTGTCCCCAGATAGGATCCGTTCCTGTAGTTGCTAATAACAATCCTAAAAAACCAGCCAATATACCTTTCGTTACACCACCTGATGCCAACTGCGATAATACCGCCACACCAAACAAAATAATGATCGTCATTTCAACGGAACTAAATTTCAGGGCAAACTTTCCAATTAATGGTGCAGCCGTAATGCAAACAATTCCTCCTATAATGCCGCCGATCACGGAAGAAAATATTGACATACCCAAAGCTTGTGCAGCTAAACCCTTTTGGGCCATAGGATAACCGTCAAATGTTGCCACTGCTGCCGAACCGGTACCTGGTATGTTTATTAAAATAGCCGGATAGGAATTACCACACTCGGCACCAACATAAATACTTACCATAATTATTAAAGCCATTTCTACAGGCAATCCTAGCATTAATGGTAAAAGTATCGCCAGGGAATTACTTGAGGTTAAACCAGGAGTCGCGCCTACAACAAGTCCTACCAATACTCCTATTGGAACTACCCATAAATTACTAAAAAGTATTTGTAATCCTCCGAGAACTGCATTACTCATAAAAATACCCCCTCTATAAAAGCCCTTTAAGCAGCCCTACCGGTAATGGCAGTTTCAACCAAACTGCAAATATCATATGAATAACCAGGGAAGTACCCAGAGAAACCGAAAATAAGATATGCCAGGAACGAACTTTCAGGTACCATAGTAAAATTATTAAATAGATCAAAATTCCTAAAAAATAGCCTAAAAAATTCAAAAGACTAATTAAGGCAATTATCCCTATTAACAAGGCCAAAGACCTTTGATAATTAATCCTAGTTTCCTTTTGCTTTACCGGATCATCCTGTTCTGAAGTTTTTACTTTTATTAAAACGCCAAGCATAATTAATATGGAACATAAAACTACAGGAATTCCTAGCAGTAAACCATATACGGTTGTCGAAAATTGATACCCGGCAGCCATTTGTTTTCCTAAAGTGTAAAGGGTATATAAAATGGCCAGTGACGGAATAATCAATTCTCCCCAATTTTTTTCCCTTTTCTCCTGCATTATTTTCACCTCTTTTGGCAAGACCTATTTTATACAGGGGCCTAATAGCCTCCTGTATAAAATAGGGAGTCAATTTTTTAACTGAACTTTTACTTTTCTTGTGTATAAATATCTTTATATTTTTCAAAAGCTTCCCAATACATTCTAGTTTGGTTCATAAGCTCTGCCTCATCCCAGTCAACCATCAAATCCGGATCGGCCCCTGCTTTTTTCATACTTTCAATAACTCGGGGATCATCCTTTGCTTCTTCAAAAGTCTCTTTTATACTTTGATAACGTTCAGGATATTTCTCCATCAATTCTTTATGCACATTGACAGCACGGTAAGAAGCCACCAGTAATGTTTTTGTACCTAAGGCCTCGTCAAGGGCAGGAGCATCGTTTGTTAAATGCGGTATCGGATTTTCCGGCATCGAAATAGCTAAATGTCGTAAGTCTCCTGCCTTTTCCACACCTGATACCTTAGTATAACCAAAGTCGACATGACCGCCCATGACTTGGGTAACAAGATCATTCCCACTGCCATAGGGAATAATTTCAAATTGTGCACCTGTCTGCTCCATTATTTGGTGTAAAAGAAGGTTATCCGGACTGGCCCAATAGGAAATAGCCACTGTTAATTTTTTATTCTTTGCCTCATCGATAAGCTGGTTAATCGTTTCATAAGGTGAATTTGCTCTAACAAAAAAAGTTCCCGGATCAATACCAAAAATGCCCATCCATATTAATGTTTCCTCCCAATCCCAAGGAGGTGTCTGTTCTTTGTACATAATAGAAGCCGAGGCAAGATTAGAAGACATAATCACAGAACCGTCTTTAGGAAGGGTTTGGAAATAGTTATAGCCAATTTGACCACTGGCCCCATCCTTGTTGTTATAGACAAATGTAGTTCCCAGCTTTGCTGCCCAAACCTCGCCTAAGATCCTCGTCGTCATATCCTGATTACTACCAACTTTATGTGGCAGAACAATTTCGATTTGTTCCGGAGACCATTTTTCGGTTTCTTGTGTATTTTTTTTATCTTGAACATTGTCTTCCTGTTTTTGAGAATCGGCTGAACTACAAGCAATTACATTTGTTAAAATAAACAGCATTATTAATAAAAAAAACCCTATTCTAAAACTTCCTTTTCTTACCACCTTAATTCACCCCTTTTAAATAGCAATTTACCCGTACATATCTTAACCTTCTCCATCCACCTCCTGAAATCCGACTTTATTTTTTAGCAAAATCCCCTAGCAAAGCAGCTAACACTGCAACGTCCTGTACCTTTTCTAAATTATTGATTAGCACGATAACTTCTTCAGCTTTAACTTTACCAATCAAACCATCGGCCAAATCATGAAATTTTTCAACTATATTAAAAAATGTCAGAGGATTTTCAGAACTACCTTTCGGGTTTTCCGTCATCAATGTAATATTTGAACCATTCTCTGTTTTTACGTTTAGCCTTGTTATCTTCTTAGCTGGAAAGTTCTTAGAAAACTCCTCATTACTCTTTATTTTTATTTTTCGGGCCAGATTATGTACTCTTTCATTTTTAAGAACATCTTCGCTAAAATGAGTAAGATTTAATTTTCCATAGAGTAATGCGACGGCTAAGCAATAAGGTATATTTAACATAGCTTGCAACCCGGATTGAGGAGGGTTTGTATCTACCAACCAACTTTGATTTGCATAATCATAAATTTCAACAAGAATTTCTTCTATTTGCTCTATTTGTAGATTGAATTTTTCAATTGCTTCGATAGCCAGGTCCACCGCAGTATGTGTCTGCCGGCAAGAAGGGTAAGGCTTTATATCTGTTTCTGTTATCGCAAATTTTTTTCCAAGTCCTTCATTTAACTTTTCCGGTTTACCATCTCGACTAAGTACTTTTAAAAATCCAAATTCACCCTCAAGTATCTGTTCCGCCCCCTTATACCCCCCTTGAGCCAATAATGCTGCTAAAATACCGCCCCTCGCTGCTATTCCCGCATGAAGATGCTTATTAGGACTGCCGTCAAAACGGTATTGAGCCAAACCGGCAGCTTGGGTTCCTGCAATACCTAAAGCCGCCTCAACTTCAGGAACACTTAAATTTAATAAGTGACCAGCCGCTGCACAGGCTCCCAAAAAGTTACATGTCCCTGTAGGATGATAACCCAGCTTACGGTGCTCTACCCCTGCAGCAAGACTAATAGCTATTGACGTATCATAACCTACGATAACCGAAGTAATAAACTTCTTACCAGATAAGTGCAAATGTTCAGCGATACTTAAAGCTGTGGTTATAACTGCCGCACCTGGATGGACAAATTTATGCCCGTCATCAAAATCAATAGAATGTGCCATTAATGCGTTTAAAAATGCGGCTTCAGTCAAACTTGTTTTTAAATTTTTTCCAATAACTGTTGAATGGGGATTCCCACCTAATTTTTCCAGGGTCCGATAGGCTATCCCGGCATGGAGTGTAATAGATCCGCCTAATGCAACTCCCAATGTATCCAGAATATGGATTTTGCTTTTTTCTCTAACACTTTTGGGTACTTCTTCCCAAGCAAAATTTGCGATATATTGTGCCAAAGTATCTGTATAACTCATCTCCTCCGACCTTTCACCAATTAAAAGCATCTTTTATTTACAGTATAAATTTGGCTAATATATTAATCAAATCAAAAGATTCTAACAATTGATAAATCAAATCTATCACTTCCAAGCCAATTGATATTCTAAATAATTATTAAAAACAAATATCATTACCAAATATTATTATATTCACCAAATAATTGCATTTTATTTCGAATTATTCATCAAAATACAAATCCGTACAGGCAATTCATGTATACTTACGAAAAGTAGAAATAAAGAAACAGGTAAGTTTTATAATAAAAATTATGGGCGGGTTGGTTTAGTGCAGGCCTCTTAAACATTTTGGAGAAATTTTAGAGATTAAAATTGAGGGAACCACTTGATTTACAAATATTTCCTAAACGTCTAAAACCAGGGCAGTGAGTTCCGCCCTGGTTTTTTATTTAACATAAATAGAAAAAATTTCACTTGGTTTTCTTTTTGCAATAGACATTCATTCCTGATGTACCATAATAGAAAACCGTCTCTGCGCTCTTCTTTTTTATTATTTTAACATTTTAGAAAAAGACTCATACCGGGAGCGCAGTCCTTTTTCATGATTTTTTTCATCTATTCTTAACTGTTCAAAGAAATTTTTTACTTTGGGATCTTTCGACTTCTCAGCGAGCATCTGGTAATGTTTTTGAGCTCTGATTTCATCTTCAATCGCTTCTAAAATTCCTTCAAGTATTTCCTGCATTTCCATCACCTCCATCATCAATAACTCACGAAACTATTCTATTGTATCTCCGATTTGGACAACGACTAAAGTTATATCATCATTAATCTGATGATACTTTAGAAAATCTTTAAAATCCCCTTCTACCCCTTGAATAATATTATGGGGAGTTTCGTTATAAATCTCAGAAAACAGCTTTCTTAATCTGGCATAATACATTTCCCCACCTGATATTTGCTCTGGCATCCCGTCCGACGTAGCAAGCAAGGTCATTCCTGGAGACAATTGTATGGAATGATTCTCATACTGCAAAAACTTAATATCCAGCCCCGTTGAAACCGGCAATCCTCCGCAATCCAGCTCCATTATGCCTGTCTTATCGCTCACTAATAAAGGAGGAATTTGAAAACCGGCGCTACAGTAAGTCAATTCTTTTGTTTTTAGATCAAAAACTACCAGGAAAATACAAACCAAGTAATCGTCCGGGAACATTTCCTTCATGTATTGCTCCACAAAAAAGTGCATTATTTCTTGAGGGGACAGTACTTGTCCCGGGATATGCTTTAGTTTAAAGTAACTTTTTATCGTATCCTTAACAAATATAGAAAGCATCGCACTATCCAAACCGTGTCCGGATACATCTGCAACAAAACATACATATTGTTCAAAAAAATCATCTAATAAGCCGTTGTCAACTTTAAATACATCATATAAGTCTCCCCCCAGTTCTTCAGCCGGTATATATAAAGAGGCAAAAGAAATACTGTCAGCTTTAGGAAGACTATCCGGTAAAGTGCGCCGGTGAATCTTAATGGCATTGGCAATTTCCCGGTCTAACTTTTTTTTCAATGCTTCATATTCTATATATTTTTCATTGCCGAAAATATAAATTAGCTCATCTCTTCTTACAAACTTTAAGTGCAGTTTTACAATACCATGCTTACCGTTCAGCAAAAAATCCTCTGTTTTAGAATGCACTTCCCCCACAGCTGCAATAAAAGATTTAGCCTTGTTAAAACTGATATCTGCAACCATATCCAGGAATTTTTTTTGTTTTAATTCAGTGGCCGTATAGCCTAGATGTGCTTGCAGGGATTTATTGGAAAAAATAATCTTTCCTTCCGCATCACAAACCAGAATATGATCATCAACAATATCCGCTATTGTCATATTTATTTCTAATGTATCAGGTTCCTCATTCATAAATTTCCTCCTAGCAATATCGAGCACTTGTCCTAATTTTATCAGGATAACTTAATAGCTAATATATTTATTTCTAACATTCTACAACTTTCAGCAATTTCCTTTTACTCTTGACTCCAAAAAACTACCGTGTTTTTTCGGGGTTTTTGGTTTTTGGGTTTTTGGGGGTCAGGCTTGGTTTTTGGGGGTCACAGGGTTTTTGGGGGTCAGGCTTGAAATATTCCCTTATTCTCAACTTTTTTCAGTAATTCTTCCGCAGCAGGGGATAATTTGCTCTCACCACTTTTTATTTTTGATACCATTGATAGAGGAATATTCAATGCACCGGCTAAAGCTGTCCCCGACATACGACTATATCTATTGCATAATAATACGATAACCTTGCGTATATCGGAATACTTTTGCAGCTTACTTCTTTTGCTGATCTCCTCCTTCTTAACTCCTGCTATTTTACATACACACTCTATTATATAATCACTTTCTATTTTCTCTATCAGATTTTTCCTTTCTTTATCCGGACAGGCAAGATTTTCTGTTTCTAACTTATATTGCTCTACCCCTGTAGCAGGATCTTCTATTTCCATATATTCCTGATACATTTTAATGGCCCGGGCAGGGTCTTCCGCTAACGTTTTGAGAACAAAATCTACTTCTACTAATTGATTGCTGTGACCTTTTGTATAATTATTATGACTGCTCCAACGGTAATTAAGTTTGCCGATACCTGCTTTCAGCGGATTATTATGAATATATTTAATTAAGTGCAGTAAATAGTTTTCTTTATCACATAATTGCGCTTTGTACCTTTGCTGGAATACATGACCTGTCCGCCGGTATTTTTTATTATACCTCTGAGTAAAACTTTGCTGAATTCCCTGCATTATTTTTGCTAAAGGTACTTCACCGGTTTCAACCAGTAAATGAACATGATTATCCATAATACAGTAAGCAAAGAGATTGAATTTATACCTGATTTTATATTTCCTTACTAATTCCAGGTATTCTAATTTATCCGCTTCCGATTTCAGTATATTCTCACCATTATTTCCCCGGCAAATCACGTGAAATAAAGCTCCCGGAAATTCTATTCTATTTCTTCGTGCCATTATATCACCTTCTTTACTTACTAATATTCTCCACTTATCTCTAAAATCCTACAATAAGGGAATAATTCAAGCCTGACCCCCAAATGTCAAATTGAACTTAACGAAACAGGCCGGTTTGTAAAGTTTCTTTTTTTTCTTCTATGATTGCGCCGCTGTTCTCTAGCAGTATATTGATAAACTCCGCCAGTTTCCTGCCTCCAATGATATCAGAAGAAATGGCCGCTAATTTTTCATTGCTTTCTTTTCCAAAAATACATATCTCTTGTTTATAACCAATCCTGGTTATACTAAGTTTTTTACTTAGTACAATCTTGGAAATTTCAGCGAGTTTAATGGTTTGCAAACCTCTCAGGCTTTTAATTACTAATTTATCCGCATCTAATTCAACCTTTCTCCGGCTGTAACGAATGTACATAATTGCCCCCAGTACGAGCATGAGTATGATAACCTGGGTTTCACTGCCGCTAATATTTATATCCGGTGCTAAATTCAGCAGGAATAATCCGATTATTGTATAAAGAATGGATTGCAAAATGCCAAAAGTATCCCGGTAAATTTTTCTTTTCATTTTTCCCCTCCCTTATATTTTAATTTATAGTTTGTATTAAGCAATTTTTTATGCATGCCGCGGACAGAAAAGCCCTTTCCAGCTAACTTAAATCAGCTTTTTCCGGTATTTCAAGGAGTAATATAAAGTGCTAAATTGAAAGACGAGGAGCCACTTTATAAATCGAAATGCAGTCTTTGTATCCAAAATGCCTGTTTTGAAACGAACTGCCACTTTTATCACTCAATTACAGTTTGATTTTTCGTTTTTCTGACGTACTATGATAAAAATGAGCACACCAAAAGGAGATCAACTCCTTCTCGATTTTTTTGCAATCGGAGAATCTACCTCTGTTTTTATGGATGAGCATGGATGGATGGTTGGCGGCGCCGTTTTATGTTTTTATCTTTTGAAAAGTACGGGTTTTAACAGAATGTCACTGGCTGCAACCGGTGAACATCCCAGTTTCTTTAACCAATTGGTACATTCTCGAGAAATGATAAATTCCTGGTGTTGGTCTTTCAAAATTACCACCTCAGGCACTTGTTAATTATAGTGCTTATTTTCTACCCAGCATGCTTAAATCCTTTATCTCATAAAAAATTTTGATAAAATAAATTAGTTTACTATATATATGTTAACGAGTTAAGTTAAAGTAATTACCGGGACTTCATGGTTTACCGGCTTTCCGGGAATCAGGCTTTCCCAATTATTCATCGAATAAGTTGGGCTGCCTTGTCCGATATGATTGCATCAATCTTTCCGTAACCTTTGCATCCTCAGCAAGTTGACCGATTAATAACGGCGCTTTCGTATTGTGCCTCTGAATATTTTTGCTGACCATATTTTTATTAAAATTTGCATAGCAATATAAACAATTATGCCGGCAGGTATTGTATTCACCTATATCGATACTTTTTACACAGCCACACGCTTTACGCTGATTAGGGTCTTGGCCTGTGTCCAGCTTTTCCCCTAATATTTTTGTGATTAACCGATCATCAATACATTTACCGTGACTAATATGAAACTTGCTCAAATTTATGCTCTCTGCGCAAGTCTCTAGCGGTAATCCATATCTATCTGCAATAATGGACAGTTGCCCGGCAATATCTAATATCTCCCGGTCACTTAACTCCTTTAACCCCATCCCTTTTAAATTCCGCTCTGTTTTCGAATAAAGGTCTAAAAAGCTGATCATACATTTTTCCGTATAGGGATGCAGTCTCTGGACAAGATACTCAAACCATTTATAGTGATACTTTTTATCGAAAGTGTCTGTTAACAAAATAGGGTCATAACGCCAGACAAGCTTCTGCTTCCCGATTAGCCGGGACAATTCTTGGAAAGTCTCGATAAGGTGCCTTTTGGCAGGTACCTTTGTTTCAATGGATTTGTCATAACAATTTAGTGTGAATTGATAATAGAACCGGTATTGCTCCAGTAAGTGTAACCTTTTTAACATGGGCTGGGGGTTTTTGGTCCAGAACACAATACAATCAATGAATTCCGGACTTAAATCTATTTTACTGACCTGCTTAGCATTCAGAGGGTTTCGGGTTAATACAAACCCTGCTTTTATCCGGTTAAAAAACCATTCACTATAAAATGCAGGAATATCTGTTCTTCTGCTGACACTTAAAATCATTGCTACCGCCCGGTCCTTTCTTAGCTTTATGCTGTAGTTTTACTCTCCCTATTTTAATGATAGCATACAGAAAATGGCAAATATAGACTGCTTATTCTTATTCAATATTGCTAAACTGCCGGGAAATTTAATGCAGTCACTTTATTTACACCCCATATATAACGTGTTACCATTAGCTATACACAAAATTTAATTTAGTAAATTATGAAAAAGGAGCAGGTAAGATGGCAGTTATTCTTGATAATACCGATAAGGCAATTTTAAGAGAATTGCAGCTAGACGGCTCAATCTCAAACTTAAACTTATCAAAAAAAATAGGACTTTCACCGTCGGCCTGCCTCGCAAGAACCAAAAACTTAATAGAAACCGGCATCATCAAAAAATTTGCTACTATTGTTGACGAGAAAAAATTAGGAATGGAAGTCCTGGCATTTGTCCTTGTCAATTTATCACCCCTTAATCGGGAAACAATCCACTCTTTTTTAGAGGATGTACATAGATTTCCACAGATTCAGGAGTGTTACACACTTACAGGAAGCCACGACTATTTACTAAAGATTGTGGCAAAAGATATGGAAAGTTACAGGGATTTTATCATTGATTCATTAATGCAGAATACTTCTATAAGCCGTGTTGAAACCAGCATAGTTATGCGGAAAGAAAAAAGAACAGTCAATATACCTATTGATGAAGTTTAGTGATATGCTAAAGTGAAAGAAGAAGTCGAGGTTTTAAAACCGGCTTTTTGCCACTCTATTCCTGTTCTTATGGACTCCTCTCAATAGGTGGGAATTCGGGCTCAGCCGGAAATAAGCCGAATGGAGTGTTTGAACATTGTATCTTACCTTTTTTACTCAGATGGTGGTCCTTTTTTTAATCATGCTGCTCGGTGCTGTCGCATATAAAAAGAATACTTTGGACGACAACAGCACCAAAAAACTTTCCAGCCTCATCATGAATTTCACTAACCCGGCAATGATCATATCAAGTGTTGCTTCGACGAAAAGAGTCGGTTCCTTTTCTGATATCGGTTTCATCGCTCTTCTGGTCATAAGCTGTTATGTTGCTTCGGTAATCCTGGGCTTGCTTATGCCCAGGATATTGAAAGCGCCGCAAGATGAAAAGATTATTTATAATGCCATGACCGTTTTCTCGAATTTCGGCTTTATGGGCGTACCGATTATCGGGGCTATTCTGGGACCGCAGTACATATTATACGGTGCCGTATTCGTTTTCTTCAATAACATTATGGTCTATTCCTACGGTATCTATATATTTACGAAAGCCTCCCCTAATAACGAGGCGTTCAAAGTCAACTTCCGCAGCATGTTCATAAACCCGGGCATGATCGCCAGCTTTGCTGCTATGTTCGTATTTATACTGAACCTTCACCTGCCGCCTGTTTTAGGAAAAACAGCGACAATGGTGGGCGACATGACAGGACCCCTTTCCATGATGGTTATCGGCGTTTCACTGGCAAGAGCCAGGATCTCCGACCTGATTGCTTCCGCCAGACTTTGGACTTTTGCTTTTCTCCGCCTTTTTGCGATCCCGCTCTTTCTCAGTCTCATTTACAGACCATTTATAGACGCTCCTGAAATTTTCACCATACTTATGATCATGCTGTCAATGCCGGTAGGCAGTATTACCATAATCTACGCATACCAATATGATGTGGACAGTGGTTTGGTTTCCAGTGGTTTGCTGCTGACTACCATACTTTCGGTAATTACGGTTCCCGCCGTCATCTATTTCGCCGGGATATGAAAATATCTGCAAAATACGGGCTGAGGGATTCCGTTTAATGCTGCAAAGACAATAGCACATTGAATATTAAAGGTGCCGCGATAATATCCCGCAAGATTCATCGTTTAGAATGTTCTAACTATTTTTTCCACCGGTAAATTATATGCAGTAATGCTTCCGGAAATACTATCCTGCTTCCTCCTGCTATTATGTTACCTTCTTTAATAAACTCTGCTTAGTTAGAAAATCCCAAAATAAGGGAATAATTCAAGCCTGACCCCCAACAACCTTTTTTATATTTCAAATTGTTTTACAATGGTATTGAGATCATGGGCTGACAGGGAAATATTACTCCCAACCTGAGTGATTTTTTCAATAGCCGCCGTTTGCTCCTCAATAGCAGCGGTAACCTCTTGGGCAGAAGCCGAATTTTCTTCGGCGATTTCCGATAAATGCTCCAGGGCATCAATGATTTGCTTTTTCAGCTCATCCATTCCGGCCCCTGAACGATTTAGCTTTTCTACCGCTTTTTCCGCCTCCTTCATAGCTTCAGCAATTTGCAGATATTTTTCTTTGCTGCCTGTAACCCGCTGAGACTGCTCATGGGAAATATTTGCAACCTTTTCCATGGTCAGGACCACTGCTTGAGAATTATTTTGCAGTTCATTAACTATGCGGTCTATGCCTTTGGTGGAATCCGAAGACTGTTCAGCCAGCTTTCTGATCTCCTCGGCTACCACAGCAAAGCCTTTTCCTGCTTCCCCTGCTCTGGCTGCCTCGATGGCAGCATTTAAGGCCAGTAAATTGGTTTGTTCCGCGATTAAAGCAATCACATGACTGGCTTCACCAATTTCCTGAGAACTTTTATTGGTCGCCATGATAATATCATATACTTCTTGCGTAGCTCGACTGCTTTCACCGGTTATTTTGGAAAGCTGCTCCATCTCATGCAGTCCTTCCCGTACTAGGCTGCTCACCTGCTCAGAAGAACTGTTTAAGCTTTGCATAAAATCTTGATTGTTTTCAATAGCCTTACCCAATTGTGCTGCCTTTTCCGAGCCCTCTCCGATATTGTGAGCCTGTTCTAAAGCACCGCCGGCAATATACTCTACTGATTTTGCCACCTCATGGGCACTAATTTTTATCTCTTCCAGGCTGACCTTCAATTCCGAAGAAGTATTATCGGTTTCTTGCGCATTTTCCTGAACGGTTGTGATTAACTCATTTAACTTATTTATCGTTGTATTGGTAGCTAAGGCCAGCTTGGCAAATTCATCCCTGCCTTTTACCTCCACATTTTTACTGATATTTCCCTGGCTGATTTCATAAAGACTGGAAATATGCTTTTTCAGCGGCGTGACGATCATTCTTCTCATAAAAAAGAGAATGATCAGATTAATCACTATAATATTAACGGCAGTATTAATATAGGCCCCTAAATCCCCGGTAATCAGACCCAATTTATTAATAAAGTTATTAATGTACTGCGCTAAGGGGGCACTGAATAAGAAGGTAAGGGTTATGACAATTATTATTTTCAAGGTAATACTGCTTAAAAAATTGAAATTTAACAACTCATTAACGCCGTGAACCGTTCGCTTACTTTTACTTAAATTTATTTTTGCCATATCAACTCTCCTTTGCATTGCTAAATAGTTTCCTGTATTTTTGTTTCTTTTTTAATTAACCGGTCACAATAAATCGCCTGTTTTAATGTTTTTGCCCTTATGCTCTAAAACCCGCTGCCGCTCAGATCCGTTTTTTCTGTTGGATTAACCCCTTTCCCCGAATAATAATGTAACAATATACTTAAAATGTTGCATTTTTAATGCTAACTCATTCCTTTTCTCATCATATTTTT
>JBMNCQ010000064.1:0-2028 GCA_049366715.1 Peptococcaceae bacterium | reverse complement strand
AGGATTGGGTAACCCGTATTTGTCAGATGACAGTGCCGGATTAAAGGTAATACAGTTACTCGAAGAAAGGTTATCCAATCCTGATATTTCACTATATGAAACCAGCCTGGCCGGTATTAATTTGCTCGACCACCTGGTAGGTTATGATAAAGCCATTATCGTGGATGCTATCAGGACGCCGGATGGCACTCCGGGTGATATATATCGTTTGACTCCGGAGGAATTCGATACCAGCTGCCATACTACGTCGAGCCATGATATCGGGGTTATTGCCGCCATAGAATTGGGTAACAGGCTGGAGTTATCCATGCCCAAGGTGATAGAAATTATCGGGATTGAAGCGGACGATGTTGTTACGTTGAGCGAAGAATGTACTGCCGAAGTAAAAGCGGCTATACCGGTAGTAGCAGGCATGATAATGGAAGAAGTCGCACTTCCTTAGAATATTATTACCGCACTAAAAGATATAAAAAATAGACACTATAATATACGCATAGTATAATAATTATACAATGTCTACTTTAGCACAAATCAAATCTCTCCAGCTTAACCAGAATACAGGGCAATACCTCAGGATTGAGCAGTCGAACCTGATGGCAATGTCATCAGCAGAGCTTGATTCCTTAATTCGTGAAATAGAAAATAACGAACTCTTCGGCAGGTTATTCAGGGATGAACGTATCGTTCGCTACAAGAGGTTCGATAAGTCGGATATATGTATACGGCGCTTTATGCCGGATGAATCCAAGCTTATAGATAATCGAACGCCTGATGTGGAGTCTTTACTTTTAAAGAACAGTAATATTATCGAACATATTCGCAAACTCGGTTTCGAAAAATTTAAAAAATATTTTCTATTGCCTGAAGAATGTTTTACAGAAAACGAGATAGCCGCAAACTGCGGTATTCCGGTATCACAGGTAGAAAGTATCAACAGCATTATTAACGACGTAGCTGTCCTCGATGAGTTCTATACAGCCTCCTCGATTAATAACGGCGATGTCGAATACATGAAAATTGCCTCGATTGAAAAAAATAACGGCGGTTTTGTTATCGCTTATTTTTCGACTCTGATAGCCAAAGGAAAGTACCTTATCGACTACGAGAAATTCGAAAATTCGCTTTCTCGGATAAGCAGCAATAAAGAGGAAATAAAAAACGCCAGGAATCTTTTAAAGAAACTGGAAATGATAAATGTGTGCAAGGAAACGCTGCACAGGATTATCAGTAATATTGTTAAGAAGCAATCGGCGTATATCGAATCCGGCGATTTGAATGGATTGTTGCCGCTGAGCCAGAAGGAAATGGCTGTTAAGTTGGGGATTAATCCAAGTACATTAAGCCGGGCTATTAAATGCAGAACAATAGAGCTTCCCTGCGGCAGGGAAGTAACTATAAAAAGCCTGTTTCCCAATCCGCGCAAATTCAAGTCGCTTGTTTTAAAAAAAGTTATGGAATCGGAAGAAGGAATGAATTCGGATGCAGGTATACAGGCCAGGTTGTCGGAGAAATACGGAATAAATATTTCACGGCGCAGCGTGGCGGATATAAGAAAAGAACTCCGAATACCCGCCGGGAGAACAAGGTAAATGAGTATTATCTATACGGAAAAAGATAAATGTAAAAGCTGCTATGCCTGTATTCGCAGTTGTCCGGTTAAGGCAATTAAGGTTGAAGACAGGCTGGCGCAGGTAATTCGCGAACGATGCATTGTATGCGGAAATTGCCTCGAGGTATGCGTTACCGGGGCTAAAAAGGTAGAAAGCGATACCAGCTTGGTATGGCAGTTATTGAGCCAGAAGGACAATTACCTGATAGCGGTAGTCTCTTCGTCTTTTCCGGCCGCTATGCCTGAAGTCGAGCCGGGCAGTTTTGTTTCGGCCTTGAAGAAACTGGGCTTCAAGGAAGTCATGGAGGATTCTTTCGGCGCGGAACTGATCGCCAGGGAATATGCCCAGCTCTTGAAGAGCCAGGTCAGTAAACCGGTAATATCATCCAACTGTCCTGCGGTTGTTAACTACATAGAAA
>JBMNCQ010000063.1:0-56713 GCA_049366715.1 Peptococcaceae bacterium | reverse complement strand
CTCAACATTAACATTGAAAGAGATAGGGGAAATGACGGGTGGCTTAAGTGAATCGCGGGTGATAGGATTTTAGGAAAGGCTTAGAGGCAAGAAAAGAACCGTCCCTGCTTGCCATATGCAAGCCGGAATCCTGCCATAAAAGATTATTTGGAAGAAACAGTATATGCGGCGGACGTAGGACAGCGGAGGGCGGAAGAAAAAGCCGGGAACAAAGGCCGTGGATTGAAAATCGGGAAAGACCACAGGCTAGCCCGGCATCTGGAAAAACGCATAGGGAAAGACGGCTGCACGCCCGACGCGGTAATCGGAGAAATCAAGGCGAAGGGATTGGTCTTTCAGGTGACGCTGTGTACAAAAACCGTATACAACATGATAGACAGAGGAGACTTCCTAAACCTTTCCAACAAAGATCTTCCTGTAAAACGGAAGAGAAAGAAACGGAAATACCGAAAAGTCCGGAAAGTAGCGCTGAACAACTTGAAAGGGCGCAGCATAGAAGAACGACCGGCGGCAGCGAATAGCAGAGAAGAAAAGGGACATTGGGAAATGGATTTGGTAGTGGGGAGCGGCAAAGCCTGTCTGCTTGTGATGACAGAACGTGTTAGCCGCAAAGAACTGATCAGCAAGCTCCCAGACAAGGGGCAGCAAAGCGTCAAGGAAGCACTCGACAAGCTGGAGAAGAAGTACAAAGGCACAGTGGCTGAAATGGATGATTTGCGTGTAACAAAGTTGTGTGTTCAGGTGAATTGATTGCAAAATTCCGGTCGTAACCATTTGATACTCAATATCAGCATTCGTCTAATGGGAGTCAAAATAATACATTGTACAGAAACAGGAGTGAAATATGTTCTTGCTCCAATAGATTTTGGTGGTGTGCCTATCTTTAGCAAAACACTGGCTGGGGTTAGGTAAAGCAAAATCCTCGCCCTGCATAAGCCTGACATCGGATCAACCCAACGATATTATTGATTTTTTCGCCAATGGAGTATATACGGAGAATATACTTTCTAAAAAACAAAAAACATATTGATAAACATCTTAAAAGAGCATATTATAATTATATACCAAACGTTTAGTATCTTGGAGGATAGCCTATGAATGATACAAGGAATCAAATACTACTGGCAGCATATGATTTATTTATTAAAAAAGGCTATAATGAAGTTTCGATACAAGAAATTACCAAGAGTGTCGGTTTAACAAAGGGTGCTGTTTACTATTTTTTCAAAAATAAGGAACAGTTATTTCAGGAAGTTTTCGATCGCATTTTTTTCAACGAGATGCACCTGAACTTCTCAAAGTTTTCGCAGGATTCGCTTTATAAGTTTTACCATGATTATTTAGACCATCATTTGATTTTCGCGCAAAAAGAAAGTGAAGTAAGTACAATAAGCATTAATTTTTATGCCTATATGTTCGACGCAATGAAGAACTTCCCGGAGTTGGTAATTAGGGTAAGAGAATCATTTGCTCAGGAAAAAAAAGCTTGGATTGAAGTTAGCGAAGCTGCCAGAAGTAACGGCGAAATTGAAACAACATTGAGCAATGAGCAGGTTGCTGATCTGTTTATATTAACCGGTGACGGTTTCGGGATGCGGGGGATTATTCTTGGAAATATGCCGAGACAAAAAGAGCAGTTGATTTTGTTATGGGATGCGCTCTATAACAGCATAAAAGCATAGGTAAAAGTTTTCTTTGATATGAACATACTAAACGTTTGGTATCTATTTTTCAACTCTTACATACTATACGTTTAGTATTTTATGTAATCACCGACCAAATTATAGGGGGTTGAATGAAATGGTAAGAAATATAAAAATCATATGCATAGGAATAAGTTTGGCGCTGGCCGTCTCTACAGCCACAGGCTGCGCAAAGAAGGACATCGCAGGTGAAAGCGTTCCTTCAAAAACTGTAAAAACTATAACGACAACAAGTGAAAGCTATGTGGAAACAGTCGATTATGAAGGCTTCGTTACCGCAAAGTCAATCAAGAACCTGTCCTTTGAGCAGTCCGGTAAAATCTCCGCAATTTACGCGCAGGTCGGTCAACGCATTAAAGAGGGCGATTTGCTGGCAGAAGTCGACGCATTGATGGCACAAAACATGATTTTTCAAGTTGAAGCTGAAAGACTAAACTTAAGTAAAGTTGAAGCCGTTTACGAAGCGGAACAGCTTAATCTCGAAAAAATCAAGAACTCGTATACTTCTTCCATTAACACGCTGAAACGTTCTTATGATAAAGCAAAAGACAGTTGTGAAAAGTTCGAGATATTGTTTAACTTAGGGGCGATTTCTAAAAAAGAGTATGACGACGAGAAATTCGCTTTTGAAACAATCGCGAACGAATTATATAAAACAGAGCAGGATTACGCCGCTGATTTGGCTCTCCAAGAAAAAAGCGTTGATAACGCCAGAAAAAACATAGATTTGCAAAAGCTTAGCATAAACAGACTGGAAAGTGATATGAGTTCCGTAATGCTATCGCCCGCCGATGGCTACATAATTGACGTATCCGCTAATGCGGGAGAAATAATCGGAGCAGGGGCTCCGGTCATAATTTTAAAGTCTATCGAGCAGATTGTGACTATAGGGGTTTCCGTTAACGATTTGCCCAAAATAAGCACAGGTATGAAAGTGGATATAGATTTCTCGGGAACTTCGTTTTCCGGGACGGTGATCACGGCCGGTCAATATCCCGACGAAAGCTCCATGACATATTCCGTGGAAATAGCGCTTGAGACAAACGATATACCCGCCGGAACAATAGTAAGCGTGAAAATTCCCACTGAAACGAGAAGCGCTGTTTTAATTCCTATCAACGCAATGTTCGCGGTAAACGGAGTCAACTATGTGTATTGTGCCGAAAAAGATGAAGGTGGTCTATACAAGGCGGTTATGAAAGAAGTATTGTTTGATGACGTATACGGTTCAAACGTCATTGCCTTGAACCTTGTTCCGGGAATTATTATCGTCGCCGACGATGTTAAATCCATAAAAGAAAACGACTGGCTGTCAATTATAGATAGGGTGTTGGAATAATGGAAGAGGAAAAAGGGCTTCTATATTCTGTTATAAAGAAAAAAAATCTTGTATTTGTTGTTGTGGCCTTTATATTTGTTGGTGGCCTTCTCTGTTATTTTAGTTTGCCAAAGCAGGAATACCCTCCCACGCCAATGCCTATGGCGATTATTATGGCATCATATCCGGGCGCTTCCGCAGAGGATGTTGAGGAGCTTATTACTAAGAAAATTGAGGATTTGGCAATGACGGCGGACAGCCTTAAAAGCGTTACCTCTGAATCCTCCAACGGCTTAAGTGTTGTGCAAATCATTTTTAAAGAAACAACGGATTTAAAGCTGCTTGAAAAAAACCAAACGAATTTAAGATATGAACTTGAAACCTTGCAGGCGACAGAATTGCCGGCAGGAGTATTCTGCCAATTCATAACCGATATAGGCAACGCTGACGGGATGCTGCTTGCGTTTACAGGAGAAACACAAAGTATCGCGGAGCTGACGCAAAGAGCTGAAACACTCAAGTCAAAAATCCGTGGGATGAGCGGAGTTAAAACAATAACCATAAGCGGTGATTTGCAGGAAGAAATATTAATAACGGTTGATATTTCCAAACTAAACAAGACAGGATTATCCCTTTCTGATTTAGGTAATATCATTCAATATCAAAACAGTATTATCCCCGCAGGGAATATTGAGTTTGACGATGACACGATAAGAGTAAATACTTCGGGCAAATTCGAGAGCATCAAAGAAATAGAAGATATTATAATCGGCTTATCAGAAAATTCAGGTGCGATTACGAAACTCAAGGATATTGCGGTAATAGAAAAAACAGCTAACAGCAGCGCAAAGCAATATCAGTACAACGGAAAAGACGCCATAATCTTGAGCCTCAGCTATCAGGACGGCATTAATGTGGTTACGGCGGGGGCGGAAATTCTGGAGACGGTTGACGAATACAGGCAAACCTTGCCAAAAGGAATTGAGATTAATACTGTTGTTGATTTGGCAAGTGACGTGAATAATTCTATAAGTAATTTTACAAACAGCGTCCTGCAAGCCGTTCTAATAGTTCTTGTGGTTATAATGCTGGGCATGAGTATCCGCAACGGTGGTATTATTGCGTTTGTAATTCCGGTGTCCCTTTTGTCGGTCTTTATTGTAATGAAGCTTTTGGGGATTTACGTGCAATTTATTTCGCTTGCCGCTCTTATCATAGCGTTGGGTATGCTGGTGGATAACGCCGTAGTTGTGAGCGACACCATACAGGTGCTGATTGACAATGGAACTGAGAAACTGCAAGCCTGCGTAAAAGGGGTTAAAAGCATTGCTTTCCCCGTGCTTGCGTCAACGATGACCACCGTGTCGATGTTTACGATTTTTTATTCTCTACCCGGCGCAACAAAAGATTTTGTGAGTAGTCTGCCCACGATAGTTATAGCTGCGCTTACGGCTTCCTACGCGGTTTCTATACTGCTGACACCGGTTATGTGCTACTTGTTTATGAAAAAAAGCAAGCCGCCCAAAATGGGTAAAATTAATTTAATTGGCGGATTAGGCGAAATAGTTGACAAACTGTTTCAACTTGCCTTTAAAAATAAAATTGCGGCAATTTTGGCTGCCGGTACAATACTTTTTGTGTCCTTCATGCTTTTGGGAACGTTAGATTCGGAGCTTATGCCGAAGTCCACAAAAACGCTTATTGATATAAAAATTACATCACCCAATACTGAAGATATGAAAAAATCAACAGAGGCAACCTTTAAGGTGGCTGAAATTGTGCGCTCACAACCGGAAACAGTGTATTATATGACCGCAATAAAAGGCGGTCTACCAAGATATGATTTTAGCGCAATACCTCAAGAAGACGCCATTAACAGGGGAAATGTTGTCATAGGAGTGGATTTAAAGGCGGGAGGCCGTTTTAAGAATAACGGCGAGTTCGTGGAATTTCTTCAAACGGAAATAGACGGGCTTGTTCCAAGCTGTTTAATCAAGGTAAACGAACTTGGTATCGCGCCTGCTCCGGAACAGCCGATACAATTAAGGCTGATTGGGAACGACTTCGACGCGCTTAATAACGCTTCGGGCATAATAGAGGATGAGCTTTCTAAAATTGAAGGAGCAACAACCATTCGCAGTGACCGTCAAATTCAAACACTACAATATTATTTGGATATAGACGATTTCTCACTGAATACCTATGGCATAACCAAAGCGGGATTTCAGGCGGAGCTTAACGCCGCGCTCATGGGGAATTCGGTTTCCGTATTCAGAAAAGACGGCAAGGAGTATCCCATTATCGTTAAAAGCGGTATTCACTCTTCGGAAGAATTGCAAAACTTAATGATAAAATCTGAAGCGACAGGCAATAAATATCAAGTAAAGCAGCTTGCGGATATAGGACTTAGAGGAAGTTACAGCGTAATTACAAGATATAACGGAGTTAGGACGGTTTTAATAGGCGCTTCTCCGAAAGTTGGATACACGCCTATTGCCATACAACGCCAACTTGAAGAAGCGCTTAAATCTAAGGTTTTTGAAAACGTAACGCTTAAATATGAGGGCGACGCCGCCGATATGGACGAAGCGTTGGGTATAGTGTTAACCGGCGTAGTAATCGGGGTTATGGGCATTATACTGGTTCTGTATTTACAGTTCAATTCGTTTAGAAAACTTTTTTATGTATTATGCGCCATACCGTTTTCCTTTGTCGGCTCAACTCTGGGGCTTTTGGCGTTTAAGCAAAGCCTGAGCCTGTTTGCGGTTCTGGGTATACTGAGCCTGTTTGGAGTAGTTGTAAACAACGCAATTGTCTTGGTTAATTTTATAAACAACGAGAGGGAAAGGGGCGTTTCTATTGACGAAGCGTGTAAACTCGCGGTAAAAAGGCGTTTTAGACCGGTGTTTTTAAGTACCATGACGGCGGTTTTAGGTATGCTGCCACTAGCAATCAGCGGAAATGCACTGTTTACAGGTATGGCTATTGCGTTTATGTGCGGCGACGCATTATGTATGTTTTTTACACTAATAATAGTGCCGGTTGTTTATAGTTTGGGTGAAAGCGCTGTAGAAAGAAAGGAAAGGAAAAAACAGGCTTGCTTTAACATTTGCTAAAAACCTTCTCTGCGGTTTGTGAAGATACATGGGGCGTATTTCCACTATACCGCAGAGGAAGTTTTTATATAACATGGCTTCTATTTTATGTGCTTGAAAGATAGGTAAAATAAAAGATTACAATAAGTGAAAGGGAAACAACAAAAATGATGCCGTCGCAGAAATATAACGATGGTGTATCACTTGAGGAATGGAGTATCGGGACGGTGGTATCTATTTCCGATTATGCGGAGTGGCTGTATGAAAATTACAAAACAAGATATTATTGATACATTCATTGACTTGTTTGCAAAGCATGGCGTACAGAAAGTTTCTATTGATAAAATTAGCAAAAAAAATAAAAGTTGCAAAAGGCACTATATATTATCATTTTAAAGGCAACAAAATAATGGAGTAATATGTCCTTACTGACAAATTGTAAATATTTATACATTTAGGGATGTGAAAAAAATGGAACAAGTTAGGGACGGTTCTTGTTTTGCTCATAATATCAGGTAGAATAAAATAAATAGCCAGTTACCATGTTACCAGAGGGGTGAGGGTATGCCTAGAAATGCGAGAAAAAAAGAAGAGTTTAGTACTTATCATATAATAGTTCGAGGAAATGAGAGAAAAGATATATTCGGAGGTACAAATGATAAAGAAAACTTCTTACAAATTTTATCACGCATGAAGAAAAAATATAATTTTAATGTTTATTGCTATTGTCTTATGGATAATCACGCCCACTTAATAATTGAAGATAATGGCAACGACATATCCCAGATTATGAAGAGTATCAGCATCAGTTATGCAATGTTATATAATCGAAAATACCAACGAACGGGGCACTTATTTCAGGATCGGTTTAAATGTTAATGTCAATTAAAAATTAGGCCACTTGCTGGTTGTAAATTAGGCCACCAAGGAATAAAAAATTAACCATTTTCTGTTTGATTGGCAAGGGCTTGTTTAAACCTAAAACTTTCTCCATTAATGTTTAGAATATGAGCGTTATGAGTAAGCCGATCAAGAAGAGCTGCAGTCATCTGTTCATCACCTAACACCTCCGTCCATTTTGGGAATTCGAGATTAGAAGTAATGATCAGACTGCCTCTTTCATACCTGGCAGAACAAAATTGGAATAATAACTCAGCACCGGTTTTACTAAAGGGTATATAGCCCAGTTCATCAAGAATCACCACATGAGGGGCTAACCACTGTTTTTCCATACGGCTTAAGCGATATTCCTGCTGGGCGGCAAGCAATTCATTAATCAGGCCGGCTGTTGTATAAAACTTGACCCTGAGTCCCTGTTGGCAAGCCTCATAACCCAGGGCTATGGCAATATGGGTTTTACCAACTCCGGAACTGCCAACAAGAATAATATTTTCTTTCTTCTGTATGTAATTTCCCTGCATCAGTTTTAATACTTTAGGTTTGTTCAGAGATGGAATTACCTTAAAATCAAAGTTCTCCAATGTTTTAATTACCGGAAAAGTTGCTTGTCTGATACCACGCTGGATTCTATTATTCTCCCGTTGGTGGATTTCTTGTTCTAATACTCCGAGTAAATATTCTTCATATTCCAGGTTATTATCGGCGGCTTCCCTGGCCATAGATTCATAGACTTTAGCAGCCTGAGGCATTTTTAACTTCTTTAGATAAGACTCCAAGAGCATCTTGTTTACTGCCATCAACTCAATCCCCTGTCATTAAGACTCTATACTTGTCCAGACTGGGAGGCTTGACTTGCACATCGGGGATGCCCTGATACTTTTCTTTGTTCAGCGGAATAATCTTAGGGCTTGCTACGATAAGCTGGCCGATAATATTTAGCACACCATCATAACTATAGAGGTTGTAAAGCATAGCCATTTCTATGGCTTCTGCCACCAGTTTAGAGGGGTACTCCCGCAACAGCATTAGTATTCTTACAAACTCCCGGTTGCCTTTGGGTTTTCTGGCAATCAAACATCTGCGGTATTCTTCATAGACAGGGGGCAACGTTTGCGGTTTGTAGACCTTTGTGTTTCCTAATGCCCTGGACTTTTGCAGCAATAACTCCAAGTAATGATCAAGAATAATATTGTCCTGGTTTCTGCCATAGATCCTTGGATGTTGAGCAATGATACTGTTTTTAGAGATTATTTCTATTTGTGCAGCAGTAATCTTTAGCGTTACTTTTTCACCAACGTAAGCCGTTGGTACGGAGTAACGGTTGGTTTCTAACTGCACCATAGAGTATCGGTTTACTTTAGCTTCTTTGTATCTGGCGCCGTTAAACCTTGTATGGGGTAAGGGCCTTAAAGCTGCTTTTTCTGCTTCCCACTTGGGATTTTGCTCTAATAACTTTAGACATTCTTTATGCAAATACTCGTTCAGTTCTTCAAAAGAGTTAACATCGGGATAGGGGACAAAGAATTTTCTGACTGCCTCTCTACCGGCGTTTTCAACTCCGCCTTTTTCATTGCCACGGGCTGGACGACAGAAGGAAGATTCGTAAAGATAATGTGTCCTTAAAGCAATAAATTGCTCTTGTTCTTCGCGGTTGCTACCCTGCAGTACTTTTTTTACGGCGGTTTTGAGGTTGTCATAAGTAATCCTATAGGGAATACCGTTCATGAATTCAAAGCATTGTATATGGCCGTCAAAAAATGCTTCTTGCTTCTCAAAGGGATAAGCTCTTACATAAAATCCTCCAGAGCCACGGAGCTTCATTACGAAAATGTGTGCTTTTGTTTCTTTCCCTTTCAGGTAAAAATATGCTTCTGTCCAGTCTACTTCTGCATAAGTACCTAATTCGAATTCTAAGGGTAGAAAGGCCTCACGTTGTTTTCTGTGTTCCTTTCTAAGATAGTCAGTTAAAGTTGTATAACCACCTGTATAGCCTGCATCTTTCAAGACTTCAAATATTTTTGTGCCGGTATGTCTTTGCTTACGATGTCTTGTTTTATCTTCTTCAAGGATTTGTTTAATTATTGGTATGTACGGCCCAAGTACCGGGTGTTTTCTCTCTTGGGTCAATTGATATTTAGGTGGCATAGGTTCATTCGTAATTAGATATTTGGAAATTGTATCACGATGGATACCAGTTCTCCTGTGAATCTCTCGGATACTCAACTCTTCCATAAAGTACATTTTTCTGATATCTTCTAATTGTGCCATCTTAATCATCTCTTTTCCTCCTGTACGATGATGCTTTGACAACAAAATCATACAGGATATTTTGATTAAGGTGGCCTATTTTTTTACCGGCATCCGGTACACTTTTAGATTAGCATTAACAGTTTAAAAGTCGGCTTATAGACAGTGATGAGTATTTGTTAGAAGTCAGTAAATATATTCATAATAATCCCATAAAGGCAGGTATTACAGAAAAACCGGAAGATTATCCATGGAGCAGTTATAATCATATAATTAGAGCATTAGAAGCAGAGGGCTTGGTTGATGGTTGGCAGATACTGAGAATAATCTCTGACCAAAAAAAGAAAGCCATAGAGGAGTATATATTGTATGTAAGCAAGCAGGAGAGTAATTCAGGAACCAAAATAATGAAGGAGGACGTATTTTTAGCTCCTTGGGAAGAAAACAGAGTTAACATAACGAATAAGCAGCAGGCACAGGAAAAATTGCGTATAATGGCCGAAGAAATAGGAATTTCTTTAGAAGAACTTATTAATAATCAAAAGCTACGTAATGAAGCGATAAGAAAGATACGGATAAACTCAACATTAACATTGAAAGAGATAGGGGAAATGACGGGTGGCTTAAGTGAATCGCGGGTGAGTAGGATTTTAGGAAAGGCTTAGAAGCAAGAAAAGAACCGTCCCTACTTGCTGTCCCTACTTGCTCCTACCTTAAATGAAATGCTGGAAGATTTCTATATGTCTAGGGCTGATAATTCTTTTTATCAGAAACTAAAAAAATACATAGACCCGGATCTTTTAATATTAGATGAACTTGGATTAAAAAAGCTGAACCAAAGTAGTATTGATGACTTTTATGAAATAATATCTAGGCGCTATGAAAATAAGTCAATCATAATTACTTCTAACAAAGCCTTTGATGAATGGGGCAAATCCTTTATGATCCGGTACTTGCGTCTGCTATCCTGGATAGATTTGTGCATCACTGCCATTTCATTATAATCAAGGGAGAAAGCTATCGTATGAAGGAACGCCGTGGTTCTTTAAAAACAGACAGCAAAGAGACTGGGAAACGTGGACGACCATCTAGAGGCGCTATCTCTGATTCAGAGGAAGGAAATACAGACGATGTTTAGATAATTAAAAAAGTTGGGGTATATTAAAACTGCTAAGGCAGTTTAATTCCCACATAAATTTGAATAAAGGGCGGGAATTTTTGTTGACATTAACATTCACCATGGAGCAAACAAAGACTTATTATTGTGTATGGATGCAGATATGTCTGATTATCAGTAAAACTACTCTTGTCATAGCCTTGACAAAAAAAGGGAGATCTGCTACTATACATACTAATGGTATGTATAGTAGAAATGAGGTATAGCATGGCACGTAATAAGTATCCTGAAATAACAGTAAATCGTATCCTTGATACATCAATGAAATTATTTATGTCAAAAGGATATGATCATACAACTATACAGGACATAATTGATGAATTGGGAGACTTGAGTAAAGGGGCTATTTATCACCATTTTAAATCTAAAGAAGAAATAATGGATGCAGTAAATAAAAGAATGGCGGAACAAGGAATTGGAGATATAACAACAATTGTTGTTGACAGTAGTTTAACTGGGATTGATAAGCTCCGTAAGATGCTCTTATTTTCCATATCTGCGGCTCAGCATGAAGCTATTGATAAAACAATGCCGCCTTTTCTTAAAAACCCACAATTATTAGCACTTCATATGCGTGATACTTTGGGCTCGGCATCTGATCTTTTAACCGGCGTAATTGAAGAGGGCATTAATGATGGCTCAATAAAAACAACACAGCCCCGTGAGTTATCGCAAATGATATTATTGTTTTTTAATGTCTGGATAAATCCATGGATGTATTCATGGTCATCGGATGAAATGAAAAATATAGTTACTTTTATGAAAA
Source organism: Peptococcaceae bacterium (assembly GCA_049366715.1). Taxonomy (GTDB): domain Bacteria; phylum Bacillota; class Peptococcia; order Peptococcales; family BICA1-8; genus JBMNCQ01. The sequence continues at coordinate 45,507 of JBMNCQ010000063.1, read as the reverse complement.
ATGTTCTAGATGAAATAGGAGTTCCTATTTTTTCAAAAGAAATACTTCAATCATTAGATGAATTATACTTACTTTCACAGGATAAGAAATAGCTATTCAATGTTAATTTAGAATAGCTTTTTTAAAAAAGATATACATACCAAACGTCGGTATTGAAAATTAAGTGAAGGGATTTTAAAAATGAATAAAAGAACTTTTGAGGAGAAATGGGAAAAGAGTTTTTTGATTATTTTTATAGGGGAGGCTATCTCCGAAATAGGCAGTTACGCAGTACAGTTTTCACTGATATGGTGGATTGCAAGTAAGACATCATCACCTTTAATGATGGCATTATCAGGGTTAATGGCATTTTTACCTCAATTTTTTCTAGGACCATTTGTTGGTGTATGGATAGATCGCTTAAAACGAAAAGCAGTTATTATTTATGCGGATTTATTTATTGGAGTGGTAGCTACAGTTTATGCGGTATTTTTCCTTTTTGGTAATCCACCGTATTGGTCTGCTTGCGTTGTTCTTGGTATTCGTGCAATAGCAAATGTATTTTATACTCCGGCTATTCAGTCAGTGATACCAATTCTTGTTCCAAAGCATGGCCTTATTCGTGCCAATGGATGGATTCAGTTTATGCAGTCGGGAGCGTTAATGCTGGGACCGGTTTTGGGAGCAGCCATGTATGCAGTTTTACCTCTGCCGGTAATATTATTATCTGATTTGGTCGGTGCACTTGTGGCTAGCATATCTATTGGGATCATTAAGATTCCCGAACTTAAGCGAGAGCAATATCAAGCTCAGAATTTTACGAAAGAAATGAAGGAAGGATTTGATATATTTCTTCAAGATAAAAAACTATTGATTGTTACACTTGCGGCTGCAATCGGTATGATTTTCTATATTCCGCTTTCATCATTCTTTCCTCTTATGACAAGCGAATATTTTCATGCATCTGCATGGCATGCAGGTATCGTCCAATTTGGGTATGCAGGAGGGATGATGATGTGTTCCATTTTGGTGGGAACATATGGAACTATAAAGAATAAGCTGTTTGTGGTGCATATAGGTCTTCTGGGGTTGGGGTTAACATCTTTTTTCAGCGGTATCCTTCCGCAAAGCAAAATAGCATTTTGGATATATGCTGTTTTGTGTACGCTCATGGGTGTAAGCGGTAATCTATACAACATTCCGTATATTGCCTATATGCAGGAAACTATACCGAAGGAAGCTCATGGACGTGCATTTTCAGTGATGAGCAGTTTGATGTCAGCTACAATGCCGCTGGGGCTTTTAATTGCCGGGGCAGTAGCGGAAATAAACGGAGTGGCCTCGTGGTTTTTTATTACCGGTGTTGCTTTTTTTATAATTACAGGTATGAGTATTTTTCTTACAAAATTCAAAAGAGTTATGTGATATTTATAAATTTATTACGATTATGAGTAGTCCATACACGTTGAAAGTATAATTCTGATGACGAATAGTGGCTTCAAGGGCAAATGAGGCAGGTTAACCACTATATGTAGTGGTTTTGGCGCAAAAAATGAGCAAAAATTGAGGCATAAAACTGCGATTTCAACCCTGTTTTTGGGGACGTTTCATAGATGATATTCGGTATTTTAGAGTCCATGCTTGAATTTCTCATGGTTGGGCAATAAAATGATAAATATAAAACATATAAACAAGCAGGAATTTGTTGAACTGTTTTAACTTGCCGATTATTTATATTTTGTACGTCTTCCGGGCGATAAGGCGAATTTATTACATTGAAATAATGATCGTGTCATGATAAAGTAAGTTAAAGAAAGAGGGAGTGTATTGATGTCGGTAATTCTGTAAGGACTTAGGTTAATGGCATGAAATGAGCAGTTGTTCTGCTCTTGTTTGTGTTGTCAAAAACTGCCTTACGGATTGAACGAACATCCATTATTTATAATGGTGTGATTTGTAGCGCAGTAGCATACTGCGCTTTTTTTGTTTCTTTCTATAAGGTGATAAATAGAAAGGAAGGAATACCATGTATACATTTACAAACCAGTTTATTTCTAAGGATAAAAATGCTGAGTTCCTAAAAGCCGCTATGATGGGGCCAAACGCCATGCGCGTAGCGGAAGAATTAGCGTCACACCTAAACATCAATAAGAGTATGCGAATACTTGATCTCGGTTGCGGGTGCGGTCTTTCCACGCTTTTGTTAGCGAAAAAATATGGTGTGTCCGTTTTCGCCGCCGATCTTTGGATTTCGCCAACTGAAAACTATGAGCGTTTCCAATCTATCGGGATTGATGATAAGGCCGTTCCGATTTTCCTAGATGCGACCAAAGGGCTGCCTTTCGCAAACGGATATTTTGACATGTTGTTCACCGTGGACGCTTACCATTATTTCGGTGATACGTCGGAAATGCTTCCGTCGCTCGTTCCTTTTGTAAAAAGGGGCGGCTATATCGCCGTGGCTATTCCCGGCTTAAAATACGAATTTGGAAAAAATATTCCCGATGAAATGCAGCCGTTTTGGAACAGCGAGATGGAAAGAACCTTGCACTCTCTTGATTGGTGGAAAGATTTGTGGAAGAGGACAGAGGGCATTGAAATGGTGGACAGCAGTGAAATGGCCTGTTGCGGACAGGCGTGGGAAGAATGGCTGTCCGGCTACCATCCCGTCGTCGCGGATGACATTAAAATGATGGAGGCTGAGGGCGGAAAGTATTTTAATCTCGTTCAGCTGATTGCTAAAGTCATTTGAATATACTTGCGGTTTTGCCGTTCACCTTTGCCCTCAAAGGCGTACCTAATAAGCATAACATGAACCAGCACCCAATTTGGTAAGCAGGTAGACTCTGGTATGCAAGGAATGCGGCCAGCCGTCTTACTGAAGGCAGGTTTGGTTTAAATACGGACAAAAAAACGCAATGGAAACATCAAATTGCTCGGCTTTAATTTGGCTAGGTAATGATATTATCAAGGAAAAGTAAAAAAGTGGTGATAAGTCATGACAGAAAAAATAATTCATTTTAATTGACCTTAACATTGTACATAGGCTTAGAAAATTTAATCTTGAAATTGAAAAGAGCAAGTCTAAGCTAATATTGGTTGGCAGATTTGCAGAAGAAAGCAGAAAGAAAATGGGATATATAAAGAACAGAAACATTTGATTTTCTAGGATTCACCCCTTATTGTGGTAAAAGTAGAAATGGGAAGTATAGAGTTAAGCGGAAAACAAGCAAAAAGAAATTTAGGGCAAAGGTAAAGGAATTTAATCAATGGATTAAATCTGTTAGAAATAAATTGCATATAAAATATATATTTGATTTAACAAGGCAAAAGCTAAACGGATATGATCAATACTATGGGATTACAGATAATTCATACATGATCGGTCAGTTTTGTCTAGAAATAAAAAAAGCATTATTTAAGTGGCTAAACCGCAGAAGTCAAAGGTGAAGCTTTGAATATAGGCAAATTGAAAATGTATATGAAGTACAATCCTTTAGCAAAGTCTAAAATCTACGTAAATGTAGATAGATAGTAATTCCTATAAAATAATATGAAGAGCCGGAGGCCTTAATTGGGCACGTACGGAATCTGTGAGGGGGAAAGTTCGTGAGGACTTTCCCTACTTGACTATCATAAATGACTGCGATTTTAGTTTTAGATATATCGTTTCTCTCAAACTAATGTTTAGGAGAATTTTTATTTTATTGATGTAATATCAAGGAATACAAAATTAAAACATTCTAAGGCTAACTTAACTTTAGGTCATGGCAGGCTTTAATTTTGTATATGAATCATTGTTTGTCTAGGTCTTACCGAAAATACCATAAAAAAATAGTGTGACAAGATCTTTGAATAAATCCCTACTTTGTTCGAAGTTAAGGAGTGAAGCTGAGTGTTTGCCTTCTCTAAACATATTAATATAGATTAGTATCGCTTCATTGGAAATATCATGTTGAATATACCCTTCTTCCCGGCCTTTTTCTATTAGCTTTAATAGCAAAGGAATATATTTATTCTTGGTAAAATCTTCAGTAATCTGTCTAATAACAGGGTCATCCGACTCCATCGACCTAAGAAAATCAGGATCCATCGCCGATAATTCGCTAGTTTTCTCAGAGATATAAGTTTCAATTTTTTGAGGAAACGGGAGATCGCTTTCGATCACTTCCATATCTTCTTGCAGCCGTTTATTAAGAAGTGATAGGATCACATCCCTTAGAAGCTCATCCTTACTTCCGAAATAATTATAAATAGTAACCTGGGATACTTTTGCTTTTTTGGCTATTTCAGCTATGCTAACTCTTTGTACACCATAAGTAGAAAACAATTCGAATGCTGTTTTTCGAATATTTTCTTTTTTTCTTTCTGTACGCCGTTCAAAGCCGTCCATGATAACTCACCTCATAAATAGAATAATATATTTTTTGAAATATATCAATAAAATAATTTCAAAATTATATTGCAAGATTTTATTGCACCGTGTATTATGAAATAAATAAATCAAATTAGTTCAAAATTTACAAAGAGGTGTTTCCTGTGAGTAAGTATGTGTTGATGTTTAATGAAATTGATGGTGCTGCTCATTTGCCTGAAGTAGGCGGCAAAGGAGCTAATTTGGGGAAATTATCAGAAATTCCTGGAATACAGGTGCCGGAAGGTTTTTGTGTTACAACAGAGGCTTATAAAAGAACGATGGAATGTAATAAGGAATTTTCTTCATTGCTGGATCAATTATCACAACTGAAAGTAACGGAAAAAGAAAAGATTGAAGAAATAAGTAAGAAGATTCGTGAGGTAATTGAGGGGGCAGAGATTATAAAAGAAATAGAAGAAGCTATCCGTGAAAATATATCAAAGTTAGGTGAAAAACATGCTTATGCGGTACGATCCAGCGCTACTGCCGAAGACCTGCCCACAGCTTCCTTTGCCGGACAGCAGGACACATATTTAAATATAATCGGGAAGGATGCAATTCTTCAACATGTAAGAAAATGTTGGGTATCCTTATTTACAGACCGCGCTGTTATCTATCGTATTCAGAATAATTTTGAGCATGATAAAGTATATTTGTCAGTTGTTGTACAGAAAATGATATTTCCACAAGTTTCCGGAATTATGTTTACTGCCGATCCGATAACATCTAATAGGAAGGTGCTATCTATAGATGCCGGTTTTGGACTGGGGGAGGCTTTGGTTTCAGGTTTCGTCAATGCCGATATCTATAAGGTACGAAATGGAAAAATAATTAATAAGAAAATTTCCACTAAAAAAGTAGGGATTTATGGTCTTGAATATGGTGGTACTGAGGAACGAACCATTGACATACAAAAACAGGATACGCAAACTCTGACAGATGAGCAGATTTTACAGCTTGAAACTTTGGGCAGAGGAATTGAAAAACATTTTTCCGGACCTCAGGATATTGAATGGTGCTTATTCGAAGGAAAGTTTTACATCGTTCAGAGCCGGCCTATTACGACCCTTTATCCGGTACCGGAAAATGACGGAAAAAACCGTGTATATGTATCTTTGGGGCATCTACAAATGATGACCGATGATATTAAGCCTCTTGGTATGTCCTTTTGTCAAATGTTATCATTTTGGTTTGGTCAAAATTTAGTACCAGCAGGGGGTAGGCTTTTTATAGATGGAACCTATGATCTGACTTCACCTATAGGAAGAAATATTTTGATTTCCAGCACAGGTAATGGGGATGTTTTGATGAAGAACGCCCTGGTAAATCTCTTGAATAGGAAGGATTTTATAAAGGGTATGCCAAAAGGCAAGGGATCTGTCATTACCGGTTCAGGAGCATTGGGGTGGATCATACCGGCTATCAAAGTATATCGAAAAAACGATATAAAAAAGATAGTGGAAGAGACCATTGCTTATAATGAAGATCTTATAAAAGACATGGAGCAAAAAATACAACAGGTATCAGGAGATGCCTTAATGGAATTTATTTTAAATGATACCAAGGAATTAAAATCAACTCTGACAGGTATCAAAAATATGAGATTGATGCTGGTAGGTGGCTTTGTAAGTAATTGGATTAATAAGAAAATGAAAAAATATTTAGGTGAAAAAAATGCTGCTGATACGCTTTCTAAGTCAGTATTAAATAATGTCACATCAGAAATGGGGCTTGAACTTTTAGATATTGCTGATATAGCTCGTAAATATCCAGATGTAGTGGAATATTTCCACCGGGTCAATGAGGAAACATTTATCAATGATCTATGTAAATTGGAAGGCGGTGATCGGGTATGGGATTCTATGAAAAAATTCCTTGAAAAATATGGTATGCGTTGTCCCGGTGAAATTGATATCACAAAGCCTCGTTGGATTGAAAAGCCAACGGCACTTATACCTATAATCTTAAGTAATATCAATAGTTCCAAGGGAAATTCCGGAAGTGATAAGTTTGAACAGGGGCGAAGAGAGGCAGAAGAGAAGGAAATGGCGCTGCTGAGAAGATTAGAAGAATTAGCCGGCGGAAAACGAAAAGCAAAAAAGGCAGAACGAATGATAAGTGTTTTACGAAATGTCATCGGTTTTAGAGAATATCCGAAATACTCCTTCATAAAAAGGTTTCAAATTTATAAGAATGTTCTTTTAAAGGAAGCGGATATTCTTGTGCAAAATGGTGTTATTAAGGAGCGGGGGGATATTTTTTATTTGTATTTTGATGAGCTTAGAGAAGTTATTAGAACTAAAAAATTGGATTACAGCATCATAACAAAAAGGAGAGAGGATTATGCGTTTTATGAAAAATTAACGCCGCCTAGGGTGATGACCTCAGAGGGTGAAATTATTTTCGGAGAATACAACGCTGGTAATATTCCACAAGGTGCTTTAGCGGGTGTAGGTGTTTCAGCAGGTAGCATAGAGGGGAGAGCAAGGGTAGTTTTAAAGGCAGAAGATGCCATCATTGAAGAAGGAGACATATTGGTAACGGCATTTACGGATCCTAGCTGGACGCCGTTATTCGTCTCTGTGAAAGGATTGGTAACTGAGGTGGGCGGATTGATGACCCATGGTGCTGTCATTACGCGAGAATATGGTCTTCCGGGAGTGGTGGGGGTAGAAAATGCTACAAAGCATATTAAAGATGGACAGCAGATTCGAGTGAATGGAACAGAGGGATATGTGGAAATACTGGAGTAGGCTCCAATCTATTTCAACCTGTTCACCGGGTTTACGAGGGATATGCATAGTTGCATGTCTTTTCTGCTCATCCACAAGATTCTTGATTTTCAAGACTGGAATGGTGGTTTTCTAACTATCACCACAATAGTGGCTCCCAGTTACCGGAAGCCTGATTCTAAGCCTCCGGAATGGTGGCTCTCAACGGGAACCGAATACTCAGTGGATTAAAATTAGCACAGCAAATACAATTTCCAAAACTGCATGTTACCCTTAACTATCAAACTCCTGGAGAAAAATTATTATCCAGTATTGCTTAGTATGGTGGCATAGCTGCAAGAATTAGATGGTAAAATATGGTTCGTTAGGTTGGTACATAAAATTTGTCTTGACAACCGAGCCTATATATGAGATTTATATAGGCAAATAGACTTATATTTAGGAGGATTATTCATGTCAAAAGCAATTTTGTTTTCTGAATTTGGAGGTCCGGAAGTTCTGCGACTCGCCGATGTTGATGAACCTAAAGCTGGTCCTGGTCAAGTCCGTATCAAGGTCCGGGCAGCAAGCGTGAACCCGATAGATTGGAAAATTACTCACGGTTGGATGGAAGCCATGTTTCAAACGAAATTTCCGAGTATCCCCGGTAGTGACGTTGCTGGAGTGGTGGACCAGGTTGGCGACGGCGTAGCCGATGTATCTGTTGGCGATGAAGTGTTCGGTTATGCGGTCAACGGAGCATATGCCGAATACGCCTTGCTCGAGATCTTTGCTAAAAAGCCGGAAAGTATGCCATGGGAGGAGGCCGCATCCTTACCTGGCGCTGGTGAAACAGCGTACCGGGTATTGAAGGAATTAAACATCACATCCGGTGATACGGTACTCATCCACGCGGCTGCTGGTGGGGTGGGCAGTTTTGCTGTACAGATAGCCCGAAATTTGGGAGCAACCGTTATCGGTACGGCGAGTGAGAAGAATCACGAATATCTGCGTTCGCTCGGTGCAATACCGGTCACTTATGGGGAGGGCCTCGTTGACCGGGTACGCAAAGTCACGCCACAAGGCGTCGATGCCGTCTTTGATGCATCTGGGCATGGGGCATTACCGGCATCCATTGAATTAAGGGGAGGTACCGAGCGGATCATAACCATTGCCGACATGGGGGCTGAAAAATACGGCGTGAAGTTTTCTTACTCAGGTGAACGATCGAATAAGCTAATGATTGAACTGCTAAAGCTCTACACAGCAGGCAAGTTGCAGATTACTGTCGGGCAGACGTTTCACTTGACTGAGGCGGCGAAAGCATACGAAGTGAGCGAAGCGGGACATCTGCGCGGAAAACTCGTCCTGCTTATAGACTAAAACCCCGCAATATGCCCTGCAATCGATATAGATACCTGTACTTTGTCGAATCAGTTGGTGGTTTTGGAAAGGATAAAATAAATTAAAAACATTAGAGATGAAGAAAAGGAAGCTTTTATATTTTACGGCAACAAGAAACAGCCTTTATGTTGCAAAAAGGTTGGGCAGAGAGCTGATATCTATTCCGCAGGCGGTAAAAAGTAGGACATAAGATTTCAGTGATGAAAAGAGCGGACTTGTGTTTCCTGTGTTTTATCATCTTCCACAATATGAAGATTGTAACGAATAAAGCCTTCAAGTGCAAAAAGCATTTGAGGGTTTTATTGCCCATAATTCTCTGGCGGCATCCCTTGCCGACCGGTTGATGGAAATGAAAAACGGTAGGGTAGTCAAAGAGCGCGTACAGGATTCTCTTGCGGATTTGGAGGGAATCAAATGGTAACGATGGCTAACTTGGATTTAGTTCTGAGTAGGCTTTTTTATTTGAGAATATAAATATTTACATTTAGATAATTTTTTACTATTATAAAAACAAATGAAAAATATGTTTTTGTATTTTTGCAGGGAGGTAGATTTAGAAATGGCAAAATTCACTGAATCTGAGAAAAAACAAATTAGAGAAGAATTATTTCATAAGGCATATCGCTTTTTCATAGATAAGGGTTTTAAAAGTACTTCTATTGAAGATCTTACTTCCTCTGTTGGAATTGCGAAGAGTACTTTTTATGTATTTTTCGAGTCAAAAGAAATGCTATATATGGAACTATTAGCACATGAGGGAGAGCAAATAGAAAAGCAGGTTTGGCCGGAGGTTAAAGCAGCAACGGATATACATTCAGCTATAAAGACATATTTAAATAAAATGGCCTTGGAATTGGAATCGAAAATATTAACCCAAAGGCTGATTTATGACCTTGAAGAATATAAAATTGTATCACGAAAACTAAATGCACAATATAGTGGTTCTGAAAATTTGAGAAGTATTGTTCCGCTAATGGAGTTTATTAAGTCACGTCAAGATTCTGAGGAGATTATCGATGAAGACCCGGGTGTTATAGCTGGAGTTTTAAGATCAGCTTTATTACTAGGTTCTCAAAAAGGAGATATACAGCAAGATAATTATCAAAGGATTAGAGAGTTATTATTCGAAGCTGTTGCCAATCAAATTGCCCGGCTTTAATTTGGTCTAGGTAATGATTAGCAAATGAAAGTAGAAAAGCGGTGATAAGCAAAAAAAGCAAAATTCTTATCGGACCTAAACATGTATTTGATGAAAAGAAAATAAGAAGACTGAATGAAAAAGAATTTGATAGAGCTGGTAATTTGCAGAGTATGGAGAATCACGGATTTATAAGAGGATGGGGTTCGTATTTGTCAAGAACTGATGAAATCAATGCTCCTACAGTGGTAATTCATGGAACAGCAGACCCTGTCATACCGTATGAGCATGGCGTGCATCTTTCTAAAATTATACCCAATGCTGTATTAGTGACGCTGGATGGTACCGGGCATGAGCTACCCAATAATGATTGGGATGAAATTATTAATGAGATATCAAAAAATGCATCAAGTTCATAATTACTATCTACAAGTTGCGGATAGGAGTGATTTTAATGAGTAAAGATATTAAACAAATTCACGAAATAGCTAAAAAACATAATCTTATGCTAAAGGAAGAAACAATGCAGTTTAATGAATCCGGCCTTGATTTTCAAGTAGTATTTGCGCAAGATAAAAGTGGAATTGATTGGGTTGTTAGATTACCCAGGCGGGAAGATGTGATGCCAAGAACAAAGGTAGAAAAACAAGCATTGGATTTGGTTAATCAGTATGATAAATCTTTTCAAGCACCAAACTGGATCATTTACACAGACGAGCTAATAGCTTACCAGAAGCTAGCCGGTGTGCCGGCGGGAACTATAGATCACAATATAGGGAACTATGTTTGGGAGCTAGATATGAACAATGTTCCGGAAGCATTTCACAAGTCTCTGGGTAGAGTGTTAGCAGAGCTTCATAGCATACCTAGTGATAAAGCCGCTGTTTTTGGCCTGGAAGTGCAGACACCGGAGGAAGCAAGAATATCAATGAAGCAGCGTATGGATGAGGTAAAAGCACAGTTTGGGGTGGGTGAGAATCTATGGAACAGATGGAAGGCATGGATTAATGATGATGAAATGTGGCCTGAGAAAACCGGACTGATTCATGGTGATGTTCATGCAGGTCATGTTATGATTGATAAAGAGGCTAATGTGACCGGATTAATCGATTGGACCGAAGTTAAGGTTACAGATATTTCAAATGACTTTGTTTTTCATTATAAGGCTTTCAGAGAAGAAGGACTTGAGAAGCTAATTATGGCCTACAAAGAAGCCGGTGGATATTATTGGCCAAAAATGAAAGAGCATATTATTGAAATGGTAGCTGCATACCCGGTTTCAATTGCAGAGTTTGCAGTGATATCTGGTGTGGAGGAATATGTTAAGATGGCCAAGAAAGTGCTGGAAACAGACAATATTTAAGCAGTATAATATTTCGCGAAAGTTATCCCTGGGGTAAAAATTAAAAAATTACCCGCAAAGATAATATGTTTGTTAAATTAGATAATATCTATGTGGTAATGCATGTTGAGTGCGTAGCTCTGCTGAAGAATTATGGTTCGAAGGGTAACGATGGAGGTATAAATGAATAAAATACTGGTTGTTGAAGATGAAGATATCTTACGTGAAGTGATAATAGATTATTTAATTGAGGATGGATATCAGGTATTAGCGGCCGCAGATGGAGAAAAAGCTATAGAACTGTTTCAAGTAAATTCCGTTGATCTAGTCATATTAGATATTGTTCTGCCGAAGGTTGACGGTTGGTCGGTATGCCGCAGAATACGGAAAAATTCCCATATCCCTATAATTATTTTGACCGCCCGTTCAGATGAAGATGACTCTCTCCTGGGATATGAACTGGGAGCGGATGATTATCTGATCAAACCATATAGTCCCCGTGTTTTGATGGCAAAAGTGAAACGGTTTCTTGAAAAATACTCGGGTACTGTGGATGGAATGCTGATATCAGCCGGCGGCATTGTTATAAATATGGGCTCAAGACTTGTTTCTGTGGATGGCCTTACAATTAATCTGACTCATACAGAATTTGAAATTCTCGCTTACTTAATGCAAAATGGAGGGATTGTAGTTACCAGAGAGCAACTGATCGCTAAAATATGGGGTTATGATTTTTATGGTGATGAAAAGACAATAAACAGCCATATCAGAAACCTGCGTGCCAAGCTGGGCAGTAAAGGCAGTTGCATTGTTACGGTTATCCGCTGGGGATATAAATTCGAAGAGGAACGGCTATGAAAAAAAGTATTGTTTTTAAATGGTTTGCGCTGACAGTTCTAATATTCTCCACGATGCTTTTATTTATTGGGATCGCGCAAAATTACTTTTTTGAGAAATATTACATTAAGGAGAAAGCGAACACTCTCAAAACATATATGAATGAGTACCCGGACATAGTAACGAAAAAAGGAGCGGCCGCGGCAGCGGCCGAACTCTATAAGAATAACCATATCTGGATAGCAAAACTAGATGAATTCGGACGTATCAGCGATGTAGAAAGTTACTATATCGAAGTGAAATTGGGGAATGAAGCACAGGATATTTTGCGAATACCGATGTATTCCTTTGAAGGCGAATTTTCTTCCGATGTACTCTCTTCATTAAAAGTCGGTGATGAGGTGATTATTGATACAGTTAATATAGCAGAGGAAAGGATACCTTATCATATACAGACTGATTCCACGGGAGTGGTAAATTTAAACATTGCCAATAAGCTTCACGGTCCTCATGCCGATCAAGCTTATGGCCACCTTAGTACCGGCCTATACAGGGGAACGATAACGAAAACTGTATTTCCGGAACGAACAGAATATATTTCGTTTCCTTACCGGGAACGTTATTTTTTGGAACAGATAAAAGGGTTTCAGGCCGGTCTGCTCGCTGATGATGCGAACCCTCTTCAGCGTGTAGAAGAACTTAGTGTAATAGAAAATTTTGCGGAATATAAGATAATGATTAAACCGGTTCTTGAAAATGGGGTAACGGGATATATTTTTGCTATGGTTTCTCTTCAGCCGGTCGATGAAGCAATAGCGGTTATCCGGCAATTCTATCCTTACTTTTTTGGATTTGCATTTTTATGGATCATATTTTTGGCATTTGTTTTTTCTAAGTGGCTGGCCAAACCGCTAATATCCATCAACCAGATTACAGGAAAAATAGCAAACATGGATTTCACGGAAAAGCTGCCGGTGCGTTCCGAGGATGAAATTGGTCAATTATCCGGAAATATCAATTACCTGTCGAACCAGATAGAAGCGTATATTAATCAGTTGAAACAGGATCTTGATAAAGAGAAGCAATTGGAAAATACACGGAAGGAATTCATTGCCGGGGTATCTCATGAGCTGAAAACACCTCTTGCTGTTTTTAAAAATTGTCTATCTATTTTAAAAGATGGGATTGCAGCCGGGAAAAGGGAACATTACTTTCAGGCAATGGAAGACGAAATACAGCGGATGGACTTGCTGGTTGTTAATATGCTGGATCTGGCTAAGTTTGAATCCGGTACCTATAAGCCGGAGATGGCCCCTTTTGAAATAGATAAAGTGATTACCGAAGCAAGCAGGTCGCTGACTGAACAAATAAAGGAGAAAAATCTGTCTCTTACCTTAGGAGTATGTTCCCGGATGGTGATAGGGCATAAGGGACTCATCAGCCGCGTTATAACTAATTTTCTTACAAATGCAATCCGGCATACGGAGTATGGACATGCAATTGTAATTGCTGTAAACTGCCATGGGCAGACAGCACAAATCAGCGTAGAAAATCAAGGGAACCCAATATCGGAGGAAGAAAGGAAAAAGATCTGGGACCAATTCTACCGTGTCGAGGCACGGACCTCCAAAGCAGGTATGGGTCTGGGACTTTCCATATCCAAAGAAATACTGGAGCTTCATCATGCGGTTTATGGTGTGGAAAATACAAAAGATGGCGTCCGCTTTTTCTTTTCACTGCCGATCCAGCCCTAAAACATCAGAGATATCTTAGAGTAAGATCTAGGCCTTGTTTGAGATACTCTTATCCAAACAATTTAATATTTTACCGGCTAAATGGCTATGGAGGACACTTCATGGCCTTTATTTTGCAAAAATTAGAACAAAAATAATACCGGAACTTTATCTTATCTGCATCTGTTCTGCATTTTGCTGCTGTAATATACGTGTATCCAATAAAGAAAAGAGGTATTTTGTATGCAAAAATTAATGATTAGTCTGCTGATCGGTATTTTTCTGATAGGAATGACCGGCTGTGTGCATAAGACTGCTGAAAAAGATGTTACGGCTAATTTTAAGAGCAGTGTATTTATGGGAGATTCCATTACCGAGGGCTTTGCCGTTAATGAAATTCTGCCGGAGGAAAGTGTAATAGCCGGGGCGGGAGCTACAGCCGGTTTTAGTTATGATGATATTGGCACTTTGGTTGCCAAAAAACCGGATAACGTCTTTATCATGTTGGGATCGGATGATATGCTGATGCCGGTGGATGATCCTAAAGCCTTATTTGAAAGTGATTTGACCAAACTGATTAACAAAATAAGGGAAGAGCTGCCCGACTCTAAAATATATCTTCAATCCATCACACCTGTTACTCAGGAGGCCTTAAGCAAAGAACAGCGCTATAAAAATATAGATGAATATAATGTGCTCATAAAGGAACTGGCGGGCAGGTTATCCGTTAATTATGCCGAAATAGGGGCAATAGCAAAGGAAAACCCCGATTTGTTTGCCGAAGATGGTGTTCATTTCAAAAAAGAATTCTATCATCTGTGGCTGAAGAATCTCTCTGAATCATTATAGCGGAGGGATATATGGTTTTCAGCAGTCTGCTTTTCACATTTGCTTTTTTGCCGGTTACAGTCGTTCTATATTATTCGTTGGGCCAGCATTTTCAGAATGTTATCCTGCTCACTGCAAGCCTGTTTTTCTACGCATGGGGAGAACCTGTCTATGTGTTATTGATGGGCGGTTCCATAATGGTTAATTACTGCATCGGCATTCTCTTAGGCAGAGAGGATACCGGCAGACGCAAGAGGAAGCTTTTTTTAATCATAAGTCTGGTGCTCAATTTAGGATGTCTGGCTTATTTTAAATACTCGGGCATGATGATAAGTACAATAGCATCCGTTAGCGGCTGGAATTTGCATGCAGGAACACCGGCGCTTCCCATAGGAATTTCGTTTTATACTTTTCAAACTCTGTCTTATGTGATTGATTTATACAGGGTAAAAATAAAGCCGCAGAAAAGCCTGATTCTTTGCGCTCTGTATATTACTATGTTTCCGCAGTTGGTGGCAGGTCCAATTGTGAACTATGCAGACGTTGAAGCACAGTTAGCCGACAGGAGCATAACCTTCAAAAAATTTTACTCCGGAATGCGGCGCTTCCTGTGCGGTCTGGCGAAAAAGGTACTTCTTGCCAATAATATAGGACTATTATGGTCTGAAGTAAAAGCTATGCCCGGTGCGGAAATTTCGGTGCTCATGGCCTGGGCCGGGATTATTGCCTTTACATTACAGATTTATTTCGACTTTAGCGGGTATTCAGATATGGCCATCGGATTGGGGAAAATGTTTGGCTTCCGTTTCAGGGAAAACTTCCGATATCCATATATTTCACAAAGCATTTCGGAATTTTGGCGGAGATGGCATATCTCCCTCGGGTTATGGTTTAAGGAATATGTATATATTCCTCTTGGCGGAAGCCGTGCCGGTAAGTGGAAACTAATACGAAACTTATTTCTCGTATGGTCTCTTACAGGGCTCTGGCATGGTGCAAGCTGGAATTTTGTTTTATGGGGGTTGTATTTTGGGACTTTAATATTAATAGAAAAATTGTTTTTGCAGAAAAGCATGATACGATGGCCAAAGGCTTTCCGGCATATATATTTATTGTTATTTGTAGTTATAGGCTGGGTGTTTTTTGAATTTACCAACCTGACTGATTTGCTGAGCTTTCTGCGAACCATGTTTGGAGCGGGAGGCACCGTGTTTGTTGACAATCAAGCAATTATGAAGTTGAAAACTTATGCCGTTTTATATATTGTTTGTATCAGTGCCGCCTCACCCTGGCCGAAAAAACTGGCGTTATTATTTAAAAAGATTCATTGTAATATTTACAAATCCGCGGTAAGCGTGTATTATTGTGCGCTCATGTTTTTTTCAACGGCATATATGGTTGGTTCAACCTATAACCCTTTTATATATTTTCGATTTTAGCCTGGAGGATTTATATGAGCATAAAGAACAAAGAATGTTTTGTTTTTATACGGAATATCGTGTGTCTTTTTCCGCTTTTATTTATATTTGCTATGTTTATCTTGCACCTTACATTGCCGGACAAAACCTTTTCGAAAGAGGAACGGCGCTACTTAGCACAATGGCCCGTTTTTCAGATTGAAAAAGTATTAGACGGCAGCTATGGGCCTAAAGCTGAAGCATATTTTTCAGATCAGTTTCCTTTACGAAATTTTTGGGTTCATATTCAGGAGGCTGCCAATCAGATTTTATTTAAAGGTGATTTCTATTACTTCACTGTGGAACAGTAACTCTGCCAAAAGTTGACTCAGCTTGGCGGTAGATGCCTGTCTCACGGAGCAATGAATTTCTACGCTGCAGCATATTTTTCTTTTATAAGCAAAATATATTAAAGCCCTTCGCTGTCGTACCCGGGTTTAAGTTGTATGATATAATGCGAAATAAAATTTGTGTAACCGGCGAGGGAGGTGTTCAATGAGAACCTATAGTACTTCTGTAAATCGCCGATGGATGCATATCCAATAGATATTATGTTGTACAAAATTCAACAAGCAGGTACAGGGCAATGATTACCTGATTAAGCTAAAACGCAAAACAAAGGAGAGGAAACCATGATTACACCTTACCTTACATTCAACGGTAACTGCAAAGACGCGCTAAACTTTTACCGTGCCGTCTTCCGTTGTGACGAGGCAAAAGTCCTGCCCTATGGTGACTATATGCCGGAGGGGTCAAAGACACCGCCTGAACTGCTGCGTACCTGGGTTATGCACGCCGAGATGGTCATCTGCGGTACGAACGTCTGGTTTGCCGATGAAGCTATGCCGCCCAAGTACGGCGACAACATCAAGCTAACCGCCACGGTACTTACGGACAGGGAAGCGGCGGCTATCTTCGATGCGCTTTGCGTAGGTGGCGAGGTGACGCTTCCGCCGACCGCGACCTTCTACAGCGTGTTCCACCCCGCAGTAACAGACAAGTTCGGCGTGAACTGGAATGTCGTCGCTGCAGAAGCGCCGCAGCAAATGGAGGGATGAAGCGTGAATAACGAACGTGTCTACAAAATGAAAATTTCCGGCATCTACCCTTTGTATATCCAAAAAGTTGAGCGTAAAGGGCGCACGAAAGCGGAAGTCGATACCGTCATCCAATGGCTGACGGGCTATGATGCACAGGGATTGCAGTTGCAAATTAATAGAGAAACGGACCTTGAGACGTTCTTTGCCGAAGCCCCTCAAATTAATCCGAACGCTGCCAAAATCACCGGAGTAATCTGCGGAGTTCGCGTCGAGGAAATCGAAGACTCGCTTATGCAGAAGATACGCCGGTTAGACAAGTTGGTGGACGAACTGGCAAAAGGTAAGCCGCTGGAGAAGGTGTTGAGAAGCAGGTAGTTGCTTTAGAAAAATATACAATCCGGAGCTTAATTTACCGGGATGCGGAGGAATTAAAAATGAGGCTGGATTAGACCGCTTTATATTGTTATAATCTGCCGTCAAGGGGATACAGAGAGGGATGCAACATTTTTATTAACCATTCAAAGCTAATAAAAAAGCGGTAGCATCATCCCCGAGCGGCAGGCTTTTTTGTGGTGCTTATTTTACGAATTGAGGCAGAGATACATGAAGTATAACCATCTGATGTTATACGCTTTTTACCAATGTCTTTTATCGTTAAGATGCAGGCTAAAGTCCGCACTGCGGATTTTAACCTGCATTTTTTATACTGTAGGAACTTATAACACTTGACAATCAGTAAAGCGGCTAAGGAATACAGTACTGCAAGGCGCCCTTAGAGGGAACTGAAAAAAGGGCGCCTTTCTTGTTGCCGAAAATCAGAATGAAAATAACGATATATTTATATTGGTATGGAAAAAGACGATCAGTGTCGCGATCTTCAGAAAATCTTAAGGTTTTCATAAGTAAAAAGCTATAAAATTGATTATTGCTTTGCGGGTATAATAATTATGGGGGTATATACTTAAAAGAAAGAAGATGATGCTTTTGGCTGCAAATATTTTAATCGTTGATGATGAACAGGCTATTGCCGATTTGGTAGAAGTTTATCTGAAAAACGAAAATTATAATGTTTTTAAATTTTATAACGGCAAGGATGCTCTTAACTGCATTGAAAGTGAAAGATTGGATCTTGCCATTTTGGATGTTATGCTCCCCGATGTAGACGGTTTTTTAATCTGTCAGCAAATCCGGGAAAAGCATAATTTTCCGGTTATCATGCTGACTGCTAAGGAAGAAGAAATTGATAAAATTACCGGATTGACACTAGGTGCGGATGATTACCTAACAAAACCGTTTCGGCCTTTGGAGCTTGTGGCCCGTGTCAAGGCGCAGCTCCGGAGATTTACCAAATATAATTCTGCGGAGCCAAACCAGAAAGAACACTTGCTGGCCTTTTCCGGCTTGGTATTGGACATGGATACCCATGAATGTACGCTGAATGAAAAAAAGCTATCTCTCACTCCTACGGAATTTTCCATTCTTTGGGTCCTTTGCTCCCGGCGCGGACGGGTGGTCAGTTCGGAAGAATTATTCCATGAGGTATGGGGAGATAAGTATTTCAGGAATAGCAATAATACGGTAATGGTTCATATCCGGCATTTAAGGGAAAAAATGCACGACAACGCAGAACATCCCCAATATATCAAAACGGTATGGGGGGTTGGCTATAAAATTGAAAAGTAAGAGAAAAAATGATTATTCGAAATTAAAAAGCAAAGTATTTTTTCAAATGCTTCTGATTACGGTTGCCGCCGTTGTGGCGGTTTATCTGTTGCGCTATATTCTGCGTGGACAGATCGGAGATCGTATCGTTCGATTTCTAGTCAACGCTTTTCATTTTAACTATTCGGACGCACTGACAATCTATCAGTTGGTGATTCGCAACAATATGAGCATGATCCTTTTTGTTGTAAACCTGATATTTTTAGTTATCCTTTTTCTATTTTCTATTTCTTGGTTTTCAAAATATTTTGATGAAATCAGTGCCGGAATGGATAAGCTTGCTGAGGAAGCCGATGCTGAAATTACATTAGCACCGGAATTGGATTTTATGGAAAATAAGCTTAATCAGATAAAAAACAACTTGGAAAAACAAAAGAAAGCCGCTCTTGATGCCGAGCAGCGCAAAAATGATTTGGTCGTTTACTTGGCTCATGATATCAAGACACCTCTGACCTCCGTTATCGGATACTTAAGTCTTCTGGATGAAGCTCCTGATATGCCTCCTGAACAGAAGGCAAAATATGTCGGTATTACCTTGGAAAAAGCTTATCGGTTAGAGCAGCTTATTAATGAGTTTTTTGAGATCACAAGATTTAATCTGCAAAGGATTGTTTTGAATAAAGAAAAAATCAATTTACTTTTCATGCTCCAGCAGATGGCAGATGAATTCTATCCAATGCTGACTCCGCAGGGAAAACAGGTGGCGGTCAATGTGCCTGACGGCCTCACTCTGTGGGGAGATGCAGACAAACTGGCCCGTGTCTTCAATAACGTTCTCAAAAACGCGATAACCTATAGCTATGAAGACAGCGTCATTGACATTTCTGCCGGGCAGCAGGACAAAAATATGGTGATAACTTTTACGAATCAGGGAAATCCAATCCCGCAGGGAAAGCTGGAAACTATTTTTGAAAAATTTTACCGATTGGATACTGCACGTTCCACAAACACCGGTGGAGCAGGGCTGGGTTTGGCAATTGCCCAGGAAATTATCACGGCTCACGCCGGGACAATTGCTGTGGAAAGCAACCCGGAAAATACTACATTTACAATAAACCTTCCGTTATAAAAAAGGCTTCTCTGGAAGTTTATTGGATCACTGAAGGCTTTTTTTGCAACGCATAGACGGAAAGTTCTTTATATTTATCGAAGAAAAAGTTGAACTTTCCTATTGGCTATAAGAAAATCTTAAGGAGTTCATAAGATAGAATTCCCACATAGCTTCTTGTTCTGTGGTGGAATAATATCAGCATAGAATAAGGAGCTGGTTTATTATGGCGCGAAAAGTAAAAAAGAAAAAATCAGAAATACGCATATTTGTAGCATTTCTGGTGATGGTTGTCCTGGCTGCTTTAACTTACAGATTTATCATTGCTCCGGGAAACCATTATATATACGAGAAAGAATATGACGATAAAATCTCGTCCAAGCTAGAACCCGAGCCCTCTGTTTCCATACCTTCCGACAAGCTGAACAGTTCTAATGCGATTCTGATCCGGTTAGAGGTCAGGGGACACACTTCCCGTGATAAGCCTGAATCCCAAGTCGGAGGAATGTCCCCAACAAAAAATCATACCATCCTGATGCAAAAAAATAGCGAAGAAAAAATCTATCCTGCTTCTTTAACTAAAATGATGACAGCCCTTGTTGCGATAGAAAATTTACCGGATCTGGAGGAAAAAATCGAACTTGCCAATTCTACGTTTCAGGGGCTGTACGAAGCAAATGCTTCTCTGGCAGGTTTCCAGCCGGGTGAGCAGGTCAGGGCAATCGATTTATTATACGGAGTAATGCTGCCCAGCGGCGCGGAGTGCAGTATTGGACTTGCTGAGCAGCTTGCGGGATCAGAGCGGAATTTTGTAAAAATAATGAATCAAAAGGCGGCAGATCTCAGTATGGACAATACCCATTTTGCAAATGCGACCGGACTTCACGATGAAAAACATTACACAACAGTCACCGATCTGTCCATTCTTTTAAGCTATGCTTTGCAAAATGACACTTTCCGGGAGATTTTTACTTCATCCCGTCATTCCACACGGCCTACGAATAAGCACCCTAACGGGGTAACCTTTTACAGTACCATGTTTGAAGACCTCAACAAGCAAAACATTATTGGCGGGGAAATCTTAGGAGGGAAAACTGGCTACACCGCTGAAGCGGGTCTATGTCTTGCCAGTCTCGCCAAAGTGGGTAAACAGGAATATATTCTGATTTCAGCCGGTGCGCAAGGGGATCACCAGTCGGAACAGTATAATATTACCGATGCCATAGCTGTATACAACAGCATAGGAAAATAATAAGTTCTTCATATGAATTTATTAAGATTTTGCTAAGTAAAAATTCCAATACCGCCTGCCTGATTTCGGTAAGATGAAATTGCCGAATCGGACAGGTTTTTATATTTCGGAAAGGAGGTCTCGGACATGAAAAGAAAAAGAATTACTCAGTTGTTTCCATTCTTATTGCCGGTCCGCAGGACACAAAAAAAATTATGCTTCTATGCCAAGATGTATTTTGACCGGAACTGTTATGCGAAAACAAAGGCTCCGGAGCTTTTGCCTTTTTGTAGATATGAAACTAAATCGAAGCTTCTCAATGAAAATACAGGCTTTGATCTGAGATATCAGGAAAACAAGGTTTTTAACTTGAAACTTGCCGCTAAGACGCTGAACGGCCTTTTGATAAAGCCGGGTGAAACCTTTTCATTCTGGTAGGCGGTACGTTACGCGGATAAGCATATCCCCTATAAAGACGGTTTGACCGTAACAAACGCTAAACTTGTCGCGTCACCAGGCGGCGGCCTCTGTCAAATGAGTAATCTGCTATTTTGGGTATTTCTGCACTCGCCCCTGACCATTGTTGAAAGACATACCCACAAAGTCAGGGAGTTCCCTACATTACGCAAGGATGAGCCGGAGGGTGTAGACGCGACGGTCAGCGAAGGATGGCTTGACTTGAAAGTTATAAACAAAACCGATGTGACATTCCAGCTTGGTATTGGGTTTGATGACGAAAACCTTTGGGGGCGCCTTTATGCGGAAAGGGAAATGGCATGTATGTATAGGATCGAAGGCAAAGGCCTGTCCTACTTCCGCCAGGAGGGCAAGATTTTTGAAAAAATCTTGATTTATCGCCGCCAAATAACTCTCGACACTCATGAGACATTATCTGAAGATCTGCTGTATGAAAACTTATGTGAGATCGGTTATCGGCTTCCCAATGATACGCCGATAACCGGGAAGGAGATTGATTTATGAATAAGCTCAAAATTGCGGTGCTGTTCGGCGGTTGCTCAACTGAATATGATATTTCCCTGCAATCCGCCTATGCTGTGATTACACATCTGGATCGAAGCAAGTACACCCCGGTTCTGCTCGGTATCACACCGTCGGGCGAATGGTTTCATTTTTCCGGTGAACTTGTAAAAATAAAGAAAAATACTTGGTATAATCCCTCTGATTGCGTCCGGGCCATTATTTCGCCCAGCCGGGAAGTGCATGGCGTGTTGAAATTTGAGGCGGGTGGAGTCCGCACAATTAGGTTAGACGCCGCTATGCCCGTACTTCATGGTAAAAACGGCGAAGACGGTACGGTTCAGGGGTTACTGGAACTTGCCGGTATACCCATCGTCGGCTGTAACTCTCTTTGTTCCGCGCTCTGCATGGACAAGGACAAGGCGCATAAAATTGCTCATGTGGCCGGTGTCCGAATACCTCGCTCTTTCATTCTTGAAAACGAAACGTATGCGGGAACAGTTGGGGAGCAAGCGGAAAATATCGGTTATCCCTTATTTGTCAAGCCCGTGAGAGCCGGTTCATCCTTGGGGATTACCAGAGTTTTGCATAGGGGTGAGTTGCCGGCAGCCGTCAAAGTGGCCTTGGGACATGATGACAGGGTTATCATTGAGGAAAATATATCCGGCTTTGAAGTTAGCTGTGCTGTTTTAGGCAATGATAAGCTGATCGTGGGAGAATTAGGCGAGATTGAGCTTGCAGGCGGCTTTTTCGATTATAAGGAAAAATACACGCCTGAAACGTATTCCTTTCATGTTCCGGCGCGGATACCGGCGCAAAAAGCCGAGGAAATCAAGAATACGGCCAGGACGATCTACAGGGTTTTAGGCTGTACCGGCTTTGCGCGGGTGGATCTGTTTTTAACTCCGTCGGGTGAAATCATCTTTAACGAAGTGAATACAATCCCGGGATTTACAACACACAGCCACTACCCGCATATGCTCAAAGCTGTTGGCATGACATTTGAACAAATTATCAATACGGCTGTCGGATTGGCGGTGGACGCATGAAAACGGTATCACTTTCAAGAAATATGGTGCATACAGGTCACCTAATCCTCGTCAACCGGGATCATCCATACCGGGCAGGATCACCAGATAAAATGCTCGCGCCCGTAGACGCCACGAACAACAATGTGCTTTTGGAACGCCATGTTGCTTCGATTTATGATAAGCTAACGGACGAGCTATCCGCTCGAAGCCGGATCACGGCGGTGAGCGGTTGGCGGTCACAACGGGAACAAGAACAGATTTACAGTGAATCCTTGTTGGAAAACGGAGCGGACTTTACTGCGAAATATGTTGCATTTCCCGGGCATAGCGAACATCAGACCGGACTCGCGGTTGACCTTGCGTTGAACCAGGCGAACATAGACTTTTTACGGCCCTACTTCCCCTATACCGGAGTATGCGGAGCCTTCAGGGAAATGGCGGGCAGGTTTGGATTTATCGAACGCTACCCGGAAGGTAAAGAGAATATAACCGGTATTACCTATGAACCCTGGCATTTCAGATATGTCGGTGCCCCCCACGCCATGATAATGGAGCAAACGGGGGATACCCTGGAAGAATACCACGCCAGAATTAGGCAATTTCCCTATGGGCGCGACCCGTTGCCCTACGATTTTGGCAGTTCGCAGATAGAAGTATCCTATCTACCTGCCGACAGGAAAATCGTCGTGTTTGATATAGAGGACAATACGCCATATTCCGTATCCGGTAACAATACGGATGGATTTGTCGTCACCGTATGGAGGGCAAGGCGATGATAAAGGGTACGGGCAGGGCGTGGATTGAGCTTGATATGAACAATCTGCACCATAACTTAAACGTAGTGCGAAACCGTTTGCAGGATAATTGCCAACTTATGGCCTCCGTCAAGGCAGACGCCTATGGCCACGGAGCGGTGGAAATTTGCCGGAAACTGAACACTCTCGGTGTCCGCGCCTTTTGCGTCGCATCGGTCATGGAGGGGGTGGAGCTGCGTAAACGTCAGATAGAAGGCGAGATTTTAATCCTGGGCTATACGCACCCCGAGCAATTTCCCCTGCTTGTAAAATATGGCCTGACGCAGACTGTCCTTGACCTTGATTATGCTGAATTGTTAAACGGTTTCGGCGAAAAACTCGTAGTCCATATTAAGATTGATACCGGATTGCGCCGGCTGGGGGAGCGTTCGGAAAACTCGGACAGGATTTTACGGATTTTCGCGTGTAAAAACCTGAGCATCACCGGAATCTTTACTCATTTCAGGGCGGAAAACGATGGGGAAACAGGGGAAAATTTTACACAAGAGCAGTTGGAGCGTTTTCATCACGTCCGCTCCGAGATAGAAAAATGCGGTTTTACCCGGCCAAAGGCGCACGTTCAAAACAGTTACGGTATTCTCAACCGCCCTGATTTGGCTTTTGATTACGCCAGAATAGGCAGGGCGCTTTATGGTACGTTGAGTGATCTCGGCGGCGCAGACAGATACGGCGTGGAACTTCGCCCTGTGCTATCGCTGAAAGCGCGGGTCAGTGCGGTGAAAACCGTTTTCACCGGAGAATATGTAGGTTATGGATTTACGTTTATCGCCCCCAAAGCTATGAGAATCGCGGTTTTGACAATCGGTTATGCGGACGGTTTATCACGAAGTCTTTCCTGCGGCGCCGGCCATGTGTTGATAGACGGACATAGAGCACCCGTCCTTGGCTGCATTTGCATGGATCAGACGATGGTAGATGTTACGGATATAGAAAAGGTGGAGCGCGGTGATACAGCCGTTGTCATCGGCAAGTCCGGCGGGGTTGAAATCAGCGTCTGCGATGTTGCGGAGCAAGCGGGTACAATCTCAACCGAGGTTTTGAGCCGATTGGGGACGAGGTTGGAACGGGTCGTTTTAGGGGCCGGCAAATAATGGCTATTTTACAAGTCAAAGACTTGACAAGACGTATGGCAAAGACAACACAATTGTTACGGCTTAGGCGGCGTTGACACCCGGCGTCGGGAGCGCCGAAACCATCGGTTCCGCCTTGGGCCCATATGAAGACCTGGGAGCTGCCGGAAGAAAACCGGGCAATCAAGAAGCGTTCATCTCTCTTTTAATCTATATTCTGGGACTGATGTGACCGGTTTGTCCGTCCGGACAATTACCGACCTTGTTTTACGGCCGGCTACCCCGTATTGGCGCCGTTCTTAATTGGCTTATACCGGGTGTGTTTATCTCCAGCGAGATGCTTTGGGGGGCCGGAATCATCGGATGGTCCGCACTATAATGGACGCCCTCCGACAGTATCCCAATTGATGAGTTTAGGGTTTTGCCGCTGATTGTGTTAACGGGTGTTGCGGCGGTACTTACATGGTTAGGGTTTGTTGGTGGTTTCAAGCGACGCAGCTTTGCTTGAAACTTATTCTATTTAGAGAATAATAAGTTCTTTACGCCAAGGGCAAACTTGTTGAAAAGCGAGGATGCAGAGCCATAGGGTCTAAAGTGGTGAAACTGCATGATGCTAGCCTGGTCGGTGGAGAATATATAGCTATGACCTGCCCATTATTAGTTTCGGCAGGTTTTACCTATTGACAATTATGACTAATAAGTCATATAATGTGACTGAAAAGTCACAATTCGCTATATTGGAGGTTAAATACATTGCCGAAAAGAACCTTTAACCGCCTGGATGACGACAAGAAAGAACGAGTCATGCGGGCAGCAATTGAAGAATTTCAGGCGCATGGCTTTGAAAAGGCAAAAATAGAAGTAATTGCCAAAAAAGCGGGAGTCGCAAAAGGCAGCATCTATCAATATTTTGATGATAAAAAAGAACTGTTTTTATATTCCGTCACCTGGACGCTGGAGTATTTTATGAAAGTGATCGACAGGCAAACTCCCTTGAAGGACATGGATGTCTATGATTACTTTCTGTCCGGAAGCCGCGAGCGGTTTGCGCTGTTAAAAAAAGAGCCTCTGCTGGTTGCGTTTTCTCTGAATGTCACCTCAGGCAAGTACGGTAGCCTGGCGAAGGAAGCAAATAGTGAATTATACCGGATGGGAGAGGAGTATGAGCTGAGGCTGATTGCCAACGGCCAAAAAAGAGGAACGGTTCGCGCTGATTTGGACGACAAAATCCTTTTGCTCTTTTTCCAGGGGGTGACGGAAAAATTTACGGAGGTACTTTTGGCCAAGGCTAAGAATTTTAACTATGAACCTACGGAAGAACAGTTCTGCGAAATGGAAAGCATCATGAAAAACATGGTTTTATTATTAAAACGAGGAATGGGGCGGTAAGATGTTTATAACGGTTGAAAATTTGCACAAGAGCTATCAGGCGGGTGAGAATAAAAATGAGGTATTAAAAGGGATCAGTCTTACGCTGGCCAAAGGGCAAACCGGCGTGATTCTCGGCCCATCCGGCTCAGGGAAATCAACACTGATGAACATTATCGGCGGTGTTGACCGGGCGGACAGCGGCAGTGTCCGTGTTGACGGCTTAGAACTTACCGCTCTTAACGACGACAAGCTGACGGATTATCGCCGGGATGCGGTTGGTTTTATTTTTCAGTTTTATAATCTCGTACCAAATCTCACTGTCACAGAGAATATCGAGGTGGTTTCCAACATAGCAAAAGCCCCGCTGCATATTGATACGGTGCTGAAAGCGGTCGGCCTGGAAGTGAAAAAAAGGAGTTTCCCCAGGGAGCTTTCCGGAGGGGAGCAGCAGCGGGTGGCCATAGCCCGCGCGATTGTCAAAAATCCGCAATTGCTTTTGTGTGACGAGCCGACCGGTGCGCTGGATTATGAGACATCCCGCGGCGTGCTTTCTCTTTTACAAAAAGTAAACCGCGAATTTGGCACAAGCATCCTGATGATTACCCACAACACCGCGATCGGCGGTATGGCGGATGTGGTTTACAAGCTTAGGAGCGGAGAGATCGTAGAAACGGCCCGGCATGAAGAAACAGTTGCGGCGGAAAGGATTGAGTGGTAATGACGCTGTTTAGAAAAGTTATACGCACCATGCTGGAGCATAAAGCCCGGTACATTGGAGCAATGCTAATGCTTATAATCAGCAGCATGATGTTTATCATGGTGAATATGACATCCATTAATCTGGATCATACGTTCACTATTTTTTCAGAGCGGAACGTTTTGTCCGACGCAGAGTTTTCGACCGGCGCCGATATTGACGCCGCCGCGCTAGGCGAACAATTTGCCGCGCAGGTTGAGCTTGGCGGCACGGCGGACTGCGAAGTGAAACCCGGTCAAACGCTGCGGGTGTTTAGCATGATGAACGCGGTCAATATTCCGGCCGTCCGCGAGGGGAACTTGCCGGGGGATGGGGAAATTATGCTGGACCGCTTGTTTGCCGAAACAAACGGCTACGGGATCGGCGACACGATCACTGTCGCGCACCGGGAGTTCACCGTTTCGGGCTACACTTTTCTGCCTAATTTCATCTATGTTATCAAGTCGAAAGAAGCGATGATGAACGATCCCAAGACCTTCGGCGCGGGCGTGGTCGGTAAGGCGGATTTTAACTCCCTGCCCGGTGGGAATAAGGTTTATGCCCTTCGTTTTGACGGGCGGGGAAATATCAAAGCCCAGGAAGCAGCCGTAAAAAACGCGCTGCGCTCGCAGGGTGTCAGCATAACAAGCTGGCAGAGTACCGCCAAGAAAGTTAACGTGTCCTATGTTCCTATGGAGGTCAGCGTATTATCCACGATGAGCGCCGCTGTGCCCCTGGCCATGCTGGCCCTCACCTGTGTTTTGCTCGGGATGCTGATGTGGCGGATGATTAAGAGCGAAGCGGTTATCATCGGGACATTTTATGCCCAAGGCTATCGAAGAAAGGAACTGCGCCGCCATTATCTGATGTTCCCGCTGCTGGTATCCGTGACAGGCTCGGTGATTGGTTCCAGCTTGGGGTTATTGCTGGTGAACAGTATGTTTAATTTTATGCTGACCGCCTTTCCTATGCCGGTTTATGAAACGATATTCAATCCCTGGCTGCTTGTTTTCGCTGTTCTGCTCCCGGTGATAATTCTTTGCGGCATCACGGGGGGGATTGTCGGCAGGATCCTGAAAACACCGCCGGCCACGCTTATGAAAGGCGGAGAAGTAAAATATAAGACGAATTTTATCGAGCGGAATCTGCGGCTGGACCGCTTGGGGTTTAAAGCCAAATTTCAAATCAGGGAACAGGTCCGCAGCTTATCCCGAACATTCTTCCTGCTGTTTGGGGTTGTTGTCGCCACGATGCTCATGCTGTATGGCCTGACCATGAAAAGCTCCGTTGATTATATGTTCAATGCAGGTATAAAGGAATTGTACAACCTTGAGTACGAGTACGTTTTCACAGCGGAAAAAACCGGAACTCCCCCGGCGGGGACCGAACAGTTCGGCGCGGCGTATGTGAGCCTGGCCGGCAATGAGGATGTCAGCTTTTATGTTACCGGGGTTCTGCCCCATACCGACAGGATCAGACTGAAAGACCCAGCGGGGCGAACGCTCCAACCGGAACAGACCACCATTACGGCTCCGCTCGCGCAAAAGCTGGGTGTAAACGCGGGCGGCAGCGTGACTGTGTTCGATACGGATAATGGACAGGAACACACTTTTAAGATTGAAAAAGTAGCCGACACCTATGCCGGGGATTTCCTGTTTATGCCTCTTGCACAGTTTAATTCTGAGTTTGGGTTGCCCGAGGACGCTTACATCGGTATTTGGAGCGACGAACCGCTGACCTTTGCCCCGGGTGAGATCCGGAGCACGAAATCCATTGACGCCATCATCACGGGATTCGGCATGCTGCTTGATCAAATGGGCCCAATGATTTACGGCCTTATCGCCGCCGCCTTTATCCTCGGTTTGCTGATCATCTATATTGTAACCGGCTTAGTGGTTGACGAAAGCCGGACCGGCATCTCGTTAATGAAGGTATTCGGATACAGGAAAAAGGAAATCGGCAGCTTGATCTTGGGCAGCAATACCCTGATTGTGATAGCGGGCTATCTGCTGGGCATTCCCGTTTTGCTGGGAACCGTGGGGGTGTTCTATGGATCTCTGACGGAGAGCCTGCAGATCGTATTGCCGGTGAAACTGAACGGTTGGTATATGCTGTTGGGTTTTGTGGTCGTGCTGGCCACCTATGAGTTCGCAAAACTGATGTGCAGAAAAAAAGTGGCGCGCATCCCGATGAGCGAAGCGTTGAAAGCGGGAACAGAATAATAAGTTTTTGTATCTTACGTGTTTGAGGACGCAGTGAAAAGGATTACGGCCTTAACCCTGATTTTTTCTTTTCACTAAAAAATGCTTTTGTTCAATAAATCATGATCTCAGTCTGTTTTTTTGTTAAAACCTAGCTTTCCAATACAATTGTATCGTTGTTCAAAATGACATCTGAATTAAACATGATAAGAGCAAACCTGCCTTTTCGGCAGGTTTTCATTTTTCGAAAGGTGATAGAAAATTATGATTATTCCGTAAGAAATATATTGACAAAGGAATTCAAGTAGCATCTTCTTATAAAAGAATGCATATACATTTATTGCGTATGCATGTTTGGTGGTGAGGAAATGTTTGCTTTTAGGGAATCCATGGGATTTCTTTTAGGAAGGACAAATCAAAAACTAATCAACCGTCTTAGCAGGGAGTTGAGGGAATATAATATTACCCCGGAACAGTGGGCGTTGCTTAATTTACTGATGGATGAAGACGGGATATTACAAAAAGAACTGTCAGTCAAGTCCGGGAAGGATCAAACAACGATAACCCGGGCCCTGGATAATCTAAATAAGAAAAATTATATCGAACGGTGCAGTTCACCTAATGACAGAAGGGCTTTTTTAATTTATTTGACGGATGAAGGAAGAGGGTTAATGGAGCGATTAGTGCCGATTGCTAAAAATTTGTTGAACGAAATTTTTAAAGGTTTCTCTCAAAAAGAAATAAATGAACTAAAAAGTTTGCTGGATAAACTCTATGAGGCAATTGAATAAAATTATTTAACCAATCTATCTTTTGTATTCCGAACAGGCACTAAAAATTAACGAATCACTTGCAGATAAAACGGGTTTTTCCGTGACGCCTATGTGTATTATTTTTAAATCCAATGAAAGTGGGGATGAGAAAATGGCGGAGGAAGCTAAAAACATTAAGAAGAAACGTATGATTGGTGTTGGTATTATAGCAGTTATTATAACCATTTCGGGTTTTACTTGGTGGTGGTTCTTCGCCAAGTCTATTGTCTCTACTGATAATGCCAAAGTAAATGGCGATCTGGTAGATATCAGTGCGGAGGTTTCCGGGAAGCTCATTCAATTAAACGCCGTTGAAGGGCAGCAGGTTCAAGCCGGACAAATATTGGCCAAATTAGACGATTCCCAGTATAAGATCAATTTACAGCAGGCGCAGGCCGCACTGGATCTGGCTCAGGCTAATTATGCCAAGCTGCCTGATGACATAAAAGCGGCGGCCAGCATGGTAGACCAGACAAACAATAACCTTTCCGCTGCGCAGGCTCAACTGAAATCGGCTCAGATTGCCCTGGCTGATGTCAAGCGGAGCCTCGATCATGCCCGGTCTTTATTTGCTGCAGGTGCCATCTCGCAAGAGGCAATGGATACGGCTCAGTCCAACTATGATAAAGCGGAGTCGGGAGTTGAGCAATTAAACGCAGTTGTGCGAAGCAATGAAGCCGGTCTGATCAATGCCCAGGCCAAGCTAGACTCGTTAAACAATTCCCAGGCGGCCGTTTATCAGGCCCAGTTGGATCAGGCGCAAGCGGCTTACAATACTGCCAAAAGAGCGGAAGATAAAACCACTGTTATTGCGGACACCAGTGGCACTATACTGCGTATTCCGGTAACGGTAGGGGAGACACTGGCCGTAAACCAGACCATATTAACCACTTGCAATCTGGATGCGGTCTGGATAGAGGCCAATATTGACGAAGATAAAGCAGGACGAATCAAGGAAGGACAGAAAGTTGATGTTCGTATAGACAACTATCCCGGGGTATCGTTTTACGGTTCAATTACAGCAGTGAAGAATTCTTCTCAAGCTATCTTTGCCTTGATCCCAACCGAGAACACATCGGGTAATTATACTAAGGTTACCCAGCGCATTCCGGTTAAAATCAAGGTTGAAAATAATGGATATGTTCTTAAGCCCGGATTATCTTCGATGGTCAAGATACATATTACAAAATAACCTATTAAAAAATAATCGTAGAGGGATAAAAGCTTATGGAGCATGATACGGAAAAAACTATAAAAGTGGATTGGGCAGCCATTAGTGTACTAATCCTAGGTACTTTTATGGCAATGCTCGACAGTAATATCGTAAACGTCGCCCTTCCTAAAATGATGGCTGTCTTTGGTGCGTCTCAGGATAATGTTGAATGGATTTTGACAGGTTATATGCTTACCTTGGGTGTGGTAATGCCTCTTTCCGGTTATTTGGGTGATACTATTGGATATAAAAAGATTTTTATGGCATCACTGACTTTATTTATAGTGGGATCAACCTTATGTGGAATGGCCTGGAACCTCAATTCCATGATCTTTGCGCGAATTATTCAAGCAATTGGCGGGGGCTTGATGCTGCCTCTGGGGAATGCGCTCCTGTTTATGTACAGCCCACGTGAAAAGATGGGCATGGTTATGGGTATTTTTGGGATATCCATCATGTTTGCCCCGGCTATTGGACCATGCTTGGGTGGATACATAGTTGACAACATAAGCTGGAGGATGATCTTTTACATAAATGTCCCCGTCGGCATCATTAACTTCATTCTTGCCAGTATCAGTCTAAAAGAAACAGAGCTCACCAAAGGCAAAAATTTTGATAAGCTGGGACTTTTATTTTCTTCACTTGGATTCTTTAGCTTGCTATTAGCCTTGAGCAAGGCGGCCGGTAAAGGCTGGGATTCTCCTCTGGTCATTGGATTGTTTGTGGTGTCCGTCGTCAGTTTGAGTATGTTTGTTATCGTCGAACTGCGTCATCCGGAGCCGATCCTGGAATTACGGGTATTTAAAAACCCTGTGTTTACCATTTCTATTCTTATTATGTCTATTGTATCAATCGGCTTGTTTGGCGCAATGTTTTTAATACCATTGTATATTCAAAATATTCTGGGGTTTTCGGCTACTACTTCCGGCCTTATCATGTTCCCGGCGGCTGTTGCTTCAGGAATTATGATGCCAATAGCCGGACGGATCTATGACAAAATGGGGGCTCGTTGGGTGGTTTTTGCCGGTCTGGCTATTTTGACCTACACAACCTATATGTTACATGTGCTTGATTTAGCTACGCCTTTTGCCTTATTAATATTTTGGCTGGCGTTACGCGGAGTGGGCCTGGGACTTTGTAATATGCCGGTCATGACGGCGGGAATGAATACAGTACCACAACCTTTAATCGGAAAGGCATCGGCAATATTTAATGTAATGAGGCAAGTGTCGGCTTCAATGGGAATTGCTGTGTTTACGACAATTCTTCAAAAACGTGCGGTGTTCCACATAGCCAGGCTTTCCGAGGCTATCAATTTAAACAGTGATACTGTCTTAGCAAGCAGTAAAAATTTGTCCGATCTTGCGATAAGTCAGGGCATGGCCGGACAGACTATGCAAACCGTTTTTTTGGGTGTCATAAATGGTAAAATTCGTCTTACATCTGAAGCATATGGGATTAGTGATTGTTTTATAATATCTGCGGTTGTGTGTTTAATCGCTCTGGCTTTGTCTTTATTCTTGAAGGAGAAGAAAAAATCGGCGAATGATGATCATGCAAAGTCTCCTGCCATAATACTGGATTAAGATTTGTTGTGTGGCTAAGCATGAAGTCACGCCTTTGCCTTATAAGCCCTTCGGGGCCAAGAAGAACAAGATTGCTGACCTTTTCGGGGCGGATGGTCGCATAGCGCAATGCCATCCAACCCCTAAGGGAAAGGCCGGCAATTTAGATTGTCCTCATCACAATTTCCCATCCAACAACCAGCGTTCCGCATCCTTAAAGTTATCGCAGACGTGAAATGCCTGACCTTGATTAGCCTCCGATAGAAATTCTTTGAATCGTTTAGACGTGTTATTTACATCATAAATGGCAACTGCTTTGATGTTGTAGTTTCCGAGTTTTTGCAGCACCAATCCTGCCACACGGGTGGAAAGGCGCAGAAAGTCTTCCGACAGGCAAGCGGAGGGGAGCATAAGCAGATTTGTTCCGTGTTCTGCGCAGGCAGATACTAAAGCCAGTCCGTCTTGCTCGGTCTGTATTTGTCCGTCGGTGACGGTGACATAAATTTGCCCGTTTTTATTTGTAGAAGTGTATTCCATTGTATTCACCTCGTGCTTTGTTGGATTTTCTTTACTTTCAGCGAGGGGCAGGACTTCCCTGCGTACTCTTTCTACCCATGAAAGTTCAGCTTCATAGAATTGCCGGATATTATCCAAGGTTAAATTACGAATAGCGGTTTGCACCTTAGTTTCGGATTTCGGAAACGCCCGGTCGTCAATCATCAGCAGAGCTCCACGAAGTTCTCCCCCGTACTGGTTTAAGAGGGTCTCAATTTCTTGGCGTGATAAACCCCGTCCGAACAAAAGCTGGAGAAGAAAGGGCTTTCTTAATTCCGGCAGTTCGGGAAAAGCCTTGGACAGGTCGGAAAGTTCACGCCGTCCCCGTTCGGTAAGAGAATACCTCTTTTTAGTCGGCGAAGCCTCATCGTGCAGTACCTCGGCGGTAACAAAGCCATCCCCCTGTAATTCGGACAGAGCCCGATATATCTGGCTATTGTTTCCCGACCAATAAATAAGCGGGGAACTCTGCATAACCTTTTTCATGTCATAGCCTGTTAGCGGCTCGAAGCTGAGCAAGCCTAAAATAGCGTGCTGAATGTTCATAGAAACCTCCCATCAATTAAACATATGTTTATAATAACATATGTTTAATTGATAATCAACAGGTGATTTGCAAAATGTTTTTGAAAACGAAATATCTATAACCTCCGGTGTCGATGGGACGTTTTCCGAGATTTCGGCAGCCCCTGTGAGGGCGTTCTGTGTTGTATGTTAATGTCAAAATTAAGCCACCGGAGAATAAAAAGTTAATCATTATCTGTCTGCTTGGCAAGTGCTTGTTTAAACCTGAAACTTCCTCCGTTGATATTAAGAATATGAGCGTTATACAGATTATTACCCGATTTATAAATCTTACTTTGCCGCCGAAGCACCGGATGAGATTTTTATACTATTTCAGCGGCTTTGCCGAAAGGAACATGCAGACTTTGAGCACAGATGTGTCTATAAAGCAAAAATCGCCGGGATTGAAAAAGTGATAAAAGAGATGGGTAAATTATTTTACAATATTATTGACTAAATCAGTCAAAAGTGCTATATTAATTATTGACTGATTTAGTCAATAATTTGTTGATTTATTTAAAAGAAAGGTGAACGAAATGTTTACAAAGTTTTTAAGCTTAAAACCTGAAAAGCAAGAACGCATTATTAATGCGGCGCTAAAAGAATTCGCCCCAAAAGGTTATAAAAATGCAACGACGGATGAGATTGTTAAAGAAGCGAATATATCAAAAGGAGCGTTATTTCACTATTTTAATAATAAGAAGGACCTGTTCTTATTTTTATATGACCATACTTTAAAGATTCTCATGGATGAGTTTTTCGGGAAAATAGACTTGGATGAAAAAGATATATTAAAAAGACTGCGTCAGGTTCTATCTATTGAATTTATACTTGTCAATAAATTCCCTGATATGCTGGACTTTGTTAAGATGGCTAATTTTGAAGACTCCGATGAAGTAAAAGCTGATTTGGAGTCCAGAAATAAAGAATACCTTACAGATAGCTATGGTAAAGTATTAAGTAATTTTGACACTTCCAAATTTAAAGAGGGTACGGACATTAAAAGAGCCTTAAATGTTATTCTTTGGACCATGGAAGGTCTGGCAGCCAAGGAAAAGGAAAAGTTAAAGGCAAAGGGGTTGTCTTTAACCGAACTTGATGCAGCTGAAATATTGGCGGAAACAGATATTTATTTTGAAATCATGAAAAATTGCTTTTATAAATGAAGGGGTGCATTATATGTCAAATATGGTCAAAGGTTTTAAGGAAATAACCCCGGAACTTCAAGCAGTTGCAGGCGGAAAAGGCGGCATGCTATCCGGAATGTTTCGGGACGGATATCCGATACCCGATGGTTTTGTAGTATTGCCGTCGGCTTTTCAGAAGGAAAAGCTTACTGATGAAGCCTGGAATGAGATAAGGGTTTATCTGAACGCCATAAGAAAAAATCATGCAGGAGCATTGTTTGCGGTAAGGTCGTCAGCTTTAAGTGAAGATTCGGCACAGGCTTCCTTTGCAGGAGAATTTGAAACTGTTCTTAATGTTAAAACAGATAAGGAGATCCAGGAAGCGGTCTATACGGTTTTTAGATCAAGAGAGTCGGAAAGAGTAAAGGCATACAGTTTTGTTCAAGGCCTGGAACGATCGCATCAGATTGCTGTGGTGATTATGCTTATGGTGCCCTCTGAAATTTCGGGAGTATTATTTACTGCTGATCCGATTACCGGCAGTCACATAAGTATGACAGGTAATTTTGTCTATGGATTAGGAGAGCAGCTCGTATCCGGAGAAGCCAATGCATATCCCTTTAAACTGATGAGGCCTAAAGGGAAATATGAGGGTCCGGAGGATTTTAAGAAGTATGCCTCAGAGCTGTATAAACATGCTGCCAGGCTTGTGAAGGGATTGGGATGTCAACAGGATATTGAATGGGCTGTTGCCAAAGGGAAATTATATATCCTGCAAGCAAGGCCTATTACAACCCAGAAGACAGGTAATCCGGATACCTATGAACTGAATGATACTTGGGATGGAGATTACCTCTGGACCAATACCAATGTGGGTGAGGCTATGGCCGATGTTTTTACTCCCCTTAGCTGGTCTGTAATCAGGGCACTTGATGAAGAGCAAATGGCAGTTCCCGGGTATTATTTATTCTCCGGCAATATCTGCGGAAGAATGTACTCAAATGTAAATCTGGCCTTGTCCATATATCCGGCCTTTGGTAAGGACTATAAACCTGTGCTGAAAAAAATGCATGATATATTCGGACGGATGCCTGAAGAAATGAATATTCCTATTTATCCGTTTTCGAGGGTAGGATTAATAAAAGCCATGATTCCAGGAGTAAAGAAATCCTTAAAAAAATCTAAGGAAGTTGCGAAAGCAATGCCAAATTATCTGGAGGAAACACCAGGCTGGTGCAGAACAATGAAAGAACGCATTGCAAGAACAAAAACAAATAAAGACTTACTGAACTTGTGGAAGGAAGAACTTTGGCCCTATAACTGTAAGGCTTTGTGGGTTAGCCGTTTTGCTCCCCGGAAAAAATTGGCGGGATTATTTAAATTAAATGACGAACTTCCGAAGCTTTTAGGAAAGGAAGACGCAAATACACTGCTGTCGAACTTAAGGGGAAGTTCTGAACTTGAAAGTCTTGGTCCGGTTGTCGGGATATCAAAGATTATTAAGGGGGAAGCGAGCCGGGAGGAATACCTGATGAAATATGGTCATCGAGGTCCCCATGAGTTTGAGATATCTATACCTGACCCTGCAGAGGATAAAATTTGGCTTGAAAAACAGATAGAAGAATTTAAAAAGTCTAATGTAGATGCTGAAGAACTTTTAAGAAAGCAGCATAACCAATATGAAAGAACTTTAAAAAAACTCGAGAATCGTTTTCCGGGCAAAGCCCAAAAGATCGGCAGGCAAATTGCCGCTGCTTCTGAAGGCAGCTATATAAGAGAAGCTGTCCGTTCGGAATGGACCAGAGTTTTCAGGGTTAACCGTGCTTTTGCACTGAAAGCGGGAGAACTCACAGGAATTGGAGACGATGTATTTTTCCTCTACCTGGATGAAGTTCTGAATTTGCTTTCCGGAGACAAATCGGGGGTGAAGCATATTCCTGCCAGACGCAAAACCTTCGCAAAATATAAAGCGCTGCCTCCCTTGCCGTCCATGATCCGTGGAAGATTCGATCCGTTCAAGTGGGCAGAGGATCCAAACAGAAGAGTGGATTATTATGATCCTGCTTTACCAACTGTTAGTGCGCCTGACTCTGAAACTGAAACACTGCAAGGCTTTGCTGGCGCAACAGGCAGGATAGAAGGAATTGTGCGTGTTTTGACTAATCCGGAGGAGGGGGAAAACTTTAAGCCGGGTGAAATATTAGTAGCATCAACCACGAATGTAGGCTGGACCCCTCTTTTCCCTAGAGCTGCGGCAATCATTACCGATATAGGTGCACCTTTGTCTCACGCCGCTATTGTAGCCAGAGAGCTTGGTATTCCTGCTGTTGTGGGATGCGGCAATGCTACCACACGGCTTAAGACAGGGGACAGAGTACTTGTTGACGGCGGTCAAGGAGTTGTGCATATCTTGGATTGAACAATTGCTGGTGTCCCTACAGGAGGAAATCATGATAAATAAGGTACAAAAAGTCATTGAGTTTACCGATGCCGCTGTGGAACGTGATGCGAACAGAAAGAAACTTGTAATATCCCGGAAAGGATGAGGAGACTTAGAGAATATTGACATCTATTGGAGTACAAAACCTGTAGACATTGCACAACGAGAACACTTGCCGCAGAGTTCATTGTTCACTAACCGCGAAACAAAACCAGAATTACGATTAATGATCCGAGCTCTGCAGCAAGACCATATTTTCTATTGAGAACCAGAACCGGCCCGGCCATAATAGTTGCTGAGCGGAGGCGCCCTTTGCAGGGTACATGCCACACAACTTATAATCGGTCCTGGAGCGCAAAAAGCATTTTCAGAAATGCTTAAACTTTTTGCACAATGCACTGTACAGGCGGCAAGGATCGTACAGGAGCCGGTGTCGCAATCGTGCTGCC
This sequence comes from Peptococcaceae bacterium, assembly GCA_049366715.1. Taxonomy (GTDB): domain Bacteria; phylum Bacillota; class Peptococcia; order Peptococcales; family BICA1-8; genus JBMNCQ01. The sequence goes on along the minus strand of JBMNCQ010000063.1, from coordinate 7,693 downwards.
GGCATTGGATGTTCCTGAACAAACAGTCCGTGAAGATGATATTCTCAGCCAAGAATACGGGGAATTTGTGAATCAGAAGGTAATTAAAACCATGCAATCAAGGTCATACCTGGATACGGACTACAAATACGAGGTGTTTAAATCCGTACTTGCTGCATGCCCCGAGTATTTGGAAGAAGCTTTCAGAGAAATGAGGAAGCAGTACGGTTTAATTGATGCATATTTGGAAATGAGATTGGGGTTGACTGAACAGCGAAAGGATATTTTGAAACAGCTGCTGTTGGAAGACAGCGATGATATGAGATAACTGGAGATTTTCAAAAAATCTTGCAAGGAGATATTGATTATGACAATTGAAGAGGTAATTGCCCGCGTTGAAATTCGTTAGGTCTGATCCAGCAGGGATATGAGGTTGTTTTTGTAGGCGGTTTTCTGTTTCATGATGTATTTATGGGTAAGGTGCACGACAGCCGGCCGTGCCCTAATCCATCTTGTTGCTTAAGCTGTTCGAATAGGAAGAGCAATCGGTCTGACGCCTCCTTTCCCGGGCAATATGTCCGTTTTTTGGTCCGTCAGCCGGCCTCTCATTCGCAGCCGTTCGATTCATGAGGTTGAACTGCTGGTTTTCCAGTACGTCCGCGTCACCCCGCAATAGATAGAATCGGCAATGAGAAAAAGCTGGCTTGCCATTGCAATTCTACATAACGCATAACACTTAATTTAAACAACACAAGGTTCGCTGCATCTTGCCGTTATGCGGTGAACCTTGTGTTGTTATTCATGGTTACGGACTATTACCAGTTCTTTTTCAGCTGGGATGATGTCCTTTTCATATCGTTCAATCTTAGCATTCAGCCGATCAAGTGTGCACTGCATCTCAGCGACCTGGGCAGCGATACGGTCCCGTTCCCGGACCAGTATATACTTTCGCTTGCCGGCGGTGGAATCCCCTTGCTGGAAAAGCTTCACATATTCGACTAAAGCATCCACTTGGACCCCCGCATTGCGCATACATTTGATGAAGTCTATCCAGCCGCAATCGTATTCGGTATAGTTTCTTGTACCGCCTGATGTTCGTTTGACTTTCGGGATTAATCCGACTTTTTCATAATATCGTAACGTATCCTGCGTCAAATCAAACTTTGCAGCAACCTCAGCTATGTTCATAACAGATCTGCCTTTCTAAAAATATTCGATATTGAAAAAAACACTTGACTTGGAGTTAACTCCAGATGTTATTCTCATATTATCATAGAGTTGACTTTGAATCAATATATGTAAGATCAAGAGGAGATAATAAGCTTATAAGCAAGTTGCCGACGCTACTGCTTGCTCTGTTCAGCACGGTGAGCGGAACGGGCTGATATGTTTGGAGTCAACGGAGCATAACTGAGAAAAAGTAAAAAAAGGAGGCATTGGCATTATGAGCAAAGTAACCAACAAAGAAGAATTTGACCAGCAAAATGTTTTTGGGCAGGGGCAGCCGAACACCATGTTCGCGCAGTATTTCGTGGGGGAATCCTATTTAAATCCCCTGACGGAGTTCGGTAAAAGTCCGGTGTTTCTGGCAAATGTGACCTTTGAGCCTGGGTGCCGCAACAACTGGCATATCCATCGCGCGAAGAGCGGGGGCGGCCAGATTCTGGTGTGCACGGCAGGCGAAGGCTGGTATCAGGAGGAGGGCAAAGAAGGGGTAAGCCTGGTGCCGGGTACGGTCATCACCATTCCTGCCAATGTAAAGCACTGGCACGGCGCAAAAGCCGACAGCTGGTTCAGTCATATTTCCATTGAAGTGCCGGGCGAAGAGACCTCGAATGAATGGTGCGAGCCCGTCGGCGATGCATATACAAAGCTGAAGTAAGGAGGTGGCAGCGATGGTAAAAGTAACGGCAGGAAGAGACGCCCTGGGTGATTTTGCACCCAAATTTGCGGAGCTGAACGATGATGTCCTGTTTGGCCAAGTCTGGTCAAGGGAGGAACAGCTTTCCGCACGTGACCGCAGCATCGTGACGGTGGTATCACTGATGGCCGGTGGCGTGCTGGACAGCTCCCTCCAGTTCCATATCCTGAATGCGAAAAACCATGGCGTGACAAAGGAAGAAATGGCCGAAATTCTGACCCACGCAGCCTTTTATGCGGGATGGCCTAAAGCATGGGCGGCCTTCCGCATGGCCCAAGAGGTTTATGCGGAAAAATAAAAGGGATTCGGCAGACGAACGCAAAGAACGGGTCAGCAAATTAGCCTAAAAAAGGAGGAATATATGATGATTTTGGAAGAAACTTATACGCTTTCAAACGGCGTCCAAATCCCCAAATTGGGTCTGGGCACATGGTTCATCGAGGACGCCGCTGCGGCGAAAGCGGTTTGCGATGCGGTCCAAATCGGTTACCGCCATTTTGACACGGCGCAGGCCTATGGCAACGAGCATGGCGTCGGCGACGGGATTCGCGGCTGCGGCGTTGTCCGTGAAGAGCTGTTCGTGACCACGAAACTGGCTGCCGAAATCAAGACCTATCAGGAGGCCGTGGCGGCAATCGACGGTTCTCTGAAGGCAATGGGACTGGATTATATTGATATGATGCTGATCCATAGTCCCCAACCCTGGCAGGATTACCGAAACGGTGATTATGCCGAGGGAAATCTGGAGGCGTGGCATGCTCTGGAGGATGCCTACAAGGCCGGAAAGCTGCGCGCGGTCGGTGTGTCGAACTTTGAAAAGAAAGACATCGACAACATCCTGTCCGGGTGCAGTGTCGCCCCCATGGTCAATCAGCTGCTTGCCCATGTGAGCAACACCCCCTTTGAACTGATGGAGTATTCCCGGAGCAAGGGGATGCTGGTGGAGGCATACTCCCCCATCGCCCACGGTGAAGTGCTGAACAACGAGACGATTGTTGCTATTGCAAAGAGGTACGGAGTCTCAGTTCCGCAGCTTTGCATCCGATACGATTTGCAGCTTGGAACGCTGCCCCTGCCCAAGACAGCCAACCAGGAGCATATGCGGGACAACGCAAAGGTGGATTTTGTGATCTCGGATGAGGATATGGCACGGCTGAAATCCATGGAGCGCATCAAAGATTACGGTCAGTTCAGCTTCTTCCCTGTTTTCAGCGGCAAGTAAAATTAACAAAAATTAAGCCATTATGGAACGAAACCGTTCTGTGATGGCTTTTTCGAATATGGGCGGACATGACGGGATCAGGAGCATGGGCAAGAAGCCCGGCTATTGAAAAGCGGTGATGTGGCAGGGGCAAGGCCGGCGGTATTTTTCGGTATTTACTTTTTAATGCATTTCATTAAGAGTATTGTTTGCATTTGTTTCCCATATTCCTAATTCTGGAGATCGCCTATATGGACTTAGTTTTGCAGAACAAAATCGCGCTGATTACCGGAGCTGCGGAATTAATACGACAGGATTGGTTTAAAAAACTGCTCCTGTCGTTTTTTATTTTGCGATCTAAAGCAATTATAGTTGACAACGAAACTATTATTCAATAGAATAGTTTCGGAGGAAACTATCGTGAAGGAGATGGTAGTTATATGGAAAGCATTGGAAGATATAGCGCTGCCATTTATAGACTCAGCCAAAGTATATTCAACAATAAGCTGAAGGAGTTAGAGATTAGTAGTGGGCAATATGATTTTTTTCTTGTTATAGCTCAAAATGAAGGTATAAATCAAAAGGAACTTGGTGACAGGCTCTATGTGGAAAAATCAACGACTGCAAAGGCTGTCCAGTATTTAAAAACTAAAGGTTATATCTGCAAAAAACGAGTTGAAAAAGACAAACGATATTCTTCTTTGTATTTGACAGAGAAAGGCAGAACGGCTTCGGTAGCGGTTGAATCTGTTTTTTCTGAAATATTAGGTATTTTTTCGCAAGATATTCCTGAGAGCGTGATCGAAGAGACAATACTAGTGCTAAAAAAGGTAATAAATAACTTACATGAGGAAAAAAGTAAATATACCAACGGATAACTTATTATAGGTGTAAGATAATACTATTGGATGTGCAGCAAAAAGATGCGTGAGAATTAATTGAAAGATTACTTAACTGGAGGTATATCGATGGAAAGAGATGCAGCGTTGCAGAAAGAGCCGCTTTGGACTCGGGACTTTATTTTAATATCAATAGCAAATTTATTTATAACACTGGGATTTCAAATGCTTTTACCGGTATTGCCTGTTTTTTCAGCGAAATTAGGAGGTTCGGATACTTGGGCGGGTCTGGTCGTGGGGATTTTTACCATTTCCGCTGTTTTAATGAGGCCGATTGCCGGTCAATTATTGGACAGGCAAGGGAGAAGAGGCGTATATATTTTAGGTTTAATTGTATTTCTTTTATGCGTTGTGGCATACAGTTGGACTTCAACAATTTTAGTACTATTAATTCTTAGGTTTATCCATGGTTTTGGCTGGGGGGCTTCTAGTACAGCCTCCAGTACAATCGCTTCGGACATCGTTCCAAAACTCCGCTTAGGCGAAGGAATGGGTTATTTTGGTTTAACAAGTACGCTTGCAATGGCCGTCGCTCCTGCATTAGGACTTGAACTCCTGAGCGGCTATGGATTCAACACTGTTTTTTATGTTTCTGCAGGAGTTGTATTAATTTCCATTTTAATTGCTTTGCCCATAAAATATCATAAACCTGATGTACTTCCAAAGTCCGGGAAAGCAGGAATATTTGAAAGGTCGGCTATTCTTCCGGCGGTAGTAATTTTCTTTATCACTATGACCTACGGAGCGATTGTTTCTTTTATTGCACTTTATGCAGGCCAAAAGCAAGTTGAAAATATCGGATTATTTTTTACCATCTATGCTGTCGCCTTACTGATTTCACGACCCTACTTTGGCCGCCTGACCGATAGAAAAGGTACTTCTTTTGCGGTGCTTCCGGGCATAATTTGTGTAATACTTGCAATGTCCTTAATTTATTTTGCTAATTCTCTCATAGCTTTTCTTATAGCCGGGTTTATTTATGGAATTGGGTTTGGAGCCATCCAGCCAGCGTTGCAAGCAATGTCCGTGCGTAAGGTTGACCCTTCGAGAAGGGGCGCCGCCAATGCGACTTTCTTTCTTGGTTTTGATCTTGGGATTGGAGCAGGCGCCATCCTTTGGGGTATAATTGCTGAAAATTTAGGTTATCAAATAATTTATCTTCTGTCGATTATCCCAGCTATTATTGGAGCGTTAATCTATATTAAATCAATAAAGAAGAATTCGCATTAGCAATTGACGGCAAAAAGTGCGAGCACATTTCAAGGAAAAAGAAACCGTAAATGAAGCAGGCAGCTGTGACAGTTGGGGCAACTACGAAAAGGCTGTAGATTTTCCTCCAGGCGGTTATTGATTTTTCCCAAATTTGGATATAGCTTACAAAAAACCTTGCAGGTATACGTTAACTGTATTAATAACGACGGAACACTGAGCTGCGGTGAATTCTATCATTTTTGCGGAACTTATTGGAGACCGCATATGGGTGCCAATGTAGCAGTGCATCACATTGGGAAGCAACACTTCTGAAAATCAGCGGGGGTATTTTCATAACGAAGATACTCTGCTTTTTTATGCACTTTTTTAGGATATACCGTTATGAACATTACGACTGAATAAATGGTAGGAAGACTAGAGAATAGATAGTGAAGAGGATAATGCCAATGAAAAAAAATAGCGGTTACTCCGCCAGCCCAATCAGCTGAAGCGTTTAAAAATCAGCTTTTTAAGGTGGAGCAAAATATAGAGCTTTTATCGCAGTAGCAAAGTCTATTCCGCTTACTATATCAATGACTTATCTCCAACCCATTCATTACAAACCTAGTTACTATATCAGAAAGTTCGCTAATATCATCACCTTTTTTCGAATCATACCAGTAATATGCGGCATTATACAAAGCTGCGCTAATCATATTTGCATGGATTTCATGATCGATGGGTAGATCAGTGTTTTTTAAAAATGACTCTATTGTCGAATATAATAGTTGTCTTATTCTACCATCAACTTGTCCGGAAATTGATTTTGAATCATATTTACATGTTCGATAAAACTTAATAATGTATTGATAAGTTAGTTCCAACAACTGACTACATACGTCTTTTGTGAATTTCTGTGTGAACAGCAGTTCATCCTGCAACATATCTTCAAATGCAAGCGTTGTTATTTCGTCCAGTAAAGCAAATTTATCCTCAAAATGGGCATAAAAAGTAGCACGGTTTATAGTTGCTTTTTGCGTGATGTCTTTTATCGTGATGGCATCAAAATCTTTGATTTTTAACAATTCTCTGAAGGCATCCTGAATGAGATGCCGTGTACGTATAACCCTGGGATCGTTATGATTTACCATGTCAAACTCCTTGCATAATCAATTATCCAATTCTGTTGGTTAAGCAACATTTGCTTCTTTTTGTTAGTTGCTATCATAAAAATACTATATTAGTATACTAACATGCAGATGTAGTTTAAACAACGAGTGTATTATAGTTAAACAGGAGGAAAAATATGAGTGTTAATGCAAAAAGGATTTTAATTTTTGGTGCAGGTGTAGTCGGAAGTATTTATGCGCTCCGATTTTTTCAACAGGGACTGGATGTCACTATTCTGGCCCGGAATAAGAGGTTGGAAGAATTGAGAAAAAACGGCCTGCAATACGATGTCAATGGGACAATCAAATCCGTACCTGTTAAGACAATCGAAAAATTGGATCATGACGAAATATACGATTTTATTTTTGTACCCGTGCGTTTTGATCAGATTGAGTCTGCTCTTGTTCAACTGCAAGATAATCGTAGTAAAACAATTATTACCCTGACTAACACCGTGGGATATAATTCATGGGTTGAAATCATAGGGGATCGGTTGCTTCCCGGTTTCCCAGGGGCAGGCGGAGACATGAGGGATGGTGTTTTGTATGCTCAATTTGGTTCAGAAAAGCATCAAGGTACTATTTTTGGTGAAATTAGCGGGGAAATCACGGAACGTGTAAATGAACTTGCCCAAATATTAGAAGCGGCTGAGTTGCATTATGAAATACAAGATGATATTGAATCCTTTCATATTACACATGCTGCAACTGCTATTGTCGTTAAGCACTTTTACAAGAATAATGCAATGCTTGACATTCAAACCGCAAAAAGCGATAGTACTCTTAGCAAAGTTGCCGAAGAACTAAAACATAACATTTATATGTTAGAACAAGCAGGTATTCCGGTGATTCCGCATCAAACGAAGATCATGAGGGATTGGTCGAAAAAAGAAATAATGGCCATGTATCGCCGCATGTTGAGTAATGATTTTACAATTAATGTATTGCTTGGGGAGCATGCAATAAAGCAACAATCAGAAATAAGTCTCTTGGGCACGGCGTTTCACGAGAAGCTGGGCTGTATAAGTCAAAAACAGGAAGATTGTAAATAATTTTGTGTAAAGGGATTTTTTAATTAAAGTGGATTTCTCCTGGGATATTTCCGTATGTTATCTAAGGATATTTGGTTTTCCAGAGGGTTTGGGGAGGATTTTATAGATGACAGCGGCTTTTTCTAAATATGTGGGTGTTGAACCCGCGTTTGGATTCATAATTATTGACTTATATTTTTCAAATGGCATATAATTTATATGCGAATAAATTTAAAACGAAGAATTATGAGACTAACTATATGAAGTCAAGTATATCCAAGTAAAAAAACCTGATTAATGAA
>JBMNCQ010000062.1:0-1007 GCA_049366715.1 Peptococcaceae bacterium | reverse complement strand
ACTGTACTATGCCTACATTGGCGAGGCACAGATGTCCCATCAATTAAAATCCGAAGTGTTGGCTTATGAATATATGCTGCATCTATTTAAGATAGATGGAAACACTTCAATGGTGGAAAAACTTGAAACAAATCCGGTTACGATGACAGGAGGGACACCTGTTGGTTATTTAAGGATTCGAGACAAAGCCATGCACTCTCTCGGGATAGGTACGATGCATGAAATGGATTCGGTAATTACAGGTATATTCTTGCCATCCCTGCTTATAAAGGAGTACACATTATCAGAAAAAATTAATTTATGGCGCGGTAAATCTCAAGCTGGGGTGAGTGTTGTATGGGATCAGATGCTAATGACCGATCTTTCCGTTGAAGTTCCTAAATTGTCTCTCCCTGTCTACTTTTTTCATGGGATTTATGACTACACATGTTCCTATCCTTTGGCAAAGGACTATTTTGAGAAACTTCAAGCTCCGTTGAAAGGGTTCTATACTTTTGAGAATTCCGCACACAGTCCCATGTTCGAGGAACCGCAAAGACTGCAACAAATTCTTTTAGAAGATGTATTACATGGTAGAACGAACCTCGCTGATTAAAATAATCCTCCTTGTTCACTCAAGGAGGATATTCATACTAGGTTAATTGTGTTTATAAAATGTCTTATTCCACCAAAAATTATATGGGTGATTAAATGCATGATTATCGGAAAAAGGGATTCTGTGAGACATTATGGGATTTCTAAAGATTATCCGGATTTCTTTGCCCTTCTTAGAAGGGGTGTTGTAAACTGACAAAAAAAGCCCCGGCGCGACTCGCTTGTCCTCGGAGAGGAAACGTGCAATTAACTTGCGCTGTCCCCTTTAGCACCCTGGCGGGTGTGCTTCGCGAGGGATTCGAGGTCACAACGAAATAATTTTATTAAATTTCCGAAGGAATGGGTGGATTAAATGAAAGGCGCCCCCGGCGCGACTCGAACGCGCAACCAACTGATTCGAAGTCAGGTACTCT
>JBMNCQ010000061.1:0-1480 GCA_049366715.1 Peptococcaceae bacterium | reverse complement strand
TTGTTGTAAATAACGAAAATAGTAAGGAAAATATAAGAATAAAAATACTAATTTTAGTGATTCCTTATTTCAGCTTACCATACTCTTCATCGGATACCGGTTCACACCATTCGTTTTTGCAGTTTTCGCCGGGCACTTCCACGGCGATGTGGCTGAACCAGCTGTCCGCCCTGGCACCATGCCAATGCTTGACCTCCGGCAGAATGGTGATAACGGTACCAGCCTCCAGGCTGACGGCCTCCTTGCCTTCCTCCTGATACCAGCCTTCGCCTGCGGTACAGATCAGGATCTGGCCGCCGCCCTTGATCGCATGATGGATATGCCAGTTATTACGACATCCGGGTTCAAAGGTGATATTGGCAAGGAACACCGGGCTCTCTCCTGGCACCGTCAGTGGATTCAGAAAAGACTCACCAACGAAATACTGGGCAAACATGACGTTTGCCTCACCTTTGCCGAATACATTCTCTTTGTCGAATGCTTCTTTATTCATGATTTTCATAGTCAATTTCCTCCTTCTACACCTTTTCCAACTTACCTTAATTGTGATTAAAGTTCTTTCGATTTGTTTTGCTCTCCGAATGCCCTGAAAATGCCGCTCACGAAAACAAATCTCCTCCAGTATCTTACTGCGATTTAAATACAGCATACGCTTTCGTTCTTTTCCCGTGATGTGACCCCTTTGCAAAAATATCATATACTTTTTTACCTATCACTGGAAAAACATACATCATAGAGCGTCAATATCATACTGAGATATTCCAAGTCCTGGTCATCATACTGCCATTTCCCCTCAACTTTTTCTCCATTTTTACAAAGTTGCCAACCTTCATACTCCTGTAAAATCTTTTGTGGAATCTGACAACAGCTGCGTACTCCATCTCTTGGCATGGTTCTGTCTCCTTGAAAGTAAAAAGCATCCTTTTCAGGGTGCTTTGATTATCTTGCATCTATTCAGTAATGTCAAATACTTATTTTTATCATTTTCTTTACCCGGCAACCGTAGAAAATGATACTGGCTAATGTCAACCGGTTCAACTAAAAAACTAATATCTAGCAAACCTCTTTCCAGGCCTCTTTAATATCGTCTGCAATGGCGGTATACATATCAAAAGCAAATCTGGATGCTCCTTGGTGAGTATTGGTCCTGGCAAGGTAAAATAGATCTATAACAACCCTGAAATAGGGGTCCATAAAGATTATGTCTAGCAGAACAGCAATTGTCATAACTGGCATGCCTCGACTTAAGACTGACTTTGGGTGTTTTTAAAAAGAGGTAATAGCCTGTTGGATTTGACTCCTTTGATTTATTCTGAGGCAATTCGTTCAATTGACCACTTGGCTATTTTTTTGGTATAATAATTTATAGATATACAATTTCAATTCATTATATCTCACCATTTAGCAATTTATTACATTACAAATTCAAGATCTTACCATAATATTTGGATGTTATTGTATTAATCAATAAAAAATTTAT
>JBMNCQ010000060.1:0-2096 GCA_049366715.1 Peptococcaceae bacterium | reverse complement strand
ACTTAAAATATTTCTGCCTGTAGGCCAGAGCCTCGATGAAGAACAGGGCTCGCTCATCTGGACATCCAGACACGACGAATATTTTGAAAAACGCGTCCAGTCGGTTTCCAACAGCTTCAACCTGCGCAACGTTTCCGGCAATTCCAGGGTTTTTCCCTTGATTTCGATGACGCCGCCCTGCAGTTTCAGATTTTTCTCGCCGTAGCCGATAGACGTATCGATAACCGTAGAGGTGATATTGTAATCTAGGCTGACACGCATGCCGCTCATCAAATCGGTAAAATGATGGCGGTAATATGAGATAAGGATGACAGGCTTGAGGCGTTTCGGAGGGAAATAACCGAAACGCGCCAGTACATCCATAAGCATGGTTTCGGGAACAATCCCTTTTTTAAGATTTTCCGTTTCCAGTTTTTCCAGGGGAACAATAATTTTCTTTCGCTGCTTGGTCCCTGCGAACCCCTCGCGCGTTTTATGCTCTATGTAAACGGGAACGGAATACTGGTAATCGTCGAGCTTGTAATACCAGCGGATGCGGACTTTGTCTTTGCGGCTGTCGCCTGCGGACGAGATCTCGTGCTGTTCGAGGTCGTAGCTATCGAAATAGAGGCTGTTTATCCATTCATCTGAATTTTCACTATCGGACAGGCAGGTTTGCTTCAGTATCGCCAGCGCATAATCTATTTTTTCGGGCGGTACAAAGAATTTACGTTCGATGCGCCTGGTTCCTTCACTCCTGTTGTCGTCTATTCGATGAACAATGATTTTATTGCCGGTTTTTATATTAGCCATCTGATTAACAACCTGTCTTTTTAATATAAATTTAATATAACAGATGGCAGGTTAAGCTTCCGTAAAGAATTATCAAGCCTTTTGATTACGCTTCAAAATGACACTGTAAACGTGTTTGACAAGAAAAACGGCTTGGAATAGAATTATTCAGACGAGCATAAATAAAATAAGTTTTATAAATTGAAGGAGACCTTAGAAGGGGTTTCCTTATTTTTTCCCCTTCGATGGTTTAAAGATATATCAATCTTATATGGAAATACTTTTTGCAGCGGGAGCCCTGCTCCTGCTGCTGGCTTTTATACTGCCGCTGCTGACATTATCCGAATCTAATAAAATCATCCGTCATATTTCGTTATGTTTGATACTTGGCGGACTTATCTGTATAACGACTGCCGCGCTTGCCTGCTTTTTAACCGGCACAGAGTACAACCGCATTATCTATTCCCTGACCGCAGACCTGGTATTCAAAATGCATCTCGATAAGTTATCGGCATTCTTCATGGCTGTTATTGGAATAGTCGGTTTGTGCGCCGTTATTTATTCATTCAATTATATCGAGCATGGCGCATCCGAAAAGAAGAAACAGCTTGCGACGGCATTGCTTCCGCTCTTTATCTTATCGATGATTATGGTGGTTGTCTCAGCTAATACGTTTTGTTTCCTCTTTTTCTGGGAGGTCATGTCGATATCTTCATTCCTGCTCGTAATGTATGATTACGAGAAAGAAGAAACCCGCAAGGCCGGTATTTTCTATTTTATAATGACGCAATTCAGCACTTTATTCCTTTTCATCGCCTTTTTATTGATATATAAATACAGCGGGACTTTCGATATTCAGACGGCAAACAACATGCCGCAGCTTGCCGGGAGTTTCGCTTTTATCGCTCTTTTTACCGGTTTCGGCACCAAGGCAGGGGTAATACCTTTCCATAAATGGCTGCCGTACGCCCACTCGGCAGCTCCCTCCAATGTATCGGCCTTGATGTCCGGGGTAATGCTGAAAGTAGCCGTTTACGGACTTTGCCGTTTCGCTTTCGATGTGCTGGAACCGCAACTGTGGTGGGGATTCGTACTGCTGGCATTCGGAACTGTTTCCGCAGTGCTTGGTGTTATTTATGCCCTTAAAGAGCATGATTTCAAGAAACTGCTGGCTTATCACAGTATCGAAAATATCGGGATTATAGTCGTCGGTCTGGGGCTGTATATTATTTTCAATCATTACGGACTGGAAACACAGGCGAATTTAAGTCTGGTGGGCGCCCTGTTCCATACCGCAAACCACGCCATCTTCAAGAGCCTGCTGT
>JBMNCQ010000059.1:0-182042 GCA_049366715.1 Peptococcaceae bacterium | reverse complement strand
CTTTTTTTTCTGAGGTCTGCTAGTTTTGCTCGAGTACTCATGTCTTGTAACTCCCTTCTGTATCAGTAGTTTGTAACCCGCTTAATGCAGTTTTACAATAAATTATCTGTAGCCTATAATGGATAAATATTGGCACCTGCCTCCAGATCAAGGTCACGGGCCATATTAAAATCGACATTAGTCCTGAGAGCATACCGTTCTTCTAAAAACTTCCGGGCCACTTGCGGAAATAATACGTAAGATAAAACATCTTCTTCCTTTTGCAGATAATGGCCGATTTCCTTCCGGGCCTGCTCTAGTTGCGGCTCTATAGAATCAGCCGGTCTGCCTGTAATGGGTTTTTCGTCACCAATTATCTTTTTCCTGATCTCTTCGTTAACAATCCCCGGTGTTGTCCCATACAATCCTTTCATATATGCCTTAACCTCATTGGTAACCATCTTATACCGGCCTAATAATACATTAAGTACTGCCTGGGAACCTACAATCTGACTTGTCGGGGTTACCAGCGGCGGATAGCCCATATCTTCTCTCACCCTGGGTACTTCCGCCAGCACTTCCGGTAATTTATCCAGCGCATTTTGCTGCTGAAGCTGGGAAATAAAATTGGAGAGCATTCCTCCCGGCACTTGATACATCAAGACGTTAGGATCTACACCCCCTGCATAAACATCAAAATCTCTATATTCTTTTCTGACCTCTTTAAAGTATTGGGCAATTTCCGCTAAGGCCGCCAGATTGAGCTCTGTCTGATATGGAGTGCCTGCAAAAATCGCAACCATTGTTTCCGTGGCAGGCTGTGACGTTCCTAATGCCAAGGATGAGATCGCCGTATCTATAACATCCGCTCCACCTTCTACCGCTTTTACATACATAGCAGAACCCATGCCGCTGGTATAGTGGGTATGCAGTTGAACAGGCAGAGCAAACTTTTCTTTTAAAGATTTCACCAGTTCATAGGCATCATAGGGCTTCAGGATACCTGCCATATCTTTAATACAAAAAGAATCGGCACCCAGTTCAACCATATCCCCGGCCATTTTCAGAAAGTACTCCATATTATGTACAGGGCTCGTGGTATATGATATCGTTGCCTGGACATGGGCTCCTTCTTTTTTAGCCGTTTCCATGGCTTGGGCCAGATTTTTGACATCGTTCATCGCGTCAAAGATCCGGAAAATATCCATGCCATGGGCAGCAGCTTTCTTTACAAACTCCGCCACCACATCATCGGCATAATGTTTATATCCAACCAGGTTCTGCCCCCGGAGCAGCATCTGGATTTTTGTTTTTTTCAATACTTTTCTTATTTTATCAAGTCTTTCCCAGGGATCTTCGTTGAGGAAACGCATGCAGGTATCAAAAGTCGCACCGCCCCACACCTCCATGGAATGAAAGCCTACTTCATCCATTTTCTCCGCAATGGGCAGCATATGCTCTATCTTCATCCGGGTTGCCAGCAGGGATTGATGTCCGTCCCGCCAGGTTGTATCAGTTATACCGATAGATTTTTTCTCAGCCATTCTTTTTTCATCCTTTCTAAATATGTTTTGAAATTGACATTATTTTATCATGCAAGAATCATGCCATTTTTCACTAAACTACGAATACATAGTCATCCCTGATATTTTTTAAAGCTTTGACAATTAATTGTCAAAGCTTTAAACCTACTTTTTCATAATTTTAATAAAAATTTACAATAAATGTAAAATTCTTAAAAAGATTGGAAATATTATTTCAACACTGGATAACCGAAACAAGTGAATTAAAGATACTACGGCAGGATCTACATTCAAACCTTCGATATTGACGGCAATCTCCGACAGACCGGCCGGCACCGAACTAAAAACAGCTTCATTGTAATCAAATTTAAAAAATTTATACAGGATAGCAAAGGTTAGCAAACTTAACAAACAGACTCCCACTATGACGATAATTCCCGGCAGGATTAGTGTCCTGATTTGCATAACACCCTGAGCGGTAATTCCCAGTCCCACAAAGATTCCCATGCCTATCCTGACAAGACGCCTGAATTTGACCGGAATATCCAGCCGGGCGTTTAAAATCCTCTGAGAAATGGCCGTACCAAGCATAGCCCCGACCATCGCACCGGCCGGTATTTTTAAAAAAGTAAGCAGTAGTCCGCAGACAGCTGCCGTTCCGATAATCACCGCTTTATTTATCACGGAGCCTACCTCCCGCTTTCCTGATCTACGCCGGTTGTTTTCAGCATTTTTCTTTCGGCAGCAAATCGTAAAATCGGAATTAACACGATTATGACAAACTGGCTGCGGATCAGCTGTAATACTAAAACGATCTCTGTTGATACACCCATATCTTCGGCAATCAACAGCATCTCACTTTGCCCTCCCGGAGTAGTACCCAAAATACATGCAACAAAATCCAAATGGGGAAATAACTTTGTCATCACCGTTCCGATCAAAATACCTCCGGCCAGCATGAAGATTCCGATAAGCACAGCCGGTTTAATGATTCTTTTTAGAGTAGGTCCGGTTAATCTGGAAAAATTAGCGCCTAAAACGATTCCCACCGCGATCTGGATAACAATCCGTACCAATTGGCTCCTTCCTACCAAATTTCCTAAGAATATTTGATATGAAGCGATAAAAATAATCGGTCCCAGAAAGAAAGCAGAAGGTAATTTAATCTTATGGGCAACAAATGCCCCCAAACTGCCGATAAGAATTACCAAAACAACTCTCCCTAAAAGAAGATCACTCATTTACAAACCAACCTCTTTTTACAATCAATCAAATTTTCTTTTCCAGGTAAACAAGGAGTTCTTTACCCAGAGGTGTTATTTTCGAGCCTTGTTTTGTGGTTCCTACCGTAATACAACCGGAACTGTTTAAAAATTTCAACCAGGTTCTAACTTTATGATCAGGATAATTGAGCGCTTTGTCGGAAAATATATTTAATAAACTCTGCCGCCCCAGTCCCTTATTAATCATATCTACTTTTCGCAACTCATTTAAGATATGATGAACAGGTACTGCTATTTTTCTCCGCTCAATCTCTTTACATATTACTTCCAGCTTTTCATTAGCCTTTTTATATGCTTGATCATTCTCCGGAAAATCCCGGGCAGAAAATAAATAGCCGGGCAGATCGGAAACAATCGCTTTTTCCCCGGGCTCAACCATTCCACACATGAACTGGACAACATTCTGAAGTTCCCGCACATTGCCGGGCCAATTGTAGTTAATCAAGAATTCTTTGACGCCATCCTCCAGAAATAATCTCCGTTTATAATATTTAGCCGCAAATAAATTAATCAGTTCTAAAATATCCTCTTTTCGGTCCCTTAAGGCAGGTATCGAAAGCTGAATCGTACACAGCCGGTAAAAGAGGTCTTCCCGGAACTTATTTTTCATCGTCAGCTCCCGGAGATTTTTATTTGTAGCAGCGATAATTCTCACATCCACAGGAGTTACGATATTTCCGCCAACCCGCCTTACCTCCTTTTCTTCAAGGACCCGTAAGAGCTTCTTTTGCACCTCTAAAGAAGCATCTCCGATTTCATCCAGAAAGATTGTCCCGGTATGACCCTCTTCAAAAAGTCCCGGTTTTCCGCCTTTTCTGGCACCGGTAAAAGCTCCTTCTTCATAGCCGAAAAGCTCACTTTCCACCAAATTACTGGGGATGGCGGCAAAGTTTGTGGCCACAAAAGGAGCCGTACTGCGGGCAGAAAAATTATGAATTGACTGGGCAAAAAGCTCTTTTCCCGTGCCGCTTTCCCCGTCAATTAAAATGGAGAGATCCGTAACAGCAAATCTTTTCGCCATATTGATACTGGCAATAAGCCTGCTGCTTTCTCCGACTATATCGGGAAAAGTATATTTCGCTACATAGCCTTTCCTTCTTAATTCCCGCCTGACTTTTGTATCTAATTCCTGGACCTTTTTAATCGGCTTTAAGGTAATTACCGCCCCGATAATATTATGGGAGTTATCAATGGGATTAATATTTACGATAAAATGTTCCTTGTGAATTTTTACGATGCTGTCTTCCAGATTATTTGCTGTTTTTAAAATAGTCTCAAAATCTACAGCTGTTAAAAAATCGGAGATGAATGAATCTAAAACTTGCTCCCTGGTCGTATTTAACAGCTTTTCCGCTGCCGGATTGATAAACATGATTCTTTTGTTCTCATCAACGGCAATGGTAGCCTGGTCAACAGTTTCCAGAATGACTTGCAATCTTCTTTTCAGATTTTCACTTTGTTCCGATATCTGCAGCCTTTTCGTGACAAGATTGATAATGGCCCTGAGATAGTGCTGGGAAATTTCATCGATAATATCTTTAGGAAGATCTAACTCCACAATCAGTTCGACAAAAGTTGACAGATCCAGTACCCTTACCCCAACATTAATCACACGGCCTACCTGGGGAGGAACCAAATGCCGCCCGGTAGTAATCGCATATTTAATATGCTTGGGATAGCTTTTCAATCCCCGCCAGTAAGGATAAAAAATCAAATTACCAAAGCCCAGTTTATTAAGCAGGGTTATTTTTTCATTTGCAGTTTCCTCCCAGGAACTCACGACCAAAACTTCTGTACCTTCTTTAAGTGTCAAAAGCTCATCCAAATTATCAATTTCCAGAGTACGATTGGCAATCAGAACTTTTGTGTCTGCTGGAAGAATTTCTTTTATTTTGTCATATAAGGCCGGACCGGAAGCAAGACACAAGTCACACTTCAGGTCCGTAGGCACATTAACCGCATTTCGGAAATGCCAGGTTTTAACCTCAATATAATTTCCCAGATACTGTTCCAACTGTTGCTTCACAACTTCACAGGAAAAATCATTGGTTGCCATGAAATAGACGATCTTTTTCCCAGTCATCAAATTTTACCTCCGGAAAAACTTTTATGTTATGAATTCTCTAAAACAAAATATTTTCCTTTAATTTACTCCAGGGTAAAACTTTTATGCGTTTAACCAAAATATTATGCAAAATCAAGGAGACATTCCCCGTTTTCTATAATACAACGCCCGTCTAAATAAACACTGGGTTTCAGAAATACAAAATCGATATGAAAAGAACTGGGACTATTTCCTCCTAAACTTCGATTATCGCCGATTGCAATATGGGCTGTACCAAGTTTTTTGGAAACTTCCCGGGTGTTGGGAATGACCCGGCAAGCCGGATTCGTACCCAGGGCAAACTGGGAAGCAGCATTATAACCGTTGTCATCATGTTTTTTTAACAGCTCTCGCAGCTTTAAAGCCTGCAATCCCCCTTGAATCTCCACAATCCGGCCCTTTGTGACCTGCATCCGGAACGGCTCGGTGATTTCCCCCAGAATATCGGCGATATAAGGAGCAACGATCACTCCTTCAGTAGTTCCCTCTAAAGGTGCCAAGGTAGATTCACCGTCAGGCAGTCCCGAAATTTGCCCGCTTTCTTTCACCATACCCGTCTGAGCAATAGCCTCTCTCCCCGCAGATTTCATGATCAGATCGGTCCCCTCGGGGGTTGTCAGCCTGATTTCATCCGCTTTGGTCAATAATTGAGCTAACTGCTCACTAATTCTCCCCACTTGGTCATAGTCGGCATTAATCCCGCCGTTAACCATCATATCTTCGGTAAAATTCCGCAGATTTGCTATTCTGGCACCATTTTTCCTGGCCTGCCGTGCTGCATCGGTATGAGTAAGGCTGAAAGTAGCCTGATTAATCACAATCTGGGAATTCGCCATGGCTGCGGCAACGGGGCTCGGGGGTTCTTCCCCGCCGATGCTCTGGGGCTTCATAATAATCACCGTGACTACGGCACCGGCGGATTCTGCACTGTAAGCCAGAGCCTCCGTGATGATCCGGGGCCGGTCGGTGTCGGTAACAATAAGCACGGTCTCACCTTTTTTTACTTCCAAAACCTGATTAATGAGCATATTAGCACCACGGGCCATATTCAAAATTTTCATACTATTCCTCCTTTGTAAATAAAATCCGTAAGGAATGCTTTGCTACTTAGCTACTTGCGTTCGAAATCCTCTGATTAAGGACACAACTACGGATGCTACCGCTATGATAAATAAAACAGAACTGATACCCGAGTTAAAAATCACACCGGAATAACTCCCGTCAGATACAATTAAAGCCCGCCTTAAATTGGCTTCCATAATGAACCCCAGGACGAATCCCAGCACAGTAGCCGTATGGGGAACTTTAAAATGACGCATCAAAATACCTAGAAGACCAAAACAAAGGGCAACACCTATATCGAAAATCTCACCGCTGTAAGCATAAGACCCTGTAAATACAAGGGTGATCACAACTGCTATTAAAGCCGATTTGGAAATACTGGTCGCTTTGATGGCAAATTTAATAAAGAAATATCCGGCAATAAACATACAAATATTCGCAATGAACAAAGCGACAAAAATACCGTAAGGAATCTCCGGACTTTTGGTAAAAAGCAGGGGGCCCGGTGTTACATTATGAATCATCAGAGCGCCCAGCATAATGGCTGTAGAATTTGAGCCGGGAATTCCCAAAGCTAACAGGGGGACCATAGCTCCGCCGGTTACTGCATTATTGGCTGCTTCCGGTACGGCAACGCCGATAGGATTCCCTTGCCCAAAAGAATCAGAATTTTTACTCCATCTTTTCGCTTCACTGTAAGTAATAAAAGCCGCCGCCGTTGCACCTGCTCCCGGCATAGCCCCGATCACGACCCCGGCCAGCGCAGCCAAAGATGAGAAAGGCAGAAAATTTTTAATTTCTTTCCAGGACGGAAAACTGGTATCGGTTTTGGTGCTTAAAACAAAATCACTGTCACTTGTTAATCTCTGGGACTGTTTAAACATTTCTGATACAGCAAATAAACCCATCATTAAAGGAATCATCTTAAACCCTTCATTTAAGGAAAGTATGCCAAAGGTAAATCTGGGTACTGCCGAAAAAGGGTCAAAGCCTACTGTCGATAACAAAACACCCAGCATCCCGGCTAAAATGCCTTTTAAGACATTTTTCTCTCCCAGTGAACAGACAAGGGTAAGACCCACCGTAGCCAGACTAAAATACTCTGCCGGTCCGAAAGCCAAAGCAACTCCGGCCAGTGGTACGGCGACCAAAATTAAAACAGCAGCTCCGATCAATCCTCCAAAAGATGAAGAGATAAGAGAAGTATATAACGCTAACCCCGTTCTCCCCTGTTTATGCAGCTCATAACCGTCTAAAACCGTACAGGCTGCAGCATTTGTACCTGGTGTTCCGATAAGAATAGCCGGGATAGACCCGCCGTATTCCCCGCCTGCATAAACCCCGGCCAGCATCATCATTGCCACTACAGGATCCATTCCCCAGGTAAAGGGTAAAATCAGGGCCATAGCAATGGTAGAGTTGATACCGGGAATCATCCCGCCAAAGATTCCCCAGGTTACGCCAAATAATATTGCCAGCAGAGATTGCCACTGCAGTACCATGTCCAGGCCTAATGAAATGTGCTCAATCAAAATATATTTCCTCCTTTCAAGTAAAATACGGTATTAGAATATATTGTTAAAGAATCCTAGTGGTAATTTGACATGCAGGCCATAGAAAAATACCAC
The DNA here is from genome assembly GCA_049366715.1 of Peptococcaceae bacterium. Taxonomy (GTDB): domain Bacteria; phylum Bacillota; class Peptococcia; order Peptococcales; family BICA1-8; genus JBMNCQ01. The sequence goes on along the minus strand of JBMNCQ010000059.1, from coordinate 174,463 downwards.
GAACAAAACTACGGTGGAAAGCACCCCTACTTTAAAAGATTTCCAGGTATTCGGTTCGTTAACACTTTTCATGATGCCCATAATTAATAAAGGCGTTAAAATCAAGTATCCTATGCTTCTTAATAAAAGAATATAAATAATACACATAACTGTAATTTGTGCTATAATTTTATATTCACCCCAGTTAAAGGTCTCTTTACTTTCGCCTTTTTTCACGGCAGACCAGGAACCGATCAGGTGAATGATTCCAATTACAATTATGCCCCAGGCCAAAATTATCGGAATTGCTCCCGGCCCCGAGGGATCAAGAGATTGTGCATTCCATGTAGCAGCCCTGATTAATGTAAATACGCCGATGAACAGGGAGATTATTCCGGTAATCCAATCATTGCGCTGAAACATAAGCTCACCTCCATTGTTGATTATCCTTATATGATAGGGCGGGATTTAACCCGCCCCTCAGAAAGATTAGTTAATATTTTTCAGGGATTCCTCAACCTGTTTATATTGATTTTCAATTACTTTCGTGAATTCTTCTTTAGCAGCGAAGGCCGGAATTAAGTTTCCTTCCTCGTAATACCTTTTAAAGTCCGGGTCATGATAAACATCTTTCATTACTTCCACTAATCGATCAATAATCTCCGCAGGAGTTCCTTTCGGAACAAATATTCCGCGGAATTTTTCCAGTTTCACTTCCGGGTAACCTGCTTCTTCCACAGTTTGAATATCAGGATTATCAGGAAGCAGGTTGAAAGTGGCGAGGATTCTAATTTTACCGGCTTCAACACTGGCCTTCATTTCAGCATATTCTCCGATACCGGCATCAAGATGTCCGCCTAATACCGAAACTACGGCATCGCCGCCTCCTTCAAAGGGAACTAATGATGCTTTAAAATCAGCTACTTTCATCAATTCTCTCGCGCCGACAAACTCAATATTTCCGGCAGTACCTCCGGCCCATTTTAGTTTGCCCGGTTCTTGCCTGGCAGCCTCAATCATTTCACCTAGGGTCTGATAAGGAGAATCAGCAGGTACAAAAATTACAATGGGATCAATAAACATCATAGCTACAGGGTCAAAGTCCTGATAGGAAATCGGCATCTTATTCTGCAATGGAGAAGTAACAATCGTTGAGGACATCCCTAAAATGGTATACCCGTCCGGAGCTGCCTTAGCTACATAATCCCAGGCATTAGCCCCGGAAGCACCGGTAAGGTTGTTGACAACCCAAGGCTGTCCTAACATGGGCTCGGCAGCTTTCCCCATAGCCCTGAGAAAAATATCTCCCCCGGAACCGGCTTTAGAGTGATAGACAACCTCGATTTCCTTAGTCGGCCAGCTGGCCTCACTATTCTCTGCTTGTCCTTGTTGAGGCTCATCCTTTGCTTCTTGTTTGGCGTCTTGTCCTGAACATCCGAAAAGAACTAACGTGATAGCAATAAGACCACATAACCAGATTAAAGCTTTCCTCCTACCTCTTAACATACTAAACTCCCCTTTCGTTTCATAAATTTAGTTTATCACTTAACTCTTCATTCAAGGCATTGATTAAACCGCCTCGTTTAAAGAATTCCATAATAAAAGAAGGATAAGATTGAAAAGTAAATTCCATATTTCTGCTCAAATTTCTGATTAAACTTCTGTCGATATCAATTTCGATTATGTCTCCTTCAGCACTGTTGTCAACGGCTTCAGGACAAACCAGAACCGGCAGGCCGATATTTATCGAATTTCTGTAAAAAATACGGGCAAAGGACCTGGCAATAATCGCCTGAACTCCTGCAGCCTTTAAGGCTAATGCGGCATGTTCCCGGCTGGAGCCATAACCAAAATTTTCTCCGGCCATAAATATTTCTCCCGGTTGGAATTTATGAACAAATTCAGGGTCCAAATTCTCCATGATATGCTTTGCCAATTCAGCAGGTTCTGTAACGATCATGAAACGGACCGGAATAATTTCATCAGTTGAAATATCATGACCAAACTTCCAGCATTTTGCAGACATTTCTTCACCTCTTTTTAGAATGACTAAACGACTTTTCTGGGATCACAAATATATCCTTTCAAGGCAGACGCTGCTACAGTTGCTGCACTGGCCAGGTATATTTCCCCGCCCGGCCCCATTCTCCCCGGCATGTTCCGGGTCGTAGAACTAATACAAACTTCTCCCGGTGCCAGGGCTCCGATATCATGAGCCCCGCAGGCTCCACAGGCAGGAGAACTGATGATGGCTCCGGCATCGTGAAGAATGTTAAGATAACCTTCATGCATCGCCTGATTATATATTTCCCTGCTGGCCGGAATAACAAGTAACCTGACATTCTCCGCAATTTTTTTGTTCTTGAGAATTTCTGCCGCAGCTTTTAAATCCCTGAGCTGAGCCCCTGCGCAGGAGGAAACGGCAGCTTGATTAATAAAGATTCTGTCTTTTTCCACTTCTTCTACTTTTCTGATATTTGTCGGTAAGCTGGGACAGGCCACCAGCGGTTCTAAATCTGCAACATCAAAGACTAAATGGGCATAATATCCGGCATCAGGGTCACTTTCCAGATGATCTCCGGTATTCTTGCCTTCCGCAGGTACAATAACCGCATTTTTAGCTCCCATCTCCATACTCATGACACATAAGGTAGTTTTCTCACTCAAATCCATTTTTTCAACAGTTGTCCCGGTAAATTCAACGGCTAAATAATTAGCACCGGAAGCACCTATCTTTTGCAAAACCAGGGAAATCACATCCCGGGCATCACTGCCGGAAGGTATATCCCCGTTGATTTCAACCTTAATGGTTTCCGGAACTCTCAGCCAAATCTCGCCTGTTGCCAAAACACCGGCCATTTCCGTAGCACCAATCCCCGTTGCAAAGCTGCCCAGTGCTCCTTCCCCCGTCGTATGGGAATCTGTTCCTACGATTACCTGACCCGGACCTGCCAGCCCTTTTTCCAGCATCAGTACATGACAGATACCCTCTCCGCAGTCAAAGAACTTTTTCACACCCTGCTTCCGGGCAAACTCCCGCATTTCAGCCTGATGCTGGGCAGCTTTAATCGATGTGCAGGGACTATGATGGTCGACTACAAAAACAATTCTTTCCGGATCCCATACTTGATCAACAACGATCTTACTGAAATGTTTCATCACCAACGGAGCGTTATTATCATGGATCATAGCCTTATCAACTTTGGCCTTAACGATCTCCCCCGGAAACACAACAGCTTTTTTACTTGCTTTAGCCAGTATTTTTTCTGTCACTGTCATCCCCATATGACCACCTCGGCAATTACTTAAATTTTAATATTTAAAGCAGTATTAAATGCATCGTGGATGGCATCCATCGCATCACCGCAATTTTTAGCAGTGCCCACTAAATAAACATTCGCTGTTTTACTTTTTAACTCTTCGTATAATTCCAGATTACCTTTAAAACCACAGGCCAGGATAAAGGTGTAAGCGCCTTTAATTTCCCTGATCTCTCCATCCTGATCTTTGATTCTAAACGATTGAGAATTAACGGATACGACTGTAGAATATTTGATTATCGTCAGATTTTCGGTATTTTCTTTAAATCTTTCCGACATAAAATGCCATCTGGCTATCCCCAGCTTTTCACTGGCTTCCTCTCTGGTATCCCCTACCAGTACAACCTTCTTGCCCTGGGCTAAAAGATAATCAGCAGCCTCATAACCTACCAATCCGTCACCGATAACCACATACTGATCAACCTCCGGCTTTCCGTTAGAAAGTAAATCGACAGCCGTATAAACAACTGCATCCCCATAATCAATAGGCGGTATGATTTCTTTAGCCCCTACGGCGACAATAACAATATCATATTTTTGAGCCGGGATTTCTGCGATCTCCTGATTTAAAATTATGCCGACTCCCCGTTTGGTTAATGTTGTTTCATAAAAATCAAGCAAATTAAGATAAGCTTTTTTCCCGGGAGGCATGCTGGCCCAACGGAAATTACCACCGATAAAGTTTTCTTTTTCATAGATTGTAACATCATGACCTCTTAAAGACATTACATGAGCAGCTTCCAATCCACTGACGCCTGCTCCGATTACACAAATTTTCTTCTTATCCGGATCCGGTTCGATGATAATCTCTTCTTCATGACCTGTCAAAGGATTCTGCAGGCAGTGGGTGATGGTTTTCTTCAAGGCTCTTGTTGTGCGGCATCCCTGGTTACAGGCAATACACCGGCGGATATCACTTAAATCCTCCTTGCCAACGGAAGACATCCAATTAGGTTCGGCCAGGAACGCCCGGGCAATAGCAATAAAATCGGCTTTCCCGGAACGAATAATATCCTCGGCAACTTGCCAGTTGACAATACGGCCGACAATAATTACCGGTATCGCCAGTTTAGCTTTTAATTTTTCGCCCATCCAGGCTAAATGTCCTTGCTCAATTTCACTGGAAGGGCATTCCCATTGTTCACTCTCCGGCATACCTACGGAAACGTGAATGGCATCTGCCCCTGCCTTCTCAGCCAGGAGACAAATCTCCAGAGTTTCAGCAATTTCTCTGCCGCCGGGTAATCTTTCTTCACCGCTGATCCGGAGTATTACCGGAAAATCCTGCCCGGCATATTCTTTTATCTTCTGAATCATCTCCGTTATGATCGCCGTGTGTCCTTCAATTCCCTGTCCATATTTATCTGTCCGCTTATTGATTAAAGTAGATAAAAATAAAGCAACTTCATGACCGTGGGCACCGTGAATTTCAACTCCGTCGAAACCTGCTTTCTTAGCCCGCAGCGCTCCCTGGGCATAGGCCTCTATGATCATGGCAACTTCTTCAGTAGTCCAGTCCAGAGGTGACTCGGTAAATTCTTTCCGGCCGAATTGAAACCCTGACGGATGCAGCTGACAAAATATCCTGGCATCATAGCTGTGAACCATATCTGTGAGACGCTTCCACTGCTCAATACGGGAGTCATCAACGATGGAACCGCGGGCACGCTTATTTTTGCCATAGGGATTGGCCGGTACGATAAAACCTCCCACCCCGTTCCGGGCCCTTGTTTCAATAAAAGCAGCCAGTTTATCGGTGACATTGCCCTCATTATCGGAATAATAAAGGCACATCGACGGTATAATCACACGGTTTTTCAGTGATATATTGCCAATCTTTCCCGGATTCAACATACGATACATTTTAAAACCTCCCAGTTTTTATGATAACGTCACCTTAAACCAGCAAATTTCCGTTCTCCATGATTAATACATCGTCAATGGTTATTGTGGGGTTTAACATCATGATATCGGCATGCATCGGACTTTCTACCAGGCCTCCCAGAGACACACTATCGCCTATGGCTACATGGCAGGTTCCTAACTTTTTCTTAGCTTCACGGGATCTGTCATTTAACCGGCAGGCGGCATTGGTGCCAAAAGCAAATTCAGCAATATTCCGAGCTGTTTCCCCATTTTTTTCGATTACTTTCTGAAGCATATCGGCTTCTTTACCGCCTGTCACTTTGGTTACTAAGCCTTTGGCAAATTCAATCCGCAGCGGTTCTTTAATTAGATCAATATCTTCTATTAAATAAGGATTAACGATTACACCTTCCGTAGTACCTTCTAAGGGTGCACAAGCTGCTTCGCCGTCAGGAAGGCCTGAAAATTCACCGGGTTTAGTCGCATAACCGGCCAGGACAAATCCACTCCGTCCTTCAATACTAAATTTCAAATCCGTCCCCAAAGGAGTAGTAATATGCACGACACTGCCTTTCGTAATCCGTTCTGCTAATTTCTCACTGATTCGTTTGACCTCCCGGTAATCGGCGGTTATTCCGCCTCTGAGCATCATATCTTCATTTAAATTACGGATGTTGCATACCCGGGCACCTTTGGCTACCGCACTTCTCTGCGCATTTGTAAAAGTCATGGAATGGCTTGTCTGGTTTATGATGACATCAGCAGCACCCATTGCTGCCGTAACCATAGAAGATGGTTCTACCCCGCTCATTCCCGTCGGTTTCATGGTGACGATAACTGTTTCTGCCCCGCACATTTCAGCCGCGATCGCCAGTACTTTCGTAATCGTAGACGGCCTTTCTGTGTCTGTAACGATACAAAGTTTTTCACCGGCTTTTACTTCTAATACGGTATCCATAATCATTTTAGCTGTTCTTGCCATTCTAATTTCAATCATTTTGCACCTCCAATTTATGAGTTTGAAGAGGATCCTCAATTATAATAATTAGCAATTTTCATGCCAGCATATCTTAGCCTGCTTTTTGCAGTTAAAATAGTCGTTTGAAAATTAATATTCATAAAATTCGACCTATTTATTATCCTAATTTCATTTTAACTAACCTATATCTTGTCCTAATACCTAATAGAGCCCTTGTCTTGTCTGTATCTACTCTTTAAGTTAATTGGAAGTATCGGCTGCCTTAAAATTTTTTAAGCCTTTTTTTCAGCCAGCGTCTCCGCGATGATATCGGCACATCTAACCTGATTGAAAATTCCGCAATAGCAGAAATTAGCCAGCTTTATGGCCGCTTCATCCCTGGTTAAACGTCCTTTGCCGACCTGCTCAATCATATATTCAACATATTTGGGAGGGATCATATGATGCCCGCACATCGTTGTTACCGACAATATCGTCTCGTCAGGAAGGTTCTCCTTTTTCCCCCAAACTCCCAGGGAATAATTGATGGAATGAGGAGTTATATCTGCTTCTAAACAAGCCGGCAATACTTCGTCCAAAACACCGGTAATGACTACCGATTGGTCTAAATCCTTTTCTTTAATCTGTTTCAGGAATTCTATCACCTGCTCTTTGCGGGTAAATACACCTCTGATCCGGGACTTATCTGTTATATGATCTTTAATATATTCGACAGGATACTGGGTCTTAGGTCCTGTTTTAACATCACCCCAGTTTTCCGATCCTAATGCCTCTACAACTGCAATAAACTCCAAGGCTTTTTCTTTAATATTTTTATCATTTACTCCTTTTGTTTGATACATAAACCAGTTAAAATCTTTCTTCTGAGATTCTATTGGTCCTGAACGATGCAATGAATGTGTCACTTTACTTCCTCCCTTCTATGCTAATGATAAAGGCTTTCCTAAGCCTACATTTACCTTACCGCGGTGCGGCCGAGGTATTCCTAATTCATCCAGGCAGTCTAAGATTTGGGTTTGTCCCTTTTCATCAGTTCTAATAATTAGTCCTAATGAAAATACCGTATCTATCTCCCGGGCGACTTTTTGTAAAGCTGCCAGTACATCCTGCAGAGTATTTTCCGGACATTTCGCTTCCACGATTACCGAAAGCAAATGATAATCCAGACATCCTTCCTCCAATTTGCCTGTTTTAATATCAGGCATCAAGGCGGCTAATGGAGTATGTTCGGCAGGAGCCAGTTCTGCCCCGGCAAGAGCAATAGCCACCGCAACTTTTTCAGCATCCCGCAAATAAACACCCATGCCGGGACGCCCCATATCAATACAAATTCCAACCTCTCCTTTTTTAATTCTCCCGGATACATCATTTGTTTTGACTTCTTCAGTCCCCCGGCCGGTTACCCCCGTTACACCGTGATTTTCTACAGGGTCGCTGATCACATGCTGGAACTGCTTGTAAAAGCCGTCAAGTTCAACCGGCTCTATTGCGCCCCGGGGACAAACTTTTTGTCTTAAACAGACATAGCATTCTGTACATTTTTCCGGGTCAACGTAACACTTTCTCTCTTCCGGGGAATAAAGAATGGCATCGACAGTACAGAACTTATTACAAATTTTACACCCGGTACATAAATCTTTATTGATTGCCGTCATCTGATTCTCTCCTTTCGATAATGATTAAATCCCTTTCTAAGTGTACATAGGCAGCCGGAACTGTGCGGGGCATTAGGCTGCCTCTCCCTGATCCCAGCTGCCTAAACGCATAGGTAATATTTTTGCTGCCGGAAGCACCTCCTCCGGCAAGCTGCCTGCCGGCAAAATTACATGCGGTCTAAAGCCGCGCAGATTGCATCACCCATATCCGCGGTACTGGCACAGCCTCCCAAATCTGCGGTGACCGCCTCTTTATCACTTAGGACTATTTGCAAAGCTTTTTCTATGCTTGCGGCAGCAGCAAGGGCAAATTGGTCATTTCTCCTTGCCCCCAACCAGGATAGCATCATCTGGGCAGATACGATCATCGCATAAGGATTAGCAATCTTTTGACCGGCGATATCCGGTGCCGAACCATGGGTAGCCTGAGCCATCACATACTTAGGTCCGACACATAATCCCGGAGCCATGCCTAAACCGCCGACTAAACCGGCTGCCTCATCCGTCAAAATATCTCCAAACATATTGGTGCTCACAACGACATCAAAATTCTGAGGCCGCATCACTAAATGCATTGCAAAAGTATCCACCACCAAAGTCTCCAATGATATATCCGGGAACTCCCCGGCTACATCCCTGCAAGCCTCAATAAATAAACCACATCCCAGCTTAAATACAGTATTTTTATGGACAGCCGTTACCTTTTTCAGTCCGTTTCTTTGCCGGGCTAGTTGAAAAGCCGTCCGGGCTACCATCTCCGAATTTCTGCGGGAAATAACTCTAACCGACATTGCCAAATCAGGATTGGGCATAAATTCGCCATTTCCCTGATACATATTTCTATCAGGCTGAAAGCCCTCGTTATTTTCCCTGACGATCACTAAATCAACATCTTTGTACAGACAAGGTAATCCGGGATAAGATTTTGTCGGCCTGATATTACTAACCAGATCGAACTGTCTTCGTAAAATGGGATGGGGATTAATTGCTTTAGCATCATTTTGGGGATAAGCCATATGGCCAATGGGTCCTAATATCCAGCCGTCAAGGCAATATAAAGTTTCTAAAGTTTTCGCGGGTAAAGTCTCGCCGTTTTCCTGATAGGAAGGGTATCCGATAGGCAGTTCAACCCATTCAATCGCTATATTTTTTGATTTTTCCACGGCCTTTTTTAAAACTTTAACAGCTTCCGGGACGATTTCCAGGCCAATATCATCCCCCTGCAAAATACCAAGTTTAAAAATGCTCACATCATCACCTCCCGATCTGCATAGTGGGCAAAGCATACTAAAAATAATTGCAAAATCTATGCCAGCTCAAAAATCCAACTTTGCCACTACCCTGCTCTCTTTTAGGAGACTTTTTAGGTCGACAAATTCTCCTAAAATAGCACTTTTTCTCCTAAAATAAGTTTTTTTTAATTCACTCATAAATTTATATCATAAAGGATGGCATAAAACTTGCATTATGTTATAGTGAAAACAAATTAAGAAATGGAGGAAATATCCAAATGAATGTAACTGAGATTCTGGCGGAAAATATTGTTGATTTTCCCTTGGATGAAATTCCTGAAGCGGCTCTCCGCGAAGCCAGAAGAAGTTTTCTAAATTGGCTGGGCGTATCTTTAGGAGCAGCAAATCACCCTTCTGTCGACATACTTATCCGGTTAGCCGAGGAATTAGGAGGTAATCCCCAAGCTTCCATATTAGGCAGGAACTTAAAAACGAATATGTATTATGCATCATTAATTAATGGAACCTCCTCCCATATTTTTGATTTTGACGACACTCTGCTGAATACCGTTCTTCATCCCAGCGCCCCGGTACTTCCCGCCCTTTTAGCAGTTGCCGAGTATCATGATCTCACTGCCTTCGATTTGCTTGCTTCCTTTGTTGTTGGTTGTGAAGTGGAACAAAGAATAGCCTTGACCATTTGCCCCAGCCATTATCGGCAGGGCTGGCATATCACCGGAACAGCCGGTGTTCTTGGTGCGGCCGGTGCCGTCGGAAAAATGCTGGGTTTAAACAAAGGACAGCTAATAAACGCCCTGGGACTGGCTTCAACTCAGCCTACCGGCTTTAGGGAAATGTTTGGTTCGATGACCAAGCCGTTTCATCCGGGGAAAGCCGCCGGCAATGGCCTGTTCAGTGCCTTACTTGCCCAAAAAGGGTTTACCAGCTCCCCTCATTCCTTGGAGGCCGCCAGGGGATTCTGCCGTGTTACATCAGAAGACCCTGATTTTGCGTATCTGACCAAGCCCTGGGAAAATAGCTGGCTCATCCTGGAAAACACCTATAAACCGTACGCCTGCGGAATTGTTACCCATCCGGGAATCGAAGCAGCAAGCAGGCTGAAAAAAATTCACCGGATTGACCCCCGGCAGATAAAAAATATTAAGCTAGACGTCCATCCCTTAGTTTTGGAATTAACGGGCAAGCAAGAACCGGCTAATCACTTAGCGGCTAAATTCAGTATCTACCACTGTGTGGCGGCAGGGATGATTTTTGGAAATGCCGGAGAAGAGCAGTTTGCCGATCATATCGTTAACAGCCCGGAAGTCATAGCTTTGCGACGAAAAGTCCGGGCAACGCTAGATTCTCGGCTGAAAGAGGATCAGGCTCGCTTGGTGGCCGAGCTTACTGACGGCACAATAATAGAAGAATTTGTGGAGCATGTGGTAGGAAGCAAAGAAAATCCTATGTCTAATGAACAGTTAGAGGAGAAATTTAGAGAGATTACCAAAACCGGCTTAGATTTCGAACGTCAAAACAGCATTATTTCCGCAATCTGGGAAATGGATCGCAAAACACCTGTCCGGACTATTATTGCGTTATGCCAATAACCGTGCGGCTATATCCGGCCGCACCGGTTATCTTGTCCGGTAAAATATAAAGTATTCAATTAAATATCCTGGTTTTAAGGATAATCTGAGGTGAGTTGAATTGGTAACAAATGCAGCAGAAAAGACCGCAAAGGTAAAAAACAAGGCAGATTCTTCATTTATACAATTTGTGGTGATCGCTTTGCTTTGCGCATTTTTATTATTATTACCCCTTCCTGCAGGCTTATCGGAAGCCGGCCGGAGGTCTTTGGTATTAGTTATTTTTGCCGTTACTTTATGGATCAAGGAAATCATCCCCCCCGCTTTAACGGCTTTACTTTTGATGATGCTTTTCCCTTTCTTTAAAATACTATCATATCAGGAGGCCGTTGCAGGTTTGGGTAATTCATCAACCTGGCTGTTATTAGGTGTTTTTATTATTTCGGCAGCGATGCAGGAAACAGGCCTGGACAGAAGGATCGCCTTACACCTGCTTAAACTCGCCAAGGGCAATGCCAGAATTAACCTTCTCATGGTCATCTGTACCACAACTTTATTTGTCTTTTTAATTCCTACGGCAGCCGGACGGGTCTCGATCATGGTTCCGATCTGTTTAGGGATGATCAAAGCCATGCAGCTTGAGCCGGGTTGTAATATAGGGAAATCCATGTTCATATCCATATCATTCTGCTCCTTCATCGGCAGTATCGGCTTAATGACCGGTGCGGTATCAATGGTTTATGCCACAGGAATTTTTACAAGCCTGGCAAATTATTCCTGGAGTTATATTGACTGGATGCTGGCTTTAATGCCCAGCGTAATCATCATAAATTTCGCAATCTGGCTCTTATTTCTGAAAATATTTCCTCCGGAAATTAATTATATTCCAGGGGGCACAGTGTTTATTAAAGCCGAATTAGCTAAATTAGGCAGACTGTCCCGGAAGGAAATAAAAATATTTCTTCTGATGTCACTGATGATCATCCTCTGGATTTTAGAAGACAAAGTGAACATGTCCATTTCCCAGACCTGCATGTTCATCGCCGTACTGCTGATGCTTCCGGGAATAGAAATCATTTCCTGGAAAAAAGCCTTAGCAGGGATTGATTGGGGTGTTGTCCTCCTCCTGGGGGCAAGTCTGGCAATCGTTGATGCTTTAACAGCTTCTCAGGCAATCCAATGGATATCCGAAACAATATTTGCGGCCTTACACGGTATGAATCCCTTGACCCTGGGAATTCTGACCATGATCATTATGGGCTTTATCCGCTTGGGTTTTCCCAACCTCTTATCTATGGTTGCCACTACCTTTCCGATGATTATCACCCTTTCCTTCTCCTTAAACATCAATCCGGTCTGGTTCGGACTTATCGGGATCAGCGCTTCTGTGCTGGGGGTCTTTCTGCCTACCCAGTCCCTGGCCCATTTAACATCATATAACACCGGTTATTACAGCATTAAGGATATGCTGCGGGCAGGATGCTATACCGCACTGATTATCATCACAGTTACTACCGTACTGGCAAAATTTTACTGGCCCCTGTTAGGAATAGCACCTTAAAAAACCAACCCTGGTGTAAGAACTGTACACCAGGGTTGGTTTTAAATTAATTCTGCTTTGGCAAGGATGTTTTTAAGTTCAGCCATTTCGTTTTCTACAAGGGGAAGTAACGGTCCTCTGACGGGTCCCCCGGCAAAACCTAACAAGTCCATCGCCGCTTTTAATCCCGGTATCCCCAAAGTACCTGTTACCGCATTATTGACAGGAATCATCCGGAGCTGGAGTTTTTTCGCCTCCTCCAGTTTACCCTGACCGCATAAATCATAGATATCCAGACACTCCTGAGGGCAGCAGGTAGCCAATGCCATAACCCCGCCTTTAGCTCCCGTCACTAATCCAGGGAAAAGGACACCGGCCGTTCCCACCAAAACATTGAAATCTTCAGGAGTCATATCGATGATTTGACTTAACTGAGTTATATTAGCAGAACTGTCTTTTATGCCGATAATATTAGGATGCTGAGCTAGTTCCGCTACCAAGCCGGCATCCAGATTAATTGTCGTAAATTTAGGAACATTATAAATCAGGATAGGAATATCAGAATGATCGGCTACTTTAGTAAAATGTGCCTGCAAGGCTCTTTTATTCATACTTCCTTTGTAGTAATTGGGGGTAATGATTAATCCCGCATCCGCCCCCAGCCCGGCACATTTGTTAGTAAGCTCAATTGTATCCCTTGTTGACTCACAGCCGGAACCAACGATGATTTTTTTACCTGCACCGGCGGCACCAACACAGGACTTGACAATATCCAGCTTTTCTGTCTCTGATAAAAAAGCATACTCTCCGTTTGAACCAAAGATAACATATCCCGCTAAATCCGTGCTGTTCCATTTATTTAAATTTATTTCTAAAGCCCGAAAATCAATCTTTTCCTGATCATCAAAAGGTGTGGTAATGGGTGGAAAAACACCCTTGATTTCGATTTTCATTTAACATAACTCCTTTAATCTGAATTGACTTAATTTTGTTGCCATAATCTCGCGAACTAACATACATGACTTACCGACAGTCACCCAGTAACGAATAACTTGACCTTTTCAATTGACTGATCAGCATTTAGAAAGGCCTTGGTTTTCTAAAACCAAGGCAATACGATAAAGATATGAGGAGGATAAACTATTTACCGGCTTTTAAATCTTTAACCGGATTCACTAAAGGTCTGAAGCCGTCAATCCGGCACTCCGCAACATCCCCGTCATGAATGTGTACGGCACGGGGAGTTCCTGTGGAAATGATGTCACCAGGTAGCATTTTCATTACTTGAGAATGAAAGGCTACTAAATAATCGGGAGGGAAAGTCATATTGCTCACAACATTCCGGGCAAATACTTCTCCATTTATTACCGTAGCTACCTGAAGTTTTAAAACTTCCTCTATCTCATCCGGAGTAACAAGTTCAGGTCCGAAGCTAAAGAAGGTATCAAAACTTTTGGACCTTGTTAAGTAGCGGGGATTCACCCTTAAGATATCTTCGGCCGTCATGTCGATAATCGTAGTGAAACCCGCTACGACACTGAGCCAGTTTTCTTTTTTTACATCTTTGCACTCTTGGCCGAATATTACACCTAATTCAGCTTCGGCAGTAGTTTTTCCCGACTGGACAGGAATTTCAATCGTATCCCCCGGTCCGATAATACTGGTATCAGGTTTCATAAAACTGGCCGGCTCAGTATTGGGAGCTTTCTCGGCAAGATCTGCCGCATGATCAACATAATTTAAACCAATGCCCCAGATCTTCCTGGGACGTCTATACAAGGGAGCATAACGGATCTCATTCTGAGGGATATATTCCACAGTCTCAAGCTGGTCCTTACCCCCGCCTTTATACCATTCATTCAGCTTTGCCAGCTGCCCTGTCCGAATAATTTCCAGCAGATCCACCGGCCAGCTTTGTGCAAATTTTTTATTGACTGCTGCTACAGTTACTACTCCCCGGGCAGTAACAATAGCAGCTACTTCTTCCTGATTCAATTTAATTGTGGCTAATCTCATTATTCCTTACCTCCACTAGCTATTGTTATGATCAGAATCAGATACCACTGTCTCAATAGCCTCTAAATGTTCCAGCATGGCTTTTTGAGCAGCCAGAGGATCTCTATTTTTGATGGCCTTTAAAATTTCTTTATGGCCTGAAACAGATTTTTTCTTCCGTCCCGGCAATTGTACTGTGATTTTTCTCGCCTCAGATAAGATATCCCAGAGAGATTGCATGATCCTGAACAATATTTTAGAGCCGGTACTTCTGGCTAATACCATATGAAAATTCAGATTGGCTTCCGGCAGGTTTTCACCGTTAGCCAGGCCGCTGTCCACAAGTTCCTGGGAATGTTCAACCGCCGCTTCCATTTCTCTGATATCTTCAGGTTTTGCATTCTCGGCAGCCCAGGCGGCGGCATGTGTTTCTAAAATCTTACGCACCCGGACAATATCCAGGAGATCATCTTCCCGTTGAATTAAAATAGGCGATAGCTGATTGATAATATGGGTCACATCTAATTCCTCCACAAAAATCCCTAAGCCCCGCCTTATTTTCAGGAAGCCCAGCCCGGAAAGAATTTTTACCGCTTCTCTAATGGAAGTACGGCTGACATTAAACATATCACATAATTCATTTTCCGAAGGCAGTTTATCTCCCGGTTTTAGTTCATGGGAAATAATCATTTCTTTAATCTGCTCAACAATTTTATCTGATAAACTTGTATGGGTTTCTACTACAGGTTTAAACATAATTACCCTCCAGCCATTAAAAACATCGCTTTTTAATAAATTTACCCTCATACAGAATTTAATGGCTAAATAAATTATTGTCAAGCAGAAATGCTGTTCGATTTTATTTTCTTGATCATTCCTTTAAAAATTGGCACAAATACAGCTCCGATTGCGACAATCATTAATAGCGCCGAAATCGGCCGGGCAAAGAAAATTCCTACGGATCCTTCCGATAATATTAAAGATTGCCGGAGGGAATTCTCTAAAAGCTGTCCTAATACTAAAGCCAGTACCAGGGGCGCACCAGGATAATTAAGTTTTTTCATGAAATATCCCAGCACACCGAAACCAATTGTGAGATAGACATCAAACATACTGTTATTCAAACTATAAGCACCCATTAAAATAAAGGCCATGACTACAGCATTCAATGATGCCCTGGGTACCTGTAATACCCTGACAAAAATGGGTACAAAAACCATTACCATTAATATTAGGATAACATTGCCAACATACATACTTCCGATAAGACCCCAGACAAAATCAGGATTTCTCTCAAAAAGCAGCGGGCCGGGGCGTAACCCAAACATCATCAAAGCTCCCATTAAAATCGCTGTGCTGGCGGAGCCCGGTACACCGAGGGTTAATAAAGGTACAAAAGCTCCTACCGATGCAGCATTATTGGCACATTCCGGTGCGGCAACACCTTCGATGGCCCCTTGCCCGAATTCTTCCGGATGCTTAGATGATTTTTTAGCCATACCGTAAGAGATAAAGGATGCGATTGTCGCCCCTGCTCCGGGGAGCATTCCGATAAAGAATCCTGCAACTGTTCCCCTGATAATGACCCATTTAGATCTCGCCCAGTCCCGGGCGGATGGAAATAATCTTTTAAAGCTTAAATCAGCCTTTTTAAGGGCATCTATATCAAATTTTTCTTCGGCAGTAACCAGTATTTCTCCGATACCAAAGACACCCATAGCTACCGGAATAAAATCGATCCCGCTGAATAACTCCATTCTGCCAAAGGTATACCTGGGCAATCCTGTCACCAGGTCCAAACCAACGACAGCCAGCATTAAGCCTATGAGGGCACTGATAAAACCTTTGGTAGGATTGCTCCCCGTCATTCCGGCCAGAGTTGTCAAGCCCAATACCATTAAAGCAAAATATTCCGGAGGTCCGAAGGAAAGGGCAAATTTAGCCAGCGCCGGGGCCAAAAAGGTAAAAACAATTATACCGAATGTCCCGCCGATAAAGGAACTGAAAGCAGCCATGCCCATAGCCGGACCTGCCTTGCCCTTTATCGTTAAGGGATAACCGTCCAAGGTCGTCATAACCGCAGCCGAGTCACCGGGCGTATTAATCAGGATGGAAGTAATCGCACCGCCATACATGGCACCGTAGTAGATACCTGCCAGCATGATTATGCCTGACACAGGATCAGCCCCGAAGGTAAGGGGTAAAAGTACCGCCAATCCTGCTGACGGACCTAAGCCGGGCAGGGCACCGATAACAGTTCCGGATATTACCCCCACCAAGCAATACAAAATATTGATAGGAGTTATCGCCACTGAAAAGCCGTATAATAAATTGGAAAATGTTTCAAGCATCTGTATCCCCTACCTTTCTAAAAACCAAAGATTCCCATTGGCAACGGAACGTCTAAAGCTATTTTAAAGATAAGATAGAATACCATCGGAAGCACAACGACCGTGCCCAGGGAAGTAATTATTTTTCTTTCTTCCGATAAAACCGTCACTAATACTCCGGCCATTAAGCCCATTGCCAATACCATCCCTACCACATTTACGATTAAACCGGCAACAATAGCCGAACCGCATACTACTGTCAGATACTGAAAGCCTTCTTTAGAAAATATCCGGTCCTGCTGCTGATATTTTTTACCTAAAGTAGTCATAATTAAGACCACTGAGCAAATTGCTAAAAATATTCCCACCCAGAAAGGAACAAATCCCGGCCCTGGC
Organism: Peptococcaceae bacterium; assembly: GCA_049366715.1. Classification (GTDB taxonomy): domain Bacteria; phylum Bacillota; class Peptococcia; order Peptococcales; family BICA1-8; genus JBMNCQ01. The sequence goes on along the minus strand of JBMNCQ010000059.1, from coordinate 157,582 downwards.
GCGCCTTCATTCCATAACACAAGGGAAGCCGCCGATTTCATGATATAGACAGAAAGGGCTAAGAGGATACTACCCGTAATTTGGTCAGCCTTTTTCATAATAGAACCCCCCTTCTTTTCATAATGAGGGAGAGCATGCTCTCCCTCATTTTATTACTTAGTTGCTCCGATTTTTTCGAAGATCTCGGCATACATGTCACTAAGTTCAACGATGGCTTCAGCAAATTCTTCCTGACCTAAGAAACGGGGAGTAATTGAGTTTTTCTTAATATAGTCTTCCTGCCAGGCCTCACTCTCATGAAGCTTCTTAAGAACGTCTTCCCAGTATTCTACGGCTTCTGGCGGGGCATCCTTCGGTAAAATAAATCCGCGGAACTGGGCAAGTTTGGCATCAATACCTTCTTCCATTAAAGTAGGTACATCTTCAAAGCCCGGAATTCTTTCTTCACTGGCCACGACTATTGCGCGGGCTTTGCCTGCTTCAACCTGGTTTAAAGCCTCTCCGGGGTTGGCCCATACTAAATCTACGTGTCCGCCGAGGAGGGCCGTCATAGCCTGGCCGCCGCTTTCAAAAGGAACATATTTAATTTCGATACCTGCTTCATCCTGCAATACGCGGTGCATTACGGCATCATCAGAAGTTCCGCTTGTTCCGCCCATGGAAAGACTCTTGGGGTTTGCTTCAGATCTCTCCACAACATCCTTAACACTCTGGATATCGGACTCGGTCCGCACAAAAAGTGCCAGGGTATCCATAGCTAAACCGGCAACAGGCTGAAAATCTTTATAAGAAACCGGGGAATTTCCTAATAGGGGGGCTGTATAGAAGCTGGAACTTACCGTAGCACTGTAATATGGATCAGCTTTCTTTTCAGCAACATAGGCATAACCGATAGACCCGCTGCCGCCGGGCTTGTTTACGACATTGAGAGGCTGGCTCACCCATTTGTTGTCATTAATAATTTTGACCATTGATCTGGCAAAGATATCACTGCCGCCCCCGGCACTGAAAGGAACAACTAATTCAATAGGTCTTTCCGGATATGCGGGCTTCTCCCCGCCTTGCTTGGCTTCCTCTTTCTCGGAACCTGAGGTGCATCCGGCAGCCACAGACGCGACTAACATTACTGCCAATAATAATGCTAGTATTTTCTTAATTTTCATACTTCCACCTCCAAAAATTTTTAAAAACCCTTACAACCAGAATTTTAACCCTTCTTTCCACCTCCCCTGCCAACTAAGCCATTTCCCGGCCTTCTTTTGAGGGTACGTATTTTTCCAGTAATTTTTCTGCTCTATCTGGGTTATAGATACCGCACACACAGGGGTGAGATATCTTAACAGCAGCCTCTCTGGCAGTCATCCGGCCTTTTTTTACTTTTGCTAGGCAATCTGCGGCCAAACCGGAAGAAATAAGGCCATGACCGCACATCGTAACAAGTTCCAATATTTCTTCAGAAGGAAGTTTTTCTACATTACCCCAAACTTCTAAGGAGAGATTAACACAATGAGGTTTAATTTCTAATTCCCGGGCAATATCTAATACTTCATCTGTTAAACCGCTGACCGTAACGGATAAACCGAGATCGAGCTCTTTTATTCTTTTTAATACGGCTTTCATTTGTTCCTTAGAAGAAAAAGCACACCTAACCCGGGGCACATCATTTAACGCATCCCGGATTTCCTGAATATCAACCCCCCCCAGGATGGTACCCGTATCATAGGAGCCAATATTACAAGGCTCCATAGCAAAAACTTCATCAAGTATTTTACGCATTTTTTCTTTTGATCCTTCATGATTAAAACCATAAGCTGATGTGACCAATAAGACATAATCATCCTTTAAACTTTCTTCGGTACCTCTCCGGTGCAATGAATGTGTCATATCTAAAATCCTCCTATACAGTAATAACCGGCCGACCCATACCCAGGTTAACCTTAGAATTTTTGCGTACTCTGACACCCAGTTTTTCTAATTCAGGCAGAATTGGTAATGAACCGTCCTCATTAAAGCGGTATATTAAATCCAGAGAGAAAACGGTATTGATTTCAGCAGCAACCTTTTTCAAAACATTCATCACCGGAACCAGCAGGGATTTCGGTGCGGTAAACTCAATAATACAGGAAACCATTTTCTCATCTTTGTATTCCGGCTTGATGGTACCTTTATTACGGTCTTCCATCAGATGAGTTAAAGGATTCATTTCTTCAAATTCCAAACCCAATTCCCCCAGGGCAATTGTGACTTTTTCGACCTGATTCATATCGGTTCCCAAACAAGGTCGTCCCATCTCAATTGCAATACCGATTTCCCCCCGCACAACCCGTCCGGTAACATCATTTGTTTTTACCTCTTCCGTACCCCGGCCGGGAATCTTGGTAACAGAATGAGTAGTCATCGGGTCGCTAAAAAACCTTCTGGCTGCTCTGGTACTCTCATAAAGGCCGGGCTGTTCGTAAAAAGCACCTTGAGGACATCTTACAACTCTCGTCCTCAGGCAATTGCCACATTCAAAACAAGCCTCTTCATCAATCTGCGCCTTTTTGTTCCGGATCGTAATCGCATTAGCAGGACAGTACGGCACACATATCCCGCAGCCCATACATTTTTCTTGATCTACTCTCATAAAATTCCCTCCTAAGTGGTTAAATCATTGATTTTGGCAGGGGAACCGATAGTTTAACAGCAAGGTGTGCAAACTTTTCTACCAATTCCCTGCTCAAAATAATTCCCTTTTGTTTATTGCTTTCTGCCATTTTTCGTCCTTTTTCTCCGGGAATTCTAATTTCCGTAAAGCCATAAGCTTTGGGTAAACTTTTCATCTCTTTCATCATAGAATCCATCTTAGCCTTAATAACCGGAATATTCAAAAATCCCTCCGGATTGAAAGAAATCAGGAGATGACCGACGTTACCAGGCAATGGCAGGTCGCTCATTTGCCAGATGACATCTTTTCCATAGCCTGCACCGGTCAGCAAACCGGCTAATATCTCTACTGCCATTGCCAAGGCAGCACCTTTATGCTGTGCCATTGGCAAAATACATCCCTGTAAAGCCGCACCGGCATTTGTTGTAGGTTTGCCCTTTGAATCTAAGGCCCAGCCGGGTTCAAGAGGCAGTCCCTCTAAAGCTGCCTTGATAATCCGCCCCCTGGCAACAATACTTGTCGCTAAGTCAATGACCAGGGGACCATATTCATCTCCGCCGGGAATAGAGACGGCGATAGGATTTGTTCCCAAATACGGCTCATATGAACCCCAGGGAGGTATTGCCGGAGGTCCGTTAGATAGAACAATTCCCACCAAGTTATGTTGCATAGCCATATTGGCGTAATATGAAGCGGCACCGAAATGATTACTGTTCCTAATCCCAATTCCGGCGATACCATACTCCTTGGCTTTAATGATCAATTCCTCCATAGCGGTATGTGCCGCTACATGGCCTAAGCTGTTATCGGCATCCAGCACTCCTAAGGCCGGGAAAGGAAAGTCCAAAGCGATCCGGGGATTTGTATTGATTAAACCCTTTTCTATTCTCTCCAGATAAACAGGCAGCCTGGTCAGTCCATGGGATGATATCCCCTCAAGATCAGCTTGGATCAAGACTTTAACAACGATCTCCGCATGTTTTTCAGGGACTCCGGAATTAACCAGGATGTTTTCAGAAAAATCAAATAGTTCCTTGTAGTGAAACCTAAATTTATTCGTCAAAATAATCCCACCATGTATAAAAATTAGGATGGGAGGATAAATCAAATAAAGGGGTTGCTGAGAAATTTATTTATCCTCCCAGGGGGGTTAACTTTTTTAATACTTATTCCAGAGCGGCAGCTTCGCCTGCGGCGGCAACCGTTTCATGAATAATTTCGGCACATCTTACCTGATTGAAAATACCGCAATAGCAGAAATTAGCTAACTTTATTGCTGCTTCATCTGCGGTAAGACGTCCCTTGTTAACTTGTTCAATCATATATTCAACATATTTAGGCGGAATCATATGATGCCCGCACATGGTCGTTATAGAGAGGGTTGTTTCATCAGGCAGGTTATCTTTCTTCCCCCATACGCCTAATGAGTAATTTATCGAATGGGGTTTAACTTCCGCCTCTTGACAAGCCGGCAGTACTTCAGACAAAACCCCGGTAATGACCACTGATTGGTCTAAATCCTTGGCTTTAATTTGTTTTAGAAATTCTACTACCTGTTCTTTACGGGTAAATACTCCCCTGATCCGGGATTTATTCGTGATATTTTCCTTGATATATTCTACAGGGTACTGGGTTTTAGGCCCTGTCTTAACATCTCCCCAGTTTTCTGAGCCTAATGCTTCCGCTACGGCAATAAATTCTAAAGCCTTTTCTTTAATGTTTGTATCATTAACTCCTTGCGTCTGATACATGAACCAGTTGAAATCTTTTTTCTGTGATTCCAGAGAACCTGAACGATGTAAAGAATGCGTCACTTCATTTTCCTCCCTTCTAAGCTAAAGATAATGGTTTTCCTAAGCCGACATTGACTTTGCCGCGATACGGCCGTGGTATTCCTAATTCATCCAAACAATCCAGGACCTTAGTCTTTCCTTTTTCATCAGTGCGTACGATTAATCCCAAAGAAAATACCGTATCGATTTCTTTTGCAATTTTTTGCAGGGCCTGCAACACTTCCCTAAGCTGCATCTCCTGACACTTTGCCTCTACAATGACCGACAAGAGATGATAATCCAAGCAGGCTTCCTCTAATCTGCCGGTTTTTAAATCCGGCATCAAAGCCGCTAACGGAGTATGTTCAGCGGGTGCCAGTTCTGCCCCGGCAGCAGCAATTGCCATGGCAACCTTTTCTGCATCCCTTAAATATACACCCAGACCGGGACGTCCCATATCAATACAAATCCCTACTTCACCTTTGCGGGTTCTGCCTGATACGTCATTTGTTTTTACTTCTTCCGTCCCCCGGCCGCTTACTCCCGTAACCCCATGACTTTCAACAGGATCACTGATTACGTGCTGAAATTGTTTATAGAAGCCGTCTAACTCCACAGGCTGAATCGCACCCCTCGGACAGACCTTCTGTCTTAAGCATACATAACATTCCGTACACCTGGACTGGTCAATAAAACATTTCTTCTCCTCAGGAGAATAATGAATCGCATCAACAGTACAATATTTGTTACAAATTTTGCAGCCGGTGCATAAATCTTTATGAATAACCGTCATTTTATCTAGCCCCTTCCTGTTGTATTACGTTACATCTTATACAAATGACATCATACAAGTTAAGAAAAAAATAAACACATGAGACATCATACATGTTATTTGAAAAAATTTTATGAAAATTTCATATTTAATTATATTCACCATCCTGGCCTCTTATCCTCTTTTATTTCATAAATTTCAAGAAAATTTTTATACCCTATTTTTACTGGTAAAAATTTGCCGGACTTTAATAAAAGCAGCAAATTAAAATTAAAAAAGAACCCCCTAAGAGTTCTTAATTCATTACCAAATCTTCGTGCCAGTAATCCACCTGAGCATGTTTGGGTAAATCCTGGAATAATTCTAATAAATGGGAGTATTTAAAGGCAAAGCTAAAATATAAATGGATTTCCTGCTTAGCCCTGTCACAAGACCTCAGAATAACCTTATCCGGATAAAATAAATAGTGATAATCTTCATCCCGCCAGGTTAATTGCACATTCCCCAGGCTCAGAATAATATTGCCCCATTCTTCAATATAGAAATCACTCAAAAGGGCTCGTCCTACTTGAAACTGTCCCACTTTGTAACCTATAGTATGATCAAGTTTCCCCATGAATGTTGTAAAGTGTTCAAGAATAAATCTGCAAGGCAGACTGATCTCTTCCAAAAGCCTCCGTTCGGTAGTTAATTTACGCTCAACGATCTTAAGTCTTTCTATACTGGGTAAACTTCCCTGAGGAAGGTCTCCCAGGCTGTCTTTTACATTCCAAAAGGTTCTGCTTAGGTCCTCGTACGCTTCTAAGAGTTTTTGATCCAACTCTTTCCGCTCTTGCTGCATCAAGGCCATCCTCTCTAAAAAATGGTCGGGGTGACAGGATTTGAACCTGCGGCCTCTGCGTCCCGAACGCAGCGCTCTACCAAACTGAGCCACACCCCGCTAAACACTATTATAACCACTTAACCGCCTACATGCAAATATTTTATAAAAACTATTGCAAAGATAGCTAATCTCCCTGGAATAACCTGCCTGTTCCTTCCCCGGAAGTCATTGCAAACCCGCCTTTAAAAGCGGATTTGCAATGCTCTGATGATGCGGGCTGCAGCCCGTTCGGCAAGCTGCGGTCCGGCTTGCATACATTCATCAAGGGACATCGGTCCTTCCAAAATAGAAAAAATTGCATTTATCCCTTTTTCATATAATACCTCCGTACCGGTTCCAATTGTTCCCACCAGAGCAATTACCGGGATATTTTTCTTTTTCGCGATCCGGGCAACTCCATAAGCGGTTTTACCATGGGCAGTTTGAAAATCCATCTGTCCTTCCCCTGTTATGACTAAATCCGCCCCTGTCATCTTTTCTGCTATGTTTGTCGCTTCGATAACTAATTCGATCCCTCTCTGCAGCTCGGCATTACAGAAAGCCAGCAAACCGGCGCCTAATCCTCCGGCCGCACCCGCACCGGGTTCCGCGGCAACATCCCGGCCTAAGTCTTTTTTAATCACTTCCGCCAAATGGGCTAACGATTGATCCAGAAATGCAGCTATTTCCGGCGTAGCACCTTTCTGGGGTCCAAAAACATGAGAGGCGCCTTTGGGGCCACATAAAGGATTGTCAACATCACAGGCAACTTTAAATTTACATTCGCTGATCCTGCTATCCAGATTAGTCATGTCGATTTTTTTGATTTTACCCAGGTTTCCTCCCCCGTATGCTATTTCCCGGCCTTCCTCATCCAGAAACTTTATTCCCAGAGCTTGAGCCATGCCGACTCCGCCGTCGTTAGTCGCACTTCCGCCGATGCCGATCATGAATTCCCTGCATCCGCTCTCTACAGCAGCCTTAATAAGCTGGCCCGTACCATAAGTCGTAGTAAAAAGAGGATTCCTCCGTTCTTTAGGCACCATAGTTAATCCTGATGCCAGAGCCATTTCAATCACAGCTGTTGTTCCATCGCCTAAGATACCAAAATAGGAAGGAGCCGGCTTCCCTAACGGGTCCAGCACATTTAGCTCAACCAGCCTGCCTTCAGTGGCATCTACTAAAGTCTCTACCGTTCCTTCCCCTCCGTCTGCCATGGGAATCTTAATAATTTCCACAGCAGGAATGACACTTTTCACTCCTCTCTCCAGCGCATCACATACCTCTTTAGCCGACATGCTTCCTTTAAAAGAATCCGGTGCAATAACGATCTTTTTCATTCTATTCCTCCCTTACAATCACTAATCATGAACTATCATTTTCTACTTTTCTAACTGCATTTCCTTTTGAAATTTATAAAAATAAGGCAATCAAAATCGTAAAAAATCCTGATAATAAAACATACGGCAGATTTAACTTTAAGGACACCGTTAAGGGGTTTTCCTTTGCTAAATCTGAAACCACCAATGTAGGGATCGAGAATGGCGAAAGTAAATTGTAGATCATATAACCCGTTAACAGGGTGAGAGCCATCTGCAGTTCATTAAGAGGAGTAGAGGCGACGGGTACGGTTACCGCGATTGCGGAAATACTGACTAAAGGATGCACACCTGTCACAGATAAACCGCCAATAATAAATAATATTAAAAACATTAAAGGAGCAGGGGTAGCAATACCAAATTTTTCTATTAACAGGGGAATATACTCTTGAAAGGGTGACCTGCCCAGGGCATACCCAAAGAAACCTATTGCCGTAAACAAAAATACTTCATTAGTTTTACCTGCTAAGCCATTAACATAATAATCTTTAAACTTAGTTCTAAAAATTTGGGTTTTGCCAAATGCCAGGGCAAGCAATACAGGAGCCGCAAAGGATACCAAAGGGACTACGACTAAAACACTTTTCTGAATAATCAGTTCCAAGATAATAATGAATAAAATCAAACTCACCATCAAGAGGATCAATTTCGAAAGTTTCCCTTTTTCAACGGCTTTAACCGGTCTCCTAGCTTCACTTTTTTCCTCCGCCGGCAGAAAAGCTTTTTGCTCAAGAAAGATGCCCAGAATATTGTTGACCATAGCCAGCAAAAAACCCAACGGAGCAAGCTTATACCACGAAATGTCTATATAGTTTAAAACGACAGCTATAGAAACAAAATTAGGAGACCACAATAAATTTACGCAAAAGCCTCTGGTCAAAGCGCGATAATACAATTTTGCGGGATATCTCTCACCGGTATTACCTAACACCTGATGCACCAAGGGGATGCTTGCCAGATTCAGCAGCATACCTAAGCTGTTAATGGTCAGGAGAGTTGTGACATAAAAACTTCGGGACGAATCTATGTATTTATTTGTTATGTTGCTGATTGTCCGGTCAAAATTTTCAAAATCAAAAACAATACTTAAAAGCGGCACTGTCAATATCAGGCTAATTAAGCCCGCATTATCCGTAAACCCTGTAATGATATCGAAGATGCCGCCTTGATTATAAATCATCAGAGCTGCCCCCAGGGCAAATAATCCTAAAGCCAGGTATTTATTATAATCTTTTACAGAAGGAAAAGAAATCAGTAAAATCAGAATAACAACCGGAAACATGACAGCCTTTAACTGAGCTACAGGGAAAAAAGAATATATTAAAAACAACAAAACATAGCTCAAAATAATAGCCTGTTTGCCTTTTTCGATTATTGTTAATAGTCCCATTATCATACTCCATCAATAAAACCCTGCCGTCCGGCAGGGTTTGGTTATTTTCTATTCCGGGCTATTGAAGGCTTCCCAGGTGTTCTGAAGAAGCATAGCAATAGTCATAGGTCCGACACCGCCGGGAACGGGAGTAATCCATCCTGCCCGCTCGCAAGCCGATTCAAACTCAACATCGCCGGCTAACTTGCCGTTTTCTAATCTATTAATTCCGACGTCAATTACAACAGCGCCGGGTTTAATCATATCTCCTGTAACAAAATTGGCTCTGCCTACTGCCGCAACAACCACATCGGCTTCTAAAAGTTCCGCTTTTAAGTCCCGGGTCCGGGAATGACAGATCGTAACGGTAGCATTTTCATTTAACAGTAAAATGCTGACCGGCTTACCGACAATATTGCTTCTCCCGACAACAACGGCTTTTTTCCCTTTTAAATCATAACCGATATCTTTTATCAAGTGAATACAGCCTTTCGGTGTACAGGGAACCAAACTCTTCTCACCTACAAATAAAGCCCCGGCACTTAGAGGATGAAAGCCATCCACATCTTTTTTAAAAGAGATTCTGTTTATTACTTCTTTCTCATCTAAATGCTTGGGGAGAGGAAGCTGTACTAAAATTCCATGAATTTTATCATTATTGTTCAGTTTATCAATTAAAGTTAATAACTCTTCCCGGGAAGTATTTTCAGCCAGTCGATAAACCTCGGAGTAAAATCCTACTTCTTTACAAGCTTTCTCTTTATTTCCGACATATACCTGGGATGCAGGGTCACTTCCAACCAAAACTACGGCTAATCCGGGAACTTTTCCGGCACCTTTGATTTTGTCTACTTCTACTTTGATACTCTCACGCAATTTTTTAGCTGCTGCTTTACCATCAATTATTTTTGCAGTCATACCTAATCCTCCTTTGTCGTTCTATATTGCCGCACAGTATTTCTTATGGCTGAACTGTACTCACATAACTAATTCTGTATTATCCTCATATTTCCTTCTTAAACGATTAAAAATTTATACAAAAAAAAATATGCCGTTTATATTATTTCTGATGCGACTTCTATTAATTCATATTCGTACTGCTCTTTTTCGATAAACTCTATGATCCGGGAAATCTGCCGGTTTAAATGCCGGGATTCGTTAGCTACCAAAGCCAGGCCGATCTCGGCTATCTGCCACTGGTCAAGAGAGCCGATCTCGGCAACCGAAAGATTAAATTTATTCTGTAATCTGCTGATCAGACTTTTGCTGACCCGGCGTTTATCCTTTAAGGAACGGGAAGACGCAATAAATATCTTGATGGTTATAGTTCCGATTATCATCCTTAATCACCTTTTATGCTTCTTTACAATCGCTGATATCATTTTCCAAAGAGCCGGCTTGCAAAATACGCCAGGATTCTTTTATTGTCATCGCTGCCGCATCAGGCTTTTTCAAAAATGCAGCCATTTCTTTCATATGTTTTAGTCTTAAAGGGTTGCTGCTTAAACTGTTTAATTCCCGGACCAGATGTTCTACCTTACGTATTCTGATCGCAACACCTTTATTGATGAGATATTCGGTATTTCTATCCTCCTGACCCGGTAAAGGAGAAATAATCACCAGCGGGAGCTCCATTGCCAAGGCTTCGGCACAGGTAATGCCCCCGGGCTTAGTAACGATAAAATCAGCAGCAGCCATCAGTTCGGAAATATTATCCACGAATCCGTAGACATGAAGTCTCTGATCCCTTTGCAAAAGCTCCAGGTTACTTTTTAGTTTTTTATTGGAACCGGTAACAACCATAAGTTGTAAATCCGTTTTATTGATCAGCTTATAGACAGCATCTTCGATTTTCCCTAAGCCTAATCCCCCGCCCATAACTAATGCGGTTTGCTTATCCTGCAATCCTAATTTTCGCCTGATTAAGATCTGCTCGGGAATTTTTTTGAATTGCACACGGATCGGTATCCCCCAAGGTTTTACCTTTGTTAAACTTATTTTTTCTTCTAAAAAGGGATAGACTAAATCTTTTTCAGGTATCACAAATAAATCTACCTGGGGATGGATCCAAAAACTGTGTACTGTATAATCGGTTATACATGCTATAATAGGTTGTTTAAATTTTTTCTTATACTTTAATACGGATAAAATTCCTACGGGAAAGGCATGAGTACATATTAAAATATCGGGCTCAAACTCTTTTAAAAGCTGATCCAGTTTAGAAGACAGTAATTTAGATAAGATTTGTCCGATGTCAATCAGCCTCTCTCCATCCTCAGCCTGGTCATAAAGGTATCCCCATACTTTAGGGGTAAATCTAATGGTCTCCATATAACTGCCGACAACGACTTTATTTAAAATAGGGTTTATATATTTAAACGTATCTACGACCAGAACCTGCGAGTCCGGTGATTTGCTGCTTATTTCCTGAGCCAGAGCATTGGCGACACTATCATGCCCCGCTCCTACAGAAACAGAAAAAATTAAAACTTTTAACGCATCAAGGGTCATATACTTTCTCCTTCCGGTTTTTCCGGCAAAATTTCCAACAATTTATTCCGCAACTATGCTGAACCTGGTTTTGCTAAGCACTTCATTGTCCTTCTGTATTATTACCCAATAATCACCCAGCGCATCGGGTATTTTATCCTGACCCGGCACTTTTTTGGTCAGACCTAAGGTTGCATGTATTTTAAAAATTTTGTCCTGGGACTTTACTTCCACCCGTTCTTCTTTATAGATCGTCTTTTCTTGATAATCCCACCAGCCGATCTCAATTACAGCAGTATCTTTTAGAGAATCATATAATCCCGCCCCAAGATGTACAAAATGGTCTTTCCCCACAAGGTACTGATCCTGATATAATCCGGGGAGCTCATCTTGATATGTGCCTGTCAGGAATAAATAGCTGATCACTCCGGCCTTAACCTTCCCGGCACCGGCAGCTTCTTTTACCTCTTCTCCTTCCGGCCCGGAATCCCGGGAAGCATCATCCTGCAAAACAGCTTTAGATGAATTCTGTGGAGATTCATCCTCCGCCGGGCCGCTTTGGCCTTCGGTCTCCGGCTTAGCGGCTTGCTCCGGGGGAAATATACCGGTATTTAATTCTTGACCGCCCTGTTCGGGGACACTATTTGCTTCCTCATCATCCACAGATGATTCAGCACCTGTATCATTTCCTATTCTTTTAACTTCGATGATTTTTGCACATCCGAAAAGACTCAGCAAAATAAAAAGAATAAGCGCCATCGTCAATATTTTCTTACTACTTACCACCGCTACCTCCCCTTGCGCAAATAATCTTCAACTATTCTTATCCTTATACTATCAAATTTAAACAAGATAATATATAAAAATTCCCTGCATTTTCATTCCCTTGCCAATGTATACCACAAGAAAAAAGCTTGGTCCTTCACCAAGCTCAACTGTTCCCTTGGGCCAGATCCATCAGTTATCTGTGCCTTTACAGAACTGATCATCATCTTTAAACTTATTTGGTACTATTAGACAGGTTATTATGATACTCTCTGCATAAACTATGCAGTTTGCATTTTGTACATTCCGGCTTACGGGCTTTGCAAACTAATCTGCCATGCCAGATTAACCAGTGATGGGCATCGGACCAATCTTTTTGCGGAACTACCTCCATAAGCTGCTGTTCCGTCTCTTCAGGAGTACTGCTCGTTGCCAGTCCAAGTCTGTTGGCAACTCTAAACACATGGGTATCAACAGCAATAGCCGGTATCTTAAAAGCATTGCTTAAAACAACATTAGCCGTTTTTCTACCAACGCCTGGTAATTCCATTAATTCCTCCCGGGTCTGAGGCACCTCTCCCTTAAACTTATCTACCAATAATTTACAGGCAGCAATAATATTCTTACTTTTGTTTTTATATAAGCCGATGCTTTTTATCTCCTCTTCCAATTGCTGTGGTGTAAGCTTACTTAGTAGACAGGGAGTCGGATATTTTTCAAACAATCGGGTTGTGACTTTATTCACTTGTTTGTCTGTCGACTGAGCGGATAAGATGGTAGCAACAAGCAGTTCAAAAGGATTGCTAAAGCGCAAAGCAGTTTTTACCTGAGGATAAATACTTTTCAGGTTCTTTAAAATCTCTTTAGAATTCATGGTAATACTCCTCATTAGTTACTAATGACCGGTGACTGATTCCTAAACCTGCCAAACTTTTTATAGTTTCCACTGTTTATATCTGTTTGCTAAAAAAGGGTCCTCATTATCGTTGTAATAAGGACCCTTTAAAAGCTTACGGTTACAATCCCGCTAAAACTTTCACAGCATTCTCTTCAATCATCATTTTGCTATGCTCCAGCAAATACGCTTCAGACAAATGCACTAAATTACTGTATTCACCCAGCATTCCCAAGGCATGGTCAGAGAGACTATCAGGATTGGCAAAAACTAAATAATAAACATTCCCCAGTTTATACATATTACATTTGTCTTGGTAGTCACCATTAATTAATTTGCAAAGTTGTACTGCATCTTCAAATTCCTTAAACATATATACAAGCTCATCACTTTCTAATTCTGCAATTTCTTCATCTTCCAGATCATCGTAAAGTTCCTCAGTATCCTCATCATAATCTGACTCCAGAAGATCTTTTGCACTTTGCTTTACTTTTGTTAAGGTAATTACCAAGCTGTCTGTTGTCATAGGATACGCCTCAACCATTAACTGAGTTTCTGAATCAACCTCAAACCCGCATTCCTCATAGGCTTGATCTAACATTTCCTGAAAAAGCTCTTGTGCTCTGGGGCTGGAAGGCATTAAATCCCATTTTTTCACATCTCTTTTTTCTAAATCCTCACTACTTACTATGATCTGAACCTTGTCATCACTTAAACGTTTAAATTTCATAGGTAACCACCTCCAATTAGAAGGGGAATGTACAATTATTATAAGTTATACTAACTCAAAGTCAATAGGATTTACGTAAAAATAATGTATCCATTTTTTAGAATAACCTCAAACCAGTAATTTTTCCTTTTTTAACCCCTCTTGTATCTTATCCAGAATACTTTGAGAAGGTGCTTCAACAGTATGCAGATGAATCCCCTTGGTTAATACCGATAAAGGTTCGGCTCCGGATTTTTCTAGATTTTCTATAAAATTACTCACATCATTAATCTCACCCAGCATTAAATTGCCTTTCAATTCACCATATAAGGGATGTTCAACAATCACATCCAAAACTTTCCCACCGTTTTCCACCATTATCCTCAGTTCCTTTTCCATACCCCTGCTGCTGTCATGCCGGCAGGCAAAGACTCTCACCACATTGTTCACATGATTGGCAGATTGATCAATTAGAAAATAGCCTTGGGGTGTAGCAATGATCTGTTCACCTTCAGCTCTTAAAAGAGCGATATCCTGGACAATTACCTGACGGCTAACCCCTAGAATTTCCGATAATTCCGCGCCTTTCACAGGTTTGGCTGCTTTAGCCAGGGTTTTAATGATCTTCTGGCGACGCCGCTGGGGCATTAGATTACCTCCCTTACTATGAAGATTATGCAGGAAAGTTTAATATTTTGCAAACTTTTAAAAATAAAATTTCTGTTAAATTATTACCACATGAGTAAGAATCTAGAATTGAACCTCTGTCCATAAAGGGCAGCCTTGTTTTTAATATACCCATATTATGCTATAATTTAACTGCTTTATTAAATCATACCATAATATAATTTATTAGCCTATCGAATTGGGGTAAAAATTGTGAATAAAAATTATAGCAAATGGTTTTTAAGTAAAGTTCAAAATACCGTCAAAAAACATCAGCTAATCGGAGAAAAAGACCGGATTGCGGTAGGACTCTCCGGCGGCAAGGATAGTACGGCTTTATTGTATATCCTCTGGTTATTGAAGAATTATTCCCATTTTGATTTTGAATTGTTTGGTTTACATATAGATCCGGGCTGGAAAAATAATAATCTTTCTAGTTTAGAATACTTTTGTCAAAGAATAAATGTTCCACTATTAACAGAAAAAACAAAAATTAGCGAAGCCATTATGCCCCGGGGTAATTTAATCGCCAATCCTTGTTCACTATGTGCGCGTTTAAAGAGAGGAGCTCTGACCAAGGCGGCCCACAAGCATAATTTTTCCAAAATCGCCTTGGGACATCACGGCGATGATTTCACCGAAACATTATTATTAAATATTTTACAAGGCGCTAAGTTTAAAGTTTTTCCTCCCCGTATTGATTATGAGGATAAAGGTCTCAGCATCATCAGACCACTGGTATATCTTGAAGAAAAAACCTTAAGCGCCCTGTGCCGTAAAGAAAATTTACCGGTTATACCCAGCCCCTGTCCTGCCGACGGGCATACCCGGCGCCAGGAAATGAAAGAATTGCTCAACATAATCAAGAAAAGTTACCCTGATGCTACCCGAAAATTTGTCCAGGCCTTAGATAATATATCCTGCGAGGATATCTGGAACCCTCCTCAAGAAAATTAAAATCCCTGTCTTTAAAGACAGGGATCTTGAATTTATTTTTCTTTAATTGCCTCTGTCGGACAGCTATCCATAGCATCTACGGCTGATTCTTCCATATCGGCAGAAACTTCATCAACAGTTACATCCGCCTTGCCGTCGTCATTCCAATCATAGACCTCCGGGCATAAACTCATACAGGCGCCACATGCGATACATAAATCCTGCTCAACATAAACTTGCATCTAAATTACCACCTTTCCTGTAATCAATTTCACAACTAATAATCTACCCACTTTTTTACTATTTAATCTTTTTTTCTTCTACGGCGGCAATTTTTCCTTCCATGGTTATTTCTTTATCCCTTCTGTCATCAATACGAATTGAGGTAGAAACCCTTTGCGCTCCATTTTGAAACGGCACCTCATGCATTTTTTCAGCTATCGCCATGATCTCAGCTAAAGAGCCTTCTACGACAGTGCCCATAGGGGTTAGCTGATATTTCAGGCCTGACCGGTCCAAAACCTCATGACATTGCGCTACATACTTACTTATGCTGGTACCTGTGCCTAAAGGCACGACAACCAATTCTGCAATAGCCATTTTATCTGCTCCTTTCCAAAAATATATGTGTACAGTTAAATAAACCTTCTGCCACCTGAATCATGCCATATGAGGGCCGTGGCTCCCGGCGGGGATCTGTAGGGGAGCCGGGATTAAACATCACTACCCCGTTCATTTCCGTTAACACCGGCTGATGACTATGACCAAAAATAATTAGATTCACCTTATCACCGGCAAAGCTCTTAAAAGCCCTTTCTATTGTTTTACCCGACTTGCCATGACCATGACAGATACCTATTTTAACCTTTTCAATTTCCATGATTCGTTTTGCAGGATATTTTTCTTTTATTCTCTCGCTGTCAATATTTCCGGCGACAGCAATAACCGGGGCCAATCCGGCAAGCTCATCCAAAATACACTCCTCTACAACATCTCCGGCGTGAATGATCAAAGCGGCTCCCCTTAATCCTTCCCGCACCTCCGGGGGAAAGCCCCTGCTCTTTTTCGGCAGATGAGTATCGGAAATCACGCCAATAAGCATATTCATACTCCTGATTTGAAAAAATTACTATCTTTTGTCTTTAATTTTATCACTTGCATTTTGAAGCAGCAAGAATTTCCAGAAACAAGCCTTAAACCTTCCTCCTTCCGGCTTTCCGTAAAAAAATCTGCCTTACGGCAGATCCATAATATGTACGAAATTTATATTTTTTCTCAATGGATTTAAGAAATACTGATTTTACCTTCTTCACAAATTATTTTTTTTCTGGCTCCGTCCATAACGGTCAACAGGATTACCTTGCCGTCCCAGAGCGTATTTAAATATTTCAGGGTCTCCCGGGCATAAACCATTTCCAGCTCCCGCTGATCATACTCATGTTCTAATAAAAGCACCTTATCCTTCCCGATAACCTCCACTACTTTTATGACCGGTATACTTCCCATCCCTACATGATCTGCCAGGTTCCTGCGGATTTCCTGCCAGCCTTCTTCATCGGCAAGCTCATCAATAACATATTCGTCACTTTTTCTCTGATATTGAAAAAGATGCATTTCCGTACATAACTCTCTGGTAAGATATTTCCAAATAAAAGAGTAGTCCCTTTCCATCTGCCGTACTTCAAAAATTTTAGCCGGCCCGCAGTGCTTCTCCAGGCTCTCAAAAATTTTATAACCTACGTAATAAGGATTTAGAGAACCCGTCACCAGCCTGATTACCTGATTATGCCTGCTGAGGAATTCCAGATGCAGCTCCTGAGCTAAATCCAGCCCGCTTAATATTTTATAATGCCAGAAACTGGCCCAGCCTTCATTCATTATTTTTGTTTCAATCTGGGGGATAAAATACCTGGTTTCCTGGGCTACTATAGCTAGTAAATCTTTTTCCCATTCTTCTAACGGGCTGTACTCCATAAGAAACCCCAGCAAATCTTCTTCCGGCTCTAGAGGAATTTTATGGAGATCCGGAAAAGGAACATCCTTTTTAGAATCCAAGACAGTTCTTTTTTCCAGTTCGGCATAGTATTTTGCTAAGAGCCGTTCTCTTTGCTCCTCAGGAGAGATTCTTTTCGTATTAACTGCCCGCACTGTTTGATACCTGAGGGCATGGCCGGCATTAATAATCCTTTCGACCTTGCCGTACCCGATACTCGGATCAGAAATATAGTTTCTAACCCGGGCGGAATTATTCTTGAAAATTTGAATGGTATGATCCGCCGAAGTTCCTTCTTTAAAAAGCCTGTTATTTTTGAAAAAATCATTGTGCCCGTAAACATGGGCCATTGTTAAAATTTGCAGCAGCAAAGTATTCTCCCGGATTAAATAAGCAATACAAGGATTAGAATTAATGACCATTTCGTAGGGCAGACCCTGAAGATTATATTGATAAAAAGTTTTATTTTTTTCATATGCCTTGCCAAAGCTCCAGTGGGGATAATGAGACGGCATTCCGGTATAGGCCAGATAACACAGCATATCCTCATAGCTGCAGATTTCAAACTCTTGAGGATAGCAATCCAGCCCTGCCGATTCTGCAATATTTCTAATGCGCTCATCCCAATACTCCAATTGTTTCATGGTATAGTCCATCATAAATTCTGGTTATTCCCGGCATACTCTTTGTCTTTCGTTAAAAGCTTTTGCAGTGCAGGAATAACATCCTCCTTCCCGGAAATCGTCACAATTGAGAAATTAGGATATCTCACCTTATTTTCGAATTGCTCTTTGATCGAACTAAAATACCCCCTCATAATCTGCCCATAACCGAAAAGGTTGCAGGTCTCACATAACTTAGCAGCCAGCCGGACCGTTTTTTCATTATCTTCACTCCAGTTATCCCCGTCACTGCAGTGAAAGGTATAGATATTCCAGATTTGGGGATTATACCTTTTTTCAATTATTTCCAGGGCTTTTTCATACCCGCTGCTGATATAGGTTCCTCCGGACTCCCCCTTATGAAAAAACTCATTCTCAGTAACCTCTTTAGCTGTAGTAGAATGAGAAATAAATACAATTTGGACATTGACATATTTAAGCTTAATATATTGATAGAGCAGGAAATAAAAACTTCTCGCCAGGTATTTTTTCGTAAGGTCCATGGAACCCGAAGTATCCATAATGCAGATTATAACTGCATTACTCTCTTTCTTAACTTCTTCCCGGACCCGGTGATATCTTAAATCATCTTCTTTAAAAGGGAATCTTTCTTGACTTTCTTCACTTTCTTGCTCAGCAATTTCCTGCAGCTCTTTTCTGGCCCGGCCCGTTGCTTTCTGTCTTTTAATTTTTTCCACCACAGTTTTCTTTTTAGCCAGCCGCGGTTTAATCCCTTTTTGCTGATAGCCCAGCCTTTTAAAGTTTCTTTCTGCTTCCATTTCATTAAATTTTTTTCTTTCAATAAAGGGCAGATTTAAATCATCGAACAAATAATTTATTAAATCTTCGATGGTTACCTCAGTTTCATAAATATCCTCCCCTTCATTATTTCCGGCCTGACCTTGCTGCTGCCCCTGGGCCGTTTGCCCCTGGCCGATCTTATCCCCTCTTTGCTCACTCCCGTCACCTGACCCGAAGCCCGGTTTATTTTTACCGAAAATGAACTGATATTCTTTAATCCCTTTAATCGGCACCTTTATTTTTTTATCCTTACTCTGTCCAATGATACTTTCCTCAGCAATAATATCGGTGATATTTTTTTTAATCGCCTCTTCGACCAATTCCCGGTGCCTGCGGCGGTCTTCGGCCGCCCGGTCCCGCCCGCTGCTGTCGAATTCCCTGAATATCGTCACTTACTTCACCTCCCCGGGGGCTTTTGCCCTGCTAATCCCTCCATAAGTTATTGGCAGCATATTTAAGTATGACATTACAGCAGTGATCACAGTACCCATTTTGCTTCATAACCTCTACCATCGCGTCATATTTTTCATTTTGCTCCTTATCCCTAACCTTGGTCCGGGTAATAACCCGGCTCAGCTCTTTAACGGAAGCGGCCAATTTCTTTTCGATAGCTTCCCGCAAAGGACCATAAGCAGAATATTCTATTTTGCTCCCGTTTCTCATCAGATAAAACATATAGGAGGTTACATCGTGCCGGAAACCGCGGGCAGAAGTTTCCGTAATACCGATTTGTTCTTCGATGGACCGCAGAAATTTTTCATCCGGTTCCAGCTCTTCCCCGGTATTCTCATCCCTT
This sequence comes from Peptococcaceae bacterium, assembly GCA_049366715.1. Lineage (GTDB taxonomy): Bacteria > Bacillota > Peptococcia > Peptococcales > BICA1-8 > JBMNCQ01. Next base: position 138,065 of record JBMNCQ010000059.1, on the reverse strand, counting down.
ATTTTTGTTTTATTCACAAAAGCCTCGGCATGATCCAGGTAATTATTAAATAGATCTTCCGCCTGCTCCTGATAACCATGGATAAAAGCCTTGGTCACTTCTTTCTCCAAAATTTTATGGTACTCTTTTTTAATCGTATCCTGCAAAAATCCCAGATATCTCTTCTTGTCATCATCACTGAGGGTTAAATCCTTAACCGATTTAACCAGCGTCTCCAAAACCGCGATAGGATTAATACAATTGTGTTCGGCTTCGGACATAGCCGTATCCAGGGCTTTCATGATAAATCTTGTGGATATCCCTTTCATCCCTTCCCGGGCGGCTTCATCTTTTAACTCCAAAATATCTACTTTCTTCGTGCTTCCTTTTTCAATGATTTCTTCTCCGTTATATATTTTCAGCTTTGTCAGAGGGTCAACTTTATTCGAAGGCGCTAATCTGGAGAGAATGGCAAACATTGAAGCCGCCTCAATGGTATGGGGGGCAATATGGGTGGTGAATTTACTTTTTTTCAAGATTTTATGATAGATTTTTACTTCTTCATCCAGCTCCAGGCAATAAGGAACTTCTATTTTCACAATTCTGTCCAGGATAGCCTCATTTGTATGATCGGATTTAAATTTATTCCATTCCGCTTCATTAGAATGGGCCAGTATGATACCGTCAAAATAGATCATTGCACCTTTGCCCGGTGAAGGGATGCTTTTTTCCTGGGTAGCAGTTATCATGGTATGCAAATATTCAACTTCATTTTTAAAGACTTCTATAAACTCTACAATACCCCGGTTACCAACATTGAAGGCACCATTTAAAGACATCACCCGGGGATCATCCTCAGGATATAAATCTAACTTGGAGATATCAACAGACCCGATTAAGACAGAGGTATCCTGATTATTGGGATCAACAGGAGGCACAACCCCGATGCCCTTACGGGAACGGATGCTGAAATCAACCATCTCCACCGGAAATTTCTCGAACTCATAATTATATTCGTTCTTCAGCCGGAAACGGCAGACAGGGCAAAGGTCCCCTTCTATCCGAATCTTAAACATCTCCGCAAAGCCGGGCCGCAAATGTTTGGGAATCAAGTGCAGGGGTTCTTCCCGCATAGGGCAGCCCTTGATCGCATAAATCGGCACACTTTGCTCCAAAGCATTTTTTAGGGCCTCCATTATCGAAGATTTACCTGCCCCTACAGGACCTACCAGATATAAAACCTGCCGGGATTCTTCGCCGTCCATAGCCGCCGCTTTAAAAAACTGCACGATTTTCATTAAAGTCTTGTCGATGCCGAAAAAATCACCTTTAAAAAAATTATATTTCCTAATGACATCATTACCGTAAATTCTCCTTAATCTGGGGTCTTCGTTAGTATTAATACTTTGGAAACCTTTATCCGTAATGATTTCATACATTCGCTGATGAGCTAACTTATAAAGAGATGGATCCTCTTCTAAAACTTCCAGATATTCTAGTAAAGTTCCGCTAAAATTATTCTGCTTCCGGTCTTCCCGAGCCTTCCGAATAAGCTCCGAAAACTCCATCACTTCAACTGCCTCCTTTACCAACGGATTTAAAACTTTGTGGTAATATCTATCATATTCAGAGAAGGATGGTAAATTAACCGAAATAATAATTTTATCAATATAACTTTATCTATTAGGCAGCAATAAAGAAGCAAGGGAAAGAAGCAAGGGGACGGTTCCCTTGCTTCTTCGCTGCGGGCATTAATTTATCATGGTAACTTTATTTTCAGCCTTGTTTCACTGAAACAAACTGCCTTATTTCTCCTCCGCTTCAAATAAGCCAAGATAAGTTTCTGCATCATAGTACCGGCCAGCAGATAATACAGCCCTGTTTCCTCATCATACATATACCCTGCATAGCGGAATGGGTTGCTTGCGGCCATACTTCCGCTTTGGGCTAGAATATTGCCCCAGACATCGTACTCATACTCGGCAACTATACTACCACTGTCATCAGTCAGCTTTATCACATCACCATGGCCGTTTAAGCGAATTGTCAAGGTGTCAGGGTGTCAGGGGACGGTTCTCTGACACAGTCTACCAATAGGCTCTCAGGGACTGTTAGCAGTTCTTAGTCTAGAGACTTTACGCACCGGCAGATTTGATTTCCCGGCTCAATTTACCCAAGACAGCTGAGAGTCTCCTGCCCCTGGGTAAATTAGGATTGCGGAAAAGTCCCTTTTGTTTTTGCTGCCGCCTGCGGAAGCAAAAGAACCGTCCCTCCGCTTCCCCGCGAAATAGGGACGAAAAGATCAGTTTTTCACTGATCTCGAACCTTTCTTGAGCTTCCAAAAATGCTCATTATTAGGTTGCGATCTATACTAGCAGAGAGATCACATATGAAACTATAGCCGCACCAAAAATAGCAGCAATCCAAAAAGATATGGAATAGGGCCACCTAGAACGATAATAAAATAAAATGGCAGAAAAAAGTAAACAGAATATAATAATAAAGAAAACTATTCCCGGCCAGTAGAATGAAATACTAAAGCTCAATTCAAAATCATCCCCTCTCTGTTTAGCAAAAACTCTACTTATACTTATATAACCTATGAATGGGTGATTTGAAAGTGTCAAGGGACAAAAATATCAGGGAAAATGTCAGGGGACGGTTCTCTGACACAGTCTATCAATAAGCTCTCAGGGGCTGTCAGCAGTTCTTAGTCTATACGCTGCCCAGTAGATTTCCCGGCTCAATTACCCAAGACAGCTGAGAGTCTCCTGCCCCTGGGTAAATTAGGATTGCGGAAAAGTCCCCTTTGTTTTTGCTGCCGCCTGCGGAAGCAAAAGAACCGTCCCTCCGCTTCTGTTCAGCCTTAATAGTATTCATTGATATAATTCAAACACCGGGGAGTGTCAGGGGAGAGTGTCAGGGGACGGTTCTCTGACACAGTCTACCAATAGGCTCTCAGGGACTGTTAGCAGTTCTTAGTCTATACGCTGCCCAGTAGATTTCCCGGCTCAATTACCCAAGACAGCTGAGAGTCTCCTGCCCCTGGGTAAATTAGGATTGCGGAAAAGTCCCCTTTGTTTTTGCTGCCGCCTGCGGAAGCAAAAGAACCGTCCCCACGCTTCCTGCCCAGCCTTAATAGTATTCATTGATATAATTCAAACACCGGGGAAACATCTCATCCAGTATGTCCAGCTTCTTTGTCTCAGCCGCTGTTAACCTGCCCTGTTTATATATCTCCCGGGCCGTGAGCCTTCCCAGCAGTACCTGGGTAAAGGCACCGATATCCACGGAAATATCTGCAGTCCCGTCAACAGGGGATACTTCTGCCTGCCCGTTAACTATTTTAATGGAGAAGGTTTGATTATTCCAGGCTGCCAGTTTATCTTGAAAGCTAATTACCAGTTCCCCCCGCACCTGCCGGGGAAATGATATTTTAGCTAAGATATTCTGCACATCAACAATACGGGCCATTAAAAAGGGATACAGCGTGATTCCTTCCTTGGGATCCGGCAGCAAGAAATGGATAGCATCGTCTATAGGTGCATGCCACTCCAGGTCGGCTGCCTGGGACCGGTGATTATAAATAAACTGCAGCAACGACTTCTGCGCCCGAAAATTACTGTAGGCCATTTCCCGCACAACTAATTTGTCATCTTTAAGATAGTACATAAGATAGCCTTCCGGGATATCCCGGTTTCGAAGAAGATAGGTATACCCCTTTTCCCCTGCATGCTCTTCCAGCATTAAGCGCCACTTGGTAGAGTCCCGCACCATATAACCATGCTTGTCTCCGACAAACTCCTGATATACCTTAGCTAATTCTGCCACCCTTTCCAGTCCCCGGACAGGCACAAATTCCCCATAGCTTTCGGAAACAGGGCCCAATTGGTCTAAAGAAATATTATATTTATAATGATGATAACAGAATTCAAACTGGTAAGGATAATAAAAACCTGCTTTAAAAGGCATTAATAAACATATCCCCTGCCCTCTTAGGCGCATCTCCACCAGTGCCGCCTCCAACAGCTTACCTACGATTCCGCCTCTCCGGGCTTCGGGGAAGCTGGCTACCCCTACAATATAGGAGGTGGGCAGCACCTGTCCCCTAAGCTTAATTTCATAGGGTATAAGCTGCAGGTTAGATAACATTCTGTCTGCGGCAAAAGCCGCCAGGGTATTCCCGGCCTGATAATATTCCCGGAAATACCAGCTGAAAAAAGGCTCATAGTTTTCAAAGCAATACGCCCACAACTCCTTGACTTCCGGTAAATCCTGCTCTGTGGTGATGCGGATCTCCATAATTTCACCTCAGTCCTTTAACACTGCCTTGTATTTGGTTATTAAATCAACAGGATAATAGGATAATTTTGCTTTTCGTAATCCTTCGATATCCAGATCCTCTTCCCGATTTACATACTTCATCTGGGACCAATGGTTAGCCAGGTATTCCTGATTAATGGCCTGAAAAATTCCATTAATATCAGGATTTGCTTTTTCCACATGAATTAAGACCGTATCATTATTCAGGGCTTCTCCAAAGGTAAAGGCTTCCACGTTGCCGTCAATTAAAATAACACCGCCTATATAATCCAGCCGGCCAAAACACTCAAAGGCCGCGGTAATCGCATCCCTTTCACACAAAAGGCTTTTATCATCCTCACAGCCTTTTTTCCGGCACCATTCGTACAAATTGATCAGACATGGCTTGATCAGTTCCTTGGTTAATATCGCGTATTGATAATGGGGATATTGTTTTTTGAAATTCTTCAAGTGATTCCTTTTGCGATGATATTTCCGGCCTTTTAATTCAATTAAGTCTTCTGTTAAATAGACATAGTCATAGACTCCTCTTTCTTCGAAAAACTCAAATTTCCCCGGACATTTTTCAGCTAAGACTTCTTTAACCCCGGGAGAAACAGCCTTCATAAGAAAAGGCAAGTTGTTCTCTGTGAAATATGCAATCAGCTTATCCAGCGGTTTGGTCGGATCTGCATCTTTCAGAGGATATGGAGGCAGCAGGAAATTTACGTTATCTATTTTTGGTTTTACACAAAGAAAATCATCAACAATAGCCCATTCAATTTGATAACATTCTTTCCACATGAATAAATTAGTAAACGTACTTTCGGAGCCTTCATACCTTGCGTCCCGGAAATAACGGTCAAAGACATCTTTATCACTAAGTTGGATTGATTGAAATTTTATCATAAAAAAACTCCCTACTCGCAAGTATTGTTAATCCATTTTTTATCATAACATATAAATATCCGTTTCCGGCTAAACCTAAACAATTTTTCATTTATTTTATCATTAAATTATTTATATACTATTATATAAAAGGTTGTTCTATGAAGCAAAAAATAATATAAAATTTAACAATAAATTTTTCCATATTTCCACCAGGCCGAAGGCATTTCGGTTTTAATCAGTCTCCTAATGGGTATTTTAGTATTATATCTTATTTAAGGGGTGATATCGTGAATTGTGATACGATCATGGCGGTATTAATTAACAAACGAAGCGAGGCAGCACCTAGAGTACAGGAGATTTTGACCAGATTCGGGTGTATTATCCGGGTCAGACTGGGGGTCCATGAGGTTGAAGCCTGCCGGGAGGAAGGATTAATCTTGCTCCAGCTCTGCGGGAATAAAGAAGACATCAGCCAATTAGAAAAGGAACTAAAGGCTCTGGACCTGGTTCGCGTGAAAAAAATGGATTTAGAATGAACAAACCGGCTATTCAGCCGGTTTTAAATACCGGGGATGTCTTCCTGTTATCCCGCCAGGCTAAACAACAGCTTAATTTTTAATATTTTTTTGAATTAATGGTAAAAACTATTCCCGAGCTGTTTAAAACGGGGAAACTTGGTGTATATATAAAATGCATGTCACATACATATAGTGATATCAAAAATAATATTTTTTTGGAGGTTGAAATAATGAATACAGACAAAAATTTACAAGAAGCCTTTGCCGGGGAGTCCCAAGCCAACCGCAAATATTTAGCCTTTGCCAAGAAAGCTGAGGAAGAAGGCTATGCAACTGTTGCCAGATTATTCAGAGCTGCTGCGGAAGCAGAAACGATTCATGCCCATAATCACTTAAAAGCTTTAAGCGGCATTAAATCAACCAAAGAGAATTTACAAGAAGGTATTAACGGCGAAACCCATGAATTTGAAAACATGTATCCTCCCATGCTGGAAGAAGCCAAAAAAGAAAATCGCAGCGATGCCCAGCGCAGCTTCCATTTTGCCAATGAATCAGAAAAAGTTCATGCGAAACTATACCAGGAAGCTTTGGATAATCTTGCTAAAAAAGAAGCTGTCGATTATTATCTCTGTCCTGTCTGCGGCAATATTGAAAAGTTTGTCCCGGAGAAATGCAGTATCTGCGGAGCTAAAGGTACGGTTTTTATCAAGTATTAAAGATTACTTTTAATTTAACCTTAAAAGAAAGCGGGCAGGACTTATCATTCTGCTCGTTTTCTTTATTTTATAATTGGTTGTTTTTAACCCTTTTTATAAGCTCCAGCGTTTTTTCCTTTATTAAATCTCGCGTAACTCTATATCCTGCAACAGGACCTCCCGACGGGTCTGGCAGCCCCCAGTCTTCACGGTGTTTTGCAGGGACATCAGGGCAATGAACATTACACCCCATGGTAATAACAATATCTAACCGGCAAGGTATGTCCTTTAACAGCTTGGGATAATGCCCCCTCATACTTATCCCTGACTCTTCCATAACCTGGACAGCCCCCGGTTTAACCTCAGGATATTTTTCCGTACCGGCGGAGTAAACCTCCAATACATCCCCTCCTAAATGTCTGGCCCAGGCTTCGGCCATTTGGGAACGGCAGGAGTTATGAACACAGATAAAAGCTACTTTTTTCTTCATTACTACCTCCTCAAAAATTCATTTTATAGTATTGCACCAGAATTTAGTGTGATTCATTGTCAATCCCTTATTTTTAAATAATATATTCCCCGGAAAAATACCAACGGGTGTATCTTCCCTTTTTAAACAGCTACAGCTTCTTACAAATACAATTTTCCTTATCTGAAGAAATGCGCTCAATGAAAGACAGCAGATTCTTAAAAGAATCAGTATTAAGTGAATACCTGACCCACTTACCTTCTTTCCGGGAATTTATTAAACCCGCCCTGTGCAGTATACTCATATGATGGGATACGGTAGGCTGGGTAAGACCAAGCTTCTCCGTTATTTCACAGGCACACAGTTCTCCGCAGGAAAGCATATCGATGATCAGTATTCTGTGTCGATCGGACAAAGCTTTAAAAACAACTATTTCTTTTTCCATATCATCTTCCTCGCATAGATATATTTAAATGTATCTATACATTATCTTAATTATTTTTCCCGGTCAATATTTATGATTGTTAAGATTATGTTAAATATCCCTTCGCTAGCAAAAACAAAGCCGCCCTGATACGGCCCTAGTAAAAAGAAGCAGTCAGGATTATCTTCTTCCTGACTGCTTCTTTCCCAGTGATTTCACATCCTGACCGGAATACAAAAGCCGAATGTGCTGCCTTTATTTTCTTGAGATCTTACCCATACCTCACCATCATGGGCTTTCACGATATTTTTAACAATAGCTAACCCTAAGCCGGTTCCGCCTTTAGTTCTGTTGCGGGATTTATCCACCTTATAAAACCTTTCCCAGATTAAGTCCAAATCTTCTTTAGCAATCCCTGCCCCGGTATCTGTTACCTCTATGCATATTTGCTCTTTTTCTTTAAAGGCCGCAATTGAAATTTCTCCTTTTTCCGTATGTTTTAAAGCATTTTCCACAAGATTGATTAAAACCTGCTGCATCCGGTCGGGGTCTGCTTTTATCAAGGGTAAATCTGCTGACGGCTTAATTTTAAAATCTAAGCCTGCCGGCAAAACTACCGGCTTATATTTTTCTTCTATTGTCTTGAGCATCTCCGCTACATTTACATTCTGTTTATTTAATTTAAAATGCCCTGTCTGCAGCCTTGATAAATCCAGCAATTCATCGACCATCCGTTTTAATCTTAATGTTTCCTGGTGAATAATTGTCATGATCTTTTTCCGTTTTTTGAAATCGTCCGCCATACCATCTAAAAGCGCTTCCGTATAACCTTGCATCAAACTTAAAGGTGTGCGGAGTTCATGGGATACATTGGCGATAAAATCGCGCCTCATCTGCTCCAATTCTCTTTCCTTTGTGACATCCTGCAAAATCCCCACCACGCCGATAATTTCATTTCTGTCGTTATCGAACAAAGGGGTCATGCGCGTAGCGATAATCTTATCTGCTAATTCGATATCTTTTTTCTGCATTTTCATTGCTGTATTTACTTCCTCGAACAGCAGTTTAAAATCAGACATTGTTAAGCAATCCAAAACCTTATGCAGAGAATCAATTTGCGCCATGCACTTAGCCAGTAATTTCTCTGCCGGCTGGTTAATCAAAATAATATTTCCCTGCGGGTCCAGAGTTATTACTCCGTCCGACATACTGGCTATGATATTTTCCAGTTTCTCTTTTTCATGGGATAGTTCCGAAATATTTTTTTTGAGCTGATTGGACATATAGTTTAAACTGGCGCCTAAAAGCCCTACCTCATCATCACTGCGGGCCTCAACTTTATGTTCAAAATTACCTTTAGCCATTTCGGTAGCTACCTTATTCATTTGTACTAAAGGCCTGGAAAGAGTCCTTGATAAGAAGAAGCTTATGATACTGGCTAATAAAATAGCACCTATTGCTGCATAAATCGTTAACCTTCTCATGGAGCCTATTGTTTCGGAAATGGGAGCTACCGGCTTAAAAAGCATGATTGCTCGCTCAACCTCTTGTCCGGCAAAGATAGGAATCGCCGTTGAAAGCATAGGGGCTTCAAAATGATGATGATAACCTCTTTTGGTTACTACCTGACCGGAAAAGACCTTCTCTAAATCTCCCGGGTCAAATACAGATCCCGCCGGAAGCCCCATCATGGTATTACAAACCTCCACTAAGCCCCCGCGGTCAACAATAACAATATAAGCGTTTGTAAAATCACTTAAGATATCCAGCTTTTCAATAAGCTCCTGACGGTCATTCTCAGAATTAATGACTTCAATTATTTGTTTCCCTTCAATTACTAATTCATCAGCTATTCTGGAAAAATAAAACTCTTCCAGCAAACTTGAGAGACCTAAACTCAGGGATAGCAAGACAATTACAATCAAGACAACGATTGATATCCAGAGCTTACCTATAATGCTATTTCTGAACATTACCAACCTCAAATTTATAGCCTACGCCCCAGACCGTATTAATGTAATCCGGACCACTGTCTCTCCCTAATTTTTCCCTTAATTTCTTTACATGGGTATCAACCGTCCTAAGGTCTCCAAAATAGTCATACCCCCAGACATTTTCAAGTATTTGTTCCCGGGTATAAACCCGTCCGGGACTTTTCGCCAAATAATGCAGCAGTTCAAATTCCTTGGGTGTCAAAACGACTTCATTACCATCAATCTTGGCCTGACGGGATAATTTATCAATTGTTAAGCGGGAATATTTGAGAACTCCCTGGTCATTACTGTCCACATTGAGGGTTCTTTTTAAAAGTACCTTTACCCGATGAACTAACTCCCGGGGACTGAAGGGTTTCACTACATAGTCATCACAACCCAGCTCAAAACCCAGGACTCTTTCATATTCCTCACCTTTGGCAGTAAGCATGATCACAGGTTTATCGGTAAACCTTCTGATTTCTTTAACCAAACCAAAGCCATCCAGCCCGGGCATCATAACATCTACAATATATAGATCGTAATCTTTTTTTTCTATTTGCAGAAGAGCTGCCTGCCCATCAGCAGCAAAATCAAGCTCTAAACCTTCCTTTTCAAGATACATAGCCACTAAATCCCTGATGCCCTCTTCATCATCAACTACTAAAACTTTGGGTATACTCATTTATTCGCACCTCCTAAAAAATCGCCTTGAGCAAGGCGATTTTATGTCAATAATCCTATTTTAACAGAATCTGCTTCTTTTGTTTATATTCTTCTTCATTTATTTCACCTTTAGCAAAACGTTCCTTTAAAATATGAAGAGATTGGTTATCATTGGCTAACCCTTTTTTTACAGGCTGACCTTTAAAGAGACTGATTAAGCCGTAGACAGCCAATACTATTCCGCCAATAATCACAGCCCACCAAAGAAGCATTCCGAAACCCATTCCATACCCCCAATGCATCATATCTAACACCTCTTTTGACTTTATTTAAAATTAATACTAGAATATATTCTTGTTATAGTTATGGATAATTTGTGAACTTTTTATGAATTTTGTTTTTACATACCGAGGGGTAACTTAAAGGGAATCAGTTTTGCTGTAAAACCGGTTACTAAATAGAAGTTCCCCGTCAGAATCAAGATACCCAAAGTAATAATAATGGCTCCCGTGACAATATTAAGGGTTGTCGAAACCTTATGGGTTTTATGAATAATTTTAATAATCTTGTCCATATATAATCCGGCAATTAAATAAGGTATGGCTAAACCGCTGGAGAAGAGGAACATGACCAGCATACCATTGGAAACCGAGCCTAAAGACCCGGCCATAATTAAGATGGAATACAAAACCGGACCGATACAGTGGGAACAAGCAACTGCAAATATTAAACCTACCACAAAGGAAGAAAGATAGCCGGACCCAAATTTACTTTTTTTCTCGGACATGTTGCAGCTATTGACAAAATTAAGCTTTATTATTCCAAGCATATTAAGCCCTAAAAGTATTACTAAGGAGCCGCCTAAAAACTCAAAGTACCGGCCATAGGTTGTTAAAAATCCTGCTATCAGCCCTGCAGCTCCACCGGCTAAGGTAAAGACAACGGTAAAGGCTAAGACGAACATTAAAGTATTGCCGATAATATATTTCCTAAGCTTTTTATCTGAAGGTAAGTTGCGCAGTTCCTTCAATGACAAACCCGTAATCATGGAAAAATAAACGGCTAACATTGATATGATACAAGGAGAAATAAAAGAGATAATTCCCGCTAAAAATGTAAGCACATATATTGACATCTTCGGCCTACTCCTTTATACCTAAAAATTCTTTTTCCCAGACAAATTCCCGTAGCGGCAGATCAATGAAATCTTTGATTACCAGCTTTACATACTTTGTATCGGCGGTTATAAAACCATTATCAGGAAATAACAGGTGATTTATAACATGATGTCCTCCACCGCTGTATACTTCCCATTCGGCCTTACCCTGGGGACTGTTTCCTTTGTCATCGACCAAACGGGCATATTTGCTCAAATCATACTCATTAAGGTTATAGGAATGATTATCCATTTGCACTACAAAGGTTAAATAACCCTTTTTTTCCTGTCCTAAGGGGTTGGCAAAAATAACCCCCATCTGGACCGCACCCTCACTATTATAGCGTTCCAGGTCTCTGGGATTAAGCGGTTTGTCGGAGTTTTCACTTGTTTCTTGCTTATTTTCCGTCTGTTCACTTTTTTGTAAAGCTGGAGCCTCTTTATTGTCATTTCCTTTATTACACCCTGCTAATACTAAAACAAAACCTATAATGACCAACAAAATCATCAACTTTTTATTCATCCCGCTCATCCTCCGTTTAATTATAGGATATTCATCCACATTTTGATTGCAGTTCCTGTTATAAGAATTGCTAAAATACCTTTCAAGGCTTTAATCGGTATATATTTGCTTATTTTGCCCCCTAAGTAAGCACCGGGCATAGCACCTAAAATAATTGCGACGGCCAGACTCCAGACAATCTGGTTGGTATAAACCTTACCCAGAAAACCTGCTAAGGCCGAAAAGAATACAATGGCTAAAGAGCTTCCTACGGTGATTCTTAAGGGAATATTGAGCACATAAAGCATTATGGGGACAAGGAGGAAAGCACCGCCCGCACCAATCATCCCCGCCAGCGCCCCGACAATGAAAGTACACACTACGGCTAATCCCTTATTAAAATTAACATGATTCCTTTCGTTTTTTTCCTTCTTGGGAATAAACATCATCACTGCTGCAATAAGGGCAAGAATTGCAAATATTTGCTGCATCATCAACTCAGTGACGTATTTTGAGGCCAGACCGCCCCCAAATGAGGCTATTATTATCGTAGCGGCCATCCATTTAACAAGCTCTTTATTTAGATAATTATTGGCTTTATGAACAAGGGCGGCTGTTCCCGTAGCTATTAAAACCTGGACAATTGTCAAACCTGCCACAGTTTGCATACTTAATTGTTCAAAACCTAAAAGAGGAGGAACAAAATACAGTAAAGGAACCATAATTATTGCCCCGCCTATACCGGCCATTCCGGCAATAAAAGCACCTATAAAACCAAGTACAGTAACTGCTAAAGCTATATCCATTAAAACAATTACCCCCTATTTGTAACATTTTGCTCGTTTGAATTATATACACCCAGTTTGATTAAGTTATGGATTAATTTTGTGCAAATTGTGAACTTATAAAATAAACTTGTCCTAATTGACAACACTTTGTGTGAAATTTGTGAATTGCTATTGTATTGGTAAATTACCTGTTTTAAAAAAATACACAGTTTCCTCAAACTTTTATTAAAAAACCGTCACTTATTTTTTATATCATTTAGCAGAAAGTGAGGGGAAATATGTTATGAAATTTATTAGAAGCCTTTTGTTAACATTTAAAAACATATTCTCTACGTCACAGGTAGCTAAAAAAACTATCCGGCAGCATGCATCCGGGGATTTAAAGAATCCATATGTAAAAAATTCCATTGAAGATGTCCTCCAAGACTTAATAAATGACTTAGAAGGAGACGATCAGGAATGTACCGAACAAATCCGGGCTGCTTTACGAGAAGATAATGAGCAAGAAGCACGGTTTTGGCTCCAAAAAAAAATATTCATCAATAATACCCTCCGGAAATACAAGGATCGTGTTTCCAATGTTTAGCTTAATATTTAAGAAAAGGGGATCAGTATGACTACTTTAAAAGAAATGTTTTCCAGTCTTATCCTCGGCGACACCGTTAATGATACTAAATCTGATTATTATTCATTATTAAGTAAGGTTAATTATCAGCATAACGAAACAAACAAATTAATATCTGAAACTACGGAACATCTTAAAAAACTAAAAAAGCAAAATCCTCAGGACTATTCCCATGAATTTGATGATTTTCAAATTAACCACCAAATAATCCGCTTGCAATCCAGGCTGGAGGATTTAAAACAGCAGCTTAAAGAGCTGGATAAAATTGAACAGAAAATACATACTGCTTTATTAGAAGATAAAATTCAAAGATCAACTATTAATCACTACCAAATCGAATTGGAACTTAACCAATTTAATAAATAAAGAACATCCTACTCTGTATGTTGCTCTTTTTATAAATAGTAATTAAGGATAACCCTTCTAAAGGATTATCCTTAATTACTATTTATGCTCACCTCACCAGCCCCCTGAGGCACCTCCACCACCGGATGAACCTCCTCCTCCTCTTCGTGAACCACCGGAACCGCCCATATTTCCTCTGGATAAAGTATAGATGAGCAGCATTAAAATATCCGGATGAAAAATTGCCAGATAAATAAGTAAAGCAATGCCTAATAATTGTGCCCACCAGGGAATCTTAGCAGCTTTCCCGTTTTGTGTTTTCTCTTGGTTAGCATCAGGGTACTCTTGACTGATTTCCTGGGCCAAGCTGTTAAAAGCTAAAGCAAAACCACTGTCAAGATCACCTTTTTGAAAATAGGGGATAATATTTCTTAAGATATCCCCTGCTTTGGCATCATTTATCCTGCCTTCAAGTCCATAACCCACCTCAATCCGAAATTCTTTTTCATTCTCAGCGGCTAAAAAAAGTATTCCATTTTCTTTGTCCTTATCCCCGATACCCCATTTTCTAAAGAGCTCATTACTGTAAGTTTCAATATCCCTCCCCTCTAGACTTTCTAAGGTAACAATCGATATTTGAGCTCCTGTTCTGTCTTCTATTTCTCTAGCAGCTTTTAATATGCTTTGTTCCATGGGGGACGAAATCATCTCAGCAAAATCCTGAACATATATATCGCCCCAATAATCAGGAAGCTCTGGTGCAGCCCAGAGCGTTGTATTTAGTATAAACAACAGTAATAAGCTTAACAGCGAAATCCTTTTTGCGAGTTTCATCTATTCCCCCCTCTTAAAAGCTTACCTCAGGGGCTTTAAGGGCACTTGTTTCTGCTTCAAAATATGCTTTCTCCATAAAATTCAGCATTCCCGCTATAACATTATTTGGGAAACGTTTTATTAAGGTATTAAAGCTTTGTACTGCATCATTATAATCCTTCCTGGCAATGGCAATTCTGTTTTCTGTTCCTGCCAGTTCATCTTGAAGTCTAATAAAGTTTTCATTGGCCTTCAGTTCCGGATAACGTTCTACTACCACCATAAGCCTGCTTAAGGCCGAAGTAAGCTCACTATTTGTTTCGGCTTTCTCTTTTACGCCGACGGCACCGGCTGCTTTAGATCTTGCTTCGGTCACTAAAGTGAAGGTTTCCTTTTCGTGGGCTGCGTAACCTTTTACAGTTTCCACTAAATTAGGAATTAAATCCAGTCTGCGCTGGAGCTGGTTCTCGACCTGGGCCCATTGACCGCCAACGTTTTCTTCAGCCGTTATTAAATTGTTGTATACTCCGATCAAGGGACTTATCGTTAACAATACTACTAAAAGTATCCCGCCAATTACAAGTAAACTTTTTTTCATACTACCTCTCCTTTACGCTTGTTAATGCTGCTTTTTAAGCCGGTCATCATACTAGCCCCTTTAACTTTTAATATAGAATAATCTAAAAATTTGGAGCAGCTATGATATATATTTGTCTAATTTGTGAATAAAACATGAAGAAATAAAGACTGCTATTCCTTCGCGGAATGCAGCCTTTATTTTAATATTAGTATCCAGTAATAACCAAGGTAGTGAAATTGGTTATTTAGATACCCCTCCACAGTCATTAGCATATCGACTGCTTGGAGGGAAAGATATTATTTATTGGGGGAAACCGTTATTAATTTGACGATATCTTTAAACAGTAGTTCTACTGAAGTAACTTTCAGGCCTGCTAACCTTATATTATTTTCAGTCCTTCTATTGATATTAACTCCGCCGTATTTTAAAGATAAGGGATTTAACTTATCCATCAGCAGACCTAAGAACTTCCCTTCACTTCGTACATGCTCCAGCATATAAAGTTCACCCTCAGGCTTTATGACCCGCCTTAGTTCTTTAAATCCCTGTACAGGGTCTGGGACAGAGCAGAATACACAGGCTGCAACAACTGTATCAAAATAACTGTCCTTAAAAGGTAAATGTTGGACGTCCCCTTCCATAAGCTCCACAGATACTTTGGCTAAAGATAGTTTTTCCTTGGCTTTTTCTAACATTTTGGGGCTAAAATCAATACCTATTACCTTTACTGCTTTTTCGGGATAATAGGGAATGTTGGCACCCGTCCCAGCCCCTGCTTCAAGAATTAATCCTTCGGCTTTTGCGAAAAGTATCTTTCTCCACTTACCCATCATCATTTTTTCCATGGGCGCCAGCATCTTATCATATGACTCGGCTTTTTCATTATATTTAGATTTAATCTCCTCGGTAACATCTATTTCCATAGGGTTCTCCCCTTTTATCAGGATTTATTATTAAATTACCTACCTCGCTGCTGATAAACAAGGGTTAAGCTTTTCCCTTCAATATCCCCGCCAATATCTAGATAGCCTTCGATTCCTTCCCGTAAAGTCCAGGTTTTAAATCCACAGGAATTTAACAGAGAGGAAATTTGTGCAGCCACTATACCTTTCTCGCTAATAATTATGACTTGCTGATTAACAGGAATATCATTAATTTTCTGTGCTAACCGGGAACATGGAATATTTACTGATCCTGGAATTCTTACTTGCTGAAACTCATCAAATTCCCGCACATCTAATAAGAAATACTTATTGATATTTCCCCAGGTTACTAAAGATTCAAATTCAAACAAATCTATTCCATATTTATCCTTTGGTATGTTTAGAAAGAAATCTTTCACTATTTTTTGCATATCATTCTTCATTTTGGCATCCTCCCTAATCTTTTTGTTATGTTAACTGTATTATAAGGTTTAAAAATATAAAAAGTGTTAGAGAGGTGTGTATAAAGTTCCTACAAGCTATGAACGTTTTGTGATAAATTATTTATTATTTCATCACATTTGCAACCGACCTTTATACCCTTATTTTAAAAACAACAGTCTGCAACTACTTATCAAGTTGCAGATTTATTAATTCCGACTCTATTTCTTCTAGGGTTTTGAACATATTTCTTCACTAATTAACTCTTATTCATCTTTTTTTGCAAAAAACCAATGGCTATCTTTTTGTAATAATCTTTCAGATATAAGTAATCATCTTCAGCTAATTTACCCATTTGATAGTCAAATTCTATTTCATTTATTGTCGTAAATACCGAGTCTTTACTATTTATTTGAAGTCCTCCACAATAATCTCCCTCTATCTTTCCTGCCGCTACTAGCGGCAGGACTATTAATAGCAAAGAGACCAACATTATGATTCCAAAGATTAGCGAAAAAAGAAAGTTATCCACTTTTATCCCCCCAAAATAGTTACTGGTGATTAGTGACTGGTAGCAGCTCCTAGTTGCTAGATTATAGTTCTTAGTTCTCAGATACCAGTTCTCGGTTATTTTGGTTCTCTGTTCTCTGTATTATAGGTCCGCTATTCCACTCTCTTTTCAGCCTCAACCTTGACCTTAATCTTAGTCTCAATCTTAACCTCAGCCTTATCGATATCACGGTAACGCGGACATTTCTGTATAGCTCTTGAGCTTACCCACAGATATTTGCTACTCTGTTTCTTAATCTTTACCAATATTTTTTCAGCTCCCGCTCCAGCTTTTCTTCATACTCTTTTTGAAAAACCTGTTCATCAGCTTTTTCCCCTTTAGCAGCAGTCAGGAGGTCAAAATTAGATAAGCGGTTATGCAAAACCCATTTTTCTAGAGCTGAATAAATTACGATACCTCCCATAAGTATAGCTGCAAAAGGAATAACATAAGCGGTCATATTAAACCCTTGCGGTTCTGGGGTAGCAAGAACCTGTTCTCCATAGACAGAAACAAAGTATTGGAGAATCTCTTCCCGGGACTTGCCTTGGCCGATCTGCTCAGTGATTATCCCCCTCATGTAGGTTGCTGTAGGATTGTCACAGGCTGATACCAGCATCCCGCAGTCATCCTGACAAACCAGCATTTCTTCGGTTTCTTTTTGCATAACTGAAATTTCCGCTGAAGTAAGAGGAACTGCTGCAAAAGAAAAAAATAAAAATAATACTAATCCGGCATGAACAATCCTTTTTTTATATTGCATTTTTTTCAACCTCTTCAGAGTTGACTTGGTATTTAACATACTTACCTCCAACCTCACTACCCCTCCCGGGCCATAAGGCAAATAATGTTCCCATAACAAGATAGTATCCTCCGGTCCAAATCCATTTAACCAAGGGATTTATCAGTATTTTAAAAGTAGCCGTTCCGTCTAATTCCCAGCCGGCTAGTATTATATATAAATCCTCCCTCCAGTTACTAAGAATGGCCACCTCCGTTGCAGGCTGTTTTTGGGTTGGATAGAAAACCTTATGAGGCATCATTTCTCCTAAATATATTTTTTTCTTACTTACCTGTAGTTGTGCATAAACAACTACATTCTTACCATCCTTTGTTTGTTGTAAATCCTGATAATTTATGTTATAGGTGCCTATTTGTATGCTTTCGCCAACTTCAACAGTGGCCTGCTTTACAACCTCAAATCCCTGGGAGCCTATGATGCCGAATACGATCATTAATATTCCCAGATGAATGATATAGCCGCCATACCTTCTTCTATTTCTCAGTAAAAGCCTTATAAAAGAAGCACTATAACTCTCACCGGTAATTTTTTTGCGGGTTTTAACCCCTTTGATTACATCCCAGATAGTTGCTGCAAAGGCGAAAAATGTTACGATAAGTCCTAATAGTATATAAATTTTTCGAATACCGGCAGCATATAAGACAACCCCCAAAACTACAGATAAAATACCGGGAATTGTAAAATTTTCAATAATGCTCTTGAAATTTGCCCTGCGCCACGCAATAAGGGGGCAAATTCCCATTAAAAGGACCAGAACAATACCTAAAGGTGCATTCACGGTATTAAAAAAGGGGATTGAAACGGTAATCTTATTTCCTGTGACAGCCTCTGATATAAGTGGGAATACCGTACCCCAGAAGGTTGCAAAGGCCATCCCCAGCAGGATAAGGTTATTAAGTAAAAAACTGCTTTCTTTGGAGATAAAAGATTCAAACTCTCTTTCACCTTTTAATAGCTTCATTCTGCTCAGCATAAGAACTGAAGAAGCAATCAACACAGCTAAAGTAAAAGCTAAAAAATATTTACCCAGGGCTGCACTGCCAAAAGCATGAACTGACTGTAAGATTCCGCTTCGTACAAGATATGTACCAAATAAAGTAAGGACATAAGTAACTATAATTAAAACTATATTCCAGACTTTCAACATATTTTTACGTTCTTGGATCATCACAGAATGTAAAAAGGCACTTCCTGTTAACCAGGGCATAAAGGAAGCATTTTCCACCGGATCCCAGGCCCAATAACCACCCCAGCCTAATTCTTCATAGGCCCATAAAGCCCCATATAAGTTGCCGATGGTTAGAAACAGCCAGGCAATTACTGTCCAACTCCTGGTTACTTTTATCCATCTATCATCACTGTGGTTAAGGATTAAAGCCGCCATAGCAAAAGCAAAGGGTACCGCAAAACCTACATACCCTAAATAGGTAGTTAGCGGGTGGATAATCATCCCCGGACTTTGCAGCATCGGATTAAGACCTCTGCCTTCCAGGGGAGTCATCACCAGCTTTTCAAAGGGATTGGTTAAAAAGGCCATGATGAATAAAAAGAAAAAGCTGTTTAGAAGAAGAATTATCACCGTTATGGGAGTTGCATCTTTTATTTTATCCTGTTTAATTAAGACAGCCGTATATATTACTAAGACCCAGAGCCAGAGGAGAAGTGACCCATCATTCCCTGCCCATAGTGCTGTTAATCGATAAAACCATCCTAAATCGGTGCTGGTATATTCATAAACATATTTAACGGAAAACTCACCCTTAAAAAGCAGCCATAGTAAACTTGTAACTGCTAAGGTACTTAAAAGCAGCATGGCATAGACTGCACCATAACTGCTTTGCAAAAACCTTGTGCTTCGCGTTTTTAAATATATCCCTATGGTAACGATGGCATAAATGCTTAGCATCAAGCTTAATAATATTGCTAAATATCCTATATCTGCTATCATCTTTCTCCTCCAGCTTTAATCTCTTCTTCATACTTTGCGGGACACTTAACTAATAGCTTATCTGCTGAAAATCTGCCATCATCTAAAAACCTGCCTTCAACAATAACCGGATAGCCGGAATCAAAGTTATCCGGTTTGACATCATCAAACACGACAGCAATATAGCTCTTGTCATTGCTTAAATTAAAGATCATACGGGATTTATCCGGCTCATAAACAACTGAAGAATAATCAACTCTACCTTCCATTTGGATAAAGGAAATATTACCGTCATATCTTTTTTGCAAGGCCTCTTCAATTGTTAAAACCTGCCCCACACCCTGCTCCATTCCAAAATAGATTAGATAGCCTATTACACCGATTATTATTAAAACCGCAAGTAACAAGCGAGCTTTTTTCTCCACACTTTCACCTCTTTAAAAGTACTCTTCCTCAAGGTCCCTTATGAGTTCCCGGTAGGTTTGCTCCGTTATTTTACCCTTAAGCAGCATCTGTCTGAGCTTTTTCTTTTCTTGGCTTAATTCCGGATTTGTACTCTGGGATTCATTAGTTATTCTTTGCTTATTGTTCTTGAAGAGAGCAAAAACTAAGAAACCGGCCAAAATAACCACAAACACTAGAATAATCATGTAAACTCCGGGGTTTTTCCAGGCATTTGTTTTCTCAAGCTGCCCCTTTGCAGACTTAGTTTGATTTGGCTGCTGCTCTTTCCGAACAGAAGGTTCATTGTCTTTTTTTATGTATTCAACCTGATAATTTTGTATTTCTTGGGCCTTTAGATCAGTATCATTAAATTTATGAACAGTAAATCCTTTACTATCTACATTTGTAACCGGGGACCGGGGTGAAATCTTAAATTTCTCTGCTCTTAGCGGTTCTTTAATATTAACTGCTAAAGCTTGAATATCATAGTTTGCCAGAAAATCATAGGTAAAACTTTTGTGAGGCTCAGCGGTATAAGGCAGATAATAAAATTCTAAAAATACCGGGTACTCCTGTCCCGGCTTAATCACTCCGGTAGTCTTCCAGCTCAGCTCAACATAATCCCCCTTATCCTCTAAATTATAGGGCTGACAGGAATGATTACCGCCATTTACTATTTCACAGGCCATACTAATTTGACCCTCTTGAGGAATGGAAAATTCCGGTATGTTAAATTTAACATAGCCGGAAAAATCAGAGTTGCCTGTATTAATAAAGGTTCCTCGATAGATAACAAGAACTCCGGGATCATCATACTCCGGCCAAATATCGACTGAGAAATCCTTTATTTCCATAGCTTCTTCAGCTGCAGCAACCCCTGGAAATAGTAAAGCTGCAACCAATAATGCGAATAATAATCTTTTGCCGATAGTCATTCTTTCCCCTCCGTAAATGTTACAAATTGTAGTAATATCTCAAAAATAAGGAACCACTATAGTGGTTCCTTATCGAATTTAGCAAATATTAATGATGATTTTGAGGATAAAATGTGAAAAAATTGTGAACTTACTCCTTGTTTACTACCAGCCCGTCGTTCCGCTAAAGCCTAGAGGTCGGCACCATCACCGTTCATCATCCCATTGTGTCCGTAGCAGTAATTCTGCGTCTGGTGATAAAATCCTTGGTTTTGACTATGGGGAACAGGTATGAACAAATCATTTTTTATATTTTAATACACAATTTTTCATCGTTTACAACCTCTTTAAAAAACTTACATTTTAGGCAGTCTTTAAATTTTTGAGCAAAGGTCCCTTGAACCTCCCCCCCACAAAATGTTCCTGCAACTTTCCAGCAGTATCTCCCGGCATTCTTACCATCATTCATTCCATCAAATCGCATATCTATCGAAGCCGGGCAAACACCATACTCTGCAGACTTTTCACCATCATATTCCCTGCCGCATTTTTTATACTCCCAACAATTTTTCTTCATAAGATAATCTCCCCCTTTGCTTTTACAGTTCTTAAATTAATTTTGCTTTAAACCAATCTTAGCGGCTAGATTTGTCTAATTCTTAAGCAAAATTTGATAAATTTATGGACAAATAACTAGTAAATATTCATATTAATCCATGAAAAGACCGGACCTGATTTCGCAGGTTATTTATACCTGTGAATGAGTTAAGCTACGGAATAATCTTGTCCAAATTGTGAACTTTGCAGTCAAATTTGTCCTAATTGGTAACACTTTATGTAGAATTTGTGAAGTATATTTTATTAGAATCTGTCATCTTGTAAAATAAAACACGCTACCGCTGCTTTGTTTTCACTGCGCCAGGTTAAGGTTTAAACAAGTTAATTATAGGAGGCAAATAATGAAAATACTTTTTTCACTGGGACCTTTTTCCATACACTTTTTCGGGGTTATGATTGCTGTGGGAATACTAGTCAGTTATCTTTTAGCACTAAAGGAAGCACGCCGGAAAAATTTAGATGAAGAGCCTGTAACAAATCTAGTGCTCTATTCAATCCTTGGCGGAATTATCGGGGCCAGAATCGGCTATATTGCTTTTTATAATCCTTTATACTACCTAGCCAATCCCTTAGAAATCTTTGCAATTATATCCGGCGGTTTATCCATCCACGGCGGGATAATAGGAGGAACTTTAACAGGCTTTCTTTATGCCAGGCAGAAGGGTCTTGCAATTTGGCAAACAGCTGATGCAATTGTTCCGGCGCTTATTCTAGGCCAGGCTATAGGCAGAGTGGGCTGTGATGTTTTTGGAGTACCAATGTCCCAGCCTTACTTCTGGGGAATAAAAATTAACAATACCCTGCTCCATCCTGCGCAAATGTATGAATTTACTTTAGATTATTTATTTTTTGGCTACCTATGGCTAAAGCGTACTAATATTAAGTATAACGGTCAATTATTAGTTAGTTATTTATTGTTCTTCCCCTTGATTAGAAGTTTTGTGGAACTGTTTAGGGATAATCCTACCGTTTTCAGCAGTTTCAGCATATCCCATTTATTGAGTATTATTCTCTTTATGACCGGCTTAACCCTGAGACATTATCTATTAAAGCAAAGGTTGCAGCAGCTCATTAATCGAGAACCTCTATCTATTAAAAAAATTACTCCGGTAGTCATGATAGTTTTTGCAGTCATAATGTTCTCGCTGGCACTATTTTATTTAGTTCAAGGTTAAAAGGAGGAGCATCAATTGAAGAAATCAATACTAGCGGCAATATTTTTAATATCTTTATCTTTATTTATGTTTGAAATTACCCTGACCAGATTGTTCTCGGCTCTAATGTTTTACCATTTTGTTTTCTTAGCAGTTTCAATAGCTATTCTGTCTTTAGGCCTGGGTGGTATCTGGGTCTATAAAATCAGGACCGGAGATAAAAAAATTTATGGGTTTAAAAAGGATAATATTCTGGAAAGAAGCTCCTTATTATTTTCCCTAAGCACCTTTGTCATAACTTTAATCATTTACAAGGTGCCCTTTTTTCCACTGGCATTTTTGCTCTATCTGTTTTTAGGATCTTTGCCATTTATGCTCGGAGGAATGTTCCTAGCCGAAGCCTTTTATCAGTTTTCTCCCCATAGTCTGCTAATTTACTTTGCAGACCTGGCAGGCTCAGGGATTGGCAGCATTATAATTGTCAAGCTCTTAGACAATTTTAGTCCCCTTACTTCTGTATTAATTCTAGCGCTGCTAAGCTTCACAGCCTATTTATCTGTTACTGCAAAAGAAAAAATTTTTCTCAAAACCCTGGGGATATTTACCTTCCTAGCCGTAATCATTATTTCCGGTCAAAGGATTGATCATATTATTGCTGATTTCACAGCATATTCCGGGGAAGCCAAAACTCTTAGTGCCTTAAAAAACCCTCAATCTGTGTTCACGACATGGAACTCCTTTGCCCGGACAGATGTAATTGAGACCGAGGACCGCAAAGAAAAGCTGGTACTAGTTGACGGAAGTGCCGTTTCTAAAATGCTGCCCTTTAATGGAGATACAGAGAGCCTAAATTATCTGGAACAGGAAATTGGTTATCTTGCCTTTGCCCCGGGGAATAATAGCAATGCACTTCTGATTGGTCCCGGCGGGGGGATGGATTTGCTTTTAGCCCGTTATGCAGGTATTACAGATATTACCGCTGTTGAAATTAATCAAGGTACTATCGAAGCAGCTCGAAAATATGCCGACTTTAACGGCAACATCTATGATCTGCCAGGGACAAAAACCCGTATTAAGGACGGAAGAAGCTTTATATCAACGGATAAGGGGAAATATAATGTTATATATTTATCAATGGTAATGACTCAGGCTTCAGAAACTCTAGGCTATGCCCTATCTGAAAATTATATCTATACCCGGGAGGCCTTCCAGGAATACCTCCGGCATTTAAAGCCCTCCGGCCGGCTGGCCCTTGTACTCCATGGAAAAAATGACCTGCAGAAAGCCGTTGCAACAGCCATCAGTACTTTAGAGAAACAGGGCTTAACAAGAGCAGAGGCGATAAATTCCATTGCTTATCTGAATACCAACAATGAGAACAGTAACCACCACTCCGGTATATACTACCCCCTGCTGCTTGTTAAAAACAGCCCCTTTACCCAAGAAGAGGCTACTGAACTCAAAGCTTTAACTGCTTTAGGCGGACATAAAGTCATTCACCTGCCTTTTATACACCGGGACGATTCTCTCCTGCAAGAAGATATGAGTAATTGGATTGTGACAGATAATTCGCCCTTCTTTTATAATTCTGCCGGGAAGAAAATACCCGGTACAATATGGTTTGTCTTGGCAGCGATTCTTTTCATCGGAGGCAGAGCATTACTACCCTACCGTGCTGTCCTAACAGCTCCGGGAAATAAGGGGTATTTTTACTATTTTAGCTTGCTGGGATTAGGATTTATGCTTATCGAGATACCTGTTTTGCAAAAATTTGTCCTATTTATCGGTCACCCCACTTTAACCTTTAGCCTCATAATTGCAGTATTATTGACAAGTGGAGGAATTGGCAGCTTATTAGCCTCTAAGCTTAAAAAACTTTCCCCGGTAATTCCCGCCGGCTTTGTAGCGGCATATACAATTTTCATCTCCTCTTTCCTGCCTAAAATATTTACTTCCTGGCAAGGGGCTTCGTTAGAGGTTAAAATGCTTGTTACGATTATTACCTTAGCTCCCCTGGGGCTTGCTTTAGGAATACCATTTCCTTCCGGACTGTCACAGCTGGAGAGCACCAAGGAGTTAATTCCTTTAATGTGGGGAATAAATGGCTGGGCATCTGTCCTGGGCTCAATTTTAGCTCTAATGATTGCCATGATTTTGGGCTACAGCTGGGCACTCTTGTTAGGCAGCCTTATTTATTCTTTGTTTATAGTCAATTATATGATTTTCACAAAAAATGCAAGCTTTACTAAAACTTAAGACAAACTTTCCGGATATACTTACCCTAAAAGGAGCTAATGATTTATGGAATTTTTGCAGGGTCTTTCCTTATCGATTAACCGGTGGTTTGTTTTTCTTCATGATGCGCAATGGTGGAAGGGCGTAGATGAAGTAGTTTTTTAAGTTGTTTCTTAATACAAAATATAGGAGCAGAGAGATACTCTTCTGCTCCTATTGACATCTAGTACACATTTATTAATGGTCCATATTCTCCAACATTTTTCTTATTTGCATTAATTCATGATGATTCATATGAACTATCCTTTGAATATCCTGTAAAATGTAGAGCATATTCATTGCCGGATTATACATGCCCGGATACCCCATTGGATACATGGGCAGTTGAGGCATCATCATATCCATGGGCATCTCATGATTCATTTGTCTATACATTAATAATTTCCTCCTTTCCTGTATCATTGTATGTCTGAGAATTAAATTTTGTTTGTTTTTTCTTTTAATCAGCCTTTTAAATAAACAAATTATATTTATACAAAAAGTTTTAATTTTCATACTCTGATAAATATTTAATCACATTTTCTGCACATTTTTAATTTACTATATTCTTGAAGATAAGTTTTTCAGCATTGAAGGGAGGGGAATCCTTGTTTACTAAACATTGGATGTTACCTGAAACTGCCCATTGTAAAGAAGGCTGCTGTATTATGTCCCGGGTATGACATTAAACTTCCTTAACATACACTTCAGGGTAGGTAAAATATCATTTTATTAGAAAGGATTAAGTCCTATGGATTTTGTAAGCTATCTAATCCATTCTTTATTTCTTTTTTTCATTTTTAAAAGCCTTATCTCCTTGTTTCTAAATAACAAAAATGCCAATTCTATTGATAAATCTCCAGAGGTCTTAGAAGATGAAAAAACAGAAACAGCACCACTCAAAAGAATTATTGTGCAGGACTTGGAATGCAATAAAGCTATTGACAAAAGTAAAGCATATATTGTAATTAATGATAACCAGGAATACTATTTCTGCAGTTGGGATTGTAGAAATCGATTTCTCCTCAGGCATGGGGAAAAGGCAGAACAATAAGAAGGGACTGCTGCAAAAGAGTCCCTTCTTATTGTTCTATCCTAATATTTATTTTTTCTTCTATATTACCTCTTTTTTAAGCATGAAGCCTTTCTCATAGATTTTCAGACCTCACCAGATATTTGCTTGCTTCGTTAGCTTGACTGCCTCCAATTATACCTGCCGTTGCCCCTAATACCGGTTTTTACACAATGCAAAAAAAAGCAGGGTAATATTTGACCCTGCTTGTAACAGAGGTATATGAATGTTAAAAAGAATTTTACGAGTTTAGTATAATTAATTATTGTGTATTTTTTTTAAGCAAAAAATGAACATTCGGTGAAGATTAAACATTAGCCATTTCATCACTAAAAATCCGTGGTTTCCATTGGCTTAAATCCTGTTGAGACAGCACTATGTATTCACCTTTTATGGTATATTTTAATTCTTCCGGAGGGTATCTAACGCATCCTCCACTTACACCAAATAGATCTGTATTGCGCCAACGGGTGAAACAGGTCTGACAAACAAGTTCTTTATTTTCCAATGTGAACTCTGTCCCGTAGCATGGTTCGCAAATACCTGCCGCTACAATTAACCTGCCTGCTGAGGATATATAAGCAGTCAGGGGCAAAACCTTTAAATTTCCATAATAGATCTTTTCGATATGGTCCTTGTATTCAGTAGAGATTAACTTATGCTGCCTTACTATGGACAACGGAATTTTGGCCAGCCCATCTTCTAATATCAGATCAACCTTGGTCATTGCGATCTGTTGCTCTGTATAGTCCGGAGCATTATTAAAGAAATAATTTCCGCTGTCAGGATCCTCATACCTGCTACTATTTTTCCAAATAAATAGAGTCATAATTACGACTGAACCGGTGAAGATCAGGGCTAATATTTTATTTCTTCTTCTTTTTTGAGCTGCTATATATTCTTTGGTAAACTGAGTTCTTTTTAACTCACGGTCAGTCACCAATTCACCCCCTTATTACTAAACCTTCTTATAAAAATTGGTGTCGATTTTTTACTTGGAATCTTTTATTAAAGCTAGCTTTATTGCTTCTACCTCTTTTTCTAAATTCATTTGTCTTGTTCCAATGGTTAATAAGTAAATTATTAAAATAACCCACAGAATAGAATAAGCGAAAAAAAAGTAATACACCCTTCCACCTCCAGCTTACATCATCCTTATCATCTCTTTAGTTCTTTGTATTTCGTCATCTAGCCGGTATAGCTTTACAACCCTGGATAAGAGTAAACCGTATAATGCTGTAAATGCTATTACACTAAAAGTTAAAGTAATAGACATTTTCGTCGAGATGGCCAACTGCCCCCCCTCCCCCATTAAATTAGGATGGAGAGTCCTCCACCAGCTGACAGAAAACCAGACAACGGGTACGTCAATAAATCCAATAATTCCTAAAACGGCACTGTACCTGGCCCTTCTTGCCCGCTCTGTAATTCCGGATCTCAATAACAGATAAGCAGCATAAATAAACCAGAGGATTAAAGAAGTCGTTAATCTGGGATCCCAGGTCCACCAGTGGCCCCAGAAAGCCCTTCCCCAAACAGCGCCGGTAATTAAAACAATGGTCATAAAAACAAAGCCGATTTCTGCCGAAGCAGCACTAAACCAATCCCATTTTGCTTTAGAGGAAAATAAATATTTAATGCCGGCGGTAAATACAATAAAAAAAGCAAAAAATCCCACCCAGGCTGCCGCGACATGAAAATAGAATATTTTCTGTACTATGCCCATCGCTTTTTCTGCCGGTACCCAAATGAAAATTAAATAATTTACAGCACTAATCATTAATAAGGTAACAATCCCTAAAGCACAGCTTAATTTTTTACCCATTTGCTACACCTCCACCAAAAAATCAAACAAAAGTACCGGAACAACTGTATAGAGAAAATCAAAAACGAATACCAGCCCCAGCCAGTGCCCCCACAATTGGAAAGAGGTCCCTTTTAATATTAAGTTAGAAGCCTGAATTACCGCTAATACTAAGGGTGTTATGAGTGGAAATAATACGATAGGAAGCAGAATCTCGCTATTATTATTGATTGTTAACGCCGAAAGAAAGGTCCCTAAAAAAACAAACCCCGCCGTGCCTAAAAAATTAATCAGTAAAAAAGCTGCCATATTCTGGGGGAATTTTAGAGAAAAGAATAGGAAAAACATTGGTATCACAATTAGCTGAACCATGATAATAAAAACCAAATTACTTAGTGCTTTACTAAGCAAAATTACGGCTGATTCACCAACAGCTAAATTAATCCCTAAGTAGCAGTCATTTGTCCTCTCATTTATAAAGGACCTATTTATTCCCAGTACCCCGGTAAACAAAAAAACAATCCATATTAATCCCGGAAAATTATCCCCTAGAATATCTTTATTCATATCTAAAGTAAAATTCATTATCACAACGATAAGCAAGGAGAAGAATAACATACTACTTAATATTTCTTTACCTCTCAGTTCTGCTCTTATATCCTTCAGGACTATAGCATAAATATTCCTAACAAGCTGCACCAAATACTACCTCCCGGCTGCCAAGGAGAAATAAAGTTCTTTAACTTCCTTAAGATTCAACCTTATATCCCCGTAATAAATCTGTCTGCCTTTTTTTAATATCAGAAGTTTATCGCTGATCTGAAAGAGACCATCAAATAGATGGGTAACTACAACTATTCCTTTACCCTCCATTTTTATACTGGCTAAAAGGCTATAGAGTATTTTGACAGCATCTTGGTCCAGACCGGTCTGGGGTTCATCTAATAAAAGAAAATCCGGATCCTGAATTAATGCCCGGGCTAGGGCCAGCCTTTGCTGCATACCTCTGGAAAGAATATAGACCGGTTCATGAAGCACCAGCTCTAACCCCACTTTGGAAATTAGCTCATAGATTCTTTCCTTAAGTTTTTTGACATTATACAGTTGACCGTAAAACTCTAAATTCTCATATACTGTTAAATTTTCATAGAGAAATGACTTATGGGAAAGAACGCCTAAATTAGGCCTTACCTTTTGAGGAGTCTTCAGGGCATCGATCCCTCCGATTTTAATTTGTCCTGAGCTGGGCTTGTGCATAAGAGCCAGTATTTTCAATAAAGTACTTTTGCCGGCACCGTTTTCCCCTAAAATAATGATTAACTCACCGGGTTCAATCTCTATATTTAAGTCACCCAGTATCTTCCTGCCGGAAATAACCTTGCTAATATTTGTAACCTGATACATGCTTTAATCTTCCCCTAAGCTTTTTATACGCAGCTTTACCTTAATTAACAACTGCTTAGATTGATTACAAAGTTCCTCGTAAGTTTCGTGGTCAATTGCTGCATTTTTTCTATCTAAA
Organism: Peptococcaceae bacterium; assembly: GCA_049366715.1. Taxonomy (GTDB): domain Bacteria; phylum Bacillota; class Peptococcia; order Peptococcales; family BICA1-8; genus JBMNCQ01. Next base: position 108,894 of record JBMNCQ010000059.1, on the reverse strand, counting down.
TCCAAATCCCTAATTCTCTTTAAGAGTCTGGCTTCTTTAGCCCCAAGATACTCCATATCCTGCAATCTGCCTCCATCTTTTTTACGAAGCAAAGATAAACTGAGGCAAAGGGATCCTAAACCAAGGAAAAATAAAAATATTAACCAGAGGTGGAGGTTAGTATTTGCGATAGGGGGAACTCTTTTTTACTTATGTAAATGTTTTCAGCACTTTTGGGGACATTAATTATTAAATCCCCGGCAAAATTTCTTTTTTCCGGATTAGTAAATTGATAAAGTTCTTTTATTTCAAATTGTTGATTAATATATTAATCAACAATAACTGCTCAGTTACTTTAATATTTTCACTATTCGCTACCCCCACTAATACAGCACCATTACTTAAACTAAGCATTAAGCTTATAATAAATAATAAACCCCCGTATTGTGCCTTTATTAATTCTCATCTACCCACCTCACCGAAAGATGACACTATAAATAAGGAACCACTGCTGTGATTCCTTATAAAATTTAACAAATAATATTGATGGTTTTGAGAATAAAATGTGAATAATTTGTGAACTTAAGCAGTTCTTAAAATATTGTTGCGGGCATTTCTTCCTTCTTCCAAATAGCCGTTTATTCCATTTTCTAAGATAAATGTTTTAAAACCAATTGAATTTAGCAGTGATAAAGACTGGGCCGCTGTGAAACCGGAGTTGCAAATTAATAATATTTTTTTATCTATAGGTAACCGCTCCATATTTTTGCCTAATTCTTTAAAAGGAATATTTATTGAATTGGGAAAACGATACTTCTGGAATAGTTCTCTTTCTCGAATATCAAGTACTTTATATTGTTCAATTTCCCCCGTAGAAATAATCTGTTCCAGCTTCTCACTATTAATTACACATTTTGCATTACATATCTCCATTAATTGATTTACTATTTCTTTTGGTATTACCATTTTTATTCCTCCTTGTTCGTTCTACCTTTAACTCTATAGTACAAGGAAGATTTGTCGGTTCCTTATCTAATATTTGAATGTTTTATAAATAAATTTTAAAAAAATTGTGAACCGGATCAGAAGATTTATAGATTCGATAAGCGGTTTTAATCATTATTAATAATGACATAATTATCATCCAGATTTTTCAGTGCCATGTCCGGGAGTCTTCTTACAGCTTCCCCCGACTCACTGTTAATCAGCACTAAATCATAATTATCCGCAGAATTGCCATAGATAAGTTTAGTGTTAGGAACTACGACCAGATCTTTTAATGAATGCTCAAGACGGATATCCTCTCTGGTATTACTTGGCAAATTATAAATGCTAATAACAGTACCTTCCGTATTTAATACTGAGATTGATTGCAACACAGGGTCATAGCTGTAGTCCTTACTATAATATATTTCTTTAACAACTTCTAAACTGTTCACATTTAATATTTTTAGTGTCTTATCTTCATCAATAGCAAAGAGATATTTTTCATCTTGACTTTTTTTAAGGTCTGTAATTTTTTTACTAGCTAAAGCTATATCTTTAGCTAACATAAAACTCTGAAAATTAATCACCTTTATAGTATTATTTTCGGTAACAAATAATTGATTGCCGATAACCTCTATGTTATTAGCGGACTGTATTAAGTCCTTATAAGATAGAATAGTTTCTCCGTTTTCTAAATTTATTGCCAGTATATTATCTCTTTTTTCATTAATAGCAAGCAATAAATTCTCTAATTCAAAATATGCAATATCTTGTAAATAGGGTAGTGTTTTAGTAGATTTGGAGCTTACTTCGAAGTCAGCATCGAGAGTAATTCTATCAATTACGCCCTTTTCTTGATCATAATTCAGCCAACTGTTATTACTAATCTTTACAAAATCACCCCTCAAGGCAACATATTCTAAGTTTTTCTTATCCTGAGCTGTTAAAAGCCAGAGCTTGCCCTTTAAATCATTTGCAATAACGGACATTTGGGCGGGGAATAAAAACTCATTGACCTTTTTCAGTTTCCAGCTTATTTTTTTATTAGTACCGGCAAGCCCGCTAAAATTTAAACTTAGCTGTCTGCCTGACCGAAGAGCCTCTCTATCTGCCTCCCAAAATATTTCTAAGATTGGATGATGCTCCGATTTACGGAGATAATTATACTCTGTAAGTTTAACCTCTTGCCCATCAATATCAGTTCTAAGTACTTCCGGCCAATTATAAGTTGTCAAATCCCCGGCATGGGTTGTAAAAGACAGCTCCATTCTTAGGGTATTATCCTTATACTTTGTAGGAGATACCTTAATTTGAACGTTTTTGATATTAATTGTTTTCATCAGCTCAGGAACTAATATTTTTCCTTCCTCCGGGGAACAGCCAACTATAAATACCATAAAGAGCAAAAGTAAAAGCATTTTCTTCAATACCGTCACCTACCCTCCAATGATAAAAGAGTAGCTTTGAAAGCTACTCTTTTTGTTACCAGCCCATCATCGAACCGTATCCGTATCCACCCATCATGCCGCCAAAGCCTTGAGGCGCAGCACCATTTCCATTGCCGTAATAATACCCATTCATCATGCCATTTTGTCCGTGGCAGTAATTCCACATTTGTTGTAAGAATTCTTGGTTTGGGGCATTGGGCGCCGGTGCAGGATTATTCGTTTCTGCAACGGCAGTTCCTGCTAAGACAATAAGTAATGCACCTACGACTAAAATTATTGTTGCTTTTTTCATAATTCAGCAACCTCCTTTATTTGGTGTGTTTTTATAATAGCAGGAGATTTTGACCAAACTAAGTTTAAAATATGAACAATTTATGAACAAAGAAGAATTTTATAAAGAAAAAAGATTGCAGCACCAGCTACAACCTCTTTTCTTATCTCAGTTTTAACCTTCCACCTCATAACCCCGGTCTTCAATTTCCGCTATAATTTTTTTCAAACTTATCTTTTCATCATCAAAATTCACAGTTACTGTTTTGGTGTCCAGATTAACCTCTCCCTTAACGCCGATCTCCTGCAGTGCTTTTTCAACGGACATTTTGCAGTGATTACAGGACATTTTGTTTACTTTGAGAATCTTTTCTTCCATAGTTAAATAACCTCCTGATAGTCTTATTTTTTATATTTCCACCTTTTTAACCTTAAGGCATTGGATACAACAGAAACTGAGCTAAAGGCCATAGCTCCACCGGCAATAACAGGATTTAAAAAACCCAGCGCAGCCACAGGAATACCTAATGCATTGTAAATTAGTGCCCAAAAGAGATTTTGTTTAATATTGCCCATGGTAGCTCTGCTTAATTGGATGCTGGCAGGTATACCCCGCAGATCACCTGACATTAAGGTAATATCGGCCGCTTCCATTGCAACATCGGTACCTGTTCCAATAGCCAGCCCTACATCTGCAGTAGCCAAAGCCGGAGCATCATTTATTCCATCACCCACCATACCAACTTTTTTACCCTGAGTCTTCAGTTTTTCTACTTCACTGGCTTTATCCTCAGGCAATACTTCAGCTAAAACATGGGTAATTCCTACCTGCCCGGCAATAGCTTTAGCCGTTCGTTTATTATCCCCGGTAATCATTACAACATCAATCTTCATATCTTGCAGTTCTTTGATTGCCTCTAGGGAAGTTTCTTTTATTGTATCTGCAACAGCAATGATAGCAGCAACAGAGTTATCAATAGCCATAAGCATTGCCGTTTTGCCCTGATCCTCAAATTGACTCAGCTTATCCTCGATTTCTGCAATGGGAATTTTTCTCTCCCGCATTAATTTTCTAGTACCCATTAATATTTCTTTCTGATCAACAACGGCCTCTACACCATGACCGGGTATGGCCTTAAATTTTTCCGGGTCCGGTAATTCACCGAAAATTTCTTTTCCTTTGCTAATAATAGCTTCACCTAGTGGATGCTCTGAGCCTTTCTCCGTTATGGCAGCAATCCTTAAAACATCATTTTCAGCTAAAGCATTTATACTATAAATGTCAGTTACTTCCGGTTTACCTTTAGTGATCGTGCCTGTTTTATCTAAAACAACCGTATCCAGCTTATGGGCATTTTCTAAGTGCTCTCCCCCTTTAATTAAAATGCCGTTTTCAGCACCTTTACCGGTCCCCACCATGATGGACGTCGGTGTAGCTAAACCTAAGGCGCAGGGGCATGCTATCACAAGTACGGCGGTAAAATTGATTAAAGCCCTTGTGAAATTACCTGCATCCACTACAAAGAACCATACTCCAAAGGTAACAACAGCAATAACAATTACTGTCGGTACAAAATAAGCGGAGATAATATCGGCCATTCTCTGAATAGGGGCTTTAGAGCCTTGTGCATCTTCAACTACCTTTATGATCTGAGCTAAAGCAGTATCCTTGCCAACTTTAGTTGCTTCAAATTTAAAAGTACCATGCTTGTTAATGGTGGCCCCGATAACCTGATCCCCTACCTGTTTATCTACAGGGATACTCTCCCCGGTAAGCATGGATTCATCAAGAGCCGAATAGCCTTCTTTGATAATCCCGTCAACAGGAACCTTCTCTCCCGGACGGACTACAACCAAGTCTCCTTCTACTACTTCTTCTATGGGCACATCAATTTCCCGCCCCTCGCGAATAACCCTCGCTTTCTTAGCCTGTAAGCCCATCAGCTTTTTAATGGCCTCAGAAGTTTTACCTTTAGCAATAGCCTCTAAAAGCTTACCTAAAATTATTAAGGTAATAATTATAGCCGAGGTTTCATAATAAACGTGCCTTTCTCCAATTTGCCGGCCCCCAAAGGTAACAACCACGCTGAACAGGTAGGCTGCAGTTGTTCCCAAGGCAACTAAAACAGCCATATTGGCACTCTTATTCTTCAAAGCATAATAAGCATCTTTATAAAACTGGGCTCCGGCAATGAACTGAATAGGTGTAGCTAACGCAAACTGAAAAAACTTATTAAAAATAATATCCGGTATCCAGGCCCACTTAAATAACTCAGCAAACATAACTAAAGCGAGAGGTATGGAGAAGGCCGCCGAGAAAAATAAGTAAATTTTCTGCTTTTTAATTTCTTTTTCCCGTGCCTCCCGTTCTTTATCAACATCAAGTTTGTCGCCGGCAACTTCAGCTTTATAGCCTAACTTTTCAATTACCGCCTTAATATCAGCGGTAGTAACAACGGAATTATAATAAGTAACTGCTGCCTTTTCGGCAGCCAAATTAACAGTAGCTTGTGCAACTCCCGGTGAAGAGATCAGCTTTTTTTCTATCTTTGCCGCGCAGGCCGCACAAGTCATTCCTTGAATTTTAAGGTCAATACTGTCCGTTGCTACCTGATAACCTAACTTAGTTATCTTTTCTATAAATCCATTTGAATTGATTTTTGTAGAATCATATTCTACAGTTGCCTTTTCCATAGCTAAATTTACATTGGTATTTCTCACACCATCCATCTTATTCAAGGATTTCCCAATCTTGGCAGCGCAAGCAGCACAGGTCATTCCTTTAATTTTCAAATTTACTTTTGCCATATTCCTCATCCCTTTCCGAACTTTCGTCCTAATGCCGCCGATTAGTTATAAACCATGCGAAGATTGTAGTTTTACCTCCTTTTTCTGCTTCCAATTCGTATTACTTTTAAGACTTGATTATATTTATTGCTCACTATGAGATGACTACTAATTACAATAAAAGAAGCGAAGTATTTTATTCTTCGCTTCCTATATAAAAGGAGGTGCTAAATTACCCTTTAGAAAGATTTTCCTTTAATCCGGCCAGTTCTTCTTCGATAGTTTTCGAAGCCTCAGATTCAGATATATGGCTGTTAATCTTACCTTTACTCAGCAGTTGTATCTCATCAATTATTCCGGTTTTGCTGAGCTCTTCCAGTGCAAACACCTTCGCTTCAACATTTTTTATTTTATTTTCTGCCCTCTCAACTATTTCATAGATATTTTTTGAATCTTCCCCTAAAGTTGTCATTATTTCTTTTATCTTTATTTGAGCTTTAGCAGCATCATAAACAGCTTTTAATTCTTCTTTTTTTGCACGATATAGTTCAATCTTATCGTTAAGTTCCTTTTTGCTTTTAACAATTACCCCCAGGCTTCTATTAAGGGAGTCAATTTGTATTTGAAGTATTTGCACCTGTTCTTCATCTTCACGCTTTTTTATTAAGGCTTCTTTTGCTAAATCCTCATTATTAGCGGTCACAGCTTGGGCGGCCGAATCTTCATGTTTTTGAGAATTTGCGAGATGATAATCTTTTTGTATTTCTAATCTCTTCTTAGCAACTCCTATGTCCAAAGCGTTTTTAGTAATATCCCTCATGCTTTTTTCTATCTGAACTATACTGTAGTCCAACATTTCTTTTGGGTTCTCTAAGGAGTTAAGACGTTTCTCTACTTTAGACCCAAATATGTATTTTACCCTATTAAATAAACCCACCTGGAATACCCCTTTCGTAAAATTTAGAATTTATTATAGTTTATATCACAATTATGACCACAAATTGACGGGATTGTGTATATTACGTGAATTTTACTGTTACCCCGTACAAGATTAAAAAGATAAAGTTTACACCTTTGCCTTTAGATTAGTATCTAACTTGTAATCTAACTCAATTTATGTTAGTGAAGTTTGTACCGGGCTAATTTTTCTAAAAGCTCTCTTTCAATTTTTCCTAATTTATCAAGATCATCCGACAGGCCGCCGATCGTTTTACCCAGCCGTTTTAGATGTTTCAAAATTTCAGAGCTCCAGTCATTGTCATCATTGCCCATATTTGCAGACAGGCTCTGTATAAAAATCTGGCTTCCAGAATGTTTGATTTTACTTCCCCTTTAAATTTTTGAATATCCATGCACCTTCAGCCCCTCTATTTTCCTATCTTTTAATAAAATTCTTCATTACCGCCAAGCTGCTTAATAAAGTAATGGATTTGTGTCCAAAGTTTGAAATATTTAAATATTTAGAAGACGGTACAACTCTTTATAGTAACTAAGCTGGTCTTGAAAAAGCATCCTGTTTAAACCACTGGAGGAAGGTGCTGCAAAATCCACTACTCCCCTCACTACCGAATTGCTTTGCAAACCCGGAACGGCCTTACGGTTTTTAGCAAATTCTTTATAAACCCCGATTCCCACATAACAGGCTATTAGAGGCTTGTATCTTTGCAGGACATTGTAAAGTCTTTTTCTGCCTTCTTTATAATCTTCTGCCGTTAAATCACCGGCAGCTTTGGTGGGTCTGGCCACAATATTCGTTAAGCCGTACCCCAACTCCAGTAACTTATCATCTTCCTCCGGGCAATAAAGCCTCGGAGTCAGCCCCGCTTCAAACAACAGTTTCCAAAATCTATTGTTTCTACCTGCATAATGATGTCCTGAATCTGCAGATCTGATACTGGGGTTATACCCGATAAAAAGAATACGGAGGTTATTGCGCAGATAATCAGGCAAACCTTTCTCCATAAAAACAACTCCTCTTATAATAATTCTTTATTCCTTTACACATCCTAAAATATATATTTATTAAGGCAGGGATCGTTATGTTCGGACCTTATTTCTGGCTCATCCTAATCGGCGGCCTGGGCTTATTCATGTTTTTACTTGTTCCTCCTGCGAAGATTATTGAACTGCTTCCTTTCGGTCTGATTTTTGGTTTTGGATTGGGTAATCTAATCCTCTATACAGGTACTACTCTTTTACCTCTTTTTGCAATCCGGAATAAAATTTCCCCTTTCCCGGAATGGGGTTTATCAATACCCATTGCCTGGATCTTTACTACAATAATTTTTGCCTATTATCTTCCTAAAATAGTAGATACACGCTTAGGACTCTATGGATTTATCCTTTTTTGGGCTGTAGGAACAACAGGCATGTATCTCTTTCTAAAATATCTTAATTATTGGCAGGATATTAGCTGGAATATTTTCTCTAATTTAGTGTTAGCAATTACCACTCATTCAATTATGGCAATCTATCTTTATCAGTCAAATTATATAAGAAGGTACCGGGAAACCCATGATCCTCAAAAAAACCTGGGAGACGAACTGAAAAGCAGGGAGTAAATAATGTTCCCTATCTCTTGAACCATATTTGTTACCGATGTCCTGACTGAATAACTGAACATCAAAAACTGAGAACCAATATCTGAGAACTGAGCACGATAATCTAAGAGCTATGATCCGGCAACGAAAAAACCTGCCGGAGCAGGTTTTATTTCTTTTTATTGGCCCTTATGATTTCTATCCCTTTATACAACAAATAGAGCTGGAAAGCTACAATAACCCAGATAAGTACTGTTTTCGGAGTTTCAGGCAGGGAAGTTTTAGCTACAAAATTGGGGACCCAAAAAGTCAGCAAAGCAATCCATAGCGGATTAATTTTAAGATCTTTCATCTAACTCCTCCCACTCTTCATCGGTAATGACTTTAAAACCTTGTTTTTTCAATAATGCTGTCGTGACACCATGGGCACCGCAAGACGGGCTCCTTGACTTAAGTATTATTAATCCGGGGTTTACCATCCGGGCAATTTTTAACAGCTCCCGGGCCCCATGAAGAAAGTTAGCTGTTACATCTTGGCCTTCTTCATCTATAATACGTTCTTTACCCCTTAGCACATCCGCACCGGATATGATATCAACGGGAGAGCGGGGAGTTGCCAATCCTCCCAATTGCTCAGGACACAGGGGCAGAATCCGGCCTTCAGCCAGCATTTTTAATATCCTGGCATTCGTTTTGCTTTTCCCGTCATACCGGCAATTAAGGCCTGCCAGACAGCCACTAACGATCAGCATTTATTTCTCCTTCACAAAAACTTTTATTTTTCCCGGTAAGCATGAAAATTTCAGAGGAAAAGCAGGACCTTTTTCCCCGTCCAAATCGGTAATAAGATCGGTATTGCAGGCAATAGTAAGCTCCTTAGTCTGAAAATATCGGATATAGGGGCTGTTTAAGTGTTCGCCCTTAACGACCTTAATAAATAAGGCGACTAATTCCGGCAGAAGACAAGGTTTGAAGAGCAACACTTCCAGCAAGCCGTCCTGCATTGCTGCATTTGGTGCAACTTTAGGAAATCCACCGGCCGCTCTGCCATTCATTACTAAAAATAAATAAACTTGTCCCTTAAAGCTACATGCCGCGCTTTTAAGATTTATTTCAATAGGATGGAAATGAGGGAGCTGTTCGATTCCTTTCAGATAATAGGCCAGCTTACCTAAATTATTTTTAAGGTTTATGTCTGTTCTTTGGGAAACATCAGTAAGTAAACCGGCACTGGCGATATTTATAAAATATTTGCCGTTGACCATACCCAGGTCCCACTCACTGCTGTAACCCCGGAGAATAATATCACATGCCTCTTTAACTCCTCTGGGAATACCCAGGTAATTGGCAAAATCATTGGCCGTACCCACCGGAAATATCCCCAGGGGAAGATTTATATTATTGAAAAGCAGACCATTAACAACCTGATGTATTGTTCCATCTCCTCCGGCTACCAGAACTTTACTATATTCCCCGGTTTTAATCCCGGCAGCTTCCTGAAAGGCATCCATACTGCTCCGGGTCCGGTAAGGGACTATTTGCGCACCATTGTTCTGGAATCTTTCTATTATGTAGTCCAGGCTGTTTTTAAAGCCTGCCATACCGGAGAACGGATTATAGATCAGTTTTACTTTTTCCATACGATTCATCCTATTAATTTATTAATAATCATAATATAACACGAAGAAAATGGTAAATCCAGTTCATTAAAGCAAATAAAAATTGCAGTTGGAATCTCTGAAGATTCCAACTGCAACTAATGCTTATTTATGAAGTTTTTACATTAAAGGTCTGCTGGGCTGTGAGATGTCCTGCAAAGCTTCACCGGCTTCATTAACATAAATATTGTTCGTTGCTAAGTCACCGATAGATACAATACCCACTAACTGATTATTCTCTATTACCGGTAACCTTCTAATTTGATGTTCGGCCATAATCTGGGCAGCTTCTTCCGCATCCATATCAGGACTTCCTAAAGTAAGTCCTGTGGACATAACGGCATTTACATCCAACTGCTGGGGATTCTTAGCTTCAGCTACTACCCGGATAACGATATCCCTGTCCGTTAAAATACCTTTGACCTGTTTATTATTATCACATACCGGGATACATCCCACATTTCTTTGCTGCATTATCTTTGCTGCCTCTACGATCGGGTCCTGGGGGGAAACGCCAGAAATATCTTTCGTCATAATGTTTCTCAATTTCATAAAAAACACCTTCCTTTTATAAAGTTCATAGTTTATAGCTGCTGATTTCATAGTTCCTGGTTTCATAGCCGATCACTGTAAAACTGTAGCTACTGTCTTTACCTTTACCTTTACCTATACCTGACCTGTAAGTCTACTCCCCGGCTTACCTTCAGCTCATACACCTTTACCTGGTAAAACTTCCATACTCCGGAAGGTTATCCGGAGTATTAACCGGAGCCCCGTCGGAATAAGTCCGCAGATGCCGGCGCCCATTTCTGTCAACGACCTGCACACCTGTAAGATTACCATTTTCCACCTGTTTAACCGCTTGCTCCAAAGGGTATACTTGTCCTCCACTTGTTTTAACTGAAATTATGTTACCATCCGGGTCTTTATTAACCGCAACAACTCTTTCAGCCATAACATTCCTCCCCGTCATAGATATTTATTACTTTTATTCTTGTTTAGTTTCCCTGATTTTTGCAGTCATTATTCCTGCTAAATTTAGAAATAATATAAAAAAGTACAGATAATCGTAACTTTAAAAGGAGGTTATAAAATAGTGGAAAAAAATGTAGGCGATTTGGATTCCTTTGTAAGATTATGGGGAGGTTTATTTTTACTGGGGACAGGTATTAAGCAGGATTCCTACCTAATGATGGCTCTAGGGGCCGGCAAGATTACCGAAGGAATAACAAGATTTTGCCCCGCACTGTATGCACTTGGGTTATCCACTGTAGAAAAAGATCATGATAATCCTTTATTTCATGAAGAAAAAAGAACGCAGAACCCGCAAGCTCAATATGAACCGCAAATCAATTGAAAGTTGAAAGTTGAAAATTGAAAATGAAAAATGAGCATTTTTATGCGGGAAAATGGAGAATTGAAAAATAGAAGATGAGGACATCAAAAACAGCTGATAAACAATAGGAACTAAAAAAAGCAACTAATCTAGTTGCTTTTTTTAATCTTTGGCATGGTGAAAACAGCTTTGTCCTATAAACTCCCTGATAATAGAATTAGCCGGAACCTCTTCACAGCCTGCCGGAAGAACATAGGTTAAGAACCTTAATAATCTTTGTGCTTCAAGATACTCCTCCTGATCAGGTCTAATGGCTTTTAATAAAGCTTCCGCATAAGGTTTTAAAACTGCTATTTCATAAATAAGTGCCGAATTAAACATCATATCCGCTTCTTCCTGAAATGGAAAGATATTCTTATCTTCTCCCCTCCGGACAGAAGACCAAATCTGAATCGTACTTAAAGCGTCGGTCCCTCTGAATTGGTTATCCCTGACAATTCTGCGGATTTTTCTAATATCCGTTGTAGGAATCCGGTTATGGTTATCAATGTTTAACTGGGTCAGCGCAGATATATATATTTTATATTTATGATCCTGGGGAATAGAGTAGGTTAATCTTTCATTTAACCCATGGATACCTTCTATTATAATCGGTTGGTCCTGACGTATTTTTAATTTATTGCCTGAATACTCTTTAGCCCCTAATTTAAAGTTAAAGGTAGGAATCTCAATTTCCTGACCTTGAATCAGTTTTATTAAATGGTCGTTAAACAACTCCAGATCTATTGCCTCTAACGCTTCAAAGTCTAATTGCCCATATTCATCTGTGGGAGTATCTTTGCGATTGACAAAGTAGTCATCAACTGAGATGGATACCGGTTTTAAGCCGTTTACCATTAACTGGATCATTAATCGTTGGGCAAAGGTAGTTTTACCGGAAGACGAAGGCCCTGCGATCAGAATAATATTTCCCCGGTCTTTATGAGCATGAATTTCATCGGCTATCTTGGCAATTTTTTTCTCATGTAAGGCTTCCGCAACCCTAATCAAGGTAGACAGCTTGTTCATAACAATCAAGTCATTAAGCTCCGCAATGGTGCCGATTTCCATTATTTCTCCCCACCGCTCGGCTTCATAAAAAATGCTGGCCAGCTTTGGCTGCGGAGTATATTGGGGAATCTTAGCAGGTTCCGCGGCTAAAGGATATTGGATTATGATACCCGGCAAATGAAATTGCAAAGCAAAATATTTTAAGTACCCTGTAGCAGGAACCAGATAACCATAAAAAAAATCATTCAGCCAGCCGCATTTATAAATATTGCCCCGTGGTTTTGTTAAATATTTAAGAATCTTGACCTTATCTAATTGGTTATCTTTTTCAAAAATTTCAATCGCTTCTTCTTTAGAAATCTTTCTCTTCTCGAAAGGTTCATCTGCCGCAATAATCTCCTCCATACGTTTGGCGATCTTTTTAACGATCCCCGCAGTCAAGGTTAAACCTTTTATTTCACAATAAAGACCTTTGGCAAGGGAGTGTTCAACGCTCACAGCGGCACATTCAGGAATTACCTCGCGGACAGCCCTGATAAAAACAAAGGATAAGCTTCTCACATAGATTCGCATTCCGATCTCTGAAGTTAGATCAAAGAATTTTATTTTAGCAGGTTCATTTATCGGAAAAGTTAATTCCCTTAGTTCGTTGTTTACCTGAGCAGCAATGATTAAAGGATCTCCTGCTTTGTCCAGCATTTTAACTACTTCGGCCAGGGTAGTTCCTTCCGGAACCTCTACTTTTGAGCCTTCTTTTAATTCAATAGCTACTTGCTTCATTTCGTTCCCCCTCTCTAGCATTACATACCCTAAAAAATTTTGAAAATCTCTAATCTTAAATAGTTCAAAAGTGAAAAATAACACCTGCAAGCCTGGTGTTATTCCTCTTTTGCAACATCAACTTCATCATATGAAAGGGATGTAACCATAGTAAAATTACCTTTTGCAATGTCTTCCGGAGAAGCATCCTTCTTAAGGTAAGCATCATCTCCCGGAGCAACAACAGGTTTTTTTTGCGTTTTGCGCTTTTTTTTCTCCATATAACCACCTCCGGCAAAGTTTATCAGAAATGTGCCTTGCTTGTTCCCTTACGGCACAGATCCATCCTGCATTGCATATTTTCTCGGCCTTACACTTTAGGTAAGATAAATTTACAGTACAGAATTAAGATAACCTGCCTAGAAGAAATTATGCTTATAAATTTGCTGTTTTAATATTATAATCTTCGAGTTCTGCTGTAATTTGATATTCGTCGGAAATGAACTCTTGCTTAACCAGACCCAAATTCGGTTTGTAGTAAACAAAGCTCTGCGAATTGTATTGATCTGATTCTATGGTAACCTTCACACAATCCGCAAATTTACCGGCAGGAGTTTCCACTTCTACATCCACTGCCTCAATGGTGTATTTTTTCTCACCTGATTCCCAGCTATTACCTGCCGTAATAGGCTCTTGCAATATTACCTCGGACATTTGATTTTCCCTGTTGAGAATATTCTCCTCTTCATAGAACTCTTCCAGACTATAAACAACCATCAGCTTTCCGTCTTTAAACTCATAAATCATAGCCATTACCGTACCGCCTGTTGCATTCTGCAGTTGAATTCTGTCTCCTTCCCGGAAAAGCACTTTCTGCTCAAATGATGCATATTCATTGCCTGTACCGGCAAACTTCCAATAATCTCCTGCATTAAGAGGATACACATCTTTGACAGTCAGTTCTTTTTTAACAGGCTCTTCTCCCTGAGAAGAATTCGGTTCTTCCTGAACAGGAGGGTTTTCTTTTTTCGTACAACCTGCTATAATCAGACAAATTATCATAAAACAGATTAAAAGCGTACTCTTGTGCTTACCTAAAATCATTACCTGGCCTCCTTAAAATAGAACAGTAAAAATGCAGTATTCTTTTTATTATTTAGTATTCATTTAAAGCTCCTGATTTATTTCTCTTAAAGAAAAAAAATTCCTGCCGTTTAGGCAGGATTTAATTTAATTTAATTTATTTATCTTTACTTGTCCAAAATTCATTCACATCACGGATCAAATTCTCGATATGTTCAATCATGGCCTGCTCGGCTCTTACCGGATCCCGGTTAACGATTGCCTCCATAATCTTGATATGGTCTACAACAATTGAGCTATTAACTTGTTTGCGGATATACTCCAGAGCAGGAGCTAATTGAATATCCTGGCGGATCATATATAACATTGTTGCCAGCACTTTATTACCGGCGGCCTTAGCGATTAATTCATGAAAGAGCGCATCATACTGACTGGTATTAAAGAGTTCCGCATGTTGCTCCTGTTTTTTAATCGCCGTTTTAATTTCTGCGGCAATATCTTCCGTCACATTTTCGGCGGCTAAACGGGCAATTTCCCTCTCAATTGCTCTGCGGGCCAGCAGAACATCCACCAGTTCTTTTTCCGTTTTGCCATCCAGTATCTTGAAAAATTCTTCGCCATATTCCATGCGGTCATGCTGCATCTGCAGCTGTTTTAGTTTTGCTTTACCGGCAGGTGTTAAGACCCGTCCTTTATAACCGTCCTTTCCGGTAAGCCCGTCTTTATCTAATTCCATAAGAACCCGCCCTGCAGTGGCTTCACTAATGATTATCCCCAGTCTGGACAACTCATTGCGCACATAATTCGCTCCTACAGGGACTTCACTTTTTTGAATTATTTTTAAAATATGAAATTTTTTTCTTTCCCGCCGAGTTAACAAGTAACCCACACCTTTATTTATGAAGACTTATTTACATTTATTATATTATAAAGATAGCAACAATGGTAGTAACTAGAAATCCAATTACGACGGGAATAAAATTTCTCCGCGCTAAATCCATTGGTTCGACCCCGCAAATAGCTGCAACGGGGATTAAGCCCCAGGGAATGATCGTTCCGCCGCCAACCCATACAGAGCTTAACTGCCCTAAAGCTGCCAGCACACCTATATTTCCGTCAATAGCAGTACCGAAAGTTTGAGCCAGTGACCCGACCAGCGGAAGACCTGAAAAACCGGAACCGTCCAGACCGGTAATTCCGCCGATGATTAAAGTGATAAAAGCAACAGGAGCTTTACTTAACGGAGCATTTTGAGCTAAATAGTTTCCTAAATCACTCAACAGACCGGTAGCGTCGGGACCCAGGATTGCTTTCGCCGTACCTTCACTGCCTAAGAAGAAAAAGGCACCAATGACAATTACGGGAGCAAAGATTTTAATACCGAATAAGAATCCGTCCCTGACATAATCGGTAACTTTTTCTAAAGATTCACCTTTAAATTCAAAGATGGCTAGAAGAGCCGTCAACAGTAAAGCTGTTCCTCCGATTAAAGCGGTAGCATCTCCGCCTACCAGATCAAAAATCAGCATGGCAGCTACGTCAGCAATAAAAGCAATAGGAATCAAAAACGCAAAAATGTAAGATACGATACTATAACTACGCTTCTCATTCTGTTCATCCAGAGTGGCCTGCTGTAATTCTTTATCATATAAGGCTGCATTTTTCTTTAAATCCTTTTGGAGCATAACAAAGGCAACAGCAACTGTAACAACGCCCATGACAATATACAAAGGTGCGCCGGGATAAGTTACTGCAGTTGCATCCGCCAGACCTGCGGCTTTCGATGTAATACCGGGAGCACCCTGGATGATCCAGTCACTGGATAACCCTATCCCATGACCAAAAATATTCATGGCCACAGCGGCACCGACAGCCGGTAAACCTGCCCGGATCGCAACAGGCAATAACAGAGCACCGATTAAAGCCACGGCAGGAGAAGGCCAGACAAACCAGGAAACAATCAGCATCGCAAAACCCATTGCAAAGAAAGCTACGTTTCTGTTCACCATTACTTTAGCAGCCGGCCGCATAACCAGATAATCCGTACCGGTATCAGCCATAGCTTTACTCATAGCAACAACAAGAGAAATAACAACGATAAGACCTAGAAACTCTCCGCCGGCGGCCATTAAAGCATTGAACATTACCTGAATTGCGCCCACCAGGCTTCCTTTTGCAGTTAAACCAATGACAAAAAGACCGATAATACAAGGTAATACAGTGTCACGCCTTGCCGCCATTACTCCAATTATAAGAAGTACGATGGCAAAATAAATGTAGTGCAGTGAGGTAAGTGTTACTTGTGTGTCCATATAAAGCCCTCCTTAATAAATTAAATTAGACCAGGCATACAGCCCATCAATGATGAGGGACTATCTGCTAGTGTCATTTTACGACACTATTCATAATTATTCAATAGTTATTTTTCTGAATATTTATAATTGCATGAAGTTATTGAAAATGTTTATCATTTGAAAATATTTTTGCTAAATTTTTCCCTGTAAATTCGCAGAAAATACAATTTATTTCCTGATAAGCACTGTTTTAATTGATACTAATTCTCAAAAGGAATTTTATTACAACTTAAAGAGAAATTAAAAGGGGAAATCCTGAAAGGATCTCCCCTTTTAATCAGCCTCTTTGTCATAAACCCATAGCCATTAGAGGAATGATCACGGCCAGGGCTATAAGAGGAATGATAATCTGCGTAATGAAAATATCCCAGTAAGCTTCCTTATGGGTCATGCCGCAGATAGCCAGCAGGGTAATCTGTGCTCCCTGATGAGGCAGGGTATCTAAAGTGCCTGCGGCAATGGCGGAAACCCGGTGAACGTTTTCCATTTTAACTCCCATGGCGGCATAAGTAGATTTCAAAGCTTCGAAGGCAGCCCCCAGACCGCCGGATGCCGAACCGGCAGCTCCGGCTGCGATGGCTACGGTGATTGCTACAAAGACCAGGGGAGGAAGGTTAAATTCTTTTAATCCGTCAATAATTTTCATGAAACCGGGGGTTTCCCGGACCACTCCGGCAAAACCGACAACCAGAGCTGTATTTAAAATGGCTATACAGGAGTTGACACCGCCTTTATTGAGGATTTGAATCCAGTTATCAAAACTTTTACCGTGTTTCCAAAAAAGTGCCATAGCCAGCAACGTACCGATCATAACCGCACCTTCTACCGGCACTTTAAACACATTAAAAAGAACAAGAATTACAATAGGCGGAATAATAGCGAAAAGAGGTTTCGGTAAGTCCTGGTTCTCCATATTTCCTGCTGCCTGGCTTTTAGCAAGACCGGCGTCACTGAAACCTTCTCCTTTGCCCTGAAGCTTACGGGCTCTATATTCCAGCCAGAGAAAAATTAATCCGAACTGAACCAAGCCGGAAATTGTCCCGGTTATCGGTGCGGCCATGGAAGATGTTCCCAGATAACGCATAGGGATAATATTCTGAATAGCAGGTGTACCGGGGCTGTTCATTGACCACGTCCAGCACCCGGCCGAAATTGTCGCCGGTATTAAACGCCTGGTAATGTTGGAACTACGGAACAGTTCCAATGTAATCGGATACATCGCAAAAAAGATCACGAAACCGCTGATCCCGCCAAAAGTCAGTAATCCGGTAATCGTCATAATCAACGGGGCGGCATACTTTCCTTTCGTTAGTTTCACCATCGCATGGGCAATAGACTCTGCCCCTTTGGTCTCCTGATAAACTGCTCCAAAAAGGGCACCAACCAAGAATACCAGGTAAAAATTTTTCATATAACCGGCGGAACTTTCCATATAAGGACCTAACATACTCTCAAAAAGAGGCAGTTTAGCCAGGATAATTACAATAATAGACACCAGAGGACCGATCAGAACTGCGCTCCATTTTTGAAAAGCCAGATAGGCAAAGAGCAGCAAACTTAAAGGTAATATTATTACATCAAACATACTTTTCCTCCTTCTATCTTCAATGGGGTGAAGCGGCAGCCCGCTTCACCCGTAAATCTTTATTTTTACATCACCATGGCAACGCCTTTACCTGCAACCACCATCTCTTCCCGTTGATTATAAATATCTGTCTTGAGTACCACCCTGCGTTTATGTTCAATCTTTTCGACAACTTCCGCTTTAACTGTAATCGTATCGTTAATGAATACCGGTTTGATAAACTTTACTTCTTGGGATAAATACAGTGCATTTATCCCGGGAATGCAGGTGCCGACAATAGTAGAAATAAAAGAAGCCGTCAGCATGCCATGAGCTACCCGTTGACCAAACATACTTGTTTGTGCAAATTCTTTATTGACGTGCAGAGGATTAAAGTCGCCGATTATCCCTGCAAAATTTATCACATCAGCCTCCGTAATCGTTTTCGTTACTTCCGCTGTATCCCCGACGGAAATTTCCGCAAAGGTCCTTTCAATAACAAGGGAACTATGATGATGAGCCATAATTCTTCCTCCTTTGTACAGACACCGATTTATTTATCTTGAAATTGCGCTTTTCTTTTTTCTAAAAAAGCTGTCATTCCTTCTTTTTGGTCTGCTGTTGAGAAGCAAAGTCCAAACAGCTCGGCTTCATGAATACTGCCGGTGGCAAAATCAGTTTCTAAGCCGATATCTACGGCGGATTTAGCTGCTTTTAAGGACAGGGCCCCTTTGGCCGCTATTTTTCCGGCCATTTTTTTAGCCTCGGGCAATAACTCGGCTAACGGTACTACTTTATTGACCAATCCGATCCGGTAGGCTTCCTGAGCATCAATCATATCACCGGTATAGATCAATTCTTTCGCTTTGGTTTTGCCTATTAAACGGGGCAAACGCTGTGTACCGGCAAAACCGGGAATAATACCCAGGCTGATCTCCGGTTGCCCGAATTTGGCATTCTCAGCGGCGATACGGAGATCACAGGCCATTGCTATTTCATTGCCTCCCCCCAGGGCAAAACCGTTAACTGCCGCAATTACCGGTTTGGGTGAACCTTCAATAGCCATGAAGGCCTCCTGGCCCATTTTGCCGAATTCAAAGGCATCCATAGCCTGTAACGGCTGCATATAGGAAATATCCGCTCCGGCTACAAAGGCCTTTTCACCACTCCCGGTAAGGATAATACTCTTTACCTCCATATCCTGAGCAAGGCCGGTAAAAGCTTCCTTGATTTCTAATAAAGTTTCTTTGTTCAAGGCATTTAAAACCTTAGGCCGGTTAATCGTAACAATAGCGATTTTCTCCTCTTTACTGATTAAAAGATTATTAAAGTTCATCATAAAACCTCCTGATTTTTTTTCATAATTTCATCTTTAATTCCCATCGGCTCCTGATGGAAAATGCGCTCATCCATAACTTTAAGGTTCGGGGAAACTTCAACTTGAAAATCTATCTGGGCCAGTACATCTTTTTCCAGATCTACACCCGGTGCGATTTCCGTTAAGATAACGCCCTCAGGTGTTAAAGCAAAGACAGCCCGTTCGGTGACATAGAGCACCGGCTGACCTTTTTCCCGGGCGTATTCTCCGCTGAAAGTTATCTGCTGTACCTGAGGAACAAATTTTTTGTTTCGGCCTTCTTGAACGATATTTAATTTGCCGGCGGCTACCTGGATTTTTAAACCTCCGGCGGTGAGTGTTCCGCAGAATACAACTTTTTTGGCATTTTGCGTAATATTGATGAATCCTCCGCAGCCGGCAATTCTGGTGCCAAACTTACTCACGTTGATATTGCCTTTTGCATCGGCTTGGGCTAACCCTAGGTAAGCTAAATCCAGCCCTCCCCCGTCATAAAAATCAAACTGGGAGTGATGCTCTAAAATAGCCTCAGCATTCAAAGCTGCGCCAAAATCCAGGCCGCCGGTGGGTACTCCCCCTACAGGACCGGATTCTACCGTTAGCGTCATCATATCGCCCATTCCTTCCTCATTCGCTACGGCAGCAACCCCGTCCGGGATGCCGATCCCCAGATTGACGACGGCTTCAGGAACCAATTCCAGCACAGCCCTGCGGGCAATTATTTTTCTTTCGTCTAAAGGCATTGGTTTGATCGCAGTAAGGGGCATTCTTATCTCACCGGCTACACAAGGATCATACTCCCGGCAATTGTTCTGCCAGTGATTTTCCGGTTTCGCTATTACAATGGCATCGACATAGATACCGGGTACTTTAACATGCTTGGGATTAAGAGAACCGCATTGGGCAATGCGTTCAACCTGGGCAATTACAAGACCTCCGGAATTTTTAGCCGCCTGGGCAACCAGTAAAGCTTCCACATATAACCCCTCTTTTTCCATAGTGATATTGCCTTTCTCATCGGCAGTGGTACCCCGGATGATCCCTACGTTGATGGGATAGGATTTGTAGAAAAGCCACTCCCGGCCTGCTAAATTAATTAACTCCACAAGATCTTCCCGGGCTGCCTCATTCAGTTTACCGCCTTCGACCCTGGGATCAACAAAAGTCTTTAGACCGACATGGCTAATAACACCGGGTTTGCCGCCGGCAATATTCCGGAATAAATGCAATAATACTCCTTGCGGAAAATTATAAGCTTCACATTTGTTTTCCATAGCCAGCCGGCCCAGTCTGGGAGCCATATTCCAATGACCGCCGACGACTCTTTTGACCAGATTTTGATGACCAAAGTGATTCATACATTTTTCTTTACTGTCTCCCTGTCCCGCAGCGTAGACAAGGGTAAGGCTGTTAGGGGCTGCTGTTTCCAGAAAACTTTTCTCAATTTCTGCGGAGATTTCTTCCGGATGACACAAGCCCACGAAGCCGGATATTGCTACGGTGTCTCCCGTTTTAATAAGATTTACCGCTGCACGGGCAGACATTACTTTATTTCGCACCTGATCCCCTCCTTTATCATCAACTTTCCGGAAAGTTGCATGCAAATAATTTGTGTAGCAATAATTGTGCCAAAAACTAAATTGCCTAAAGAAGGCCTGGGAATCAGAGAATGTGAGGTATTTCACATAAAGGGGCAAAAAAAATCTTTATGCAAAAGTGCGCATTATGCGTTTTTGCATAAGCAAAACCACATAATGCGCACTATAAATTATATTTTTGTTTTTTTCGTACCAGGGTGGAAATATCTATATTTAAAAACGCAGCCGTTCCTTTTAAAGTTTTGTATTGCATCAGTGCCTGGCTGATGTATTTTTTCTCAAAAGCTTCTAAGGCTTCTTTTAAGGGAATCAGTACTTCGTCATTTTTTTCTGCCGTCAAAATTTTTTGCTTTTTAAAATTATGATTGCTGTTTTTCCCCAGATGCGGGGATAAATCTTTTAAATTAATCGTTTTGTCCTGACTGGTTACGATCAGTCTTTCAATGACATTACGCAACTCCCGGACATTTCCCGGCCAGTGATAACCGAGCAGCCTGTCCAGCACCTGGGGTGCCAGAACTTTTTTCGTTCGGTACTTGCTGTTGAGGGTTTCCAGAAAATGTTCTACCAGGGGCAGAATGTCCTCAAATCTTTCTCTGAGAGGCGGAATATGAATAGATACGACATTCAGTCTGTAATAAAGGTCCAGACGAAACTTGTCGGTCTTGATCATTTGCTCCAAATCCCGGTTGGTAGCGGCAATTATTCTGACGTCAACGGGGATGGGCTTTGTACCGCCCAGGCGGGTTATTCTTCCTTCATGAAGAACATCCAAAAGTTTCACTTGGAGATTAAGGGGCATATCACCTATTTCATCCAGAAAAAAAGTTCCCCCGTCAGCCAATTCGAAAAGTCCCACCTTGCCTCTATCCATAGCACCTGTAAAAGCCCCTTTTTCATACCCGAAAAGTTCCGATTCCAATAAAGTTTCGGGAATGGCTCCACAGTTTATTTTAATCAGGTTCCCTTTTTTACCCCGTTCCCCGATATTATGGATAAATTTAGCCAGGACATCTTTACCTGTACCTGATTCCCCCAGAATTAAAGCAGGGGAGTCAACCTGGGAAACTTTTAAAGCAAGCTCCATGATCGTTCCCATAACTTTGCTTTCAAAGATTATATCACTGTTCCGCTGGTATTCCAACTGTACTTCTTTTAACTGCTGGCGGTAGGAAGTGGTTAAAGCCTCAGCATTTTTTAACTCCTCATTAAGGCGGTTTAACTCGGTCATATCCCGTACATTAAGAATTGTCCGGACTAAATGTCCGTTTTCATCAAATACAGGGCTCCCGCTGAGCATACCTTCGACACCATTAGGATAGTCAATGGTCATTGAAACGGATTTCCGCTGTTTTATGACTTCCCAGGCACAGGATTTCGGAATATAATTACTGGCTACCAGGTCCTGAACCGTGACTCCGATACATTCTTCTCTTTTAAAACCGGAAATACGAACAAAAGCATCGTTAAAATATAAAGTTTTACCCTGTCCGTCTGTGATATAAATGCCATCATAAGAGGAATCGATTAGGCGCTGCAGAACGTAGTTGTCTTTCATCAAAAAATATATTTCCTGCTCTGATTGAGACAAACTGTTCTTTTCCCTGATGATGATTATTTTATAAGATTTTAATTTACCCCGGAAAACCGGGACAAGGTCATAAATGTATTCTTTCTCATTATAATAAAGACTAAAACCGTAGCCGGGCTTATTTAAGCTTTCCAATGCCGCAACATTATGCAAAGAAGAGCGGATACAGTTTTCCAGAAGCTGGTACTGCTCTTTATCAAGACTGGGAATAGCAAAAAGCTTTTTCCCTTCCTCATTAATAAAGAAAATGTTATTAAATACATCGACAACGACTATGGTATAAGGCAAATAATGAAAGGCTGCAAACTTAGCAGAAAACGATTCCATATTAAGGGAATATCCTTTAGCCGGCATTTTTTCCCCTCCCAGAAATTAATCAATTCAAACAGAAACTGTGCTCATCTTCTGTTATGCTAAGTTCATAATACTCCAATTATCCTTTACCCTAACGATAATTTATAAACTGCAGTTCGACATGATAATCTTTTTCTCTCAAAAAGGTAATGACCTCTTGTAAGTCATCTTTATTTTTCCCGGAAACTCTGACTTGATCGTTCATGATCTGAGCCTGAACTTTAAGCTTTAAAGCCTTGATATCTTTGACGATCTGCTTGGCCACTTCTGTTTCAATTCCTTGTCGTATTGTAACGATTTGTCTTATTAAGCCTCCTCCGGCCTCTTCTGCTTTACCATATTCCAAGTTTTTAATCGCAACCTTCCGTCTGATCAGTTTCGTTTGCAAAATATCAATTACACTGCGCAGCTTAAAATCATCATCGGCCATAATTTTAACATCCTGACCTTCCAGAGACACCGTAGATTTACTATTTTTGAAGTCATACCTCTGACTGATCTCTTTTGTGGTTTGATTTACTGCATTATCAACTTCCTGCATATTTACTTCTGAAACAATATCAAAAGATGCATCCTTTGCCAATTTAAATTCCTCCTTTAATTTTACTACTAGTATACCTTTATTTTTTTCCATTGACTACCATATTTTTCTATTAGAACCGATAATCCGGAATCCTAAATCTTTTAATTTTCTTGCTATTATTCTGGTTAAGATTTATACTAAAAGCGTAAGTACCGACTGTTATTATTGGTTTGATATTAAATCTCCTTAAGGTGGTTTATTGTTCCCCAGATAACAAGCGTCGGTAAATCCACCAAGAAGGAGGTAATATCAAATGGCTTTTACTGACAAGACCTTAACCTGTAAAGACTGTGGTAGTGATTTCATTTTTTCTGCTGGTGAACAAGAGTTCTATGCAGAAAAGGGTTTTCAAAACGAACCTCAAAGATGTACTTCTTGCCGCAAAGCAAGAAAGCAGCACCAAAACAATTCCGGCAGACAACAAAGACAAATGTTCACAGCAATTTGTTCCAGCTGTGGTGTTGAGACACAAGTTCCTTTCAAACCAAATGGGACCAAACCTGTTTACTGCCGTGACTGTTTTCAAAAATAATTAGAAAAGACCTGCCCTTTTGCAGGTCCTTTTTATTTTCAAAAAAATCAGGCTAATCATCAACAACTAATCCTCCTGTAAAATAAAGTTAACCTGCTGCTTAAAACTTGTCTATAATTTTAAAACGGATAAGCACGATGTGCACCTTGACTAAACAACGGTTCCGGCAGTTCAATCCGGCACATAAGATTCCTATTTCAAAAGGGGCAGAAAGACAATAACAATTGTTCCTTTCCCCTCCCGGGAACTAATCTCCATTCTTCCCCCGTGATTCTTTAAAATTCTTTGGGAAATTGCCACACCCATGCCAATTCCTTCCTCCTTTGTGGAAAAGAAAGGAGTCCCGATTTTATTTAATATTTTTGACGGGATGCCCTGGCCTGTATCTTTGATTTGAATCTGAATTTCTTTATTTGTTACTTTGCCGATATCAACTTGAATATTTCCATGACAGCCCGCTGCTTCCACGGCATTTTTAATTATATTAAAAAATACTTGCCGTAATTGCTTACGGTCACCTAAGACCCAGAAATCTTCCGTAAAACTTTCTATATTACTTGCTACGTCAAGTTTCTCTTTACCAGCCTCCGCTTTGAAGAAAGAAATCGTATCTTTTAAAAGGTGTGAGAAATTGATCTTGGTATATTCCGTTAAATTTTCCTGGGCTAAACTCATAAAATCATCAATAATTTTTTCTATCCGTTCAACTTCATTCAACAAAAGCCTGACATTTTCCTGCCCCAAAGTTGAAGCAGGCTTTCTTTTTTCTAACTGGATAAACCCTTTGATCGGTACCAGCGGATTTTTAATTTCGTGAGCTAATCCGGCGGCAAATTCGGCAATTACCTCCAGCCTTTCATTATTCAGCTTCGTCTGGAGAAGTCCTTTCTCCTTTTGCTCCAGAATGTACAATAAATACATAAAGATAAAAAGCAGGGCTAGTAATGATCCGTTTTTTAGCCAGATTGTATAAATAGGTGCTTTATATTCACTAACAGGTTGGAGAATAAATACCATCCAATCAGCATTATGCAGAGGTTTATATGTCATATACTTTTTACAATGATCAAAAGATGAAACATTAATTTTATAAGTAGTTTTAGGGAATAACGGGATATCCAGGAATTTATAGTTTCTGGTCCTTATTTCTTTCAGTCTAGGATGAAAGATTATCTCCCCTGCGGAATCCCGTAAACAAACATACCCGCTTTCACCAACCTTAATTTCCCCTAATAACCGGGCAAATGCCTCACTTTTTAAAGTTAAGAAAACCGCTCCCTTGATTTGTCCTGATTTTAATAACGGCGTTCCCAACACAACCAGTTCTGCATTGATCAAATCACTATGAATTAAATCCGAAGTATATCTTGCACCTTTAAGGGGATATTGCAAATAAGGAAGCAGATAATTATTAAAGAGCTGCTGCCTTTCCTGCCGGTCTAAACTTTTGTGATTTTCGATTAGTACTTTTCCCTCCTCATTTACTACCACAAAAGAATCCAGGTCTTTGTCCCTCTTAAGCACGGAAGACAGATGCTCATCCAAATTATAATCAGGTGCTCCCCGATAATCAGTTAAAGAACCCGCTATTACGTCCATCAGTAAGAATTTTGTCTCCAGGAATTGGTCAATATCTTGAGCGATATCCCGGGTATGGATAAGGTTCCTGTCAATAATACGGTTTTTCTCTTTTTCAGCATCTTCATAGGTAACAAAATATGTTAACAAAGAAAAAATTAAAACGATAATCATTAAAAGAGTTTTTCTCCTGAACATACATATCCACCCCCACTTCTCCCTTACTATTTTCGATAACTCCAGCTACGCTACACCTTAACCACATTTAAATATCACAAAATCTCCGCAAGTGGGGGCCTAATTAAAGATAGGACCATTAAAACTTTTTTAAAGGGAATGTTGCCTCCCTCATTTTAACAGGGTCAAAAACAGGCCGCCAAAGTTCCAATTGATCAATTAGACAGCTGCCTGCAACACTCCAGTTTGCAACCATTTGGCAAGCACCTCTAAATTCCTGGTCACCCCAGACTCTCTCTGCACCAAAGGGACTGGCCACGGTAATATGAAATTTCCAGCTTTGCAGGTCCTCCCTGCCCGCCATTCCCTGTTCTGCCAACGCTTCATAAACCAGCTTGGAAATTATTTCTATTTCATTATTTTTATTGACAGCAAGGGTAATGGCTTTAAAAGGAGGCGGGAAAAAGACAAAACCGGTTATTTCCAGCTTAAAAGGGCTAAATTGCCTGGAGATTTTAGCGATGATATCTTTTGCTGCTTGGAGGTCTCCTGCTTTATTTAAGCTTATAACTTCAACAGTAGCGTGAATCGCAGGCTGAACCCGGCCATAAATATGATAGTTTTCATTAATTCTATTTCTGATTTTTTGAGCCAGTGCTTTTACTTCTCCCCTGGGCTTAACGACTAAAAAAAGTTGTTCCATCTGCTTCTCCTTTATTTAAAGCACAGCTTACGCCGGAATTTTACGTATGTATTTACAAACTACAGGATCATTGATTATTACAAAGTTAAATATTATCCCTTTTACAATAAAAGGACCTATCGAGTCCCTTTCTAAATTAGCATGCCCCAGCTTTCCCCGGTGCTATTGCTTAAACAGTTTTCTTTCCTCGTCTTTCATCCTCGGTAAAAGATTCCTTGATAAGAATAATTTTGGCGACGGCAGCTATCTTTTTATCAAATTGGGACCCGCTATAATTATCCAATTGTTCCAGCACGTAGTCTAAGGACTGTATCGTCCGGTAAGGGCGGGCAGAGGTCATGGCATCAATCGCATCCGCTACTGCAAGTATTTTGGCCAGGATATCTATTTTATCTCCCCTTAGCATCTGGGGATAACCTGTCCCGTCAATTCGTTCATGGTGTTGGAGAATTATTTTGTTAATCCTTTCCAAAGAGTATATACCTTCTAACATTGAATAACCAATAACCGGATGTTTTTTAATTAATTCATATTCTCCTTTCGTAAGTTTACCTTTTTTATTTAAAATTTCTTCGGGCATACCGATTTTACCTATATCATGGAGTAAAGCTGCCAGTTCCAAAGTCTCCAGCTCAGATTTTTCCAAATCCAGATGTCGGCCGATTTTAAGGGAGATTTCCTTTACCCTTTCACAATGACCTGAAGTATAGATATCCTTGGCCTCAATAACTTTAATAAGAACTTTTACAATATCAACAAAAGACTCCCGCACCGCTTCCGTCAATTGGTGATTTTTCATGACCATGGCAATATTCTTACCCAAAACCTTTAAGATCAATTCCTGTTCTTGAGCAAAGTCTTGAAAAGCATTTGTACTCTGTAAGCTGAGCACACCGATTAATTCATCTTTAACTAATAAGGGGATATCTAATTCAGCACGGGTTTCTTCCAGACCGGAAATATATCTTTCATCCAGCGTTACATCATTAACCAGAACAATTTCTCTTTTTTGAGCAGCATAACCGCATAAGCCTTGATCAATCCTAATCTTTTTCAGCGATTCAGATTTTCCTTCGTAACCTACACAGCTTACTAAATCTAAAGTATTCTCAACCGGATTATAGCCAAGTATTACTGCAGTAGAAAAGCTAATTATCCTTTTGATTAACGCAACAATATTGCTTAAAACTTCTTCCCTGCCTGAAGAAGATACCATATGCTCACCAATGGTATTAATCAATAATAATTCCTGCTTATCCTGTTCAACTTTTCTATTTAATCTGCTTAATTGCGCATTCTTTTGCAGCAGTTCTTCATTCAGAACACTGGTTTCTTCCCAGAGAGCCTCAATGAACTGCTTTTGTTCATTAAGACTCTTATTTTTCTCGAATAATTCCGTATTCAGGATTGATGTTTCTTCCCACAGACGGGCATAAGCATCCTTTTGCGTTTGTAATTCCAGATTTAGTTTTTCTAATTCCGCTAAATACCTTTCTTTTTCCCGGAGCGTAATTTTACTGATTAATAAATCCTTAGTTCTGGTACTGTATTGATAAAAGCCCCACACAGCAGCCACACCAATAAGAAGTGCTAATAACATAATGATGAGATTTGCAGGTCTAACGGCATGTATCCCCGCTGCTAAATTTCCGGAAATATCTAAGAACGCAATTGCAAAAATACAGACAGCCGGCAATACAGAAATAATCAGAAATTGCAATAAAATCTTGCTTTTCTCTTTCCCCATTTCTATCCCCCTGTCTGTATTCCCGTTGGTAAATATGAATAATCACACTTATATTCTATTTACCCCAAAAAACTCCTATTTATAGCAGTTTTTATGCAATTCAGTAAATTTAAGCAAATTTGTATATCTCTCCTAAATTAATGAGATTTGTAAGGATAAGTTCCTGCCGTCTTTAACCGCTCTGAAAGCTTTGGGCAATAAGCCCCGCCCAGTCAAGAAGCTTTTCATCCTGCCCGTACCCGGCGGTAACTTGTAAGCCTACAGGAAATATCTTATTCATCTTCCCGGCAGGAATATTAATGACCGGCATCCCGGCATGGGTCCAGGGCAGGTTCATAATTGGGCTTCCTGTGCTTTCTAAACCCTTAGGAGCGGTATCTGTTGCCGCAGGACTTATCCAAAGGTCAATTTCTGCCCGGGCCATTATGTCCCGGAGATTATTTCTCAGCTCCGCTCCTTTTTCCTGTAAAGAATTGAGTTCACTGTCGGAGATACCCCGGCCTTTTTCATAGATTTCTTTCGTATGCATACTGTAAAGACTGCCATAGCCGGCAAACCACTCCTGATGTACCCTGGCCATTTCGGCAGCACCCAGCCTGCGGTGCCGCTCATTTATTTCAGTAATATTTTCAAATACCGGCAGTCTTTTAATCGTGAAACCCCGGTCCCGCAAGTTCTTAATCTGGTTTGCAAATTCTGCTAAGATTTCAGTACCTGCTTGATTTAGATAAGGTCCTTCCGGTACTCCTAAGACAGGTAAAGAGAGAGATTTTTCAACGTGACTGTCCCAGTCTGTACATAATAATCCTGCCGCCAGCTTCATCCCTTTTATATCCTGGGTGAAAAGTCCTATATGATCAGAGCTGACGGAAAAATAGACTAACCCTTTGGTAGGGATACGGTCAAAGCTGGGTTTAAAGCCGACTACCCCGCAATAGGCCGCCGGACGAATCACAGAGCCAATGGTTTGCGTCCCTAAAGCCAGAGGGCAGAAACCCAGAGCCACCGCAGCGGCAGAACCACTGCTGGAACCGCCGGGTGTATGCTCCGGATTGTAAGGATTACGGGTCGGACCCGGCGAAAAATAAGCAAATTCTGTGGTCACTGTTTTTCCCAAAACCAGGGCCCCGGCTTCCTTTAGTATTTTTACACTGACAGCTTCCGGCTCCGCAAATAGTTCTGCCGGGAGTTTGGAACCTGCCCGGGTCGGAAAACCCTGAACACTAAAGATATCTTTAACCCCGACAAGGATCCCGAAAAGGGGCGGCCGGCAAGCCGGATCCGGATATCTTTTCAGTAATTCTCCGCCTTCTTTCAGCAAGCGGGACCTGCGGTTAGACTCCGGCAATAAGGTCCGGAAAACCGGTTCCAACTCAGCAATCCTGTCACAGGTCTCATTAAGATAATGATTTAAATTGTATTCACCCGTTCTTAATGCCTCCGCAGTTTCTGCCAAAGGCAAGGAAAACACACTCATCTCAAACAACTCCTTTACGCCGGATAATCCGGTCAATTTTGCCGCAATACGGTCTCTGCTTAAAAATCCGCACTACCAGCGGTCCTGGGAAAAGCAATTACATCCCTGATATTTGTCATCCCTGTCAGGTACATGATTGCCCGTTCAAAACCAAGACCATACCCGGCATGTTTAGTGCCTCCGTACTTCCGCAGATCAAGATACCACCAGTAATCCGCTCTATTGAAACCCAGCCCGGAAATCCTCTCTTCCAGAACTTCATATCTTTCCTCCCGCTGGCTTCCGCCGACTATTTCTCCTACTCCGGGAACCAGGAGGTCCATGGCGGCAACTGTTTTATCATCATCATTCAGTCTCATATAGAAAGCTTTAATTTCTTTCGGATAATCAATTACAAAAACAGGTTTTTTAAAATGTCTTTCCGTGAGATATCTTTCATGTTCTGTCTGCAGGTCATGCCCCCATTTAACAGGATAGGCAAAATTTTCCCCTGCTCTTTCTAAAATCTCAATGGCCTCCGTATAAGAAATCTGTTCAAAATTAGAATTCATTACATTTTCTAATCTTGTAAATAAATCCTTATCGATAAATTTATTGAAGAAAGCCATTTCCTCAGGAGCATTTTCCAACACATAATGAATCATATACTTCATCATCTCTTCCGCCAGGTCCATATTATCCTGTAAATCCGCGAAGGCAATCTCCGGCTCAATCATCCAAAACTCTGCAGCATGGCGGGGAGTATGGGAGTTTTCCGCTCTAAAGGTAGGTCCAAAAGTATATACATTCCGAAAAGCCATGCAATAAGTTTCGGCATTTAACTGTCCACTAACGGTTAAATTAGTCTCCCGGCCAAAGAAATCTTTGCTGAAATCCACTTTTCCTGTCTCTGTCCGCGGCAGGTCGTTTATATCCAGAGTAGTAATGCGAAACATTTCACCGGCTCCTTCGGCATCACTTCCTGTAATGATAGGCGTATGAACATAAACAAAACCTTTGTCCTGGAAAAACTTATGGATCGCATAGGCAACCAGCGACCTTACCCGAAAAACCGCCGCAAAAGTATTCGTTCTGGGTCTGAGATGGGCAATTGTTCTTAAATACTCGAAAGAATGTCTTTTTTTCTGCAGCGGATATTCAGCATCACAAAAACCCTCTATTTTAATTGCAGCAGCTTTTACTTCAAAGGCCTGGTTCGCGCCGGGGGATTCAACAATACGACCTTGAACAATTATGGCCGAACTAATATTTAATTTGCTTATTTCAGTAAAATTAGCTAACTGTTCTGCAAAGACAACCTGGATATTCTTAAAAAATGTCCCGTCATTTAATTCAATAAACCCAAAAGCTTTGGAGGACCGGATCGTTCTTACCCATCCGGAGATTTCAATTTCTTTGTTCAGATATTTACCGGTTTCTTTATAAATTTGCCTTACCGACACTTTTTCCACTTTAAATCCTCCTTCTATGCACTCCAAAATAGTCATTCATTCCCTGCAATAAACTTAATGCTTCATCAATTATTACTACATTTTACCTCCTGTCTCCTGCTCTTTTAGTAATTTACACTATTTTTTACAGAGCGGGACCACGTCTAAATCTGCCTTAAGTTTCCCCTGACTTAATTACTTCTTGACTAAGTCAGCATATATTTGTTCAATATCCCGGAGCATTTTTTCCCGGGAAAAAACTTCCGTTACCTTTTGAAAAGCCTTGTCGATCATTACCGACGTTTCGGCATCTTGCCGGAATACATCCACTATTGTCCGGGCTAATAAATCAGGACTGGCCGGAGGAACTAATCTTCCGGTATGGCCTGGACTAATCACTTCCGGAATCCCGCCTGTTTGGGTAGCAATAACAGGCTTACGCAATACCATGGCCTCCAACAGAGCCAATCCCAGTCCTTCTTTTTTGGAGGCAAGCACCACCGCATCACATTTCGTTATAAGAGGATAAATATCCTGGCGGAAACCCAAGAATACCATATTATCCATAACACCCAATTCACAGGAAAGATTTTGCAGATAATCCTTTTCAGGCCCGTTTCCGGCTATCCAAAAAACATACTTTTCCTCTTGCGGACTATGTAAAATTACGGCGGCGGCTCTGATAAAATCATCCACTCCTTTATCCGGTATAAGACGTGCTATGGTAAGAATTATTTTCCCATCCCCCGGGATAGGCAATTCCTCTCCCTTTAATTTACTTTTTTGCAGAATATCTGCAATCTCCACTCCGTTGTATACCAAGTGCATCCTGGCTGCCGGCAAAGACCAGGACTTAGCTAATTCAAGCCGTAAGGCCTGAGAAACAACCAGAACTTTCTCATTATAGCTTAACAATTTTTGTGCGGCCCAATTCGTCAGTATTTGTTTCAGGCAGGTAGTTTGACGATTAGGAAAGTTATGGATCGTTGACACAATAGAACAATTTTTCGCAACACCGGCTAAGGACCCGATGATTGCCGCGGCAATACCATGATTATGAATAATATCTATGCTGTGACTTTCAATTACGGCGGCAATCTGCCTTATTAAAGCAAGCATTTTCCCTACCTTCTGCCGATCGCCAATATTCATTTCGTATATATGCAAATTTACTTCCGGCCTGATTTTTTCAGGGTACTGCCCTTTACTGCATATTAATACCGTCTTGAACTTTTCTTTATCCAGACCTTTCACGATACTTTCTACGTGTTTTTTCATCCCGCCTTCAGCTTCCCGGATTATGTGCAGCACATTTATTTTTTCCATTAAGATGATGCCCCCCCTATTTCTTCAATGACCAGGAGCATTACGGGTAAAGCGATAAAAATCATCATTGTTGCTGCAGCTACTATTCCCGAATCATTGCAAATCAGTGCCAATAAACAGCCCACTCCCGTTCCGATGAAGCCGCTGTAAAGATACTCGTTTTTCTGAAATATCTTGCGGAGAAGATAGGGCGGCCGATAAAGCAAGGCGGCAATTACGGCTATTGAAGCTAATAAGGCCCTGGTCCATACCGTATATCTTATCAGCTTATAATTCATAGCCAGTTTTCTGCTGAAAATTGCCAGTAAAGAGAATAAGCCGTTTTCTTTTATTAAATCTGCCGTTTTACTAATATGACTTGGCGGTGAAAATTGACTAAGGAGGAAAAACAATACGACAAGAGAAAGGAAAAGACCGCACCCGAGAAATAGGAAATGTTTAGAGTTCGGCTTGATTTTTAAAGCCAGCAGCAGAGTTATGGAAAAAGCACCGAATCCGCTAATGGTGCCTCCTACATTACTGCCGAAAGAGGGGGAAAGAATTAAATAAAAGGCTGCCAGAAAAAGCAGAGCAACCGGAAATACTCCCTTTTTATCCGCTTTAACCTTATCCAATAAAGAAGTACAGCCGATAATCAAAGCCCCAATTAGGACGCCCATATATTCATTACCCAGGCCGTAATAACGGGATCCCCCGATGGGATCATAACCCAGGGCCGATACTTTCATCAACGGGGCACCAAAAAATAAGTCGCTTAAAATACATAGTCCCGTTATCAGACAAAGCAGAGAAACGATTACTAAAGTTTCCCGGAATCTGGTAAATACAAAAATCAAAAGAGCTGTCAGCACAACCAGCCATAGATATTGTGCGGTAAGACTATTGGAAACAAACCGGCCTAAAAACAATAATACCAGGGGAATAGACATCCCGGCTAAAATTAATGGCTTTAAATATTTCAGCCATTGCTTTCTTAGGAAAAAAAGGACTAAAAAGCCCAGGGAAATAATGATCTGCAGAGCTACAAAGGGCTTTATCAGATAGGCCCTGTGCAGATAAGTACTTGTTATCTGGTGATTTAATTTCAGCAGCTGCTCTAAACTGTTTTCCCGGCTGATGCCCGCAACAGGCTGCCCCAGCATTGCTGAGGGAATTTCTATGTCAAAAAAAGACAATATTGTCGGTGCCACATCCATATTTGTTAAAATACCCGGCCGCCTGGTAGTAGGAGTAACGGTTAATCCGGCTTTGATATCCTTGCCGGCCATAATAAAAGGCGTCAGCAAATCCTTTTGATTATATCCGTTTAAGGAGGGGAAAGGGGTAATAATCATGAAAAGATCTTCGGCTAAATTAAGCTCAGCAAATATCTCACCGATAAAGTCATCCGCGTCAGCTAAAGCATTGCTTCTGAAGGCCTCTCCCCTGGCCGGCGGCAAATATTGCCGGTAACCGTCGCTTCTGACCGGATCCCCCAGCTGGATGACAATTAATCCTTTTTCCGGTGCATATTTTTTAAATAACTCCCGTATCTGGATATAGTCTGTTTTCAGTAAAAACGGGCTTTCTACATCTCTGCTGTCAACGCCCGTCACTTCTCCCTGTTGAACTAATCCCAGTTTATTCATTGCAATTAAGGCCCCGGCCCTATTTTTACCTAGGGCGGTATCGGCAGCGCCCAGCAAGGTTACTTTAACATGATGCTTTTGCAGGACTTCCCCCAAAAGACCGGGAGTAACTTCGTGGTCTAATTTTTTATTTTCCGCGATTAAAACAGGCATGTCCAAAACCACGAGGTTTCCCGGGGCAGGCTCCCGGCCTGTAATATTTTCGAATAATATTTCAGCTTTTTCCCCCTCGACTGTTTCTCCCCATTGATAAACCTTTTTACCGCCGCTAAGGGCAGATGCCCTGGTGCCCGCGCCGATACTCAAATACCCGCTGCCGGCATCATACCTGCCGGCCGTTCTGATATTCATAAGACCCATTGCACCATTGCTAATTATTTTGCGGATATTCGGGCAGTCCTTAATATCCTCAACATTAACCCTGTCCAGAATGATCAGGACAGCCAACGGGGACCCCTCTTCTCCCCAGGCAATGTCCGGAAGAGATAGGACCGTCGTCAAAATAAAGATCATCATCAAAAAAGTTCCTGCTTTTTTTGCACCTTCCAGTACCAATTTCCCAGTTCCCCCTATTTATTACTCCTGTAATATTATGGGGTTGAAACAAAAATTTTATTAGCTTAAATTTTTCTGTTGCCTGTTTCAGATAAAAAAATCTGCCGAAGCCGGCAGACTATATATTGTTTACATCAATGCGGTATTCAATTTTGTCGGCGACTTCCTGGGCTAAAGGGACATCAAATAATTCTTTTAACAAATAAAACCCTAGTTCTAAACCGGAGCTTACTCCTCCGGCCGTAACAACTTTGCCGTCGGCGACCACTTTATCCTGTTCTACCGAAATTTCGTGATAACCGGCAAGTTCAGCCAAAGCCCCCTGATATGTTGTGGCCTTCTTTCCTTTTAAAAGTCCTGCCTCGGCTAGCATAAAAGCACCTGTGCAGACTGAAGTAATATACCGAGCCCGGGGCTCCTGTTTAAGAATAAATTTTTTAATTTTTTCATTATACATAGCTTCCATCCGGCCCTTACCACCGGGAATAACCAGAATATCCAGCTGGGGACACTCATCCAGATCGGCATCGGGGATAACTCGCATCCCGTTAAAGGCCTGGATAGGTTCCTTGTTTTCCGCTATGAGCAGAACCTTGGTACTGCCCGGCCTTATTTTATTAAGATAGCTCAGCACTTCAAAGGGTCCCACAAAATCTAATTCTTCAACCATCGGGAATATTAAGATTCCAATTGTAATCAATTATATCACCTCATTTTCCTTTCAGCAGCCTGTTCATATTATTGAACAATAAATTACTCATCGTAGGGCAGATAATTATAAATTGCGAATCATTATTTTTATTATATAATTATATTAGAAAACCACTTTAAAATTAACCTATATTTTGAACGGTAATAAAAAATTATTATCCCTGATTGTGATAGGTATTTTCGACTAAGATGCGGAGGAAATATATGATTATCAATCCAGTCAATCGCAAAAAATTATCGGCACAGATATTTGTAGAACTGCAAAAATTTTTTTCTGAGGCAAATTTTCAACCGGGAGAACGCCTGCCCAGCGAAAGAGATTTAGCTGCGGCTTTAGAAGTGAGCAGGAATTCACTGCGGGAAGCCTTTAGGGTTCTGGAAATACTAGGCTTAATAGAAGTCATCCCCGGTTCCGGGACTTACATAAAAAAAGTCAATGATGACACCATTCTTCCTCTAGCTATGGCTCTTTCCATTGAAAATAATTCCCTTGAAGAACTGATGGAAGTAAGATTAATTTTAGAATCCTCCGGAGCAAATCTGGCCGCCCAGCGCAGAAATGCACAGGACCTGGCTCAAATGGAAAAAGCCCTGGAAGAAATGCAGGCCTCGATCCGGAATATCAAAAATTGGGTAAAAGCAGATATCCGGTTCCATTATCTAATCGCCAAAGCTGCCAGCAATTCTTTATTATTGCGCTTATACCGCACCATTGCCGATTCTTTAGCCGAATCGGTAGATTTAGCCGTACATGAACGGATTAAATCAGACCAGCTTGCTTTGAGTACCTTAGACGAACATGTTCAGATTTATGAAGAGATTAAAGCCCAAAACGGGCAGTCTGCCAATGAAAAAATGTTGCGGCATCTATCCGGTGCTTTAGAAGAAATCCATAAGACGATTCAGGACTAGCCGTCGGCCACAGATTGTTAAAGATCATCATTATGCAGAAAGACCTGCGGAACAGGTCTTTCTGCAATAAAAAACTTAAAGATGACTATTTATATTTTTATCGTATCTTTACTATCCTTCCCCACCCAATCTCTAAAGAAAAATCCTTTAATCAATACAGGAATAATGATTACGAAAATCGATACATATCCGATATACCCATAGCCTTTGGCAACCAGCGGAATTAATCCGAATAAAGCAATTCCCCAGGTTATCAATACATAAATTGCCGATGCTATGATATTTCTTTTTCTTTCCCGCTTAACATCTCCCCCGGAAGGCCAGATCCCAATCATTCTTTTCGCCCCGCCATAAATAAGATTAACACCTGTAGAAATAACGCCCAAAAGAATTAATAAGGAAATAATTATTTCCATCCACCCTGCGCCTACACCATGTCTCAAAACGTAAATCATCGGAACCGACTCCGGCAAAATTTCAGGATAGAAGGACATTAATACTACAGAGGCCAGCAGCAAAAGTCCGCCATTGATAATATAGCCGTAAATCGTTGCCTTTCGGGCAGCTGCTCTATCTTCCAATACGTCTGAAACCGCCACAAAAGACCCGATTAAAGTTGCCTGAAAACCTGCATAGACAATGGCATTCCATAAAGCAGGCCAAAATCCCTGGGGACTAGGAGCGGTTTTAAGTATTTCCATAATCTGCGGCAATCTGGCGATTAAGTTTGCGCCGTAAATAACCAATAAGCCAACGATTATTAAGATGCCCATATAAGAGGCTGCCTTTCTGATCAGATCCGCACCAAAAATCGTTAAAAAGAAGATCGCAATAGCTATCACAATTGTATTGAAAATATACGGCGTACCTAATGTTGTGGCAATCGTTGCTCCTCCTGTGGCAAAAGCTACGGCGGTAGCCGTAAGTAAGATTAGATTAAACATGATTTCATACAAATTTGCAAAGACCTTTTCATAGGGTTTAAAGAATTGGTTGGCCCAGTTTTTGTAATCATAAGTCTTCTTAACTACGGTAAAATCCCAGGCGTAATAATAGACAAGAGCCATAATCGTAACGGAAATAAGAGGGGTAAATATTGCATACCATCCAAAACTATTATAGAATTCTACTGCCTGTCTTCCTGAGGCAAATCCTCCGCCGAAATGGGTTGTAAACCAGACAAAAGCAAGAGCAAAAGGAGCCGATAATGCAGATTTTTTACTCATATATACACTTCCTTTCTTAATCTTCTATATTTTCCCAACCCAATAACTTTAATTCTAAATTTTTACATTATTCCGAATTTATGATATAAAAAAAATTTATACCTCGTAGGACCGGGCCAGCAATTCTACGGGATGGACGACATTTTTAAGATTATGGGAATATTTGCGGATACCATGAGAAAGCTGAATCCTGCAGCCAGGACAGCCTACAGCCAGAGCTTCTGCTTCCGTACTTTCGGCATTAGCCATTTTTCTTTTTAAGATTTTCATGGAAACATCATACTTTTTAAAATTAAATGTCCCTGCGCCGCCGCAGCACCTGTCGGCTTCCGGCAATTCCACAAATTTAAGGCCCTTTATTGCTTTCAAGAGTTCCCGCGGTTCTGTTTTAACGCCCATACTCCGGTTTAAATGACAGGAATCATGATAAGTAACGGTTCCCGCTACTTCCTGCGTTCCGGGTTCAACCTTTACCTCATTCACTAAAAACTCGGAGATATCCCTGATTTTTTTGCTAAAAGCCCGGGCATCTTCACGATCCAGCCACTCGGTATACTCTTTTAACGTCCCTCCGCAGGAACCGCAGTCCGTTAGAATCGTTCCGACACCGCTTTCCAGAAAAACTTTCATATTTTTCTCAGCTAAAGCCCGGGCAGTGTCTACATCCCCGGAGATATAATGGGGTATCCCACAGCAATAAGCCTGGGGAACGACAACTTCGTAACCATGCCTTTCCAGAACATCTAAGACGGCCAGGCCGACCTGGGGAAAAACCAAATTGGTCATGCAGCCTACAAAATAGCCCACTTTTTTCTCACTTTTCAAGGGTTGCCGCTTTTTGTATAGCTGCCAGAAAGTTTCCTTAGGCAAAGGAGGAATGATATCTTCCAGCTCTTTTAAGCTTTTGGGCAATAATTTATTAACTGCCGTGGATCTGGCTATCCCCAGAGAAGAAAAGACACCCTGGGTCAAAGCAGGGTTTTTCAATACCCATCTCAAGCCTATGTTGAAAACAAATGGCAGGCCCTGATCCTTTACAAACTGGGCCCTGGCAGCAGTAACGATCTTATCCCCTCTTACCTTGGGAGGACAATTCTCCGTACAGGCACCACAACCCAGACATAAGTCCATAAAGGAACGCAGACGGGGAGTTAATTCCACTTTCCCCTCAACTAATTCTCTAACTAAACGGATTTTCCCCCTGGCAACAGTTCCTTCATGTTTTTCAACGGCATAAACAGGGCAAACTGATTGACAAACCCCACAGCGTATACAATTATAGGCTTCATCATAATAAGGCTCGACAATTTTATGCATACTGTTCACTCCTCAAGAATACTTTGCCCGGGTTTAAGATATTTTTAGGATCTAAGGCATCCTTGATACTTTGCAACACTGCTAACCCGTCTTCGCCAAATTCCCAGGGAATATACTTTTGTTTGGCAATCCCTATGCCATGCTCCCCGCTCAAGGTACCGCCATACTTGATTGCTAAGGCAAAAATCTCATCTATTGCCTTTTCTACTCTGGCCAGCTCATCTTTATTTCGTTCATCAAAACAGATTATCGGATGAAGATTCCCGTCACCCGTATGCCCTAAAACAGGTATCTTGAGCTCATATTTGCGGGCAATGTTTTTAATTTCTTTGACCATAGGAGCCAGCAAACTTCTGGGCACCGTTGCATCTTCGGTAAAGACAGTGGGTGCACTTAAAGCCATGACCCCAAAAGCAGATTTACGGCCTGCCCAGAGTTTAGCAGCATCTTCCGGCGTTTCTGCAACTTTAATATCCCGGGCGCCGAACTCACGGCAGACTTCTGCCACTTGTTTAATTTGTTTATCTACATCACTGTTAC
This sequence comes from Peptococcaceae bacterium, assembly GCA_049366715.1. Lineage (GTDB taxonomy): Bacteria > Bacillota > Peptococcia > Peptococcales > BICA1-8 > JBMNCQ01. Next base: position 69,737 of record JBMNCQ010000059.1, on the reverse strand, counting down.
TGCCGTCTACTTCTATTAAGACGGCTGAATCAGCATCGGTGGGAAGCCCTACCGGCTTACTGGCTTCAATTAATTTCATTGTTTCCTGGTCCATTAATTCCAGAGTCGTAGGAACTATTTTCTTTTTAATAATTCCCGACACCGCTTCCGCAGCCTTTTCCAGTTCATCAAAAATAGCTAAGGCAGTTCTTTTGGCCTCCGGCAAGGGAATTAAACGAACTGTAATCTCTGTAACCACACCTAAGGTACCTTCCGAACCGGCAAACAATCTGGTTAAATCATAACCTGAAACATTTTTAATCGTTTTACCGCCTGTTTTGATAATCCTGCCGTCGGCCAGGACAACTTCCAATCCCAGCAGATAGTCCCGGGTAACTCCATATTTAAAACATCTTGGCCCGCCGGCATTTGTCGCTACATTGCCGCCCATCGTGGACATCGCCATACTCTGAGGATCAGGGGGATAAAAAAGCCCTGTTTTTTCCACTGCTGTTTGAAATTCAGCGGTAACTACCCCCGGTTGACAGACAGCAACTAAATTTTCAATATCAATCTCAATAATTTCATCCATTTTTGCCAAATCAAGGATGATTCCGCCTTTTACCGGCACGGTACCCCCGCAAAGATTGGACCCGCCGCCTCTGGGGACTACAGGAACCTCATAGCGGTAAGCAATTTTCATCACTTCCGATACTTCCTGAGTATTGTTCACTGAAACAACAAGATCCGGCATGTAGGAAAAAGAAGTTGCATCATAGGAGTAACAAACCAGGTCTTCTTTGCTTGCAAAAACTTTTTCCGAACCTACTGCCTTTTTTAATTCGTTAATTAGCTTTTGATCCAACATATACTCCCTCTCCCATTAACAGTAAATTTTCTTTTGCTTCGTCTTTAAATATCTTTTATTCACCTCTACCGCCATTCACTCAAATTCACAGAAATACACAGCTTGCAAATATCCGGTTTTCCTCCTTTCCCAGTTTTTTTTATCGCTATCCCATAAGAAATATTTCCCCAAAGACATTTTTCTCCACTAGATCCTATGAGTCAATAAAATCTGCCCGGAAAAATGCACCCTCCAAAAATATCTCCCCCCGGATCGTTGTCTAATGGCCTGCACTTACCAGCAGGCTTAAGGCCAGAGACCTGATCTTTGTTTCAAAACTATCTGCCCGGGAGGTCAAAACAATGGGCGCTCCGGCTCCTACCACAATGCCGGCTGATTTGGCATTACCCATAAAGGCCAGGGCTTTATACAAAACATTGCCGGTCTCAATATTGGGCACTAAAATTACTTCAGCCTGACCGGCAACAGGACTGATAATACCTTTATGCAAAGCTGCCTCCCTTGAAACCGCATTATCTAAAGCCAGCGGCCCGTCGACAAGCACATTGCCTAATTGTCCGCGTTCCGACATTTTAGCCAGTAAAGCAGCATCTATGGTTGCCGGCATTTGCGGATTTACCGTCTCTACTGCACATACGGCAGCTATTTTGGGCTTTTCCATCGCCAGGGCACCGGTCACCTGGGTAACATTTTTAATAATTTTTATCTTTTCTTCTAAAGCAGGCGCTATATTCATTGCGCAGTCCGTAACAGTCAGTAAATTATCTCTCCCCGGAATCTCGAAAACTGCTACATGACTTAAAATACTGCCCGTTCTTAAACCCTGCTCTTTATTCAGAACGGCTTTTAAAAAGGCCGCGGTGCCGATTAATCCTTTCATCACGATCCGGGCCCGGCCTTCTACCACGGCCCGGACAGCCTGATAGCCGGTTTTATCTATCTGAGGCTCATTAATTATCTCCAGATTACCAAAATCCATTGCCAGCTTCTGCCCTAAATTTATAATTTTTTCTTCATTTCCTACCAAAATAAATTTACCCAAGCCTAAATCCAAACAGCCTTTGACGGCTTTGAGAACATGCTCATCATCGGCAGCGGCAATTGCAACAGTATTTTTACTGTTGTTTTTCGCGACTTTTGCTAAAATTGCGTCAAAATTCATCTTGCTCCCTCCATTAATCATAAGCTATTATAATTAAAATTTTATAAAAATAAAAGGTTTAAAGGTATAGTTCTAAAAATAATCATATTCAGCAGATTAAAATAATCAATCTTTAAAATTATACCTTCAGAGTGAGGGGGATCTAAGAAATAAAATTTCAGCTGTTATTTGCTGCATAATCCATTCCCACTTGAATGGCCTTCTTATTTAAATCCAGTAAATCCCTCCGGGAAGCGGGAACTTTTTTCGCTAGAATTTTATAGACGCTGGCCGGCTCTACACAGCCTGTTTTACCGACAATAGCTCCTAAAACAACCATGTTGGCAATCTTGGCGGACCCCAATTCACCCGCTAAATCGTTAGCCGGTATGTTGATTACCTTGATATCTTTCCTTGTTACCTCTTCATCGGCTAACGAACAATTTAAAAACAGGTATCCCCCCTCCTTAATGCTATCGACAAATTTATGAAGGGACGGCATATTCATGGCTACCAATAAATTGGGCCTGCTGACTATGGGAGAGTTTACCTTTTTGGAGGAAATAACCACCGAACAGTTAGCAGTACCTCCCCGCATCTCCGGTCCATAAGAGGGGATCCAGGTCGTGTTCTTATCATCCTCCATCGCCGCATAAGCCAGGAGTTGTCCCAGAAACATCATGCCCTGACCGCCGAAACCTGCTAAAATCATCTGCCAGTTCATACTACTTCACCTCTTTAACTTTTAATTCACCCAGGGGATAATGCGGCAGCATATTTTCTTCCAACCACTTGGTAGCTTGAACCGGAGTCATTTTCCAATTGGTCGGACAGGTAGAAAGGACTTCGACAATACTAAAACCTTTCCCGTCCAGCTGGGTTTGAAAGGCTTTCTTAATCGCTTTTTCTGCCTGCAAAACATGTTTGGGATTATGCACGGATACTCTGGCTACATAAGAACTTCCTTCCAAAGCGGCTAAAAGCTCCGACATTTGAATCGGAAAGCCTGCCTTAACCGCTTCCCTTCCCTGAGGAGTTGTCGTACTTTTTTGCTCGATTAGCGTAGTAGGTGCCATCTGGCCCCCTGTCATTCCATAAATAGCATTATTAACAAAAATTACGGTAATATTTTCTCCCCGTGCTGCGGCATGAATGATTTCCGCAGTGCCGATAGCCGCAAGATCACCGTCCCCCTGATAGGTAAAAACAAACTTATCGGGATGGACTCTTTTAACCCCTGTGGCCACAGCCGGTGCCCTGCCGTGAGCTCCTGCCTGAAAATCCACATCAAAATAATTATACGTAAACACCGAACACCCCACTGAGGCAACCCCAATGGTATCCTTAGCCAATCCGAACTCATCAATGTTTTTCGCCACTAAGCGGTGTATGATTCCGTGAGTACAGCCCGGACAGTATGTCTTGGTATCAATCAGGGATTCAGGTCGTGTAAATTTCATTAACTACACCCCTTCCTTTAAAAGCTCTGAACATTTCGCATATACTTCTTCTACCGTGGGGATCACTCCGCCGGATCGTCCGTAAAAATACACCGGTTTTTGGCATTGAACGGCCAGCTTGACATCATCAACCATTTGCCCCAGACTGCTCATTTCCACACACAGCAAAGCCCGGGCATTCAGGGTTGCTTTTCTTAATTCTTCCGACGGATAAGGCCACAGGGTAATCGGCCTGAATAAGCCCAGTTTCAAACCCGCCTCCCGGGCTTCATCAACCACCCCTTGGGCAATCCGGGCCGAAGTACCATAGGCAATTAAAATCAATTCTGCATCTTCCGTCAGATAAGCTTCACTCATAATTTCATTTTCACTAATTTTATCAAGATTTGCTTTTAAGCGGATATTGTGCTGTTCCAGCTCATAGGGATCTATATATAAAGAGTTAACGATATTTCTTTCCCGTTCCCCTTTGCCACAGGTAGCCCAGGGTTTTTCCGGTAATGAAGTAAGGCTTTCCGGGAATTCTACAGGTTCCATCATCTGTCCGATTACTCCGTCCGCCAGCAGCATTACAGGATTTCTGTACTTATCTGCCAACGCAAACCCTTTGACGGTGAGATCAACTGCTTCCTGAACAGAATTAGGAGCTAAAACAATTAAACGGTAATCTCCGTGCCCGCCGTTTTTCGTTGATTGGTTGTAATCACTCTGGGCCGGCTGAATTGATCCCAGACCGGGACCTCCCCTGGTAACATTAACAATTAAACAGGGCAACTGAGCCCCGGCAATATAGCTGATCCCTTCTTGTTTAAGACTAATTCCCGGACTTGACGAAGATGTCATCACCCTGGCTCCCGAGCCGGCAGCACCATAAACCATATTAATGGCCGCTACTTCACTTTCCGCCTGGAGATAAACACCTCCCACCTCCGGCAGCCTTCTGGCCAGATATTCCGGCAACTCACTTTGGGGGGTAATGGGATACCCGAAAAAATAGCGGCAGCCGGCTTTCAGAGCCGCTTCACCTATTGCTTCGTTTCCTTTCATTAAAACCTTTACCATTTTTTCACCTCCTACGAAACTTGAATTACTGTATCAGGACACATAATGGCGCACAGTGAACAGCTTGTGCATTTCTCTTCATCACTTAAGTAAACAGGGTGATACCCCATGTTATTGGTTTCATTCGAGACAGCCAGTAATTTTTTCGGACAATTTGCTACACAAAGTAAACATTCTTTACACTTTTCTTTGGCAATAATCAGTTTCATTGTTTCACCTCCTAAAAAATTGGTTTGAACTTTAAACCTTTTTAGAAAATTATATTCTTTTCAGAAAACAGTATTCCTGCTTTTATTAAGGTTTTTTTATTATTTTTTTTATTTTTACTATGCCCTTATTAATCATCTCCGGTCACCATACTTATTTGCTCCTGCCTGCTTTCCACGACTTTTATCGGCAAAAAAACTGCTAACGGAGAGTTAACAGTTTTTTGCCTTCCCGGCTTAGGTTTTCAGAAAGCACTTATTTAAAAAGTAGGCCCGGTTCTATAGATAGAAAACTCGGTATGACCCAATTCCTCAGCCTTTGTCGTTTTACCCCCGGTTACTTTCATAATCTCTGCAAAGATTGTTTGCCCCATTTCACTGATTGTTTTGGTGCCTTCCACAATTTCTGCTACTTGGATATCAATATTATCCCGCATTTTTGTGTAAGTCCTCCTGTTTCCGGTAATTTTCAGGACGGGGGCAAGGGGGTTACCCGTTGGCGTCCCCCGGCCGGTAGTAAAAATAACCACTTGGGCTCCTCCGGCCACCATCCCGGATATGGAGACGATATCCTGTCCCGGGGTGTCCATAACATACAAGCCTTGCGCCGGGGGGATTTCCCCATAGTTCAGAATACCCTGCACCGGAGCCGAACCGGCTTTATGGATACACCCCAGCGATTTTTCCTCAATGGTGGTTATCCCCCCGGCGATATTGCCGGGGGTAGGCTGCGTGCCGCGAATATCCTGTCCCATATCCTTGGCTTTTCCTTCACAAATTCTGACCATATTCATTAACTCCTCGGCAACTTGGGGAGTAACCGCCCTTCTCGCCAACACATGTTCGGCTCCGATCAGCTCTGTAGTCTCAGAAAGAATGGAAGTCCCCCCTGCTGCAATAAGCAAGTCGGAAGCATACCCGGAAGCAGGATTGGAAGCCAAGCCCGAAGTGGTATCAGATCCTCCGCATTCAATACCCAGTATTAACCCGCCGGCATCACAGGGGACCCTTTCCTGCTGGGAGAGAATTTGCCCGTATTCCCTGGCTATCTGACATCCGCGGGCAAAGGCTTGAAGAGTTCCGCCCTCTTCCTGGATAACAATTTTCGCGACAGGCTTACCGGCCTTTTCCAATTCCTGATAAACCTTTAGGGGTTCCAAACCTTCACAGCCCAGCCCCACAACAATAACAGCCCCGGCATTGGGATGCCGGCCCAGATTAACGATGGTTCTGAAAGTCAGATCATAATCACTCCCGACCTGACAGCAGCCGTAAGTATTGTCAATTGCCACACAGCCCCGGACCTTGCCGGCAATCTCCGCAGCAACCTTATTTGCACAGATACTCGTCGGCAGCAATAAAACATGGTTGCGGACGCCGACCCTGCCGTCAGGGCGGCGGTATCCTTTAAATTTCATCTGCTCTTTCCTCCTTTGGCTCCAGGTCGCCCCGTCCCCGCTCACTATCTACATTTTTAACATGGACATGCTCCCCGGCAGTTATATTCCGGCCGGCAATACCTATCGGCTCAGAGTATTTAATGATATGCTCCCCCCGGGCTATGTCTTCAATTGCAAACTTATGACCAAAAGGTATCTCTTCCTTAACCAGCACCTCCAGTTCCTTTTCTCCGGCCACCATACTCACTAAAGTTCCTTTTGCCAGATCATTGGTAGCCGTGGCAACATTATCCCCAACACCGGTAACTACGGCCTGCTTAACCATTTGTCTGACCCCCTCTGCAAAAATTTATGACAGCTGACTGCCCTAACAAATGAAATAGCAAAAACCATGCCAAAGCTGTTACCCGAGTTTAAGCGCTTAACCCTCACCAAAAAACCGCATTATTGTTGTTTTTTCCAACAATAATGCGGTAAAATCCGGCATCACAAATACCGTTCCAAGGTGGAACGGTCAATTTTTAACCTTTTAGCCGTACGGCTTTTATTATATCCTTCCTCCGCTAAGACTCTCCGGACTATTCTGCCCTTTATCTCATTCATTGTACCGCTAAGAAATACAGACAAGGATTCTTCCCCGTCCTCATGATGCTTTAACTCCCTTAATTCATTGATTATCAACGCAATGGAACCCAGCGTTATGTAATCAGTTTTGGCTGATAAAACGATCCGTTCCATAACATTTTTTAGTTCTCTGATATTCCCGGGCCAGGGGTAATTTTTTAGAAAACTGATTACGTCAGAGGAAAGTCCTTCCACCTGCCGGCCGTATTTTTCATTGCATCTGCGCAGGAAATAACCGGCCAGATATTCGATATCACCCTTTCTTTCCCGTAAAGGAATTGGGCGTAAGTTTAGAACATTCAGCCTGTAGAATAAATCGGTTCTAAACAAGCCTTTTTTCATCTGCTCCTGCAGGGGAACATTTGCAGCAGCTATGACCCGGATATTTACGGGGATTATTTTATCGGACCCCAGGCGCATTACCTGTCTTTCTTCCAGTACCCTTAATAATCCGGCCTGCAGCTCCTTAGCCATTTCCCCGATTTCATCAAGAAAAATCGTACCATTATGAGCCAGCTCAAAAAGTCCGCATTTACCACCCTTCTTCGCTCCTGTAAAAGCTCCTTCCTCATAACCGAATAATTCACTTTCCAGCAGTTGAGGCGGTAAAGCCGCACAATTGACAGCAATAAAAGGTTCTGCCCTGCGCGGACTGGCGAGATGGATCCCTTGACCCAGCATCTCTTTTCCGGTACCGCTTTCCCCTTCAATAAGAATTGTCGCATCAGTTCCGGCATAATCCCGGGCAATCTCGATAAGACGCCGCATATTGGCATCACAGGTTAAGATATCATTAAACTTGTACCTGGCAACGAAACCCTGCCGGTATAAATCCCGTCTGATTTTATGCTCGGCATCTTGAATCCTGGCAACCTCCTGAAAGGTTGCCACTACTCCTGTAACCCGGCCGTTGACCTTAATGGGAACCGTATTGCTTAAAATATGGCCCGCCGTTGTTTCCTGAATCTGCCCGATTTCCGAATTACCTGTTTGCAAAACACTGCCCAGTGAAGAGTTGGGAATGATTTCCCTGCCGGACTTGCCCACTGCTGCTTCCTTTTTAATTTGCAGGATTTCCTCAGCGACGGGGTTTAATAAGGCTATCCTGCCATTTTCATCAGTGACGATTACCCCGTCATGGACGAAATCCAGCACCGCCTGGAGCTGCCTGCGTTTTTCCTTTTCGTCTGCCGTGATCTTCAAGATATGCCGCGCTTCTTCAACAGCCTGTAAAACAGCTTCGCTGCCGGAAGTGATTAATTTGACCTCTTTATCCCGGAGATTTAAATGATTAATCACTACGGTATCCCCGATAACAACCTGCAGATTATGCTCGGCAATTAACCGGGCAACTTCAACCCGGGCTTGCGCCCAATCCACATTTTCCGAGGTAAATATATATTCGGCAGTCGGGATCCTGAGAAGTTCACTTATCGTGCGGCAGCCGTAAACAACATTTTGGTAGCCGGCGATACCAACAGGATTAGAAGCCTCCCGGTATGGATACAAAACTTGCAAGAGATCATAACCCGTAACTTTAATTTCAACCACAGGTATGTCCACGGCATTTCTGATGGCCGTAGCCGTGCCCCCCCTGCTGATGAGAACCCGGGCTCCCTCTTTTTGTGCTTCCCGGGCAGCGGCCACGCCTTTTTCCAGATTTCCCGGCTTAATATCGATATCCAGACCTAAATCTTTTTTGATCCCGTTTCCAATAACCACAAGCTCTTGATAAGGAGCAATAAAGCAGATTTTACCGTACAAACAAATCACTCCCGGCGAGTTAGAATCTATTTTATAAATTGGCTTCATTATAACACAGCCGGCAAATTGTTTGATACTATAGCCTGGCTAAATAAATAATAAGAGACTTACCGCCATCACCAGCATCCCGGAAATTACTCCATAAATAGACAAATGATGCTCGCCGTACTCCTCGGCGGCAGGCAGCAGCTCATCCAGGGAAATAAATACCATGATCCCTGCTACCAGAGCAAAAAGCAGACCAAAGGTTAAATCATTAAACAAAGAGGCTAAAAGGAAATACCCGATGAGCGCACCTAAAGGTTCGGAGAGTCCGGAAATGAAAGAATAAATAAAGGCTTTCCTACGGCTGCCGGTGGCATAATAGACAGGTATTGCCACGGCGATACCTTCCGGAATATTATGAATTGCAATCGCGAAAGCAATGGGTAACCCCAGAGCCGGATCTTTGACGGCAGCTGCAAAGGTAGCCAGGCCTTCCGGGAAATTATGCACCGTAATTGCCAGCGCGGTTACAAATCCCATTCTCAGCAGCTTATTTTGGTCGTTATTTTCCTGCCCCATTTCTTCTACACTCCGCATTTCATGGGGATTACCCGCCTGGGGGATCAGTTTATCAATTACGGCGATTACCAGCATTCCCCCGAAAAAGGCCGCAACCGTCAGCCAGGAACCTTTTTGCGGGCCCAGCTGGGAGACCAAAGCTGCTTTACCTTTAAAGAAAATTTCAATCATCGAAACATAAATCATGACCCCGGCAGAAAAACCCAGGGCAACGGACAGAACTTTGGTATTTGTTTTTTTGGTAAAGATCGTCAGAGCGCTGCCGATACCGGTGGCTAATCCGGCCAAGAGTGTTAATCCGAAGGCATAAATAATATTTGTTTCCGTCATCTGCTGTTCCTCCACAGGAATAAATTATATGTTATTTATACACCTGTTTGATCATCTCATAAACAAAGAAAACCGGCAGCATATCATACCACTGAGCCGGTTCTCATCTATTAATTTTCTATTTTACCGTCTCTCAGATAAACAGTCCTGTCAACATGCCGGAGATTTTCCTTATTATGGGTGACCATAATAATCGTTTGACCCTCAGCATTAAGTTCCTTAAAAAGGTCTATGATTTCCTGACCGGTCCTGGTATCAAGACTGCCGGTAGGCTCATCCGCCAGGATAATAGGAGGCTTATTCACAACGGCTCTGGCGATCGCCACCCTGCCCTGCTCCCCGCCGGATAACCGGCGGGGAAGCCGGTCCAGTTTATGACCCAGACCTACTTTTTGCAATACATCCCGGGCAGCAGCATACTTCTCACCTTTGGGCATCTTGAGTACGGCCAGGGGGAGCATAACATTTTCCAGGGCGGTAAGATAGGGAATTAACTGAAACTGCTGGAAAATAAATCCCAGGTATTCCCGGCGAAAATCGGCCTGTTTTTCAGCAGGCAGGCTAAATACCCGGCAACCGGCAATGCTTACTTCACCCTCCGTAGGAGGGCTGAGAACACCCAGAATACTTAAAAGAGTGCTCTTGCCTGATCCGGACGGTCCCATAACTGCAATAAACTCTCCTTCTTTTATCTGCAGGTTTACAGCTCTTAAAGCCGCCACTTCATTTCCCTGGTTATAGATTTTTGAAACATTTTGCAAATGGATTAAAGCCATAACCCACCTCCGTTCACAGAACTCGTAATGCTTCGGCAGGATCAGCCTGGGCTCCCCGGTTTATCGGATACCATCCGGCGGCCAGCCCGATCATTACGGCAGCCATAATCATCGTAATTCCCAGGATAGGATTCCACTTAATCATAAGCAAACCCCGTTCATCAATAAAAGGCACTGCCAGCCGGGCGGTCATTATGCCCGCGCCATAGCCCAGCAGACCGCCCAGGGCACAGGTAAAAGCTGCCTCATAATAAAATATTTTTACAATATCCTTTCTTTTGAAACCCAGTGCCCGGAAAATTCCTATTTCTTGAGCCCGCTCATTTACAGAAGCCAGCATGATCGTAATGACAACCAGGCCGGCAATAATCAGCATGATGAACGAAACCAGCAGCGCAAAATACCTAAACCTTACGATAACCTCTTTTCTGGCCTCCGTAACCTCTCCCCCGGAAGTTACCTTAACATCCGGGAGGATTTTTTTAATAGCAAGAAGATCGGCAGCATTAACCGCACCCTGATTTAAGACCAGCTCAATTAAGCTTAGATTGCTGTTCCCGCTGAGTTCTTCAACCAACGGCAGGGGAGCCAGAATAATATTGTCCTCCTGACTTCCTGCTTCCGCTAAGATCCCGGAAACAAGCAGCCTTCTGCCGCCGTTAACTGCTAAATAATCTCCCTGTTTTTTGGCCAGCAGGGAAGCAACGGAACTGCCCAGCATAACCTGGTTTTCCCCTTCCGGTAACTTCCCCTTAAATTTTAACCAGGATTTGAGCTTGAGCTCCTGCCGGAAATCTACTCCCGCCATAAGGTAGCTGCCGCCGTTTATCTCCAGAGAATGGATCTTTTTGGGCGCAATAATTTTGATGCCCAATTCTTCCCGGTGTTCTTGCAATGCAGCTAAGCTGATTTCAGGCATTGCTTGCGCTGCGAAGGAAATATCGCCGGCCACCGTAATACCGCCAAAGGTGAAGGAAGCACGCTCAACCTGCGGGGTCAGCATCACTTTAGCTCCTGCTTCTTGCACATCATTAAGCATTTGATCATGCAGGGCAGTAGTAAGGGAAAACAGGGCAACCACAGTAGCTATGCCGATGGTAATGCCGGTAACGATAAAAAAACCTTGGCCTTTACGCCTCTTTAAATTATTTAAGGCAATCTCCCATAACTCCACTAAACTTCCTCCTCAGCTCAGTCCCATAACCCGGCCGGGATTTTGTTTCAAGACCCGCAGGGCCGGAAACAGACCGGCGGCTGCTCCCAGCATCACAGCCAGTAATAAAGCAATTGCCCCCAACCGCCACTCCCAGACAATAGCTACTTCCATCCGGGCAATGATGGGTGCCAGTCCTTTCGCCATGATCGTACCTGTTACAAAGCCAAGAATACCGCCTCCGGAACAAATCACCACATTTTCTAACAAAATCAGCGTGATCAGGTGCTTTTTATTGAACCCGATAGCTCCCAGGATGCCCATTTCCTCCAGACGCCCGTTTACAGCATTCACCAGGGAATTACCGGCTAATAATGCCCCCACGATTAAAATTATGGCTGAAACAACCCGGGCCAAAGCACTGAATTTATCAACAATGGCTTTACGGGCCTCCACGGCCTCTAAAACCGCCGTCACCTTAGCATCAGGCAGCTTGGCGGAAATCTGTCCCACCATGTCTTCAATGGGGCAGGTATAGCAAAGGGCACTAACTTCAAGATAACTTAATTTGCCTTCCTTATGTAAAAACCTTTGTAAGACGGGCAGGCTCAGGTAAAGAACATCATCTTCTTCCGAACCCATTTCATTTAAAATACCCGTAACCACCATTTCCGTATTGCCAATATTGATCGTGGAGCCGACTTGTTTTTGCAATCTGGTACTTAAACCCCTGCCCAGCATAACCTGGTTTTCCCGGACAGGAACCTGTCCCTCCGGTTTCCACCATTTCTTAATTTTTAATTCCCTCGCAAAATCCACACCCACGGCCAGGACCCTTGCTGTTTCAGTTTCCACCATGCCCAGTAACTTCGGCGCGATAACGGAAATATTCTCCCCGTTCGTAATGGTCCTGATTTTAGCGGCAGCATTTTCCGACAGCTCTGTCCGGTCCTGGGTCCCGCTTGGAATCGTTATCCCCGCATAAGTTAAAGAAGGCTGAGCGGACCCGGGCACAATGATGATATTTGCACCAATCTGGTCAAACCGATTGCCTACTTCTTCTTCCATAGCAAAGGAAAGGGTATACAGGGCTACTACAGCGGCAACTCCCAGCATAATACCGGTTAACAGAAACAATATTCCGGCTTTGCAGCGCCACAAATGTCTCAGCACAATATCCGCTAAATGCATAATTTTCCCCCGTTAATGATCAGTTAATCTCATAAAAGCTTCCCGGCCCGCGATAACCCAGACTTTTAACCAGCTGGCCGTCCTGGTAAATATCGGCTTGCAGGTGACACCCATAATCAGTGATTACAGCCTGGACATCTGCTGCCCCGGATTGAGCTGTGTAGTATTCCGCCGCTTCCGTGGCCGGATCGGCAGCCTGTGCGGTAACTGCCCTTTCTCCCTGTAGGCCGCAGTTACCGGTACCGGGGCCGCATAATTGCGCGGAATCCGGATTACCGGCCAGCGCACAGCAGTCTCCTGCCTCTCTTAAAAACGGCTCGTTTCCGGGCCGGCGGGAAAGACTTTCCTGCAAAAGACTGACGTTGGCCCGGGCGGCCGGCTGCTGAAAAAACCAAACACCCCAGAAAACAAAAGCTACAATTAACCCGGCACCGATCCAATCAAAAATCTTCCGCCTTTTGTCTACAGCCTGCAATTTTTCCTTTATTTCTTCGATGCTTTTCATCTCATCCATAAAGATCCCCCTTTGCCGTTTTTTGCCTTCCGGAGTACGCCGTCTGCTCTTTTTAGAGTTTTCTGGGCTGCCACCCGGCAACATCCTGCTCATTTAAGATGATTTGCGCCTTGGCTTCATCAACTTTATAAACTAATTGCTCCGGCGGATATTTTAAACATCCTCCCCAGGTACCCTCCAAGCCGTCCAGAGTCCATTTTGTACCACAGGCATTGCAGACAAGCTCTTCACCTTCAATGTGAAATCTCGTTCCCCGGCAAGGTTCACAGATACTGACAGCCGTAACCACATTGCCGGAGGGAGCAATAAATGCCGTCAAAGGTACGGTCTTATTATCCCTGCTGTACTGGGTATAGATGATTTTATTTTCTTTAACGGCCGCCAGGGGAATAGCGATTTGCCCTTCAGCCACCGTTAACATGACTTCCGTCATCCGGATGTTTTGACCCGCATAATTTTCCTCTCCGCTGTTATAGAGCGCGGAACTGTCTCCCTTCTTAAGCACATACGCCCCTCCAGTGATTATAAGCGCCAGAATAAGACCGCCAAGCAGCACACTTCTGTTTTTCTTGACACTCTTGGTAAATCCGGCCTTTTCTGCATTTTTTTCCTGCATTGATCTCCCTCCTGTCTACTAAGTAATGTAGTAGGTAATTTTAAAAAAATTTAACAAATCAAAGCCAGGCTCATGGCAACCAGAGCAGTAATTATTCCCTTCAGCCAGGTTTGTCCGGGCCCTGTCTTAAAGCTTTCCTGCGGGGCTAATATGCCTGTTACTCTTTCTTCTAAAGGAGCAATTCCCGTTGTTAAACGGGGATAGGGGTTCAGCCTGTCCCAAAAACGGCCGGAGCCGGTCCCGGCAGCTGCTAACCCGGCTATTTTCAAAAGAAGTGAGGCATATTCAGCAGGTTTATTAAAAAGCAGCACCACTTGCCGGTCCACCGACTTTTCTTTTTCCAGCAAATATTTGGCGTACAGCCAGTGGATGAAAGGATTAAAAAACATTAGATCCCGGAGAAAAATAACTGCCAGATTTGTCAGATGATCCTTATGCCGCAAATGGCAGATCTCGTGAGCCAGGATAAAATCAAGCTCTTCCCCCGTTACAGCTTCAATAAGGCCCCGGGATAGGACAAGGTATTCTTTGTGCAGGCCAAAAACAAAAGCCTTGATCTGCGGGGTAGGTAAAATAATTAACTCCGGATTTTTAATCTTGGCCTGCCGGCAGAGAACAGCAATTTTATCCGCCGGCAATTTCTTCTCATACTTCTGCCCCTTATTCATTAACCTGAAAGTATACCAGCAGAAAAGAGCAGATCTGCCTACGGCCAGGATTACTACGGCCGCCAGAAACGGAGTTAATAAACCCAAAAATAAATAACCCCCCCGGCAGACAGCAGTCAGTAAAGGATTAGCGTACAAACCGGCCGCCGTACAGGGTTTGTGCAAAACATAACGATAGCATACATAAACGAAAAAGGGCAGGCTCATTACCAGAAAATAAGTGCCGGCTTTAGAACTTGCTCCTTGAAGCAAGTTCAGTCTGATCAAAGACCTTACCAGTAAAACGCCTAAAATCGCTCCGGCAAAGGAATAGATGATATAGGTATGATTAAGCATCTTTCTCCTCCTCAGCCTTAAATTGTCTGATTAAATCTTCCAACCGGGCAATTTTAGCCTGGTCCTCCTTACCCACCTTCCTCATAAAATGACTGAAAGCTGCGTCTGCATAGTCATCTAATAATCCGTCCAGGACATTACTGACCATTCCGTCGGTAAACTCCTCTTTAGATAAAGCCGCAGAATAAATATAAGCATTGCCCTTTTGTTCTTTATGGAGAATCGCTTTCTCAGCCAGCCTGCCCATGATGGTCATCACAGTTGTATAGGCAATCTCCCGCTTTAAGGAAAGGTGCTCATACACTTCCCGGACGGAAGAACTGCCTTTTTGCCAGATAATCTCCATAATATCCGCTTCTAAAGGCCCTAGTACCTTGCTTACTCCCTGCCGGAAAGGTTTAAAATCGGCAAACAGCTTTTTCAGGGTCATTTTTCCACCCCCGTTTTTCATTTACAAAGCCATTATACTAAACTCTCCTACTACAAACAATAGTAGATCTCCAAAACTTTCAAATAAGAAAGAACCGGACCGAAATCCGGTTCAAATTTACTGGCACATCATTGCAAAGGCCCGGCATTCTTGAGCACATTGCATACATACCATCGCACAGTGCTGAGAATGCTGGTCAGGGTATCCGGCACATTCACAGGCACAGGCGGCGCAGATATCAGCACATAATTGGACAGCCGGTCTCGCAAAATAACTGCCCCGGGCAACAAACCTGCTTGTTAAATCACAAATATCCGCACAATCCATCAAAAGCTGCTGCTGCCTAAACCTGCACTGGGCGTCAGGATAGCCGCCGATCATAGTTGTCATCCGGAGACAATTGGCAGTACAATGCCGGAGTGTCGGCAAAAGATTGTCTAAAGGCATTTGTTTTCTCCTTTCCCGGCTGATTTAGAAGGGTACCCATTATTATCTTATGAATCAGCTTTCCGGAAAGCGCCTTTTTCCCCCTTACAAATATTTTCGGCAAAAAACAAACCTGGCTGAGCCAGGTTTGTATGTCGGCAAGCTATATCTTCATGCTAAAAATTCCGTTCGTGTCACTGTGAAGAACAAAGCAGTCTCTCTTTTAGACTTTGCCAAAGCTGAATCCGGCTAAACTGTTCTGATGAAAAGCTTCTTTATAAAAAGATTCCTCCTGTAACTAAATCATTAGCCGGCTAATTGCTCAAGCATCTGCCTCCCCGCCAGACCTCTTCCTTCATTTATTAATCATGTTATTTTGTATCTTCTTCCATTTCCTGTTGGGCATTATGGCAGCTCCAGCAATTGGGCTCGACTCCTGCATAGTCATGGCAGGCATCACAAAATTCTTCCTTATTTGAATGACAATCCAGACAGGTTTCCTCAATGCACATTAAATATTCTTTCCCGTCCCGGGCAGTATAAACCCGCTCCCCTTCCCTGACGACAGATTCCTTCCAGCCGGCCAGCAGTTCCATGTGCCCGGCCCGCATATATTCCGTATCTTCAATACATTGCTTTACCTCCAAAGCTCTGATTTGCGGAGTGTCCAGGCTTACCTCCGGCGGCGTTTTCTTTTCCCGGACATTGTACCAAAAGGGAATTGCTGCTAAGACGACAAAGATGCTGAGACCGATTATGATATTGCGGTATTTACCCATAAATTCATTTCCTCCGTTAGAAAAGCTGTCAGCAAATAAACGAATAAGGCTGATTTCCATTCATAGGGTATCCAGGGAAATTTTAATTTATGTGGGTAAACTGAAAAATAAGTAAGAAAGAGCTGCCGGCAGGCACCTCTTATCTCACTTATGAAAACACTTTTCAGTTTTTTTCCCGGGGCCGGTCACCAAGCTTACAGTTTAATGGACTTCTTAACCTCTTCAATCCGGACCGGCTCCCCGTCCTGAATCACCAGCAGGATTTCGCCGAATCCCGTCTCCCGGATTAAGGCAATCAGCTTTGCTTCCTTCTCTGTCAGGGCGGGTGTTTTTTCCCCCGGGTTATTTACCCCGGCAGACTTATTTGTCATGGGTTTTCACGCTCCTTTTCCTCCGCAAAGTCCCTGAATTTACTGCACGATATTTACCAGCCGTTCCTGAGGCAGCCAGATTACATAAACATCCAGGGCTTCAGCCACATAACGCAGGGGGACCAGGGTCCGTCCGTTCTGAACAGCAGGGGGGACATCCAGGCCGGGCAGGGCCTGATCCATAGGCAGCCGCAAAGTCCGGCCGTCTTTTTTCATTATGACGGTCCGGTCCTCGGCCGACCAGGCTACCTCCGCCCCGAGATTTTCTCCCACAAACCGCAAAGGCACCATCGTCCGGTTATCGATTAAAGCTGTGGGGACATCCAGGTATCGGGTTTCCCAGTTGACCTTAACGGTCAGCTTATTGATCCCCAGGCTGATTTTCACCAGTCCCTGGTATTTTACGACCCCGTAATAGCTGAAGCTGTCGGTGTAAAAGGTAAAGAGCCCTGTCCCTTCATCATAAGTACCGCCCAGTTTCACAGGTGTTACCTTGCCGTCGCTGCCCGTCACATAGCGTACGGCACACAGCTGGGCAATATCCCCGGGCTTAATATCCATGTCCGCCAGGTCCAGGGTGACTTTGAGCGGCTCCTGAAAGGCCGTCAGCCTGTTCCTGACTTCTGCGTCCTCACCGTCAACCACTTCCGCCGTGAAATTGAATATTTTACCGCCGATATCAATCAGCCCGCTCCCTGCACCGGCCGGAACCTGAGCCAGGATGGACCGCCTTTCCTCCGGGGTAACCTCCTGGATACCCAGCTCAACCCGGCTGCTTTCCCCGGCGGTCAGGCTCCCGAATTCCTCCGTCAGAAAGGCCTGCGCCGGGAATTCTACCTTGATATTCCTGTTTTCCAGAACCACCGTTCTGGTTTCATTTAGAGTTTTCAAAGTACCTGCAGCCACTATCCCTTTTCCGTTTTCTTTATCAGCCAGATTTATGATTACTTTACCGTCTACGATCTCCGTTTCAACATTGGTCTCTTTGCCTCCGCCTCCCGAACCTGAGGAACCGCTGCTGCCCCAGCCTAAATCTTCTTTGGTATAGTCATTGGTATAGTGAAATATTACCCTGTCCCCGTTTTTTAACTTCCAATCCCGTAAACCGATCTGAGGATAAAGACTGCTATTTTCTCCGATTACTTTATACAGCCAGCCGGAGTTTTGCCCGTTGTCAAACTCATAAAGCCAGTGACCGCCAAACTTACTCGGTGCTTTGATGCCGCCGATATAATTATTCTGGGTTTCATCCCATTGCAGACCGGCCTCTTCCAGGACCATTACAAAGGCGTCATAGACCGCGGAGCCTTTAGAGAGCTTCAACGTAGTAGCCGGAATCCAGACCTGGGAAGGCTTAATGTCTTCCGCTCCCGATCCCCGCAGCTTATCGCCGATAAGCGTAAAGGTAACGGTGATGCTTCCGCCGGGATCATCGGGTCCACCAGGGCCGCTTCCGCCGCTGCCGGTAGATAGGTTCTCAAAGGCTGTGACAACTCCTGCGCACGCCTGAGATAGTGCTGTTGCTGTTGTACAGGGCTTCTCCAGCAATTGCCGGGTATCCATTACCGCTGTTTTAAAGTTAGTAAAGCTGCCTGCTGTATATTCCCCTTGATTGGTAAATTCCGGAATCAGATTGCTGTCCAGTCCTTTAATGGCACCCACCAGTCTATAATACCTGTCACCATAGCCTTTTACCTCACCTGGAGGAATAGTATTGGCGTTGGCAGAGGCTACCTGTAAAGCATTAACGCTGGCGGCAGTATAAATGCTCAAATCTCCCTCCAATAAGGTTGCGGCCTCCTGAAGCACCTCCTCGATATGGCCAGGCTTCAGAGCCAGGCGCTGCCAGACATTGCTTCCGTGGGCGATATCCCCTAAAGCGATGATTGCATCTTTATTAAAGCCAGGGAGTTTCCCTACTAAAGCATCAGGATCGGCAACATCTAATTTGTAATAGATCTGTCCATCCTCTCTTTGATGGAGAGCCAGGATATCCAGAGGGTTTTGGCCATCCTTGGTCCATTCCGGTGCCGACAGATCAACACCGGCAGCAACCAAGCCTGAAACAGCACATCCATGGGTCATAATATTTTGGCCAAGGTCAAAAGAAACAAACAAAGAACGCAACGGCCCCTCTTGAACTTGGCAATCCTGGAATGACCTTACAATCCCTTGCATTTCTTCGTCACCAATGGCATCTTTATGATTCTGAAGGGCGGCCAGAGCCCAACCCCGCATGTCAAGAGTGAAGCCTGGTGCGGCAGCTTGGTTTTTAACCGTTGTAACTAAATTAGGATGATAGGTGGCGCCGGCAGCATCCAAAGCCATTAACGCCCAAATATGATTGGCCCATGGGCCAAAGACTCCGGTATTATTACGATCAATGGCCTGTAGTCTTTCCACATAATTGATCCCCTGATAATCATAGGGATTATTTCCGGTTAAGATAAGCTGTAGGATAATGGCAGCATAGTCGGTAGCCTGATAGGTGTTAAACAATCCGTTTTTATGAGTTGTTACATCAAAAAATTCGTATTGGGCTAAATCCATGCCTGCACTGGCCAGTTCAAAGACCTTCCAATAGTTGCCGTCAGTATGATCGAAACCATAATACTCATGATACCCGGCCATGGTTTTATCTAAAAGGTCCTGGGCCTGCTCCCGGATATCAGCGGCAGCCATAGTCATCGCCATAGGAGCCATCGGTTCTGCCGGTGTTACTCCCTGGCTAAAGAAAGCTGAACCAAAACCGGCAGCTACCGGCTCTAAGCTTTGATATGCCTCCGCCACAGCTTCGCAAGCCTGGGCTACCTCCTCGGTAGTACCTTCCCTGCTGCCCAGAGTTTTATAAAGCTCAGTAACCCTGGCTTTGAATTTTTCAAAACTCTCGGCGGTGTATTGGCTTTCATCCTCAAAAACAGGAAGGAACTCCGTGGAGAGATTATTAATAGCCGTCCATAGATTAAAGTATTTTTCCCCATAGCCTTTAATATTCCCTGGCGGTATATGGGCTGCTAAAGCCTCTTCATAGGCATCCTTGAGCAATAGTCCGCTTTGAGGGGTGTATAAATCCAGCACTTGATCCATTATAGTTTGAGCCCTGATCAGGAGATTTTGAAAATCTGCATAGCTTAAATAGGCCCGTGACCAGACATTACCACCGGCTGCCATATCGGCCAGGGCGGTAACAGCATCAAAATTAACGGTCCCTGTTGGGTCAGCAAAATTTGTTTTAAAGGTCCCATCCTCCAGCTGATAAAGCGCAAAGATATCCAAAGGGGTTTGACCAGACTGGTTCCACCTTCCCCCGTTTTCAGCGGTGCCTTTATCGCTCAGGTCTTCTCCTACGGCAATCAAACCGGAGGTTACTATGGCATGAAGGTTGAAATCATACTGTTCATCATCTGCAAAAAACATTCCCGCTTGAGGACCCCCGGTGAGCTGGCAGCTTTTCAGACGGTTCACAGCCTGGTCTATAGCTGCCTCCACTTCCTCCAATTCTCCATGGGAAGCAAGGGCACACAGGCCTTTAGCCAAGGTAGCTAAAGGAGTATTCTCGTCTATTCCTTCAGCGATAAGGTTAATCAAATCAGCTTCATATGTTCCCCCGGCCGCATCTAAAGCCAGCAAAGCCCAAATATTATCCTCCATGCTGTCGAAGTCACCCTGTTGCTCCAGATTCTGCAGCTCAGCTACATAATTTAGGCCTTGATGATTATAGGGGTTTTGTCCGGTCAAGACAAGCTGCAGGATGATTTGCGCATAATCCCGCGGGCTGTATTGACTGAGTTCTCCCCGCTTGTGACCGCTCACATCATAAAAGGTGTGCTCAGCCAGATTGAGTCCGGTGGCCGCCAGGGCAAAAACTCCTTTGAAGCCTGCATTAGAAAGATCTGTCCCATAGGCCTCACCGATAGCGTTAACAGCCTTTTCCAGCATCAGCTCGTTGCGGGTTTTTAGCTGGCTGTCGACGGTGATTACAAAGTCCCTGACTTTCTCTATCTCTCCTTTGGAGACGGTAGCGGTCAGAGTGACCTTTTCCCGCCCGGCTTCGGGCAAGATTACCATTCCCTCCTGGTCAATAACATCAGGCTGGTGAGAATACCACCGGATAGCTGAGCCGGAGGGGCCGGCAGCAGGTAAATTCAATCGGATGGTTTCGGTAACGGAATCCGGCAGTTCCAAAGCATCCCGGTCGGCCAGTACATCCTTGACATTTTGAGCTCTGGGAGTAACAATCCGCTTCCAGGCACTCTCACCCGCCGCCAGATCACTGAGGGCAATCAAAACCTGCTGAGTGTCATACTCAATACCTAGAGCAGAGGTCATTGGAGCACTTTTGTAGCTACCGTTATCCTGTACCCTATTTAGCATCACATTTAATAACTCATAATGATCTATCAGCTGAGCATTATCTGTAGCAATTAAAGCAGGAATCAGATAATAACTATCCACAAAGCTGCGTGTACCTATTGCAATTCTATCCAGCCCTAAAGCAATAGACTCTTTTACCGCATTTCCCAAGGTTTCCTGCGTTTGCGCATCAATTATTTGAGGATATTCTGTGTAATTAGATAAAGCTACCAAAGCATGGCAGGCACCATACAAGGTGTTACTGCTATATTGAAAATTCCCCATTATAGGCGATAGTGAACTACGAAAAGTAGGAGCAAAAAATCCTCCTGTATTATTAGTAGTCGAACCACTTGGGTACTGTTCACCTATAAGAGCCAAGACTGCTCCAACTCTCCCTTTGGCAGTACCTTCCTCTACATTGAGCCATTCTTCATCAGGATCCGCACCGTAATAGGCATCAATAGCTAAAATAGCTCGGGCTTGGACAGAAGCATTATGCCTGCCGGATTGGTCATCTTTTATATCTTTAAACCATCCATCCTCCTTTTGCCTTGCCAACAGCTCTTCGACATCTAAAAGAGGATCTTGCCCTTGAGCAATTTGATCAAAAATTTTATCAGCCAGACTCAGGGTATCTAGCCATTTATTTTTATTATATTCCGCATCATTCCTTAACCTGGTTTTATAATTGTATGTATCCGCATCTGCACTTAAATCAAACTGCCCCTGATCAAGGCCTGCCGCTTTTAAAGCAAAGGGATATAAAGACATGGCTAAATGAGGCTTTTCACCTTCACCGCCGGAATTTAAAGAAAGTAAATACCCCTCAATCCCGGCAATCATTTCCTCTACAGTGGTAGGCCGAGATGCAAAGACCTGTATTGCCAAGATCGCCTCACAGTCTTCCGCCACTACAACCCGCAGGTTATACATACCGGCGGCAGCAGGAGTCCAACTGAAGTTCACTGTCTCTCTTTTCCCATTGTCAATTTCCTCAATGAACTGAGTATCCAGAGGTTCAACAGCCTCCCCTAAATACAGCAAAGCATTTAAGTCTTCCAGACCGGAGGTGCCTGCATTATAGACCTGAGCTGCCACAGTGACGGGCTGCCCGGCTACAGGGACCGAATCTCCCTCTAAGCTAAGTGTAATCTCCAGGGCACTACCTTCAGCATCACCATTATAAACATGACCGGCAACGGTCACATCCTGCCCGTCCAATCCTTGGGAAAAGACTGTTCCCCAAGGAAGCAGCAACCCCAGCAGCATAGTTAAAATCAATAACAGACTGAGCAGGCGTTTGTTTTGTTTTCTCATGATTGTGTCTCTCCTTAAATTACACGTCAACAAGGCAGGAAAGAAAATGCTTTCCCACCTTATTGAGCACAATTATTGAATAACTAAACTGTCAGAATCTCTTTGTTCCAACCAGCGAATCTGACTTTTACCAATAAACCTCCTGATATTCATAGGAAAAGGTAATATCATTAACGTCACTTAAAAGAATGTTGCTGGCATATAACTCTGCTTCCTCTCCATCAACATAAAGAATCCATGTATTACCTTTCCAATAGGACTCACCGGGATTAGAGCTATAATAGCTGTCAATCTCCTCCGTATCTTCAAGGAAAATACTGCTGATGTAAGCCCCGTTAGGTACACTGACGGTGTCCCAATAAACCGGACTATACTCTTCAACACCTAAATTTGTAAGGGACTGCACTACCGCGTCCATAACTGTAGGCTGGTTTAAATATTGATGGGTAGCACCTGTCGGTACATCAAACAAAGTGGTAAATCCATCAGCATCAACGCTTATATTTTCACTAGAAAGCTCGTACTCAAAATAAGTAAAGGTTACATCTGCAGAAATGGTTTGGGCAAAAGCAGGAGCAACCATAAGCACTGTGAGCATTAAAGCCATTAATACCAGTGCCAGCGATTTTTTAAATACATGTTTCATTGTCAAAACCCTCCTATAATTTAATATTTTTAAACAAAACGACTCCACCAAGAACATAGTTTTTATCCACCTCCTTTGATCTTCACCTTCCTCACCTCCCCTCTAATAAATAAAAAAGCACTGTCTCTATAACTCGCTCTATAAAAACCAGCGCCTCCGTTGTTCGGTCAGCTCAAATATAGGTTGTAAAAATAAACAAAAAACCACGACCTCCTAAGAAATCGTGGCTGATTACTAAAGAATAAATTAAAAAATACGCCCGTCCATTCTATGCTCATCTTTAGCATACTACCTTTCCCGGAAGGTTCGATATACTTTGTTCAGGCAGGTCTTCTGACTCATGGTTCACAGCTTTCCTTCGCCTTCCCGGATATCATGATCAGTGGCATTATGAAGGAAGCTCCCATTTACAGCGGCCGGACCGTTCGGGACTTGCACCCGATTCCCTTTTGCCTTTATCCCTCCGGGATAAAGCACCTGAGCAGCTTGTCCTGTCTTCCGGGTCGATAAGGGGCAGTCCGCCCCGCGTCCCGGAGTAAATTATCATTAACCTAAACTGTAAATTTTGCCGGGCCCCAAAATAACAAAAGGCACCTCTCCTTATGACAAGGAAGGTGCCTCCGGTTTTCCGGTCAGCCCTGATTCATCTGAATTGGAAATATTTTTATTTTCTAGTAAAAGTTTAACATATAATAAATTTTCATACAATACCTTTTCTAAAAAATTTTTCCAATCTGTCCACATCCGGGATTAAAAGGTTAAAATTCGGGGGTCGGGCTTCAATAATTCAATAACTTTCCCGATTTCCGGCCTCAATGCTGTGCATTATTAAAAAGGCATCTTCCTCTAATTTCGGAAGATGCCTCCGGTTTTATAAGTCTAAAGCCTGTTCTACCTCAGTTTCTTCGGTAAAAGCTTTCGCCGCCTTTTTCAGCTTGCCCTCTACCCTGGCCAGCCTGATATTCTGGTTGCCCATTTCGGCCTTGCCGGTCTGATTGGAATACTCAATAGCCCTTACAACCTGGTAAATCTCCTTCTGCCGGCCTTCAAGATTATTCAGTCTGGTTTCAACTCCGTCCAATCTGGTTTCAAGTCTATCTAGTCCGGTTTCAACTCCGTCCAATCTGGTTTCAAGTCTATCTAGTCTGGTTTCAACCCCGTCTAGTCCGGTTTCAACTCCGTCAAGCCTGGTTTCAACCTTGTTAACTATATGTCTGATGCCTTGCAGTTCCTGCAGCACGATCTCCTGAAATTTTTCATCCGTCACAGTTTCCGTCCCCCTAACGATAAAACGCTTACCTATTTTGTGGGTTCATGTTAATCCTATCTTTTGCCAGGCTAAAAATCAACAGCTTATTTCATCAGGAACAAAAACCGGGAATTGATAAGCAGAGAGGATGAAAAAGAGAAAAATTAAATATGTAAGAAAGTTTTTGAATTTCTGAAGCCCGACCCCATTATTTCTCTCTTAAAGCTTTACTATTTGTTCTTTAAATTCACCGGTATAGGTTCTTCTTTGTCTTTTAGCCATGTAAAATCTCTCCTTTACTATTACTAATTTACATGACCTTATTTTTATTGTCCAGTTAAGTGTAACCTATATACTATCTTTGAAGCCACAGAAAAGCAAAACTATGTAAAATTATAATAGAATCCGCTTCAGCTTTCTGCAAAGGAATTTACAGCAGCTCTAACCTGTGCCACAAGCATTGAAATCAGCTGATCAGATACATTTTTCGTATTATATATAATATAATACGTCACCGGTAAAGAATAATCCTCCAGTGTAAGTAATTTAACCAGATTCATTTTATAGTAAAAATCATTTTTCATTAGCAATCCGGAAAATACAGCAACTGCTTTCCCTTCTGCAACTGTCTGCAGAATCGCTTCTTTACTGTTTAACCGATAAATTTTGTCCTGACAGAACAGATGGGCAAAATATTTCGATGATACTTTATCATCAGGATCTGAGTACTGCGCAAAAGCCAAACCCTGTAATTCTTCTTTTTTTAAAAAACCTCTCTCTGCCTGTACACTGTTACGGTTCATAACAATCTGAAAAATGTCTTTAAAAAGAATTTCTCTATGCCAGCCGTTTTTCTGAATAAAAAAAACTGTCTCTTTTTCATCCTCCGGCGTATAAAAGCCAATAGCCATCTGATATTTTGCTTTTTCAAAAGTCGATAGTAGTAATTGATTTTTTGTTTCATGTAATAATAGCTTTAATTTAGGATATCTCTCTTGTAATTGAATCAGCAGCGGCTTTATAATAACACTACAGATGGAGGGCGTAGCCAACAAATGAACTTCCCCCGCCAATTCCTGCGGTCCGCCGCCAGCAAATTCTCCCCAGCATTCAACCAGTTTCAGAATTTTCAGCGCATCTTCATATACCCTTGCTCCGGCAATAGTCGGGCGTATGCCCCGGTTTGAGCGCTCCAGAAGCTGAAACCCCAGCTCCTTTTCCAGCGACAACAGAGCTTCACTTAAAGAAGACTGCGCTATAAACAATTCTCTAGCTGCCTTATTGATGGAGCCATATTGGATTGTATTTACAAAATATTCTAATAATTCAATTCTCATGATTATCGTTTTTCCATCCATGCTTTTATTATGATTATATCACAGTTTCCTCCCAGATAGTATATAAAGAAAGGCGTACAAGGTACCCCTTTCTTTATATAACCTTATTAGCAGATAATATAACCTGCATCAAAACCAGTTTCTATAGCATGTTGCAGGTTAGATGCCTTTTTGCAGTCACCAATATTTATAACGTCAAATGCAACATCTCTAAAGCGGTCTCTTTCTGCGGCCAAAGCTTTCGTACCTATACAGATAATCACACTATCTGCCTCTAAAAGGGATTCCCCCTCTGCACTCTTGGTCCATACACCCTCATCAGTGATTTTCGTAGCTTGGGTGTGCAAATAAGTTGCAACATGCTCTTTTTCCATAAACTGCAGGATAGACATTCTTTCCGTTAATTCTGCATTCCCGGCCAAAAAAGGAGTCATTTCAATTACACTGCATTCATGCCCTAAACCAGATAAATGAATAGATAATTCACATCCGATGTCACCACCGCCGATAATTGCAGCCTTTTTGCCAACCTGCTCTTCATGCCCAAATACCTCAAAAGACATCATGGCTTTTTCCACACCTGGAATTGACAACGTAACCTGTTCGGCTCCAACTGCTACAATTGCCACATCCGGATTGAGATCCGAAATTAGCTGAGGAGTTGCTTCTGTATTCATCATAATCTTAATTTGGGGATGCTTTTTAACCTGTCTTGCTAACCATTCATGATATGCTTTCAACTCCTTTTTAAACCACATTACATCAGACAGTAATACCTGCCCGCCTAATTTCTCCGTTTTTTCAAAAATTATAACATCATGGCCTCGGTCTGCCGCACTTAATGCTGCATTCATACCGGCTACTCCACCACCAATAATTGCGACTTTCTTGCTGCGTTTAGGAACAGGGAACATTTTTTTACTAGCGCCCTGCATGGATAATGGGTTAACCACACAACGACGGTCAAAGCTTACTTCTGTTGCCATTGCCAATTCTTTACCGCTTACTTTAGCTTTTCTGCGACCATGATCTAAACAATACAGGCATCTTAAGCAAGGGCGAATATCTTCTTCTCTGCCTTCTTTGATTTTATTGACCCATTCATTATCTGCAATTGCTGCACGAGCAATGAGAACATAATCTGCTTTTCCGTCAGCCAACAACTTTTCAGTGCGTTCCGGATCACTAATCGCACCGACGACACCAATTGGAATCTCAACCCCCGGCGTATTTTTTACAATTTCACTGGCATAAGCATTGTGCTCAGTTGGACAATAATTGGTCGGATGCATTTTAGGTCTACTGGTTACATCAATTCTAGTACCGCAGGTAATGTGAATCATATCGGCATAATCCTGTAATAATAATACCTGCTGCGCTGCATCTTCTGGTGTAATACCGCCAGGCATTTCATCACTGCCATTTAAACGCAGTTCAATAATTAAATCATCACCGGCAACTTCTCTAATTGCTTTTAAGACCATTATCGGAAAACGGCAGCGGTTTTCTACACTTCCGCCGAATTCATCGGTCCGGGTATTGGTTAATGGAGAGAGAAAATCATGAAACAGCCAGCCATGGGCACAATGTACCATAATACCATCAAAACCGGATCTTCTTGCCTGACTTGCAAATTCCCGGCATAAATCAAGTACTTCCTGCATATCGGCTGCATCCATACCCTTTACCGGTCTGCCCTGATATTCGGAATCAGCAGCCGCCTTCAAAGGCACACCTTTTTTTACCATACAACGGCCGCCATGAATCAATTCTGCAAAGGTTTTCCCATTGTAAGCATGTACCGAACGCTGTAATAAATGCATACTCATATTATTTAACTGTTCCGGATCCATGTTGAACACACCTGCATGACCTCCTTCCGGAGGAATTTCCATCGGCAGCGTTACGGAAGAGAAACCTCCCCGGATAATCCCGGTCCAGTAATCAACACCGAACGCATTAATACGGCCATTATCTGCACCGCCACCAGTGGCACAGATCCCGACCGGTGACATCATAACCCGATTATTAAAGATAACTTCATTTTTTCCTCTTTTAATAACCAAAGGCGTGAACATACGCGGATATTTTTCTTTATAGGCTGGTTTTGCCATAACAAAGCACTCCTTTTCGAGTAATAATTTTTACATAAGTAGACAGCCAAGGGGATAAATAATAAAAATCGCGTTAAACCAATTAAATAACGTATACACTAAACCGTATGAATAAGCAGATTTTCCCGGGACCCATTCTTTATCACCATGAAGCAGTGCACCGGTTGCACTGGCCGGTGGTGTAACCATGCCGACATTACTAGCTGCCATCATACATGCTACCAAGGTAGGCAAATTTGCACCAAATGCCACACCAATAGATAGTATAATCGGAGTAAAAATTGCACATACAGCCTGATTATTTGCTAAATTAGTTAATATAGCAGACAATGTGCAAACTAATACAATAAATATAAATGGACTCTTTCCTTGAACCATTGGTGTAACAACACTTGACATCCATTGTGAAATTCCTGTTTCTTCAGAGGAAAATGCCCCGGAAATAGTCATCGCTGCAGTTAATAAAAAGATAATCGTCCAAGAAATGTTTCTAGAAAATAATTGATTGACGTTGCTGCCATCTTTAAAGTTACAGGCCAGATAAAATACAACCGCAAGTGCTAAAATTCCGGTATTACCAATTTTTTTTAATAATTCCGCCAAAAAGAAAGTACTTGGTACAATATTGGGAACTATTAATAATACTAACACTACAGCAAAAAATCCAAGAACAAATTTCTGATAACTAGAAAGCTGCATTTTATCTCTATCTAAAATAATGTTACAATTGATTATTTTAGAAACATCCGGTCTGAAAATAAATTTGCATGTCAAGAGGAACAACGCTAATGCAACTATAGTGGATATAATTATAATAAACATATACGGACCATATGCTATTGTTTCACCTGTAGTAGTTTCATAACTGGCAAATACAATCAGTGGAAGTGATTTATACGGTAAGAAAATATAGCTCGTGCTCCCGACATATACTAAACCACCCATCATAAGCATTGGCCATTTATCACCCGGCTCAAAACCATATAGTAAAGAAATACTTTTAATCAGGGGAATCATGACAAGACATGCTGCCGTAGCTGAAACCATAAAAAATGAAACAATGGCGGCAATCATTAACAAAAAAGATAACATCCAGGGTTTTCCATATGCTATTTTTAAAGTTACAATCCATTTGGCAATATATTCAATAATACCGGCAGAATTTATAATATTCGTAAATAGGAAGAAAAACAGCATCAACAAAACGGTTTTGTTACCAAAACCGGTTGCGAAAGCATTGGTAACTGTTGTGTATTCACTAAGTCCCAGCAACACCAACCCCACGATACTTGGCCAGATAATATCATTAACAACCAGCCAGCCATACAGCATCCCCAGGAAAATTCCTAATATTTCAACACCCAAGGGGGTTAATGGTTCAGGCGCCGGCACTACGTATTTAAATCCAATCATAATTGCCAAGGTAATAATACTATTAATAACATAAGCTGTCGAACAACCAAAGATAGATCCTTTTTCCACTGAAATAGAACCTTTTTCGACTACATTTGGTTCCATATGCTTGACCTCCTTATTACAAAATTAAACCCGCATCAAAGCTACTATGAACTGCATATACAATACTAGAAGCTTTAACGCAGTCACCGACATTAATAACATCAAAAGCAATATCAACAAATTTTTCCCGTTCTTCTGATAAAGGTTTCGTACCAACACAAATAATGACTGTGTCTGCTTCAATAAACTGCTTGCCGTCCGGGTTTTCGACATAAGCACCCTTGTCAGTGATCTCCACGCAAGTAGTGTCAACCATTGTCACAACATTTTCTTCCTGCATAACCTGAATATAGGACATCCTTTCGGTCAGTTGAGCCTTCGGCGCGATGAAATGATCCATTTCTACAATAGTGCATTCATGATTTAATTTACTTAAATGGATGGACAATTCAACACCGACACTGCCGCCGCCGACGATCAGAACTTTTTTGCCTACTTTATCTTCATTGCCAAATACATCAAAAGCCAGGATGGCTTTTGCTATCCCCGGAATTTCAGGAACAATTTGTTCAGCTCCTACTGCAACGATAACCGCATCAGGATCTAAATCTTCAATCATTTCAGGTGTAGCCAGAGTATTCAGCATAACAATAATACCTTGCCTTTTTTTAACTTGACGTTCCAGATATTCATGGAAAAGTTTCATTTCTTTCTTAAATGCCATAACGTCAGATAGCAATGCCTGACCACCTAGTTTATCAGTTTTTTCATACAACACTACATTATGACCTCTATCCGCACAACTAATAGCTGCTTCCATACCGGCAATACCACCACCAATTACAGCAACTTTTTTTACTCGTTCAGCCGGTGGGAACCGTTTTTTAGCTGCGCTTTGGAATGCCAGCGGATTCGTTGCGCAATGACGATCATAGCTTGGTGAACTAAGCAGATGTAGTTCTGTAGTCAAAGCTTCTCTTCGGCCGTGATCCATGCAATAATTACAACGCAAACATGGGCGGATATCGTCTTCCCGGCCTTCCTTTGCTTTTTTGATGATTTCCGGATCGGCCATAGCGGAACGAGCCATCAATACATAGTCGGCCTGTCCTTTTGCCAATACTTCTTCTGCTATTTCCGGATTATAAACTGCGCCTACAAGACCGATAGGAATTTTTACACCGGCCTTTTTCACTATTTCACTTGCATAAGCATTATGTGCCAGAGGAAAAAAAATACTAGGATGCTGCTTGGGTCTTGCCATAGCATCCAAACGATTGCCACAGGTGATATGAATCATATCTACATAATCCTGAAAAATTAAGCATTGCTGTGCGCAATCTTCAGGTTGAATACCCCCAGCCAGTTCATCGTTACCATTTAAACGCAATTCAATAAGCAAGTCGTCATCAACAGCTTCACGAATAGCTTTTATCACCATTACCGGAAAGCGGCAACGGTTTTCCACACTGCCTCCAAATTCATCTGTTCGATGGTTAGTGAGCGGCGACAGAAAATCATTCATGAGCCAACCGTGACCATAGTGCAGCAGTATGCCGTCAAATTTAGCAGTTTTGCACCATTTGGCATACTGAGCGAAAAGCTTGCAGATTCCTTTCATATCTTCATGAGTAGCCGCTTTCACTTCATGGCCATTGCAGATACGGGTGTCGGCTGCTAATCTAGGATATCCCGGAAGGTTAACGAAAGGTCCACAATGAAGCAATTCGGCAAAGGTCAAACCGTTATATGCATGAACAGAACGCTGCAGCAAATGAAAATGCATTTGATTGCAAGTTTTGGGATTAACATTAAACATATGCTCATGTCCGCCGTCAATAGGAACTTCCATAGGAAGACATACGGACGCAAATCCACCGCGGATATAATCCAGACAATGATCAATACCATAATTGTTCATTCGGCCGTCACTATCTTCGCCGCCGCCGGTAGCGATAGAACCGATTGGCGCTACCAAGGCCCGGTTTTTAAAAACTACTTTATTTTTACCGACAACCATCGGTTTAAACAGATGCGGGTATCTTTCTTTATAAATTGGTTTCATTCCATTCTCTCCTCTTCTATTTAAAAATACTGCGATTGAATTAATGCCCAAATAAATAACAACAATATCTGCTTTCATTTATTCCACTTAATGCCTCAGGTAAAATTGCAATCCGGTGTTTATGGTTTAACCTGATTTGTCTACAGCAAAAGTATACCCAAGGGATACATAATCAGCATAACAATCAGATAATTGAATATACTCCATAAAGCGCCAAAGTAATATGCACGTTTACCGCCTGCCCATTCGAGATCCCCGTGAAGCAGAGAACCGGTAGCGCTAGCCGGTGGTGTAATCATCCCTACGTTAACGCTGGCCAGCATACAGGTCAGCAATGTTGGTACATTACCACCGCTAGTCATGCCGATAGACAGTAAAATAGGTGTGAAAATTGCCGCAACTGCCTGATTATTGGCAATATTGGTTAAACAGCAGCCTATAAAACAGACAATTGCAGTCAACATGTAGGGGCTTTTCCCTTCTACCAAGGGTGCAACCATCTGGGCCATCCAGGCCCGAATTCCCGTTTCCTCTGCCTGTACTGCACCTGAAATGGTCAGTGCACAAGCTAATATAAAAATAACACCCCAGGCAATATCCTTGGAAAATAACTCCATAATACTCTTACCTTCTTTGAATCTAACTGCCGTATAAAATACAACAGCAGAGGCTACAATGCCCGGTGTGCCGATTTTTTTCAGCAAGGTAGAAATACCTACCGTAGCCGGTACAAAATTTGGAATCATAATTAAAGCAATTACAATGACAAAATACGCAAAAATCATTTTTTGATAAGTAGTTAATTTCGGCATTTCATCCAGATCTGCTTTCCTTGCAACAATATTGGTTACATCTGGTTTTACAATATATTTACAAGTCAGCAAAAACACAATTCCTGCCACAATCGTTGCAGCCACAACAATTGACATATATGCCGGAAAATTTAACGGATCTCCGCCCAGCTCAGCATAGTTTGAAAATACAATCAACGGCAGAGATTTATATGGCAATAGAATATAAGAAGTACTCCCTACATATACTATCCCGCTCAACATCAAGAAAGTCCAAATATTGCCTGGCTTCAGACCATAAATTCTGGAAATGGCTTTTACCAGAGGGAATAAAACCAGACAGGCAGCAGTAGCTGTCACCATGAAAAATAGAACAACAGCAGCAGCAATAATCATCATAGCCATTAAATAAGGCTTGCCCTGGGCAAATTTACGAGATGTCATCCATCTGGCTATATATTCGGTAATGCCGGCACTGCTTATAATGTTTGTAAACAAAAAGAAAAACAGCATCAACATAACATTATTATGACCAAACCCGGTTTTAAAAGCATTGGCCACTGTAGTATAATCTGTTAACCCCAGCATAACCAGACCAATGATACTTGGCCAAACAATATCGCCTGCAACCAGCCAGCCATAGATGATGCCCAAAAAAATCCCGATAATCTCCACACCCAAAGAGGTTAATGGTTCCCTGGGAGACATAACATATGGAAAGCCAGCCATTACTACCAAAGAAATCAAACAGTTTATGACATAAAACGGATTAAGATTTGTTAAGCGTTCTTTTTCTTCGATTGCAATCATATCTTTCATCCTTTCTGAAGTGAGAATATATGACTGCGGGCCCTACATATCATACAATATCCCTCTCTTCTCTTATAATTGTAATAAGTTTTTTTTATCCTTCATATTACTTTATTACGATACAACGCATTCGGTTTTTCCTATAGAGTTTGATCGACTAATTGCATACCGAACCAGCCTGCAAATTGAACATTGCAGGCTAGATACATTTGACTGACATTTATGGGTTAAGCAAACAATTAAGCTATTTTGTCATTTTACTTGCCGAATCCAAGTTAATAAAAAAAATACAAAAAGGCCATTTAGGCCTTTTTGTAAGTAGCTTGTATATACTTTTTGCTTGTTATTAAGCTGATGAACTAGCTATAAAATTCTTTATGCCTTCTTTAAATTCTTCATTACCTACCATTTCACCAAATAATGATTCAACCTCTTCAGCTAATTCTAGCTATACAAGCTCGCCGCCAAAGAACATCGATTGTAACAGTAGGAATGGAAAGGACAATCGGCGATAATGCGCATAGACATCTCCGGCGGGTAAATAGAGGCATTGCGGACCATAAACTCTTTTAAAATATCATTTTAAATCGTTCCCTACAGTTGTTCCAGCTTAACACACGACCAGCGATCCCCCCTTATCTTTAGAAATAAAAAAAGGTCACAAATCCTATTACGCAACGGGTAATAAGATTTCCGACCAGATAAACTTACCTTCCTTTAAAAAGATTCTACCTTTTTAAACAGTAAGAATGTGGCTGTACCATATATTTTTCGCCTGACCCGGCAGCCTTGCCCGTACTGGTTTCTGCCGGAAAAAAGATGAGCCCCTTTTTAAGAAAAGGGGCTGTTCAAGAGAGTAAAGCAAGCATGTATGACAAAAATAAAAGTCTCTTAGCGGTTAACTAAGAGACTCTCCCATCTAAAGTCACTTACTGCAGGCAATATCTATCCCCTACTCCTACACACCAAACTTAAGGCAGGTCTCCTGACTTACGGCTCAACCGCCTCTCCGCCTTCCCAAAAATCTTTCCAGTGGCTCATGGAGATTTGTCACCGTTTACAGTGGTGGGTCCGCGCCGGACTTACACCGGCTTCCCTATTCTCCCTTGTTACAGGGCACCTTAAATTTCCATATTTAATTTTACAAGTTGATTATATACATCTTTTTCTTAAATGTCAAAAAATATTTTTATAATCATTACACCAATTTTTCCCAGCAGAATGTTTCTCACCCTTAAATTTCAGCCGATTTTTCATTCCTCACTCCCTGTAAGCGGGAATTGCCGCTTTGTTCCTCAGCCTTTAAATTTTTGCTCGGGTTATTTGATTTCAGACCCAGCAAAAGCTCTCCCAGCAATTTCTTTTTTGCTCGGCGGACCAAAGCAAAGGGATCGGTAATCCTTTCTGCGGCAACCGGCGCATAAAAACTTTCTACATGGTTTATTTTCCTGTTGATTATGAATTTAAAAATGTTCATTTCTCCTTCTCCTTTCTTCTTATGCTTATAAATTTATGCCGCAAGCATAGCGGAATTTTAAAAGGAAGCCCCTGTGATACGGGGCAAAAGCCATTTAATATATATATTAAATGGAGGGTGCCTGAAAATAAAGAGGGCTTTCCCTTTACCTATGCAGTAAATGCCGCTACGCAGATTGATAAAGGGTCTGCCCATTCAATATGAGTAGATTTTTCACCTACTCATATTACTATTAAAAAGAAGTTCCCCCAAAAGGGGGATAAAATATAGAAAGTAGTGTATGACAAAATTAAAAGCCTCCTAGTAAAATCACTAAGAGGCTTTTCCCATCTTAAAGCCAGCATACTATTTATCACAGGGAGATATTATCCCCTATCCCCTACAATATTTTCAATCTAAGGCAGGTCTCCTGGCTCACGGTTCGACCGCTTCTCCGCCTTCCCAGAAAATTTCCAGTGGCTTGTGGAGATTTGTCACCGTTTACAGTGGTGGGCCCGCGCCGGATTTACACCGACTTTCCTATTCTCCCTTGTTACGGGGCACCTTAAACTTTAATTATTTAGTTTTACAATTCGATTATATATATTCTTCCCCCCAAAGTCAAAAAATATTTTACAAATATTTTAATAAGCGCCTAAGTCCTTCTCCCTCAGCCATTGCCGGACCGAGGAATAACAATCACGAATTGCATAATAGATTTTTTCATCTCGATCATCACTGAGATAGACACCGCTGCTGCCCGATTTTTCCAGCATTTGCCGAAAAGTGAGTTTTAGGATATCCTGCCTTAAAGCTGCCGTGAATCCTTGAATTTCCTGCCGGCCGGCCAGTACTACGGGCTGAGAATCTGATTTCTCATTAAAAAGTGTAAGGGTCTTGATTTCCGTACTTTTTTGCGTCAGGACGGGAAACCTGGCTCTTTTATATTCCAAAGACTCATAAATAGGCTGCAGCTCCGGGGCAAAATAGTCTTCATCAACATAATACCTGCGGGATAAATAAGTACCGTCTTTTAAACTGTAGATAATATAGCGCGACTTGCCTTCTTTATGATAAGGCTTCTCGGTAAGACGCCTCTGCAGATTAATAATGTTTTGAATATTATCTGCGCTGCGGAAAAAATACACATCGGAATAGTAATCATGATAAGCCCCGGGAGCAGCTTTTTCGGTAAAATACTGCCATTCGCTGTAATTCTGACCAAAATAAACTTTTTCCACCTGATCCGCTGCGGGCACCCGGCGGATGTAGCCGAAGGCATCAAAGGAAACCGGAACCAATAATACCACAATTACGGCGATACTTATCAAATAACCTTTATAGGTGTGCCCAATCCGGAAAGACTTTTCCAATAAGATCTGCGCAATGCAATACCCCAGAAGAGAGCCGAGCAAATATCCCCAGATTAAATTGTCATATACTTCACTGAAATATGCTCCCCCCAGCAGCATGGAGCAGACTGTTACACCATACTTAAAAACAGGCCGCAGAAAGGGAAAGGCAATAATATCCCCCGCTGCCTCCAAGGGCCTTTTTTCATAAACATATCCGGCTGCCAGTAAAAGCAGCGCTGCTGCCAGGACATAAGCAGCTATCTGGCCGGGACCGAATTCATTCATGTTAAGGTCCGTGATTGTTAACATCGGCAGCACATCAACCCATAATGCATCTACATTGTGCCCGATATACCCGTAAAACAACTGGCTAAGATTAAAATCAACAAGGGCATACACGCCGAAAGGCAATATATTCATGATATAGGTAAAAACCGCCTGGGCCAAAGAGTTCCCGGTAAGCATGCCGGCAAAAACCGCACTGGCAAAAAACAGGCAGGCAAAAAGCAGGGTTATCCCTATCCAGTGCAGGATAGAACTAAGGGGATAATATTCCTGTAAAGAAGCTGCACTTCTTACCACCGCCAGAATAAAGCCCGTAGCAAGCACAGGAACAGCAAGTAAAAGAAACCCTGCTGCTGCATGATTGACCAGTAAGCTCTTCCGGTCCAGAGGCAGGGCATGAACCGCTGCCGTAGCCCGGACAGAATGTAGATACCGCAAAAGCAGCACAGCAAGAAGGACGGGTACCGTTAGGATCAGGATCAGTTGAATATCCGCGTCACCGGTATTAAACCGCAAGGTCCCCCGCAATATCTGGCCTAACCATTCCTGACGCCACTGTTCTTCGCCGCCGATATTCAGCATAAGATGGCGTAAAGGCAGGACAAAGAATAAAACCAGACCGTATAAAACACCGACCCACCAAAACCGCTTTAAATCACTGAGGATTAATCCCCGGCTAAATAAGCACTTCCCGGATCTCATAACCCATCCCTCCCAGCTCATAAATAAAGATTTCCTCTAAGGTCAGGGGGAGCATATCTACCAGCAGCGGATTCGTCTTTTCCACCTGGAACAGAATAAGCTCCGGCAAGCCCCTGACAATCACCTGTAAAATGCTGCCTTTTTGCGTTTTATGCAATACTTGAAAATCCTGGAGGAAGTTTTCCGGAATATCCCCGGAAAATGCCACCTGAAGCTTATGAATATCAGATTTCAAGTCATCCAGCTCTTTTTCGGCGACGATCTTACCTTGATACAGGATACCGACATGGTCACAGACATCTTCCAGTTCTCTTAAATTATGGGAAGAAATTAATACCGTCATTTCCCGTTCTGCTACATCCTGGAGAACCAGATTCCAGACCTGCTTACGCATCACAGGATCCAAACCGTCCACCGGTTCGTCAAGGATCATAATCTCCGGCCTGACGGAGATGCCCAGCCAAAAGGCTGCCTGCCGCTGCATCCCTTTGGACAGGCGGGTAATCCGCCGCTTGGTTTCGATGGGGAAAACCTGCTTTAAAGCTGCAAAGCGTTCCCAGCTCCAGGAGGGATAAAGGGCAGCATAGAAACCGGCCATTTCCTGAATCGTATATTGGGAGAAAAAATACAGTTCATCAGGGATATAGATGATGTTTTTTTTCATTTCCTGATTATTGCTAATATTGCTGCCCTTGATGCTGATCGTACCCTGGTCCTGGCGGAAGATTCCTGCCAAATGCTTTATTAATGTAGTCTTCCCTGCACCGTTAGGCCCGACCAAGCCGTAAATGGAAGCTTTTTTGACATGAAGACACAAATCATCTAAGGCGTTAAAGGAGCCAAAATTCTTCCGCAGATTTTTAACCTCAATCATTTTCCTCTTCGACCTGCCTTTCTGAATAGATATTGCGGATAACGGACAGCACCCTGCTCTTACCGACACCGAGATACAACAGCTCGGTAAGTATTTTCTGCAGTTCATGCTCCAAAGTGCTGATTTTCTGCTGATTTACTATATTGTCCCGGGGTGTAACAAAGCTTCCCTTGCCCCGGTGGGAATAGATATAGCCTTCTTCTTCCAAATCCTTATAAGCCTTCTGGATTGTATTAGGATTGATCGTGAGGGATTGAGCCAGTTCCCGGACAGAAGGGATTTTTTCATCGGCTTTTAAAGCACCGGTTAAGATAAAGGTTTTCATTTTTTCTTTGATTTGCTCATAAAGGGGCCTGCCATCCCGTAAATCCAACTGAAACATAAGCACCTCCTACTGTATTATATGTAATAGTACAGTTAATACAGTTTTATTATAGTTATTTTCCGGACCGGCGTCAATGAAAATTTTGTAAAAAATTTTTGCAAAAGAAAAAACTGAGCAAGCTCAGTTTTTAAGGACAAGTAATCTCCGGCAACTTTCATCTTAATTTCTAATTTTATAATTCTCAAATCTCCATTTTCAATTACATTTATGCTTCCACCACCGTACCTACGTTGCAGAAAAAGAATTTATCACCGAACTCCTGAGCCAGACGCATTGACACCACAAGACCTGTACAATGGGAAACACCCAGCCGCTCAATGGCAAAGTCCTTTAAAGCAGCAATTGTTTTGTCCTGCTGCTCCCGGCTGACCGTCCATAAATGAGTCCCGCCGATAACGGTATGGATACGGCTTTCCCCGGTTTGGGCTACGGCATAATTAAGAATATTGATAATCCCGGCATGGGAACAACCCAGAATAATAAATAAGCCCCGGGAAGTACGGATGATAATAGACTGGTCATCTTCCAGAGGATCCCGGACCAGACCCTGCTCGGTCTTTAAAACAACATCCGTATCCCCGTATTCATAATCCGTTGTGCGGGGGACCTCCCCTGTTAAATAAAATCCGGGAGCAAATTCCGTAAATTCCCGGTTAAAACAAAATTCTGCCCCATAATTTTCCAGAGCCATCCGGGAATAGGGCACCCCGATATATTTGGGCATATTATGCCGGACCAGATAACCTTCTTTAAATAAATCAGGATGGCTGTATACCTTTACCGGGGCGGCTGCCTTAACTGCCGCCAGCAACCCTCCGGTATGATCGATATGATGATGGCTGAGAATGAT
Source organism: Peptococcaceae bacterium (assembly GCA_049366715.1). Classification (GTDB taxonomy): domain Bacteria; phylum Bacillota; class Peptococcia; order Peptococcales; family BICA1-8; genus JBMNCQ01. The sequence goes on along the minus strand of JBMNCQ010000059.1, from coordinate 31,029 downwards.
CCCTTTAATCGTGGATAAATCTTTTTTAAAAACACCGGCATTATTCAGAAGTGCCTTGCCCTGACCCGTATCAAAAAGATAATTTCCCTGGTCTGTTTCCAGAAAAACAGCCCAGCCGTGTTCGGCAATGGCCCCCAAATTACTGAAAACACTGTTTTCGCAGAGAACGGTAGCTTTAACTGTCATATCTATTCCTCCCATATTTTAATTTTTTAGGATATTGTGCCTTAAAAGTGTTTATTGATCATGGACTGAGCTTTCTCAAGAAAAGTCTGAATCACAGCCACTTCCTGTTCATCTAAGCCTTCTAAAAATTCAAATATTTCCCGGTCATTTTGTAAATGAAAGGCGTCATGAAAATCACAGGCTTTTTGTCCCCGGGGAGTAAGGTACAAACAAACGAGCTTTTTATTCTCAGGATCTTCCTCTTTACGCACCAGTCCTTTCTCCTCTAGTTTGATGATCGTCTTGGAAACAACGGCCCGGGTAATTTTAAAGCAGCGGGCCATTTCCGAAATATAAATACCGGGATGATCACCAATCATTTTCAACATGTGTATTTCACCCCGGTAGAGAACCGTATCTTCCCCACATTGAAAAACTTTCTTTTTCCCATTGGCCACAATTTCAATTAGTTTTAGAAAATTGTTCATGACCTGATTAAGCTGCTTGTTCATCATATCACCTTTTATCTTTTGTATGCCCGGCATACATTATTGACAAAAAAATATTATCTGAATTTAATTTAGCACAAACTTTTTCCCTTGTAAAGGGGAATTGCACTTTTTTTAAATATCCGTATATTGATTCTCTTTTATTTTAATCTTTCTTTCTGCGAAAGCTTTTTTCGCTACACTAACGGCATTAAGCACTTTCTCGCCCAATAAAACAAGGTATGTATCGCCGGAGCTGAGGATACTTTGTTTTCAGACAGTTTTTTGTGCAGGGAAAAGGGAAAACGGAGAATAGAGCAAGGGCGTAAACCGGTATTAAAAGAAATTCTTAGCAGAAATAGCAATTAATTTTTAGCGCGCAGTTATAATTTTATTGATTTTTTGATTTCCTCTACTCTAATAGGCTGGTTATCCTGGATGAAAATTTTGATTTCCCCGTATGGGATAGAACGAATAAGCTGGATAAGTTTTTCCTCCTTTTCCGACAAATCCATGTTTTTCCGGTCCATCTGCTCCACCTCTCTATCCCTGGTATTTATTCATCTCCGGCTGCCCCGCGGTAATTTTATTTTCCGTATTCCTTCCCTGATGCTCTCATATACCGTGCTGCCTATTAAATAACCTAAATCCGTAGCCGTGCCGGCATACATTTTTTCCGCACCCCGGATGGTACAGGCGATAGCAATGGTATCCGTCGTGGTACCGGTAACATTTGTTCCATCCCTGAATTTTAGTCCTGCTTCCACAAGAGCTCTGGTCTTGGCTTCAGTCGCCGTTATCACCCCGTTGACCAAAGCAGCCATAGACAGATTGCCGTCGATCAGAACAATAGAATTGATGGTTCCCGGTTTGTATTCCTGCCGGATAAGCTCCGCAGAATAACCGGCAGCCCCCGGATTACCCAAACCTACCGTGGAGAAGGCGGCTGCGGCCAGTCCCGGAGAGGATTTTACAGTCAACACGATATCTTTTACATATACTGCCGTCATCAGGCCCACGACATCATTATCCCGGGAAATCCGGCGGGCAATGGTCTCCAAATCCTCCCGGGGGTTCATCTTGTTGTAAGTATGCGCAACGGTATAGTTAAAGATATGCCGGGCAAATTTCAAATCAGCTCCCAAAAGGGCAGAAGTTAAGATGCGCAAAGGACCGGGGGAAGAAAGCAGAAAAAGCTTTTCATTGATCAAGCGGCTCTTAATTCCCGGAAAAAATCCCGTCCCGCCGACGTACTCCTGGATATGCATATGGCAGTCCTTCTTTCATGATATTCTCAGAAACGCTCAAGCCTCGACGATTATTTAAAGCGGCAATTCCCGTTATAATTATTTTAAGATTATGAAAATAAAAAGCCTCTCAGTTAATAAAAACTAAGAGACTTTCCCATCTTTAAGCCGCTTTTGACATGCTCTGATCATTCCAAGGCAGGTCTCCTGGCTCACGGCTTAACCTCCTCCCCGCCTTCCCGCCGGACATAGGCAAACATAAATCTCATTAATAAAGTAAGCAAAAAAGACAGACTATGCTATGAGAATTAACGTACTTGCCGGGTGTTAGACAGTGGCACTCCAGGGATTTGTAACCGCTTACAGTGGTGGGTCCGCGCCGGTTTTTCACCGTTCTTCCCTATTCTCCTTCTCACGAAGGCACCTTGAATATTCCGATCTTTTCACCAATTATTATACTTTAGCCAAAAGTATCTTGTCAATTTATTCCTATCTGCTCAGTCTTTAACTTTTCTGGTAAAAGGCCGGCCGACAATACCTCCATCCAGGAATTTAACATCGTTAAAGCCCTTCTCTTCCAATATTCTTTGTGCTTCATAACCCCGCAGGCTAATCTTGCAGAAAATTATGATCTCTTTAGGCTCCAATAAAAAAATTTATTAAAAAGCTCCTCCTATCCCTTTCCTGCCAAGGGACCCTGCTTCAGATCCTCCAGCCGGCAGAGAGAAATCTGCTGAATTTACATTCTGCAATCATTAATTAAGACAGGTTATTTCATCCCCGTTTTTTACCGTACCGCCTTTGATCACTCGACCAAAGCGCCCCTCTCGGCTTACGATATAAGGGCGGCCTGCTTCCTTAAATTCCTCTTTACCTATGGAAGATATTTTGACTTCCGCCTCACCAATTTTTATAATTTTACCAATGCTTAAATCCTGCAAAGGTATTCCGCTGATCGTAAAATTTTCGGTATAACCGCCCTTTAATACTTCTGTTAATTTATCCGGCGGAACCAAGGCAAGAGCTTCTAGCGGCAGGATGCTGACCTGCCGGTCCCATGCACCGGCATGGGCGTCTCCCTCCAAACCCCGGTTTTCCAGGACTCTGACACTGTTAATGCTGGTTTTCTCCGTGCCCCTTTGCGCACTAATATTAATGGCAATAACCCGTCCCATATTATTTACTCCTTATTCTCCCGACATTGCCGCTGATATTTTTTTAATGCCTCCTGTAAAGTATTGGTGGCTAAAATTGCACAGTGCACACTTTCGTCCGGCAATCCCCCTAAAGCCTCCAGTACCTCCAGAGGAGTAATTTGCAAAGCATCCGCAATATTTTTGCCTTTGGCAAGCTCCGTCACCATGCTGCCGGACGCAATAGTAGTACCACAACCGTCGGTCCAGAAAGTGATCTCTTTGATCATATCTTCCTCTATTTTTACCCAGATTTGAATTGTATCCCCGCATTGACCGGTAAGATAGGCGTAACTGCTTTCATCTTGAATATTACCTAAATTCCGGGGGTTTTTCGCATGATCAATTACCGTCTCGCTGAAAGCAGACCAGAAACAGCTTTCAAGTTCCTTAACCAGCTTCTCCCAATCGATAGACATTTTACCGCCTCCATTTAGAACATATGCTAAAAACATTATACTCTATATTGCAATAGTTTTAAATTAGAAATCAGTCAAAAGCTACATTTCCCTGCAAATTGCCGCAGGACTGCTCTTTTTCCTGGGAAATAATGTGAAATCAATTTGTTATGTTCAGAGAAGCATCCCGTCCAATGTAAAATATTTCAATTATTTTTCTTTATCTTTATCCATAATTTCTGTGCTAGAATAAGGATGTATTTTTGTATTGAATTACTTTTCATCATAAGGGTGGGACAGCATGACAAAAAAAAGAATATTGATAACAGCCTTAGTAATTGCCGCTGTCTTTTTCGCAATACCAAAAGTTAAAAGCATTGCCGATTCATTAAGCAAAGAAACCGGCTATCAGTTTAATGTTGACGGGGAAAAGTGGTTTATCATCAGCGATAAGGAAGTCCTCAATGCTATGCTGACGGAATACCGGAATCAATATCTTACTAATATTGACAGAAATGCTGCGGTCAAGAATGTTCGTATCCGGCAAAAAATTGAGATTATGGAAACTGAAGTTAAGCCGGAAGAAATGACCAGCCCGGCAGCGGCAAAAGAAAAGATTTATGCTCTGGAAAAAGAGGCGGTAGTTATTGAGGTCCAAAAAGGAGATAATCTCTGGAATATAGCCCGGACAAACCAAATAACCGTTGCAGATTTGGAAAAGTTCAATCCTGATATCGACCCTGATAAAATTTTTCCCGGGGACAAGCTGGTCATAAACCCTTTTGATCCTGTTCTGGATGTGGTAATAGAAATGGAAAATACCGTAACAGAATCTATTCCTTTTAAAATTGAGTATCAAAATGATCATAATCTCTACAAAAATCAGAGAACAATTATTAAAGAAGGTATTGAGGGGGAAAAGGAAGTAACCTACAATATTAACCTGCTCAATGGCTACCAGAGCAGCATAACGGTGCAAGATGAAAAAATAGTAAAGGAACCGGAAAAGGCCCTTGTTAAAATAGGTACGAAAACTACTGTTTCCCGGGGCGGAAGGATTAATTACGGGGTTGTAAGCGGAACAAGAATATCCAGTTCTTATGGTTCCAGAATACATCCCATCACCGGCAAAAGAACCTTTCATGACGGTGTTGATATTGCTGCTCCCTATGGTAATAATGTCTACGCTTACAGCGCCGGGAAGGTTATGGAAGCAGGATGGAACGGAGGTTATGGGAACTCTATACTTATCGATCACGGCAACGGCTTAAAGACCAGATATGGTCATCTGTCAAAAATATCTGTCCGGGTAGGCCAAAAAGTCGGCACAGGAGATAAAATCGGTTCAGTAGGTTCTACGGGCAACAGTACAGGCCCCCACCTCCATTTTGAAGTCATTAAAAACGGGCAGACAAAAAATCCTTTAAATTATATTTAAATTAATCAGGCTGCCGCAAATTTATGAGACAGCCTTTTTGTTTTTCGTTACCAGAAAAACGGACCAAAGAATGGGAAACCAAAAAATGGAAAACCAAAGCCGTAAGGATATCCGAAGAACGGCTTGCCGAAGCCATAACCATAGCCAAAACCGGGATAGCCGCCAAATCCTCCCAACGGCGGTCTTGCCGGATAACCCTGCTGTCTGTAATACATTTAGACTTCCCTCCCTTCTACTAATATCATATGAAATTCGTGCATAAAAGGAGGAAGCCTGTAATTATTTACAGCAAACAATATTAATTATTTTAACTTTTCCGGCCCAAACATTCCGCCGTCGTACTGTATTTTCCCGTCTTTATTGAAACCTAATCTCTCAGGGAGCGGCCTTTTCCCCGAAATAACTTTGATATTTATCTTAACTAAGAACTATGGCGGCACTTCTCTTTTCTGACTGCTTCTTGAAATTCTTTAGATACTTCTGCGTTTTCTGCAAAAAAGGCCAGGAAAAATCTGATCCGCTGCAGGGTATATTCACTAATATTATGTTCTATTTTCTCCGTCTGTTCTAAAAGATTTTCCTCGACACCAATTAGTAAAAGAAATTTTTCTATTGTCTCATGCCGTTCCAGCAGGTATTTACCTATATCTATCCCAGTATCGGTAAGCTGAATAATGCCGTATTTTTCATAGATCAGATATCCCAATTCCGCCAGTTTATTCACCATTTTACTAACCGACGGCGGCTGAACATTTAAGGCCCCGGCCAAATCACTGATTCTGGTAAACCCCTTATCCCTGGATAAACGGTAGGCCATTTCCAAATAGTCCTCCATGCTGGGAGTGAGGTTGTTCTCTTCCTGATTTAAGAGGGCATAACCGCGAACAGTATAAAATTCTTTTTCCATATTATTACTCACTTTCATCCCTCCATTTGCTTTCTTTTTATATTTACGTAGCAAAGAAAGCGATTATAACTATTTTACAAATAAAAAACAGGCTGCCTAGTGATTGAACTAAGCAACCTGCCCTGTTGCAGCCACGACTAGACGAAACCAAATCCCCTGACAATCTGGGCTACGGTAAAACAGACCGTTACCGCTATAACAGTGGGAATTAGAAAAGCTGCCAGAGTCCATTTTAAGCTCTTTGTTTCTTTAGCAATGGTCCATAAGGTAGTCCCGCACGGATAATGCAGTAAGGAGAACAGCATGGTACAAAGGGCCGTCAGCCAGGTCCAGCCGTGACTAACAAAAAGGCCGCCCATCTCCTGCAGACTATCTAACTCCAGCATGGCTCCCGTGGAAAGATAGGACATAATAAGGATGGGTAATACGATTTCATTAGCCGGCAGCCCCAGGATGAAGGCCATCAGGATAAATCCGTCCAGACCGATGGCTTTGGCAAAGGGATCGAGAAATCCGGCTGCCGTGGCTAAAAGACTTAAATCACCAATATAGGTGTTAGCCAATAACCAGATCACTAAGCCCACCGGTGCGGCCACAACCATGGCCCGGGTCAGAACAAAAATTGTTCTGTCAAATATTGACCTGACAATGACCTTCCCTACCTGAGGCTTTCGAAAAGGAGGCAGCTCCAGGGTAAATGTCGAGGGGATCCCTTTTAATATTGTTTTAGAAAGCAGTAAAGAAATAAGCAAAGTCACTGCTATGCCGATTAAAACCATCCCCATTACCACTGTAGTGGCCATTAATGTTCCGCTGCCGGAAGCGGTAATTCCGCCCATAAAAATCATCGCAATGGCAATTAAGGTTGGAAACCGGCCGTTGCAGGGAACAAAATTATTGGTTAAAATAGCAATTAATTTTTCCCGGGGAGAGTCAATTATCCGGCAGGAAATAATGCCGGCCGCATTACAGCCGAAACCCATACACATCGTTAAGACCTGCTTGCCGTGGGTTCCGCAGGCTTTAAATATTCTATCCAGGTTAAAAGCTACCCGGGGTAAATAACCTAAATCCTCCAGTAAAGTAAATAAGGGGAAAAAGATTGCCATGGGAGGCAGCATAACAGAGACAACCCAGGCTAAAGTCCGGTAAACTCCCAGGATAAACAGACCGTGGAACCAGGCAGGCAGCCCGGCATTCAACACAAAGGCCGATAATTTATCTTCGATGCTGAACAATAAATCGGCCAGCAGACCCGAAGGCACGTTAGCCCCGGCTATGGTAAGCCAGAATATTATTCCCAACAGCAGAAACATTAACGGATATCCTAAAACAGGAGAAGTCAGGATACCGTCCAGCTTCTTATCCCAGTCTACTTTTATTTTTTCTCTTTTAACCACATCACCGGCAGTTTCCTCAGCATAAGTATAAATGTTTTTAACCACTTGATCCCGGAGACTCTCCTGGGTAATGTCAAGACCTTGCGCGATTTCTTTGATATTCATCGCCATTTTAATCCTCCTTACACCCTTTGCGTTTCTAAAAGGTTAATTATTTGCTTATCCCCGTCAAGGAGTTTAAGAGCCAACCAGCGTAAATTATACTGTTCCCCCAGCAGGGAAGCTAACCTGGGTATTAAAACGTCCAGAGCTTCTTCGATTTCGTTATCATATTTTACCAGTACCGGGCGGGTGGCGATCTCACCCTTTATCATCCGGGCAATTGTTTCCTTTAACTCATTTAAACCCACTTCTTCCCGGGCAATTGCAGGTATCACCGGAATGCCTAATTTTCCTGCAAGTTTTTCAGTATCTACATTTATCCTTTTTCTTCTGGCTTCATCCATCAAATTTAAACATAACACCACCTGGGGCGTAATCTCCATTATTTGATAAACAAGATTTAAATTACGCTCCAAACAGGTCGCATCACTAACCACGACAGTAACATCAGGATGACCGAAATAGATGAAATCCCTGGCAACCTCTTCCTCCGACGAATTAGCCAGCAAAGAATAAGTACCCGGCAAATCCACCAGCCTATACACTCTCTCCTGATATCTAAAAATACCCTGTGCCTGTAAAACCGTTTTACCCGGCCAGTTGCCGGTATGCTGGTTTAACCCTGTCAAGGCATTAAAAACCGTACTTTTGCCGGTGTTAGGATTACCCGCCAGGGCAATAACCGGTTGATTTGCTTCATTTTTAACATTAAACTTCTCCCTCAGTATATTCATTCCTGATGATTGATTAGTAATACCCATTATTTATCCCTCCTTAAAAACATTAACCAGTTTTGCTTCTTCTTTTCTTAAAGCGATCATCGCTCCGCGGATTGCATAAAGGGTAGGGTCCCCTAAAGGGCTGCGCCTGATATTTGCGATCAGGGTCCCTGGTACCAGACCCAAATCCAGCAATCTCCGGCGGATGGTGCCTTCGGCTTCTAACTCCTGAACCCGGGCCAGTTCCCCGGGCTTTATTTGAAACATTTTCATAAACATACACCCCCTTAGTTACTCGGCAATAACAAAGTTAGCGGCGGCTAACTTCTTACTCACTGTAGATTATGAATCGTGCTCTAAAATGGTTACAAAATTTTGCGGAATTTTACAAGGAATCAGTGCAGTTAAGACACCTTATTACATCTCTGGTTCTATTTATTAATATATTATTCTGCTTTCCCGGGAAAAGTTAATGGTGGTAAACTTTTTTAGAGCAGGGTAAAACAAAAAACCGGGCCAAAGCCCGGTTCCGTCAGTCTCTCTTAAATTCTCCCCACCTTTAAAACACATAATAATTGTGCTTATGTCCGCCTTACAAAAATTAAAAAAATTCTAGCTGCCTGTCTGCAGCGATATTAGGTACCTCTTCCCATTCGATACTTTTAATTTTACCTAAAGCATTTAATTTTTTAGCCGCCTCTTTGATATTTTTCGCTAAAACAGTTTTGCGAATAACCCTCTGGGCTTTGTTCTTGTCATAATAATCCACCACAGCGGTATATGCAAACACACGATCACCCACCCGTATTTTTCCTCCGTCAATCGTCCCACAAGCTGATTTGTCTGGTATTGCCCGGTCTTTTAACGGAAAGTTCCTGATATTCCAAACCGTCATTACGATTATTCCTGAGAAGCTGCCGCAGTGCTTCCGGATTTTTCAGATGAGGGTTTAACCACTCTTTTTCCAATTCCGGAGCTATTATGACCGGCATTCTAGGATGAATTTCAGCTATTTTCTCATGTGCAGGGGCAGTGATCATAGCGCAGGTTTGTAAACTCTCCTGCCCATCCTGCCACCAAGAACGGATCCCGGCAAAACCGAATAACTCCCGGCTATCCAGGTGGAAATGATAAGGAGTTTTTTTAGTGCCCTGCTTCAACCATTCATAATAACCATCAGCGATAATTAAACACCTGCTGTTAAGAAAGGAATTTTTAAAGCTCGGTTTTTCGGCTATTGTCTCTACCCGGGCATTGATCATTTTAGAGCCTGTTTTACTATCCTTAGCCCACGGAGGAACAAGTCCCCAGCGATGGGGTGCCAAAATGTTTTTCCCGCCCTCACAGTAAACGATCCAGACATCCTGTCCGGGGACAATAAAATCATTTTTCTCAGTTAAATCCGCACTAATAATCTCAGGTATTTGTATATTAAACCTCTTCATAATTTCCCGCAGGTTTTTTAATCGTGTAAACCGTCCGCACATCTTCTCTTCACCCATTTAACTATTCGACTTTTTATATCCAATATCCTACTTCTCAGCCCAATGCTTTGCTCATTAATGAAGCATTCGGCGCGCTGCAGTCTTATAGGAAACATAACAATCCTTTAATCCCATGCCGCAAATATTTCTGCATCCGCAATCTGGTTTAGATATATTTTTATTTCCTCTCTCCCCGGACCTGCAACCTTAATACTTTGCTCTGCGGGATCATATTTTTTGATTAGACCTGTTATTGTCCGCAAAGCGTGATCATGATAAATTTCTATTTTTACCCGGAGGTTATTTTTTAGGGCCTCCGTCAGGATATTATTGATTTCCGCACATTTATCCTGGTCCAGATTTGGTTTCTCCACATAATTTTGTTCAGCATAAAACTCTTCTAAAAGCTGTTTATGCTCGGGCAGCATCAACGCCGACCATTTAACAGCACCTCTATCCTTCATAACGCTTTATGTCCTCCTATTTTTTCAGCCCGCTCCATCATGATTCCGCCCTTTACAAAACTCTGCGCCCTCAGTAAAGCCGTATTGCCATACTTGGCTCTGATTTCATCAATTACATAGCCAAGGCGGTGGTTTTTCTCCCTGTCCTCAAAAAGATTTAATTGAATCACCTGATCAGGATAAAGATTACTTAAAGTTACATGAATTTGGCGGACGATTTGCCCCCGGTAATTCCGGTCAAGAATTTGCAGACATCCTTGATAAATTTCCCCGGTGATATTTGTTGGTTCTTCCCGGGTAGAGGACTTGAAGAAACTGCCGCCCCCTCCGGTCTGACTATAAACCAAGCCCAAACTGATTGTCCTGCCGGCCATCTTAGCCTGCCTGGCCCGGCGCGCTACTTCTTCGCCCAGCTCTAAAATAACCCTTTGAATCTCTTCCCGGGTCTTATAATCTTTAAGCAAGGTTATGCCATGACCAAATCCTTTGGGCAGCCGGGCGGAATTATCCCCGGTAACCGGTGAAAGATCTACGCCCCAGGCATGCCGGTAAAGTTGTTCACCCATTATCCCATAATGCTTTTTTAAGTGTTCCGGAGGGTATTGAGCTAAATGGCCCAGGGTCAGAATCCCCAGTCTATTTAAATTCTTTTTCATTCTCCGGCCGATTCCCCAGATTTTTTCGATAGGCTGGGGCCAGATTTTGCGGGCAACATCTTCATAGCGGCATTCGGCAATACCTATCGTTTTCGCTTCAACATCTAAAATAACCTTGGCTAAAAATTTGTTAGGGCCGATCCCTATACAAGAAGGAAGTCCGAACCTTGCTAAAATGTTTTCTTTAATCGTTTCTGCTATTTTCCACTTATCTCCTAACAAATTTTCCGTACCGTCAATACAGACCCAGAATTCATCTACACTATAAGTGTGAATCGCTTCTAAAGGAGCAAATTCATATAATAAACGGTTAATCTGTAACGACTGGTTTAAATAAAGAGCCATCCGGGCCTCAACAAGATGGATCTTGGGGTCCCGGGGAATTTCAAAAAGCCTGCTCCCTGTCTTTATGCCGTAGTCCTTTTTCATTTTCGGAGTCGAGGCTAGAACAATGCTGCCGCTGTAGTGCCTGTCACCAACTACCGCCAAATAGGTATTTAAAGGGTCCCATCCCCTCACTGCACATTCACAACTGGCATAAAAGCTTTTCATATCAACACATAAGACAGTATGCCGGGGTAATTTGCTGTAATCAAACATAAAATCGCCGTCCAATACTAAAGGATAATTACATTATACTCGAACATGCGTTCGGAAACAATTTGAAAAAAAAGCCATTTTGAGACCAGGACTAAGGGCCTCCCCGCCCAGGGGCACTGAACGCCGGCTAATATGTTAATATGTCTGCCCTTCACTCACCCGAACAGCTTAGTTAAAATATAAAAAGCCGCCGTCCGGCGGCTTGCAAAGATACTGCAAAACTATTCTTTTTCATATTCAACCACTGACCGTACGCATTAGAGAGAATCCTGTTAACCGCAATTCCCGTTAATAGCGCGGGATAAACTTGCAGGTCTTATCACCGGAGGTCCTGCAGGCAGGTCTTTCTAAGACGGCTCCGAATCCTTCATATAAAAGATAGTCGATTTCACAATATAATGCGCCCAATTCTTGAGCACCATATTGATCCCAAACATCTTCCATGGGACAATAAGTTACTTCCAGGGGGTCAGCAGGATTAGTTTCCCAGCCGATCATAGGCAGATCTCTGATTTGGGCAAATGTTTGCAGGTCATTAAGAGCCAGACCCTTTTCTTTTGCTTCTTCATGCATAGCTTTAATTCTGGCTTGTCCAAAATTCTTGATTGCGGCCCGGACCGCTTCTCTCCCCTCTTCCTGACCCAGCCTCTCAATCATTTCCCGGGCCATGAAATAATACAATTCGGCCATCAGCTTAGCAAAACGAACTACAGGCTCTTCGGCACTTTTTAAATTACTCATACTCGCCACCTCCCTTTCTGTCCATAGTGAAAAGCGTTAATTTTCTGCCCGCACACTTACTTTCGTATCATAGAACGTACTCCCCTGCGCCCGGTCCGTTAAGCGCTGGGAAGTCAGGGCATTAACAGAGCGTTGTCCGGGACAATCTTTAGTCCATAAGATTCCTTCTGAAAAAACAACTTTCTCAGGTGCCCGTAAAGAGATTTTTAAAATAAAAGTTGCCTGTCCCCTGTCATTATAAGCGACAACCCTTTGTCCGTCTTGGAAACCATTTTGTAAAGCATCCCGGGGATTCATAAACAAAAGCATTACCCCTTTCTTTTTTACCAGCTCCGGCAGCTCATTAAAAGTACCGTTTAACGAATAAAGACTGGGGGCGTTCATAAACCAATACTCGTCCTCGCCGCCATGGGGTTTTAGATATCCGGGCAGTGGTTCGGATTCCCGTTCATTATAAATTTCAATCTTACCGGAAGGCGTTTGGTAGGTTAGTTTATAATCCGGAGATACCGGAAGCCGCACCCACCGACCGGCTTTTAACTGTTCTCTATCCACTGCCGCCAGCCAGGGTGTAGGCTGATCTATCAGCTGTTCGATCATTTCCTCGGCACTATAACTGAAATACTCTTCGGTAAAGCCCAGGGCTTTGGCCAGCATTGCAAAGACATCCCAGTTGGACTTGGCTTCACCCAGGGGCTCAATGACAGGAAATGCCCTTTGCACAAAATAATGGCCGTAGGACCGGTAGATATCGGAATGCTCCAGCGAAGTTGTCGCCGGTAAGATAATATCGGCGTAAAGAGCAGTATCGGTCATAAATCTTTCATGAACCACGGTAAATAAATTTTTCCGGGCGAGACCTTTGATGACCATATTTTGATCCGGAGCGATTATGGCAGGATTGGAGTTATAGACATAAAAGCCCATCACCGGCGGATCGGTTATCTGATTAAGGGCATGGCCTAATTGATTCATATTAATGAGTCTGGTATCTTCCCGGCCAAAATCCGCCCTGGTAATTTTGCCTGTCGCAAAAGCCCCGCCGGTAGAGGTATTGGCAAACAAACCTCCGCCTTTTTTCCGCCATGCCCCTGCAACAGCCGGCAAACAAACAATACAGCGCACCGTCATTGCTCCGTTTCCATAGCGGGAAAGCCCGGAACCAAGGCTGATATAAGGGGCCCGGGCCCCGGCATAAGTACAGGCTAGCTCTTCAATCGTCCCGGCGGCTAATCCCGTTAGAGAGCTTACCCTCTCCAGCGAATATTGCGCTAATATCTCTGCCTTGAACTGCTCATAGCCTAAAACATGCTCCTCGATGAAATCCCTGTCACAAAGGTCCTTCTTTTCCATCACCTGCATCATACCTAAAGCCAGGGCTCCGTCAGTGCCGGGGCGGACAATGATAAGCTTATCGGCTATCTTAGCCGTAGGTGTTTCATGGGTTTCAATTACCCAGACCCTGGCCCCCCGTTTTTTGGCTTTTTGGACTAACTTGTAGAAATGGATATTGGTTGCTAAGGCATTTGTACCCCAGAGAATAATTAAATCGCTGTCCACCGCTTCCGCTGCGTCCGGCGCGGGGGTTTTGCCCATAACAGCACTCCAGCCGTAACCTTTAGCCGCTGAACATATTGTCCTTTCCAGCCGCGAAGCACCTAACCGGTGAAAAAAGGCTTCCCCGCAATTACGCTGTACCAGACCCATCGTTCCTGCATAGGAATAAGGCAGGATGGACTCCGCCCCGTAGCTGTCTATTAGCGAAGCCCATTGCTCTGTAATTGTTTCTATCGCCTCATTCCAGGAGACAGGAGTAAATTGTCCGGATCCTTTAGGTCCGGTGCGTCTTAACGGCTGCAATATTCTGGCAGGGGAGTGAACAACATCATGATAACGTATCATTTTGGGGCACAGGATGCCCTGTGTAAAAGGATGCGCAGGGTCACCGCCGATCTTGACTACCCGGTTGTTTTTTACCTCTGCTACCAGCCCGCAGGTATCGGGACAATCATAGGGACAAACAGATTTTTTTAATTGACTGTTCAAAATCTTTACCCCTTTCAAAATCATATTATTCTCTTTAATCATATCAAATAGAAGGGGCGCCTTGAAGAAAAAACTGGCATAAATTCCTATTTTATCGTAAAATTTAACTGCACTCCAGGGACCGGTAAAATTATTTTACGGAATATTAACAGAATATTTTTTACTTTTGCTGTAGACTGACAATACATAAATCCTGCAATTTTTATAAGGAGGGACAAGCCTTGCTGAAAGAAAATGAAAAGAGAAATTTTTTACGGGTTTCCGTTAACTGGCAGGCGGAAACAGAAGCCGCCCAGGGAATAATAACATTAGATATTATTAACATAAGCATTGGCGGTTTAATGTTTAAGACGGAAGAGAGTATCGCCCTAAATACAGAATTAACATTTAGCTTACCAATTGGGGACTTGGCTGCTAAAGTGGAATGGCAGAAAGAAGATATCTACGGGGCAAGTTTTATTAATCTCTCAGGACCGGAAACTGCGGCCCTTGTTAAAGAAGTATACGATCGTTGGAGAAATAAAGAAATTGAACCGATTCGCTAAAAAAGCAATGGAGCTTTTCCTCCATTGCTTTTTCACTAATCATTGATTAACGGCATAATCTCTTTTGCAAAGAACTCCGCTAATTTCTCTTCACTTACCGAATGGACGGCTCCCTCATTGATTCTTACCGATATTTCAGAGGTAGAACAGTTTCCCAGGCAAAAAGCACCGGTAACCGTAACTTTATCGGCTACTTTTTTTTCTTTAATCATTGTCTGTAACTTATTGATAATAATATATGCACCCTTAACATGACAGGCCGTTCCTACACAAACGCTAATTGTTAACACTTCCCTCACTCCTTTGGACGTGTACAGGCAGATTGAGCATTATGAAGAAGATGATGCTTATCTTTGAGCATACCGTTATATAGGGCAATGATCATCGGATTCTCCTCGGATCTTTTGATCTGGGAAACTCTGTCGGCTTTATAAATCCCTTCGGCTCTGAATTTTTTAATGGAAGAATTGGTATTTAACGGCTGCCCCGCACCGCCGATACAGCCGCCGGGACAGGCCATTACTTCGATAAAGTCAAAATATTTTGTGCCGTCGTTAATTTTCTTAATAAGCTCTTCCGCATTTTTCAGACCGTTCACAACAGCAATTTTTATTTTCCTACCGTCTATTTCCACTTCAGCCTCTTTCACTCCTGCCAGTCCCCTGGTACCGATAAACTCAAGTTCCTTGAGCGTACGGGCAGTCTTTTCTTTATAGCATCTTCTTAAGACGGCTTCTGCTACCCCGCCTGTTACTCCAAAGATGATTCCCGCACCACTGGCTAAGCCGAAAGGCATATCTACAGCTTCGGGCTCCAGTTCATCAAAGACGATACCGGCTTCTTTGATCATTAAAGCCAGTTCCTGAGTCGTAAGCACAACGTCCACATCCTGTTCTCCCTTGGTAAATCCCTCCGGCCGTGAAATCTCGTATTTTTTAGCGGTACAGGGCATGATGGAAACCACTACGGTATCCCTGTCATCCACCTCTTTCATATTGCGATAATGGTCTTTAATTACGGCGCCGAACATCTGCTGCGGGGAACGGCACGAGGAAATATTTTTCATTAAAGCGGGGAATTTTTGTTCTGCAAAACGGACCCATGCCGGACAACAGGAAGTAAACAAAGGCAGAGAATCTTTGTCTTCTAATTTCTGGAGAAATTCCTTAGTTTCCTCCATAACTGTCAGATCGGCCGCAATAGCCGTATCGTAAATTTCATCAAAACCCAGTTTTCTTAAAGCTGCCACCGTTTTTCCTAAAACCAGTTCCCCCTGCGGCAGGCCGAATTCCTCACCTAATGCTACTCTCACCGCCGGAGCAATTTGCACAACTACCTTTTTATGCTCAGCATATAATAAAGGCCAGACTTTATTTGTTTCGTTTTTTACAACTAAGGCTCCCGTCGGACAAATAGCGGCACACTGACCGCAGTTAACGCAATCCACATCGCAGAGCTGTTTGTTAAAGGCTGTGCTGACCTGTATTTTGGAACCCCGGTAAGCAAAATCTATTGCTCCCACACTCTGCACTTCAGAGCACATCCTTACACAGTCTCCACAGAGAATACATTTATTCGGATCTTTTACGATGGACTTACTGCTGTCGTCAACGGGCAGTTTTGCCTGCGTACCGTTAAATCGTACAGTTTTGATCCCAAACCGCACAGCCAGTTCCTGTAATTTACATTTTCCGTTCTTTTCACATAAAGTGCAGTCCCGGTGATGATTGGCCAGAAGCAGCTCTAAAATCATCCGTCTATGCTTCTGCAGCTTAGGTGTATTGGTATAGATCTCCAGGCCGTCCTTAGGAAGGGTTGAACAGGAGGCCATCGTGCCTCCCCATTTATCCTCCACAACACACATCCGGCAGGCTCCGTAGATACTTAACTCAGAGTGATAACAAAAGGTGGGCAGATCAATACCTGCTTTTCTGACCACATCCAGAACGTTCTTTTCATCACTAAACTCCACTTTTTGCCCATCGATAATCATCTGTCCTTTCATGCCCACACCTCCTCAATTGCGGAAAATGCACAAGCCGGCAGGCAGGCCCCGCATTTGATACATTTTTCACCGTCAATAATATAAGGCTCCCTGACTTTGCCCGCGATCGCTCCTACCGGGCATAATCTGGCACATTTGCTGCAGCCTTTGCACAAGTCCCCGTTAATTCTGATCATCTTTAAAGACTGACAGGTTTGCGCAGGACATTTTTTATCCACAACATGGGCCAGATATTCATCTTTAAAATACTGTAATGTACTGACTACCGGATTTGCCGCTGTCTTTCCCAAGCCGCACAGGGCAGTATTACTGATGGTATCTGCCAGGTTCAAGAGTAAATCTAAATCCTCCGGCTTACCCTTACCCGCCACTATTTTTTCCAGGATTTGCAGCATGCGCTTAGTTCCTTCCCGGCAGGGAACACATTTACCACAGGACTCATTTTGGGTAAAATTCATAAAAAACCTGGCTACCTCAACCATACAGGTATCTTCGTCCATTACCACCAATCCGCCGGAGCCAATCATGGCTCCTACTTTTTTTAAGGAATCAAAGTCTAAAGGCAGGTCCAAATGCTGTTCGGTTAAACACCCTCCGGAAGGACCGCCGATCTGAACCGCTTTAAATTTTTTATTGTCTTTGATCCCTCCGCCGATCTCAAAAATTATCTCTCGCAAGGTTGTTCCCATGGGTACTTCAATCAGACCGGTATTATTGACATTTCCTGTTAAAGCAAAAGCTTTGGTTCCGGGACTTTTCTCCGGTCCTATGGATCGATACCAGTCACTGCCCTTGAGGATGATTTGCGGTACATTGGCAAAAGTTTCTACGTTATTCAGCACGGTAGGTTTTCCCCGGAGGCCTGCTTCAACAGTTCTGGGCGGTTTGACCCGGGGCATCCCCCTGCCCCCTTCAATAGAAGCAGTAAGGGCACTGCCTTCACCGCAAACGAAGGCTCCCGCACCCTGATTAATAAAAATATCAAAATCATATCCGGAGCCGAGGATATTTTGGCCTAAGATACCCTTATCCCTGGCCTGCTCAATAGCGATACGCAGTCTCTCCACAGCCAAAGGATATTCAGCCCGCACATAGACATATCCTGCCGTACACCCTGTTGCATAACCGGCGATGATCATTCCTTCCAGCATACGGTGGGGGTCTCCTTCCATGATGCTACGGTCCATAAAGGCCCCGGGATCCCCCTCATCACCGTTAGATACCACATACTTAACAGGATTTTTTTGCGCCAGTACCTGGGACCATTTTTTGCCGGTGGGATATCCGCCGCCCCCCCGGCCCCTTAGATTAGAAGCAGTAATCACTGCACAAATTTCCGCAGGTTCCGTCTCAAATGCTTTGGCTAAGGCCTGATACCCTCCCTTTGCTAGGTATTCTGCAATTGACTCGGCATCAATATGACCACAGTTGCCTAAAACTAAGCGGGTCTGCTTTTTATAGAAGGGAATTTCCTCTTCTTCTCCATAAATTTGCCCCTGCCAGTTATACATTAACCTCTCGACAGGCTCTTCATTAAGCAGAGTTGTGGTAACGATCTCTTCGCAATCAGCAATGGTTACTTTTAAATAGAGATAACCAAAGGGCTCTATCCTTACCAGGGGCCCCATCTCACAGAAGCCGTGACAACCGCTTTTTTTGACGCCGATTCCTTCCTTCTCTTCGACTAGTTCTACGGATACCAGCAACCCCTTAGCGAAAACCAGTTCTTTGATCTTCCGATAAATATCTAAAGACCCCCCGGCGACGCACCCTGTTCCGGCACAAACCAGAACCTGTTTATTTTGCCTGTTCAGAGAATCGCTAAAGGTCCGGGAAGATTCATTCAGTTGATGAATATGATTAATTTTCATTATTTTCACCCTCCCGCAGTTCATTGAGAAGTTTGCGAGCAGCCCCGGGAGTCATTTTCGGATAAACTTTATCATTAATGGTAATAACCGGGGCCAGGCCGCAGGCACCTAAGCAGGATACGGTCTCCACCGTAAAAAGCAAATCATCGGTAGTATGTTTTTCTGCGCTGAGAGCTAACTCCTGGCGCAAGGCATTTAAAATGGGAATGGATTTGCGGACATGACAGGCAGTGCCGTCGCAGATTTTAATCACGTACTTCCCTTTGGGATCCAGGGAAAAGTTCTCGTAGAAGGTAGCTACACTGAAAATTTTGGCGGCACTTATACCCATAGCTGAAGCCAGGTACAACAGGGTATCTTGTGGGAGATACCTGTATTCCTTCTGAATCTCCTGAAGAATAGCGATTAGGGATCCATGCTTTCCTTGATAACGGTCAATTATCGTATTGACTTTCTCTACATCACCCTGAATTGACATACATCATCCTCCTTTTGTCGTATTTAATGAATTTATTTTAATATTTAATTTATTTGTTATTTTTTTGACAATCTAATTATACAATATCGTCATTTTTTTAACAATCTGATTTGTATTTTTTTTCACAAGTTTCTTTATTTTTCTTTTTTATGTTTATTAATTTGAGAAACATGGTAATAATTAGTATAATAGACATGCTATTTATAATCCAAAGGAGGCATCTTTAATGAAAGATTTACAAGGTACAAAAACAGAAAAAAACCTGTGGGAAGCTTTCGCAGGGGAATCACAAGCCCGTAATAAATATACTTACTGGGCTTCAGTAGCGAAAAAGGAAGGTTATGAACAAATTTCCGGTACTTTCTTAGAAACTGCCGACAATGAAAAAGAACATGCCAAAAGAGCCTTTAAGTTTTTAAAAGGTATCGGAACTACCGTGGAAAATTTAGAAGCTGCAGCCGGCGGTGAAAATTACGAATGGACCGATATGTATAAACGCATGGAAAAGGAAGCCCGGGAAGAAGGTTTTGCGGATATTGCCGACTTCTTTAAAGCTACTGCCGAAGTTGAAGCTGAGCACGAAAAAAGATTTCGGTCCTTACTGGAAAATATTCAAAATAACCGGGTCTTCAAAAAGGATACGGAAGTTAAATGGCGCTGCCGGAACTGCGGCTATGTGCATACCGGAACGGAAGCCCCCGAACTCTGTCCTTCCTGTGCTCATCCGCAGGCTTTCTATGAGTTACTGGCGGAAAATTATTAAAAACGGGCAAAGCCCCTTTAAGAGACTAGTAATTTGTGACTGGTGATTAGTAGCTGCTAATCAATATCTTAGCGGAGATCGTTTTATTTTGCCGTTAGCCAGTGACCATCGAGGATACAAAAGGAGCCGGAAATCCGGCTCCTTGTAATTTTACTAGTACTCTTGAGGCAGTTTTTCCAGTTCCGACATACGAAAAACAGGCCCGTCTTTACAAACATATTTATTGCCCACATTACATCTCCCGCACATTCCGATTCCACATTTCATCTTCATTTCCAGGGATGTATAAATGCGTTCTGAGGTAAAGCCCAATTTTTTTAACACGGGCAGGGTAAATTTAATCATGACCGGGGGCCCGCAAACTAAAGCTATCCCTTGCGGCGCCGGTTTGATGACCTGTTCTGTAATCTGCGGAACAAATCCCACATAATTAGGCCATTCCGGTGCAGGCTTATCAATGGTCAGATATAGTTTGAGATCATCCCTGCCCAGCCAATGGAACAATTCCTCTTTATACAGCATCTGACCGGGATTTCTGTTTCCATATACAATATCTACCGCCCCGAAATTTTTTCTGTTCCCCGGTTCAATAATGTACTTAACCAGGGAACGGAGAGTTGTAAAAGCAAAACCTCCGCCGATAATGACCAGGTCTTTACCGGCTAATTCTTCTAAAGGCCAGTAATTGCCCAGGGGTCCCCTCAACCCGACAATGTCACCAACTTCGGTTTGATGGAGACTTTCGGTCAGCGTCCCGACTTTTTTTACGGAAAACCGGACGATATCCGGCTCACAGGGAGCAGAAGCAATACCGAAAGGAGCTTCGCCGACGCCCAGCATACTAACCTCGGCAAACTGACCGGGCAGGTATTTAAAATCTTCGGCATCTTGAGAATTTACAAAAGTTAATTCAAAGGTTTTCAAATCTTTTTCGGGACTTTCCGCAACGATTTTCGTGATTCTCATTGGATAGGGGAGGTAGGGATTATTTAGCATGCTTTAAGATACCCCCTTTATTTTTAATAAAATTTCTCTAATATCCAGCTTTACCGGGCATTTTTCCACACATCTTCCACAACCGACACAGGCAAAGGCTCCATAATTTTCCGGGAAATACTTGAATTTATGCATAATTCTCTGACGGAGACGTTCTTTACCTGAGGGCCGGGGATTATGCCCGGAGCCTTGCTTGGTAAACCCGGCGAACATACAGGAATCCCAACTGCGGATTTTTTTACTTTGCCGGTCATCCGTGAGATCAAAACAGTGGCAGGTTGGGCAAAGAAAACTGCAGATTCCGCAATTCAAACATTTTTCCTGGACTTCATCCCAAAGAGGATCATCATATTTCAGATCTAATTTTTCCGTTAAATCGGCACTGGCGATCTCTTCCCGGCCGTTAATTTTTAACTGTAAAATTTTATCCGGAATCTTAAAATCCCCTGCTTGACCAGGAGCCCCTTGCAAGGCCTTTTCACCTGCCGGAGTTATAATTTGCATCAGATACTGATCATCCATTTCCACCAGCATTAAATCAGAGCCCTCTGTAACAAAGGGTTCCCTGCAGAAACAGTTTTGCCCCGGTTCCCGGCAGACTAAAGAAATAATTAAAGTGTTTAACCTTCTTGCCTGATAATAAGGATCCTGATAATCTTTATCTAAAAAAACCTTGTCTAAAAGCTTGATGCTTTGGGCATCACAGGGCCGTACCCCCCATAAGATTCTTTTTTCCGGAGACGGCTCAGCCTTCTCGACAACAGGCAGCCCTTTTTTTACCTTCTGGTATTTCCATAAAACTTCATGCTGCGGAAAGAAAAGATCCTTAGGAGGGTTTAAGGTATTTTGATAATCATTATCCGGCAGAGTTTGCCCATCCCATAAACCAAAGAAATAATCACTGTCTCTTTTTACAGGCGCCATAATTTTATATGTTCCTTGTAAACCCTGTAACCATACTCTGAAGTCATTTTTCGCAATTAGATAATTCCGCACCTTATTCACCCCCTAATAAAAAACTCTGGGGATCATCTTCTCGAAAGGTATTAAGAACTAACTCCTGACCCGGGTCAAAACCGGACCGGTCTTGAAAGAAATCCCGGGAGTCTTGAAGGACTTTTCGATTGAGAATAGCAAGATCAATGCCCATAGGACAAGCCCGGACACAAGCCCCGCAGCCGATACATCTTCCCGCCACATGAAGAGCCCTGGTTAAATGAAATACCGCATTATCAGCAATATCGGTGGTCTTTCCGACCCAGCCGGGCAGGTGCTCCTCAACGAAGCATTCTTTACAATAACAAGCAGGGCAGACGTTTCGGCAGGCATAACAGCGGATACATTTAGATACCTCATGATAAAAATACTCTTTTCTTTTCTCCGGAGAGAGCCGGGCAAATTCAGCCACATCGGAAAAACTATCCGCCTGTTCTTCCTGTTTTTCATCGTCAATTAAATAATCGGCCAGCACCGCACCGGTCTGCCGGCAATTTTTACAGCTTCCCGTGCTGGGGCAGCCGGTGCCGATAATATAAACCCGCTCTCTGGTCAGCTGATTTTCCTTAATTAAATTTACAATAGATCTGCTGTCACACCCTTTGACAATAATGGCTGCCCTGCCGGCAACCTTGACCAGATAATTGGCCAGGTTAAGATCACAGCCCTCCTCCCAGACTAAATTGTCTAAATCAGCCGTTTCCCTGACAAAACAGGGCGTACATTTATTATGAATACTGCCCTTGGTAAATCCAATAACAACATCAACCTTTTTTTCCGCCAGAAGCTCCCGGGCCTTAGCTTTAATTCTCTCTAAAACGGTCATTCTGCTTCCCCCCATCTGTCCCAACGGGGTAAGCCGCCGACATCGGCGGATATTTTGCTGGCCGTTTGGGCGAATCTGTTTCCTTCTGCCGCCGAGATCCAGTCAAACTGCACCCGGCCGTCTTCAATACCGACAAAATTAAGGAGGCTTTTCACTAAAGCAAATTTCCTGCGGGCCACCAAATTACCGGAGGTGTAATGACAGTCACCGGGGTGGCATCCCGAAACCAATACGCCCTCGGCATTCTTTAAAGCTGTCAAGATAAAAAGCGGATCAATTCTGCCGGAACAGGGCACTCTGATTATTCTGACGCCGGGGGGATATTGAAAACGGCTTACCCCCGCCAGGTCGGCCCCGGCATAACTGCACCAGTTACATAAAAAAGCAACGATTTTTCTTTCCACTTTATTCACCCTACCTTTCCTATCGCTTCGAGCATAGCAACAATTTGGGAACTCCGAAAACCTCTGACGTCAATAGCATGAGCCCTGCAAGACGCAGCACACGCCCCGCACCCCTTGCATAACGCACTGTTAACTTGAGCGGTTCTTTCCCCGCTGTCAATTTCGATGGCTTGAGCGGGACAAACACTGGCACAGGTACCGCATCCGCTGCAGATACTCTTATTCACCTGAGCAGTTTGCCCCCCGGCCACAATTTTTTCTTTATTCAGAATGGTGCAGGCCCTGCCCGCTGCCGCCATACCTTGTACTACGGCCTCAGCCAGCGGCTTCGGGCCATGGGCTAAACCGCAGACAAAAACACCGTCGGTGCTGAAATCAACAGGACGCAGTTTCATATGGGCCTCTAAAAAGAAGCCGTCTTCATTTAACGGTACCTTCAAATTTTTAGCCAGTTCCTCATTGCGGGGATTGGGAAGCGTAGCTGCCGCCAGGCCTACTAAATCAGCAGAAATCAGCATATCCTCCTTTAAAATGTGGTCTTTCACCCTGACCTTTAATCCCTGCTCCGTTTCATAAACTTGCGGGGCCTCCCCGGCCTCATAACGGACAAAGATAACACCTTTGCGGCGGGCTTGCAGGTAATAATCTTCTGCGAAGCCATAACTACGCAAATCCCGGTAAAGGACAAAAACATTTTGCCGGGGATTTTTCTCCTTAGCTTTTAACGCCAACTGCACCGATTGATTGCAACAAACCTTACTGCAATAAGGATGTTCCTCATTGCGGGAACCGACACAATTAATCAGAACAATATTTTGCAAATTGTTAAAAGCCTCCGGATTCTGCAAGTGCATTTCTTCCAATTCCAGATATGTCTTAACCCCTGCATTTTGTCCATAAAGGTATTCCCGGGGCTTATACTCCCGGGCGCCCGTAGCAACGACCACCACTCCGTGCTTAAGTTTTTTGCCGCTGGCTAAGGCCGTTTCGAAATTTCCGATAAAACCGGTGATATCAGCTATTTCCTCATTTAAAAGAACGGTAATTAAAGAGCTGCCGTTTACTTCTGCTTGTAAACCGGCTAAGTAAGCCTGCACAGGTTCGCCTTCATGGGTAAAAGCAATTTTCCGGGCTAACCCGCCCAGTTGCTTTTCTTTTTCCACTAAGTAGACCGGATAGCCTTGGCGGGCCATACTCAGAGCAGCATTCATTCCGCTTATCCCACCCCCGATTACCAGGGCTTGGGCCGTTACTGAGACATAACCGGTCTCAATAGGCTCCAGCCTTTTTGCTTTTGCTACCGCCATCGCCACTAAATCTTTGGCTTTAAAAGTTGCTTCCTGCGGCTCATGCATATGGACCCAGGAGCACTGATCCCGGATGTTGGCCATCTCAAAGAGATAAGGATTCAGTCCGGCCTCCTTTAAGGTTTCCCTGAATAGCGGTTCATGGGTTCTGGGACTGCAGGAGGCAACCACTACCCTGTTCAGCCGGTGTTTTTGAATCAATTCTTTCATGCGCAGCTGCGTATCCTGGGAGCAGGTATACATATTGTCCTCAACATACATCACATTTTCTAACGAACGGACATATTCGACAACCTCCGGAATGTTTACGATCCCGGAAATATTAATACCGCAGTGACAAACAAAAACGCCTATACGGGGTTTCTGCCCGTAAACATCTACTTCGGCCGGATATTCCTTATGTTCGATTAAGCTGTTTTTAACCTTAACCAGATTTTTTACCGCTTCAACTGCCGCCGCACTGGCTTGCGTCACCGTTTCCGGGATATCCTTAGGTCCGCTCAGGGCACCGGCGGCTAAAATCCCTTTTTGATTGGTCTGAACCGGCAGGTGGGGATTCGTTTGCACAAAACCGAATTTATTCTCTGCAATATTCAGACAGTCTATGATTTCCTTACTGCCTTGAGGAGGGCATAAACCGACGGAGAGGACAACCAGATCAAACTCCTCTGTTTTTAATGCTCCGTCATCCAAAGCATAGCGGATTAATAAATTACCGTCGTCTTTTTCGGTGAGATTATAAATGCGGGAGCGGACAAAATTAACCCCTTGCCCTTGTGCTCTTTCATAATACTTTTCAAAATCCTTGCCTTGACTGCGCATATCCATATAAAAAATGGTGGTTTCTAAAGGATAGGCGGCATGCTCTTTCGCAATTACAGCTTCTTTAATTGCATACATGCAGCAAACATTAGAGCAATACCCCTTATCCGCCCGGACATTCCTGGAGCCGGCGCACTGAATCCAGGCTATCCTCCTTGGTTCTCTGCTGTCGGAGGGACGGACTAAATGACCGCTAAAGGGACCGGAGGCACTTAAAACCCGCTCAAACTGACTGCTCGTTACCACATTAGGATATTTTCCATAGCCATACTCCACCAGCCTTTCCGCCGGAAACTCGCTGAATCCTGCAGCTAACAAAATTGCCCCAACTTGTACCTCGACATTTTTGCCCTTTTGAAAATGGTCGATACAGTGAGCCTGGCAGGCATCTACACACTGCATACATTCGGCACAGGGCCCGCAGTTCAAACAACGTCCGGCTTCCCTTTTCACCTCTGCCTCCGTCAAACTCAAAGCCACTTCGCGAAAATCCCTTATCCTTTCCGGCACCGGCAATTCCCGTAGTGCAGTCCGGGGAATCGGCTTTAAGCTTTTATCAATTGGCGGTTTTTCACTAATCTGATCATTTTTTTTCCTGTTTTCCTGCAGATCCTGACCGGATAAATACCTGCTGATGGATTGGGCACCTTCTTTGCCTTCCCGGACTGCCGCAACAGCTATGCCCGGTCCTGTTCTGACTTCTCCCCCGGCAAAAACTCCCGGCAGTGAGGTAGCCAGTGTGATCTCATCACAATGAATACGGCCCCCACTGGTAAGTTCAATCCCCGCCGCGCAACATTCGCTGGAAGGCTTCTGTCCGATAGCGGTAATAATATGATCGGCGTATACGCTAAATTCCGAATTTGGTTTTACAATTGGTCTTCTCCGTCCGGAACTATCCGGTTCCCCCAGGTCCATCTCTACACACTCCATAATAAGGCCCTTTCCCTTCTCCGGCCTTATCTTCCCAGGAGTTACAAGGGTTTTTATCATGATTCCCTCTGCCTCCGCCGCCGCAACTTCTTCGGCTCTGGCCGGCATTTCCAGAAGAGACCTGCGATAGTAAACCGTAACATTTTCCGCACCTAAACGCAGGGCACAGCGGGCAGCATCCATAGCGACATCACCGCCGCCAATCACGGCTACCTCCGCACCTAACTGAATTTTTTCACCAAGGTTTACCTTCCGTAAAAATTCAACACCGGAATATACCCCGGGTAAATCCTCTCCGGGGACAGCAAGCTTCCGGTCATTATGAGCCCCGGTAGCAATAAATACGGCCTGATAACCGTCTTCTTTTAAACTTTCCAAAGTTATATCTTGACCAAACCTGGTGTTCAGCCTGATTTCAACCCCGTTATCCGTCAAAAATTTAATTTCTCCGTCCAGTACCGCCCGGGGTAAACGATAATCGGGAATACCAACGGCCAGCATACCGCCGGCCACCGGTAAAGCTTCATAAATTACGGACCGGTAACCTGCCTTAAGCAGTTCATAGGCACAGGTTAAGCCGGCCGGCCCGGAACCGATAACAGCAATCTTCTCCCCTTTAAATTCCTTAATACCCAAAGGAGGTCTTTCCTCCCTGTCGGCCAAAAACCTTTTAATCGCTGCGATTGAAACAGCTCCTTCTCCTTGGGCCCGGCTGCATTCTGCTTCACAGGGATGGGGACAGATTCTTCCTAAAGTACCGGGCAGCAGTAAATCCTGATAGATAATCCCCGCCGCTTCTTTAAATTTACCTTCTTTCGTAAGAGCAACATAGCCCTGGGCATTCACTCCTGCGGGACAGTTCGCTTTACAAGGTGCCGTCCCTTCCTTCTTGATGGCATAAGCATTGGGATAAGCCTGGGCATATTGTTGATAGATTGCTTTCGAGCTGCTTAGCCCTTTATCAAAATCATTTCTGATCTCCACCGGACACACTTCGGCACATTCACCGCATCCTGTGCATTTATCCAGATCAATAAATCTGGGCTTACTCTTAACTGAAACGGTAAAATTGCCCTCTTCTCCCGCTACTTTGTAGATTTCACTATTGGTTAAAATTTGAATATTTAAATGTCTTCCGCACTCCACGAGTTTAGGCGAAAGGATACACATTGAGCAGTCATTGGTCGGGAACGTTTTATCCAGAGCCGGCATGGTCCCCCCGATGGCCGGGGACTTTTCTACCAGGTACACTTTATAACCCATTTCCGCCAGATCCAGAGAGGACTGAATTCCTGCAATCCCTCCGCCGACCACCATTACTGCCCCGATTGGATTGTTAATCGAAGTCATACTAAAGTTCAACTCCTTTCAAGATATTTTTCAAAGGACTAAAGCCTTACTGACAAGATGATGAACATGGCTTAGTTTTACATCAAGCCGATAGTTTTTAATGATGTCGTTAAGCTGGTCATAACAGTTGTGGCAAGGAGTAACGACAATCTTAGCTCCTGTATTTCTAATCTGTTCCGCTTTTAATTTCCCCTTGGCAATCCTGGCAGGCTGAATATCCGGTCCTAAAGCCAGCAACCCGCCTCCGCCGCCGCAGCAGTAATTATATTCCCGGTTAGGCCACATCTCTCTAAAATCCAGGACAGCCTTTTGCACACAATATCTCGGCTCTTCAACGATGCCTTCTTTACGTACCATATTGCAAGGGTCATGAAAGGTAACAGGATCCGGGTTTCTCCTTGGGTCCAGCTTGAGAATACCGTCCTTTATCCACTTAGCCTGCAGCTGGACAAAGTTATAAACAGGATAATCACCCTGACCGGGCTGCAGCCATACTTTACGCCCCCAGCGCTGAGCTCTGGTGGCATGTCCGCACTCAGTCACGACCAGATATTTAACCCGCAGTTTTTGCACTTGGGCGGCAATCCGTTCTAAAAGAACGGTGGAAGCCTCATCATCCCCGCTAAATAAACCATAGTGGGTAGCATCCCAGTATTCACTGCTGCTGGTCCAGTTAGCCCCGGCAGCATGCATAATTTTGGCAATACTCTGCACATCCAAAGGGTAATACTTTATCTCCCGGGGGTCCCAGAGGAATAAAAAGTCTGCTCCCTCTTTATCCACAGGTATTTTAACGCCCGGGTCAGCAAGCTCTGCCTGCAGTTCTTCCTCCATCCATTCCAAAGTATCTAAGTAATCTTCCCGGGTAACCTCCATCTGGTTACCGGTCCTAACCTGATTTTCAACTACTTCCTGTAAAAAACCCGGGGCTTTAAGGCCGAAATTTCCCCGGATTGTCCGCACAATCCCTGGAATATCAACCTTCATCGGACAGAGCATCGTGCACCTTCCGCACATTGTACAATTCCAGATAAAAGGATCCTTGAGTACTTCTTCCTTCAGACCCAATAAGCATTTACGGATAAATTTCCGGGGGTCCATATCTTCATGAATATCGGAATAAGGACAGCCTGCAGTGCACATGCCACAGGTTAAACAGTTGGTAAAATCCAATTTATCCTCTAAAGTGGTAAAACAATCAGCTATTTCCTGCCGAAATAAAGGGTTTAAACTATTTGTTATAACTTCATTCATTTACCATTCCTCCTTAAATCTCCACATTCCAGACGGGCAGCCCCAAAACAACACTAACGATACTGTCGGTTATAAATAAGGTGTGGGGCCAATCAGGAAAAAGAGCAAAGAAAATCCCCAATTTAAATCCTGTATCGTCGCAAATTTCTCTGACCGACGGCGCCCGCTCTTGTTCAAGGTAAAATTTCCGCACACAATTCATGACAGCATAATGTTCCGGAGTAATGGGCTGAATATTTTCCCTTTGTAAAATATCCTCCACAACTTTTGACCAGATCTTTTCCTCCCTGATACAACAAGGGCCCATAGCTAAATATTTTCTTCTGAAAATTGTTGATTTGAGCACTGAATCACCTCCCTGTCAAGTTATTATTTGAGACTCTGCCGGCCGGTATATATTCTGCGGTCATTTAAAGATAAAAAGCTCCGGGGAAGCTCCTGCTATGCGGCATGCCCCATGCACAGGACCTCTAGGAAAAAGCTGATAAACTTCCAGGGTATTGAGCCCCGTATGAGCACATATTTTATGAACAGTCGGCAGTACCTTAAAATCCAGATAATAATCCCGGACAAATAAAATCACATCCCAATGTCTTTCAGTAAGGTTAATATTTTCATAGCAGGCCAAGCTCTCTGCCACCTCTTCGTTCCACTCCCGGGGATTTAGCAGGTATCCGTCAGACGAAATTTTTACCATAAGAGCCCCCCTCGCTGGAAGTTTAACGATTAAATTTGCAAATACGATGCCAAAATAAAAAGGGAAGAAAAAAGCTTATTTAAAGAGCTTTTTCCTTCCCTTTTTCCCTTTTTTAAATTAGCGAAGTGCATACTTTCTACTCACTAATGGCTAAAAAATATCCATTTAATTTGTCAAGCCATATTTCTCAAGTTTAGTATATAAGGTTTTGCGGGTTATGCCTAAAAGCTTGGCGGCCTTTTGTTTGTTGCCCTCACATCGTTGCAGGACTTGCCTGATGTGGTACTTTTCCAGATCATCCAATTTGCAGTAATTGCCGGCCCCCCCTCCGGAAACCATATGAGCCGGTAAATCATCAAGCTGGATAAACTCTCCTTTGCCTTTAATAAAAGCAAATTCCAGAGCATTTTCCAGTTCTCTGACATTACCGGGATACTCATAATCCAGTAAAAACTCTTGCGTGTCCCGGGCTGCCCCTTTTTTGGATTTTTGAAAAAAAGCATTGAGTTTATTGATAAAGTACGTTAATAACAGCGGGATATCATCTCTTCTTTCCCGTAAGGCCGGCAATTTAATAGGAAAAACATTAATCCGGTAATACAAATCATAACGGAATGCCCCTTTTTTAATTTCCTCCTGCAGATTCTTATTGGTCGCAGCGATAACCCGTACATCGGTTTTGATGGTTTCTTTGCCCCCCACCCTTTCAAATTCCCCTTCCTGTAAGACTCGCAGAAGTTTGGCCTGCAGATTTACGGGTATTTCACCAATTTCATCTAAAAATATGGTACCTTTATCTGCCAGTTCAAAGCGCCCCTTATGGGTAAACTGGGCACTGGTAAAAGCACCTTTCTCATGGCCAAAGAGCTCACTTTCCAGAAGGGTCGGGGAAAGGGCAGCACAATTGACTTTGATGAAGGGTTTATACATTCTATCGCTTAGGTAATGAATTGCTTTCGCTACCAATTCTTTACCGGTACCGCTCTCCCCGATAATCAGCACACTGGATTTATAAGGTGCCACTGCTTGGACCATTTCATAAATTTCCAGCATTTTATTATTTTTGCCGATAATATTCTGAAAACTGTAGCGTCCTTTCAATTCTTCATATAAATTATATATTTTCCGTTGATCCGAAAAGATTTCCAAAGCCCCGATTACATTTTCCTCTTTAGCAAAAAGCGGCATAACAGATATTTCCACAGGTATCTGCTCTCCGCTGTGAGAAACAATTACCACATCGGTGTTGTAACCTTTCTCTTTACTCACAAATGATTTATGAATCAGGCAGCTTTCTCCACAGCAATGGGAACCTTTAAGTAGTTTAAAACATTTTTGCCCCAGGGCTTCTTCCTTTTTATAACCTGTTATTTCCTCGGCGGCCTTATTGAATGATGTAATAATCAAGTCCTTATTTACTGTAAAAACCCCTTCATTAATACTATTAACCACAAATTCAAAATCAATTTGTCCTTGCTCATCATGAGCGTTAAAGGTACTGCCGCTGATATTTTTCTTAAAATCATCCCTAGCCGGAGAATTCATTTTTCCCCTCCTCTCACAAACATCTTTTCCCTTAGAATTAAATAAAGCCCGGCAACATCCTTTAGTAAACTTCCAGTAAATTGCTACAAATTTTTCTATTATCAAAATTCACAATGGACGGAACAGCCGGCATTTTATGTCAATAGTTTGTGAAAATGTCACCCCAGATGGGTGTTAATTATTCTGACA
>JBMNCQ010000058.1:0-1325 GCA_049366715.1 Peptococcaceae bacterium | reverse complement strand
GGAAATATCGAAGTGGATTTCTGGACCCGCTTTTATTATTTTCCTCCGGAAGAATTGGAGGAAGAAATACTGCGTAAAACGCATGAGTATGAAAGGCTCTTTCAAAGCCGCTTAATCGATATCATTCAGTCAGGAATAAATAGGGGAGAAATTGTTGATCGAAGTCCGAAAGATATAATGATTTCTTACTATTACCTGATGCTCGGATTTGTAATGTCTCTGAATTTTTACAGGGACAAAGATATAAAACCGGATGCGGAAAGCTGCATTTCTGTTTTTCTGGATGGAATAAAAAAATGAAAAAATTTTACACGCACATGCTACCGACCGGTTGGTTGCATGACTGAGGATGGAGTTCTGTCACTGCCAAGATGATTTTATATAAGAAAGGAGGGCGGAGTAAATGTACATATTCGGTTTTTACATATTTTACACTCAAATCTCAGGATGCTTATCCTGAATAGTTTCTTAGCCAAAATTAAATCAAATTACAGGGAGAAAAAGATGAAAAGAACCTTAGGAAAAAGCGGAATTGAAGTCAGTGCGTTAGGTCTCGGCTGCTGGGCGATTGGCGGTCCATGGATTTTTCTTGGCAAACCAGGCGGATGGAGCAGTGTGGATGATAATGAATCAATCCGCGCGATCCAAAAAGCTGTTGAAATGGGTGTAAATTTCTTTGACACTGCGGCAAACTACGGCGCCGGTCACAGCGAAAGCATTTTGGGAAAAGCGATTGGAAACATACGGGATAAAGTTGTTATTTCGACTAAATTCGGTTACGATGTTGATGAAAAAAGCAAAAGTGTATCTCTTCATAACGATCCCGAAGAAGAC
This sequence comes from Peptococcaceae bacterium, assembly GCA_049366715.1. Lineage (GTDB taxonomy): Bacteria > Bacillota > Peptococcia > Peptococcales > BICA1-8 > JBMNCQ01. The sequence continues at coordinate 491 of JBMNCQ010000058.1, read as the reverse complement.
AGCAATCTCGCTGAACATGTAAGATCTGAGCTTGAAGCCAGCCTTAGACGTTTAAATACTGATTATGTCGATGTCTATTTGATTCACGTGTGGGGGCTCTCTATTGAACGGGCACTGGAAACACGACAAGTACTGGATGCCCTGGTTAAAGAAGGTAAAATCCGCACATATGGCTGGAGTACTGATCGCACAGATGCTATTGAAGAATTTGCAGATACTCCAAACTGCAGTGTAATACAACAGCAGTTAAGTGTGTTTGATGGGAACAGGGAATTACTCTCCCATTGTGAACAAGCAGGTCTTGCCAGTATGAACCGAGGCCCTTTAGGAATGGGAATTTTAACCGGCAAGTTTACAAAAAATACGACTTTCAGCGATGATGATGTTCGAAAGTTTGCTGAATGGCATCCGGGTTTTAAAAATGGTAAACCGATCCAAAAGTGGCTCACTGCTCTGGATTCAGTACGAGAAGTATTGACAGCCAACGGCCG
>JBMNCQ010000057.1:0-168462 GCA_049366715.1 Peptococcaceae bacterium | reverse complement strand
ATCTGTTTACACAAAGACCGCAATCTATACATGTATCTTTGTTAATCAGCATTTTGTTACATCTCCTTCCACTACTTTTATTTGAAATTATTAAAGATAATCAAAATGATACTAATAGCTTAATTTTTAGTTAAAAATTTCAAATTCTCTATTAAAATTTATCAAGTTACATCAATAAATTTTTTATTCTCATCAATTTTTTCCAGCATTAACATTCTGCCCATACGAAGATGGTTCTTCATTGCAGCAACGGCCTGCAGCTTGTCTTTATTCTTGATTGCATTAAATACTTCCTGGTGCCCTTGAATGGATACAGCAGGTTCAGAAGGATGGAACATACTAATTCTCCAATAATCCGATAAGCATTTAATGGAATTTGCTGTTTCAAATAATTTTTCATTATTACTTGCCCGCAGTATTAATTCGTGAAATTCCTTATTTAGTTCCATTATTGTTTCGATGTTGGTATATTTTTGGGCCATTTTACACATATCAAGTATTTCTGCCAATCTTTTTATTTGTGTTTCCGAGATATTATCAATAGCTTTCTCAACACCATAACATTCCAGCAGCTCTCTCAGATCAAAAATCTCATTTACTTCCTTGATTGAGTGTTCCGTAACTTTGATCCCGCCGCCGACCAGTTGGGTTATAAACCCTTCGGATTTTAAAATACCGAGGGCTTCTCTAATGGGCGTTCTGCTTACTCCCAGCTTTTTAGAAAGCTCCGTTTCATACAGCCTTTCCCCGGGACTAAATACCCCGGTTAAAATTCCTTTTTTTAATACTTGATGCACTTGTTCAGTTAATAAAACCCTGCTCTGTTTAATTTGCGATAATTTCAAGATGGCCCCTCCATTATCATAAAGTACATTAACCATAATCCTTTTCTTTAAAATATCTCATAAAAACTTATGAATTTAATCACTTAATCTTAAATTCTTTCCCTTCTTTTATTACAGATTCAACATTCCATAATGATTTTATATCTGCTAAAGGATTGCCGTTAATTATTACCATATCTGCCATTTTGCCAACTTCCAGACTACCGACGAGATCTGCTAAGCCACAAACCCTGGCCGCATTTAATGTCACCGACCGGAGGGCCTCTAGCTCCGTAGCCCCGGCCTCTACTATATATTCCAGCTCTTTTACTAACTTACCATGCATCGCATCCGTACCCGCTGCATATTTGACCCCGCTTTTAATAATCGCCTGCAGTCTTTCCCTGACTTCAGCCTGCGCATCTTTAAAAGACCCTTTCTTCTCCGGCGGTAAGTTATTATCATCATTTAAGATTAAGCTGGGTGTTAAAACTAACCAGGAATCTGAGTTTAACAATAACTCTATTTCATGATCCGTTAAATAAAAACCATGTTCAATGACATCCACACCTTGCTCAATGCATATTTCAAACCCTTTACCGCCGATACAATGAACAGCAGTTTTTACCCCTACCTTCCCGGCTTCTTCCGTAATTACTTTAACTTCCTCCGGAGACATATAATAAGGTAGCGTCTTACTGTTTTCTCTTACCGTACCGGTCATATAAAATTTAATAAAATCTGCTCCGGCTTTGAGATTCTCCCGCACAGCCTGGCGGATCGCTTCGGGGCCGTTAAAAGGCAGTCCTACCACACCATGTCCATGGGTAGCCCTAATCCCTCTGGTCGATACGACCAGACGGGGCCCCGTTAATCTTCCTTCTTCGACAGCCCTTTTACAGGCTACATCAAGGAAAAACCGATCTCCCAGACACCGCGAAGTTGTAACTCCCGCTTTAAAATCAACCTGCATTGTTGAACAGGCCCGGATCGTCAATTCACATTCAGGAGCCTCCATTTTCGTTAAATAATTATCCATGTTACCGTCTAAGGACAGATGGTTATGGCAGTCAACTAAACCCGGAATAATCGTAAACCGGCTGTAATCCTTTTCTTCGGTAGAAGAATCAATTAAACCGGCCAGTTCCTCTTTCCGGCCTACTTTTATAATTTTATTACCTTCTATTAAAATTGCTCCCTTTTCAAGGGGGGTACTATCTATGCCGTTAATAACTAGACCACCGTAGAAAACAGTTTTTTTCATATTTATTGACCTCCAGCATTGGCAGCTTTTTTTGATTTAGCCAGATATTTTGAAATTACCGGCCAAAACAATGATAAGAATGTAAATAAGATAAATAAAACTGCAATCGGTCTGGTAAATACCAGCCATAAATTATCATTGAACATAATCAATGATTGTTCCAAAGCCTGTTCAAGCATGGGACCTAAAATTAAAGCTAAAGCTATGGGAGATACGGGAAAATTATTTTTTAGCATGATATAACCGATGATCCCGGAAATTAGCATAACTCCTACATCAAACATGCTGACTTGCACGGCATAAGAACCGAGGATCGTTAAGACCATGATGACGGGAATCAAAACAGTCATCGGTGTTTTTAATACTTTAACCGACACCTTACAATAAGCCAGGCCAATAAAATACATCAAAATATTGATTAACGCGAAGCCTACCAACAGCGTATAAACAATATCAACATTTTTCGTAAATAGAGTCGGCCCGGGCCGTAAACCATGAATAAACAAAGCTCCCAGAAAAACCGCTGCCGGCGGGCTTCCCGGAATACTAAGGGTCAGCAGGGGAATTAAAGACCCCCCGGTAACTCCATTATTTGCTGCTTCGGAAGCAATTATTCCTTCCGGAGCCCCTTTACCGAATTTTTCAGGGTTCTTAGAAGCTCTGACGGTTTCGTTATAGGCTATAAAAGAAGCAATATCAGGTCCTGCCGCCGGTATAATTCCTATGCCGATCCCTATTAGAGCAGACCGGATTACCGTGCTCCAATAATTCTTCACTTCCTTAAAGGATAATTTTAAGGAACCGATTTTTTCCGAAATGCTAATATTCTTCATACCTTCTTCGATCATTTTAAAGACTTCCGGCAGAGAAAAAACACCGATCAGGACAGGAAGGAGCGGAACTCCACCTATTAATTGATAAAAACCAAAAGTAAATCGGGGGAATCCTTCGATAGGGTCCTGACCAACCGTTGCCAGCACCAAACTGATAAAACCGACAATCAATCCTTTCAATAAATTATCGGCACTAAGCATACAAACAACACTCAACCCGAAAATGGCCAGGGTCATCTGCTCCGGCGGACCTACTTTTAAGGCCACAACAGCCAGCAAAGGTGCTCCGGCCAACAAAGCCAGAGAACTAATAAATCCTCCCGCACTGGAAGCAAAAGTGACTAGGGATAAGGCTTTTCCCGCTTCACCCTTTTTAACAAGGGGAACCCCATCATAGGTTGTAGGTACTGAAGCAGGCGTTCCGGGGATGCCTAACAAAATAGCTGATAATGATCCCCCGTAGATAGCACCGCAATAGACACCGCTTAACATCAGCAGTGCAGTATCAGGCGGGAGCCAGAATGAAAACGGGACAAAGACAGCCACTCCCATTGTCGCACTGAAACCGGGCAAAGCACCAAAAATAATCCCTACCGTTAAACCGAATAATATCCCCACTAAATTACCAAGCTGCAATAAACCGTTAATCCCCGTCAAGATATTTTCAAACATTTTTTATCACCTCTAAAAAAAGATGCATTCAGGAAGTTTTATCAATAAAAATTTATTAAAAACAAAATATAAAACTATTGTGGTCAGCAGTGGGGTTACAAATAAATAAGCTTTATTGCGCATCCCTAAATACAGCATCAAACTTAAAACATAGAAAACAGTAGAAATTATATAACCTAAATAAGGTAAAAAGAACAAATAAACAACTGTCAGCGCAATTAATACGGCTATATGCAAATAGTTTTTATTTAGAACAGACTGCTCATCTTGGGTTACTTTACTGCCTTTAAGAGATTTTATTACCAGTAGCAAAGTCAGCACAATAGCACAAATCAGGAGATAACGAGGATAGTAACCTGCTTTTTCCGGTGCTTGAGTATTTACTGTCCATAATATCCCTTCAAAAATCAACAGGAAAATTCCTATAATCAAGTCATTATTCAGCTTCTTTATCACTTTCCAGCCAACCTCCTTTTTGGGGAAGAAGGCCTAAGACTTAGTATTAAATCTTAGGCCTGATAATTACTGAGGTTTAATACCGAGTTCTTCAACCACACCGGAATATTTGGTAAATTCATCCTGATAATATTGTGTAAACTCTTCCGGGCCCATATATTTAGGGTTCAAACCGGCTTTTTGAGCATCTGCAATCCACTCAGGATCATTAAATGTTTTCTCAAAAACGTCAGCTAATTTATCAATTATTTCCTGAGGAGTCCCGGGAGGAACAGTAAAGCCTCTCCACATATACTGGGCAACATCAAAACCGCTCTCTTTTACAGTAGGGATATCTTTAACCACATCTATCCTCTCATCACTGGATACCGCCAGGGGAACTACCGAACCCACATCAAGCTGGGCTAAAGCTTCGGCAACAAAAGGTGTCGAAGTATCACAGTTTTCCCCCGCTACTGCCGTTAAAGCAGGAGCACCGCCTTGGAAAGGCATTCTTTTAAATTCAGCACCACTTGCTTTTTCTAAGAAGATCCGGAAGAAGTCATGACCGTTCCAGGCTCCTCCCATACCCATGGTGATCTGACCAGGTTTACTTTTGGCTAAATCAATAAATTCCTGCAGGTTTTGCACACCGAGATTTTTTCTGGCTACCAGGATATGGGGGTCCGCCGCACACAGGGCAACGGGTACAAAATCTTTCTCCGTATAAGGTATTCCCTTCATAGTAAATTGATCAATATAAGTAAATGTATGGATTATGCCGATTGTATAACCGTCCGGTTTAGCTTTAGCAATCTGCGTATGACCGACAACCCCGCCTCCCCCGGTTACATTTGTCACTACAATCCGTTGTCCTAAATACTTTTCCAGATATTTGGCTGCTACTCTGGCCGCAATATCCTGGCCGCCCCCGGCAGCATAAGGAACAATGATTTCCACCGGTTTTTCCGGATAACTTATTTCTGTTTCAGCCTGCTTAGGAGACTCTTCTTTTGTTGAGCCGTTCGGGCTTTGCTCATCCTGCTTCTGACAGCCTACCAAAAAAATACCGAAAACCATAATAGCAATCAGAAAAATCGAAATTCTCTTTTTCATACTTTTCTCCCCTTTTATTTTCTAAATATAAATAGCAAGTCTTCCGTCACAAATCTCAAGGGTTAGTAAGAGACTTTTTATATTTGCCTGAAATAGTTATCTTATTTACCCAGTAATTCATTTAAAAGTTCGTCACCATATTTCTCAGTAAACATGGAATAAGTTTGAGTTGCAATTTCTTTAAATTTGGCAATCTCCGGAGTCCTTTCAACTGTTACTCCCTGTTGCTCGATAAATGCCAAATCATCGGATTCACCATCTTTAACCAGGCCCCGTTCATACTCTTGAGCATCTTGAGCCGCTTTCATAACGGCATCTTGCTGCTCGGCATTTAATTTGTCCCAGGTGTTCTGGCTCATTGCTAAGAACATAGGGGTATAGACATGTCCTGTTAAACTCAGATATTTTTGCACTTCATAAAATTTACTTGTTCTAATTAAATTCACAGGGTTTTCCTGAGCATCTACCACACCTTGCTGTAAGGAAGTATATAATTCGGAAAAATCAATGGGAGTCGGTAAAGCACCAAGCTGTTCCCAGGTTTTAACTTGAATCTGGGCCGGTAAAGTTCTAATCTTAATCCCTTGTAAATCATCAGGAGTTTTGACATGACGCACACTATTGGTTAAATGGCGGAACCCAATTTCCCAAAAGGCCAGCGGTTTTATGCCTTTTCCATCAAATTTAGCCATAACCTTTTGTCCTACAGGACCATCAACCGCACCCCTTGCTGTTTCATACGAGTCAAATAGGAAAGGCAGTTCGAAAACTTGAATTTCAGGAACCAAACCTGAGAAATAACTGTCCCCGGTAGCGGCAATATCCACAGCACCCTTTTGCATACCTTGAACTACTGAAGTCGGATCACCTAAAGAAGAGTCATAAAATACTTTTACCGTAACAGTACCATTAGAGTATTCGGCAATTTTTTCTGCAAAAAAATCCATGGCTTTTCCGGCCGGAGAACTAGCCGCCATTCCGCCGGATGATGCGGAAAGTTCAAGAGCCTTTACTTCTTCTTTTTTCGGTTCATCACTTGATCCCGTTTCTGGGGATGTTGAACCGCCGCAACCGGTAAGTACTGCAGCCAGCACAATCATAATTACAATCAAAGTACTGATTTGCCTTTTCAATTTCATAAACACTTCCTCCTTAATTTTTATTTATTTTTTATTTAATTAAAAAATTTCCCAACAATTTAAAGTGTTTCGTATGAATAAACCATTAACCAATATAGCTACCTATCTGCTTAAGCTTGGTAAATACAAGGATAAACCGGGAAATACTATGATTAATATTAAGGCAATTACCGAAGCAATTAAAAAAGGAAAGATCTCTTTAATTATTTTATGAACCGGCCTATTCGCAATACCGGAGATCACAAAAATGTTTAAACCTACCGGCGGCGTTATTAGTCCGATACACATACTGGCAACCATAATTACCCCAAAATGAACCGGATTTATTCCAAAAGATTCCGCTACCGGAGTAAGAATGGGAGCTAATATCAAAACACTTGGTGCAGGGTCTAAGAAACAGCCTACCAATAATAACATTAAACTTGAGGAAAATAAGAATATTAGAGAATTAGAACTAATGCCTTTAAATAAATCTGCTAATAGATGAGGTAAACCTTCCCTCGTTAAAATCCAGCTAAAAGCTTGGGAAGTAGCAACTATGATCATCACTGCAGAAGAAAGTAAGATCGTTTGAAAGATAACTTTAGGTAAATTTTTTATTGTTAAGCCTTTGTAAATAAACAGACCCACGAATAAACTATATAAAACTGCCACTGCGGCTGCCTCGGTAGGAGTAAAGATACCACTATAGATTCCGCCCATAATGATAATTGGTGTCAATAAGGCCCAGAAAGCATCTTTAAAAGCACCACCCAGATTTTTGACACTAAAAGAACCTTCCCGCTTATAGCCGCGTTTCACAGAAATAAACACTGCGGCCGCCATTGTTAAAAGACCCATAAGTACGCCGGGAATAAATCCGGCCAGCAGCATATCCCCTACTGAAGTTCCTGCCGAGACTCCAAATAAGACCATTAAAATACTGGGCGGAATTAAGGGACCTACTATCCCGGCCGTTGCCTGTAATGCACAGGAAAAGTCTACGCCATAACCTGCCCTTACCATGGCAGGAATAACAATGCTTCCGATGGCTGCAGCATCAGCCGCACCTGAACCGGTCATTCCGGCAAAAAGCATACTGGCAAAAACCATAACCATTGCCAATCCGCCGGGAAAAAATCCCACCACCGCACTAGCAAATTGGATTAATTTTTTGGAGATGCCCCCATGCTCCATTATCCCGCCTGCCATAATGAAGAAAGGAATGGCCATAAGTGTGAACTTGTCAATGGCACTTGCCATCTGTTGAACGACAATTATAATAGGGATATCCGCAAAGAAGAATAGATACGATACAGACGCTAAACCTAAGGCAATAGCAATTGGAACTCGGAGGGCTAAAAAAGCCAGAAAAAGTAGTATTGCGTAAAGACCTGTCATTATTATCTCCTCCTATTCCTTCAATGAACCGACAGAAACAAAAAATTTTGCAAATCCAAAATATAACCACAAAACTCCGCCCACAAAGATCCCGAAAGAAACGATCCACAGGGGAATTTCCATTGCAGGTGAAATTTCCCCTGTTTGAAACTGGCTGGTGAAAATTACTGCTCCTTCATAAGTAAAAATACCAATAAAAATTAAGCATAATAGGTTACGTATAATTTCTAAAATTTTGGCAAGCCTGCCCTTCGCCATATCTGTTAACATGCTGATATCAACTAATTCATCATTTTTATACGCTAAGGCAGTACCGATAAAAATAATCCAGACAAACATATAACGCAGCAATTCTTCACTCCAGGATAAAGGACTTTGCAGGATATATCTGTATACAACAGCCAGGTTTGCTAAAATAACTACCACCAAAGCGGGGATCCCCAATAAATAAGGAGCAGCCTTTTCTAAACCTTCTCCCATTGATTTGAGCACTTATTTCACTTCCCTTCTTACTATTCCACTTCTGCAACAACCCGTATCGGTGCCCCGTCGGCTTCTTCCAGTTTTAACGGCAAGGCCGTTATTTTACAGGTATCTGTTGGTATTTGCTTCAGATTGGTCAGATATTCAATCATTAAAACACCTTTATTTAATACCTGTTCATGAACAGGCATTTTTAACTGTGACTCGGGGGTTGTTCTAATAAATCGGATGTCATAATCCTGGGGAAAATCAAAACCCACAACCTTTGGTCCCTGCTCAAATATCCATTTGCCCCCTTCCTCAGTTATATAAGGAGCATGATCCCAATAATCCATACTCTCCCAGGATACTTTGCTTTCCCAATCAGTTTTTAAAATTAATATCTGCTGCATTTCCTTGCCCCGGGCCGCATTTTTTAAGATATCAGGAGTTATCCCTTCACTGGCCGCAATATGGGAAAGGTCTAAAATTAATGCTTTGCCGATTAAAATATCCAAAGGATATTCTTCCAAAGTTTTCCCATCGGCTAACATATGTTTAGGAGAATCAATATGCGTATACCAATGACTTTTTAGGGTGAATTGTGTAACTTGGTTAGGATCTCCTTTTGCAAAAGAATGAACCAAGGTTGATTCCAGGGGCCATCTCCAGTGCTTTCTTATCGGTAGTGTCAAGTCAATAATTTTTTTCATTTTACCCATCCGTCCTTCCTAATTTTTCTTAGACATATTATTAATATTAAAATCTTAGCTAATATTATTTCAATTATGAATATTTTAAATATTAATTCATGTTTTTTTATAGCTTATTTCGAGAAATTAACTGTTGTCCATCGTTTAATAATGACACTTTATGCATCCATGTATACATGTATTCTTCGATGTTTTTTATCATAATCCTCTTCATTTTTTTATTTTTTTTAAATTTTCCTAAAAATTTAAAAATCATCTTATATGTTAGGTTTTAATCGTATTTTACTCAGGATCCATTTAAAACATAAAAAAAAATACCCTTATTCCGGGAATTATCTGCTTTACCAGACAAATCACCAAAAGGCATCCTTTTTCTAATATTCATATTATTATGAGTTATTCGCCTAAGACAACAGTGCCTCTAATTCTTTTGCTTCTCAATCATAAGAATGCCCCGGCTTCCGGTATCATTTAGGATACGATCTATCCCCAAAGTGTATTCTTGCTAGGTTATACATAAATATAATATTATAAATAGTAATAAGAATAAACATACGAATCAGCCAAGGAGGTATTGCTATGAACTTTGACTACTATATGCCTACCAAAATTATGTTTGGCCCCGGAAAATTAAATGAACTTATTAACGTAGATCTTCCCGGGAAAAAAGCTTTAATCGTCATCTCTGCCGGTAATTCCATGCGTAAGAACGGTTATCTGGACCGACTGGTGAAAATCCTCCGTAATAAAGGAGTGGAGTACGCTTTATTTGACAAAATTCTGCCTAATCCCATTAAATCCCATGTTATGGAAGGAGCCGCCCTGGCCAGAGAAGAAGGCTGTGATTTTGTGATCGGGCTTGGCGGCGGCAGCAGCATCGACTCCGCCAAAAGTATTGCCATCATGGCCAAAAACCCCGGGGACTACTGGGATTATGTTCTTGGCGGAACCGGTAAAGGAATGCCGGTAACAGAAGGAGTTCTGCCTATAGTTGCCATCACTACGACAGCGGGAACCGGCACGGAAGCCGACCCCTGGGCTGTTATCACCAAAGAAGACACTAATGAAAAAATCGGCTATGGCAACCCTGATACATTTCCTGTGTTATCGGTAGTCGACCCTGAACTTATGCTGTCGGTACCTAAGCATCTCACTGCTTATCAAGGCTTTGACGCCCTTTTTCATTCTACAGAAGGTTTTATTGCTAAGATAGCATCACCTATTAGTGATGCCTATGCTCTGAAAAGCATTGAATTATTGGCAAAATACCTGCCTGTATGCGTCAAGGACGGCAGTAATCTGGAAGCCCGGACCCAGGTAGCCCTGGCCAACACCCTTTCCGGGTTTGTCGAGGCTACTTCCCGATGTACCTCGGAGCATGCTATGGAACATGCCCTTAGTGCCCATCATCCGGAGCTGCCCCATGGTGCGGGACTGCTTATGTTATCGGAAGCATATTACACTTTCTTTGCCTCGAAAGTACCAGATAAATTCTGCGTTATGGCACGAACGATGGGTATTGACGTAGATTCCCTTCCGGAAGCAAAACGCCCGCTGTCCTTTGTCAGGGCTTTAGTCAGGCTGCAGGAAGATTGCGGAGTAGCTAATCTCAAAATGTCCGCTTACGGCATCAAGAAAGCAGATATTCCCCAGCTTGCCGAGAATGCCCGCCAAACCATGGGCAAACTGTTTAAAACAGATCCTTACTCTCTGTCCCTTGAGGAAACCATAGAAATAATGACCACTGCTTATCAATAATCAATTAGGTCTAAGGAGAAAACGTCCTCTCTTTAGACCTAATTCACGAATGTATCAATAATTTTTACCTTTAATCTCACACAAAAACAGGATATTCTTGCAGGTACTCCGTAAAAAATCCTTCTCCATGCAGACAGGGATGTCTTAAATCTGAGACTATAACATCTCCGGATTGCATCCGCCTTGGCAGGACAAAAGAACCGGCCGTCCCCCTGTCTCCTGAATTTAGATAATTTGTGGTATCAGCCTCTTCAGATATCGTTATGGAATATAAAATCAAAAATAACTTAATAATAAAAATAACTTTAATCTGGAGGCTGTATTTATTATGAAAAAAATTTCTGACCGCATTTTCTTAGGTATAATATCAGGTATCCTCGGCGGAGTACCCAGTAAATTAATAAACGCCTTTGAATACCATGTTGGATTGACAGATGTTAAATATAGCCAGCTATCCAGCAGTTTATTCCTTCCGGCCAAAAAGGTTAAAAATAGTAACGCCCATATCATAGGTTCCATAGCAAATAATACCGGAATTGCAATAGTAGGAGTCCTAATCACCTATCTGCTCTCTATTACCGGCAGGGATAAATTAATTGTAAAAGGTCTGGGAGTTACTTCTACAGCATGGTTATTTGTATATGGCCTGATTTCTCGCTTAGGGCTGCCGATTAAAACGAAAAAGACCCTCACTCCGCTTCTTAGTTTTATTGACCATGCTGCTTTAGGGATATTTACGGCATTAATTGTGTCTAAGCTTGGAGACGATTCTTTGTTCCCTGCTCCACATGCTCCTGCCGCTGCTGAGGATAAGCTCCCTTTGATCGGCGTAGCTAAAAGTCCTAAATAGGAATAGGGTCAAATGAAATTATTCACCAAACTACCTGGAGATAAAGTAAAATAATAATATAAATGCTCTGACTTCCGGCATGCCCCGCTTACAGTAAGGTACAAGGAAACTGCTTATTTTCTAAGAGATACGCTGCAATTGTTATGGATACCAGGTCGGCAGACCCGCCCGGACTTATATTTTCAGTGATAAAATATCGGTCGGCTTTGTTAATTTGCTCTAATCCTTTCCTAGTGAACACACTTCCGGCCGCTAATATTTCCCGGGCTATATTCTGAACTTCAGTGAGTACATTCAAGTCCTTGCGCCATAAAATTGTCGTATCTTCTACACAGGTCATTAAGGAAATTAAGGTATGAACGATACACTGATTCAAACACTTCCCCTGATTAAAGGCAGCTTTTAAAGCAGGTAATCCGGTATCCTTTACCGCAGGAAAGCCTGCCTCCACCTCACCTCTAATCCCCTTGACATTATATTTCAAGTACAGCTTTTCACCGGCAGTTAAACGTTCTTTACCCGTATTTATATTTTCTAATTCCCTGGCAACAAGGCCTTCCGTCATTTGCGCCACTATTTGAAAAAGTTCCCGGGAGCCGATGCTTTTTGACTTTTTCAGTCGGTATCCTGCGGCACCACATAAAATACCTCCCGCAAAAAGAATGCCTCTCTGCGTATTAACACCTTTGGTAGACTCTAAGAGTCTCTTTTCATACTCGATACCTATGCCTCTGATGACAGGCAATAGATCCGGGATCTCTCCGGTATGGTCAATTCCTGCTTGTGCGCATTTATAAAAAACAGCTGCAATTGCTGCCGAACTGACCATAAAGGTTAAAATGTTCATATCCCGGTGAGCACCTCTGGAAAGGGCGCTTACTAATCCCGGTTTAGGATAGGATGAGACTTCTAATAAAATTCCCTGCAGCAGGGCTTCTCCAATGCCCCATGCTTCTTGTTCCATTTTAAAATTAATAAAATGCTCATTTTTAGACAATTTCTTCCTCCCGGACTGAATAATCAGGGCTATAGCCAGACTATAGCCCTGATTACAGACCTTATCTTTACTTTTTATGGGAATTATCCTAAAATAGCTTTTGTAAGCAGAAATAATATTGATGGGCATAACAAACAACCTAAGCCGGTATAGAAAGTAGCAGTCATCGCGCCATAAGGCACCAGTCTGGGATCTGTAGCTGCAAGGCCCGCAGCCGTACCGCTTGTTGTGCCCATCAAACCACCATATACCATAGCAGCTTTGGGATTATTCAGACCAATATACTTGGCCACAAAGGGAGTCACAATCATCACTAAAATAGACTTTACCACACCTGCCGCAATACTAAGGGCTACCACATCGGAGCTTGCCCCTAAGGCCGCGCCGGTAACCGGTCCTACGATAAAGGTTACTGCTCCTGCCCCGATAGTCGTGGCACTGACCACATCACCGTACCCAAACATCAGGGCGATCACGACACCGACAATAAACGATGTCACCACACCGACCAGTAAGGAAATGACCCCTGCAATCCCGGCCTTTTTAATCTCGGTAATTCTGGCCCCGAAAGCAGTGGAAATTATGCAATAATCCCGCAGCATGGAACCACCCATGATACCCAGACCTGAAAATAAAGGAATATTTGCGATACCGCCGCTGCCCTTACCTGAGGCTAGCCCGCCTACATAGGCAAGAATTAAGCCGCAGATAATTGCTATAGCCGAACCGGCAATTCTTTTGTTTGTCAGTCTAGATATATAACCGGAGATATACATAACAACTCCGATAATTAAAAATGCCATAACCAGATTGTTTTTGGTAAAGATATTAATGATCATTTCCATCTAATCATGCCCCCTTAATTTCATCTTTGGGAGGTAGGGGAATCCCGGGTTCCCCGATTTTACTGATCATCGGGACAAAAGCAAAGGCTACCACTACCGCAACGACACCTGCCAGAATAGCCATCGGTCCGCCTTTAACGGCGGCAACAACATCCTGCCTGGCTGACATCGCTACTACAACAGGAATATACATGGCACTCCAGAAATTAATCCCGTCTTGAGCCTTAGGTGATAATTTGCCCTTTTCTAAAAGGGAATCGGAAATTACGATTAATAATAACATGGCAATACCAACACCGCCTACGTTAGCCTGCACCCCCACGATTTTACCCAGAATATCGCCCAGCAGAATACCCACAAACATACAGAATGACAGCAATGTCAATCCGTAAATTGCCATATAAAGCACCTCCTTTTTTTAAAAGCCCAGGTAGCCCTGATATTGTTACCCGGGCCAATTGACGATCATTATTCAATGATCATGATTACCGTACCCGGATTAAGTCTTTCCCCGACAGGCCCTTTAACTTCCTGCACCGTACCATCCTGAGGAGCAGGAATAGGATTCTGCATTTTCATTGCTTCCATCACGGCAACAACTTGACCTTTTTTCACAGTATCACCTGCTTTTACCTCATACTTAACAATTTTTCCCGGTACTCTTGTTTTAACTTCCATTTATAATCACCTCCTTTTTTTAATTCGCGTGAGCAAATTATTTCTTAATTTGACTTACAACCAGGTCCTTTGCCAAAAGATCGACTCGGGAAATGCTTTTTGCAAGGACCTGATCAGTCTCCATAAACAACTCAGCCGCTTTGATCCCATAGCCCCCGATATCAATTTCCAAATCAATAGTGGTCATATAGTACGAGGCAATTTCCCTGATTACCCGGTAAAAGCTTGTTATCCTTTGAAAATCCGCCCCTGTGATTACTAAATCTAAATCCGACTCCTCCCGGGTATATGGCAAAGACGTATATACTTCCAGTGCTGCCGAGCCCCAGATGCCGAGATTTATCCCGGCCCTGTCCGCACTAGCCGCCACTTCATGCAGAGCCCGCAGACATTTTGTTCTCAAGGAAAATGCCCGTTTAAGAAGATCATAAGGAGTTATGATCTTTTCCACGGCATCTTCCGGAATAAAGGACGGGACCCGCAGTCTCTGCCCCTCATATAAATCGGGAGAGGAAAACCCAACCGCAATCGTACCGCAAAGCTTTTTATTTTCCTCCCGCCTTACGATTCCGGGGACCTGGCGGGAACCGGTCCCGCCCAGTATTAACTGTTCAATTCTATTAATGTCATAATAATGGGAATTTTCCAATACTTTTTTCAAGGCAAAATAACGTCCTTGCCGGGAAATTTCCAGTAAATAATGTCTTTGCAGAAGCATACGCTACCTTCCCTTTATCCAGGCCGGATCTGCTTTACTATGCTGCTGGTAATTTAACTGGGCCAGCGCCAGATCATCAAAAAGCGCCGTCTTCTCCGGCCCGTGAATAACCAAAGGGCTGTCTGCTTCACCTACCCCGGGTTTTAATTCCAGAATAGTATGCTCTGAGGCCAGCTTAACATCGGGTGCAACCTTTACAATTCTGCTCTTGATGCGGATAACGGTTCTGGCCAACCGCTCGATGGTAAGCCGTGACGAAAGGGGAGTTGCCCTGACGATTACCTCATACTCAGGGTAAGTCCTTTCCCGGCGGTAGGTAATGAGTTTTCCGGAGTGATTTAAAACATGCCCGGATTCAGAAAGGATGAAACTGTCCCCCATGGGGAGCCCTCCTACTACAACTTCAAAATAATCACCCTGCAAGGGTGATTTTACAAAGCTTAAATCATCCCTTAACGGAATTCCGTTAAGCGTTAACCAACCGAATTCCTGACAGCCGTATAAGTCATAAATACCGGCCCGGATCGTCCGCTCTACGGTGGGAATCAGTTCCAGGTCAAGAGGGGTCCCGGCGGTCAATATTATCTGCCCTTTAGCCAGATACGGCAGCAATCCCATTTTATCCGCATCCTCCAGGGACGCCCTGATAAAGGATGATTCCCCCATAATCACCCGGGGCTTTTCTTCATACAGCATGCTCAAAAAGGCATCCCTGCCGGACCGCAGCAAAAAGCTCCAGCTTACCCCGTAATCTTCTAAAGCCTTTTTCGTGAATACATTCACCAAAGGCGGATAAGTAAAGAGTATTTTATCCCCCCGCTCCACTCCCGCTTTTTCCAGGGCTTTAGCAGCAGCCTCAGCCCTTTTGGCGATTTCGGAATGGGTTACCCCTACTATGTTTTGAAAAGCCGAAGAACCGGTAGTAAAAGTCAGATAAGCCAGGTTTAAAGGACAGTGGATCTCTTCTATTACGTGAGCTGCCGTAGGCCCGTTAATTCCTTTATCCGTCAGGGTCCGCCGCGGCATCTCTGCCAATGTGGGGGCAGTCCCGAATTCCTGCACCAGATCTTTTAAATCATGGAAATATTCTTTCATAAATAAAATCCTCTACACATTAAGATATCTGTCGGAAATTTCCTCAAACTGCTTCTCCATCCGCTCCAACACCTGCATTCTTACTTTACGTCCGCCCCGTTCCGCTCCTAAATTACCACGGCCCCAGGGACCCAGTTTGTCAGCTTCTCCGCTTTTCTTGAGCTTACTGACTTCGGCTATGTGTTTAACAATTACCGGCCCCATATCTTCCAGTCCGGCAATGATTTCTTCCACACCGCCCAGCTTATAAAAGAAATCCACTCCCGCTGCAAATACGGGATTATCCTGCGAAAGCTCCTCCAGCCGCTCTATATCCTGCTTGGTTATTCTGGCAATACTGGTCAGGGGCATTACGTGAATCATCGTGCCGAAATTTTTAGCCAGGGATAAGATATGATCTGCCTGTAATCCATGGCACAAAAAGGCACCGCTGATGGCCCGGCCTATGACCACTGCTATTATGGGATGTCCTGCTTTTCTGGCTTCCGCCAAAGCCAGTTGATAGCCCCCCGTTGCTTTATTCATCCCGATAATCTCCTCAACTTTTCCGGGGCCGTTACCGGGCGTATCAACAATCAAAACAATCGGCCGTTTTTCAGCCATACTTTTCCCTTTATCTGCTTCCATGGTCTGATAAACAGCCAGAGCCATCTTATAAGCTTCTTCCATACCGATTACACCAAAATAAACCACAGGAAACCGCGGATTTATTGCCATTGCATCGTTGGCAATGATCGTAGCTTCCTTTCCTCCGAGGCCGGCGGTACCCACAACCGCACCGGGGCCTAATTCCGGATCAAAATCATATGCTGCGATCTTATTCTCCTGGAAATATTCATCGTCGGCAATCATGGCAATGGCATCCCGGCCCCGTCCAATCATTCCTTGCTCCATATCCATATCTCATATCCTCCTTTACTAAACATTTCTCTGCCGGCGCTTTACTGCTTGCAGAAAATCCTCCAATTGCATATCTGCTATGACTTGCGGCTCAGCATTACCATAATATTTCCATACGTCCAATGAATCCCGGGGATCAAGCTCAACCGCTTGTTTCACTATCTCCAGTTGCTCTTCAATCAGAGCCAGGGAGCCTATCCGGCGGTGCTTTTCTATTTCACCGTAAGGTAGTTTCAGCACATCTTGGATTTTTGTTCTAAAGGCTGCTGCCGTATCTGCCACAAGATAATTGCAGTCCTGCATGATGTATTTATGCTTGCCGCCGGTAGTCCGGTAAACCAGAGCTCTATTTGCTGCATCGAATTCATCTTTGCCCATTTCTTGTTCAATGACCTCCGGTCCTGTTAATCCCAAGCGCCCCTGTTCGTTCATGATCACAACATCAGCGGCGGCGGCTACAAATCCCATGCCGCCGAAACACCCTACTTTACTGCCGATTACGGCAAATACCGGTATTTTTCCGCGGCAATCCTGCATCTGGTCAATTACTTCCGCATGAGCCAGCAGGCCGGCATTTGATTCGTGCAGTCTGACCCCTCCTGTTTCAAAGGAAATGATTACGGCAGGAATTCTCTCATCATATGATACAGGATACTTTTCCACTATTTTTTCGTAAGCCCTTTGGGCCAGTTTAAATGCACCGACCATTTTCGCCCCATGCACTTCCCCTACGGCACCGCCGATAAACCTGCCCTCCTGAGAAATGACAAAGACCGGCCTTTTGCCAACTAATCCAACTCCCGCTACACATCCGTCATCAAAGCTGACGGCTTCCCCGAGGATTGGCAGATGGGGGCTGGACAACCTGTCTCTAGGACCTGCCAGCTCGGTAAAAGTTCCTTTATCAACTAAGCTGTAAGCTCTTTCCCGAGAGGTTGCCTCAAAGAAACTGCTTTTTTGCATCTCATCCCAGCTACGCATTTTGGTCCACCTCCTCTTTATTGGCTTCGGCCAGAGCCTGACGCAGCCTCATTGCTACGACAACGGGAGTGGCATTGTTATCATTTATTTCAATAGAGATATCCCCCAGTTGATTCTCCCGGACAAACTTAGCAACTACCATCTCCCAGATTTTGTCGTAACCTTTTACCGGGGTAACGACTTTTACTCTAGCAGCACCATCCAGATGCTTCTTTTCCAGCAGCACTTCCATATCACCGGAACCAACCACGCCAAAATGGTACCAATCCTTCTTGATCCCTCGCGGGTTTTCTGCTTTTATCTGAAAATTGAGCTCGTTTAGAGCCATATTTGCTCCTCCTTTCCCCTCACCAATTTCTAAATCTTGCCGGCGGATTATATAAGTCTCCGGACCATGTGACCAGTTCCCTGATATTTTTAGCCGCCAATAACGACCTGTTGGCCCGGGTTACATCGATCTCCAGATCCTCCGGGGTTTTGACAATGCCCTTCTTGCGCAGTTCCCCGGTTTCTTTTGCGGAAGCCTGCAGGCCTATTTCCGTATAGCCGGCTACCGCCCTGATGGCAGCCATTCTTTCTTTTAATCCTGAGCATTTATGCAAATAAGCAATACCTTCTTCGGTAATTATGTGGGTTAAATCATCAGCATAGATCATGACAGGAGGTAGGGCAAGATTTGCATTCTTTTGCAGCTTCCAGGCATCCAGCTCATCCACAAATGCCGGTTCCAGTTTTTCTTTAAATGTTTCCTGCATCTGGACAACCAGGCGTTTTCCCCGGGGCATAGTGCCCAGCAGTTCTCCATTCATCGCATATTCAGCTCCGCACTTCAGCCAGGCATCTGTGGCATGGCGGCGTCCTTTGGCATCACAGCCCATGTTGGGGGCACCGCCAAATCCGGCGACCCTGTTAGCGGTTGCGGTGCTGCTGTTGCCGTATTTATCAAGCTGTAAGGTTCCGCCGATAAACATATCCAAAGCATAATGCCCGGCAGTTTGACTAAAAGCACGGTTGGAACGTAAAGTCCCGTCCGGTCCCACGAAGAATACATCCGACCGGGCCGCAACATATTTTTCCATTCCCAGCTCCCCGCCAAAGCAGTGAATGGACTTTACCCAGCCCCTTTCTATGGCAGGAATCATGGTGGGATGAGGATTTAAGGAGAAATAAGAACAGATTTTCCCTTTCAGCCCCAGCTCTTCACCATATGTCGGCAATAAGAGTTCAATGGCGGCAGTAAAGAAACCTATCCCGTGATTCAGCCTTTGTACCCCGTACTCTCCGTAGATCCCTTTCAGAGCCATCATACCCATTAGCACCTGAGTATCTGTGATTAAAGCAGGATCCCGGGTAAATAACGGTTCAATATAAAAAGGTTTGGGGGATTGAATTACGTAGTCGACCCAATCTCCCGGGATATCAACCCGGGGGACTTTTTCCACTATTTTATTGACCTGGGCTATGACAATACCTTGTTTAAACTTAGTTGCTTCAACAATGGCAGGCGTGTCTTCCGTATTAAAGCCGGTATAGAGGTTACCGTCTTTATCGGCTTCAAACCCCACGATTAAGGAAACCCGGGGAGTTAAATCCATAAAATAACGGGCAAACAGCTCTAAATAAGTATGGATGGCCCCTACCTGCATTTTACCTTCCTTGATAAATTCCGCCAGCCGTCCGGCCTGCGGCCCGGAGAAGGAAAAATCTACCCTTTTGGCAATCCCTTTGGCAAACAAATCCAGATGGCTTTTTAAGGTTACACAGGACTGCACCATATGCAGGTCATAAATCTTGTGCGGGTCCACCTTGCATAAACATTCCGCTAAAAAGTCGGCTTGTTTCTGATTATTGCCTTCCAAATTGACCTTGTCACCGGCTTTTATTGTTGCTTCCAGCAAAGCAACGGTGTTTTCCGCCAAAACAATTTTGCCGTCCTCATAGAGATGCTCTGCTTGTTTTTTTCTGGCCAACATATCATTTTTTAAACTATCCCAGATGATCTTCGTCTCACGTTCCATAACCTCCGCTCCTTTCTTCTCTTTACTTGCATATAAAAAGGACAAATAAAGCTGTTACACAGCATATTTGTCCCTCATTCGCCACTATCTAATTTTAAACAGCACCGGTCTAACAACTGATGTGCATTACCCCCAGCCCTGCCCTTTCATGATTGGTAACAGGATGAAAAGCAGAATGACCGAACATGGCAACAGCAATCCACTCCTCATTACGGACAATGGCAATTTTTACAGCGATATTAACACTGGAAGCCGCATTAACCAATATTCCTTTTTTTGCTTCAGAAGTTGCATGCAAAAGAGCATGGGTTTGCAAAGGTACTTTTTGAATCAGCCCGTTATTCAAGCAGGCCCCCATTACCGATCTGATCGTCTTCTCCTGAAATTCTCCGCTGGACTTGCCGCCTACCTCTGTCACAGCATATTTATAGCCTTGCTCCCGGATGATTTTTTTGACTTCATCCTCCAGGCTTAAGTTCCAGGTTAAAGCCAGCAGCATGGCAGCATTCCCAATGCTTAAGCCCTGGGAGTTAAAATTTTCAAGCAGTTCCTTATTCTTCATAAGATCACACTCATCCTAATCTAATTTCCATATTTTATTTTATCATAAAATTCATATAATCAAGATAAATAATTTTTAAGCAAGTAAGAATAAGGTTGAAATAAATACCCCTGTTGCAATGGCCGAAACAATCAGGCCGCTTACACCCGCCCCCATGGCGAGGGGCATGATAACGGCAAAAGGATTTTCCTCATATGCCACCTTTTGCGCGATTTTTGCAGTGGTGGGTATGCAGGATACTCCGGCAATGCCAATCACCGGGTTGTAATTTTTTTTACTCCACCAATAGACAACCCAGCCGCCAAGGATGCCCCCAACCCCGGAGACCGCTAAAGCCAGAATACCCAGGACAATCAATACGCCTACTTTAGGATCTAAAATGGTAGAGGCCTCACAAAGAGTGCCTAAAAGCAACCCTAAAAATAGTGTGGAACCATATAAAATAGGTCCTTCTAATAAATCCTGGAAAGGAGTGATTTCCGCCTCTTTAATCGCAACACCTAAGAAAAAGGACATAATTAAAGGTGCTGCCACCGGAAGCAGGAGGCATAAGAACAGACAAGTCAAGATCGTAAACACAAATTTGTTTTTCTTAGGTACATCCGGAATATCAATATCCTCTATTTCAATACCCCGGTATTTTTTAGGTATTAATAATTTGATGATATAAGGATAACCTGCATAAGTCAGACTTAGATAGAGGTAAGCAATGATCGATATCGGGACAAACAGTTCCCTGGCTAAAACTAAAGATGTAAACAGCACCATCGGTCCGTCCGCTCCGCCGATTACCGCAATTGAGGCAGCCTCATTGGGGGCCAGCCCCAATTTTATTCCCAAAATTAAAGTAACAAATGTGCCCAATTCCGCAAAGATAGCTACCACAATACTGGCCCAGGGCCGGGCTAAAATGAATCCTATTTCGCTCATGGCGCCTATCCCAAAAAATACCAGACAGGCGATTAAACCATTGCTGAAGGTTAGATTATAAATAGGCTGCAGGAAATTCACCTGCATAATATCAAGAAGAGGACCAGGCTGGTCAATCAAAGGATTTAAAAAAATGGTCCCGATCTTCCCCGCCTCTAAGAAGAGAACACCGGCATTTATGCTAATCATCCCGATACCCATGGGAATCATGATCAATGGTTCCAAAACCCTTCTAAATCCTAAATAGGCTAAAAAGAAGCCAAAGCAGATCAAAAAAATCCTTGTAACAGATATGACCGGATCTTGAATAAAAAGAGTACTTATCCCGGGGAAGAGCTGCGTAACAGTATTTAACATTGCTACAGCACCTCCTCGCTTGATTTTTGTAAGTCTAATTGCCGGTTTCGATTTCTATTCATCAAATAGTTAACAAAAACGATTAAAGCAACCACACCAAAGGCGATAAGTGCTGTCAGAGCATAAGCAAATAGCGCGTACAAAACAACTCCCATAATTTTCACCTTTCTTCATAAAAATTTGCCGCTAAATCTCCACTCACTATACATATTATTGCAAGAAAACGCCAAGCAGATTACAGTAAAATCTTTAACTCCACTGTACCAGAGAAGCTAGTTTTCTCTTCTTCTCTCCATCACTCTAGTTTTCTCCAGTTTTCTCTCATACTCTCCGTACCTGATAAAACTTAGGACATACTATGCTGTTTACTAGCCCTCCTCTCGTAAAAATAAAAAAGGACAAAAGAGGTAACACAACCTCTATTGTCCCAAATACTCCACTATTAACTTAAATCAAGTGTAGCATTTTTGATCTTTAAAGTAAATAGATTTTTTTGATTTTTCTTGCAATTTTTTTTAACATAGGTGGTATCTCCAAAAAATTATCTTTACTTATCCGTCCCAACACCCGCTATTTTGCCGCCGAACCCAATTTAGTCGCCAGTACATCATGATCAAAAAAGACGACAAATTTTTCCGAAGACCGCACGCAGAAAAAAGAGATTTCCATAGGGACCGGCCTAACGGTGGGAACTTATATCGCGCCTTTTTTAGTAGAAAATTTTAAACGCCATTATCCGTATATACCGATAAATTTACAGATGTATCAGGGTAAATATCTGGTAGAATTCATGCGCAATAAAAAGTTTAATGTGATGCTTTCCAGCATTATGTCGGACTCGGAAGACTTTGAATCTCTACCCTTTTACCATGATGAGCTGGTCCTAATCTCCCCGAACAGCTGCCGGATAAACAATACCATCAGCTTGAATAAACTGCGGAAATGCCCCCTGGTCATTAGAGAAGCCGGTTCTATCGCCAGAAGTCTCTTAGAGAAAAACCTGCGCAAACATGGTATAGGAATGCAGCAATTAACAATCGTCATGGAGCTTTTTAGTAATGAAGCCATTAAAAATGCCGTAGAAGCAGGAGTCGGAATGGGTTTTGTAGCCCGTTCCTCCATCATGGAATTCAATCTGAAAAATTCTGTCTTTAACATCACCAAGGTTAAAGGTTTACAGATCGATAGATTTATCTATTTAGTCAAGCATCAATCAACAGCTAGTCCTGAGCTGGATTTATTTTTCCGTTTCGCAGACTCTGATTTGTGGTATCCTCAAACCGGCTCCGCCCAGACAGGAGCACATCTTTCCTAAAAACATCCGGGGGACAAATAATAAGAAATTATTTGTCCCCCGTAACAGCCGGCAGTTGTCTAAGCTTTAGAACTGCCTGATATGTACCGTAATACACCCAAATAGACCGCAAATACCTGCTAAGTAAATAGACGGGCTTCTGCTAGTTGCTGCTGACAACTTTACCGTTCTTGATTACCTTTTTAACCAGATTTGTACCATAACGATAAAAAATATACTCCAGATCAGGGGCATCCCAGATCACGATATCTGCCTTTTTTCCTACCTCCAGAGTCCCGATGGAAGCTGCTCTATTCAGAGCTGCGGCAGCATTCAAAGTAACTGCCGTCAATACTTCCGACGGCAGCAGCTTATATTTCAGACAGGCTAAATTCATAGGTAACTGCAATGATTCATTGGGACTGGAGCCGGGATTAAAGTCGCTGGCAACTGCCACCGGGATACCTTTATCCACCATCTCCCTGGCCCTGGCAAACTTCTCCCCAAGGTAAAATGAGGTCCCCGGAAGTAAAACCGCAATGGTCCCCGCACGGGCCATTTCAGCTAAATCGGCATCAGCAGCCTGGATAAGATGATCGGCGGAAACAGCCTTTAGAGAAGCCGCCAGCCCTGCACCACCCAGCGGTGTGATCTCATCGGCATGTATTTTAGGAAGCAAACCATATCTGCATCCCCATTCCAGGATTAAGCGTGCTTCTTCCAGATCGAAAACACCTTCTTCACAGAAGACATCACAAAATTCAGCCAGTCCTTTTTCCCTGACAGCAGGTATGATTTCTTCGGTAAGCAGGGTAATAAATTTTTCCTTATTACCCTGATATTCCTCCGGTATTGCATGGGCCCCTAGGAATGTAGGGACAAGATCAATAAGGCCCAGTTCATTTAATTCAGCTACGGCTTCTAAAGATTTCATTTCATCTTGAAAATTAAGCCCGTAACCACTCTTTACCTCACAGGTAGTCGTGCCATGGGCCAGCATCTTTTTTAATCTTATTTCACCGTCATTCACCAATTCTTCCAGGGATGCTTTGCGGGTATTACGGACAGTATGCAAAATACCCCCGCCCCTTTGCAAAATTTCCAGATAGGAAAGCCCCTGTAATTTTAGCGGTAATTCCTGCTGCCGCCAGCCGGAAAAAATAAGATGGGTATGGGCATCAACCAAACCGGGGGTTACCAGAGAACCCCGGGCATCTATTACCGTCATTTCTTCCCTTGGCCAATTTCCCCTTGCTAATTGCTCTGCTGTGCCAATCTCAACAATATCGCGTCCGGAAACAAAAATATACGCATCGGTGATATACCGAATTTCTTTTTGCCGGGGTCCCGCCGCACTACAGCTACCCTGAGGAGTTGCCAGTAAACCGATATTTTTTATCAGCAAATCCGGTTTATTCATTTTTCACACCTCTTTCCCTGCTTTTACAATCATACTCAGCTGCTCAGGAGATAGTTTTCCAGGACTTGCTGCTGCTCAACAAAGTTTTCCAGTTTTAGGTAATACTTTGCTGTGTCAATAAGAGCCCCCATCGGTGTAAGACCAATAATTTCACTGCCGATTACATTAACCCCGAACCTTTGCGCTTCGATTTTAATTAGTTCAAAAACCCGGTATAAAGGTGTTCCTTCATAATTTGTCATGTTTATCGATACTTGAGCAATGTTACGATCCGTCAGCATTACCCCGATAGCTTTCACATATTTAAGGCCGCCGCTGCTTTCCCGGATCGTTCTGGCAATTTCTTTCGCTATCCTTAGGTCTGCCGTATCCAGATTCACATTATAGGCGACCAGAGGCATTCGCGCTCCAACCGCTGTCACACCTGCCGTAGGATGAACGGCCCGCTCACCGAAATCCGGCTTCCAGTGAGGATCTCTGATTTTTGCTGTCATCCCCTCAAACTGACCTTTGCGGATATTTGCTAAATTCTTCCGCTCCTGGTTTAAAGCGGATTCCTCATATAAAAACACGGGAATAGCAAGCTCTGCGGCAATTCTGGCTCCCAGCTGTTTAGAAAACTCTCTGCATTCTTCCATTGTCACATTTTTCACGGGAACAAAAGGTATCACATCTACCGCACCCATTCTAGGGTGCCCGCCGTTATGTTTATTCATATCAATCAGTTCTGCTGCCTTTTGGGCAGATAAAAAAGCGGCCTCTCCCACCGCTTCCGGTGTACCTACAAAAGTGAAAACGCTCCTGTTATGATTCTGATCCGCCGAATAGTCTAATAAAATCACATTAGCAACGGATTTAATCGCTGCCGCAATTGCCTCAATTACTTCAGCTCTCCGCCCTTCACTAAAATTTGGTATGCATTCGATAAGTTTGGACATGTCCTTAGCCTCGCTTTCACTTTTTTTGAAATTACTTGCTTAATTTCGTGTCAACAGTTTGCAGTATTGCTTCCTGCAGCAATTTACCCTCTTGGAGAATCGTCTCTTTTTGCTCTTGTAAACGACGGACAAATTGTTCATCCTTAATGGAACCTAAATTTATTTCGACATTGAGCAGGGCACCGTGTAAACCGGCATAAGCCAGGAGACAGGCGACCCCTGCATCACTAACAGCCTGGGGATTCCCTTTTTCCGCGGCTAATTTTATTAAATGCATAGCGCTCAGACAATTTTTAGCGACTTCCAGAGGAATCAAGGCCGCATTTTGCATAGCTTTCTGGATGGTATTGGCACGCAATTCTTTTGCAGCTGCAGTGTCTTTAGGCAGCTTAAAAGCACCGATGACCTCGTTAAACACCCTGGTATCTTCATCGATATCGGCGCACAGCCGCTTTTTTAAAGCTTCCAGCTCCGGCAGCTTGGCCCTTAATTCCTCCCGATTTTCTTGGTATTCCCCTTTATCAACAGTTAAGTGAATAACCATCGCTGCTAAGGCACTGCTTAGCGAACCGGCTAAAGCAGCTACACTGCCGCCGCCGGGAGCGGGGGAAGATGAAGCCAGCTCATCTATAAACTCCTTTAACGGTAACTCCTTGAGCATTTTTTCACCCCTAATTGCTTATTTATCAAAGACCCTGCCAACCATTCTATTGATTAATTCTTCAGCAGGGAGAAAAGGTATTGTAATATGGCCGGCTCCGGCACAGCTATTATTGAAATCAATACTTGTTGCGATGGAATTATTGTTTCTGGCCCAGGAACGACGGGCAACCCCGCCCATCACATCCCATAATATAGCTGATTTAATAATGCTGTCTACCCGTAGAGAACCATCCAAAACCAGACCAAAACCACCGTTAATTGCTTTGCCGATGCCAACCCCGCCGCCATTATGAAGGGCAACAAGACTCATGCCTCTGGCCGCATTGCCGGCAAAACATTGTACCGCCATCTCTGCCATTACATTACTGCCGTCCTTAATATTGGCCGTTTCTCTAAAAGGTGAATCCGTACCGCTTACATCATGATGATCTCTGCCCAGCATGACAGGACCGATTTCCCCCTGTCTCACCATTTCATTGAATTTTAAGGCAATTTTGACTCTCCCCCCGGCATCCTGATAAAGGATACGGGCTTGCGTCCCCACCACCAGCCGATTTTGTTCCGCATCTCTGATCCAATTATAGTTATCCCGGTCTTGGAATCTGCGCCGGGGATCAATACATTCCAGAGCTGCACGGTCTGTTTTTTGGAGATCCTCATAGCTGCCACTCAGACAAACCCATCTAAAAGGGCCATAACCAAAATCAAACAGCTCCGGTCCCATAATATCTTCAACATAGGAAGGAAAGATAAAGCCGTCTTTCTCGTCCCTGCCGTTTTGGGAGATTTCCTTTACACCGGCATCATAGACTGCCTTCATAAAGGCATTACCGTAATCAAAGAAATATGTACCCCGCTCTGCTAAAATCTTGATCAATTCGAAATGCCGGCGGAGGCTTTTGTCCACCAGTTTCCGGAATTTTTTTCTGTCCCCGGCCAGCAGGCCGGTTCTTTCCTCAAAAGTCACCCCCTGGGGGCAATAGCCACCGTCATACTGAACATGACAGGATGTCTGATCGGAAAGCAAATCAACTTTAATCTGATTATCTACGACATACTCCAGCAAATCGACAATATTTCCATGATAGGCTATAGAAACCGGCTCTTCTTTTCGTAGATACTCCCCGGCTATGGTAAATACTTCCGCCAGGTCGGCGGAAACCTTCTTCACCCAGCCCTGCTCAGAGCGGGTTTTGATCCTGGAATAATCTGTCTCGGCTATAATTCCGACACCTTTAGCTATCTCAACAGCTTTGGGCTGGGCCCCGCTCATCCCGCCTAATCCTGAGGAAATAAACAATTTCCCTCTTAAATCCCCTTCCGGAGGAATCCCCAGCATCTTACGGCCGGCTATCAGGAGCGTATTATATGTTCCATGCACAATACCCTGGGGACCTATATACATCCACCCGCCGGCTGTCATCTGACCATAATTTGCAACACCCATCTGTTCCGCAGTTTCCCAGTCTTCCTGATTATCGAACATCCCAACCATTAAGGCATTGGTTATAATTACCCGCGGTGCCTCAGGCTTAGAGGGAAACAAGCCGACAGGATGTCCTGATTCTATGACCAGGGTTTGCCTGTCATCCATCACCTCAAGATATTTCTTAATTAATCTATACTGCAGCCAGTTTTGACATACACTTCCCGTTTCCCCGTAAGTAACCAGCTCATAGGGGTAGAGAGCCACATCAAAATCCAGATTATTGTCAATCATAACTTGAAAAGCTTTACCTTCCAGGCATTTTCCTTGATATTCAGCTATTGGTTTTCCAAAAATCCGTCCGGGCGGACGGAAGCGATAAGCATAAACCCGCCCCAGAGTTAATAATTCCTCTAAAAACTCCGGAGCCAGCTCTTCATGAAGTTCTTCCGGTACATAACGCAGGGCATTCTTTAAAGCTACTTTGGTCTGAGCCGGGGTAAGCTTAAATCCTCTGCTGGGTGCCCTCCTTATTCCTGCAATAAATTGAGGAAACTCAGGTAATTCAGAATCTAGTTTTATTGTCATGGCTTTTCCAATCTCATAATTGCTTGGCATTATTAATTAGCCTCCTCAAACACCTTGTAAAATATTAACGACTGCTCTCATCGTTTAAAGGTCATCCCGTCCGCTTCAAAGGGCAAAAATCTGGGCTTAGAACATTCTTGCGGGTTTCCATAATACGCAATCCAAAAGGGCCTGTAAAATGTAGCTGTCTCGCTTTTGCAAAATGACGGCAATCCCCGGTAGCGCCTGAAAAGAATTCTGGTTGCATACTGCCGTGCCCGCTGAACTGCCTCCTCCTGCTTAATACTAAAACATCCTTTGGAAAAAATATTTCCCCGGGCTCTGACTATTGTTAATTTTTCTGTTAATACGGCGCAAGACCCGGTTCTGCCATCGACAACCATTTCGATTATTCCCGCAATCTTTTTCTTCCCAAATATAAATTTTCTGGTGTCTAACTCATAAGTTAAAGTTATCTTATAACATCCCCAATACTCCAGCTTAAGATCATGGAGATCTTCTTTGACGATCATTCTTCCCAAAAGCCCCCCCTTGCCTTGGGCCTGCTCAATAAATTTTTCCTGGGGAATCTGTAATGGCGTTGATAATAATTCCATGCCGTATCACCCTCTTTTTAGAATGCAGGCATTCAGATCAGCTCTGAATGCCTGCTTACCTGACAGCTATTTATTCATGAGTTTCTTAAAGCTTAGCAAAGCACTCACTGAAATATATATAGCAAATATCGCGACAACGGTAGGTAAAAAATATCCGATAAAGCTAATTTGCCGTGTTAAGGCAAAATATAAAATACCTGCTTCGATAATAATGAATACTGCTAAGCAATAATCTAAAGGGGTATTCACATTCTTTTTCATTTTAACTCCCTCCCTTATGAACCATAGGTTTCCGAGGAACTGCCTGTTCCCGTTGTCAAAGGTTTCCCAAACTGATTACCAAGCAAGAAGAATATAAATGAAATGGGAAGAGCGATCAGCATTGGTTTGAGTCCATATGGATTCTTAAGGAGCTGCCAGATAAATGTAGCGGCCATTCCCGCCAGCATACTTAAAAATCCGCCCGCAACGGTTCTTTTCC
Organism: Peptococcaceae bacterium; assembly: GCA_049366715.1. Taxonomy (GTDB): domain Bacteria; phylum Bacillota; class Peptococcia; order Peptococcales; family BICA1-8; genus JBMNCQ01. The sequence continues at coordinate 139,529 of JBMNCQ010000057.1, read as the reverse complement.
CGGTCCAGAACAGACCGCCGATCACAGGAACCAGAGCCGAAGCCAGGTATAAACCGCCTAAGAAGATGGCTGCGTCCAGAACCATCGTAAATTGGAAAGCTGCGGCACAACCTATCACCCCTATTAAAATAACAAATATCCTGGTCATTCTGATCAGCTCTGCATCGGTAGCATTTTTATTAAACAAAGGTTTATAAATATCATTGGCAAGGGTTGTGGCTCCCACCAGGAAGAATGAGTCCATACTGGACATGATTGCCGAAAGAATAGATGCAATCCACAGACCGGCCACAAAGGGTGGCAAATTATTAATAGCTGCCGCTAAGAAAGCCTTGCCCGGTGCAACTTCCGGGTATAATCCCCGGGCAGCAATGCCCAATAAGGTCATAACGACATCAAAGGCCAGCCAGACGATTAAACAAGTTAAATATGCTCTTTTGGCCGTATTGGCCGTATTGGCGGCGCTAAAACGCTGATATGCCGCCGGGTCTGCATAGACCTGGAATCCTAAAAGAAAAAATACCAGGAGTCTGGAGAAGGGCATCCCGCCGGTAGGGGTAAAATGTTCCGCCGGCAAGACTGCTTGCAATCCTGCAAAACCGCCGACTTTAATCCAGAGCAGGGGCAGCAATAAGAGCGTTATGGTCGTCATCAATAAAAACTGCAAAACATCGGTCATTGCTACCGACCATAATCCGCCGAATAAAGTATAAATTAGTACTATGCCGACTATAATGCTGCCGATAACCCAGTTTTCAATACCTGTAATGGTATTACCCATGATACCTACGGAAACGATATCCTGTAATCTTGTCGAAAAGCATACAATGAGCAGTGCACCCAGGATCGCAACGGGCTTAGCGTATAATTGTCCCAGCAGGGCGGGAATAGTAGTTCCTTCAATATTCCTTACTTTGGGTGCTACCCATAATGCAAGGGGAATTCTCCCTAAATGGGCAGGAATGCACCATACTACAAAGGCCGCAATACCAACACCAAAAGCTAACTCAGCCGTTCCGAAAACCGCTCCCGAGCCATACCAGGTTGCCATTATTGTACCGACGGCAATCGGATAAGTTAAGGCCCTGCCGGCTACATAATAGTCATCAGTACTTGTAATTTTCTTAGATACATACCAACCGATGGCAACTAGGGCCGCCAAATAGAAAACAACTGCCAGCCAGTCCAATGATGTCCAGTGAATATTAATCATACAAATCCTCCTTTAAAATATTTTTTTTTGCCTAAATATACTCTTTTAAAAATACTCCTGCACTTCTTGCAGCAATAAGTCTTTTAATAAGAGTTCCTGCACCTTCTCAACGTCAAAAGAAATGATACGGTCATCCTTTAGAAACGGTACTTTGGAGCGTACTAAATCATAAGCAATTCCGGTTCCCCTGCCTAGAACAGGTTTTTCTAACAAATCAACGGCTTGCGCCGCCAGCATAAACTCAATGGCAATCAGAGTCCTTAAGTTGGTAATAATCTTATCGGTATTAGCAATTGTTAAAGGGGCCATTGTACAAATGTCTTCGACATCCCGGGCCAAGGGGAGATAATCCATACTGGTGGGATTGGCAAGATGCCTGATTTCACTTTGCAAATGGCTGATGGTTTTTTGTAAAGTTGCAAAACCGCAGCATACGCCCGGATTGGGGGAAAGGTATGTCGGCAGATCACTAAAAGACGGATCAACAAGTCTAAAGACCCTTGCACAGATCGTTGTAGCCAGGTTGGACAGTGCAATTTTCAAAAAATCAAAATTAACTGCAATATTCGTGATCTGAAACTGTCCATGGGACAGCATATCTCTTTTCGCAACGGACACCATTGGGTTATCACCCATGGAATTGAGTTCAATTTGTACCGAATTTTCAACAAAACCCAGCGCTTCTCTGCATGCACCGTGAACCTGAGGTGACGACCTGAAACTGATCGGGTCCTGCACACTCCTGGCAACACCCGGCTCCCACAGAAAGCTGCCTTGCAGTAAGCGCCTGATTATGCCGGCACTTTTAAGCTGCCCCGGATGTGGTCTTAATTCATAAGAGTCCGGATACAACGGGCTGACATTGCCCCTGAATCCTTCCAAATTAAGGGCATAGGAGACTTCTGCCAAATTCAGCACTTTGCTGCATTCTTTAAGAACCAGTGCCGCATGGCCCGTGCTGGCGGCATTGCTATTAATAATTCCCAGACCATCTTTGGGCCCCAGTTTGACAGGCTGGAGATTCTCCTGAGCCAGAGCTTCCCGGCTGGTTACTCTGTTATTCCGGTAGTAAACCTCACCCAGACCTAATAAAGGCAGGGCCAGATGGGACAGCGGCCCTATATCCGAAGAACCTACCGAACCCTTAGCCGGAACTATGGGAAGAATATTTCTATTTAACAGCTCTTTAAGTAAATGGACAATCTCTTCTTGTACCCCGGCAGCGCCTTTCAGCATCCCGTTCAGGCGGACAGCCATGATCGCCCGGACAACATGATCCGGGAAATTCGGTTCCAGGGCAATACAGTGACTGAGAATGATCCGTTTTTGAAAATCAGCCAGATCCTCCTGGGAAATACGCACATTCTTGTTGGCTCCCGTACCGGTATTGACTCCATAAAAGAGCTTATCTGAATCAGCAATTTCCGTTACGACTCTCCTTGATTCCCGGACCTTCTGCAGAGCCTTTGCGCTTAATTGAACCTGCGCCTTATTAACAGCAATGACAGCAACTTCCTCAATGGTCAGGGTTTCCCCGGTCAATATTATTTCAGAATTATTCGCTATTCCAGACATATCCTGCCCCCTTAAAGTAATTATCTATATTCAAGCATTGTCCCCAGGCCTAAACTTCCGGCTTTCTGATAGATTAAATGCCCCAGGGCAATATCATTTAAAGACAATCCCCGGTGCCAGAAAAGAATCCGCTCTGCGGCATTCTCCCGCCCGGGTTTCCGTCCGGCGACGATTTCTCCCAGCTCACCATGAAGATTTTCTAAGGATAATCTGCCTGTATCCACATGACGGCGCAAACTGCCGAATTTACCGCCTTTGCACTGCCCCCAGTCATCTACCACCATTTTATCCATCACATCAGTCAAAGACAATTCTACGGCACTAATGGTTCCATAAGGAACGACAAAATCCCCCGGCTTAATCCACTCCGTCTTTAAGAGAACTTGGGGCTCAATAAGTCTGGTTGCTTCAACCATGATGTCCGCCCCTTGCAGACATTCCTCACTTGATGAAACAGCTTTGACAGGTTTACCGAGATGTTCACTCAACTTCTGAGCAAAATCATTCCTTGATTCAGGTCTCCTGCTGTTGACCCTGATTTCTGCAAAATCAAATATACTGTCCAGCAAAACCACGTTCCACCAGGCAGTGCCCCGGGAACCTAAATGACCTAGGATTTTGCTGTCTCTGCGGGCTAAATATTTTGCACCTAAGGCAGTCAAGGCTCCGGTCCGCATATTGGTTATCTCAGTTGCATCAACAATGGCTAAAGGACTTCCTGTCCTGGGATCATAGAGATTAAGCAAAGCAAGCTCCGAAGGCAGACCTAGTTTATAATTATTAACATAGTCACCCACTACCTTAACGCCTGCTACATTCAACGGCTCAATATAGCCCCGTAAAATATTAAAATGCCCTTGAAACTGGGGATCAGGGATCAGATGCTCCCGGGGCTCGATAACTACCCGTCCGTGGCCCTGGGCCTCTAGGCTGTCTTCAACAGCAGCTAGTATTTCTTGATTAGTCAAGCGCATTTTTTCAATATCCTTACCGCTAATAAACATAATCTCCATAGAATTCATTGCTTCTCTCCTTCGCATTTTAACTTTTAGTACTCCGAGCAGATTAAATAAAAAAAGATACCCTGATTGCTGCAGGATATCTTCCACTACTTATTAGACATATTTTATTTAGAAAATACTTCAAAGAAAATTAAAAAAATTTATATTTTAGATAATATTAAAATTTTTATTGTTATTTGCTAAGTGACTTTTTAGTATTTGCCTGCCCCGGTAGATCCTGGTTTCTACAGTACGCACACTTAAACCCGTCCGGTCGGCAATCTGATGATAGCTTAAATTATTAAAATAATGCAGAATTAAAACTTCTTTATAGATATCTGCCAGCTTATTTAAGGCCTTTCTGATTTCTAAAACATTTTCATGGTTTAAATACATTTCTTCCGGGGTATTGCTGTCTTTGCAGCCAATGCTTTCTTCGATGGGAACATTAATATATTTGTTTTTACGTTTCCAGTTACGATACCGATTCGTGGCAATTGTATAAAGCCAGGCCCTGATTTTAGAGGGGTCCTTTAATTTGTCCAGAGATAAAAACGCCTTGATAAAAACACCTTGGGTTATACCTTTAGCGTCTTCCGGGACACAGCCGCTCTTACACAAATATAGGTAAATCTGTGTTTGATATCTCTTTACTAAAGTGTCATAAGCATCTTTATCACCCAGCAATGTCATATTTACCAGTTCCGCGTCGGTTTTCTTCATTTTTTCACCCCTCAAAAACAGGATCTCTTAAGCAGAAATAATTCACCGGGCCGCCGGCTTCTTTATTGGTATTATTTTATAGTAACTTAACCCATGTTAAAAGAGTTAAATAATTAATAACTGTTTAGTTAATGTTTATTAACAAATATTTATTAATAGCCCGCTCTTTGCAAAAAACCACAGCAGAAGCACCTGTGGTTTTTAAAGGGGGTTAGGCAACAAATTGCCGTTTATTTCGAAGTTTTTGTTAAGAAAACAAGAATCAACACCGCTAAAATTATCAGCCCCAGACTAAGCGGTCTTTGGAAAAAAATAAAGGGATTCATTTCCGCAGAAATTAAAGCTCTCCTAAAATTAGGCTCAATAATGGGGCCCAGCACTAATCCCAATACTACGGGAGGAATAGGGAAACCGTATTTATTTAAAATGAATCCGAAAACACCTAAAATTAATAAAATTTTCACATCAAAATATGAACTGCCATAAGCAAATCCCCCGGTAACACACAAGACTATAATTAAGGGAATCAGTATGGCCTGAGGAATTCTGATGATATAAGGGAACATTTTACTGGCGAATAGACCTAAAACAAGCATAAATAAATTAGCAATAATAAGAATAATGAGAATGGAAACGATTGTCCCATAATTTTCCTTAATCAGCATGGGCCCCGGTGTCAGCCCCTGGATCATCAAAGCACCCAGCAGGATAGCCGTCACAGTATCGCCGGGGATACCCAGGGTCAATAAAGGAATCATGGCCCCGCCCGTTACAGCATTATTGGCAGCCTCACTGGCAATTACCCCGGCAGAAATCCCCGTCCCGAATTCCTCAGGATTTTTAGAGCTTCTTTTTGCTTCATTATAGCTTACCCAGGAAGCGATTGTCGGACCTGTGCCGGGCAGAGCTCCAATAATTGTACCGATTAAAGAGCTCTTGACCAATAACCATTTGTACGCAAAACATTCCCGTAAATTATTTACTACCTTTGTAACTTCCAGGACATTTTCCGTACATGTCTCAGAATATTCCTCTACTTTTACCAGCACTTCCGTAATGGCAAAAAAACCGATCAAGGCAGGTATCAGGCTGATTCCGCCGCTTAAGTTCTGACTTCCCAATGTAAGGCGCGGTATGCCACTGATGGGGTCCATACCGATGCATCCCAAAATCATTCCGATCAAAGCAGCGGCAATTCCCTTGACCAGCGACTTTCCGGAAACACTGGCCACGCACACCAGACCGATGAGCCCCACCGCAAAATATTCTGCCGAACCAAACTTGGTAGCAAAATTTCCTAATAACGGAGCAAAAAATAATAAAACAAGGGCTGAAAAAATACCACCGAAAACCGACGAAACGATGGATAGCCCTAAAGCTTTTCCGGCCTTTCCCTGCTCCGCCATAGTATATCCGTCGAGAATCGTAGCCGCATTACCCGGTGCCCCCGGCGTCTTAATTAATATGGCCGGAATACTGCCCGCATAATAGCCCCCGCAAAATATTCCCAGTAACAGAGCCATCGAAACATCAAAGGACATATAAAAGGTCATAGGTGTAAAAACAGCAACGCCTGTTGTTGCTGTTAAACCCGGCAATGCCCCAAATACAATGCCTATTCCGACTCCGATAAATACCCAGAGCACCATTTCAAAAGAGAGCACATTTATTAGCGCAGTCTGCACTTGTTGGATCATGTTAATTTGCATTTTTTACCCCCGCTACGCCAGTGATGTTTTAAAAACATAAACAAATAACCAATAAATGATAAAAGTCGTTGAAGCCGATACCAACACCAGTAAAACCGGTCTCCTCATCCCCAGAAAATACATAGTAAAAATAATGAAAAGAAAAGTAGCGGCTCTGAAATAAATTACCTGGATTAATAAAATGTAAGCAAATAAAAGCACAAGCATACTAAAAATTCTCTTATATTTACAGGAGGGTATCGGCACCTTCTCTGTCCTTTGCCAGCCCTGCCACAGCAAAATCCCGCCGCACAGCAATAAACCGCTGAATAAAAAAGTGGGGAAAAAGCCCGGCGATAAACCAACCTCATCATTGGGGATCTGCCCTGCATATATCAAGCCAAAGCAGGAGACGCCTAAGAGAATTATCCCCGCCGTTAGATCTCTGTCTCTCATCTGTCCCAGCACCTCATTTGCACCGGGAGGACCTTAGTCACCACACCAGGTCCTCTCGGCAAAACTTTATTTTGTTTTTCCCAGCTCCTGCAAAATCTCATAATTCCGTTGGGCATCCTGTTTTACCCGTTGGGCAAAATCCTGAGCATTAAGGAAGGAAGGCTGCAGATTTAGCTTTTTCCATTGCTCCTGCACTTCCGGCATATCGTAAATTTGTTTAAAAGTATTTTCTAAAACCGCAATTACTTCATCAGGTGTATCTTTAGGAGCAAAAGCCCCGAACCAGACCCCGGCAAATAAGTCATGACCCTGTTCACTAAAAGTAGATACATCAGGCATGATGCTCAGATGCTCCTTGGTCGTTGCGCCCAGTACCTTTATATCACCGGATTCATATTGTCCAACCAGAACTCCCGCTCCGACAAAGGCTGCCTCGACATCTTTTGCCAAAAGAGCTGCTAACGCAGGTCCTCCGCCTTGATACGGCAGAGCTTTCATCTCAATCCCCAGTTGATTAGCAAAACTTAGCATTGTTATATGTTGAATTGTCCCGGAACCCGGTACACTGTACTTAATTTTTCCGGGGTTTTCTTTGGCATAATCCAAAAACTCCTGGAGTGAATTATACGGAGCATCCTTCCTAACCGCCAGAGCAAGGGGTATTTCCGTAAACTGGGCAACAGGTTTAAAATCTTCATATGTATAACCTACATCCTCCATATAAGGCTTGGCCGTTACCAGGCCATAAGAACCATTCAATAACAGATACCCATCGGGAGCCGCTTTGGCAACATCTGCAGCCCCAATACTGCCCCCGCCGCCGGGCTTGTTAATAACCACCATAGGTTGAGCTAATATTGAATTCACTTTATCAGCCATAGTCCTGGCACTAAGGTCCGAATTATCCCCTGCTTGATAAGGCACTATGAATTGGATCGCCTTAGTCGGATAACTTTCCTGCTGTTTTTCAGACTCACTTTTCGAGGAACAGCCGGCAATAACGGCGATCAATAAAATTAAAAGGGAAAACACAGTAATTTTTTTCATCAGAAGCCCTCCTTCTAAATTAGCATGATAATTTATGTTTATTTTAAGATTAATTTTACCATTGCACCTCTCTTCATCTTAATATTAATTCGTCCCGACAGGAAACATGTACATTTTACAATCCCCGCCAGGCATACTTTCAACACCGTATCGCCCACAGCAATATAAAAAATATCCAGGCACAAGGCACCAGATATTTAAACTCACCCTATTATTTAGACACTGCAAAAAGCAAATTTACTTCAAAAATATTTATAAATTATATTTTATTTTTATAGTCTTTATGGATATTATCCGTCCCATTAGAGCCGCATCTTTCTAGCAATTATAATTTTTGTTTCTAAGAAGATGCTGACCTACCCAGTATCTTTACCCAAAGGAAACTTATCAACACAAACATGAAAACCTTCCGCACATCCGTCGGAACCATGAGGCGCTATCTCCCGGTACGTCTCATAGAAAAATAAATTCTAGATTATTCAAATATATCTATTTTTTGATCAAGGCAAAATTGAAGCACCCTTTATTCCAACTCCTCCGCACCCACGAAAATTATCGGGTTTGCTGAATCAATAAATGAAACTGTAAACTTACCACGACTCGTGGCAATTACTTCCTTTACGTTTCCGGTAGGCAAAAATTTTCCTGTCACCGAACCAACTGAATCGAGGAAATTAAGCACAATACAGGCACCTGTCCCGGGAACTCCATCGATTGAAAAATTGCCGTCTACTTTTGGTTTGCCCTTTTCCACAGGTACATCTGCTACAATTACTTTTTGCGTATTGGTATTAAATATACGCACCGTAGTAAACGGCTCCACTGCTTGCACAAGTCCTTCATCAATGGCGAACGGTCCTACCACTGAAGATATATTACCGTAATTGCCTGAATAATCAACTGTAGCATTAAACAAGCTAACCTGACCAAAGGTATAGTATAGTCTACGTCAATGCCAGGACGAGCTGATTTTCCAATTATAGCCATCTTACTTGTCAATGAGTCGGCACCACCCATTCCATCTATTTGCCTGGGATCCGGACTGCCATATGCTGCAAGTATTGTTCTATCTCTTTCATCAGGGGCATCGGGCAAGTTTTCCGGTTGAAAAACCAAAGCTTTACTGGTTCCTCCCCGGTAGACAGTTACAGGAATACTTACCATATCACTCATAAGAAAACTACTTCTTATTTTAAAGGGCTGTTGCACAAAGAAACTAAGTAGTTCATTATTTTAAAAATCAATGACCATACTTAAAGGAATACAAACACTACGTAGAATCGAACAAGCTGTATTTATTTAGATGCGAAAGTTTAGTAAAATATAATAAAAAGAGCGATACTCAATATAGCCAAATAACAACTTTTACAAAGATATGTTAATAATTTCGGCAATATCTAGAACTTTTACTTCTTCTACTTTATCCCGAGCTTTAACACCATCTTCAAGCATTGTCAAGCAGAATGGACAATTGCTTCCTATTATATTTGCGCCTGTCTCTAGCGCATTATCGGTTCGCATCTCATTGATTCTGACACCAGTGTGTTCTTCCATCCACATCCTGCCACCACCAGCCCCACAACAGAAACTATTTTCCATGTTTTTCTTCATTTCCTCCAACCTTAAGCCCGGAATACTTTTAAGAACAGATCTTGGAGGTGAAAAGATATTATTATATCTTCCTAGATAACAGGAATCATGATAAGTTACTACCGTTTCTAAAGGATTATTAATAATAAGTTTCTTTTGAGAAATCAATTGCCAAATCATTTCTGTATGATGAATTACCTCATAATTACCACCCAATTGTGGATACTCGTTTTTGAGCACATTATAGCAGTGTGGACAATGGGTAATTATTTTTTTGACATTATATTTTTCTATATTCTCAATATTCTCCATAGCCAGCATCTGGTAAAGATATTCATTACCAATCCTCCTGGCAGAATCCCCACAACACTTTTCTCCAGCCCCTAAAATACCAAAAGATACCCCAGCTTTTTGAAGCAAGTTTACTACTGCTGCTGTTATTTTTTTATTGCGGTCATCAAAAGCACCTGCACACCCAACAAAATATAAATATTCGACGGAATTATCCTCAGCTAAAGTCTTGATATTTAATTCTTTAGCCCAATTAGCCCGAGATGACCATCCCGTACCCCAAGGGTTGCCGTTATTCTCCAAGTTTTTAAAAACTGTTTGGATTTCAGGTGGAAAGGAACTTTCCATTAAAACTAGATTCCTGCGAAGTCCAATCATCTTACCTACATGTTCTACAAACACAGGACACTGCTCTTGGCAGGAACCACAAGTGGTACAAGACCAGATACTTTCTTCACCAAAGACCTCCGCTGCTAAATTAAGTTCATCAGATGTGGCAGCAGACTCTACAGATCCAATAGTTTCAGTTCCCTTTTGTCGTATAACCTCATTCCCTTTTCTCTCTAAATGCAGTTTGAGATTTTGGGTGAACTCTTTTGGTGATAAAGGCTTACCACTTAGATATGCGGGGCAATTATCCTGACATCTACCGCATCTGGTACAAGCATCAGCATCAAATAACTGCTTCCAGGTAAAATCCTGCAATTTTCCTATACCAAAACTTTCAGCTTCTTCATCCTCCATATCTAAAAGCTCTAAAGCCCCTTTCGGTTTTAGCGAAGCAAAAAATTGATTAAGAGGTGAAATAAAAATATGAAGCATTTTGGAAAACGGCAAATAAGCGATAAACCCAAAAACCAGTAGCAAATGAAGCCACCAAGAAAAAAGATGAACCTTCTGAAGGGTCATAATATCAGCAAAGGATATTATTTTTCCTACTGTTAAGCCGACTGGAGACCATAAGGCCCAGGAATCATTTGTAGCTACTATTCTTATTCCTTCCAACAAAAAGCCGGTAATAAGAATAACTAGTATAAAAAGTAAACTAATCAAGTCTTCTGGTTTATTATCTAATCGTTCTGGCCTAGCTATATAGCGTCTCCATAAAAACACCAGAATCGCAATAATCCCTAGTAGCCCTGCGATATCCAATAAAAGTGATAATCCCAGATAAAGCCACCCCTGAAACAAGGAAGTACCTAAATCCGCATCTAAAGCCACAATAAATGTACCAATAGCAAATACTATAAATCCCCAAAACAGAAAAAAGTGGTTTACACCAGGCAATCTTTCCCTAAGTATACGGTTGTGTCCAAATCCATGCTTTATTACATTTGCAAAACGCTGCCCTATTTGATCAATCCGATTATCAGCTTGACCTAAACTCCATAACCTGTATCTACAATAAAAACCAAAAATAAATATTGCCACCGACACTACCATAAATAAGTACATCCAGATGTGACCAGAAATGTTCCAGTATATCTCTCTAGTTGGCATGTCTATTACCTCCTATAACCTGTTATCCATCCTCTTTTTCTCAAAACTCATTTTAATTTTGAGCTGTTTTTTTAAACTCTTCAGTTAATAGAGGTACAACATTAAACAAATCACCAACGATTCCATAATCAGCAACCTTAAAGATATTGGCATTAGGGTCTTTATTAATCGCCACAATATATTTAGATGAAGACATGCCTGCTAAGTGTTGAATTGCCCCGGAAATGCCACATGCAATATATAGTGCAGGTGAAACAGTTTTCCCTGTCTGACCTACTTGATACTGCTGTTCCCGCCATCCGGCATCAACTGCAGCTCTAGATGCACCAACGGCAGCCCCGATAGCTTCTGCTAGTTCTTCAAGAATTTTGAAATTTTCTGGGCCTTTTATTCCCCGCCCCCCTGATACAATAATATCCGCTTCGGTTAACTCTTTTTTTCCTGTAACTCTTTTAATTGTTTCAAGTATAATTGTTCTTAGATTTTCTCTATCCTGGCTTACTTCTAAACTAAGGACAATTCCTGCACCTGGATGATTTCCATCGCTTCGGTTAAATACATTCGGTCTTAAAGTAGCTATAACATTATTAGTTCTTAAGGAACGTATCTTATTAAAGGCTTTTCCGGCATAAATTGGCCTTGTAAAATCAATATGATTATCATCAATTTCTATATTCACACAGTCTTCGACTAGACCTGCGGCTAATCTTTGAGCCAATCTAGGACCTAAATCTTTACCAATAGCCGTATGTCCCAATAATACAACCTTTGGTTTAACCTTTTCCAGTAACCCCCCTATAACATCCAGATAGGTTTCCGTATTATACTGCACCAAAATAGGAGCATCACCAACATAAACTTTTTCTGCACCATGTAAGCCTAATATTTCAGAATGTTGAGAAATACTTTCACCTAACAATATCGTATTAAGTTCTTCTCCCCATTCCTCGGCAATTCTTCTACCCTGATCCAATAATTCAAAAGTGACTTTTTTCAACATTCCGCTTTGTTGTTCCACAATTACCCATATTCCCGACATTTTATCCGGCCCCTTTCTAAATAACCTTTGCTTCATTACGAAGCAAATTAACTAACTGTCCTACTGTATCCTGCGCTTCTCCATCCAAAATTTTCCCCGCCTTACGAGGAACGGGTATTGAGTAACCGATATTTTCTATTTTGGCTTCTACCTGTTCAGCGGGTAACCCCAAATCCATTAGTGCTACAGTTTTGATTGGTTTTTTCTTTGCTTGTAAAATGCTTTTTAAATTAGGATATCTCGGTTCATTTAAGCCCTTTTGAGCTGTTATAAGTACGGGTAATGTACTTTCTACAACGTGAGCAATTCCATCTCCTTCTCGCTGACAGATTACTTTCCCTCCTTCAACCATTACTTTCGTAACAACTGTAATCTGCGGTAAATCTAGTATTTGAGCTATTCTTCCTGCCACCTGAACAGAACCATCATCAATAGAAACCCATCCAGATAAAATAATATCACATTGCTCTTGCTCAATAGCTTTTGATAAGGCCAAAGCAACACCATAGTGGTCATACCCAGCTAAAGCAGAATCCTGTATTAAAACCGCTCGGTCAGCACCCATTGCTAAAGCTTGCCTTATAGCTTCTACAGGTTCTTCTCCTCCTACACTAAATACTATTACTTCCCCACCGTTTTTTTCTTTAATACGTAAGGCTTCTTCAACAGCGAATTCATCATAGGGATTAAGAATCAGTTTTACCCCTGTTTTATCAATTGCACCCTCACTATTAAGGCAAATTACAGCTTCAGTATCAAAAGTCTGTTTTATACAAACGGCAATTTTCATAAAGAACCTCCCAATTTTGAGTAAATTCCATTACTTTCCTTGGAATATTGGTTTTCTTTTCTCTAAGAACGCTAGAACCCCTTCACACTTATCTTCAGAAGCACATGTAAAAGCATGAAGATAAGATTCATGGGCTAATCCTTCATAAAGCCCAACCTCCAATGAGCGATTGACCGCCTCTTTGGTACACTGGATAGCCAGAGGTGCCTTAGAGGCAATTTTCAAAGCCATCTTCTTTGAGGCTTCTATTAGCACATCCCTGGAAACCTTTTTATTAATAAGTCCTATCCTATATGCTTCTTCAGCATCAATATGCTCACCTATCAATACTATTTCCATAGCCCTTCCAAAACCAACCAGACGGGGCAGGCGTTGGGTAGCGCCGTCCCCTGGGATAATTCCTAAGTTTACTTCTGGAGAACCAAAACGTGCCTCTTCACAGGCTATGCGCAAGGTACAAGAAAGAGCCAATTCCAAACCTGCACCTAATGCAAATCCATTGATGGCCGCAATTACAGGTATTTTCATTTCGGAGATTCTGTTGAATACTTCCTGACGCCTTTTTGTTTGCTGCCTACCCAAAATAAAATCACGTTTTTCAAGTTCCTTTATATCAGCTCCGGCCATAAAAGCTTTTTCACCAGAGCCAGTAATAATCAGTACTCTAATTTCTTGGTCTTCCTCAATTAAATCAAATGCCTTAGCCAGCTCTTCAACGAGAGCATTAGAGAGAGCATTCATTACCTGAGGACGATTTATAGTAATTATGGCTATGAGACCATCCTTTTCGTAGATTAAAGATTCGAACAATTCACACACCTCCAATTAAAAGCTTTAGTAGTTTTGTTTATACAAAAGCCTGTACGCCAAGTTCGGAGTTACCGATAATAAGTTGCTGAATCTGTGATGTTCCTTCATACAATGTATTAATCCTAGCGTCTCTATAAATCCTTTCTACCGGATACTCTGCTGCAAATCCGTATCCCCCGAATACCTGTATAGCTTTGTATGCTACTCTATTAACCATTTCACCACAGTAGTATTTGGCCATGGATACTTCTTTAGTTGATCTTTGACCCATATTTTTGACATGACCTGCCTTGTATACCAGTAACCTGCCGCATTCAATATCTACAGCCATATCGGTAATAAGCTGTTGAATTAGCTGATGGCCAGCTATAGGTTTACCAAATTGTATCCTTTCTTTAGCATATTTTTTAGCATAGTCTAAAGCAGCTTGAGCACTACCTACACAGCCTGCTGAAACAGTAAAACGGCCATTATCTAGGGTTGCCATAGCTATATTGAAGCCTTTGCCAACCTTTCCTAAAATACTGGACTTTGGAACCCTGACATTTTCAAAGATAATTTCCGCTGTGTTGGAAGCTTTTAGACCAAGCTTGTCATGAATATCTCTGGTAGAAAAACCCGGGGTATCCCGATCTACTAAAAAAGCAGTAATTCCCCTAGAGCCTGCATTTTTATCTGTTTTAGCAAAAATTATGGCAACACCGGCAACTCCACCATTAGTAATCCACATCTTGCTCCCATTGAGTATGTAGTAATCACCATCTTCAACTGCAGTTGTTGTCATAGCAGCCGCATCACTACCTGAGTTGGGTTCTGTCAATCCGAAACATCCAAATAAGGTACCAGCAGCCATTCTAGGAAGATATTTTTCTCTCTGTTCTTCCGTACCGAAAGCTAAAATAGTTTTGGCAACCAACGAAATCTGTACAGAATATACTCCTCTAAGGGATGAACAACCTCTACCTATTTCTTCAGCTACAATTGCATGTGAAATATTATCAAGGCCACTGCCTCCATATTGTTCCGGAAGGGCAGTTCCGAATATACCCATCTCACCCATTTTTTTTACTGTTTCCCATGGGAATTCTTCTTTTTTATCCCACTCGCTAGCATAGGGAGTTATCTCCCGTGCAGTAAAATCCTCAACCATTCCTCTAACCGCTTCTTGTTCTTGTGTTAAATTAAAATTCATTAAACTCGCCTCCAAAAATATTTTGCTCTTACAGCTTTGTTGGTATCGGTGGATTTTGACTATAATCATAAAATCCTTTTCCAGTCTTACGTCCTAAAAGTCCAGCTGCAACCATTTTCTTCAATAAATAACATGGACGATATCTTGGATCACCCAATTTGTTATATAATGTTTCTGTTTTAGCTAAATGAATATCAATTCCAATTAAGTCAATTAACTCAAGAGGGCCCATAGGCTGGTTAGCACCCATTTTCATTGATTTATCTATATCAGCTGCTGTTCCAATACCTTCATCCAAAACCCAAACGGCCTCATTTAGTAGTGCTGCCAATACCCTTGATGCAATACCAGCAATCCCTTCTTTTACAGTTACCACCGGTTCTTTACCGAGTAATTCCGCAAAGGCACGTGCTTTAGCAATTGTTTCCGGAGAAGTCTGCAGAGCAGGCATAATCTCAACTAATTTCATTATTACAGGAGGATTGAAAAAATGCATACCAACAACTCTCTCCGGATTTTTAACTGCTGAGGCAATTTCTGAGATAGAACATGCTGTCGTATTAGTGGCTAATATAACATCGTTTGTAACAATATTTTCCAACTTTATAAATAGTTCTTTCTTTAAATTTACATCTTCCAGAACAGCTTCAATTATAAAATCACATTCTTTAGCTACTTCAATAGAATTGGCAACAAGAATTCTTGATAAAATATCCTTGGCCTCGCTTTCAGATATCTTGCCTTTCCCAATTCTTGCCATTAACCCCTTTTCAATTCGTTTTAACGCACCTTGGGCAATTTCTTCTTTTGTATCTACTAAAACCCCTACAATATCGTTTTGAGCTACTAGCTGGGCAATACCACTACCCATTGTCCCTGCTCCTAAGACTAAAACTTTTCTAATATTCATTTAATTACCCTCCTCAGAGTAAGAATATTTTTATTAATTAACTCTTTCCACAATTAGGGCCACGCCATGTCCTCCACCAACACAAAGACTAGCTAACCCCACTTGTTTGTCATATGTCTTTAATGCATATAAAAGTGTAGTAAGAATTTTTACACCTGTTGCTCCAACAGGATGGCCCAAAGCAATAGCACCACCATGGACATTCACTTTGCTTCTATCCCACTTCATCTCCCGTTCCACAGCAAGATACTGGGCGGCAAAGGCTTCGTTAAGCTCAATCAAGTCGATATCATCAAGAGTCATTCCTGCTTTTTTCAAAGCCATCGGAATTGCCTCTACTGGACCAATCCCCATGTATTTAGGGTCAACCCCAGCTGTTGCATAGGACCGTATTATTGCTATCGGTTTTACATCCAATTCTTTAGCTTTTTCATCTGACATCATTACCATTGCTGATGCACCATCACATAAGGAGCAACTGTTACCAGCAGTAACAGAGCCATTTTTTTTAAAAACGGGGGGCAGCTTTGCCATTTTATTAATATCCACATTCTTCCTAGGGATTTCTTCATACTCATATATTTCAGTTGTTTTGCCAATCTTTACTTCAACAGGCAAAATTTCCTCTTTGAACTTTCCTTCTTCTAAGGCTTTTAAGGCTTTTTGATGACTCTCCAGTGCAAAATAATCCTGTTCCTCCCTGGAGATATTGTACTTCTCTACTAAGAGTTCAGCGGTGTTACCCATCAACATTCCTGCTAATTTACACATAAACCCATCATAGTGAAGTGAATCATAAACCTTTTTATCACCCATTCTTTGTCCCCAACGGGCCTCCTTTAAAATATAAGGGACGTTAGAAGAGGACTCTGTTCCACCAACTACAATAACGTCTGCATCTCCACTTAGTATTGTCGCTCCACCTATAGCTGTTGCTTTTAAACTGGAACCGCATCTAAGATTGACAGTATAGGCTGGTGTTTTATGAGGTAATCCCCCATTAACAGCTGAAACCCTAGCCACATTGGGTCCGATGCCAGCTTGCCAGCCACATCCGAAAATAAGTTCGTCAACACTATTAGGATTTATTTCTGCCCTTTTTACTGCTTCATTAACAACCAGAGCACCTAATTCCGGAGCTTCCAAGCCTGATAGCTTACCTCCAAAGCTTCCTCCTGCTGTTCTTACTGCACTAGCAATAACAAGTTTTTTCATAACCTGCCCGGTTTCAAACCGGGCACCTCCCTTCATATTTTAGGTATTATTTATTTCAGTTAGCATCAGATGGTATCTTTTAACTAGTTCGGAACCTGCTTGAACACCCCGCCAGTTAACATCAAAGCCTTTTTTAAAGCGACTCTTTAGAACCTTCTCTAAAGAACTTAAGCTAATTAATTTTGTTTCTTCAATTAGTACTCCTAATCCTAAAACATTTATGGAAATATCGATATTTTCCAACTTTTTTAATTTTCTTATTTCTTCGGTCATTGGAAATCCTATCAGACTCTTACCCGAGTAAGGGCCTGTTATGGTACTACTATCATATAAAACTAAAGATTTTTCATCTAAATGCTTATAGTATTTATCTATAGCATCTTGAGTAAGAGCTAAGATTACATCTGGCACCTCGACACCGGGGTACTCAATTTCCCTTTCACTGATAATGACTTGAGCTTCTGCGTATCCCCCACGGGAAGCAATTCCATAAGATGCAGTCTGAGTAGCATTCTTTCCATCTAGTACAGCTGCCTCACCTAGAACTACGCCTGCTACTACCAATCCTTGTCCGCCCTCGCCTCCAAAAATAACCTGCCAATTTTTTGTCATATTTATCCCCCTAACAGTCACTTTTTAGCTCAGCACGTTTTTGTAATTGAAGATACTTAGAATGGAAATCGGGCTCATTTGATTCATAAAGCTTTCCTATTGGAACATGTTTTTTCTTTTCTTCTTCACTTAATTGATTATATTTTGCAATATTAACAGCCTTTTCTTTAAAGTGATACATCATCTCTACAGCAGAAAATTTGTAATTATACCTTGCAAAATACGTTGGACAACAGCACTGTATCTCTACTAAAGAGAATCCTTTATGTTCAATAGCCTGAGTAATTAATTTATCCATTAATGTAATGTGATAAGGAGTAGCTCTAGCTACAAATGTAGCTCCCGCTACTCTTGCTAATTCACAAATATCAAAACCTGGCTCTGCTGTCCCAAAGCGAGAAGTTGCTGAAAAGCTTCCTTCAGGGGAACTGGCTGAGTATTGTCCACCTGTCATTCCATAATTAAAATTATTTGTTACAATTGCTGTAACATCAATATTTCGGCGGGCTGCATGTATAAAATGGTTGCCACCAATAGTTACACTATCACCATCTCCCATAAGAGTAAGTACTGTTAATTCAGGTTTTGCTATTTTAATTCCTGTGGAAAAAGCCAGTGCTCTCCCGTGAGTTCCATGTAAAGCATGGGTTTTAAAGTATTCATCTGATTTACCCCAGCACCCAATCCCTGAAACTGCTACAGTTCTAGCTGGTGGAATATTTAATGTAGCCAAAGACCTAGCAATAGACCCTAAAACTATCCCATGACTGCAACCGCTGCACCACATATGGGGAAACATGTCTTCTTGTAAATAGTCCCTATATGTCATATTCATAAGCTTGAAGCCACCTCCTCAAGTATCGGGATTATCTCATTTGGAACAATATCTTCTCCGCTACACTTATTTACCCTATATATCGTTTTGTCTCTAAAAACCTGTTCAACTTCTGATGCTAACTGTCCCATATTCATTTCTACAACAACTACATATGAACAATTTTTTAAGACATTTCTAATTTTCTCAGCAGGGAAAGGCCATAATCCTAATATTTGAATTAGACCAACTCTTAAACCTAAAGCTCGGGCCTTTGTAACTGCTTTTCTTGAGGACCTAGCCGAAATGCCAAAAGAAATAATCATAATTTCTGCATCATCTACCTGAAAGGTCCTAACATCACTTATTTCCGATACATTATCCTCAATCTTCTTTATTAAACGCATATTTAGTGCCGTTGATATACCGGAAGTCAATTTAGTCAATCCATCTTCACCATGCATTGAACTATTAACTTTTAAAAGATGCTCTTCACCATAACAAGCAAGTGGTGGTATCCCATCTGAATCAGCTTTATAAGGTAAATAATTTTCCGGTTTGACATCAGGTTTTTTTCGATTAATTATTTGAATCTCATCACTGCCTCGTATGTAAACTTTTTCTCTTAGATGACCTACAGATTTATCTGTTAACAAAATAACGGGAGTTCTGTATTTTTCGGAAAGATTGAAGGCTTCAATTGTTAAATCAAAACACTCTTGTGCTGACGATGGCGTCAAAACAATAATTGAGTGATCACCATGAGTACCCCATCTTACCTGCATTACATCTCCTTGAGCTGGTTTCGTAGCTAACCCTGTACTTGGTCCTCCTCGAGAAACATTCATAATGACACATGGAACTTCACCAATAATCGCGACACCTAAATTCTCCTGCATCAAAGAAAAACCTGGGCCACTAGTTGCGGTAAAAGACTTCATTCCGGTTAAGGATGCCCCAATAATCGCTGCCATACTTGCAATCTCATCCTCCATTTGAATGTAGTAGCCTCCTATAGCAGGAAGTTTAATGGAGGATTGTTGAGCTATCTCGGATGACGGGGTAATGGGGTAACCAGCAAAAAACCTTGCTCCCGCCGCGATAGCACCTTCCACGCAAGCTTCATTACCTTGCAAGAACTTATATCTACCCACTTTTTAGTTTCCCTCCTTAATTGTGCTGGCAAAATCAGGACAGCGATATTCACATAATCTACATCCTGTACACAATTCTTCTGCAGCTACCTGAGGTTTATTTTCATTTAGTTGAAATACTTTTTGAGGACAAAATTCCACACATATGCCACATTCTTTACAGCGACCATGCATCAATACAACTTTGAATACTTTTTTCGAAGTCATCCTACTACCTCCATGTTGTTATTAAAGACACATCATTATATCTTGCAACTTTTATGCCAACATCTTCGAAGGTTTTACAATTGCGTTCAGTTTTGCATTTTTTACTAAAACCCTATAAAGAAACTTGGCTTACGCCAAGCCTTTAGCGACGACAGAAGCCTTAGTTGCACAATTTATACTTTCTTTAAGGCAAAAAAAAAGAGCCTACAAATGGCTCCTTTTAGTTCAAAAACTTAACAACATGTTTATTAATTTATCATCCCAGGAGAATTATCTTTCCATAGGTTATCTATAGTAGAAGAATTGCATTGATTTAAATGAGGTTTTATATAGTTAATTGTGCTGGGTTAGTTGCTTGGTATTTTTTCTTATTAGTCGTTATCTCAAATGCTTCAAGGAGATTTTCTAAACCATTAATCCGGTGACTTATTAAGGAATTTACATTAACTTTCTTTGAAGATACTAAATGTATAGCATGCTGAAGTGTTCGCAGACTCGTACGATTAGGAAAGACATAATTTACACATTTTCCTTTCATTAAAGAAATATTTAACTGTAATGATTTCCCAAACATAGGATGAGAAATTTGTACAACTGTCCCTTCTACCTTTACCATTTTAAATGCTTGGCGGATTGTTTTAAAACCTGCTAAAAAACCCTCCGCTTCACTACCTCCGGCACATTCGAAGACAAAATCAGCTCCTTTTTCTTTGGTTTGTTCTAAAACATAAGCTACAGGATCTATTTCATTAACTTCTATCAAAGGAATTAGGCCTGTTTACACTGCCGGCATTGTAGCAGAAATCGGTGATATTCATCGTTTCAATGATCATGCTGCTTTGACTAAGTTTGCGGATATTGCCTGGACTAAGCATCTATCAGGCACTTTTACGGCTGCACATACACATTTGATTAAATTCGGCAACAGGTACTTGCGTTATTACATCATGGAAGCTACTAACAAAGTGAGAATGCACGATTACGAGTTAAAGCGCTCTATGATTTAAAATACAGCCAAACCCCAAAAACTCCACATAAGAGGGCACTTGCACTAACTGCCAGAAAATTTGTCCGTCTTGTCTATGCTCTGCTTCATAGCAACCGGCTTTATACACCGCCAACGGTTAAATAATTCCCAGTTGGTATTCCATATACTGCCATATTTTATAACTCAATTTGGTAGGTCTATTAACTGCACCTTTTTATGCTGAAAAACAGTCTAATATCGCTAATATTTCAAAATTTATTTCCAGTTGGGTATTGACATATTACCGTTGGACTTTTATTGGTTTATTATAAATAGTTTTAATTTTCTTAAATAAAGGCATAAATAAGAATACTAAAGTTATTACAAAAAGCGCATCAAAAATTGGCCTTGTAAATAACTCAAAAATATTATTTTTATAAATTAAATATGCTCTTAAAAACTGATTATCCACCATCATTCCTATTATTCCTAAAACTATAGGAATAATAGGAAAATCAATAAGCTTAAGAAAATACCCAAAGAGACCGAATAACTTAACAAAACTGCGTCAAAATATAATCCTCTTAATGTTTAGACTTCCTAAAACCGTAAAAAACAACACCGCTGGTACAAATGCTTTTGTAGGAAGAAAAACTAATTTTCTGAAATAATAGATTATAACTAATCCAGCCGCTACTAAGAATATCACCTGCAAAAAACCAGATATTATTACTGCATAAGCTAGACCCAGATGGTCACGAACTAAGTAGTTAATCCCCCTGCCTTATTGCCTAGGCTCGGCTGGGTTTCTCTCAAGTTTCCATTTTCGAAGCTAGCTCTTTCCTCAAAAGCTTTTACTGCCTAAAAAATTTTTTCGGCTATTAATTCATTTTTATATCTATTAGCTAGGATATGCCCAGCTCCTATCATTTCGGGTGTTTCCAAAAGAATAGCACTTCCGCCTGCCTTGATAATTAAATCGACAACACAGCCTAGTACGGGATTAGAAACCAATCCCGAAGTTGTATCAGATCCTCCACATTCCAGACCAAAGATTATATTACTCACTGAATAAGTTCAGCTTTTATTCTATAAGATTCCTTAAGTAATTTTTCAGCAATTATGATACCCTTTTGTATAGTAGCTGAAGTTCCTCCTGATTCTTGAATTAACAGCATTTCTACAGGTTTTTCCGTCCTCTGATATGGCCTCGAAAAGTTTTTTCGGCCTTAATGACTCACAGCCTAAACCCACAATAATAACTGCTGCCACATTTGCATTTGCACCTAATCCTAACAATGTACGAAAACTTTGTTCTAGATCTGTTCCAATTTGACCACTGCCATATTAGTTAGCAATATGAATAATACCCGGTACCTTACCTGCAATACTTTTGGCAACATGTAAAGCACAAACCACCGTCGGAATAATAACTACATGATTAACGGACACCTACTCTACCATCAGCGCGTCTATACCCCAAAATTGTATCCATGATTTCCCCCTAATAATAAAATACTATATTTTGTTCCACCAATCCTCTGTTAAATTACCCTGTTCATCTAATTCTATTTTAAAGGGTTCATCATTATATTTAATATTAGGTAACCCTACGACTTCTTTATAAATACTTTCTGAGACAGTTAAATGTCCCAACTCAAGAGTATTTCTCACAAATACTATTCTGGCCTTTTCGAGATTTAATCTCTCAATTGACTGTAGAGCTACTTGAATTACCTCTTGATCACTTTCCATAACCACAGGCATTTTTCCCCTATCAAGCACTCCTGCTGATACAACATTAGCATATGTAGCATTAAAATCAATTTTATTAGCAAGTCTGCGAGAAACCACATCTGCTAAACCCATTCCAAGGGCATTTCCATGGGAGTTAGAAGTAATATCCATAGCAACAATTCTCTTAATCCGTGGTTTATCAATTTCATTTAGATAGGGACTGGTTACCCGCCCCAAAACATTTACATCCATACCTGTCCCGCTGATATCTTTTCCCATTTCTTTTACTACAATTAAATCAATATCGTCCATCGGTAAAGACGGCATCATTTTTTTCGCATCTTCAAGAAGTTCTGCATCAACAACCTCTAAATTTTCTCTAGGAACAACCCTAAGCTTTGCCGTTCGATCATAAGCATTTTCTACAAGCCCTATCCCCAATCTAATTGGCGCTTTTTCCAAAGCTAAGCGGGCAGCTTCAACTATTGCAGGATATATCCCGTGATTATGTATTTCAATACAACCCTTATGCTTTCCTAGACCTACAGAAATCATTTTCATAAGACCGCTTTCATTTCTTGCTTTAAATCGGGTATGGGGTTTTACTCTATTAACAACTATAACTCCATCGGCATTTAATGCGTTTTTATCCATATACACCATAACACCGCTGGATGTCTTCCCGAGTTCAACTACTTCCATATTTGAAATTATAGGTACCCCTATTTTTTCCTGGGAAATACCTAAACTTTTAAGTACTTCCACCTGTCCCTCAGCAGTAGCCCCTCCATGGCTCCCCATGGAAGGTACAATAAACGGTGATACCCCTATTTCTTGAAGTTTACAAACCAAGTTTTTGATAATTATATCTAAGTTATCAATTCCTCTACTTCCTACAGTTATCGCAATTTTTTCTCCTAGAACAAACATATCCCTAAACCTGATCTCTTCTAAACCATTATCTAATTCCGCTACTACATCTCTTATTTCATTATTCTCAAATAACTGTTGAATAGAATAAAATATTGGAAGATTCATAATAAAAGCCTCACAATCAATTAAGATAATTAACTTTTCTAAAACCAAAATTTCAAGTACCTCTGTAATAAATTATAAATTAATTAACTCGGGGCAAGAACAACTTTACTATAAAAGGAATTATTATAATCATTCCTATTAAGCGAACTAAATGCATAGTAGTAACAATCACCAGATCTGTTTCTAATTCTTCTGCATTCATCCCAACTTCTGATAATCCTGCAGGAATAGAACTTAGTAATGCCTCTGTCAATTTCCACTTAAAAAATTTATTTAAGAAAATTGTTATGGCAAAAGGCCAAAATAATGTCCGCATCTGATAAAGCCCCTCTCTTATCATTCCTAATCCAACAAAAGTACCCATTAAAACTCTAACACTACGTTTGACATTAATCGGAATATCAGTTTTATTTTTATATTTAAATTGCACAATCACTGTTGTTGCTAATAAAGAACCTAGCATGGCACCTGCAGGAATATTAAAATAGTAAAAAAGTAGCCCTGTAAAAATTGCAACAAAAACAACGATAAACCATTGTCCCATAACCATATCATGTTTTCCCCCGTTGTTTTTCAAACTTCAGAAACTTCTTTGACATTGGAAGCATTAATAGCATAACAAACTGCAATCTTAAGATTTGCAAAATCAATATCTTTTCAGTGCTTAGACCCATACTTTCAGCCATTAATACCATTTCTGCAGAGCCACCAGGTGCTGTACTTAAAATTCCAGAAATGACATCCCACCCAAAAATAAGTTAAATAACAACCCCATACCCACACTTCCCAATGCCATAAAAAACACACAGTGAGCGCCGGCTTGATTAGTTTATATAATATTTTCAGACACACTTGAGAAAAATTTGAACCAAGTATTATTCCTATAGCAATCTGTATACCTACTCTAAACCATACTGGCCTGTCAATTAATAAACCTGAGAATATTTTGTAAGTACCCACAAATATAACTGGTCCTAAAAAAACACCCGCAGGCAGTTTAGCTTTTACAGCAACAAAAGCACCAAATCCCCCTACTATTATTGCTAATACTAATTTTAATATCGTAGGAGACATCTTATCCTCAACCCCATTTTCCTTTTACACTTTTCAGCATATTACATTTCACAAATTTTTCTTGATTTCCCCTTTTGTTTTATAAAAGGAAGTGCTACTACAACAATTGTTATTAATAAGAATAACAGAGTCAACGGACGGGTAACAAATATTGACCAACCCCCTTTAGATATTAGTAATGACCGATGAAGGTTGCTTTCGATAATAGGCTCTAAAATCATTCCTAAGACTACAGGAACAGGGCTAAAACCGGCCTTTTTCATTAAATAACCTAATATTCCCATTATAAACATTACTAAAACATCCAACATACTATTATTAATGGCATAGGTACCTATTACACATAAAACTGCTATACAAGCTACTAATACACTGTTAGGACATCTAACTAACTTTGCAAAATATTTAGATACTGAAAGGCCGAGTAAAAGCATTATTAAATTACAAATCAAAAGACCCATAATAAACCCGTATGCAATGTTACTCCCTTCCACAAAAAAACTAGGGCCTGGCCTTAATCCTAAAATCATTAATCCTCCCATCATGATAGCAGTCGCTTCATTACCAGGAATACCTAAAGTCAACATTGTTGTAAAAGCTCCACCTGTTACACCATTATTAGCAGATTCACACGAAGCCACTGCTTCAATGAAACCTGTTCCATATTTTTCAGGGTTTTTAGAATATCTCTTATTTATATCGTAAGATAAAAAAGTAGCTATTGTTGCACCTGCCCCCGGTAATGCACCAATTAAAGTACCTATTATAGAGCCTCTAAGCATGGGCAATAACGAACCTTTTAATTGTTTTAAACTAAGAAGAACTTTATCTGAAATCTTATTTACTTCTAAAATTTGTCCACCTGTTTCTTCAGCAAGGATAATTATTTGCGAAACTGAAAAAAGGCCAATTAAGGCAGCCAGCAAATTAATTCCAGAAAGTAAATAAGTGCTACCAAATGCAAACCTACCAAAACCAACAATTTGATCTGCCCCAACAGTTCCAAGCAATAAACCTATTACACCTGAGATTAATCCCTTTACTAGGGAATCCATAGAAATGGATACAATTATTACAATTCCCATTAAACCCAAAGCACAATATTCCGATGGCCCAAATTTTAAAGCTAAATTAGCAATAGGAGGTCCAAAAAGTAAAAGTGCTAAAGTACTAAATATACCACCAAAAAAGGATGCATATGCTGCCATACCTAAAGCCTCGCCACCTCTTCCCTGTTTAGCCATGGGGTATCCATCGAGACAGGTTGCAGCTGCAGCAACAGTACCTGGAGTATTAATTAATATTGCAGAAATTGAACCACCAAACATAGCTCCACAGTAAGCAGAAGCCACTAATAATAATCCATTAATCGGATCCATACCAAAGGTAACTGGAATCAGTACAGCAATTGCTAAGCTTCCGGTAAGTCCAGGCATAGCACCAAATAAAATACCTATTAAATTACCAATGAAACAAATAAATATATTTTGAAAAGTTAAAGCACTCATTAATCCACCCAAAATAAGGTTAAAATTAGGTAACAAAATCCATCAACCTCCTTTAAGCTAATAGCTAATAAAATAACCCAGTAGGCACAGGAATACTTAGAAAAATTTGGAATACTAAAAAAAGAATAAGTGGTAAAAATAGTGTTATTCCTATTAGAAATGATTTACTGCGAATGCCTAATAAATACATCAATGAAAAGAGTATTATAACTGTGGCAGGTATAAATCCAGCTACTGGTATAAGTATTAGAATATATATCCCTATACCAAAAATTGTAACAAAAACTGGTTTGTACTTTTTTTCTTTAATATGTTCAATTTCATCTTCTTGATTTCCTTGATTGCTTATTTTCCTAATAACAAAAAAAGTCTGAATTAAGTAAATGATAGTTAAAATAAATAAGATAAAAACCAGTAAGTTAACAAAAAACTGTGAGCGAGGTGGAAAAGATCGACTAAACAAAAAAATTAGGGATGAAAGCAAAAGAAGAAATACCCCTATAAAAGCATCAATTTTTGCCCTGGACATAAAATCCCCCTTTTAATTTATTGAGTAAATCTTCGGAATTCAACTCCGAAGATTTACTCAATATTATTCTTAAAACTATTTCACAGCCAGCTTTTTCTCAAACTCTTTTAAGAATTCCATGTCTGAACTTATTGCTTCTTTAACTTCTTTGGGACTTAAATATATTGGAGTTGAACCAGACCTTTCCATGTCACTTATATATTCAGGATCATTAAACATTTCATTAAATTTTGCTGCCAGGTAATCTACTACTTGTTTGTCAGTTCCTTTGGGAGCCTGAAGACAACGTCTCGAAGACATATCTAAGTTTAAGCCCTTCTCAAAGGTGGTAGGCGTATCAGGAAATTCTTTACTCCTTTCTTTAGAGAAAACTACTAAAGGCTCAAATTGTTCATCAAATTCTGTAGCTGTCATTGAGGCCATATGTGCATGACCACCCAAAATTGCCGTTTTTGCTGCACCACTTCCATCAAAAGGAACATGATTTAACTCAATACCGGCAAAAGCTGCAAAGCCTTTTAATACTAGTTCATTATGACTAGCAGGTCCGTTATTTGCTGCAATCAATTCGCCTGGATTATTTTTAGCAAAATCAATTAATTCATCAATTGTTTGAAATTTGCTATCTTTTTTAACAACAAGGTATTTTGTTTCAATAACCTGACCTACAACCGGTTCAAAGCTATCAATAGTAAAATCTGCTTGACCTGCAAGAGCTAACTGTACCATGTTAGGTAGGTTAGTATAACCAATTGTATAGCCGTCAGGCTCTGCTTTAGCTAATTCAATTGCACCTGTTGCTCCCCCTGCTCCTGGTTTATTAATAATCGCTACAGAAGTACCTAGATATTTTTGGGCATATTTTTCTATCACTCTTGCATTTACATCAGTACCACCGCCAGGGGCATATGGTACAATAATTTTTATAGACTTTTGAGGATATTTTGGTTCTTCCTTCTTTTCGGGCTCCTTTTGTGCTTGTTCAGACTGCTTATTTGCTGTGCCACATCCAACTAAAGATACCATGAGGATAACAATTAATAACCATAGTCCCAATTTTTTCAATTTCATATTGATAACCTCCTTTAATTTTCATTTATTGATTACTCGGAATCACAAAATAAATAATTTAATCCCCCCTTAGAAGTAAATTTCTGACATCTGTGATATGAATTTTACCTTAAGCTTTATAATTTAATTTATATACGAAATAGTTACTTTTTTCACAAAATTAGCTTAAATAAATTTAGGTGCTTTTAGTACTACGGACGGTGTTTCCGGCACAACTAAGACCTTACATTCAGGGCCTAAATTCCGGAAAGCACTTTCTAAAGCTTCTTGCGGAGTTGAAAAGAAATAAAAGGGTGCTTTGGTAAACATATTTTTCATATTATCCGATGTAACAAAATACAGATTACACCTTTGCAATAACTTAGCAATTCTGGCAATTTTATTTGTTAAAGGACTAAAAGAAAGTTCTCTAATTTTTTCTAAGGCCCTCTCAAAATCACCCTCTGCTAAATATGTCTCGATTTCATTTTTAAACTCATCCTGACCAACACCCTCAGAACATTCAGAAACTATAATGACGATACCACCTGGTTTCACTGCATCTTTAATACGGGTTAAAGCTTTACCTTCCGTTTGCCATAAATTATTATCACGAGGAGCCCCTCCCGGTGAAGCAATAATAATGTCAGCTAATTGTGGCAACTCCACAGATATTAATTTTTCACAGACCCTAGCACCTTCTCTATGGGCCTTCACAACGTCACCACAGAAAACCTTTGAAATCCTTTTATCTTCACTAAGTATTACATTACAGATAAAATCCACATTAACGCTTATAGCAATATCCTCTATATCCTCACGAAATGGATTGCCATCAAAAATGCCGATGCCTACTCCTTGGCTTAACATTTGTTTATGATGGGCAAATATTGTATCTTTACTAGCTACACCAGGTATAATATTTTTGCCACCCCCGGACCATCCGGCAGCGTGATGAGGTTCAATTGTACTTATAGATATCTTAAGTTTTGCATCAGCAACTATTTTGTTTATTTCTATGGGTGTATTATTTTTTGAAAATCCCATAAACACAAATTCATCATTGTAAGCATCATGACAAGACATTGTTATTTTATTACTTAGTTCCTGACCTAAAATATCTATCATTTCCTCTTGGGTCATGACTCGGTGCAAGCCAGATGCAAAAAGTATTTGAACTTGACTTGAGTCAATCCCCCCCTTTTTCAATTCTTCTAAAATATAAGGTATGATTCGCCTTGAAGGTGTAGGCCGTGTATAATCACTAGTAATAATTACTACCTTTTCATCGGCCTTAACTTTTTCAGCAATTTTATTTAAGGGTTCACTATGAATAGGATTGGCTAAAGCTTCTCTAATTTCTTTTCCTTCATCTTCTGCAGGTATTATCTGCCCGGAAGGCTTTGCAGTAAATAAATAGTTATTATCTGGAATATTTACCTCTACCTGATTCCTGCCATAAGGAAGTACTAGTTTCATTTTGTCCACCTCAATAATTATTCATATTTATAACAGGGGTGTTTTTATCAATAATTTTTAATTCAATAGCTTTCTCAATTGTATAATCATGCATCTTTTCTCTTTTAAGCTCTTCTGGACAAAATATTGGGAAAACGCCCCAATAATTTGCAAGATAATTGGCAATTTTTTGGGATTTTGTACCCACAAGCAGAGGAGCAGTATAGCGTATTTTAGCAAGTTTTATAGCAGAATCCAAAGTATCAGTACATAAAACTAACGACTCATCCCCTGGAACATATTTAAAATTAGCATTAACATTTTTATAGAAATCATTTGGGGCAGCAGAAGTGTTTAAAATAACATCTTCTACGCTTTTAATAATATTTGCTAAAGTTCGAACACTTTCCACCGGATAATCTCCTACGGCAGTCTCGTCAGAAAAAGAAATTGCATCTATACCTTCAAAAATAAGAGCTGTAACATCATTTACTTCCGCCCTAGTAGGCCATAAATTTTTCCTCAGATTTTGCAAAATTCCTGAACCTGCCATTACAAACTTACCCGCTAAATTACATCTCCTAATAACCTCTTTTTGTATTAAACCTAATTCTTCCAAGGGCCTTTCTACGGCTAAATCACCTCTCGCAATACTAATACCATCTACCGCCTTTATTATTTCATCTAAATTTTTTAAAGAATTATATTGTTCAATTTTAGCAATTACAGGGATATCCTTACCCTTAGCCCTAATAAGCTCTTTTAATCGTTCAACATCCTGAGCACTTTGAACAAAGGACATTGAAATACAGTCAACCTGCTGCATTATGCCAAACTCCAAATCCTTTAAATCCTTTGCAGTTAGACCCTTAAAATCAATTATAGTACCGGGTGCACTTACTCCTTTTTTAGGTTTGAGTATTCCACCTATAACAACTTTACAATCAACACTATTAACATCCTTATGAATAACCTCAATTTTTAAATCATTATCACCAATAACTACTGTAGCTCCAGGTTTTAAAGCTTCAATAAATTCTTTTTGAACAACACTAGCACGTTCTTGATCACCTATTATATTTTCCATAGTAAGTTTGAATATTTGGTCTTTTTTTAAGATAATTTCGTTTTGATTTAATTCTCCAATTCTTATTTTCGGACCCTGTAAATCTTGCCTTATACAAATAGGTCTATCTAGCTTCTTACTAATATTACGAATTTTCCATATAATTTCTTCCGCTTTTTCAAAACTAGTATGGGAGAAATTAATTCTACACCCACTTATCCCAGTTAATATTAAGTCAGTTAATACTTCTTCCGGAAATGATGCAGGACCTATTGTAATAAGTATTTTTGTATGTTTCATTTTTGCCTCCTTAATGTAACCCAACAATATTTTTTCCACCATGCCCTAATATCTTACTAGGAGGGATTGGTAGCTCTTTACTAATAAGAGTTCTTATTTGTTTTCACTTTTTGCCGCTTCCATTAATGGTCTATAAGTTTCCAAATCTCGATCCTTTTATAATGGCCAGGAGTTTTTTACACCGGCAAAAATTGTTTTGGCTCCGCGCAAATTGACTTTATCAAGAAAATTCTGAACTAACTTAAGGCGTTGAATACCCCTTTCCTTATTATCAAATGAGGAAAAAGGTAACATTCCATAAAGCAATCTAGGTCTATTAATTTGTTCGCTAGCATTTAAGAAAAACTGAAATAATGTCTGATATGCAGATATGTTTTGGATATCAGCCGTTGTCCTTTGACTTTCAATTTTAGGAAAAACAATAGTGACTTCAGGGTTAATAACTTTATCTTCTTCAACTTGTAGCGGTTGGAAATCTAACGCCACCTTAGTATTCCATACGTTTTTAGTATTATTAATAATTTTTTTCCCCCATATAGTCTCATATTCAGGAAAATCATAAATTAAATTTCCAGCCCTAACATTGTCAAAGAGAGACCCTTTATAAAAGATAACCTTATCTTCCTCTGTTTTAAAATGAGTGTATTCAGTCGTTAAAACCTTGTACCCTTTCCTTAAACAAGCTTCCAATAACATAATGGTCTTTCCAGCACCCGGCCCACCTATGGCTAAGAGTAAATGATTATCCCTTTCAGAATACATACTAGTAGCATGTAAACTACAAATCCCATGTTGCACTTCAAGAGTAGTGACCATTATTTTCGTTAGCAATCCGCCACAGCCATAAATTGTATAGCGTCTATCCGATGGGTTTTTCTCTAATTCAAGCAATGGACCCGATATTATGTAATCATCATCATCATAAAATAACCTAAGTTCTGAGCTGTTTTCATTTAGAACATACAACCTTGCATCAGGTTTTTTAGATGAATCGACTATTTTACTTACACCTAAACCATTAACACTACGCCATTTTTGGGGCTGTTTTTTTTGCAATTCAGGATCCATATAAATATCTGGATAAATCAATTCACTACAGTTTGAACAAACTAAAATATTTGCCTCAACAAACTTTCTAGTTTGGGTATAGAGGATACCATTGTTTTGAAGATTCAGAAAATAGGACATGTTTCGACACTCCTCTTTACTTAATTAGTTAGTATTTATATCGGAGTATTAACCTTCTTTAATATCAATTTATCTTCTAACTTTTCAACCCTTAGGACAAAATCAAATCTATTTAAGCTTAAGCATAACTTAAAATCCTTCTCTGGAGCCCAATGCGTTTCGTGGTTAAAAAACTTCTGTGAGCTTTCATATCTCTCTAAATACTTGACAATATTATTAAAATCCATTTGTCTATTTTCTAAACCACTCTCGATATACTCAGCACACAGGGTATCCTCGCTACTACTGACGACTCCTGCGTTGCCCATGCAGACAAGTGATATAATTTCAGGCTTTTTAAACTTTATATAATCTATTATAGCTTGAGCATTGACAAAGCTCCCTGTAATAATTTCATCAGCATTATGTGCGTTTACTATTCCCTGTGTACCAGCACCTGTGGTCTGAATAATTGACTTGCCGATAAAGCTTACACTCTCTATTTCCGCAGGAGAATTTCCATAGTCAAAACCTGGTTGTTTCTTCCCTTGCCTTTCACCTATAAGAACAAAGTCAGAGTTAGCTTTCTTTAGATCATATGCAATATTTATATCTCCAACAGGAATTATATATCTAGCTCCATTATTGATAATATAACACGCTACGGAGAAGGCACGAAAAACATCAATAATTACTGTTAGCCCTTGAGCTTTCTTGGCGCCTTCTATAAGCTCTAGCATTTTAATCCTCATATTTTATCCCACCTTCCCCGTTAGAGTCAGTTAAACAACGTAAACCTAAAGCAAACTATTAACTACTCTATGTAGAGTATCTCCTCGCAACCCACGACGTAATCCCTCTAAAGCAATAACTTCAAAATATCTAACATTAGCCAAATTAACATTATTGTCAAAATAAGTTATAAAAAATTCTTGTCCATCTTTAGTTGGTGCTTCCCAAGTAAGCTTTTTTGGATCAATTCCTGCATCTAGTATTGTCTCTATATCATCTGCCTTTACTTTCCCGTCTTTATCAAAAATACCTACACCTTTTGCAGATCCTCTAGATTCAACTGTAACAGTGGAAACTCCTAATTCCAAATCCCTTTTAATTTGTCTAATTGCTTCTTGTATCTGAAGTTGTTCTGATAAATTTTTCTTTCCAACTTCAGAGATAACCTCAAAACCGGCCTCAAGAGCTTTAGTTATTACCGACGCCCTAACTTCATCATCCATCTTTATTGTTCCATCAGATATTTCAATTGTTGTAAAGCCAAACTCCTTCGCTTTAAGTAAAAATGCATCAAATACTCCCTGATAAATTGCAATCTCTGCACATGTCCCACCTGGATTGACATTAATATCAGCGGATCTATACAACTTTATTTTTTCGGTTAAATAATCTTCAGAGTAAATCACTGTTGTTCCAAAAGCCAATTTTGCCCTATCAATATATTGACCGCAGTTTTCTAGAAATTCTTTAACTTCCCCCAATCCGTAACCCAGATCAGATATTATTGTTTTTCCCTCTTGTCTAGGCTTTTCCGTAACCCTTCCTTTATAAGGGTCAATAATAATACCCTCCCAAGCCAACTTGCCTTTACCATTAATCATTTTAATTGCCTCCCTTATTTATTGTTTTCTTTATTAAAATTAA
Source organism: Peptococcaceae bacterium (assembly GCA_049366715.1). Classification (GTDB taxonomy): domain Bacteria; phylum Bacillota; class Peptococcia; order Peptococcales; family BICA1-8; genus JBMNCQ01. The sequence goes on along the minus strand of JBMNCQ010000057.1, from coordinate 106,152 downwards.
TAATTTCTTGCTTTAAACGGTTTATATGCCTCTTCATGGCATCTTCCGCTTTTTTCAAGTCCTTTCCCTTAAGAGAACTGACTATTTCTTTATGTTCAGTTACAGCCCTCCTTGTATCAAATTCCTTGCTTTCTTTTCTTTTTTTCATCAAAGGTGCTCTAACTAATATTAAATACTCAACAATACTATCTAATGTATTTTTAAGCCATTTGTTTGATGATTTCTCAGCTAAATAATTATGAAATTGCTGGTTAATAGCAGATATCTGCTTGAAATCTAATTCATAATAGGCTTGCTCATACTCTGACAAGATTTGCTCAAGATATAGATAATCTTCCTCACCAAAATTTTTGTATGCCTGTCTAATAACAGCAAGTTCAAGAATTTCTCGTAATTCAAAAATATTTTCAATATCCTCAAGGGAAAAGTTAATTACAGTTGATCCCTGAAATGAATTTCCTACAACAAAACCTTCCTTTCTAAGCATATTCAATGCTTCACGTAAAGGAGTTAAACTTACACCCAAAAGAGAGGCTAATTCCGATTCATTTAATTTTGTCCCAATTTTCACCTGTGGTATTTCCTGGAAAATAATTGCTTGTTTTAAATAGTCATAAACCTGATTAGATAAAGTCTTTCTACCTATTTCTGGTTTCATAGTGTTTTTATGATTCAATATTATCCCTCTTTCAAAAATTAATTATATTATATAAATTATATTTTATAAAATATATACTATAAAATATATACTATAAAATATCAGAAATTCCTCCTTATATATTAAAAAATTCAAATTTTTCTTTTTCCCCTAAACCACATGCGACATATTATAAAGAGCCCAAAAAAATAGACCGCTAACCAATCGGTTAACAGCCTAATATTGAGGAGGAGTTTTAATCATCCCAAACACTCTGCAGCCAGTTCTACTACATGCCTTACTTTAATTTTCATTCCTCTTTTTGCAAACTGTGTTCTAACTGCATAATGCACGACGGACATGAGGAAGCCACTACCTGTACCTGAATATCTTTGAATAGATCTTATCTTTGGTTCTACAACCCCTGGCAAATTTTATGATGTGTTAGATTAAAAGAACCCGCAGAACCACAACACCTATCAGCTAAATCCATTTCAATAAATTCATAGCTAGGACTAAGCCGCTTTAAAATTTCACGCGGACTTGTTTTCCCTCCAGGTATTCTTTTTAGATGACATGGGTCATGGTATGTTACTTTAATACCTAAATCCTTCGGTTTAAATTTAATATCCAGTACCCCAACTAAAAAACTATTAATATCCATCAGCTTCTTTGAAAGACGTAAAGCTTCCTCACTTTCCAATAGATCTGAATAATCAAGCCATGCAGATAAACATGTAGCACAGTCAAAAACAATATAATCTAAATCTAACTTAGAAAATTGTTTAAGATTTTTTTAGCTAGGAATTTACCGGTTTCGAAATCCCCACCGGCAAGAGCCGGGGTATACCCCTCAGGAAAGAACCATCATAGGAATAACAAATTCTCTCTTCATACTCAGTTAAGACATTTTTTGGACCAACTATCTTCTTTAACTTATTGAGAATGGTTTTATCCATTTACCTTAGCTCCTTATGAGGTTATCACAGTTATCAAAGACAAAATCATGCAAATTTTCGATAAACTCTAAATTAGGATTAGCCTTTACTATAGGCAGCAAGTTTTCCGAGCAATACATTTCTTCCAAGAAAAGAGTATTTTTAATCCAGCAATCTCAGCTTTTTCAGGACTAGAAAAATGCAAAGTTTTGAGAGCTGTATTAATTACTTCCTTATCCGATTCTAAGGCAACAGGAATCATTCCCCTCAAAGCAAAGCCAGTTGTCAAACAATTCAAATAAGTAGCATTATAATCAATCTTTCTTACCAATCTTTTAGTAGTAAAATCCGCTAAACCAATTCCGTTAGCATTTCCATGGGATGCATCAGTTAGATCTAAAAAATTGCAATCCTTTAATAATAGGTTTTCCCGGTTCCGGAACATCATGAATACGCCATCTCCCGATAACATTACTATCCACTCCGGTGTCGCTATAGTTTTTACCCATCTCATCAATTAGTAATAGGTCTAATTCCTCAAAAGGAATCCTCGGCATTAATTCTTTAGAATACTTAAGTAGTCTTTCTTCTGCCTCTTCAAATTCTGTAGGCAAAAGCTCCTCAATTACAGTTGTTCCCTCATAGCCATTTTCTATTATAGCCAAACCCGCTATAACATTTACCTTTTCCCGAACTACTCGTGACAGTTCTAAGATAATAATATCACCTATTTCTTCAGTACCTCGAGAATGGATGGCATCTGCTCCAGAAGCTCTTCCAAGTCCTATTCCCATCATTTTGAGAAGCCCTGATTCTTTAGGTGCACGAAAGGCGGTATGTGCTTTCACTCTATTTATAACTATCAAACCATCCGCCTCCACGACCTCTCTTGCACAATATACATTAATCCCGTGGGTGGTTTTTTTGCCTAAAACCAAAACCTCAGATGATGCAAATACCGGATACTCCATTTTTTCTTCAGTAACACCTAGGTGTGCTAAAATTTCTCGTTGTCCCACCGCCATGGCTACCCATGGCGGAAATAATAATTGGCCGACCTCCTTTTTCTTTTATGTAGCGAGCTATTTCTTTACCGATAAGACTGATATTAGAAATACCTCTACTGCCACCCGTTATGGCTATAACATTATTTTTAAATTTCTCTTCAACATTTAAATTTCTTTAATTCCTTAACAACCTCAAATACAGGGTTTTCTACCTTGGTTCTGGGTAAATGCTGTTTAATCTTTATAATCTTTGGTAAGTTCAAAATTTTCACCCCAAATTCTAATTTCATTCCTTTTAACCGATGACTAACCGCCACTAAAACTCCCACTTTTAAAGTGGGAGTTTTAGTGGTGCAGTCCCTGGATAAGTCAACTAGATTCACCTAATATCTAATTAAATATAATAACACTCTATAAATTTTGCATTAGCCTAGAGTAAGCACAATCAAGATGTTTTCTCATGGCTACCCGAGCTAATTCCGGCTCTCTCTCCTTAATATACTTTAATATTTCTTCGTGTTCGTTGATAATTACAATTCTTGGACCAAGCCTTTGTTGTAATATTTCGTGGATTGACCGGAATCCTTCATAATAACTATTAGCAATAGTGTTATAAACTTTAATAAATGTCTGATTTTGTGTTGCCTGTGCAATTGTAAAGTGAAAATTAAAATCCTCATCAACTGCCATTTTACCTTCATAAACTGCTTTTTTTGTTGATTCAAATTCGTCCTCTAGTCTCACTATATGTTCATTTAAGGCCCTATAAGCAGCTAAACTAACGGCCTCCGTATCCAATCCTCTACGGAGTTCTAATAGTTCTAATAGGTTATCCTTTTGAGAAATTAAATCTCTAGTTATAGGTTTAATAAGTACCTCATCATTAACATCTTTCAAATACGTGCCGGAACCATGCTTCACTTCAACTACACCAGATGATTGTAAAGCGGAAAGGGCTTCTCTAATGGCCATTCTACTGACACCAAACATGGCGGCTAATTCTTTTTCCGTAGGTAATTTTTCTCCTTCAGTAATCTCCTTAATCTTTATCATTTCAATAATTTTCTCGACAACCTCTTCATAAAGCTTATTACGTTTAATTAACACCCACTATTCCCTCCAATTATATACATCCAACACTATCCCATTTATATAATTATAAGGTGATAATGTATCTTCTTTCAATTCTTTTTAAAATTTCTATTTTAAACTATACCTAATTACTTCATCTCAAAATAGCGCCTTTCCATACAGAGTCTACTAATCTACTATATCTCCTCAGATACTACTATTGATTTCGTTTATTTTTGTTGGCTGTACAAAATGCCTGTTTCTTAACTCATCATCCGGAACATTAATTTCAAGTTTTCTATTGGGTAAATCTATAGTAATAGGGTCACCTTCTTGGACATAAGCAATTGGACCACCCACAGCCGCTTCTGGAGAAACATGACCTATACAAGGTCCTCTAGTTAAACGTCCATCTGTAACTAGAGCCGTACTTTCACCTAATCCTGACCCAACCAACACTGATAGTGGCTGCTAACATTTCACGCATCCCCTGCCCTCCTTTGGGGCCTTCATACCTGATTACAATGACATCCCCTTTTTTTATTTGATTTGATAATATAGCTTCAACCGCATCCTCTTGTGAATTAAAAACACGCGCAGGACCTGTATGCTTAAGCATTCTACCATCTACCGCCGACTGCTCCTTCAGGAGCCAAGCTCCCTTTAAGGATTGCCAAACTCCCCTCCCTATGAACAGACCTCCTTGGTACTCTTAATTACTTGATTATTCGTTGCTAATACTTTATGTATAATCCGCTCCCAGCTCAAATCCATTCACTGTTGATAATTCTAAATTCAGATATTCACAACCAAGTTCTTTTACCACAGCAGGAATTCCTCCTGCAAGATGAAAGTCAAACAGGGTAAACCTTCCAGATGGTGTGGATTTCCTGGACAAGTAAAACTTTTTTCAGCTTATTCACCCTCTATTTTTTTGTTTGATATAAAGACTATTTATAAAATCTGGTATTTCTGAAATATGTTCGGCTACAATAACTCCCGCTTCCTGAAATGCTTTTACCTTTGATTCAACGGTTCCCTGATTACCAGTAATAATAGCGCCTGCATGACCCATCCTTTTGCCTGCAGGGGCATTTTTTCCGGCGATAAAAGCAATCACTGGTTTTTTCATATTTTTGGCATAAGCGGCTGCATCTTCTTCGAAGTTTCCCCCGATTTCTCCAACCAAGACAACCATATCAGTTTCAGAGTCCTTATCAAACATGTTTAATAAAACTGATACATCAGTTCCCCGAACCGGGTCTCCCCCAATACCAATCATAGTACTTTGGCCATAACCGACTTCATTAATATAACCAGCTACCTCATAAGATAGGGTTCCGCTTCTCGATATAAGACCTATCCGACCTTTTTTAAACATATTTCCCGGCATTATACCCAATTTTCCTATACCTGGACTAATAATTCCCGGTGTATTTGGCCCCAGAAGAGCTACACCCTTTTCTTGGGCTTCAGCCCGCATAACCAATGTATCATTGACAGGAATATGCTCAGGTACGCATACTACCAATTTAATTCCTGCATCAATAGCTTCTAAAACTGCTTCTTTAGCAAAAAGAGCGGGTACAAATATTACCGTGGCATTTGCATCATGTCTTTCTACTGCTTCCGAAACATCATCATAAACAGGGATTCCTTCTACTTCACTACTACCATTTCCCGGTGTTACACCTGCAACAATATTTGTACCATATTGTTGCATCCACATGGCTTGAACTTTTCCAATTCGCCCTGTTATACCCTGGATAATTGCTCTGGTATCATCTGTAAGAAGAATACTCATGGATTTACCACCTCCAGCTGTTGTTTTAAAATTTTTACTACATCCTCTGAATGATGGTTCTTAATAATTGGGATTCCAGCATTTTCTAATATTCTCCAACACTCTTCTTGTTGATTACCTAGGGCTTTCGCAACTATAAATATATCTCGCGCGAGACTTTTTTTCCCACTTACTAGGCCCTTAGCAGCTTCAATCAATGGATTTACACCACCATATAAACTAATAATTACTGCCTTTACTTTTTCGTCCCTAGTTACCAAAAGTAAGGATTTATGAATTAATTCCTTCGTAATTCCTCCACCAGTTTCTAAAAAATTAGCGGACCTAAACCCTGCAGCATTAACTAAGTCAATGGTTTCCATAGCTAAACCAGCACCACTGGCGATTATCCCAATATCACCATCTAGTTTTACATAGGTAACACCAACTTCTTCAGCTTCCTTTTCAGCCTCATTTTTATATATAGAGTCTTTAAAGTTCTGAAAAAACTTTTGCCTAAACAATCCACTATCATCAATTTCAATTTTACTATCAGCAGCTATAATTTCCCCATTATCCACTACCACCAAAGGGTTAATTTCTACTAGTATTAAATCATGTTTAATAAAGTTCTTGTATAATGTTTGCGCAAGATTTGCCAATTTCGTTAATTCTTTACCCCGCAAACCAAATTTGCGTAACTCCCTACGGAAATAAAATTCTCTATAATCAAGTAACGGGTTTAGGTTAAGCCATAGAACTTGTTCAGGACTTTTTTCGGCTACTTCCTCAATTTCCATTCCGCCTTGACGGCTAAAGATGAAAACAAGACTACCTAATCTAGGATTTAGAGTTACACTTATGTACATTTCTTCTTTGACATTTAATATTTCTTCAACTAAAAATTCATTAACGGGAAATTCTTTAAAATATTTACCTTGCCATTTATCAAAGAAATCATTAATTTCCTCTTTTTTCTTTAATATCTTAACCCCACCAGCTTTACCCCTTCCACCTACCGGGACTTGTATCTTTATCACTGCTTTATTACTTAATTTTTCGAAGACTTTTTCCGCTTCCAGTCTATCCTTTACTGCAATTCCCCTTGGAACTGGAATATTCCAGCTTTCTAAAACCTTTTTGCCTTGATATTCAAGTAATTTCATCTCAAATCACCATCTTCCCCAGTTCAAATCCTTTCAATAAGGCATTCCTATTAAGCTCCCTAGTACCCTTTGGAACTCTAGAAAGCATTGCTCTTTCTAATGCATCTTTACTAACTATGTTTGTAAGTTGGACTAATGCACCTAAAGTAATCATGTTAGTTACCAGTTCACTTCTCAATTCTTTGACTGCAGTTTCAATAATTGGTAAAGAATACACCTTTACCGATTGTTCCACTTCCACGTCTCCAACGCTTGAGTCAATTAGTACTATGCTATCTTGCTTTAAATTATGAGAAAACTTTTTGGCTGCTTCTTTTGTTAAAGCTACAAGAATATCGGGCTCATGAATTTCGGGATAATGGATTGTCTTATTGCTGACTATTACTTCAGATTTACATGCTCCTCCCCTAGCTTCGGGACCATATGATTGATTATGGGTGGCATTTTTATCATCATAAATTGCGGCCGCTTCAGCCAGTATGATTCCACCTAGAATAATACCCTGCCCACCAAAGCCACTTAGAACAATTTCATATCTTTCCACTAAAATTCACCCCTGTTCTGTGCTTCTTTTTTTACTATATTATACTTTTCAATATATTCAGGCTTTTCTTTAACAACAAATTCTCCAATGAGGAATTTACCGGCCAATTGCTCCTCTGAGTATTGAGATGCAGTTTTAATACTTACGGCATGCTCTTTTTGCCAATTTAACATCTCTGTCGGTGTTTTCATTTTATTTCGTCTTCCATAGCCAACAGGACATTGGGATATAGCCTCTACAAAAGAAAAACCACGATGCGCCAAAGCTTTTGTTATTAATTTTTCCAGTAATGTGACATGGTAAGCCGTAGATCTTGCAACATAAGTAGCTCCTGCGGCTTCCACCAGCTTACATACATCAAAGGTATCTTCAATTGTACCAAAGGGAGCTGTTGTAGCATAACTACCAGACGGTGTTAAAGGAGAATATTGCCCCCCTGTCATTCCATAAATACTGTTATTAATTAAAATTGTTGTAATATCCATATTTCTCCTGGCGGTATGTATTAGATGATTTCCTCCTATCCCAGACCCGTCACCATCTCCAGTAATTACTATTACTTTCATTTCGGGTCTAGCCAGTTTAAAACCTGTGGCAAAACTCAATGCTCTACCATGGGTAGTTTGGAAAGTATTAAAATCAATAATCGCATTTGACCTTGCGGAACAACCAATACCGGTAATTACCATAACGTTATCCCGATCATAGCCTAAATTACCAATGGCTCTTACTAAAGCACCGTCAACGATTCCTGTACCACAACCTGGACACCAAATATGGGGCATTTTATCTAGTCTGAGAAAATCTTGAGTATGTACAGCCATTTATATCACCTCTTTTACAATACTAATAATCTCATCTGGTGTTATCATTCTTCCGTCAAACTTGTTCAAGGGTATGACTTCCGTATCCTTGCAAGCAATTCTTTCTAGTTCTCCAACTATTTGGCCCATATTCATTTCAGGAACAATTATTGCCTTTACCTGACTAGCATATTTTTTAATTACTTCATTAGGAAATGGCCATAAGGTCTGGGTTTTAATTAATCCTAATTTGATCCCCTTTTCTCTAGCTATTTCTACAGCACTATAGGCAGACCTAGCCGTACAACCATAAGCAAAAACTGCAACTTCAGCATCATCCATCATTATTTCATCAACAATAATAATTTCGGAGCGTCTACTCTCAACCTTTTCATGGAGCCTTCGTAGTAGAGCATCCGCTACTTGATGATTATTAGTTGCAGGTGCTCCAGATTCATCATGATTGTTACTAGTCATATGATATCTATAGCCTTTGCCGTAATTGGCAAAAGGCGGCACACCATCTTCATCTGCCTTAAACGGTAAAAATTCATTAGGTGGCACAGTAGTTTCTTTTCTATTTATAATAGTTATTTCAGATGTATCTGGAAGAACTACTTTTTCACGCAAATGTCCTACAATGGCATCAGACAGAATAATAACTGGAGTTCTTAACATTTCTGCAAAATTAAAAGCCTTGATTGTTAACATGTAATATTCATAAACAGTAGAGGGTGTAAGAACAACAATGGGATGGTCTCCATGAGTTCCCCATCTAGCTTGCATCACATCCATTTGTGCAGGCAAAGTTGGTAAACCTGTACTAGGTCCCCCCCTTTGTACGTTCACTACAACGCAAGGAATTTCTATCATCGCAGCATAGCCTAAGTTTTCTTGTTTAAGAGTAAAACCAGGACCACTTGTGGCAGTCATACTCTTAATACCTCCAATTGACGCACCTATTACTGCAGCCATACTGGCAATTTCATCTTCCATCTGAATAAAAGTTCCATCATTTTCAGGCATTAACCTTGCTAATTTTTCAGCAATTTCTGTAGCAGGTGTAATAGGATAACCTGCAAAAAATCCGGCTCCAGCTGCAATTGCAGCTTCGGCACATGCTTCATTTCCCTGCATTAATCTTACCTGTTGTTTACTCACGATTAATTCGCCTCCACTCTAATAGCATAATCAGGGCATCTATACTCACACATCATACATCCAGTGCAATTTTCAATATTGCCAACTGCCCCTTTATTCTCGTCATTTATAAATAAAACATTTTTGGGACAAAAATCCACACATATACTACAACCTTTACACCACTTTTTATTAATATCTATCACAAATTTGCCCACTCAACAGCCCTCCTCTAAACTTTTTGTTTTAGTCCTCATGTCATAATATCTCTTTACTTACCCTACTACTATTGGAATTGTTATCATACCATAAGGAAGCACCAAAACTTTAGCATCTTGACCTAACCGTTCAAAAGCATAACTCAAAGCATTTTCCATTTTATCTGCATGTAAAAACAAAAGCTCGTTCAAAATGGATAGAGAAATATTGGATCCAACCATCATTAGTTCCGCATACTTAATGATTCCAGCCAAAACAAATACCTTATGCTCACCAGGTGCAAAACCTTCTTTTCTAGCTTTTTCTAAAGCCTCCTCAGGACTTAAACCGTTTTCATCCAGCTATGATAGTTTTCATGCCCTATCCCATCCTGACAGGCGACGGGATTATCAATATTCCTCCAGGTTTAACTAACGGCTTAGGACCATAAATGCTTGTATTTACCGCCCTGTTGCCTGGTATAGATCCCTGTTTTTAGGACACCCTGAGCAGCAATTACAATATCTTCCTGTTGCTCTACTTCAACCTCATAAACCTTTCTTGCAAATTCAACTCCTGCTGTATGAGCTTTCACAGGATCCCCGGCCACTACTTTTAAGATCTCTTTATTCTCATTCATAACAACATTTACAATAAAATCTAAGCCAACTTTAGCTGCAGCTTCCTCCAAAAATTGCCGAAATATATTTCCCTAAATAACACCTAGTCTAGTTTTAAGATGATCTAATATCTCGGAATTATGGGTTGCAGCAATGGTGTTTATTCCCGCTACACCCACTGCCAAACTTTTGACCCCTCCACTATAACCAGCAAAAAGGTGGGCTTAATTACTCCAGTAGAAATCCTGATATCTGCATCTGCTACAATCTTATTTGCTTCCACAGGTATTCCTCTAATAGGTGTAAAACCAACAAACTTTAGTGATTCTTTGTCATAAGCGGAGGAGTTTGCAATTTTGATTCTTCCTACAATCTCTTCACCATACATTTCTATACATTCATCTTTTGTATTAGGCCGATGTGTTCCAGTTGCAATAACTATTGTGATATCTTCATCTGTATCCCAGCCTCATTTAATTCTTTAACTAAAAAAGGAAGGAAGAATAAAGTTCTCATGTAGAAAGCGTGTAATATCAGTTGAGATTATCACTACTCTTTGTCCTGCCTTTACTTTGTGCCGTAAGGGTAGACTACCTATCGGATTACTTAATGCTTCTACTATAGCATCCTTTTATTCGACATTGCCGGATATGTCTTAAGAATCAATTCTCCATAAAGTTTTTCTTAGGGATCTTAAAACTCAACTGTCCTTTGCCGTAAGGAAGATTGACAAACATAAAATCACCCCTTTAGTTTACTGTCAAAGGTTGAACTAACTTTAGTTGAAGAAGTAAATTCTCGTAGTAAAGGATAATCAGTTAAAAGCCCGCAAAATGGAGAGCCCGCCAACAACTGCATCGAATAGTCCTTTTATATTAGGTTACGGGAAAACTTATTTTAGATTTATTCCACCCTATTGTACAAGGGTATTGTCAATTTTTTCGACATATCAATTATTAGTGCGGGGCCCCATCCAAGGATGGGGCTAAAACCCTAATTAAATGCTTATAGTTTTTATTTTTTCGGAGGCTTCAATAGAATTCCAGGGCCAACTGGAACTACCAAAACTTTTGCTGAGTTACCCTTTCTTTCTAAAGCTTTATCTAATGCTTCTTGCAATGAAGCGAAGAATTGGAAAGGTGAATTAGGAAATACATTTCTCATAGCCTCAGAGGTAACAAAAAATAAAGTATTGTTTTGTAATAGTTTAGCTAGCCTGGCAATCTTATTTGTTGCAACAGTAAAAGGCATATCTTTTATAGTTTCAAGTGCTGCGTCAAAATCACCATTAATTAAATACTTATCTATATATTTTTTAAATTCTTCTTGCCCTACTCCCTCTGGGCATTCAGAGACTAGAATTACAACACCACCTGGTTTAATAACATCGCGAATACGCGTTAAGGCTTTTCCTTCAGTTTGCCAGAACTCTTTATCTTTAGGAGAGCCGCCTGGAGATACAATTACTATGTCTGCCAGCTCCTGAAGTTGTAAAGATACAAGTTCTTCGCATACTTTAGCCCCTGCATGATGTGCTTTAATAACATCCCCACAAAATGCTCTTGATATTTTTCTATCTTCAGTAAGAATAACATTAAATATGAAATTAATACCAACTTTTGATGCTATTTCCTCGATGTCTTCACGAAAAGGATTTCCAGACAATGCCCCTATAGCTACGCCTGGACTTAACATTTGTTTGTGATGAGCAAGTATAGAATCCCTACTAGATACACCTGGCATTACATTTTTCCCGCCACCAGAATAGCCTGCCGCATGGTGTGGGTCTATAGCACTTATAGAAATTTTCAGCTTGGCCTCTGCTACTGCTCTATTTATCTCAATTGGTGTACCATTATTACTTTTTCCCATTGAAACACATTCATGGTTATATGCATCGTGGGATAAAGTATTGAGTTTACTACTAAGAGAACCAATAGCCTTATTTATTTCACCCTTAATCATTGGCCTATGCAAACCCGAGGCAAAAACTACAGTAATTTGATTAAGAGAAACACCAACGGGAGACATTTCTTCTATTAAATAATTTATAATTTTTTCTGACGGTGTATGTCTGGTATAATCACTAGTCAGAATGACTACCTTATCATTTGGTTTAAGTTGAGTTGCCATTTCTTTAAGGGTTGAAGACCCTATAGGGTTATTTAATGCATTTTTGATTTCCTGTTCTTCATTTTCAGCTGCAAGGATTTTTTGTTTTGGTTTAGCAATTAGTAGCAAGTTACTATTCGGAATATCTACAGATAATTCAGTACATCCATATGGTATTTTTGCCTGCAAACTTAACACCTCTCATACATTTTTTTAAACAGGCTTGCATCATTTATTTTTGTTGCTCTTTCAAAACATCCATAACAGGTTTATAGGTCTCTAACATATAAGCTATATCTTTTTCGAATTTTTTCCCTTCTCTATAAGAAAGAGTATCTGCTGTAAATTTCTTTATAAACTCAGGATTTTCCATGGCTTTTTTATAAGTATCGTGAAGTATTTTTACCCTATCTTCAGGAATACCCTTTGGTCCACCAATACCACGAAGTGTAAGGTGTACTGCATCCACTCCGACCTCCCGTGCAGTAGGTACATCTGGAAGTTCTTCAGACCTTTCTTCATCAAAAACAGCTAATACTCTCATCTCACCACTTTTAGCAAGTTCCAAAACTTCACCAATAGAAGGAGACGATGCATCACAATGTCCTCCCAGAACAGCGGTCATGGAACTAGCAGAACCATCAAAGGGAACATGCTTAACCTCAATACCGGCTTTATCTGCAAAATCGACAAATGTTAGATGAGCATGGGTTCCGTGTCCACCATTAGCTAATTGTAATTTCCCAGGGTTTTCTTTAGCCCACTTTATTAAATCTTCTAATGTTTTAAAAGGACTATTACCAGAAACGGAAATAGTACGAACTGCCTTAGATACTCCAATAATCCATTCAAAATCCTCCAACTTGTAACCTGCTTCATGATCTAATATATTTCCCACAATAGTAGGTCCAGCAAGTAATCCAACTGTATATCCATCAGCTTTTGAATTCTTTAATTCTACAAAACCAATTTCTGCACCCGCTCCAGGCATATTTATTATAGGTTGAGGTTGACCTGTAATATCCTGAAAATATTCACCAAGTAAGCGAGCAGTTACATCACAACCACCACCAGCACCCCAAGCTACAATACTAGTTACAGGTCTAATAGGATAACTCTCCTTTTCCGAATTATTTTTCGCTTCCGAATTTTCGGTATTTTCATTAGAGGGATTATCTGGGGTAGTAGAACATCCAACCATGAATGCACCAATCAAAAAAATGACTAAACATAATACAAAAAATTTCCTCATTTTTCTCTTCTCCTTAATTTTATAATTTTTTTAATAAGTTTCTATCTGTATTCACCTCCCCGAAGTTTAACTTTAACCTTTAAGCGCAATGTTCTTTTTAGCCCTCCTTTCCCGCAAAATAGGTAGCATAACTGAAATTATAGTTAAAATGATTAATATTATACATATTGGTCTGGTAAAAAAAATAATTATACTTCCATCAGACATATATAAAGATCGCTGAAGACCATTTTCGGCGATGGGTCCTAAAATGAATGCTAAAACAAGAGGTACAGGACTAATCCCAATTTTTCTCAGTATATAACCAGCAACACCCATAATAAACATTACATAAACATCAAAAATACTATTACTAATTGAGAAAGAGCCAACTACACTTAGAAGCATAATGACTGCAATTAAAATATCATTAGGACATTTCACTATATGGATAAAATATTTTGCACCAAGCAAACCCATTAATAACATTACGACGTTAGCAATAAATAAACTCATCATAAAAGCATATGCTACATTAGAACTTTCTACAAAAAAGCTCGGTCCTGGTCGTAGACCATGAAGCATTAAGCCACCAAGCAAAACGGCTGTTGTATTACTTCCTGGCAGTCCTAATGTAAGCATTGTAACTAAAGAACCACCGGTGACAGCATTATTAGAAGACTCAGTGGCCGCAATTCCATCAACGATTCCAGTCCCAAATTTGTGAGGATGTCTAGAAATTCTTTTCGCATCATCATACGCCATAAAAGTAGATATATTACCACCAGCACCCGGTACAGCACCCACAATTATTCCTATGATTGATGAACGTATAAGTGTTTTGCTTAATCTTTTTAACTCACTTAGCTTAGGCAAAATTTTATCGGAAAAAACTTCTGTTTGAAGTATCTTAGTTCCTGATTTTTCAGCAAGTATAAATAACTGTGATGTTGATAGCAACCCTACTAAAGTGGGGATCATGGGAAGTCCACTCATCAAATTAATGAACCCAAATGTATATCTCTTAAATCCAATTAATGGGTCCATACCAACAGTGCCTAATAAAAGCCCTATTATACCTGCTATAATACCTTTTAGAAATGAATTCATTGATAAACTAATTATTACAGTTAAACCAAAAACAGCTAATAAAAAATATTCTGAAGGCCCGAAACCTAATGCTAATTTTGCAAGTGGCGGAGCGAACAAGACAAGTGCTGCGGCACTTATAATTCCACCTATAAAAGAAGCAATTGCCGCCATCCCTAAAGCTTGGCCCCCCTCTCCTTTTTGAGCCATTGGATAACCTTCTATACATGTAGCGGCGGCTGAAGGAGTGCCAGGAGTATTTAACAAAATAGCTGATATTGAACCTCCATATATAGCCCCACAATAAGCAGCACCTAAAAGTACAAGGGCCGATATAGGTTGCATTCCAAAAGTTATTGGAACAAGAACGGCTGTTGCCATTGTAGCAGTTAAGCCCGGAAGAGCTCCAACAATGATTCCAACAAAAGTACCAACAACAATCAGTAACATGTTTGTTATATTAAAACATACTATTAAACCATTAATCATTAGGTCTAGATTCATAATAAACACCTCCATTCATTTTGCTTTATATAAAAATACCTTTTGGCAATGGAACAGATAAGAAAGTATCAAATCCTAAATAAAGAATCAATGGAACAAGTATAGAAACCATTAATAATATCTTTACTTCTTTTACACCCAAAAATCTCATTAGAAAGAAAGCAAATAACATCGATGACATAATGTAACCTAGTTTTTTAATCAATAAGATATAAGCTAAAGAAACAACTATCGCTATAAATAATCTATTTAAGCAAACATCTTTAAACGGCGATGGAGAATCTTTGACATCTTTTTTTATATTCAATAAAAATAATAATAATCCAGAAAAAATTAGCAATAAATTCAAACCTTTGGCATAAAAGCCAGCTCTAGCAGGAAAATCCATTGATATAAAATATAATATTGCCCCTATGATTACTAGACTTATTCCCGTTAGCTTATTAATAAATTTCAATATACTCACTCCTAACCTTAAAAATTAGTCAAACTGCTTTAATATAAAAGGTTTTAGATCTCTCCCAAAAACACCCCAAGTTTAATAAACTACCTTGTCTTCTTTTTGAAACCTAATAACTGCTACTTAAATATAATCGTATTTACTAATCTTAAAGCAAATTATTAAAGCTTTATCCCTCCTTTTTTAAAAAATATGTTTAGTCTCTCATAAACTAGAGAATCTCTAATTTTCAAACGAGAAACTTTGTTGTTTGAAAACTGAATACATCTATTAAAAATGTACAAAGCCCGTTCATTTTACCCTTGTGGAAGGCCCCAATGGTAGCTAATTTGCCTGAAAACACCTCCCCGTTAAGGCCAGGCGTCTTAGTTAGAATTACATAAATTGGGCTCAGACTTTTCGTAATGTCGCCACCATTAAAAAAGCTTATGTTAACTTAGAAAAAAGATTAATATATAAGCTAAGCACCTCCTTAATATGCTTTGGTAGTCCCAATTTTCTATATATACTCTAGATTTCTTTAGTATGCTCTTTTTTAGACTACTTTCAGATCACTAAATGATAATATGATATTGTCATAATATATGTTTTAATATTATCTATTATCAGTATTTCGCTTTTTTAAAAATACCCTTTTTACACCATTTCGACATTTTTTATTAAGCATTTTCTATTTGATTTAAACCTTCAATTTAATAGCTTCTTGTATATTTAACCTTCTTAACTCTGATATATTTCACCTATTTTTATTCTGCAAATACTATGCCAATGATTTATAAACTACGTTAATCTCTACAATATGCATTTTTAGTAGGCTATTAGTATAGCCACACTTGAAAAAGTCTAGTATTATGTGTTCAAAAAGTGAACTTTTGTTAATTTAACTAACATATTTTAATCTACTTGCTTTAACTTCTTCCACAAGGTTGTTCTACTAAGTCCCAGTTTTTTAGCTAATAGTTCTTTGTTATTGCAGTAATACTCTGATACCTGTTTAATAATAGCCATCTCCATTTCATCCATTGTCCCAATAGGAATAGTCATACTATCACGAATAATATTTTTTGTATTATTATCATAAAATACTAACTCCTCATATAACTCTTGAAAAACCCAATCAGGATTTTGTTCATCTACACTTAATAAAACATATTTCTCAATAAAGTTTTTAAGTTCTCTAATATTCCCCGGCCAGATATAGTTTTGCAATTTTTCTATTTGATTCTTATTAAGTCTGTAGGTATTTCCATATTCAGCAATATAATTGTTTAGAAAAAAGTCGACCAGTTCAGGTATATCCTTAAGTCTCTCCCGCAAGGAAGGAATGGTAAGATTTAGCACATTCAAGCGGAAAAATAAATCTTCCCTAAACGTTCCTTTATGAACAGCTTCTCGTATATATTTATTTGTTGCTACAATAATTCTAACATCTACGGGGATAATTCTGTCTCCTCCAATTCTTCTTACTACTTTTTCTTGTAATACTCTAAGAAGTCTTGCCTGCAAAGATAGTGAAAGTTCAGTTATTTCGTCTAGAAATATAGTCCCTCCATGAGCGATTTCAAAAAGTCCTGGGTTACCACCTTTTTTTGCTCCAGTAAAAGCTCCATCTTCATATCCGAATAGTTCACTTTCCAGAAGACTTTCTGGCATAGCAGCACAATTAATAGCAATAAAAGGGCCATTACATCTTGAACTATTTCGATGAATACTCTGGGTAAATAGCTCTTTTCCAGTACCGCTTTGCCCAAAAATCAAAATTGTGGCATTAGTACGACTATACTTTTTTGCTTTTGTGATTATTTCCTTAATTTTTGGAGAAGAACCAATTATATCAGAGAAGCTATATTTAGCTACTAGCCCTTTGGCATATAATTCTTGTCTTATTTTCGCCTCCAACTTTTGAATATTTGAAATTTCCTGAAAAGTAATTAATACTCCATAATTTCGACTTTCTAATTGTAAAGGAACACGGTTTACTATATATCTTTTTTCACGTATTTGCTGAATATCTCTTAAAATTGGGCTTCCGTCCGAATAAAGTTTAAAGAAGCTTTTTTCATGTTTTAATTCTGTAATTTTTTTGCCGGATATTGCTTCCACCGATAACCCAAGAGCATCTTGAGCAGCCTCATTGTAGTGAAAAACACAATCATTAGTATCAATTGCAATTACAGCTCCATAGGAATGATTAATTATTATTTTAAATTGTTCCATCAATTGTTTATCTCGTTTCCTTATAGCCATAACTTCATATGCTCTATCTAATGCTTCTTGAATTGCTTGTTTACTTGAATTAATCATTACACCTTGCATACCTTTAATTTGAACCTGTTCTATAATGCATATTCCTGAAGCTAGGGCGACCTCATATCCTTCTTTGACCGCTTCATCAATCTTAGTGTTTAGTTCACTTTCGGAGCGGTAGTAATAAGCTTTTAGATTAATAGGGTCTAGCATCTGTTTAATTTTTTTAAAATCTAAATGAACATTTCGGTTATCATACAAAAAAATGGCTATATTATTACTAATTTCTTTAGCCTTATAAAGTGCATACATAACATCTAAAGTACTAATCTCAATAAGTATAACTGGGACTGAAACGGAAGACTTAATTAAAGCACCAGTAGCACCACGGCTAATAATAACTCCAGCATTCTTTTCAATTTTTCTTGCAACCTTTAGTCCCTCATCCAATGTAGCTCTATAGATATCAATTTTTTTATTTTGTTCAAAAGATATATTCCCAGCCAACTCAGCTAAATCTGGATATGGTGAAATAAATACTACTTTTTCCTCAATGGTCATGATTAATAACCTCCATAGTTCCCCCAAATATCAGCTTACTGTAGAAGCTCAATTTCCAAACTTTTCGCCAATAATTCCAATTCTCTTATTGTTGAGGGTAAAATAGGTATGCCATTTTTATCCTTCTTCTTTTAATAAATGTTCTCTCTCCAGGGAAGTATATTCGTTCAGTACCCTTCATTAATGGTGTATCTTTCACCCTTTTTTTCAATTCATCCATTCTTTGCGAATACTCCTCTAAAGAAAGAAACATTTCTAAATCAATTGCCATAAAGAAGTGCCCTAAGCCCCGTGCATCAGTGAAATTATATGTAGGTTTAATTGACATACTAAACTCACTTCCACTAAGTACACCACCAAGTGTCTCTACAATAAGCGCAAGACTATATCCTTTGTGACCAGCGACCGGAAGTAATACACCTTTAAGCGCTAAAGCTGGGTCAGTCGTTGGTACTCCATTCTCATCCAACGCCCATCATTCAGGAATTTGTTTCCCATCTTGCAAAGCTAATTTAATTTTTCCTCGGGCAGCTTCTGTACATGCCATATCCACAACTAAATGTATATCCTTTGCAGGAAAACGGGTTGTTTCCTAAAGTGGGTGTAGTACCACCTGTAGGAGGCATTAAAGCAAATGTATTTGACATTGCAAAACCTATCATGTTTTCATTAGAAACCATCATCGAATAGTAAGCTAAAGCACCTAAGTGTTGGCTATTCTTTACTGTAGCAATACCAAGCTTTTTAGCCCTTTTAATAACATCCTTCATTACAGTAAATCCAGTTATCTGTCCGATACCATTTCGGGCATCATAATTACTTATAGACCTTTGTCCCTTTTAAGTTCCGGGTTAACGTTTGAATTCATTCCACCTGATTTGATTCTCTTTACATACTCTGGAAGACGAATAATTCCATGTGTTTCAACACCTCTAAGATCTGCATCTATTAAGCATTCCGAAATTATTTTGGAATTAGTTTTTGGAACACCTATTTGGGATAACGCTGTAACAATCCAGTTTTTCGCAATTTCTTGTGGGATAATTTTCCTATCTGCCATTACCATGTCTCCTCTCCTATACTGACAGATTAAAGCTTATTCCTAAACTTTGAGAAATTTCTTGAAGTTCTTCAATTACCCCGACCGGTAAAGGAATACCTCCTTTTTTTAATTCATTCTCTTTGATATATGCCATTTCCCCTGGTAAATATACTTGACCTTGCCCATCTACAGGAGGGCACTCCTTTATTTGCTTAATTAACTGGTTCATATGTTCCTTAAATTCGTCTACTGCCAGAAAATTCTCTATATTTATTGCTGCAAAATTAGATAGTCCTGATGTATCTAATAAAGCTTTGGCATCCACCAGAAGCATTTTAATATTTCTAAACATAATTGCTTTAGTTGTGCGGCTTTTACCTTTAACTCCTTAGTACCACTCAATTAATAATCCCCCTCCAATGATATACTAGACAGTATATCCTATTCGGGTTACAGCTATCTCGAAGTCACCTAATACTTCCGCAGTAGTAAGTTTACCATTAGCATAACTAATCATTTCTCCAAATAATAAATCACCGCTATCTTTTAAGCTCATCCCTTTTGAAAAAACGTCACTTAAATCTACATCTATATTATCAGGAATTCTCGCTATTGTTCTGGGATTGCCCGTTACTTTAATAGTAGGAACTAGTGGATTTCCAATTGCATTTCCTTTACCAGTTGAAAAAATAATTAATTGACACCCAGCACCAGCTAAACCAGTAATATTTTCAACACCTGGAGGTGGAGCATCCATTAATACCAAACCCTTTTTGTCTGGCCGAACTGCATATTTGTATATACCCTGGACAGGCCTGCTCCCACCTTTTTTAATAGCACCTAAAGCTTTTTCTTCTATAGTTGTTAATCCACCTTTTCTATTGTCAGGAGAGGGGTTGGTCCCAATTAGATCTATACCAATACTTTTTATATAGTCCTCATACCATTTAACAGCATTAAAAATCTCTTCTGCTACTTCCTCATTAACTGCTCTTTTTGCAAGAAAATGTTCAGCACCCATCCATTCTACAGTTTCTGATAAAATAACAGTTCCACCTGCATCTACAAGTTTATCAGAAACTAACCCTGTTACTGGATTAGAGATTACACCAGAGGTTGTATCAGAACCACCACATTCTACACCAAGAATCAAATTATCAAGACTTACCTTTTCTCTTTCCACACATGAAGCTTCAATAACCATTTGTCTTGCTAACTTTACACCTTTATCTGTGGCACCGATTGATCCTCCATCATCATCGAGAGTTACAACTTCTACTCTTTTTCCTGATTTAGCAATTTCGTTGGCTACTTTAGAAGCTATAACAGGCTCCAACGCAGTTACAATTACTGAATGAACATTGGGGTTAATCCCCATTCCACTTAAAGTTCTTACATGTTGAGCCAAGTCTTCTCCAACCTCACCTCTACCAAAACTAGGACAAATAGAGACCGTTCTTTTAATCAACGATTCTATTCTCCTTGCGACAAAGTTACTATTATCCGAGGCACTTATTATTGCAACATGATTGCGGACGCCAAAACTACCATCAGGTCGGGGATAACCCCAGAAACTATAATTATTCATCTGCCTAACCCCCTTATACTTTCAAAGTTATGTTCATGTACCCAACTACCTGCCTGTATTGTTTTAATAGCACTACCGATAGGTTCACCATACTTAAATACTTTTTCATTAACCTCAATATCCTTCAAAGCTACTTTGTGTCCAAAAGGAATATTCTCCTTTAAAATAATATTATAATTTTCAATCTTTATTTCACTGCCTTCAGCCAAATCTACCAGTACAGTAGCAACATTATCTTTCTCATCAATTAGAATTAGTGTTTTCAAGCTTTTACTGCCTCCTTTTTAATTGTTCTATCTTGCACTTCACGGTACAAGGAATAACATATAGATATAAAACTTAAGATTAACAAATCTTTTTATAGATCTTATTAGTGTAATAATTACTACGGCGATTAAAAAAATATTAATATTCTGGGCTAGCCGGCAGGCAGGTAACCCCGTATGGTTGCCTAAAAAAAGCATAAACATCACCATACTAAAAGACGTTACAATTAGTAATATTAATAATTACCTACACCAAAGTTTATTTTCACATTTCCACCCCACCATTAAACTATCGGAAGGTTTTTAATAGTCTGTTAATTCCTTCTGCAAACTCATTTCACTTTTTAGAAATATCTACTTATCCCCGTTCCTCGTTCCATTTAACATATTCAGGATCCCTTAATGCCTTAAGAGATGCTTCTTCGAGTACTTTAACTACATCTCTAGGTATTCCCTCAGGTCCAATGATGGTGCGCCATAAAATAAGGAAACCCTCATAGACTTTTCCTTTATATGTAGGAACTTCCGAAACACCAAAGATCTCTGCCGTTCCCACTAACTGCTAATACTTTAATTTCCCCTGCCTTAATTTGAGCAGCAACATTTGTTGACGTAGTAGGTACAGCTCAACGTTACTACCCATTAATGCTAGAACTGCATCATTACCTGCCTCATATGGTATCCAAGTAAACTCTATCCCAGTTTCTTTTGCAAAGATGTCTGTTATAGTATTATGAAAAGTTTTACTATCAGGACCAGCTAATTTTAACTTACCAGGATTTTCATTGGCATATTTAATGAAATTTTCTAGCGTTTTAAAAGGGCTTTCTCCCCTAACCATAAAAAATTATAATTGGCTGAATATCTTCCTTTTTAAATGGTGGATTATCCTCAATCATTAGATTAATAATACTTGGGGAAGCTTCTACAATAGCATAACCATCAGCAGGCTGCTTAAAGGTAATTGTACCGGTAGCAATTCCACCACCCGGTTTATTTTCAAATATTATCGGCTGCCCTAAATATTTTTTTGCAATAGTACCAAGCTTTCTAGTATGTACATCTCCACCAGAACCAGCTGTCAGCGGAATTGTAAATAAATTAGCTTTTCGGGGGGAATGTGGAAACCGGTTGAAGAGGTTCTTTATTAGCTTCAGGCTGATTGATTTGCATCTTGCTTCTTTTCCGCGTACCGCACCCAACAATTAGAGCCATTATGAAAATAACAAAGATAGCTAAAGAAACCTTATTTTTTATAAACATTCCTCCTGAAATTAAAAATTTTAGAAATTTTAATGCTGATTTGTTTAAACTTAGCTGATTATAATGTACAAATTTGCTGTTGTTTTTCTAGGAAGTATATAATTTACTAGTTTTAGAAAAGGTAGTCGGTTTTTTGTAGCTAGAATCTCAAAAACTTATAAAAACAATTTTTTATCCACATCTCCTATTATAAGTTCGTCAATCGTTTCCTCCTTTCTTAATAAAAGATTCTTTTGTTTGCTTTCTAAAAAACTGCACATTTCTATTCTCATTCTATTAATATGTCCTTTCATTACCGACTCAGCCTTTTGTAAATCTTTTTGTTTTAAAGCCAACAAAATCTCTTTATGTTCAAATACAGCTTCTTTTTTATCGAATTCTTTATTTTCTTTTCTTTTTTTCATTAAGGGAGCCCTAGCTAGTATCAAAAATTCTCTAATACTCTCTAATATATTCTTAAGCCATTTGTTCCCTGTTTTCTCCATTAGATAACCATGGAAAGAATTATTATATTCAGAAATCATTTTCAAATCCATATTTTGATATGCATTTTCATACTGACTTAATATTTGTTCTAACCTATTAATATCTTCTTGCTTAAGATTAGAAAATGCTTTTCTAATAACCTCCAATTCAAGCAACTCTCTAATATCAAAAATATTATTAATATCTTCCAATGAAAAATCAATTACAAATGAACCTTGATAAGAATTTCCTACAACAAGTCCTTCGCTTTTTAACATATTTAAAGCTTCCCTAATTGGAGTTGGGCTAACACCTAATAATGTAGCAATTTCCGTTTCATTTAACCTTTTTCCTAAATTAAATTGTGCAAATTCTTGATACATGATTCCTTGTTTAATAAATTCATAAACCCGATTAGTCAAAGTTTTTTTTCCAATACCCATTGAATTTGCCATAGATTCGCTCATAATATCTCCTTTCAAAATGTTCAAACAGAATAGATTCTATATTCTATAGAATCTATTCTGCATTTATATTTTATTTCCTGCCAATACTAATAAAAAATTTTCTTGAATCCTCGTTTTAGTTTTTTAAACTTCACATTAAACATTACCAAAGTCAAATATAGACGTTTGCTTGTTTGTGTCAAGTAAACGTGGGCAAATTATCATCTTTCCTTGCAACTTGTGTTTTTAGTATATTTATTGTGTATTGAAGCACTTGATTTACCGCATTTATTCCACGGTCCTCTTGACAATGAGCCTCCGTTGACATGTTTTGAGGCATCAACGACATTACCCCATTTCCTGTTAGACTCTGGAGTTGGGTACTTCCTAGCATGTCAACTCTCATTACAATTGAAAAATACTTGAAAATAATGTATATGATCTAATAATATATAACCTCCAAAAAATAACTATACCTAGTATTTTCTAAAGCTACGCATAAGAAAAAGACATTGAATATTTGCATAAATATTCAATGTCTTGCATACTAAGCAGTCGACTAAACCATAAGCCGGGTTCTGTCGTAGGATGATCATCTATCTGGGATATCAGTTACCTGACACCTCGTGCGACCTACCCGGGGACGGGACGGGCTACCCCATATGTCCCCCTATCAGGTCTTGCTCCAGGTGGGGTTTACCTAGCCAGCTAGTCGCCTAGCTGCTGGTGCGCTCTTACCGCACCGTTGCATCCTTACCTTCTGGAAGTCAGATGCTAGAAGTTAGATGTTGGAATTATCTCCAAGACTAAGTACTAAGTTATAAGATACTTGATATACTTCCAAGTCTTTATAACTCTTAATCATGTTTTCCCCCAACCTCTAATCTCTAACATCCAACCTCCAGACGGCGGTTTTTTTCTGTGGCACTTTCCTTGAGGTTACCCTCACTGGCCGTTAGCCAGCACCCTGCCCTGTGGAGCCCGGACTTTCCTCAGACAAAAGCCTTGCGGCTTAAGTCCGCGATCATCTGGTTTACTCAACTGCATATTCTATTTTTGAACCGGAAATACAGTATATCATGGGATGATAACAATTACAACCGGAAACTTATGGAGATTACACCCACCCCTTAAATTTAAATACTTTCATCCCAGTCGATAATAATTCTGCCGCATTGTTCACAGGTAAATATAGTATTGCCTTCTTTAATATTTTTCAAATGCATAATTGGTATTTCTATCCTGCAACCGGAACACATCCCGTTTTCAATTCTGGCAATCCCGTTATTTTTATAGAGTTTTTGGATTTTTTGATAGTTTGTTAACAGGTTCTTATCCAGCAAACTTTGTAATTGAGCCTGTTTTTCCAAAGCATCCTCTTTTTTCAATTCCATATTTTTTTTCTTTTGCTGATATAATCTTACTCCTTTCGCATATTTTTTCTTTAATTCTTCCAACATTCCCGACGACTGGTTTAATGTTTGGGTTTTATCCTCTACCTGGTCCATATAAACCAGAATCGTTTCTTCCAGTTCACTTATGCCGGTAGCAATTATATCAATTTTTTCTTTCATCCCTTCCAGTTCTTTAGGAACATTCGTTTCTCCGCTATACAGCTTGCTTTCTTGTTCTTTCTTTTTAAATTCCAAATCTGCTATTTCTTTCTCAATTCTTTTGGCTTTACCTTCCGATTCCTTAATTTCTACTTTTTCTTTGCTGATGATATCTTCTAACTCCTTAATCTTAGTCTGCATCCCTTTTAAATGTAATACTAATTCCTTTTGCGTGATTTCTCTGGAAATTTGCACCAGAGCTTTGTCTACTTCTTGTAGTTCCCATAAACTTTTAAGTTTATGCATGATCATACCTCCCCGTATTTAGTACTGGTAATCAGTGACCGGTAACAGTTAAAAAATCAAACTGGTTTATAAGCCGCCAATATTAAAGCAAGTGGTAAATAAAAAAGATAGAGCACTCTTACGTGTTCTATCTTTTATAAAATTCAAATGGATTTGTATTCATTTCCGACACGACAACATTAATCTCAGCACCGAAAGCTTCCCGTAAATATTGGGCTACTACCTCAACTACAGGATTTTCCGTTGCAAAATGACCGGCATCGATTAACGCTAATCCCAAACTTTCCGCTTCCTGTGCTTCATGATACTTTATGTCACCGGTGACGAAAACATCTGCCCCCTGTTTTACAGCATACTTTATCAGGCTTGCTCCACTGCCTCCACAAAGAGCAACCTTTTTCACACTGCTGTTAATATCACCTACATAGCGTAAATAATCAATTTTCAACTCAGCACTTAAATTATCCATTAAATCCTGCAGACTAATTTCTTTAACCAGTTCGCCAATCCTCCCTAAACCAGTACTTGGCCCTTGATTGGCTAAGGGATAAACATCATAGGCTACTTCCTCATAAGGATGGGATTCTACCATTACCTCTAAAACATCCTGAAGCTTTTCTTCCGGAACAATGGTTTCTATCCGGAATTCTTCCACCTTTTCCAGCCGGTCTTTTTCACCGATAAAGGGACGGGTTCCTTCGCGAGGGCGAAAAGTTCCCAAACCCGCAAGCTGGAAAGTACAGTCTGAGTAATTACCGATGAACCCTGCTCCTGCCCTGCCCAGTGCCGAGCGGACCTGATCTTCATAACCTCCGGGAACAAATACAACTAATTTATAGTATTTTTGCTGCCAGTTAGGCAGTAAAATCCGCACGTCCTGCAAGCCTGCTTTTTGGGCTAGAACATCACTTACTCCACCTTTAGCAGAATCCAGATTAGTATGGGCACAATAAAGACTCAGATCTGCTTTAATGAGTGCCCGGACTATTTTACCCAGTGGTTTATCCCACCTGATTTCTCCTAATGGGTTAAATAAAGGCGTATGGTGAACAACCAGCAAATCGACCTTCTTTTGCACCGCTTCTTCGATAACAGGTAGTGTAACGTCCAGGGTGACCATAACCCTGTTAATTTCCGCAGCTGCATCACCAACCTGTAGTCCGATCTTATCCCAGTGCTCCCCGTGTTTAGGATGGGCCAGTGTTTCCAATACTTTTATTATATCACCACATTTAATCGCCATTTTATCACCTGCTCCACCTTTATCCATTTTCTCAAAATATCATTAGCTTTTTCCTGCGCATCTTTACTGTTACTTTTCTCTAGCTGGTGCAAGATTTCCTGCTCCACTCTTTTTTGATTTTTCAAGTAATCGATTAAAAGCGGATGAAACTTATCCAATAATTTTTCTCCCAGAAAAAGAAAAATATCATCTTCAAGAGTCATCTTGCCCGGTTCTAAAATAATTATCTCATAATAACGGCCATCCTCATAGACCAATTCCTCATCTACTATTTGCCAATTGTTATCCAGCGCCCAGGATCGAAGAGACTCCGCAGCAATATTAGGCTGCAAAATCAAGCGTTGCAGCCCTTTTAAGATGTCCGGGCTCTTATTTAAAATTTTAACAATGGTGCTTCCGCCCATACCTGCAATGACTACAGTTTGTATTTCATTTTCACCTAACGGTTCTAATCCGTCACCAAGCCTTACAGATATCTTATCAGCCAGCAGCAGGGCCCGTACTTGTTTACGGGCGGCTTCTAAAGGCCCCTCATGGACATCAATGGCAACCGCCGCAGGAGATATTTTCTCCTGAACCAGGAAACTAGGCAGCAGGGCATGGTCTGTCCCAATATCTGCTACCACCGTACCCAGCGGTACATAATGAGCGATCACCGCTAATCTTTTTGATAAACGAATCATTGCCAATTGCTCCTCCACTTTTCGAGATATTATAATCTTAACGAAAAATTACCGGTTAGACAAATTTTATTGATCTTATTAATGATAGCTTTTCCTTTAACTGGTAGAATTATTTAACTCTTCTTTACAGAAATTAATAAAAAGGCGGTGATTTATCTGCAGACCATAATCAAAAGGCCCGGCAAACAGACTCCTCTTCATGCTCTTGGTTTCATATTTTTGGGGGCTGTAATTACTCTAACGATACGACCTTACTTTAAATCTTTTATCTATCCCCGTATTGCGAAAGATCCATCTTTCGTACCGGATAAAATGTTTCGTACTACAAACCGTAAAGCCTGTCCCTCCCCAAATACCGCTGATTCCGCATTGCAAATAGCTAAGCCCCACCGGAGAGTACGGGGCAGAAAAAGAACAAAACTCATAACGATTAAAAATAATATGAATTCCTGCCCCACAAAAAAATGATTGCCCGAACATTATCCTTGAGAGTGACAATCAAAGATAATACCGGAAACAACCATCTTAAAAAAGGTGCATTTTCTTATAGACCACTCATCAGCTTGATTTTTAAAAAAGAGATACCCTGTAGTAAATTATCGCCGGAATCCTTACTGACTGTTTTAAAATACTGATAAAGCTCCGTAAAAAAGTTTTCCAGTATCTTGGCTGTCTCCTCTTTACTTTGGGGGGAGCCTTTTCTTAATTCTGCTACATCGTCGATTATGCCTTGGATTTCAACCATTACATCAGCTAATCTGTTCTCCAGCGTTTTTATATCGGACATGATTATACCTCCTGAAAAATACGATTTGGCAATAAAAGCCCTTATAAATTATAATATTAAGTACTCTTAAAAAAAGACACAACAAATGGCAGAGTATTTTTCAGTTTCCGGTAAGAAAAAGGATTCCCCCCAGGTCCGTTTTGCGTACTATTTTTCTTAGACATTTTACCAAACTTAAATTATCCTTCAGCCCTCTCGTCACCGGTAATTTCTTCTTCTATCCCTTTATCTTCGATCTTTTTAGACTTTTTCAGGATGTTCCAACCCGCGATTATGGCAATAACGGGCAAAATACTTCCCTGCAGCAGTCTGATAAGATGATAATTAAAAAAATATTTACTGATATCCATGAATGTATTAAGCAGAGCAATCATCCCCAGGGAAATCAAAATCCAGGCAATCCATTTTTTTTCCCTGTTTTCCAATAATGTCTGGATGTATTCCGGCTTAAAAAATTCCTTATCCCAGTCTTCCACATTCATCCCTTTTGCTTTTTTGACATGGTAGCTGTCAAAAAAACTATAGAACCAAATTACGGCAGTAAAAAAAAGAATTTCCTGGGCATTTAAAAGCACTGCTATTACCCCCAAAGTAAAGAAGCTGAGCATAATCTGGACCCCCCGCGTCATTGCCCCTTGCTGCATTTGTCCCGCGCCGGGCACCAAGCTGCACAGGAAATGAAAGAAGATTGCCAGCTTCCCTTCTTTTTTCTTTTTATAGCCGGCTTCAATGCAGTTTTTGCAGACATTTTCTCCGTTAATATTCAAACGACAATCTTCACAAATAGGCTGATTGCAAGATCGACAAATATAGGCGGCCTCTCTTTCTTCGTGATATTTACATTTCATTTGAATTACCCCCTTTAATTTTCCAATTATCCAGACTAAGATTACTAACCTTTTCATAGATTTGAAAATATTTACTACCTGCCTCTTCGAATGCCTGTAAGCCCATTTCCATTGTAGATTCGATAGGTAAGTCAATAATTAGAGATGAATAGTTTATTACTAATCCTAAAATACCGGCAACTACCAAACCCCGGGCAAAATTCCGACAATAGTTTGCCAGCCAGAACGCTTTATTTTTCCCGGCTGCACTTATCCTGGCAATAGAGTTCATAATGTTCGGGGTTAAATTCTGAGGTGGCTCCTGTTCTGCAAATTCCGCAAACATACACTCCAGTTCCAGCCATTCAAGATAATCCTGCAGGCAATTTTGGCATCTAACCAAATGATCTTTAACCAAAGCTTGTTCCTTCTCAGCCAGTGTCCCTTGAGCATATTGATATATCTTAGGTTTTATCGGACGACAGTTCATTATTAACCACCTCCTGCTCTGGATTTAGTTTTTTCTTAATGAGTTTCTTTGCCCGGTAAATTCTTGTTTCTACCGTCTTCACCGGAAGATTGAGGATTTCTCCGATTTCACCATATGTTAAATCTTGTTTTATGTAAAGTAGCAAGACGATTTTATATTTCTCCGGTAAACTCAAAACTGTATTCTTTAGCCAAAGCTCCCTTTCCTTTTTAAGATAAATTTCTTCCGGTGAACCATCGTCACGATGCTCCACTATATCTATCAGCTCTACAAATTGCGGCTCTCTTTTATTCTTCCTTTGCCAGTCAATGCACTTATTCACTGCTAAACGATAAAGCCAGGTAGAAAACTTTGCGTTCTCTTTAAAGCTTCCTAATTGCAGAAAGCAGTGTACAAATACCTCCTGGCTGAGATCCTGAGCCTGGGAATAATCATGGGTGAATTTACAGGCTAAGTTAAAGATTTGCCTTTTGTATCTATCAACCAATTCGCCATAGCACTCTCTATTGCCGCTATTTATTTTTTGAATCAGTTCCAGATCATCCACGCAAACCACCCCTCTTCCCTCCATTATTTTAGACGAAAATTAAAGCTCAGGCACTTCAAAAAATACTGATTTTCTATATAAAAAAAACCTGCTGCATTAAGCAACAGATTTTCTTATGGTGGGCGATGACAGGATCGAACTGCCGACCCCCTGCTTGTAAGGCAGATGCTCTCCCAGCTGAGCTAATCGCCCCTACCAGAAGTTTGCTGTTGGAGATTAGATTATTGGTGACGCGTACGGGATTCGAACCCGTGGATGCCAGCGTGAAAGGCTGGTGAGTTAAGCCGCTTCTCCAACGCGCCAAATTAGTTACTAGTTACCAGCAATTAGTGACTAGTAAAAGAATTTTTCCAAAGTCAGAATAGCAACCAGAGGTCAGATTTATTTTCTGACTTCTGATTTCCAACTTCCGACTTCTTTTTGGTGGGCCCACCTGGGATTGAACCAGGGACCGTCCGGTTATGAGCCGGATGCTCTACCGCTGAGCTATAGGCCCAAGAACAAAATCAACGGGTTTTGTTCTTAGCTTAACGATCAAACAATTAAAGCAGAACTACCGCGACAAAGATTATTATACGAAAAATACGAATACAAGTCAACAGTAAGGTTCTGCCAAAATATCATTTTTACCAAACGACAAGTTCTGCAATTCTAAAGTAAGAAAGATTTTAGTCACCGGCACTATGGCACCATCACAGTGCCAAGCAGTAAACCCCTTTAGTCACCACACTGATTGGCTGTTATTACTCCAGATAATCTTTTAATTTGCGGCTTCGGCTTGGATGCCGCAGTTTACGCAAGGCTTTAGCCTCGATTTGCCGGATACGCTCTCTGGTTACACCAAACTCCTGACCTACTTCTTCCAGAGTCCGAGACCGGCCGTCATCTAACCCGAAACGCAGACGCAATACTTTTTCTTCCCGGGGTGTTAGAGTATCCAACACGCCTTCTAATTGTTCTTTTAACAGGATATATGATGCAGCCTCCGCCGGTGCCGGAGCATCTTCATCTTCGATAAAATCCCCCAGATGGCTGTCTTCTTCTTCGCCGATGGGCGTTTCCAAAGAAACCGGTTCCTGAGCAATTTTCATAATTTCCCTTACTCGCTCTACAGGAATATCCATTTCTTTAGCAATCTCATCAGGGCTTGGCTCCCGGCCTAATTCCTGTAATAAATGACGGGAAACCCTAATCAGTTTATTAATCGTTTCAACCATATGAACAGGAATTCTAATCGTACGAGCCTGATCCGCAATAGCCCTCGTAATAGCCTGCCGGATCCACCAGGTAGCATAAGTGCTGAATTTATACCCTTTGCGATAATCAAATTTTTCTACAGCCTTGATCAGTCCAAGATTGCCCTCTTGGATTAAATCCAAAAACAGCATACCTCTTCCGACATATCTTTTAGCTATACTGACGACCAGCCGTAAATTAGCCTCGGCCAGGCGCCTTTTGGCCTCTTCATCACCCTGTTCCATTCTTTTTGCTAATTCAACTTCTTCCTCAGCACTTAAAAGAGGTACTCTGCCAATTTCTTTTAGATACATCCTTACCGGGTCATCTATTCCTACCCCTTCCGGTATCGAAAGGTCAAGCTCCACCTCTTCGTCGTCTGTTTCCGTAACATCAACGTCTACTTCTACATTAAGCTGATCCATATTGTTATCATCTGCAACGACATCTATACCCATTGAGCCAAGCTGTTCATAGATTTCATCTATTTGTTCCGGAGATAATTCCACACCCTGCAGAGCATCCATTATTTCCTGATATGTTAAAGTTCCCCGTTTTTTCCCTTTTTCAATTAAATCTTTTACTCCTTCAATTTGTAATTGTTCAGATTTCAATGTCTATCCCCCCTTCCCTAGGGTGCCAATAACTTTTTCTGTTGTAAAAGCAATTCCATATGAGACAACAATTTTTTAACTTGCTCTGAATCCCCTGCTGTTTCCGCTTTACTGAGCTCTCTTATGGTTCTACTATAATCTTGATTTAGTTTATTGACCTGTAAATTTTTTATATAATCAGCTACTGCTTTAGGGATATCGGTCATTTGAAAATCAGATATGAGCACAGCAGCCAAGAGCTTACTTTCTTCTTGGTCTAAATCCGCTCCTGTGATCTTCCCTTTAGCTTGATACTTCCCAATCATCTCTTGATATAATTTTCTTAACGGAAAAGTGAATAATTCCTCGCCGCCGGCTTCTTCCACATCTTTAAAATATTCCTGATGTTCGAAAAGTGCTTTCAGCATCTGAATTTCAACATTATTCAATTCAGCAATATTAATATTATTATTTTCTCTTTTTTCCAGATTTCTATCCTTGTTCGCCTTAACTTTATACTTTTCTCTGCTGTATTTACGCAGTTCTCCCAGTATACTTTCCTCTGCCAGTCCTAATTTCTTACTAATTAGTTTAATTGAACTGTCTCTGGCTACAGGACTATCAATTTTATATAAATCAGGTAAAATTCCCTGAACTATTTTAAACTTACCCTCAATTGATGTTATGTTAACATTTTCCATCACTTTAGCTAATTTACACTCGATAAGACTTTGTCCTCTATTTACCAAGCCTTGAAAAGAATCTTTCCCGTACTTGCGCACATACTCGTCAGGGTCCATGCCTTGGGGCAGATTAATAACTGTTACCTGACAACCAAGATCACTTAGGATATCAAGGCCTCTAATTGCCGCGTTAGAGCCTGCAGTATCAGCATCATAGGCAATCGCTGCCCGGTAGGTATGGCGCATCAGATTTCTGGCTTGATCTTGCGTAAATGCCGTACCAAGGGAGGCAACAGCATTTGTAACCCCATACTGGTGACAAGCGATCACATCCATATAACCTTCCACAATCACTGCCAGGTCTTCGCTCCGCATGGTGCTTTTCGCAAGGTGTAAACCGTATAAATACTGTCCTTTATGAAAAAGCGGGGTATCAGGGGAATTCAAATATTTCGGTTCCCCTCCGTCGATAACTCTACCGCCAAAAGCAATAACCCTGCCTTGCGTGTCCCAAATTGGGAACATCAAACGGGAACGAAAACGGTCATAGAATCCACTACCGGAATTTTTCGGCAATACTAACCCTAATTTATGCAGTTCTCCAGCTTTAACGCCTTTCTTCTGCATAAATTTAAGAAGATCATCCCAGCGGGGTAAAGCAAAGCCTAGTTGGAATCTTCGTATTGTTTCCTGCTTTATCCCTCGAGCTTTAAGATATTCCAGAGCATTTTTCCCCCAGTGAGAATTTACCAAAAGCTGATGAAAGAATTGAGCAGCGGCTTCATTAATCTTATACCAGCGTTCCTTTTGCTTTAATTGTTTCTTCTCGGCCTCACTCATTTCTTGAGCGGGGAGAGCAATTCCTGCCCGCTGAGCTAATTTATTAAGGGCTTCGGGAAAATTCAAACCCTCCATCTGCATAAGAAAACTAAAAACATTTCCCCCTACACCACAGCCAAAACAATGATAAATTTGTTTTTCGGGAGAAACAGAAAAAGAAGGTGTCTTTTCATGATGAAAGGGGCACAGCCCTTGATAATTTCTTCCTTTCTTTTTTAAGGGAACATATTCATTTATGATTTCTACAATATCGGACGAGGCAGCAATTTCATCAATTATTTCCTGAGGAATAAAACCTGTTGCCATATCATCACCTGCACATAAACTTCTTTTACAAATTTCGCCATCCTTGGCTTTATTCCTGCTTTGATTGTAAAACAACCTTTGTTAATACTTGCCTAAACCTCTCCTTATCTTCTCCGGTAAAAGCTTTAGGACCTGGAGTTTTACCACCGCCTCTACGTATTTTTGCCGCTATATGGCGCTTCAATAATAACTGATCAATATTTTCACCTGTATACCTTTTTCCGGTATGATGTAAAGCTATGACACCTTTAGGTAAAACAAGGGCAGCTAAGCCATAATCCTGCGTAATGAGAATATCACCGGATTCCACTTTATTTACAATAGCGATATCAGCAGCCTGCGGAATATTATCAACGACAATATATTCAATGCCCTCTACAAAAGAACCATAATGGGAAAGGCTGCAAACCATGGTGACCGGCAAAGAAAACTCCCCGGCAATTTCGATAATTACATCTTTCACAGGACAGGCATCTGCATCTACATATATTTTCATCTTTCCACTCAACTTTAACTATATTAAAATATATATATTAAAAAATAACGACGGATAACTAGTATTCTATAATTAAATAAAATTTCCTGCCTTTTTTTTAATTTTTTTCTTGGCAAACATAATTTTTTTTTATATAATTAGACTTCTATATTATGTACCAAAAATTTGAATTAAAAACATTCTTTTCGTTAATCGTTCCCAAAGTATAGATTTAGATTATAGTTCATAGAATATAGTTTATAGTATTGAGTTTTCAGTTCGCAGTTCTCAGTTATTTTTGAATACGAGTACAGGGAACAGAACACAATTTGCCGGCTATCTGTTCCATGTACTATCGCACTGCAGAGCTGCAGCTGCTGTAGACATTATAGGTACTGTCAATATTAGAAAACTCCTTTCATTTTATTTTTTTATGAAGGATTTAGGTACAACCAGATCCTGAAACAACGCGACGCAGTAATTATCGCTCATGCCCGAAATGTAATCTGCTATCCCTCTTTCCAGCCCCTCTTCCCTGGCAATATCAAAATAGAAAGGCGGCAGCCTGTCCGGATGCTTTTTATAGTAAAGGAAAAGATATTCCACCACGAACATAGCCCTTTCCCTTTCCTGACTGCAGAATTTCCCCCGGTAAATGTTTTCAAACATAAAATTTCTTAACCCTTTGAGGGCTTCCTCTATTTTAGGACTCAAGCCTATTTCAGCCTGAGAATTAATTTTTATCTGCCGGGAAAAATGCATGATGATATCCGTAACTAATGTAGCAATTCTCTGCCCGTGAGTATAGCCGAGAGTCTCCAGATATC
Source organism: Peptococcaceae bacterium (assembly GCA_049366715.1). Classification (GTDB taxonomy): domain Bacteria; phylum Bacillota; class Peptococcia; order Peptococcales; family BICA1-8; genus JBMNCQ01. The sequence continues at coordinate 71,575 of JBMNCQ010000057.1, read as the reverse complement.
TTTGGGGAATCTCCCTTTCCGTAAGCACTCCGGCCCTTATGCTATCGTCAATATCATGCTGTACATAAGCGATTTTATCGCTGATTCTAATTATTTGACCTTCCAGGGTCTCTGCATTTACCTTGCTGGTCCCAAAACCACTGTGATACAGAACCCCGTTCAGCACCTCATAAGTCAGGTTTAATCCTCTGCCCAGACTCCCTTTCTCTATCTTTGTCAGAACCCGCACGCTGTTTTCATTGTGGCGGAATCCCCCTTGAATCATGGCATCCAAAACTTCTTCTCCGGTATGAGCAAAAGGTGTATGCCCCACATCATGAGCCATGGCAATGGCTTCTATTAAATCTTCATTTAATCCCAGGCCTTTGCCGATTGTTTTAGCAATTTGATTTACCTCTAAGGTGTGGGTTAATCTCGTCCGGTAATGATCGTTGGAGGGCGAAATATAAACCTGTGTTTTATGTTTTAATCTTCTAAAAGCTTTAGAATGAATAACCCTATCCCTGTCCCGCATGAAACACGTCCGGATCGGATCCGGTTCTTCCGGAATAGCCCGGCCTTGAGAATTTTTCGCTAAAACAGCAAAAGGTGACAGATATTTCCCTTCCATCTCTTCAATATTTTGTCTGATCAATCTTATCACCCCGCCAGCAAAAAATGATTATAAAATTTAATGTTTCTATATAAACGAATAAACTCCTTTTTATGAGAATTAAATATTTTATCAAGAGAAGGAAAGAACCATATTTTGTGGAAATTAATTGTAAGGATTATTTTAATTAGGGGCTTTCTATATATGTTAAGCAGAGAAAAAATAAGAATGGGTTTAGAAAAAAGTATCCTGCAAGACCAGCCGGTTATCGGAGTTGCTGTAGGTTCCGGGCTTTCCGCTAAACAAGCTATCGAAGGCGGAGCCGATTTATTGCTTGTTTTAAATGCAGGCCGCTTCAGAACAATAGGAGTTTCCTCTTTAGGTTGTATGATGCCCTTTGCCAATAGTAATGAAATGGTTATGAACTTCGGAACCCAGGAGATTATCCCCCGTATTAAAGATAAACCCATAATTTTCGGAGTTTGCGCTACGGACCCGACAATTAATCAGGATCAACTCCTGGACCGGATTATTTTTAACGGTTTCCACGGTTTAAATAATTTTCCTTCCGTCGGTTTAATTGACGGAATTTTTAGAAATGTATTGGAAGAAAATAATTTGGGTTTTGCAAAAGAGGTAGAGCTCATGACTAAGGCTGTTGCAAGAGGTCTTTTCACCATTGCCTTTGTCTTTAATGAAGCACAGGCCGAAGAGATGGCTAAAATAAATGTTGACGTAATCTGCGCCCACTTAGGCTGGACAACCGGCGGTGAGACCGGGGTAAAGCAGGGGATTTCCCTCCAAAAAGGAATTGAATTGGCCAATAGAATTTTTGAGGTCTCCAACAGGATCAACCCGGATGCCTTTAATATGTTCTACGGCGGTCCTATCAAAGATCCCGAGCAAGCCAAGGATTTCTATAATCATACTCCTGCCGTAGGTTATATCGGCGGCTCCAGCTTCGAAAGAATACCTACGGAAGTAAGTATTAAAGAAACGACAGACCGTTTTAAAAACTTCGCTAAATTGAAAAAAGAAAATGAAAACCTTAAAAAAGAATTAATTAAGAAAAAAGGGTTCGATGAAATTGCAGGCCAAAGCAGAGTAATGCAGGAAATCTATGATATTGTCAGCAAAGTTGCGGATAAAAACATCAATGTCCTGATTTATGGTGAGAGCGGAACAGGCAAAGAACTAATCGTCAGGGCCATTCACTATAACAGTTCAAGGTTTAACAGCCCCTTTGTTAAAGTAAATTGTGCAGCTTTACCGGAGAACCTGCTGGAAAGTGAACTTTTCGGACATGAAAAAGGCTCCTTTACCGGAGCTACGCAGCAGAGGCTGGGAAGATTTGAACTGGCCCATAAGGGCACACTTTTTTTAGACGAAATCGGCGAAATGAGTTTAAAAACCCAGGCCAAATTATTACGGGCTATCCAACAGCAGGAATTTGAGCGGGTAGGCGGTAATAAAACAATTAAAGTTGACGTAAGGATTTTATGTGCCACTAATATTGATCTCAGTAAAGCTGTTGCCCGGGGAAAATTTAGAGAAGACCTCTATTACCGCCTCAATGTGATCTCTATTCATACACCACCGTTGAGAAATCACAAGGAAGATATTCCTTTATTGGTAAATCATTTTCTTAAAAAGGTCAATGAAAAATTCCAGCGTAATATCCGCAAACTTACGACAGCTGCTTTAGAAGCTTTCATGCAGTATGACTGGCCGGGAAACGTCAGAGAATTAGAGCATACTCTGGAAAGATCCGTCATCTTGTGTGACGAAGATGTAATCGGGCTTAAGGACCTGCCCGCACATTTCCAATCCATTACCTCTTTTATTGAAACACCTCTAGAAACCGACCGTTTCTCTTCCCTGGCTAATAAAACTACAGCTGCCTTGGAGAAACAGCTGATTATTGAAGCCTTGGAAAGATTCTCCTGGAATAGGACAAAAACCTCAGAATTCCTGGGAATAACCCGCCGGACCCTTTTTAATAAAATTAATAAATACCGAATTAAAAAGTAAATTTAAAATGGGAAAATATTATGGGAAATTTTTTCCCATTTTTTTTATTTTGAGAAATTTTATTCACACTAACGGCCAAAAGACAGCTTGGAATGCTTGGCATAGATTTTGCTTTATATACTAATGATAAAATAAAAGGAGGGATTATATGGCTAAGAAAGTTATTATTTTAGGTACTCTGGATACCAAGGGCCAGGAGTTTGCTTTCATTAAAGACGTAATTGAAGGTGCAGGGGTTGAAACACTGGTCATAAACGCCGGAGTAAAAGGCGAGCCTTATTTCGTGCCTGATATCACCAATACCGAGGTCGCCCTGGCCGGCGGAGTGTCTTTAGCAGAGCTTATCGCCAAAAACTACCGGGGACTGGCTATGGATATTATGATGCACGGAGCTGCCAGCATTGTTAGCAACCTATTCCGGCAGGGAAAGGTTGCAGGTATCATCAGCCTGGGGGGAACAGCCGGAACTACTATCGGTACATATTCCATGCAGGCATTACCGGTTGGCGTACCGAAAGTAATGGTATCTACTGTTGCCTCCGGAGATACCCGGCCTTATGTAGGAGTAAAAGATATTACCATGATGTACTCTGTTGTCGATATTTCCGGTATCAACAGCCTGTCCAGACAAATCCTGGCCAATGCAGCCTTTGCAATTGCCGGAATGGCCAAAGGCACTCCGCCCCAGGCCGGCGAAGATAGGCCCCTCATCGGTGCAACGATGTTCGGGGTAACCACCCCTTGTGTTAACAAAGCCCGGGAATATCTAGAAGAATGCGGCTATGAAGTGCTGGTTTTCCATGCTACCGGCACAGGAGGCCAGGCAATGGAAAGCCTTGTCGAAGCAGGTTTTATTAAAGGCGTCCTGGATGCCACCACAACAGAATGGTGCGATGAACTTGTAGGGGGCATATTAAATGCGGGGCCAAACCGTTTAGAAGCCGCCGCCAAAGCCGGAGTACCCCAGGTAGTTTCTACAGGAGCACTGGATATGGTTAACTTCGGCCCTCTGGAAACTGTACCGGAAAAGTTTAAAAACAGAAATCTCTATAAACATAATCCAACCATTACCCTGATGAGAACAACCAAAGAGGAAAATACCGAACTGGGCAAAATTATTTCAGCCAAGCTCAACATGGCTCAGGGGCCAACAGCCCTATTCCTTCCTCTCAAAGGCGTATCCTTAATTGATGTCGAAGGCCAGCCTTTTTACGGTCCCGCAGAAGATGCGGCACTTTTTAACGAATTGCGGAAAAATATTGACAGACATAAGGTTGAAATAATCGAAATGAATACGGATATCAATGATGAAGTCTTTGCCGTCGCCATGGCCAAAAAACTTGTTGACATGATGGAAAGTAAGAGCTAGTATTCGTCACCGTTAATGGCTGGCGGCAGTGGCGACAATGTCTACAGCCCTGCAACGTGATCGTACCCGGAACAGATAGCCGGCAAACTGGGCTCTGTTTTCTGTTTTCTGTACTCTGTGCCTAAAAATAACTGAAAACCGTATCTGAAAACTGAGAATTATAAACTACAATCTATATTCTTATGAACTATAATCTATATTCTATAAACTATGAACTTTACTAATACTAATACTAATACTAATACTAATACTAATACTGATACTGATACTGATACTAATACTAATACTAATACTAATACTAATACTGATACTAATACTGATACTAATACTGATACTGATACTAATACTGATACTAATCACTAGTCACTAATTGGTAAGTATCAGGACATCGATGACACTTCTAAGATTAAAATCTATATCAGGACATCGATGACACTTGTGCTAAATATATGATAAATACCAATTAGATTTTAGATATTTTTTCCCTTAACAGACCTTAACAACTACTAAGTTATGAAGTTTTAAGTCTGTCCAGGGCGGGCGCTTTTTGCCCGTTCATTTACCCTTGACTGACTTAAACGAATAACTAAACTTTTCAATGGTCTGTTAACAGAATAGCTAATCCATTAAATAATATGGAATTTCTTGAACTACTTCATTTTCATGAGTAACCTGTAATACATTTTCTTTTGTATGGATTGTTGCCTTTACGTATTGATATTTTAATTTGGTGGATACTTGAAACTTTTCAGAGAAAATCTCTATGGCACAACTTTTATCTATCCAACGTATGAATGAAATTTTCCCTTCATGTAAAGGTATTTGATACTTACTTTTAACTCTAAATACTTCTAAGTCAAAGGTATTAGATAGCAAGTTTGGATTACTTTTCATATGGACTTCATAAGGTATTTTAGATCCATGAGTATTAATTCTTAATTTGGAGTGAGGTCGTTTAGTGCAATAAAAGTCTTCAAAAAACAAGCTTTCTTGTTTTAGATGATCTAAGTGGTCAAAGTTTTGACTTCTAAAAAACTTTTTATTGAATGTATTATTAAAGCTTTCTACTACACCATTTCTTTGTGGTTCTTTTATTGGTATAAATAAAACCTCTATTCCAAACAAAAGGCATAACCTTATAACTAGACCTGGAGACCGTGGAAATTTGTTGCTGCCTTTTATAGAGAGCATATTATCAACTTGCAGTATTTTTGGTACACCTAATCTAGTCCATACAGCTTTAGTTAGAAAGTCTATAATACTAAGGTTACGGGTGTCTCCATACTGTCTCATTGCAACCATCTTGCTATAATAGTCAACTAAGTGTAATGAAAAGAACTTTTCAACACCGTTTACACCTTTTAGAAATCTTGGCCCAACTGGGTCAAGTTGATGTACATCATTTGGTCCTTTAGCTTCAGGTGCTGGATAGGGAATATTATGTCTTGATGTGTTAGGTTTAGTACTATTAACTAGATTATTACGGTTTATTATTCTATTAATAGTAGCTATCGACGGGATCTCCTTTTCGGGTATTCCTAGCTTATGAAGCTCCCATAATATACTTTCAGCTCCGATAGGAGCATAAAAATTAGTTTTAGTATCATTAGCCATTAAACTTTTTCTGATATTTATAATTGTTTTTTCTATTTCTTGATTAGTTTTGTTTGGGCAATTCTTCGGTTGTCTAGATTGATCCTTAAGCCCAACGAAGCCGTGTTCTGAATAACGATTTAACCATTTGTAAAACCAATTTCTAGATCGACTTAAGGTTTTATAGATATCTGTTGGTTTTTCACCAGCTAAATATCTTTTAATTGCTAATTTGCGCAGTTCATATTCTGTCATCCCAACTCTCCCTCCTATTCTTATAAGAGAGAGTTCGAGAAACTGTAACCGATGTCCTGATACAAATATTTTTTTAAATGTAATCGATGTCTTGAGACAAATAGTGTAACCGATGTCTTGAGACCCATCAACTAGTCACTAGTCACTAGTCACTAATCACTAGTCACTAATCTAAGGAGGTAATTGAATTGTCCATACCCAGAGAAGTCATGATCCAGCGGATAAAAGAGCAAGTTGCCCAGGGAAAAGCAATCGTAGGCGCCGGCGCCGGCACAGGTATTTCTGCCAAAAGCGCGGAAGCCGGCGGGGTTGACCTGATCATCATCTATAATTCAGGCCGTTATAGAATGGCCGGAAGAGGTTCTTTAGCCGGCTTAATGCCTTATGGCGACGCCAATGCCATTGTCGTGGAAATGGCTAGTGAAGTATTGCCTGTTGTCAAGAACACCCCTGTCCTGGCCGGCGTCTGCGGCACCGATCCTTTCCGGTTAATGGACGTATTTTTAAAGCAGCTTAAAGACATTGGTTTTGCAGGTGTACAAAACTTCCCAACGGTAGGTTTGATCGACGGTATCTACCGGGCCAATCTTGAGGAAACAGGCATGGGTTACGATTTAGAGGTCGAAATGATCAGCAAAGCTCATCAGTTGGACCTGCTGACCACTCCCTATGTTTTTAATGAACAGGATGCCCAAAAGATGGCGCAGGCAGGAGCGGATATTCTGGTCGCTCATATGGGCTTAACGACCAAGGGTACTATCGGAGCAAAGACCGCTTTAACTCTGGATGAATGTGTAGCAAAAATTCAAGGAATTCATGATGCCGGCAAAGCAGTTAATCCAGATATTATGGTCATCTGCCACGGCGGCCCTATCGCAGAACCCCGGGATGCCCAGTATATTTTGGAGAAAACTACAGGTGTCATCGGATTCTTCGGTGCCTCCAGCATTGAAAGACTTCCAACAGAAACCGCGATCCAAAAGCAGGTAAATGATTTCAAAAACATTAAATTATAAGTTAGTCGATAAAATCAAAGCTTTATCCCTGAATCTTCATCCTCAAGAACCTTACCAAGATTATTCTACAAGGAGGCGATTTAATGGATTTTTTAATAGCTGTGGGAATCAGCGTTGGAATATTAGCCGGTCTTTGGACGGCAGGCAGCGTATCTTTCGGACTGCTTACTTTTGCCGGCTTCCTCTCCTGGGCAAGCTTTTATGCCGCAGGCGGGAAAATACAGGGACTCAAGAATACCTTAATTACAAATTTCAGCGGAGTCATCTGGGGATTCATTATGATCAAACTTTCCGTAATCCTGACACCTCTGCTGGGAGATATCGCGGGGTTAGGTTTAGCCGTTATGATTGGTGCCGGAGGCATGTGCTGGCAGGCCAAAATCCCCCTTTTGGGCTTTATTCCCGGGGCATTTATCGGCTGTTCAACTTTCTTTGCAGCTAATTTTGACTTTGCGGGGAGCGTAACCGGCCTCATTCTTGGTGCCTTCCTGGGCTATATTTCTGAAATTGGCGGTTTGAGCCTGGCTAAAAAAGAACCGCTACCAGAAGACATTAAAGCATAAACAAGTCAAGTTAAATAATAACGGGGGCACATCTTTAAGAACAAAAATACGCTCCCGTTATTACTTTAATAAAAAGTTCAGTTCCTCCGGAAGGAAAGTTTCATAATATTCCTTCTTGAGCTGCCGCAGGTTTTGCTCTCCTATTAAATTTCCTCATAATCGGCTAACTTTACGCGCAACTTATCAAGGGATTTATATAAGCGGGTTTTTACCGTATTAACATTTTCATTAAGAATTTCGGCGATCTCCTCTATCTTTAAATCTTCAAAGTACCTTAATATTACTACGGTCCGATATTTATCCGGTAAATTAGCCACGGCTTTTTGCAAGTCGAAATCCTCATAATCATCAGCTGTCCCCGAGTCCAAGCCTGTCAAAATCTCTTCCTCTACAATGTCCACTTTCCGCCGCTTCCGCAAAAAATCCAGCGAAGTATTCACTACAATCCTATAAAACCAAGTCTTTATATAACCGGGGTTTTTTAATGACCCCCGGGATATGATTGCTTTGTAGACCGATTCCTGAACAATATCCAGAGCATCATCAACATTCCTAACATAACTATAGGCCAAACGATAGTAATTTTCTTTGTATTTAACGGCATATTCTGCTATCTGCTCTTCCAAATCGTTTTTTTTCATGGACGCCGTACTGTCCCCCTCACTCTACTTGAGATACTTATCTGTAAGTACCTTCCACTTTATAGACGGCTGTAGAGTCTTAAAAGTTTGCACTTTTTCAAAAAAGAAAACAGGGTATTGTCTTTTAAAATATTCAAAGACAATACCCGCATTATTTGTACCTATCCTTTGAAGTTTGGAGGTATAAAACTTACTAAGCTAAAGTTTTACCATCTACCGTCTTATTTATTCCCTGTTGTTTTCCAACTGCCGGACCTATGAATCTCATGTACATACTTAAACCACAACCTTTTAGCTATAAACAAACATTTAAGACAAGGAGCTCCCGCCGACTTTAGATGAATTTTCCCTAGTTTTAGCGCCGAGCTCAGGTAAAAACAGGGTGGTGATTCCCTCAGCGAAAAGACATAGACTACCCAGGGTAAAAAACAGGGTATAGTTTTGACCTGCAATAGGTGCAATGATCAGAGAAGGGATAAAAACAGCGCCCATAACCTGCAACGTACCGATCATACCCCCCGCACTTCCGGCATAAACCGGTCCGATTTCAGGCAACAGCATAGGAAATGCCAGCAGCAATGGGGTTGGCATTCCCGCCAACAGACCTAAGACAAAGAGCAGGGCCGGCATGCTCCCTTGCGGACCCGCCCAGGATAAATAGCCTGCAATTGCTCCGATAACGGCAACGGGAATAATAAAATATTTAATCCTGCCGAGTTTATTGGATATCACCGGTCCGATAAGACTGCCGATAATTGTTCCAAAGGTAATCAATGAAGCCATAAAACCGGCCGTAACAGGACTCATGCCCCGTTGGTCATGCAACGCATTCGGCAGAAAACCCGAAAATGCCATTGAGGAACCCATGAAAAACATCAATGCCATGCCCACAAGCCAAACATTTTTGCTTTTGGCCGCAACACCCATATATTTTGCCATCGGCAGCACGGGAAGTTCAGGCCCGCCGGGGGGTTTAGCCTTAATAAAGAGAAGCCATAATATCCAGATCACAAAAATCAGGATACCCGCAGTAATAAAAGCGCTTTTCGCACTGGGAAACAGAGCCGTTGTTGCTAAGCCAACTGTAATTCCCATGCCATTGGATGTGAAATAGATGCCCATAACCAGGCCCATTTGCTCTTTAGGAAACCAGGCTCCCAGCAACTTGGCAGCATTGGCATTTACAAGACCCGGAATTATTCCCGAAAGGAACATCAGAAAAAACATTTCCCAATAAGTATTGGCAGCATACCTGAAAAAAGTGCCTGCAATTGAAAAGACAAACCCCACGGCAACCACCCGTTTAACGCCGAAACGGTCCGCTAAGGCTCCTGCCACTAAGCTGAAACATACACCTGCCAGCATAGGAGCGGTAAGAACCATTGAATACTGTCCGGTCGTCATATTAAAAGCAGGAATAATTTTGTAGGCCAGCGCCGCCACTTGGAATTGTGCTACAACGGCAGCAAAAACCGAAGCCCATACGATAAATAGTATTACCCAACGGTATGATGAAGCCTTAACTTTATCATGATCACTCAATTTAAATCACGTCCCGTCCCGCTTTTTCCAAAGGCATTTTCCTTAGTTTTAATCTATCTTACTGCCCTACTAAATCTTCTTTTAGGTTTTAAAATAGGTGACCTTTATATCTTAAGAATTTTGTTTTATCTGCATCACCTCCTAGTTGTTATGTTGTCTATACAAAATTATATTTTTCTTAATATTATAAAAATTAAGAAAAATAGTCAATGATTTTTAGATGCTTACGATGATCACCGGGCCTTCCTCCGTAAGTTTCGTGTATGTGAAAATCCGGAGCCTAATAAATAGTAAAAAGCATTATCCCCATTACCGGATAATGCTCTTGTTTTAAGCTTAATCGACCAATTCAGATGGTTTATGCACTCTCGTAACATTTAATATTTTGCTGTCTTCCCTTTGCCGGGTGCAAAAACTGTTCTAATAATTTTTAGTTAGCTAAGTTTTGGCCTCTGCCGCAACGCATCGTTGAACTTCTAAGTTTCGATTGAAGAAGATCATTAAGGCATTGACCAGCAGTACAGCCATCGTGACGTAAAACACGTCTTTAATCCCGTAAATTGCAGCTACACTACTACCAATAAGCGGACCAATTAAATTGCCTAGAAAAACAGAGGAAGAGTTAAAACCAAATGCCGTAGCCTGTAATTCTCTGGGGGCTTTAAGTTTTACCAGTACGTTTAACGAGGGTATCATACCGCCGATAAATAAGCCCAGCAAGAACCGCCCTACCAGCAGAACACCGATGCTGCCCGCCAGAGCCTGGGGGATATACATAAATGCCGCTGCACAAAGAGACAGCACCAAAACCTTGCGTTGTCCGATACGGTCGCCTAATTTTCCTAAAGTTGGTGCACCAATGAGATTGGCCACACCGCTCACCGCGACAACGAGACCGGCAATCGTGGCCAGATGGGAACCGGTGTACAGCGTTTTAGCATAAATCGAAACGATAGGCTCAATACTCATCATGCCTACTTGCGTAACTGTGGAAGCTAAAAAAATCGGGAAAAGAGGCTTCAACTGCATAAATCCTCCCCTTATGCTATTGGCGGCCCTTACTTCAGGCTGATGCTGTTCATGCACAAATATCATAACATTAATGCTGGCAATGAGTAGTAATCCGCCTGTTAAAAAGAAGACATTGCGGAATCCAAAGGCTTCCGACAGCACACCACCAATCAGAGGTCCAATCAGGTTCCCGGCAATTGCACCGGTTTGCAGCATACCTAGAGCCCGCCCCGTACTTTCATTGGGTGTTATCGAAGCCTGCAGTGAAACGGACATAGAGATAAAACCGGAAAAGACTCCATTTAATAAACGGAGTAAAAGTAATTGCCAGGCGGATCCGACGGCACCCATTAAGGCAGTAACTACCCCCATACCTATTCCGGCCCGCAAAAGCATAATTTTGCGTCCATGCTTATCTGCAAATCTACCCCAGATTGGTTGGAAAATAACGGATGTCACATACTGAGCTGCAAATACCCAGCCCGACCATAGTTCAATATCCTGTAGTTGGTGTATCCCAAGTTTTTCAATATATAAAGGAAGAAAGGGGATTACCAAACTCATACCGGCAGTGACAAAGAAGTTTGAAACCCATAATATCCAAAGTGTACGTTTCCATTTCAACCATAATGCATCTCCTTTTACCCACCATTACCTCTCGGTAATTATCAGAAATGCCCGCTATCAGGCATCTACAGTCTCAGTCATCATCAGAAAAGTCATTTGTTTGATTGATAAGCTGGCTGCTTCATATACTGAATGATCAGACCCTGCCTATACTCCGGGCCTGCTTTTTAATCAATTATTTACCTGCATTTGCAACTTTCTTAATTTTCTTTTTGAAAAAAGGCTCCGCTTGAAGCATGTTAATGATTTAGGAAGTTTTTTTTGCTACTTAAAATAGTATAATACTTTAGCTACTTTAACGCAATATTAAGGATTATACCGAAGCACTTAATGAATAATTATTTTATGTCTGCATATTAAGGATTAATATAATTGCAAACAGATTTCAGGGCTTCTCCTGTCAAATATTAACAGCAGCAGATCAAGCTCTGCTGCTACGCTGATATAGTACACCGACCAAATGATCTCATTGGCAGTTAATCTCCAGACCTCATTGCCAAAGCTTCTTTCGATCTGCAGCAGCGTTAGTACCGCAGCAGAAGTAGTTGAAAGCTCCATTTATACAAGATGTTCAATTCACAGGCTCCTGCGGATATAAAAAAATTTTGTTAGAGATTTACTTATCCGGTAAATTAATCTATAATTTAAAGAGGGGGCTTTTCCCCAAAAGACTGCAGCCAAAATTGAACAGTTAAACACAGCGGCTATATTAAAACAATAGTCGCTATATTTATACGATAAAGAAAGGATTAAGATATGATTAGAAAAATTGCTATTACAATTAAAGACCGCGAGCGCATTCTTCAATTAATTGAGAAAGAGAGAGAATTTGGAACAGGAAGGAATCAAGAATATTTAAAAGATCTGGAGCAAGAATTAAAACGGGCAAATATTGTATCCTCAGAAAACATACCACATGACTCCATAACAATGAACTCCAGAATTCTCTTAAAAGATTTGGACTTGGGGGAAGAAACCGTATATACCTTAGTCTATCCTGAAGATGCCGATGTAGCTGAAAATAAAATTTCTGTCTTAGCCCCTATCGGAACCGCAATTCTCGGCTTTCGGGAAGGTGATATAATTGACTGGAAGGTTCCCGGGGGGATCGTTAAAATAAGGGTTGAAAAAATCATTTACCAGCCTGAGGCAAATGGTCACTATGATCTATAAAACCTTTTCGGTCAGCATTTAGTTTAGAATGATAAGAAAGAATTAAAAAAGGTGTTGTATCTTAAAACCTTTAAGATACAATACCTTTTTAATCAAGCATATGTTTAACCTAATTTATCCCCTTTTTTAACAGGCTGCTCCGGTTTAATTAATACAACACCTTGTTCGGCATATACGCCTAATACCAGTACTTCCGACTTAAAGTCGGCAATTTGTCTGGGGGGAAAATTAACGACTCCTAGAATTTGTTTGCCTACTAATTGTTCCGCTCCGTAACACTCAGTAATTTGCGCGCTGGATTTCTTGATTCCGATTTCGTCACCAAAATCAACCCATAATTTATAGGCAGGTTTTTGGGCCTTCTCCAAAACATCGGCTTGGATTATTTCACCAACCCTAATATCTAACTTCATAAAATCATCAAATGTAGCCATAGTCAGACTCCTTTCACTTCAAGAAATAATCTCCGGTTACATACATAGTATCATATATTACGTTCCTCTTTTCCTCATTCCTGCCTCTTAAATACAGTTCTTATTCCGATCATAAAACAGAAGACCACAAAGTTCTTTACTTATATCAAGAAGTTTTTATCCATCCTTTGTTTTTCCGGTGTCCCTTAATGACCGGCTTAAATTTGCGGATAAAGATAAAGTACTGTCTCTTAAATAAAAGACAATACCCAAACTTATTTATGCAGATACTTGCTAAATCTTGCTGTATTAGACTTAAAAAGCTTTACCCATACTATATATTATTAATATGCTTAACGAGAATTAAAGCATCAGTAAATTCCGCTTAAGATAAGAAAAGGCATATCAGCTACCAGGTTTAACTAATAATTTGCCGCTCTTAATTTTTGCTAATCCAATCCAATACCGGATCAATTCCGGCCCGATATGCAGTAAAAGTTTCTTTTATCACCTTATCCGGCTCAAGGGTATTGCTATCTTGGTCCAGCCAATGAAAATATTTGGTGGAATAACGGATGTTTTTTTCGCTGTTCGGAAGTTTAAACTGTTTTACCTCTCCATAGTGGTTCGGTTCCCCCCCGGTAGCTTCTCCGACAAAATAAGCATTAGTTTTTTTCTTTAAACTAACGGCATTCAGAACAGCAGAAGAATACGTATCTTTTCCTATCATCACAAAAAGTTTACCTTGCTGATTAAAACTGCTGTTTCTAATTTCTTTGATGAAAGGGTCCAGGATGGTTGAACTTCCACCGCGATTTTCCCTGATATCCACAACCAGCTTATGCACTTCATGATTCTGGACAAAATCCCAGAATTCCCTGGCAAAAATTTCAAAAGGTTTATCTCTCATTTGCCGGCAACTGCTATAATTCAGATAAATTATTTTCTCTTCCTTTAGATACTCGAACCAATAAGTTTCCTCCGGGTGACTCCGGTACAACGGAACGGCTTCAGCCGCCCGGCCGGCAGCCACATATTCCTTATAACTCAGGGGCTTTAAGCTAACCTTTTGCCCTTGACCGTTTTTCAGTTCCACATCCAGTTCAATCTCATCCCCCTTGCTTAGGCCAAAATATTGCAGGACACCCGGAATCGGCAGATAATAGACAATCTGGGTTTGGAACCAACTCTCATTGGCCCCGGCCAGAAGTGGTCTGAGCGTATGAACTGCTTCTTTAATTTCCCTGCCGTTCAGAGTGATAATTTTGGCATCCAGCAATTCCTGATATTCCGGGGTAGTGCCTGTAATATAGATCCCCTCGGCAAACCAGTGAAACTCCAGCGGATACCGGAATTCCGAGGAAATACTCGCCCCGGTATGGGTATCACCGCTGCCGGCCAGAATAACGCTTAACGCAATCTCAATTTGTTCGTCTGAATAATTGGGAATCTTATTCTTCAGCTCTGCCAGCTGGCGGTGAAACTCTTGTTCGGAAAGCTGAAAATACAAATTTTTATGAACCCGCGGCAGTGTTTTCTCCAGATAGTCAATATCATTCACCCAGCGACTATCCCGGTCTTCTGCCAGATAAGGCTCCGTCGCAGGGATTCGGCCGCACCCTGTGAGCACAAGCAGCAAACAAGCCGTCAGGAGAAAATAGCAGACTTGAGGGGCTATGCCCATTTCCCTATTATACTGTTTCATAAATTCCCCCCCTTAACACCATATCCTGATATTTCTTACTCATAAAAACGAAGAAAGCTGTCATAACAATAACCAAAACGCTCACCCCGACTAAGATACTGCCGGTGAATTGGTAGTGAATAAATGCCTCTAAGGATTTAACCGCCATAATGCCATGCAGCATTCCCAATAAAACCGGCAAAATAAACGCCATGCCCACCTGAGTATTAATGCTTTTAACGATTTCCTGTTCCGTCATCCCGATCTTCATCAAGATTCTATACTGCTCCCGGTCCAGAATAGCGTCACTTAAAATCTTGAAATAAATCGTACTAAAAGTAGAAACCATAAAGACCAAGGACATTACCAGCCCCATGAAATAGAAGGCTCCGATCAGATAATACTTGTATTGATACTGTCCGGCAAAGCTATTAAGATTGCCGCCCGGATCTTTCATCACACCGGCAATTTTTTCCACCACATGAATACTGTCTTCTGGGTCAGTAAAATTGATTCCATACAAAGTCATCTCCGGAGCAGTTTTTTTCAGCTCATCATATTCCTGATCCGTAAAAATATAGGTCTGATATTGACCAATCCCCTGTATCTCACCGATAAAAGGAATTTTGATTTCTTTTTTTAAAATATAGGGCTTACCCTGGATGACAAAACCAGCTCCGGCATAACTGTTACCCGAGAAAACCAGATTAGAGTGTAAGATCGCTACCGTTTCGTTGTTCCGGGGTTCAATATCTTTTAAAATTTGCTGATAATTTCCAGGACGGGTTATCATTAATGATTTTCGCACCTCGGAATAACTTGTGATAAGGCACTTTTCCGTCCGCTCACCGGAACCATTATTATAGGAGACTTTCCCGGTGATAAAATGAGACTCATGTTCAGCCAGAATTTGGTGGGGAGACTCTTGAATCAGAGCTTTAATCTTTTGGGTCGTTGCCTTATCCTGATTGATAAAGCTGACGCTGTAAGGCGCCTCGACAGCCGTATTGGTATCGGCAAAATATTTTAAGGCAAGACTCCCGCTAAAGGCCGCTAAAGTAGCGGCACACAAGATTGCTGCCATAGACAAACTCCGGTAATGGGTCCCCAGCCGGAACAAAGTATTACTGAAGCTGACCAGCCTGGACCCTTTATAGATGACACTTTTCTTCCGAATCAGCCCATTAAGAATAATGGCCAAAAAACTGCCGAAGAAAAAATACGTACCAATGCAGGTCAGCAATAAAATCAAAAGAGCATGGGATAAATTCATTTTTAAAACAAGCATATTTCCGGCCATATAATAAGCTGCAATGATACACACAATACCAAGTATACCGCGAATCCATCTGAATTTGGGCAGGCTTTGTTCTTTTTTCGCCGCATTAAGGATCTCTATCAGCTTGCTTCTGCGTACCATCCAGTAGTTTTTTAATCCCATCAGCAGAATAATTCCGGCTAAGATTAAAAGCAGGGTGCTGATTGCCCGCAAAGGAATATAAAATGGGATCTGGGTATCCAGAATCATCGCTTTGCTCAGCAGCATAAAAAAAAGCTTGGAAAACAGTAAACCGATAGGCAGGCCGATGATGATGGCCGTTCCTCCCAGCAGGATACTTTCCAGAGCAAAAACCATACCGATTTTGGTACCGGGAATACCCATCAGCATATAGCTCCCGATTTCTTTATAACGCAGCTTGTAAAAGAAATTATTGGCATGGAGCATAAAGGACAATACGGTCAAAAATAGAATTATGCTGCATAAAAAACTTGCCGTTTCCGCAAATACGTATTGTTCGTTGAGAACCTGCAAATAAGGATTAAAGTTAACCGCCAGAAAATTGTAATAGATTGCCGTGGCCAGGATTAAAACTGTGAGGTAAAACCGATAGACTTTCAGGTTGTTTTTAAAGAGCATCCAGGAGATTTTAAAGGCGTTCATTCCCCTCACCTCCTAATATGGCCACCATATTCAGAATCTTTTTAAAGAACTCGTCGGCATGGCCGTTTGTTTCTAATTTACCGCTGATCATCCCGTCCTTCAGGAACAAAACCCGGTCACAGTAACTGGCAGCGGAAGCATCATGGGTTACCATCACCACCGTTGTTCCGTATTTCTTCCTGGCATTCCGGAAACAAGCTAAAAGCTCGGAAGCCGCCTTAGAATCCAGCGCGCCGGTAGGCTCGTCGGCAAACAATATCCTGGGTTCGTTGACTAGAGCCCGGCAGACAGCGGCCCTTTGTTTTTGCCCGCCTGACAGCTGGTAAGGGTATTTATCCAACTGATTGTCAATACCAAACAACATTGTCAGCTCTTGGACTTTGTCCAAAATAGCAGCTGCCTTTCTATTATTCAACGTAAGGGGTAAAGCAATGTTATCCCGGATTGTCATATTATCCAGGAGATTGAATTCCTGAAAGACAAAACCAATCATATCTCTGCGGAACAGGGCTAATTCTTTTTCCTTCATGCCCTCTGTTTCTCTTCCATCGATCGTAATCTTCC
The DNA here is from genome assembly GCA_049366715.1 of Peptococcaceae bacterium. Taxonomy (GTDB): domain Bacteria; phylum Bacillota; class Peptococcia; order Peptococcales; family BICA1-8; genus JBMNCQ01. Next base: position 54,559 of record JBMNCQ010000057.1, on the reverse strand, counting down.
CCTGAGTCGGCTTGTCAATGGTAGAAATAATATTCAGCAAGGTTGTTTTGCCAGACCCCGACGGCCCCATGACAGCTACAAACTCACCTGACTCAATCTCCAGATTCACTTTATAGAGTGCCCGGCAAACAGCGCCTTGCCGGCCGTAGAGCTTAGTCAGGTTGGTTACTTCAATTATAGAAACCATCAAAAACTTCCTCCTTGTCATATTCCGGTATAATTTTATTGTAAAAAATTTTTTCCCCCGGTTCTATCGTTTTAGATGACATCTGGAAGCCGAATATGACTTTTTTGTCACATTAGCTGCGCTGGCGCTGCATATAGTCGGATAATTTATAAAAGGAGAGGATAAATTCCGTATACTCCCCTTGCTTACTCCGCACTTGCAAACCAATGCCTAAAGTATTGGCCATTTTTTTGGCATAATACATACCCAAACCGGTGGACTTGGTATTATTTCTGCCGTTGCTGCCGGTAAAGCCTTTATCAAAAACACGGTGGAGTTCCTCCTCCGGAATACCGATTCCGGTATCGCGCAGATGCAGATGAAATCCTCGGTCATCTTCCCGGCTCCGGATGGTGATTTCTCCGTTATTTTCCGTATACTTGCTGCTGTTATTGAGAATTTGGGTAACTATGTACTGGATCCACTTTTTATCATTGACAAAATGATAGGGTTTGAGATTGCTCTGAATGCTGATATTCTTATTAATAAAAAATTCCGCGTTATCGTTGATCGCCTCCTTAACAACCTGTCTCAGCTCGATATTCTCGGATACGATATCTTCGCTGTAATGATTAGCCCTGGCGATAAACAAAACTTGATTAATCCGGAATTTCATCTGCTCAATCTGATACAATAACTTATCAGTGATTTCCCTGGCATTTTCCAGGCGTTTCGCTGCCATTTCACAGACGGAAAGATTAACTTTCAAATCGTGGATGGTCTGGGTTAGATAGTCTTTTAAATTGTTCATTCTCTCTTGGTAATCATTTTCTTTTTGCCTGAAGCTCTTATTTTTATATTCCAGCAATTCTTGCACCAGACTGATCCCCGGAATATTGTTTCCTCCGCCGGCCGGCTGCTGCCTGCAGAGCCAGTCGATGTCATGCCCCTCTGCCATTGCCCGGCGGATCTCGGTATAAGCTTTATTCATACGCCGGAAGTGGAAAATACACCCGGCTCCTGCAACAAAGATTTCCAATAAATTCAGATAAAAAATCTCCCCCAGACTTTTAGCCAGAGGAGTACTTGTCAGTAAAATCAAATTGATTAGAACAATAATGCCGGCCTGACTGGCAATCCATTCCCACTGTCCTTTAATGTAAGCCATCTTCCTCATAAAATTACATACCCCATTCCTCTTTTGGTTATGATGAAAGACTCAAGCCCCAGTTCCTCCAGCTTTAATCTGACACGATTGACATTAACGGTGAGGGTGTTTTCATTCACATAGATTTCATCATCCCATAAACTTCTCATCAAAGCTTGTCTAGTGATTACTTTTCCTTGATTTTCCATCAAGAGTTTCAATATTTTCAGTTCGTTTTTTGTAAGCTCACATTTTTTATTGTGATAGGAAGCCACAGCTTCCTCAACATGCACTGTAAGGCCTTGGTATCTGAGAACATGGGATCTTTGGAAACTATATTCATATGTTCTCCGGATAATTGCCTGGAGTTTAGCAACTAAAACAGCATTATCAAAAGGCTTGGTCAGATAATCATCGCCGCCGGTGTTCATTCCCATTATAAGGTCCATACTACTGTCCCTGGAAGAAATATAAATGATTGGTACACTGGAAATTTCCCTGATTTTCTTACACCAATGAAAACCGTCAAAACTGGGGATATTGACATCCATTAAAACAACATGCGGTTTTACGGCCAGAAACTCATCCAATATGTGATCATACATTTTCGCCGTCCGCACATCATAACCCCACTTCATCAGCAGCCTTACGATCTCTTCAGCTAACATCCCGTCATCTTCAACAAGGTATACCCGGTACTGCTCTTTTGTTCTCATCCTGCATTCCCCATGTTTTTTTCATTTTATGCCGATTTTATCATAGATAAAAAGTCAGCGCATTCAGCAAAATCAGATATCCCGTTAATTCCTTCCGGATTAGCCGCACCCGGATTCTATCTGCTGTTCTTGAGAAGTAAAATTAGCTTTCAATAGCTACAACAGCCATTCGGAATCCTAAATATAAGCAATATAAAAGGAATAAAACTCCTTTTATATTGCAGAACCACTTAAAAATTTGGGTATGGTCTTTGCAAAATCACTATCAATATTTATATCGGTAATCTGATTTATTTTAGATATTCATTACTAACCAACAGATCCGCCAGTATCTCTGTTGGTATTTCAAATTCTAAAATTCCCATATAACCAGGGGCTATCTCATATTTATCAAAAGATACGACTAATTTACCTTCAGAATTAATATAGAAATTTTGTTCGGCTGATATTTTGTCAAAGGGTTCAAAAGAAAAATCCAGTTCTATGCCTCGGACCCAATAAATTTTATTTTCATCAGCTTGATGTTGTGCCAGCATTTGCTTTTTGATCTCTTCACTGATAATTTCAACATAACTGCCGTCTTTAAATAAACTGGGTAAGGTTATTAAAACTTCTCGTTGTTTATCTATTGTATCATATTTCATTACTGTTGATGATGAGCCGACGGTATTTACAACATAGCGGGCAATAGACAATATTTTATCCGTATCGGTTTTTACAATATACCCGCTCTCCACACCTAAATGTCCCTCACGATCACTTTTTTTCAGTTCTTCCATGGCAGCCATAAATTCCTCATATAGCTTTTTGTTCTCTGTAAGGTATTTCTCATTCAAACTAATCTCCAGCTCTTTATTCTCCAAACCCTGGATTGAAGGGATTTTGATATCCGCATTAAAATGATGTTCATTCACTGTATATTCTCGAAAAGTCAGCACCTTTATGATCCCCTCTAAAGCCGGTATTTTCGATAATGTTAAGGCAAATACCGGACTACTGTTTATACCGACCGTAAACAGGACTATGCAAACAGCTATTGAAGCCGCTACTGCTCTAATCCTTTGATAAACTCTCTTCTTCTGCGGCTTCACCACATTATCGCTTAGTGTCTTCCTTACTAAAAAATCTAATTCCTCCGGAATAGGAGTCTCTAGGTATTCCTTTTGGAGATCATCCAGTTTCTTATGTTTCATATCAACGAATCCTCCCCTTATCTTAACTGCCTTACATCTTATAGACGTCTGTCCCCCCAAAAAAGTTTTTAATTTATTACCAAGGATAGGCTCGAAGCGTGGGGAAGCGTGGGGGAAGCGTGGGGACGGTTCTTCTGCTTCCTCTCTGAAAGCGCGGGTCTGAAAGCGCGGGGACTGAAAGCGCGGGGACGGTTCTCTTGCTTCCTTGACAATACTCCGTCTTCCGCTCAGTTTCACTACGTCTGATCCGGCTTCCTAGCATTTTTTAGCAAAAAAATTATAAACATTGTTTTTCCGGCGAAAATCTTGTATGATAAATACATAGATATTCGATGCATATATTTATGATGCATCGCAAAAGGAGGTAAGTACTATGTCGCTCAATAAGGAAATGCTTAAAGGCAGTACCGTAATTTTAGTTTTAAGTATGCTCCGCCGGGAGCCCATGTACGGCTATCAGATGATTAAAGAGATCACCAGGGAATCAGAGGGTATCTTCCGCTTCAAAGAAGGGACTCTCTACCCGATTCTCCACTCATTGGAGTCGAAAGATTTGATCCACTCCTACTGGCAAGGTGAAGAAAGCAGCCGGAAACGCAAATACTACCAGATCACGGCTAAAGGGGAAGCTGAATTAAAGAAAAAACACGGAGAATGGATTACATTCCGTTCAATCGTTGACAAAATTATCACAGGGGAGGCTTATGCATGAACTTAAATCACCAGGAAGAAATTCAGGCTTATCTTAACCAAGTATGCGCACAAGTTAAATTCCGTGAGGTTCACAAAGAGATCCGAAAGGAACTGGAATCCCATATCCAGGAAATTGTCCAGGAATATTCGGCCCAAGGCTTTTCTGAAGAAGAGGCTGTTGCAAAGGCTCTGGCTCAAATGGGTGTTGCCGATATTGTCGGGAAACAATTGAACAAGGTTCACCGCCCCAGACCTGCCTGGAGTGTTTTAGTGTTATCCCTGCTGTTTATCAATACAGGACTACTGGCTATGTATTTTATTCAAAAACAGGGACTGCTTACATATGATATCCCCATCTTCGCAAAAAGTTTACACTATTCATTCATAAGTTTAATCTTTATTGCCGGTTTGTACTTCTTTGATTATCGAAAACTGGAAGGGTATGCCAAACATATCTATCTGGGGACTTTTTTTCTACTGTTTTTTACAGTTTTCCAGGGAATCCAGGTAAACGGCAGTAAGTGCTGGCTGTCTTTGGGGCCATTCACCGTAAATGTTGTAACAATTACGCCTTTATTTTTCAGCATCGCCCTGGCCGGACTCTTTAATAAGTGGGACTGGCACAATCCTCTGAAACTGCTGCAGGGTTTTCTAATATTGGCAGGACCTTTATTCTTAATATTAACAGCTCCCTCCATTGCAACAGGAGTTATTTATGCCGCAACCTGTCTGGTTATCATGATCGTCTCAGGAGCCGGCATTAAAGCAATCGGCCTTATCTGGACACCCTTGGCAGCCATGCTTATTCTGCCGGTTATTACCGCACCCTACCGGCTAGTCAGACTCCTTACATTTTTCAATCCTGCCGCAGATCCTCTGGGAAACGGGTACCTAAGTTTACAACTGCGTAAAATCATTTCAGAATCGGGATTATTCGGTCAGGGTCTCACCTTTCATTCCCGGGTACTGCCTGATCTGCATACGGATTTTATTTTTGCCTTTATCACATATACCTTTGGCTGGCTGGCAAGCAGCTTACTCATTATTTTCATTGTGATATTTCTGATTCGGGCCGCATCTGTAGCCAGACAAGTAAAGCTTGGTTATGGCAAGTTATTGACAAGCAGCTTTGTCACCATTCTGGCCGTGCAATTTTTATGGAATATCGGGATGAATTTAGGATTGACACCCATCAGCGATGTGGGATTGCCCTTTATCAGCTATGGCGGTTCACAACTCATCTTCAATGTGGTAGCTGTGGGAATGATCTCCGGTATTTACAGGCAGAAAACTCTGGCCTAGCCAGGATAGTAAAGAGGGACGATTCGAAACCGGCAAAACCTCCTTGTCTCCACAATGAAGCAGAAGAACCGTCCCCATGCTTTACACTGATTCTATTCTGTCAAAAAATATCTTGTCATGATAAGACCCATGCCCATAATAATTACAATAAAGATATAAAGCAGGAATAGCTCTGCTTTTCCTATGCTTGCTTTAATTTGCTTGCCGGAACCCTCCTGATTTCGGAAATTACCGGTGATTTCCCTGCCCTCTGCATCGTACATAGATGTTGCCGTCAAACGGGGATTATACAGAATATCATCTGTTAGGCCGGCAAACAGGCTCTGCACCTCTTCCGCCGAAAAAATCTTCAAAAACTGTTGATTCTCAACATTAAATTTGCTGGTTTTCCTGACCCGGTCTTTGGCAAGATCCCCCGGATTTGTATAAGCAGAAAAATCCAATCCGTAGTACTTGATTTCGTCAGAAAGATTATATCCGCTTACGGCATAATATGGCTTATTTTTGATGGTGATGGAAAAAATCTGCAAAACCGAAGAATAATCGGAAGAACCGATTTTCGCACTGATTATCCTGTATCTCTGGTTAATCCCCTTAACCAGAACAGCTACACCATTGACATTGGCTCTCTCCCGGTCCTTAAAAGTGGCAACAAGCACGCCGTCAAACTCTTTTGTTTCCAATACGTAAGCTTCCACCGGATATCTGGTGGGAGCGGTAAATTCCGTGATACCCGGCGCTAAACTGCTTTTGTCATTGGTAAATTTATATTCCGACGTATAGAGCAGACCTGACAATACCAGGGTCAGAATGACGCACGCCAGTGCAGCCAACAGCCGGGTCTTTTTTACCTTTTGCAAAAATTTCAATTCAATGGCCGGTATTTTTTCAGGACTGCCGACATCAGCAACCATCTGTTTATACACTTTTTTACAGTCCTCACAGATATCCAGATGCTCGTCTATTGCCTGATTCGTTTCAGCACTGGTGAGCTTTTCTATGTAATTGGGCAGCAAATCCTGAAAAATGCTGCACGTCAACTCTTTTTTCATTCTTCTCCCGCCTTTGCTAATTTTTGTTTTCCCCTGTAAAAAGTGACACGGGCCCATGTCTCATTTCTTTTTAATATTTCACCAATTTCCCGAAAACTAAGTTCCCCTGTAAGCCTTAAATACATGACTTCCCTGGTCTTTTCATCCAAGCTCTGCAGTCTTTGATACAGTTCAATTTTAGATTCTTGCGCTAAAATTTCTTTTTCAACATATTCTTGCGCCGGAAGATGGTCGGATATCTCATCTATTGAATTGGGACCGTAGCGTTTTCTTTTCTCACATTCCTTATACCATAAGTGTTTAGCGATCTGGCAAAGCCACACGGATATTTTACAGTCCCCCCTAAAATTCTTATATGTTTTTAATGCCTGATAAAAGGTATCCTGCGTCAATTCTTCAGACAAATCGGCATCATGGGTCAGGCAGAATATATATTTATACACTGTTTGAAAATACGCATTATATAATTCATCCATATTCTGCACTTAACCACCTCCTGTTAATAAGTCCTTAAAAACTGCTTTTCGTTACAAATAAAAGAAATATATTTTATTTCTTCAATATTTTTATCAGTCCTTATATTTCGCTCCCCGGGGATCATCTCATTTTTCCTGCTCATATGCATTATAACATTTCCCTCCTGCCCTTTTCCCGGCAGCTTGTACGCCAACCATGCCGATCAATTTATCTGGAAAAATTACCGCAAGCATGTATTTTGATTTAAAGTATATTAACTTATATTTATCTTATTAAAAAAATTCTTCCTGATACCCGTACCATACGGTATCAGGAAGTCCGCTATCCCAAACATAAAGATAAAGTACCAATCACAATGACACACTTATTTCTACTTTATTTGTACAATTTTTCTATCGTGTATTTTATAAATTACATCCGCCACATGATCAAGCAGACGTTTATCGTGACTGATAAATAAAATCGTTCCCGCATACTCTTTCATCATCATCTCCAGAGCCTCTAAACCGGGCAGGTCCAGAAAATTACTCGGTTCATCCATTAGCAAGACATTATACCGGCCCAGCAGCAGTTTTGCCAGCAGCAGTTTAATCATTTCACCACCGCTTAAAACAGCTAATTCTTTGCCGATATCATTTTGAGCAAAGCCCATGGAGGCCAGTACCGAACGGATTTCAGATACATTATAATCACTGTCTTCCTGCATAAATTTCATGACTTTCTGATTATCAGCGTACTTATAAGCATTTTGCGCAAAATAGCCAATTACGGCCTTAGAAGAAACCGCAATACCCTCCTCATGATCTAAGATCATTTGGATCAGCGTCGTTTTTCCTGCACCATTATCACCGGTCAAAGCTACTTTTGCCCCCAGGGGGATGCGAAAAGATGCCTTTGCAAACAACACCTTATCACCAAATCTTTTGCAAATTTCCCGACCGGTAATCGGATATGGATTATGAAGTGCCAATGCTTCACTCTGGCGGAAGCGAATCCTGGGGATGTTTTCCGGAGGCTCTGCCTCCCCTAAGGCTGCAAGCCTATGTTCCATAGACTTAGCGGCATTATGCAATGTTTTCTGCTTGCTTCCCAGTGTTTTTTGATGCCCGAGACGTCCGCCGCTTTCACTACTATTTTTCTTAGCAGCACCTTTTGCTTTCCGGTCTATTTTCCGTGCCTGTTTTCGCTTTTCCTCCGCCGCCCGTTCCAGTCGGTTACGTTCTGCCATAAATTGTTCGTATTTTGCAGCCTGTCTTTGACGTTCCTCCTCTTTCTGGCGCAGATAATCAGAATAATTGCCCCAATACTCCGTAATCTTTCCGCCTTTCAGTTCCCATATTTTATCCACCACTTCATCAAGAAAATAACGGTCATGACTGATGATCAACAATGCACCGGAAAAATATCTCAGCTGTCCAATTAAAAAATTTATTCCTGCATGGTCTAAATGACTGGTCGGCTCATCTGCGAAAATACCATGCACGTGTTCGGCAAGAGCCTGTGCCATTTTAAGTCTTGTTTCTTCCCCGCCGCTCCTATACTTTGCCTCTATTTGGCCAATTCCAAGTCTGCCCCTAAGGGCAAAATCTTTAACCTCCTGCAAAGTTAGTTCATCTAGCTGGGGGATATAGGTAAATCTGCCGTAACGGCTGATTTGGCATCCTGATGGAGCTAATTCACCTAAAAGCACTTTAAGCAAGGTGCTTTTGCCCGCACCATTTGCTCCCACCAGACCAATACGGTCATAATCATATAATTCCAATTCAGCAATATCTAAAATATCACGTCCGGCATATTCCACACAGATATCTTTAGCTTTTATTAATAATTCCATTTTCCTTCCTCCTGTCTAAAATCGCATGTTTTCATTTAACCTGTTCGCAGGGAAAACCCTGCGATTTAAGCAGGAAGGGCTATATGAAAATATAATACATAAGTCTGCCTCCTTTAACCTTTAGTTTGGTTCTGTTTCCAGGCAATAAAAAATATACAGACTAAGATCCTCACCGGGAGCTTTTCGTCTGTATATCACGTTAAAAAGACATTAAGGAAAAAATGCATAGCCTTAAACGGCTGCACCTCAACTTCTTATCCATGTCTTAGTTCGCAAATAAGCACAACAAAAAAGCCCACAGAGTGGATGTTTTTACCGCTTTTTTATTGCCGGCTTATCTTAAGCGAACAGAATACATAGATAAAATATCCTCCTTTAATTCTTTAAGTTCCATTTTAATTTATCATGAACAGTATAGTACTGTCAATTTCCATTAATTGTAACTATACTGCCTTAAGACAGAATGTGATTTTTATTGCACCAAAATTGCTGCGGGTAGCCGGCATTTCCTGAATTTCATGTTATTTCTAGCCGATACTGCGTCGGTTAAATCCCAGCAGACCTACACCTGTAAACAGCACTGCCAAGCCGGTCAGCCCGAACAGAGGCAGCAGGGACAGTTCAGAAATCGAAATCGTATAATGAACATAAGAGAATGGAATTAAACGCATCACCGACCAATCAATTACCTGGGCTTCCCAAGTCATTTCTATGATGATAAACAGCACCAAAAAACTCCAGCTCAGAATAGAAGACACCCGGGGCAACAGACCATACACCATTGCAGCAATCCCCGCCATAACCCAGATAACAGGAATTTTGGAGATAGCCATTCCCAGCGTCCTGGGCAATACGCTGCCCGCATCACCTACTACGAGTCCCCAGCCAAGCCCGGCAGCCAGCCCTAATACAATTTGCAGGAAAGCAGAACCAGCAAAAGCTATTATCAGATGACTGCTCATCCACTTCATCCGGCTAACTGCCTTGGCTAATATTGGTTCGGCCAGGCCTTCGGTTTCTTCCTTTCGCAGCCGCAGAACTGCGGCAATTGCATAGACCGACATCCCTGCCATCACCGATACGATATAGATAACAACTGCCATGAAGGCTTCACGATTACCAATCCTCACCAACCAATCAAAGCTCCCCATATTCGCCAGCATATCACTGATATTCTCTGATACAATCGGTACCACAGCACCAATCCCGGCTCCAATGAATGAAACCCCTACCGTCCAACTGATGATGACACCTTTATGCAAACGCCAAGCTAATGCTAAAGGACTGTTCAATCCTGGTGACCCTACAGCCGGTCCAAGCCGTGGTTTAAAAAGAGCACTGCCTAAATCCCGGCGGGCCGCCAAGGTATAAGCTACTGCAGCCGGGACAGCTGTAAGGAAAACAAAAACCAGCAAAACCCAGTAATGATTACCGGCAAAGGGTTGGGTAAGCCGGTACCATGCCATGGGTGTAAACCATGCCCACCCTGTGTAACCTCCGTTAACATTATTCCGGATGAACAAAAGAAATACTACACCAAGCACTGCCATGGCGATACCTCTGGCACCGCCGGCATTCTCACGAAGCTGTGCACTTACTGCCCCCACTCCGCTAAAAAACCAACCGGAAGCAGCAATGGTCAATCCGAATAGGAGAGATCCATCCGGAGACAGCCCATTGCCAAGCAGCCCCAGTGCAGCCAATATCCCTGCCATAAGATTAGCTAAACATGTCATAAGCAATGCAGCAGTCAAGTTAGCATGGCGTCCTACCATTCCCCCCCGGACCAGTTCGCTCCGGCCTTTTTCTTCTTCGGTACGGGTATGGCGGATGACAGTTAGCATACTGCCGATGGCCACGATCATTGCACCCTGGATGGAAGAACGCCAGATGATTGCACCAGCCAGCGACAAGGGTACCACCGGACCGAGAAAACTCCCGGTTAAGGGGTTAGCGCTCAGCTCAGCAATGAATTTCCCCCAATCCGGCAAAGCCATGACAAACTTCACCTGACCCAAAGTAACAAAAAGTGGCAGGAGAACCCAAAGCAGCAGCCAAAAGCGATCCCGGCGCAAAAAAAACCGCAGGAGAGTGTAAGTGCCGGCAAGATTATTCCGTTTCATCTTAACGGTCCTCCTTCTTGAAGTCATCACCATAGTATCGTATAAATAATTCCTCCAATGTAGCCGGTTCTGCCGTCAGAGATTTAAGTCCCAGGGGTGCCAGTATCTGCATTACCTCCTCCATAGCATTGGCATCCACTGAAAAACGCCACTTTTCTCCCTGGCGGGAAACATCATGAACCCCAGGTAACTTATCTAAATCGGCAACAGGCGCAGCGGTCTCCGCCGTGACGGTAGTGCGGGTTAGATGGCGCAGCTCTGCCAAGGTCCCGGATTCCACAATTTGCCCCTGCCGGATGATACCGATACGATCACAAAGGGCTTCCACTTCCGCCAGAATATGGCTTGATAGAAAGACGGTCTTGCCCGCTTTCTTAGCTTTCGCAATATACTCCTGAAAGACCTGCTCCATCAGAAGATCCAACCCGGAGGTAGGTTCATCCATGATGTATAGCTCAGCCTCGGAAGCAAAAGCCGCCACCAGGGCTACCTTTTGCCGATTGCCCTTGGAATAGGTACGGCATTTTTTGGTGGGATCCAGCTGGAAGCACTCCAGAAGTTCTTTACGCCGGGAGGAGTCAAATCCCCCCTGAAGCCTGCCCAGAAGGTCGATTACCTCGCCGCCGGACAAATTGGGCCAGAGGGTAACATCTCCAGGCACATAAGCAAGGCGCCGGTGCAAGTCTACCGCATCACGCCAAGGATCACCGCCCCAAAGCGTAATATCTCCCGAGTTTTTACGGAGCATTCCCAGCAGAATACGAATAGTGGTCGACTTTCCCGCTCCGTTGGGGCCGATAAAGCCATATACCTCCCCCTGCTCCACCTGAAGATTTACACCCCGCAAAACTTGGTGTTCACCAAAAGACTTGGTGAGTTCTTTTATCTCAATAATGTTCATGCCATGCACCTCCTAATATTCATAAAAGCATTTTCTCAGCACAGCGAGATAAGCATCAAACTCTGTCAGAATCTTCTCCTGGTCGATTTGATTTAGTTCTGTTCCTGTTGCTTTGGCATCATCCAGTATCTGGTTCCCAAATCCTCCGATTGCCCAAAAAATAAGGTTTTTAGCCCTATTGATATCAATCCCTTTTCTAAATCTCGACTCATCATGATTCTCAAATAATTTATCATAACCCATTGCCAAAAGATTCTTTTTGCTATTCTCCAGCTCTTGCCTAACCTGCTCGGAATCTGTATATAAGACAATCTTGACAAAATCAAAGAGCCAGGGATGTTTGCAGTATACTTTTAACTTGAGGAAATAGGTTTGCCGCAGTCGTGCGAAAATATCCCGTTCACTGATATCGATCAAATCATAATACTCTGTTTTTATAATCCCCGCACTATAGTCACACACAAACATGAACAATTCCTTTTTCGTGTTAAAGTAGTGGAACAGCCGCCCTTTCCCTATATTGGCCTCCTTAATAATCTCATTGGTGGATGCATCCTCAAAACCCTTGCGGGCAAACTCTTGCATCGCCGCATTTAAAATGCGTTTCTGCTTTTCAGGTTCTAGCCTTAAAAATGGTAAAGACAAAGTAAACAGCTCCTCTCAGTATTGTAAAGCCGGCCGCATAGGACCGGACCGGTCCGGTCCTATGCGATTAGTTTACTGTATTGAAGCAGTCTAGTCAAGTCTGCTCTTAAGAAATATGTGTTCATTCTGTGATAATGTCACCTTAGTTAATGAAGGGACGAGGGGACAGGTTTATTGTCCCGCCATTATGCAACACCTTGCCATATCTATGGCATCTCCAACTAAACTATTATAGAATCCATTCATAAAAAATAAGGTATTGTGCTTAAATTTATAAATAAAAATAAGCTACAATACCCTATATCTTTATCATAAAGGTATTTTCCAATACCACTATTAAAAGCTGATTATACTAGATCTTTTTCATCCATACTTCCTCTCTTAAAAATATTTTTCTATACCTATTGTTTAGTGTGGGAAAGAAAGACCACCGTATCATTTTTATCCAAATAATACTTAAAACGTTCCGTTCGCAATACATTAAGGGCAGACAAATCACCTGCCACAATGCTTGCATGAATTTTTACCATATCCTCCTCATTGGGAATTACATCACCAAAATTGCACTCATCAAGGATTATATCATATACAGTTCGATCGTCTTGAACTTGAGTAGTTAGTTCTTGCAAAGCATAAATGGGTTTTTCTTTTATTCCCTGCGGAACAGCAATATATTTCTCGCCATCATAATCCCACCCTTTTCGTAGGGAAGAATGTATAATATTCTTTACTTCAAAATGAGAGTTAATTACCTCCTCCACATATTCACGGGTCATGATCCCTTTATCATCCCCCCAGTTATCAAGATTGATGGCAAAGGCGTAAAAAAGATATTCAGCACTGTCGGCAGGAGCTTTCCCTTCCTCAAACAGCGGAACATAATCCAGGCGATTTTCTCTGCCGAAAGCAAAATATTCTGCACGAAGTTTTTGCATATTGCTTGATTGACTATTTGCTTCACCTTCCCCATCTACTAGCCGGGGCTCATTTTCTACAATCTTATATTTATGCTCTTCGATAATCGTGCCATCTTCTATTTTCTTCTGAAAAGTTATTAAGTCATAACCGTCAATGGTTTTACTTTGTGATGTTTCATAAATATATCTTACCCCGTTTTCGACCTTTTCTGTTGTTCCCAGCCAATAGGGGCAATTATTAAGAAAAGGGTTATCCTTGGTGAATTCCGCAAATAATTTGTTGGAAGCCTGCACATCAATATCCGGAAGTTTTTTTTCTACATTGCCCGCATTTACCCGGGCTTTTCTTCCAATTTCTTTTAAATATGCTTCTGCCTGGACCTCCTGTTGCTCGGCGAGGGCCGGATAATCGTCATGAGCCGCGAATACCCTGCTATGTAAATGCTGGGGAAACATTTTCTTTATTGAATCAGGATAACCGGAGCCATCCATCGGTTCCTTATATTCCGTTAAAGAGTATTGGCTGTTTTCATGGTGGGAAAAGGTAATCACTGTAGGAATAGCGCCACTTCCACTTATTTTTGTAAAAATACCGTTTTCAAAACCGAATGCACCATAACTGGCTATCGTATAAACGATAATATTTTCATCATTTTCCTTTGTTTCCAGAATAACGTGACCCTCTGTTGCAGTTTCCCCCAAAGCATAGGAGGTACTTTGATCTTTAATGGCCCTACTAACAGCATCATCAAGATTTGCGTATTTTTCTTTTTGTGTATTGTTACGAGAAGCAGCAGGCAGCTTATTATTATTCTGATGGGAACAAGCTGCTGAAAAAAAAATAATTAATACTATTAAACCCCAGATATATAATCTTTTCACGAATACCTCCCCTTTTTCTCAAATCTTCACTGTTCTAAATCCATTGCATTTTTATTTGCATAGACGAGCGCACCAATATTTTGTTCCCCTAAACTTAATACAGTGTTATTATGAAGTTTTTACAGTATGTTCACATCAACATCATCATTTTCGGCTCCAATAATCCTCACTAATTTCACTCCACTTATCCATGGCGATCATGGCATATTGCTCTGTTAATGTTCATTATATCAAATTATTTTTTTACATTCGCCTAAGGCCTAATAAAAAAGTAAAACAAGGGTACTGCCCTCTTAAAAATAAGTGACAGCACCCCTGTTTTATTTTTTATTTTAATCCTTACTTCGATTGCTCTTTGTTAATAACGGCGGCCTGTGCTGCTAGCAAAATAGATCAAACGCTTATTTTTCACATTATGAGACACTTTCAGATAAAAACAAAACTCTTATAAACATGCTTCATCTTTCTAACGCTGCTTTAATTAACTCTTTATATGTTTTCCCTGACTCATTTACTGCCCACCCTTGGACTTCTTGCTCATCAAACCCCTTCCCAACTAAGTTAGCTATCAGTTCCGTATTGGGGAATATAAAATCAAGCTCTTCAGGAGATAGTTCCAACATTTCCTTATATTCATAACCCAGGTTGAACAGAATAACGCTCATACCCATATCTATCCCCACCTTACTGAGTTCGCTTCTTTGTACATCATCAGGGTCGAACCCCATTCCATCCAGATGCGTTCCCGGCGCAAAGATTAGCGCGATATTCTCTTGTGGTAAGTTTAATATTTCTTGCTCTGAATATCCCAAATTACCCAAGGTATTTAACATTCTTGCGGTAAGGCCTTTCGCTCTTGCTTGATTTATAAACGACAACCGCTCCATCGATTGATTCATTTTCGTGCTTATTGTATATCTCGGTACATAAGCTACTAACGCATTGTTCGCTTTATAGATAACAGGCTCAAAATCCTCTTGCTTAAAATGCAGTATGCCTGCAGCCAGAAGGTTCTCTTCCGTAAAGACCGCATTAATATTTTTGATAGCCTTGATGCACTCTTCTTCACTCATGAAAACATAAGCCAGAAGTGCACCATCAAGATAGTAAAAGCCCTTGGGTTCTACTTCATTCAATATCGGCATCTCTTCTCTGTCCGGGAAATAAAATGACTCTGTTACATTAAAAGCGGCGGCTACGTCTTCAACATCAAACACCAAATCCGTTTCGATGACGGTAATATCTGCATCTTCTGTATTCTGAATTGTATTCTTATCGCTGTTCATAATATTCCCGCAACCAAAAAGGCTTAATAATCCTAAAATAATCAACAGCACAAAAAGTAATTTTTTCATCAACACCCTCCTCTGGGAGACATTAAGGTGATTTTTGCACCTTTTTACTTCCCCCTAGCCTAACCAATAATCATAAATATGGAATACTACTTATCCTTGTAAACTGAATTACAGTAACTATACTTAGGCAACATCTCAACAACTAAACCATAATATTTTCCCTAAAATTCTATTCTGTTAAAAAATATCTCGTCATTATTATCCCCAGGACTATAACAATTGCGATATAGACATAGAGCAAAAATAGCTCGGCTTTTTCAGTAGTACCTGAGTGCGCCCGAGCACCCGGATTTTCTTTCCTAAATTTTTCGGTGATTATGTTGCCGTCGGCATCATAGAGGGATGCCTTTGTTAGATGATAGCTGTATAGGGTCTCACTAGATTCGTTTACAGCCCGTTCATCCAGTTCATCTGTTGGATAAATTTCCAAGAACTGTGGGTTCTTTACCTCAAATTGAATTGATTGCGTTACACGGTCTTTAAAAAGGTAGCCCGGATTCATATATGCATGATAGTCCAACCCATAGAAGTGGATATCGCTAGAAAGATTATAGCCACTCACGGCATAATAACGTTCGTTTTTGATTTCGAGTGGGAAAATCTCCACAACCGAAGAATAAACTGAAGCCTTGGTCTGAGTGCGAACTATCCTGTATCTTTGGTTGAATCCCTTTACCAATCCGGCAACACCATAATTATCAGGGTGAGCCTGATCTTTGAAGAAAGCAATCAGCGTGTTACCTACCGCCTGAGTTTCCAGCACATAAGCTTCAAAGGCAGGCTCAAAAGGAGTGATGAACTCAGTAATGGCTGCGGATAAATCACCCTTGTCAATTGTGTAATGATATTCCGAATGATAGAGTAAATAGGATAAAACCAGTGTTAGGACAATGCATAGTATCGCAGCCAATATTTTTGTCTTTTTGACTCTGTTCAGGAACTTCAGCTCAATCTTTGGTGCACTTACAGGGACGCTAATATCTGCAGCCATTTGGTCATGTAAATTTTTACAGTCTGTACAAGTATATTTAAATGCTCCTGTATCGCCTGATTTGTATCATAACTGGTAAGTTTCTTAATATAGTTCGGAAGCAAATCCTGAACGATACTGCATTTCAATTCTTTTTTCATTATTGTCCTTCCTTCATAAGTTTTTATTTGCCCCGTTAGAAGGTTTCTTGAGTCAACTCTTCAGATATATCTGCGTCATGAGTCATGCAGAATAATATTTGAATACCGTTTGAAAATAATCATTAACATTTTTCTATATCCTGCACGCAATCACCTCCTACTAATAAGTACTCATAAAACATGATTCATTACAAAAATATTCTTTACGATTATATAATTTTATTTTATACAAAGCAAAACAACCAAGAAATAAAATAGGGTACTATTCTCTAAAATAGAGATAATACCCTTGAAACTTCACCGAAACTATTTATTTTACCTCAATCGGTCTTTGTTGAATAAATATTGATACTTCGTGCTCTACAATCCAAAGATATTTGGGATCTCCTCTGCTCTAATCTCTCGTTTGCTTTTCCTGCCTGCATTTTTCAGCATGCTATCAATCTTCTGCTCCATGGATTTCCGGATCAGTTCCCGCCCATCGATATCCCTTAGCTCAAAAAACAGCAGAGGATTTTGATCCAATCTGGCGCCTATCCCATATAAAACCGCTGCCACATGTTTACACATCCTTGCATAATCAGGACAGCTGCAGCTAAAATGGATTTCCTTCGGAGCCGGAAACATGGAATACCTTTTATCCGTGAACAAAATCTCCAGTTCTTTCGGAAATTTCCCTTCAATCAACTGTTCCAAAGTATCAATTCTGCGATTGCATAATTCCGAGATTTCGCGCCATTTAGTACTGTTCAAGGTATCAATCCGCATCTCCGTATCATAGGGCTTTGCCCTGCTCCCCTGAACCTTGGCGACTACTCTCCCTTTCGATATTTTTAGATCCAACACTGCATTGCTACGCACATAGCTTTTCCCTCGACCAATGCGGTTACTGTAATCTGCATAGCTCTCCAGATTTAGGTTCCACGCCTTTCCCCACCAGCTCTTAGCCAGTGTCCTTCCCTCAATGATGACGGGTTCGGGATCCAGATTACTTTTTTTCAATTTTTTCAGTGCCTTTTCCGCTTTTGCCTTTTTTTTCGCAACTGATACATACTTTGGAAATCCGTAATCGCTCATGCTTGGTCACCGCCCAATGCGAATAGCTTCATCAGCTCTTCATTACCGTACTCTGTAATCCACTGCTCACCGTCTATACTCAGAATGTCCCCGGACAGTTTGCGCTTTTCTTCCAGAATCCCAGCGATCTTCTCTTCTATCGTACCTTTCGTAACAAACTTGTACACCATGACATTCTTCGCCTGTCCAATACGAAAAGCCCGGTCGGTAGCCTGGTTTTCCACAGCCGGATTCCACCATCTGTCAAAATGAATTACATGATTGGCTGCCGTTAGATTCAATCCGACGCCGCCTGCTTTCAGAGAAAGCACCATATAGGGAATATATTGTTCTCCATTGAACTGTGCTACAATCTCATTACGTCTTTTCACTGAGGTGCCTCCATGAAGCACAAACCCCTCTTTGCCGAATATTCCGGCGAGAAAGTCCGAAATTGGCTCTGTCATCTCTCGGAATTGGGTAAAGACAAGAACCCGTTCCCGTTTCTCCCGAATCGTTTCACAAATTTCTCTCAACTGCTCAAATTTTCCGCTTTGCTCCGGCTTAAATTCTTCCCGGCCTATATATTGATCCGGATGATTACAAATCTGTTTAAACTTCATAATGCCGGACAAAACAAGTCCTTTTCGTTCAATTCCTGCCGAATCTTTTAGCTTCTCTTCCATCTGCCGAATCAATTGCTTATAAAGAACAACCTGCCTTTTGGACAGGATGGTGTAAGAGTTCATTTCTAATTTATCAGGTAGATCTGATATTATGTTTTTATCTGTTTTCAGCCTTCTCAAGACAAAGGGCTGTATCATTTTACGCAGTCTCATATACCCGCCCGAATGATCTCCCAGCCCTTTCGCAAAATCCGTAAATTCCTTGGCAGTTCCCAAAAGTCCTTGATTCAAAAAATCAAACAAGGACCATAAATCCCCCAATCTATTTTCAATGGGAGTTCCGGTCATAGCAATCCTCATTTTAGCTGGAATCTGTTTAATAGCTTTTGTCTGTTTAGTACCGGGATTTTTAATGGCTTGTGCCTCATCTAAAATCAGGTAATCCCACTTCCTATTTTTCAACTCTTCCAACCTGACTGCCATGCCATAAGTGGTAATATACAGGAAACAATCTTCTTTGATCCGAATTGTTTCTTTTGCTTTTATCTCGCTTTTATGCAATATTTGGTAAGGCATTTCCGGCGCAAATTTATCAATTTCCTTCTGCCAATTACCAATCAGGGACGCCGGCAAAATCAGCACTGCATGTCCGCCGGAGTGAACTCTGACCCATTCCAAATAGGCAATCATCTGAACGGTCTTGCCCAGCCCCATATCATCGGCCAGACAAGCCCCAAATCTCATCTCTGACATTTGGTAAAGCCACTGATAGCCGTTCTTTTGATAGGGCCGCAGCGTTGCACGGAAGGAAGGTACGGTGGTAATTTCCGGCAATGCAGCCGGATGCGTCAGATTTTCCTTCATGGTTTTAAGCCATTGCCCATTGGTAACCGACACATCTATCTCATCTGCTGGGATATTTAAGAGCTCATTCCCATTCAATTCAAGCCTCAGGACATCCCCAAGAGATAATGTCCCTTCTTCTGCAAGGTCCTTTACCTTGTCAAAAGCCTGAAGTAGGGCTTCCAACTTACCTTTACTGACCTCAACCCATTTACCTTTGTATTGTATGAGTCCTTCTGCCATATTCAGAAACTTCCTCAGTTCCTCTTCGGTAAGCGACTCATCTCCTATTTTAAGAATAGGTGAAAAATCCATTATAGCATCCAGCCCCACCCTAGAGGGTTCTTTTTCCCCCACTGTAATAGAAAGCCGGATGGCATTGCTGTTTTTGCGCCACCAATCCGGTACCCTGCACATAATACCGGCTTCCTCGTAAAGCGCGATTTCCTTTAAAACAATGTATGCTTCCTCTATGGTGAGCTTTAGGGGCGAGAACAATTCCCCACTTTCCAACAATTCTGAAATAAAGCTGCTCTTCTCTGCAGCCTTAATGACTGTTGAAATGAGGTTAAGCAGCTTCTTTTCCTCCCCTTTAAATTCCCCTAATGCATTCTTCAAAGGAGTGTGTATTGCGCGCTTGCTCTTAACCGGCTTGGCTGAATAAGTAGCCATAAAGGCAAAAGGAAATTGTTCTTCTTTATTTTCAACCAGGTGAAAAAACACCCTGCCTACAACATTGATATTGGAGTTATATTCTGCAAAGTACCTCTTAACGGTACCATCATAATCCTTAATTTCTGTCCGAAATACAGCCAATAGTGCCTCCCAAAGCCTTCGGATCCAGTCCGTGTCAACATATTCCATGCCAATAGCAAAGGGAATTTCATCCTTAAGCTTTTCCACTTCGTCATTTCTCAACTCAACCTGAACGGCATCCCGGCAGATTTCGAGATCCGCCTGTTGGCTGATTCTTCTAATGAGCAACTCTGCAATGTGATGGAGGTACTCAAGGGAAGGAGAAAACCACTTTGCTCTTTCCAAAAAACCAAAATGAAAGAGAGCACTGTACTTGTCTTTTTCGAACCGCTTCATCCAGGTCTTAAGAGGATCAGGCAGTTCTTGATCCTCCTCAATGATAAAGTCTGAAGATGTAAAATAGGCGCATAGCTGCTGTTCTTCCTGTTTTTTTATTCGTGGCATAAGGGCTTATCCTCCGCTAAACAGTTATCTACGAAGCTATTAGATAACTGTTATTCTATCATAAATTGCATCTTCACGCAGCTTGTATTTGATACCCTATGCTCCGTACTGCTAAGGCGGCTTTTTGGATCTCAATGGAGATATAAATCTTCAGGGGCTTCAACCATACAATCTTAGGCCTTATTTTGATTGATCCTTAGTGCTAAGCACAACCTGAGCTGCTGCAATCGAAAAGATTTTAGGTGCTTTTTTCAGCAGCAGACAAACTCCAATAACAAATAAAATAACATAGCAGGATGTAATTCTCATATTGAGGATTTGTAAAAACAATTTATCCCCAGTTAATCCTCTTTATGTTCATTGATTAGCTTTTGCAGTTCAGCAATTTCTTTATCGCTTAACCTTTTACTTCTTGTGAAGGCAGTTAAAAACTTAGGCAACGAACCATCAAAGATTTCTTCTGCAACGTGCTTCTCCCGAAATCTCTGCAAAGCAGCAGATGCATCCTGCACATTACCTTTTTCGAGATCGTTGTATCCTCCCTTTAATTTCGCATGAATTTCGTCCGTTGTCGGCAGCGTTACAGCAAAAGGTATTCCTCCGGTCATTGAAATTTGCTTCAAATTGCTCAAAGCCTCAGCACATAAAGTTTGATGAGCTTTACTTATATCATTTCAAGCCTACTGCGATTGTCTTTTTTGCTATTATGGAACACTTCTTGTAATCATAAATTTTATAGCTGTTCTGACTAACTGCACAAGAAATGAATAATATGCAGTAATCACAAACAGAGATTCTTCAAGATTATTTATAACCTTTCACCTTTTTCCTGCGCAATTTCTCCTTCCAACCTCATATGCTTCCGCACTAATCCACCACATACAATAACATATACTAAACTTCCTATGATAAGAAGAATTGAAAGCCACGGTTGCGAAGGTAAAAACTTAACACTTGCCACTGATAACAGAATTAAAATGAAATGTCCCCATGGAGCAATCAGGGCCCAAGGACCAAAGAGTTTCCTATAAGCCCTCTTAGTGCTCTCCTCTCTTCGCTTATCCTCTTCAAAACCCTCTTTAGTAAACGATACCCAAAGACCCTTGAGAATGAGGTAGCCAATGAATATCATAAAAATAAACGCAGACATTTCTCCTGCCATCACATCTTCAAACTTCCATACAATAATGTACACGCCCGCGAGAATCGCAACCAGTAATGTTTTCCAGCTATATACCTTCATAACAGACATCCCTCAATTTTATTTTGACTAAATTAAACCTATGTAAAAATGGTAACCACCTGGGAATATTAATAACCCTCGCTTCCCATTATCCTACTCATGTTCATTATAACATCAGGGCCTTATATCTTAAAATTACTAAGAGATAATGCCCTTGCTTTATTTTATACAGAATCATTCAAACCATTACTAATAAGACTGTTAGAGCTTCACCTATACTATTTATTTTAAATCTCTTACTTACTTCGATTAGTCCTTGTTGTTACCGCCGCTTGGGCCGCGGCTATTAAAACAGACCAATCTTACTTTTTTACATTATGTAACACTCAGACAAATTAGAATTTCTCAGCTTCCGGCTACGCTTATAACACGGGTATTATTCTATTTGCTCTTTTCCAGCACTCATCTTGCTCCATGCTTTCGTTAACAATGGCGAAGCTATATAGAGTGCTTTAAGATTATTACTTAGCATCGTATGCTGCCAAGTACCTTGCGCTAATTTTTTCTGTACTTTTTCAGATTTGCTAATCAGAGAAGCTATTGGTGCAAGCGCTTTTTCTAGATCTTCTTTAGTATAATAATCCATAACATCACTCTCTGCTAATTCTTTTGATATCAATGATGCAGCTACATTAAGCGCTTCAAGCCTGTTCTTTTGTAACGTATGCTGAGAAGTGCCTTGTACAAATTTTTCTTTTGCATTCTTAGTCTTGCTAATCATTGAAGTTATGGCTCGGAGTGCTTCCTCCGTATCTTTCTTTGTGAAATCATCCATAAACTCACCCCTCAAAAACATGAATAAGCCTTAGTTCAAACTACCCGACAAATTCCTGTTTATCAGAAACGCCATTAATATTATTGCCATGCCACTATCTATTCGTACGAATAGAAAAACTAATACTTATCCAAGAACTCCGTCGGCGTAAGTATTCCGGGACGGTCTATATCTATCCCGTTAAAATCCTTATCTCCTGTTATCAGGACATCCACGTCGGCAGTAATCGCAGAAAGAAGCACAGCTTTATACGTTGACGATTTTCTAGTAATAACGGCATTGGCTTCTTCAATTATATACGAACACAGGAGTAATGTGTGTTTGCCTGCGATATACTCAAGCAAATCTGCCATTTTCGCACTTTTAAACACAAGAGCCGATAAGAGAACATTTGTGTCAATCATTATCCGCATGTTTCTTTGCCCACAACTCTTTTCTTACCTCTTTAACAAGATTGACAACATCATCTTCAGATTTTAGACCCAATTCTTCTGCTAATCCCGCAAAAGCCTCCTGTGCTTCTTTTATTGCAAGTCTTGTTGGGTTCTCCATAATAACCTTGCCGCCGTCAGTCATAAAAACAACTTTGTCTCCATCTTTAAGATTCAGCATTTTCCTAATTTGAATAGGTATTGTTATCTGTCCCTTTGATGTAATTTTCGCTAACTCCATAATATATAACCGCCTTCCACGAATTCAATGATTTCCTTACATTTATAATATATGGTGTTTTATAAAAAAATCAATCTATAAATCTTCTTTTGCAAATTGTTAGAGATAACCAAATGAACTACAGGATAATGACTGCCAGCAGAGCAATCTTATTTTTAGTACCGGGTAGAAATAAATAAGCAACTTGTAATAGGCTTGCAAATAGGCTGATTCTCATTTCACTATGTAAAAAATGTGTGCCATAATTCAAACATAAAAAGTGTTCCATAATGCATGTTTTTTTGATTCTGAACTACCGAAAAACATGTTTTTTCATATAAAAATAGAGTGTCGACATCAAAAATCCATTCTGTCAGCACCCTATTTATGTGATATTAATATTCTCTCAAGCCGTTGCAGTGCGAGGCTTTCCTCGTAAATAGTTATTTTCTTACGGTCATATATATACCCAATCAGCGAATTTATATCAGTATCAAGCGCAAAAGCCAAGTCTGGCAAAAGTGAGGTATCAGGTTGAGATTGCCCCGTCTCCCACTTGGAAACTGCCTGTGCTGAAATATGCGGCTTCTGTGCTAAATCTTCCTGAGTAAAACCAATATTCTTTCGGTATTTTGCAATGTTTTTGACAAGTACGGCGTTCATTTTCAACCCTCCTGCCATCATTTTATTTAATAGTCGATTAACAGACAATAACCTGATATTTGATATAACTTACTAATTCAACTGCCAGTTGTATTTTGTAAACGCTTGTCTATGTCACTGGCACTATACAAAATATTTGTAATGATTACCCGTTCATCTCTGATATGGAAGAATACAGAAAAATTATTAACAAACATTTGCCTGAGTTCCAATGTACGTTCCTCTTTTGTCTCCATTAACTTCACACGTTCCGGGAACGAATCAAGCGTTTCGATTGCGTCAGCTATTCTGTTATACTGTCCCATGGCCGCTTCCGGCGCCTGCAGCTGCCCTGCTATATAATTATAGATTTCCTCCATATCGGAAAGCGCCATGTCCGTTATCTGAACCTTATACCCCTTCATTTGTGAGTCTTCCGAAACCTCTGAAAGGCAATAGCTGCATCCTGTACATTACCTTTTTCGATATCGTCGTATCCTTCCTTTAACCTTGCATGAATTTCTTCCGCTGTCATCAAATCGGCGTTTACAGAAGCCGGTGCTTTCGGCAGCGTCACAGCAAAAGGTATTCCGCCAGTCATTGAAATTTGTTTTAAATAAATATCTATCGCAGTGGACATAGGTATGCCAAGCTGAGAAAGGACTTCCTCCGCGCTTCTTTTCACGTCAGGATTAACTCTTAAGTTTAAAGTCGTCGTTTTTTCCACGTTAATCATCTCCCTGATAATATTGTAACGCTTTTGTCGTTACATTCCAACAGAAATTTTAACTCTTCACAATATCTATTTTTACTGCTTTTCTATCTCTCTTTTCAACTTATTCACGGTCTTTTCATACGTTGCCTTGTTGATTTCCCCACGCTTATACAGAATCTCTATAAGCGCCTTAACTAAATTCGGATTTTTTATCATTTCAATTTCTCCTTAAGCCCTTGATTAATAAGCTCAATCTCCGTTTATATTTTGACACATTAAGAAAGGGTATTATCCCTTAAACTTTCCCAGGATAATACCCTTTTATAGTTTTACTATAGCCCAACGATAGGTCTTATTTGCTAATGGCCGCCTGTACCGCTACAATCAATATAGACTATCACCTTTTTTCACCTTATGGAACACTCAGACAAATTGGAATTTGTTGCTACCATATCCCTACGAAAAAGCCTTCATCAACTCTTCATAAGAAATCTTTCCCAAGGTAAATCTTTCTAGTGTTACATATGTTTTTTCCGCTGAAGTATTCACTCTATTATGACATTTACCCACCAGCTCTTTTTCATTTGTTAATGGTTCATATATATGCTCTTTTTTATGATACGCTTCATAGTATCTTATGCCAAATATTCTCTGTGATATAGCATTGATATGGATACCGTCTGGGTTAGATGTAAGTCCTTTAGCAGTAACATAATAGCAATTTTCTTTACTCTGTGCATATTTTTGAAGTTCTTCGTTAATGAGTTGATATTCCACACACCCTGCACCAAATGCCACCTTACCCAAATAATCGCCCAAACCGCCTATAATAAATGGAATATTAGATACGGATAATTCTCTTCTTATTTCATAGGCACTTCATGTGTAAATCCACGACCTGCCATATTTGATTGTCCAATTAGTAAAAATGACTTCATTCTTTTCTCCTTTCTACTAATATTGATATCAATAAATTCCTGTTTGTTGAGTGCATTAACCTTATTTCTTAAATAAATCCGCATGAGTGCCCGTACATATAAAAATAGGGACTAACAAGCAAAATTCTATCTGCCGGCACCCTACTATGTGATTAAAAAATTCTAAACCCGTTCTGTTGCAAGACTTTTAGACCATCGACTCAGCGCTTACTTCGCCTTGATCGCCGTCTGTGACACACTATCAAAATAGACCAATCAACCTTTTTTCGCATTCCGGAACACTTATTATAATTTCGATTAGCAAATTGAAATTTGTCACCTTCCTATAACACGAATTATCATAATTTTAAATATAAGGAATTTTCTTTCCTTCTACTAAGGCTTTTAGATTAGCTAATGACATATCATATCCTTCCACATTTGTTGAAACTCTAATCCCGCTTTTCTCCTTCTCTATAACAAAAGAAATGATTTCTTGCGCATCCAAATAAAACGAAAACTCCCGGCAATGAATAACTTTTTCAATTGTTAAAAACATAGGAAGTTTCTCTGTGAGATTATTATGAGCGTTAGGCATCAATGTAAAAAGTATTTTTTCGCCAACCTGCAGCTTTGGAATTTTCCAAGGCGAGCCCGGCGCATACCATTTCGTAAGTTTATCCTCATTTGTGAGAGCATCCCAGACTGCCTCAATATCTCCATCGATCATAATAAAACTATTTGTTTCTAAATGATCCACTGTGTATCCCTCCAAACTGAGCAAGAACCAACGGCCATGCCTGTTCATGCTTGTCCCTCGATTTTTTATCTGGAAACCCCGTATGATTTAATCGTAATATTGTTCCACTTTCAACCCTTTTTAATTCCACAGTCACAATCGTTTCAGCCCCTTTGGTTCCGTCAGCACCAGTTAGCCATGTAAGCTCAACCAGTTGGTCAGGCACAAGTCGAAGAAAACGGCCATAGTGCGGGTGACGATTTCCATCAAAAGCTGTTTCAAAATAAAAAAGGGGGTTGACTTCTCCTTTCATCAGGAAAGTTCATTTTTTCTCATTACAGGAATGCTCGTATTAAATATTTTATACCTGTTGAAAAGAATATAACAAACGCACTTAAAACTTATTTTATTACGCATAATTCAAACATAAAAAGTGTCCCATAATGCATGTTTTTTCAGTTATGAATCCACTTGGAAACACTGTTTCATTAAAAAGACAAGGTGCCGACACCCAAAATTCGAACTGTCAGCACCCTATTTATGTGATATTAATATTCTCTCAAGCTGTTGCAGTGCAAAGCTTTTGCGCCATGCATCCTACATCTGACCCAGCGCTTACTTTGTATTGACTGCCGCCTGGGCGGCTATCATAATAGACCAATCACTATTTTTTCACATTATGGAACACTTCCTGCAATTAGTCGTCTTCATCCTCTTCAGAACTTGTATGAATTTCAAAAAGTATCCTCATAAAGTCCTGACGTTCATTCAGAACTCTGACAATCTTCACTATATTACCTTCGATTCTATAAAATACATAATTCCTTTCAATGAAGATATACAGATAATCTGTAGGAATACCAATCATTCTTCCCAAAGCCACCCCTAATACGGGATATTCCTCTAATCTCCTAACGCTGGTTGTAATCTTACCTAGAGCCTTTTGGGCAGCATCAACTCCAAAATTCTCAATAATATATGCCTTGATTCTCTGTAAATCCTCCAGAGCCTTCGGTGAGTATTCCACTTTTCCCATACTATACTCCTAATGAAGCTTCTACTTCATCAGCAGAAATCCACCCTTTCTCCCTAGCTGATTTTTCCCCTTCCTCAAACTGTGCCATAAGCCTTACCATTGCACGGAGCTTATCGAGTTCTTCCACTTTAATAATTGCATATTCACCTCTTCCATTTCTGGTAAGGTATACCGGATTGTTGTAGGATACCTCTTTTAATACTTCTGTATAATTTCTCAAATCTGATATTGGTTTAATATTTGGCATTTTCCTCACTCCTTATAAATATTATAAGCCAAACAACCTAAAACAACAATGTAAATTAACGTGTTAATTTACAGCATCCGGATGATAGTATTCTGACCTTTCCCTCAAAACGTGCAGCCTTTAAATTTCATACCCTCTTTTTCATAATAGCTGTATGGGAAATAGCTGCCATTAATAATAGTATGGTCATATAAACTTTTTTGAACTCGGTGACTCCTTATTTGAACAAATAATACAGTAAACGAAATTAGTATACTTATTATTGACAAAACAATTGATATTTTGCTCATATTCATTTTTGCATCCCTTTCCAAATAGTTAACTACTAAATTAGGTTTTTATTCATATACGCTCATGAATGAATGTTCATTTTCTACCGCATTTCAGATAATGGTCCCGTGTTTGCGACGTCTTGCCTTTCATTCTCGACTTGTCGAGATGAACTGCACTGATAAACCTCTCTAGCCAATTTTAAAGATTTCTATATTTCAGTCATATGCCCTCTCTTTTTACCTTGCGCAAATTTCTCTTTTGCTTTCTCAGTCCTGCTAATCATTGAAGTTATGGCTCGAAGAGCTTCCTCTATATCTTTTTTTATAAAATCATCCATAAACTCAACCTCCACAAATATGAATACCCTGCAGTTCAAAATTACCCCGACAAATTCCTGTTTGTCGAGTGCATTAACCTTATTTCTTGAACAAATCCCCATGAGTACCTGTCCTAGTGAGAGTTAGAGTTAATATGTCGTTTTCGACAATATAAATTAGCAGCCAATCCGGTTGTATATGGTACTCTCTAAACCCTTCAAAGCCGCCTTTCAAGGCGTGGTCATTATATTTTTCTGCCAATGGCCGGCCATTAGCTATTTCTCCGACCACATACTCGAACAACTTGGAATCATAGCTTCGCTTCATCATCTGTCTGAATTCTTTTTTGAAGCGAGAGGTCCTGTTAATCTTCATCATCACTGTTCAAGTCCTCCATCAGCTCTGCTACTGTGTGATAGCTTTTTGCCGGGACTTTTCCAGCTATGATATCGCGGGCTTCCTGAATAGCCGCAAGCGTTTCGGCATTGTACTGAGGATTTTTGACCTCAAAGGGCAGTCCGCCTGCAAGAATAACCTGATGAAGAAATATATTTATAGCTTCAGTAGTCGAAAGACCTAATGTTTTAAGCGTAGCTTCAACACCGGCTTTAACGGCAGGTTCAACCCGAATGTGCAGTGTTTCCGATTTAGCCATATTGCTCACCTCGTGTATTAATATATGCATTGTATCACATTTTGTATACATATTGAATGCATTTTTTATTAACAAGCTAAACCTAAACAAATTACAGATAATGGCTGCAAGCAGAGCAATCTTGCTTTTTTCGGAAAAAGAATTCACTATTAAACCATAGCATTGCTTGCAAATAGGCTGATTCTCATTTTCACATATCAAAAACTGTTCCATAATTCAGCCCTAAAAAGCGTTCCATCATACATGCTTTTTCTGTTCTGAGTCGTATGAAACCACTATTTTTATATAAAAAGCAAGGTGCTGACACCCAAAATCCGAGTTGCCAACACCCTGTTTATGTGATATTAGAATTCTCTTAACTCATTACATTGCAAGTCTTTTAAGCCATGCATCCTACACTTGTCTCAGTGCTTATTTCGCCTTGATTGCAGCCTGAGCCGCTGATAGCAAAATAGACCGATCTCCATTTTTCACATTATGAAACACTTCTTATAACCATAAATCTTAAAGTGGATCTGACAAACTGTACAAAAAAATAAATTGCGTTCAACTAACACTCTAAAATATCTTCTATATAACTTAAAACTATATAATTTCCTTCACTGAATTGTTTAATTTTAAAGATATATTTCATCACATAAGCCATTATTAATTTTCTTTAAGCTTCAATAAATAATGAGTATATCCCTTTAAAGCATCCTCTGTTTCTCCAAAGGATATCGTTTCCATGGCAACAAAAATACTATCTTTTGTTATATAAAACGTAGGATTTGACAAAATCCCATCTTCTACATACATAATATAATGCTTGATTTCATTAACATCTAGCTCTTTTTTAATATCATCATAGTCAAATATAAAACTAAGGCCCTCAAAATTCTCAAGATTTTCTCTGGCTAAGTCATCATAATATTTATCACCATAGTCCTTTATCGTGATAAATTCAAAACCTTCTGATGGATTTTCTCCAAATGTTCCTGAAGTTTCATAGAAATAACTCTCTCCTATTGAAAACTCAACATCTGTGAAAGTTTCTGTTACTATTTTTAAGTCATTTTCATATTGTTCTTCACTTATTGCAGGAGATTTGCGCATATATGCTACTTCATCAAATGTATATTCTCCATAAAAATCAGCAATATTTAGAGACGTATTATCTATAGATTTATTAGAAGACACGCACCCTACTAAAACTAAAATAATGATACTTTGCAAAATAATTATTATTGTATTCTTTTTATTCATTCTTATCTCCCTCTTTTATACTTCGCATACTACTCTTTCGTTACTCCATAGCCCACTTATGTTAATTATAGCACATTTATCCATCAGTTTGCC
This sequence comes from Peptococcaceae bacterium, assembly GCA_049366715.1. GTDB lineage: Bacteria > Bacillota > Peptococcia > Peptococcales > BICA1-8 > JBMNCQ01. Next base: position 24,752 of record JBMNCQ010000057.1, on the reverse strand, counting down.
CAATGAGTAGAAAAAGGTATTGCCTCTAAAATCTAAAGGTAACACCCTAATTATGCTTTTAACAAATTATTAAAGTCTTACTCTATAACCTTGATTAGTCTTTGTTGCGAATCGCCGCCTGGGCCGCTGCAATCAAAATAGACCTATCTCATTATGGAACACTCAGACAAATTGGAATCTGCCGAGTCTGTATTATGACATCATGCTGCCAACAGATGAGAGATTCAATATAATTAGCAATACCGTTATCACAGCAATGGAAATTAACGCAGCTGCAATCACTTTCCAAATGCGGCGACTCCGTCTATTTTTCTCAGCCAGCACTGCGTTAAGTTGTTCCAACTTTTCCGCGATGATATTTTTATCTTCAGAAGGGCGTATTGTGTCCCCAAGAAGCGTGCTTACCGATGTTTCAAAGATTTCAGCAATCCGTATCAAAAGGGCCGCGTCAGGCACCGAAAGACCTTTTTCCCATTTGGATACCGTCTGCCGCACAACATGCAGTCGTTCTGCCAGCTCTTCCTGGGAAAGCCCTTTTTGCTTACGAAGATTTTTCAGGTTTTCATCAAACATATTTTTCCGCCTCCTTTGCTTCCCTTCACAATACGCTATAATCCTACATTACGGCAAGCAACGCAGGATAACATCGCAATAAATTCCTATTTGTCGAGTGCATTAACCTTATTTCTTGAACAAATCCCCATGAGTGCCTGTCCTAGTGAGAGTTAGAGTTAATATATCGTTTTCGACAATATAAATCAGCAGCCAATCCGGTTGTATATGGCACTCTCTAAACCCTTCAAAGCCGCCTTTCAAGGCGTGGTCATTATATTTTTCTGCCAATGGCCGGCCATTAGCTATTTCTCCGACCACATACTCGAACAACTTGGAATCATAGCTTCGCTTCATCATCTGTCTGAATTCTTTTTTGAAGCGAGAGGTCCTGTTAATCTTCATCATCACTGTTCAAGTCCTCCATCAGCTCTGCTACTGTGTGATAGCTTTTTGCCGGGACTTTTCCAGCTATGATATCGCGGGCTTCCTGAATAGCCGCAAGCGTTTCGGCATTGTACTGAGGATTTTTGACCTCAAAGGGCAGTCCGCCTGCAAGAATAACCTGATGAAGAAATATATTTATAGCTTCAGTAGTCGAAAGACCTAATGTTTTAAGCGTAGCTTCAACACCGGCTTTAACGGCAGGTTCAACCCGAATGTGCAGTGTTTCCGATTTAGCCATATTGCTCACCTCGTGTATTAATATATGCATTGTATCACATTTTGTATACATATTGAATGCATTTTTTATTAACAAGCTAAACCTAAACAAATTACAGATAATGGCTGCAAGCAGAGCAATCTTGCTTTTTTCGGAAAAAGAATTCACTATTAAACCATAGCATTGCTTGCAAATAGGCTGATTCTCATTTTCACATATCAAAAACTGTTCCATAATTCAGCCCTAAAAAGCGTTCCATCATACATGCTTTTTCTGTTCTGAGTCGTATGAAACCACTATTTTTATATAAAAAACAAGGTGCTGACACCCAAAATCCGAGTTGCCAACACCCTGTTTATGTGATATTAATATTCTCTCAAGCCGTTGCAGTGCAAAACTTTCCCGCCATGCATCCTACACTCGTCTCAATGCTTACTTTGCGTTAATCGCCGCCTGGGCGGCGGCTATCAAAATAGACCAATCTCATTTTTCACATTATGGAACACTCAGACCAATTGGAAATTTATCAGCTCCCCGTTATGCCTAATTCTACGCGCCTATGGAGATAAAGACGAACAAACTACTCTGATTTCTAGCCATTGGCTAATACGCGGTAAACAGATTTTATATCTTAATGCTTGCCAATTTTTGTTGACGAAAGGCAGCGTATTCTTCGGCAAGACTATGGAGTTTTTGTTTTTCAGGGGTCTTACCCCACAAAGTCATTTTGATTTCTATTCCCTTGCTTTTTTTCTTACTTGTCCAAATACCAATGATTTCTCCACAATCCAAAATAACACCTGGATTCGTTATTAATGTCCAAATCTGTTTTTGCAGGGATTTATCCGGTTGCAAAACAGTTCGGTCACGTTGGTCGAGAAATGGGTCATGGCCTCCGAGAAGAAGAATCTCCCTTTGGAAGGAAACCGGAGAAAAAAGCGGTTCTTTGTCCACAGATAGGATAAAGGCTTTTTTCCCAAATACCATGACTGGCTCCATTTCTTCCGAAACAGTTTCCCACATGCGCTTTCCCTGTTTTGGGGAACAGCCTAACCAACTTACAAATGTATTAACTGTTGTCGGTCCATAACAATGCAAAAATTTTCGCACCAGTTTTTCAGATGCGCCCTCACTGGCTTTCAAAGAATGACCTGTCCAGCTTTTATAAGATGTAAACGTAGGGCTGATGCCATTCCGTTCCCCAAATACAACTAAGCCGTTAAAGGCACATGGCCGAAGCATAAAGGACACAACCGCGCCCCCGACAGTTTGCTTGTCCGGACTTCCGTACATTGACGGTTTGTTCCACAATTCCCGTTTTTCGGTAGGCAACAGTGGCAGCATCCATTCCGCTAAAGTTTGGTCTAAAGTGCTTTTGCTGATGATAACTTTATCGTCCAGTTGCGGCATAACCTGTTTTAATATATCGAATAATTCATCAAAGGTCATCTGTAAAAAGTCAAGAGCCAGTGAAATCCCCGAGGTATATATCCACGGTTCGCCTTCTTCTGAAATAAGTGCGGATAGAAAAACATCACTTTCCCAAACAGGGAACACAGCAGGCGCCCCCCGCCAGCTCCATGCCTGCAAAAGCAATTTTTCTTTATATAATAAATACTCCATTTCCGACATACTACAATCGGGAATACGGTTATAGAGAGCGGTTTCCCATGCGCCGGGCGGGGTGTTTTGCATACCACATGCACCGACAAGCTCCGCTATATCCGTCCTTTGATATTTTTTATCTAAATGATGAGAGTGCAACCGAAAGCTTCTGATTTGTTCAACGCTTATTTCACCCATATTATGTATTCCTTTTTATTATTTTTTCACTTGTTTGCCTCAAGGACGGAGCGTCAAATTCCTGTTTATCAGGAACGCTATTAGCTCTGGCTGAATAGTAAAACTAATATCTATTCAAGAACTCCGTCGGTGTAAGTATTTCAGGACGGTCTATATCTATTCCGGTAAAATCCTTATCCCCTGTTTCAGGACATCCACATCGGCAGCGATCGCAGAAAAAAGCACAGGCTTATCCTTTTCATCTCTTATTAAACACAAGAGCCGATAAGAACATTTGTGTCAATCATTATCCGCATGTTTCTTCTCCCACAACTCTTTTCTTACCTCTTTAACAAGGTTAACAACATCATCTTCAGATTTTAAGCCCAATTCTTCTGCTAATCCCTCAAAAGCTTCCTGTGCTTCCTTTATTGCAAGTCTTGTTGGATTCTCCATGATAACCTTGCCATCGTCAGTCATAAAAACAACTTTATCTCCATCTTTAAGATTCAGCATTTTCCTGATTAGAATAGGTATTGTTATTTGTCCCTTTGATGTAATTTTCGCTAACTCCATAATATATTAACCGTCTTCCAAGAATTCATTGATTTCCTTACATTTATAGTATGCCGTTTTGTTAAAAAAATCAATCAAAAATCTTCTTAGGCAAATTATTAGAGATAACCAAACACAAATAGACTACATGATAACGGCTGCAAGCAGAGCAATCTATTTTTATAATCAAAAAGAATTCATTATTAAACTGTAGCAATGCCTGCAAATAGGCTAATTTCCATTTTCCGCTGCAAAAAATGTGTACCATAATTCAACCCTAAAAAGTGTTCCATAATACATGCTTTTTCTGTTCTGAGTCGTATGAAACCACTATTTTTATATAAAAAGCAAGGTGCTGACACCCAAAATCCGAGTTGCCAGCACCTAAACGTGTGATATAAATATTCTCTCAAGCCGTTGCAGTACAAGACTTTTACGCCATGCATCCTACACTCGTCCCAATGCTTACTTTGCGTTAACCGCCGCCTGTACCGCTGCAATCAAAATAGACCAATCGTCGTTTTTTCACATTATGGAACACTTCTTGTATCTAAATATTATATGGCTATCGAAATTCGAACCAGAATATAACACCATCTTCACTATTTATAGCTCCATAAGGAAATTTGTGTAATTCCAAAATTGTACGTGCAATAGCTAATCCTAGACCTGTACCTTTGGAATTACTCCGTGCTACATCACCTTTCTTAAATGGTAGCCATATCTCCTCAATTTTGTTCTCGGGTATGTAGCTACCACTATTAAATACTTCTAGTTTATCACCCAGTATTCTTATGCTAATGCTGCCCCCTGCAGGTGTGTTGTCAAGGGCATTAACAAAAAAGTTATCAATAATCCTTAGCATTAAAGAGTGGTCAGCCTTGATTACAGCTTCACCGTCTAAATAAGCAGTTATTAGTTTCTCTTTCCAGACTGGCTTGTAACGATCAATGATTATTTTACACACCTCAGCAAGTGCTACATCTTCAAAGTTAATTTTAAGGGGATCTTCTTCTAATCTCTTCAGCTCAAGCATTTTGTGAATTATTTGATCCATACGGTTGACATTTGTCTGAATATAACTGGCATAATGCTCTCTTTTCTCTGTATGGATGTTTGCTTGTAAATTCTCGGCATACCCAGAAATAATGCTCAAAGGGGTTTTTAGGTCATGGGCCAGAGCATTAGTCATTTCCTTGCGCTGGTTTTCAAGTTTCTCCTGTTGTTTATAAGTTTTAAAAGCTTGTCTTGCGAGTATGAGGGCTGCAACACCAAATGTTATGAAGCAAGAAATCCAAACAAAAGCTAAGGTAGGGAGACAGCGTTCCCCAATATTTATGTCACGACCTAGTACAGTCCAAAAGCCGCTCACTAGACTTTGGTCATCACTTACCCTAACTGAATTCTGGTAAGGTACCGTCAAGTAGTAACGATAAGTTAGCGACTCTACCCTTTGGGATAAACCTTCTAAACCATTAAATTTCTCCACGGTTTCTTTTAATTTGGACGGATCTGCCACCATTTGGCGAAGCCCATTTCGTTTGGCACTATTGAGATTGCCATTACTATCTGGAATGATACCTCCATGTTCAAAATACGGCAAATCTCTTGTATTTTCATATCCCGAACGATAGACAATGTTATCGGTATGGACACCACCACTTGAACTTAAGTTCCCTTTTTCATCAAATCTTTCAGCATACATAGCATTAACAGTTATTTTTTCCGGAATAATCATACCATTATCGACCCAGAAGCCCTGTAAGTCTAATGCATATCCTGAAAGGTCTTCTGTTTTTTTAGGTTGTGGATTGGCGTATAAATATCCTGCAATCTCCCTTATTTCTTCTTCACTAAACCAATCCTTTGGATTTAAATAGCCATATCCTGTATAATGTCTATTTCCCTCTTTATATTTTGTATAGCTGCACCGCCAATAGTTATTAGTATTAAAAAGAAGTTTATAGTCACCTGTAAATACTGCTACTTCGGAATCCATTAGGGTGAAAAAGGGGGTCTCCTGTAATAACTCTTCTTTTACTTTAGAAATATCCGTTAGATTTTCGTCATGATCTAAATAATTTTGCATGATCTTCTCAACTCTATTATTGACTTGTAGAGCATACGTCTGAAGCTCCTTGCTTGCAACATTTCTTTCCTGGAACACTAAAAATACGCTGAAACCTATCATAAGAACGAGGTAGGTAGCGAAAAATATACCAAAAGTACGCAGGTAAATTGTACCCTTTACTTTGTTCTTTTCCATTATTCTCCCTCCAGTTTATAACCTTTTTTAAACACAGTTTTGATTTGTGAAGAAGCACTGCCTAAAGCTTTACGTAGCTTTTTTATATGGTTGTCTACCACTCTGTCATTCCCTTCAAAATAATATCCCCAAATCCTGGTAAGCAAAATGTCACGACTCATCACTTGACCGAGATTTTCCATAAGTATTTTTAAGACAGCAAATTCTATAGGTGCCAATACTACTTCTTCCTCATTTACAACAACCGTACAGCGATATGGGTCTAGCTTAATGCTACCTGCCACCATTACTTCAGCCCTTACCATACCTTTTGCACGTTTTAATAGAGCTGTTACTTTGGCATATAGCTCTGCCAAAGTAAATGGCTTAGTTACATAATCATCACACCCAAGCCGATAACCATGTAATCGGTCATCCTCATTATGCCTTGCTGTAACAAAGATAATAGGCACATCACTATTTTTTCTAAGCTCCCGGCAAATTGTAAATCCATCAACCTCTGGCAGCATTACATCCAAAAGCACCAAATCATATTCTTCATCAAGACACTTTTGCTGACCTTTTTCTCCGGTTTCAGCCGAACTTATAGCAAAAGCCCCACCACTTTTTTCTACAAAATAGTCTGTAATAATTTCTCTCATCTCCGCATCGTCTTCTACCAAAAGAAGCTTAAAAGCCATTTTCCCACCTCCAAGTATAGGTTAGCATACAAATATATCTTTTTTGTATGCTCTTTACTCTTCAAAACAAAAATATTAAGAGAAAGCGCTTGTTTTAATTGAAAACATTAAATAAATATAGGGCACTACCTCTTAATTCATTAAGTGACAGTGCCCTTGTTCTGATTATTCATGAAACGGGACGTCAACATTTTTGTAGACAATCCGCTAAGCTGCCTTATCTAACTTCCCTGTTTCCAATGATCTGAGATATTCTTTCGGCGACATATATCCGAGCCGCTTCTGTATTCTTATATAAAAATCAAGGTGCTGACACCCAAAATCCGAGTTGCCAGCACCTGTTTATGTGATATTAATATCTTTTTAATCAGTTACAGTACAAGGCTTTCCTGCCATGCATCCTACACTCGTCTCAATGCTTACTTTGCGTTAACCGCCGCCTGGGCCGCTGCTAAACGGGCAATGGGAACTCTGTAAGGTGAGCAGCTGACAAAATCCAGCCCTGCTTGATGGCAGAATGCAATGGAACTGGGCTCACCGCCGTGTTCACCGCAAATGCCGATTAACAGTTCATTTTTTACGGAGCGCCCCCTCTTAACAGCGATCTCTATTAATTTCCCCACACCTTCTTGATCTAAAACAACAAAAGGATTTTCAGACAAAATTTTCTTAGTAAGGTAATCCTGCATGAATTTACCCTCGGCATCATCCCTGCTGAATCCTAAAGTTGTTTGGGTCAAATCATTTGTCCCAAAGGAGAAAAAGTCGGCATATTGAGCGATATCATCTGCAGTGACGCAGGCCCTGGGAAGCTCTATCATCGTTCCGACGGTATACTCAAAATCTAAACCGTTTTCTTTCTGCACTTCCTCCGCAATGACTTCTATTTCCCCCCGTAAAGTTTTTAATTCGTTAGCATCAATTACTAACGGTATTTCAACTTCCGGGTAAACATGATACCCTTCCTTCACCAATTGGGCCGTTGCATTAAAAATAGCCCTGGCCTGCATCCGGTATATTTCAGGGTACGTGATACCCAGCCGGCATCCTCTATGCCCCAGCATGGGGTTAAACTCCGCTAAAGCTTTTACCTTACGAAGCAGGTCTTCTTTTGCGCTGATAACTTCCGGCTCAGCCTTGGCATGTTTTAACGCAAGGATTTCAACGATAAGTTCTTCGGCATTAGGCAAAAATTCGTGCAAAGGAGGATCCAGAAGTCTGATCGTCACCGGGAAGCCTTCCATAGCCTTGAGAATCCCGTAGAAATCATCCTGCTGCATCGGCAGTAATTTTGCTAAAGCCTTTTCCCGTTCTGTCAGGTCTCCGGCCAGAATCATTTCTTGAACAAAAGGTAAGCGCTCCTGAGCCATAAACATATGCTCCGTACGGCAGAGACCGATTCCGGCCGCTCCGAATTCCCTGGCTTTGGCAGAATCTTCCGGATTATCTGCATTTGCCCTTACGCCTAAAGCCTTTAACTCGTCGGCCCATACCAGTAAGCGCTGGAAGCTGGGACTTAACTCAGGATCAACTAACGGCACTTCCCCTAAAATAACCTGCCCGGTAGAACCATCGATGGATAATACTTCGCCCTTTTTCATTATAGTCTTTCCGATCGTTATCTGCTCTTGCTCTAAATCTATTTTAAGTTCTTCACAGCCGCAGACACAGGGCTTACCCATTCCCCTGGCGACTACCGCAGCATGACTTGTCATACCGCCCCGGCTTGTTAATACTCCTCTGGCCGCAATGATCCCATGAATATCATCAGGTGTTGTTTCCGTCCTAACCAGCAAAATATCCTGGCCATCCTTACCCAGCGCTTCCGCTTCATCAGGATCAAAAATAATTATGCCTCCCGCTGCTCCAGGGGATGCAGGTAATCCCTTGCCGATGATATCCAGTTTGGCATTGGGATCAATGCTGGGATGCAGAAGCTGGTCAAGCTGTCCCGGATCAATTCTCGTAATGGCCTCTTCTTTAGAAATAAGGCCTTCGTCAACCATTTCTACTGCAACCCGGATAGCAGCACTTGTCGTTCTTTTGCCGGAACGGGTTTGTAATAAATAGAGTTTTTCATTTTCAATGGTAAATTCGATATCCTGCATGTCCTTATAGTGGTTCTCCAATAGACCGGCAACTTTCACAAATTCTATGTATACCCGGGGAAGATCATTTTCCAGTTGTTTAATGGCCTGGGGAGTACGAATACCGGCAACCACATCTTCACCTTGAGCATTTATTAAATATTCTCCATAGAGTTCTTTAGCTCCCGTAGCGGGATTTCTGGTAAATGCTACCCCTGTACCGCTTTTATTGCCCATATTGCCAAATACCATCGACTGTACATTTACTGCCGTTCCTAAATCATAGGAAATTTTGTTGATCTGCCTGTAAATATGCGCCCGGGGATTATCCCAGGAATTAAAAACCGCTTTAACAGCTAAAATAAGCTGTTGAGCAGGCTCCTGGGGAAATTCCCGGCCGCCGGCTCTTTTCACGATTACTTTATATTCATTGATTACCTTCTGTAAATCCTCAGCCGCTAATTCATGATCATGGTTTACACCGGCCTGGGCTTTATATTTTTCCATAATCGTCTCAAATTCATAATGTTCCACTTCCAGCACGACATCGCTGAACATTTGGATAAAACGCCGGTAACAGTCTAAAGCAAAACGCTCATTCTGCGTATTAGCTGCCAAACCCTGAACTGTTTCATCATTTAGTCCCAGATTTAGAATTGTATCCATCATTCCGGGCATAGAGACAACGGCACCGGAACGCACCGATACCAGCAAAGGATTTATTTTATCACCAAATTTTTTACCTGTTTTAGCCTCTAAATCCCTTAACTGAACCCAAAGCTGCTCCTCAAGACCTTGAGGAAGCTCTTTATTCCCGTTAAAATAATCAATACAAGCCTCGGTAGTAATCGTTAATCCCGGCGGTACGGGTAACCCGATATTTGTCATTTCGGCAAGATTTGCACCTTTACCGCCTAGCAGAGCCTTCATTTCCTTTTTTCCCTCTTGAAATAAATATACATATTTTTTATCTGGCACTGTTATCACCCCGGTAAAATATTTGTAAAACTTTACTGGCTGTTTCTTCCACAGCCTTATTGGAGACATCTATGACAGGGCAGCCTACCCTTTTCATGATACCTTCGGCATATTCCAATTCCTTTAAAATCCTTTCCATACTGGCATAATCGGCATTTGCTACCAGCCCTAGAGTCTTCAAGCGTTCCTGCCGGATTTCATTTAATATATGAGGTTTAATTGTTAAGCCGATAACTTTGCCTTTAGGTAAATTAAATAATTCATCAGGGGGGCTAACCTCCGGAACCAGCGGAATATTGGCAGCCTTGATCCTTTTATGGGCAAGATACATGCATAAGGGCGTTTTAGAGGTCCTTGATACTCCTAAAAGAACGATATCTGCATAGATAATTCCCCGCGGGTCTTTGCCATCATCATATTTAACAGCAAATTCGACAGCTTCAATCTTCCGGAAATAATCATCATCCAATTTATGCAGCAAACCAGGCTCTCTCCGGGGTTCATAACCTGTTAAATCTTTAACCCCCTTCATCATTGCTCCTAATACATCAACAGTTAAGAGATTTCTTCTTTGCGCCTCCTGCTCCAATTTTTCCTTTAAATCTTCGACAACCAAAGTATAAGCAATAAGACTATTATACTGACTTGCTTCGTCAATTATTTCCAGCAGGTGCTGCTCATCACTTACATAAGGTATCCTTCTAAACTCCACACCGAAGCCATTAAACTGACTGGCCGCAGCCCTTGCTACAAATTCGGCAGTCTCTCCTAAAGAATCTGAAATTATATAGATCATTGCCTTGGAATTAATCATTTTCTCCTCCTAAATCTTCTAATCTCCCTAAACCCAAATCAACAAAAACTTTCGTAATATTCGTTTTAGAAACCCTGCCGACTACCTCATATTTTTCCTCATCCTTATTCCTAGCCTTTTTAACTACCGGCAGGGCATCGATTTCATGGGTAATTAATTTTCTTGCTGCTGTCCAGAGACTTTCTTCCGGTGTCGTAGTTATTATGTTGGGCATTCGCGTCATAATTACACTTACAGGAAGCTGGGCTACATCTATTTTACCCAAAGCCGTTTTTAATAAATCTTTGCGGGAGACTACCCCTTCCAAGATTCCTTGCTCACCTACAACAAACAGGGTTCCAACATCATTAACAAAAAGGGCCACAATGCTGTCATAGACAGATGTCTGTTCACTAACAACTATCGGTACCGATTTATAATCCTTCACCCGTAATTTCATGATTTGTTCAATTATTCCATAAACCGGTGATTTTCCGGAATAATAATATCCCACTCTGGGCCTGGCTTCCAAAAGACCTACCTGAGTGAGAAAGGAAAGGTCAGATCTTAGCGAAGGCCTGGTTACACTTAATTGCTCGGCAATTTGTTCACCTGTAATAGGTCCTTTACTTTTGACGATTTCAATAATCTTATCTTGTCGTTCATTAAGCTGAATAATTCTCACCACCTTATGAAGAAAATCCCGCTTATAAAGTGCATAATAATCATAATATTGGTAATAACTATTTAATTATGACTCATATTATGATGTTTTTCAATATATATTATGCATTTTATTCGATTAATCCCATTAATGATACATAATCCCTTATTTATTATATTTATTTTTTTTCTGAAAATGAAAAAAATTGGTCGGCTCCGACCAATTTTTTCAAGTCAATTATGACATTTATGCAAAAATTTACCTGCAATCTCTTGGCCCGTCGGAGTAGCCGCTAATCCACCCCTTGCCGTTTCCCGCAAACTTTCAGGGAGACAGTGGCCTACTTCACCCATAGCAACGATTACTTCATCCACAGGAATAATACTTTTTATGCCTGCCAGTGCCATATCGGCAGCAGTTAGTGCCAGAGAAGCACCTAAAGCATTGCGTTTAGCGCAAGGTACTTCCACTAAACCTGCTACGGGATCACATACTAACCCCAGGACATTTTTTAAGGCTATAGCACATGCTTCTCCTGCTTGCCCCGGCGTTCCCCCGGCCAGTTCTACAGCAGCGGCGGCAGCCATGGCTGCTGCCGCACCGCATTCTGCCTGACATCCTCCGGCAGCACCGGAAATACAAGCTCTCTGAGCAATAATTATTCCAATCCCCGAAGCTGTAAAAAGAGATTCTACTGCTTGGCGGTCAGAAGCCGCCAGCTGTTCCTGAATGGTTATTAATACCCCCGGTAAAATCCCGCAGGCACCGGCAGTCGGGGCTGCTACGATTTTACCCATGGAAGCATTCACTTCTGCCACCGCCAGCGCCCTGCTAACAGCCTTATTAATCTGCGGCCCCGCTAAGGTTTTATTACGCCCCAGGTAGTCATTTAACTTTTTTCCCTCTCCGCCGATTAGCCCGCCCATAGATTTTTTAGGTTGAGCGAGGCCTAAACGGGCGGCTTCCTGCATAACCCGCCATTGTTCCAGCATTCTCTCCTCAACTATCTCCGGGGAACTTTCCTGAGACCAGGCTTCTATTTCTTTAATTATATAACCTATGGTTGTTTCCCGGCTTTCGGCTTCTCCGATTAATTCTTTAACTGTACGGTATTTCATAAGCAACACCTCGTGATTAGTGACTGGTGACTGGTGACTAGTAATTAGTAGAGTTTATAGAGCATAGTTTATATTATAGTTCTCAGTTCTCGGATATCGGTTCTCAGTTGTTTTTGAATACAGAAAACAGAGTACAGCGAACAAAATACACTTTACCGACTATTTTTTCCAGATACTGCCTGGCGCTCCTGCAGTTGCTGCCTTTTCCTTAATTCTCAACTCTCACTTCTCAATTCTCCATTATAACCCTAGGCCGGTTCGATAGCCCTTACATTAACGACCGGCTCTAAGCGGAGAATTTCTTCTATAACCTCCTGCGGTGCCCCCTCATCTGTTTCGACAATCATTTGCGCCAGCTTGCGTTTTTCTTTTCTAAATACCCGCATAAAAGCTATATTGATCTTATTTGCCGCTAAGACCCCGGAAACTTTGGAGATAACTCCGGGAATATCCTGATGGGTGGTAATGATAGCCGGCAAATCACCTTTTAATTCAATATCATAGTCATTGATCTCCGTAATAACGATATTCCCCCCGCCGATTGACGCTCCCGTGATACTTAATTTATCTTTTCCCGGAGTAATAAGTAAGAATTTTACAGTATTCGGATGTAGCCCATCTCCTAAATCAGTTGGAATAAATTTAAATTCCAAACCTTGCTCTTTAGCCAGTGTAAAAGAATTTCTGATGCGGACGTCATCGGTATTGAAATTTAATAACCCGCCGATTAAAGCTAAATCTGTACCATGACCCCGATAAGTTTGGGCAAATGAACCATGCAGAAAAATTTCCACTTCTCTGGGAAGACCTCCTGCTATTGACCTGGCTACTCTCCCCAATCTAACCGCACCGGCGGTGTGGGAACTGGATGGCCCCACCATTACCGGTCCTAAAATATCAAAACAGCTATACTCACGCAAATTTCTCTCTCCTTAGCAATTAAATAATATTTACAATATACCCCTGAGCCCGGAGGTTTTCGATCAGTACTCTAACATGCTGTGCGCTCTGCGTCTCTAAGACAACATCTACCTGGGCTTTGTCCAGGGAAATATCAGGATCTAAACGGTCATGATATATTGAAATGACATTAGCCTTATTTTGGGCAATAATGCTGAGGAAATGCTGGAGATTACCCGGTTTATCAAGCATTATTGTGGACAGCTTGATGTTCCTGCCCGTTTTAACTAAACCTTTTTCAATAATTCTGGACATAAAGTTTACATCAATATTTCCACCACTGATCATAACTGCAACATTTTTGTCACGGATCAAACTTTTCCCATATATTAAGGCAGCCAGAGCAGCAGCCCCCGCACCTTCCGCAACAAGTTTTGACCTTTCCAATAATAATAAAATCGTGCTGGCTATCTCTTCATCAGTTACGGTGATTACATCATCCACATATTTTTGGATTAAATGAAATGTTAACTCTCCCGGGCACTTGACTGCAATGCCATCAGCAATGGTGTGGGCGGAAGTTAACGGGCAGATTTCTTTTTTGTCCCTGGAGACCTTCACACAAGCTGCACCGTCTGCCTCTACACCAATTATTTTAACAGCGGGCTTTAAAGATTTTACGGCAGCTGCTATGCCCGAAATCAGGCCGCCGCCTCCAATAGGTGCCAATATTGCATCCACAGCAGGAAGTTCATCCAATATTTCTAAGCCTATGGTCCCTTGCCCGGCTATAACGTCCTTATCATCAAAGGCATGAACAAATACTGCCCCCGTATCTTTTTGTATTTCCCGGGCTTTTTGATATGCATCATCATAAACATCACCGGCTAAAACTACATTTGCCCCATAACCCTTAGTAGCCGTTATTTTAGCTAACGGAGCTCCTACCGGCATCACAATTGTCGCAGGTATGCCTGCCTGGGCGGCACCAAAAGCCACCCCTTGCGCATGGTTACCTGCGCTGGCAGCAATAACTCCTTTACTCCTCTCCTTTGCAGCCATTGTAGATATTCTATTATAAGCCCCCCGGATTTTAAATGATCCGGTTTTCTGCAGATTTTCCGTCTTTAGATATACCTTATTGCCGGATAACTCACTAAAGGTATGAGATAAATCAAGATCGGTATGATGGATAACCCCGGTCAGGTTCTCCCTGGCCTTCCAGATATCCTGAAGTTCAACCATTATACTTCCCCCACTTTCCATATTCTACCTCAATTATACCTCAATTTTTACAGCCGGAATTACTCCTGTCAGCGTTGGTTAGTATTTCCCCGGCAGGAAAAATTAATCATGTCAATTCGTTCATCGTTCTTAGATTATCGTTCTTAAACGCTTTACTTATAAATAAGCTGGTGAGAAATAACTTTAAAATACCAGCGTTTCCTGAGTATCCGGGATAAAAGCAGCGAACTAGCAAGACCGGATGTAACCGGACACAAAAAAACCAAAACCGGAATCGTATCTTTATACGGCAATGATTTTGGTTTTTTATCATCGGCAAGTTATAAACAGCTCTTGACAACCTAATTTCATATTTATAAAATCACCAATCAGATTTTGTCGGAATTAACCTATACTCCGGCAACACTAAACTATGAACCCACTATATAGTCTTTGATATAAAGCTCGGGATAACCAGCCAAATCTTTTTCGTTAATAAACTTATCACCGTAATAAATCGCAATTCTCGGTCGGGTAGGATATTTATGGTCTATAGATATTATTTTGCCCACTTCTCCGTTATTCAGTTCAACCCACGCATCCTTCATGCCCTTCAGTATTGTGAATAAAAATAAATTTACCAGATATGTATCCAGAGCATAAGTGGATGAACTTAATAAATATTCACCGGCCACGAACTTACTGACTTTATCCCGGTATACCCGGTTAGTGGTTAAGGCCGAAAACATATCGGCTATGGAAGCAATTTTCGCATAAGGATGAATCGCACTATCCTTCAGCATTAAGGGATAGCCATTACCATCTTTACGTTCATGGTGTTGTAGAGGAATCACCAGTATATCTTCACTAAAATCGCTATTTTCTTTGAGAATTTTATATCCGAAAAAAGAATGCTTTTTCATTTCATCAAATTCATGAGGATCTAATTTACCCGGCTTGTTTAAAATTCTGAGGGGTATTAAACCTTTGCCGAGGTCGTGAAGGAGAGAGCCTAAAACCAAATCTTTTAATTCAGTTCGGCTATAATTCAGCTCATTGCCAATCAAAGCGGAAAAGAACGCCGTACCTATCGAATGATGAAAAGTATACTGGTCCATTTTCCATAAGAGAAAAATCTCGTCAACCACTTGTTCCCCATATTTAAGGATTAGTTCTACTATTTTCTCCGCAGCAGGATATAATTTACTAAAATCTGTTTCCTCATTCTTTCCCGCAGTAGCGAATATGTCCTTTATTACAACCGTTGTTTCAATAATAATTTGCCTTGCTACCTCTTGGGGCAGCTCAACATTAACCACATTTATTCCTAAAGAGGACAGTTTTTTTATTAAATCCTGAGTTACCTTAACCCCTCGGCATGCTAAGGGAATTTTATAATTAGTATCAATTACATCCTGACTTAAAACCATTCCCGGCTGTAAACCTGCAATATCTACCAGTCCCAAAGGCTTCACCCTTCTCTGAAAAATTAATCAGCATCTTTCGAGGTTTAAAGTTAATCTTCAAAATTTTCAGACTAAGTGCCCACAAAGAACAAACACTTTCTTGCTATTATGCCATATTATAACAAGTTTTCACACAATAATACAAGTACCTTTATTTTATTTGCTTATTTTACACAGAACAACAGTTTAAGCGCCAGCAGACCCAAACTTATCGGCAGCTCCCGATTATGCACTTATCTTGCTACTTTAGCCGGGGTTCTCTCCCCATCCGGTAAAAATTAAACCTGAACCTCTCCGCGCAACAGGCACAGAAGTTCAGGTTTAGATTTCATCAATCCTGCACTATTTTAGTCAAGTCGGCGATAGGTTCCACCAGTTTAGTAATCATTACCAATAACGCCAGCCTATTCGCCTTTATTTTTTCATCTTCCGCCATTACCATTACTCCCTCAAAAAAGGCATTGATCGTTTCCTCCAGCAGAGCAACACTGGCTAATGCCCGGGGAAAGTCTTGCGCTTCAATGGCCCGGTTTACTTCTTTTCGGGTAATGACCAGCTTAGCATAGAATTCTTTCTCCACATCTTCAACCAGATAAGCCTGATTAATCTCTTCCGACTCTGCTTTCTTAGCCAGATTATTGGCTCTGGTAAAAGCTGTTAAAAGTTTTTGAAAATTACCCGTTCCTTTTACTTCCTCTAACCCTTTAGCCCGCAAAAGCGTGGCGTTGAGATTATCATAACCGGCAATAATAATGGCTTCTATAACATCATAGCGATGCCCCCGGTCCGCTAAAACATTCCTTACCCTCTGCTCAAAGAAATTATAAATGCCGGTAATTAAAACCTCTTTATTAAGCTCCAATTTATCTTGATAATTAGCTAAAGCCTGCTCAATGAGGGAAGTTAAGGAAATATCCAGATTCTTGTTCATAATAATATTACATATCCCTGCCGCCTGCCTTCTTAGAGCATAGGGGTCCTGAGAGCCGGTGGGCTCAATGCCCGCAGCAAAGCATCCCGCTATCGTGTCCATTTTATCTGCCATGCTCAAAAGCGTTCCTTCCAAAGTACCGGGAAGGACATCTTCAGCATTTCTGGGCAGGTAATGCTCAAAGATTGCTTTCGCCACAATATGATCTTCACCGGATAAAAGAGCATATTTTTCTCCCATTATCCCCTGCAGTTCAGGGAATTCGTAAACCATACTGGTTACCAGATCTGCTTTTGCTAAATAAGCGGCTCTTAAGGCTCTTTGAGCAACCTCTGCATCAATATGCAAAATTTCGGTCAGGTTTTGCACAGCTTTTTGAATACGTATTACCTTTTCATAAATTGTACCTAAACTTTCCTGAAAAACAATGGTTTTTAGTTTTTCAACATATGCCTCTAATTTTACCTTTTGGTCTTCATCATAAAAGAATTTTGCATCGGCCAGACGGGCTTCCAAAACCTTTTCATTACCGGCTTGCACAATATCTAAGAATTCCCGGTTGCCATTCCTGACGGTAATAAATTTAGGCAAGAGCTCACCATTTTCCCGTAATACCGGGAAATAGCGCTGATGCTCTTTCATCGGGGTAATTACCGCTTCTTTCGGAATAGCCAGATACTTTTCAGCAAACCCCCCCATTAATGCTGTCGGATATTCAACTAAATATATTATTTCTTCTAAAAGGCTTGCATCCTCTGCAATCCGTCCCTTAACAGAAAGAGCTAATTCCTTAATTTGCCTTTGGATTATCTCTTTTCTTTTCGCCGGATCAACAATAACAAAATTTTCTTCCATTTGTGCGAAATAATCTTCCGCCGCACTAATAATAATCTCCTCTGAGCCTAAAAATCTATGTCCCCTGGACCTGGTACCGCTTTTCACATCTGCTATCTGAAAATCAACTACTTCCTGCCCAAATAAAGCAACCAGCCAGCGGATAGGCCGGGCATATTTAATATCATAACTGCCCCAGCGCATAGGCTTAGGAAAGTTGATTCCTAAAATCAACTGCGGTAATAATTCCTGAAGAACCTGCAGAACAGGCTGACCTGCAATCTTTTTTAAGGCAAAAACATACGTGCCGTTATCCGTCTCTTTCACATTAAGACTATTCACATCTACACCCTGTCCTTTGGCAAACCCTATTGCTGCTTTAGTAGGAGTCCCCCCGGCATCATAAGCAACCTTTACTGAAGGGCCTTTTGCTTCTTCTATTAAATCCTTTTGGACATCGGGCAAACCTTGCACAAACAATACTATTCTGCGGGGGGTACCATAGCTCCCTATTTCTTGATAATCCAATCTTGCTTCAGCAAATTTACGCCGGGTCATTTCCTGCAATTGTTCCAGAGCCGGAGGTATAAATTTGGCAGGTATTTCTTCAGTTCCGATTTCTAAAAGCAAATTACGCATTTTTATTTACCTCCTTTGTCAAAGGCTGAAGATCAAGGGCTTGCCGTTGGTGAGGATTTTTAATCAGAGGATAAGCCAGCTCTTCCCGCTGCTTGACATAGCCCTGGGCACAGGCCCTGGCCATATTTCTAACCCTGGCTATATAACCGGTCCTCTCCGTAACACTGATTGCTCCCCGGGCATCCAGGAGATTAAAAGTATGAGAGCATTTTAGAACATAATCATAGGCAGGCTGGATTAAACTCTTTTCCAAAACCCGCATTGCTTCCTTTTCATAAGCATCAAACATCATAAAAAGCATACCGGTATCAGCGACTTCAAAGTTATAATGAGAATAATCAATTTCCCCCTGATGATGAATATCGCCATAAGTAATGCCGGTGACCCATTCAATATCATAGACACTGTCTATTTTCTGAATAAACATAGCCAAACGTTCGATTCCGTAAGTAATCTCCCCGCTGACGGGTTTACAGTCAATTCCCCCGCACTGCTGAAAGTATGTAAATTGCGTAACTTCCATGCCATCCAGCCATACTTCCCAGCCCAGTCCCCAGGCACCTAATGTTGGCGACTCCCAATTATCCTCCACAAACCTGATATCATGCTGTAACGGATCAATGCCAATGGTCTTCAGACTGTTGAGATAAAGCTCCTGAATGTTGTCAGGGGAGGGCTTCAATATTACCTGATATTGATAATAATGCTGCAGGCGGTTGGGGTTTTCCCCATATCTACCGTCAGTGGGACGCCGGGAGGGCTCTACATAAGCAACATTCCATGGTTCCGGACCTAAAGCCCTTAAAAATGTAGCCGGATTCATAGTTCCCGCACCTTTTTCAATATCGTAGGGTTGTTGAATAATACAGCCCTGTTCACCCCAAAATTTGTTAAGAGCCAGAATCAATTCCTGAAAATTCATAAAATCACACCTTTCGTGGTTTAAAGTTCATGGTTTATGGTTTAGAGTTTATGGTTTAGAGTTTAGAGTTTAGAGTTAGGATTTGGGGGGCGGGATTTTTTATCGTAAGGCAAATAAAAAAACCCCGCGTCCCCGGACAGGGACGGGAGGTAATTCCCGCGGTTCCACCCTGATTGATATACGAAAAGTACATCCACCTTAATAAGTGTTGACAGCTCTGGAGCGCCCTTCTCTGTTTATCCTCACCGGGCTCACACCACCCCCGGTTCGCTGCAAGTCTTACACAGATACTCTTCTCTTTCATAGCTGATATTCATATTCTTTTTAAATTTAACAAAAAGCACCCTTTGTGTCAAGATGTCACTTCGGAGCGAAGCTAATGCGTCCGACATGCTTCCGGGAAAACATTTTACGTCTAATGTACTGTTAGGTGAAGATTACGCGTCTGACGCACAAGCTACCCTACTCGGTACATCTGACATACTAGCTAAACCCCATAGGCAGCTCTGCTCAGCCCATAAGCACCCGTCCGGCCGACAAACTGCACCTGCCTGCCTACAGCTATTCAAAAGCTATTGCCTTTCCTCATCATACAACTGTATTTCCTGGGTTTCAACTTTTCCCCCGGGACGTTCAATTTCCAGGGTATATTTATTGGCCAGAGCTGCGACAGTTCCTAAGGCTGCTATTAAAGCGAACGTAGGACTGAGAATGGCCCCTGTAAGACCAAGGGCTCCAACATTTACAGGAAATACAAAGATCGTTTTCTCGCCTTTTTTTAATTTAATCTTATTCACATTTCCCTGCCTAATGATCTCTTTTACCTGCTGGATTATTTTCTTTCCTTTATTTTGTAAATCCTCATCTAATTGAATTCTCTCATCCTCAATAAGAATTAAAGCTTTTACCACGTCACCTTCTGCTTTATCTAAAGCTTCTTTGGCTTCTTTATAGCCTACACCGGTTCTTTCCCGTAATAAATCAATTTTTGTTAATTCATCCATAAAAAAAACCCCCTTCGGGAAAATTATACCCGCTTAGATGGGCACTTTATGCAATAAAAACCGGCAAAGCCGGTTTTTAGATTATCCGGTATTAAGTTAAGGCTGCCAGGAATTCTTTGGATTTTAATTTTCTGCCTACGCAATTTATAATATGGGTATCGAGAATTCCTTCCATTTCCGTCCGGGCATTATTTGAAAATTTCAAACGGCCGACCTTGGTTAATTCCATATCCAGCAGTTGCCGCATTAATACATTGGTCTCACCGCTAATCTTCATTAAGTCTGTTAACTTCTCCTCGCGGATACACGAGTCACAAACCAGACCGCCAGTCCCTGGTGCTAAATAGTTGCTTTTTACTTTTGCTCCGCAGTGAACACAATTCTCCAACTGCAATTGATATCCTAAAGCCGACATTAATCTTATTTCCATCACCTTAGCAGCTAACCAGGGTTCTTCAACAGCGAGCAGATGCAGCCCTAATAAAAATAAGCTGAATAATTTACTATCCTGCTCAGCCTCAGGCATAAGGGCATCCATTAATTCTGAAAGATAAGCTGCATAGCTCATCCGTAATAAATCTTCCCTTAAGGGTGCAAATGTATTGACAACTTCTGCCTGAGTCAATGTTGCTAAACTTTTGCCTAAGTATAAATTCACATTGGTATGACTAAAGACCTGTACTCCTCCCCTTAGCTTACTTTTCGGTTTCTTGACCCCCTTAACGATAGCCGTAACCTTCCCCAGCTTTTCCGTAAAAAGGGTCAACAACTGGTCTGCTTCACTATAATTTCGGGCCCGTAAAATAACAGCCTGGGTTTTTATTATTTCCCGCAAGAATTCCACCTACTCCTCATCAGGTACAGCTTTAAGCGACACAAATTCCTCCTCTTTAATTAATTCCTTATAAATTAAATATGCACCTATTCCACCTGTTTCTTTAAAATAACGCCAAAAAAAGTCCTTTACCTGCATGGTGACCATCCTTTCTGTTTGGGACTTACTCACGCAGTACTAGATTTGCCAAGAAAATCAGCAGGTATACTCACCTTCTTTTTCCACTTAATTTAATTATAATTGATTTTTACAAATAAAGTAAGTCATTCCGCAGAAATCTACATAATATCTCCGGAACTGTTTAAACTAAATTTACCATAACTTTTCTGTAAAAAAGAGGCTGCCTTGTGAAGTTATTTAAACGAAAATTTAGTAAAAATAAAAAAGCGGAGGAAATATCCCCCCGGGAAAAACCTGATATTTCTTCAGTTGAACAAACATCTGTTGCCGGCCGGGCACCCAGAGCAGTACGGCAATTATATAAAGGGGCCAAACAGTTATATTCAGAAAACCTTGAATATAATCTCCGCCTGCTCCGGCATAGGCTGCCTGATCCCAATCTGGTCACGGAAGAATTCATAATAGGCTCCCGCTCCCAGACTAAAGTAGCTATGGCCTATCTCCAGGATGTTGCCAATACCGGGATAGCCGCTGAAATAAAAGACCGGCTCAGCCGAATTAAAGCAGAGATAATTCCGGATTCAAGCTATATTGAGCGGAATATTCAGGATTCTACTTGGAGTCCTTTTCCCCAGGTTGAAATTATTACTAATGTTAATGTAACTTTAACTGCACTTACCCAGGGAAGAATTGCCATTTTCACAGATAACTGTCCGGATATCCTCATAGCACCAACTACTTTTTTTGATATTTTAGATACACCGGAGGATGCTTATCGCCGCTGGTTTGTGGCCTCCACCTTTTTCCGGATAGCCAGATTCCTTTGTTTCATTATCGCTACCCTGCTTCCTAGTTTCTATATTGCCTTAACCGCTTTTAATCCGGAGCTTATTCCTTCAGCATTAACCTTTACGATCACAGCAGCTCGGGAAGGAACTCCTTTTCCCATATATTTGGAAGCTTTTATCCTCATGGGAGTAGCTGAAGTGGTAAGAATGGTCATGCTGCGGATGCCTAATACCACCGGCCAGTCTATTTCTATTTTCGCAGGCATAACTTTAGTCCTTACCGGGCTGATCACGAACATTATTAGTGGTCCCATTATCATTATCGTGGGTTTAGCCATAATTTCCTCTTTTACTATTCCCGGCTTTGACCTGCGTTCTACCATTAGGATACTTCAGTTTTTCACCATGCTTATGGCTACCCTCTTTGGTCTATTCGGCGTAGCAGTCAGTCTTTTTTATATTTTTGTTCACTTATCTACCCTTAAATCCTTTGGCATTCCTTATATGGCACCACTGAGTCCAACTGAATTAAGCGGTTGGGGTCATACCATATTCCGGAAATCTTCCGTTGAAATGCCCCAGGATGAAACCTATAAACCTCAAAAAAAATAAAGCAAGGTTAATTTATCAGGGGTGAGATTATGGTTATAAAAAATTATGTTCAGGATAAAATAGACCCTCGCGTTATACCGTTAATATTTATGTTAACGATTATAGAGTTTAAGCTTTTCGGCATGTCGGAAAAGGTATTTTTGACCGCCGGCAGGGACAGCTGGCTGTCGGCACTGTTAGGCGGGACATTTATCACTTGGGCAACTTATTTTTTCCTATGTCTTATGAAGCGCTTTCCAGAGCAAAATTTCCTAGAATACATTGCCCGGATCTGGGGGAAACCTTTAGCCTTAATCATTTCCTGCGGTTATTTGCTTTTTTGGGGTTCCTTTCTAACTTTACTTTTCAACAACACCGCGGAAGTGAATCAAATGTTTTTTTTGGAAAAAACCCCTGTATTATTACCAGTATCTTTACTGGCAATTGGCGCCGTATGGTTAGTCAGCTACGGATTCTCAGCCATAATCCGCTTTATGCAGATAACCGGCCCGCTTTTCATAATCCCCCTATTAATCGCGATCCCTCTTACCTTAAGTGAAATAGAAGTTGGTAATTTTTTCCCCATTCTGGCTAACGGAATTATCCCCGTTTTAAAAGGAGCAGTATTATACGCAGGCTATTTTCATGGCTTAGAAGTGCTTTTATTTTTATCGCCTTTTTTTACGGACCCGGCCAAAGCATTTAAACCGGCGCTGGTAGGAATAATCTTTCTTAACTTATTGGCATTTATTTTTACAATATTAGCGATCGGAGTATTAGGCATTAATAATACCAACCAAATGTTATGGCCCGGATTTGCCATGCTATCCATTATTGAAATACCCGGCTTCCCGGCCGAAAGGTTTGAACTCCTGCTCACAGTTCCTTTATTGACAACGGCTTTTATCGCTATTTCTGTAACCCTTTACCTGCTCTCCTACGGTTTTATGCAATTATTTAAAATATCTCATAAAAAAACCGTAATTTATTTAATGGCACTCTTAACAGTTTTTGCCAAAATTTTCATACCTGATTTTGCCTGGTCAATAAAAATACGCGAGATACATCTTTATGCCGGGATAATTTTCATCTATCTTCTGCCTTTAATTACTTTACTATTAGCAGGTTTAAGAAAAAAAGGGGAATATTCATGAAAAAGAAACTAATTTATTTGCTGTTAATCCCATTGGTAATTTTAATAGCTCCTGCCTGCTGGGATACCATGGATATCAACAACAGGGCCTGTGTCACGGCTATAGGTATCGATGAGGTAGCCGGGATAACGCCCGGTCAGGAAGGCATACCCTTTAAATATAAAGTAACGGCCGAAATAATCAAACCCGCATTGCTTAAAGAGTTTTCCTGGAAGCTGGAGCCGGCAAAAACTGCCGGCCTCGTCCTTACAGCCGAAGGGGAAACAATCGAGAAGGCTTTAGACTTACTCCGGACAAACATCTCCCGTCCGTTAACCCTCAGCCATTTACAAACACTAATTATTGGTGAGAAAGCGGCAGATCATCTCCGGGATATCTGTACCTATTTTGAAAAGCACCCTGAAGTTGCCCGCAGGCTAAGACTTACTTTCGCCAGAAATCAAGAGGCGCTGGATATCCTGAAAATCGATCCTAAGCTGGAAAGTTATCTTGCCGAAGAATTTGTAGGAATGGCGGAAGTAGGTAAAGAATATTCGTTAAGTACCTTTAAACCTTTTACTACTTTTCTAAGCGAAATGCGGACCAATAACGGACAAACCCTGGGCAGTACAATCTTTCTTGATAACAGGCAATCCCTTATCCGCAGCGGCAGTGCAATCTTTTCGGGTTGGAAGCTGACCGGCTTCCTGGACGGAGAAGAAACAAGAAAAGCCGGTCTCTTATTCCCGGAATCTAAGAAGAGTACTTTTATCGGGAAAATAGCCGGAGGCACTTACACTTATGAGGTAGACAAAAAAGAAACCCAAATCATACCCAATATTCAAAAGGGAGATTTAAGCTTCACAGTCAAATTAAAAACAGAAGGTATCATTTTACAGGAGGAAGGCAATCAGCTTTACCTGGCCGAACCCAAAAATATTGATAAATTAGAACATCTCTTTGCCGAAGTAATCACCCGGGACGTTAAGGAAGCCCTCAGAAAATCCCAGCAGACAGCGAAAGTGGATTATTTTAAATTTGGAATGAAATTAATGAATGAAGAGCCTGATTATTTTGCAAAGCTGGATTGGCAGAAGGTATTTCCCACCGTACCGATTACAACGGATATCAAGGTCAAAATCTCCCGCTTTGGCATAGCAAAGTAAGCATAATCTGTTCTCTGTTCTCTGTTCTCTGTTCTCTGTTCTCTGTTCTCTGTTCTCTGT
>JBMNCQ010000056.1:0-4455 GCA_049366715.1 Peptococcaceae bacterium | reverse complement strand
AAGATGCTGCTTACCTGTTGCCGAAAACAAATCCATTTTTACGCAAGTTATTCGGTAATATTGCAGGTCCAGACCTCGATGACCGAATTGCATGGTTGGTTGATGATTTAGCGCAAGTTTTGGCACAGGCGGATATGGAAGCAGTGTTGAAGAATTTCGGCAAACACAGCGGTAAGGAAGACCCTGTTGTGCATTTTTACGAGACATTTTTGAAAGCGTACGATCCAAAGGTTAGGGAAATGCGTGGCGTTTATTACACCCCGGAACCTGTCGTTTCCTATATCGTGCGCTCGATTGATTACCTGCTAAAAACGCGTTTTAATAAACCGCAGGGTCTAGCAGATGACAATACTTTAATTCTTGATCCCGCCACAGGCACAGCAACGTTTTTATATAACGTCATCAACGAAATACATCAATCCTTTGGCGGACAGGAAGGGATGTGGAACGATTATGTCGCTGAAAAGTTACTGAAACGTATTTTCGGATTCGAGCTTTTGATGGCTCCCTATGCCGTAGCTCATTTGAAGCTGGGGTTGTTATTGCAGGAAACTGGTTACAAGTTCCACAGCGATGAAAGGCTGGGTATTTATTTAACCAATACGCTGGATGAAGCGGTAAAGCATTCGGAAACACTTTTTGCAAAATGGATAAGCGAAGAAGCCAACGCCGCCGCGGAAATCAAAAAGGAAAAACCAATAATGGTAGTGCTGGGCAATCCGCCGTATTCGGTAAGTTCAGCTAATAGGGGCGAATGGATAAGGCAACTGATAGAAACTTACAAGATCATTGATGGCAAACCGCTTGGTGAAAAGAACTCCAAGATGTTGCAAGATGACTATGTTAAATTTATTCGCTTCGGGCAATGGCGCATTGAAAAAACAGGTCGGGGCATTTTAGGGTTTATTACCAATCACGGCTATATTGATAATATTACCTTCAGGGGTATGCGCCAGTCGCTAATGAATACCTTTACCGATATTTATATTCTTAATCTGCATGGCAATTCCAAAAAGAAAGAGGTTGCCCCCGGTTGTAGTAAAGACGAAAACGTTTTCGACATCCAGCAGGGGGTAGCGATTTGTCTGCTTATGAAAGAACAGGGGAAAGATTGCCCAGCTAAAGTGCATTATGCCGATTTATGGGGTTTACGCGAGGGGAAATATAAGGATTTGTTTGAAAGTGATATAGCTTCAACTGAATGGACAGTGCTTAATCCAAACAGCCCTAACTATTTCTTTGTGCACAGAAATGAAAACCTTCTACCTGAGTATAAAAATACTTGGAAGGTAACGGACATTTTCTTGGTTAATAATGTAGGATTATATACGTCTAGAGATAAGTTGACAATTCACAATTCTAAAGAAGATGTGGAAACAATTATTAAAGATTTTGTGTCGTTACCAAGTGAAGTGGCAAGGATAAAATATAATTTGGGGAATGATGTTCGTGATTGGAAAGTTGAATTCGCACAAAATGATTTAAAAGAATCAAAATTAAATCCAAATAAAATTGTGCCTATTACATATCGTCCATTTGATATTAGATATACATTCTTTACTGGACATTCTAGGGGGTTCCACTGTATGCCCCGCAGGGAAATAATGGGGCATATGTTGGCTGGGAAAAATTTAGGGCTTATTTCTGCTAGGAGTAATAAGACATCTAAAATGAATCACTTCTTTTGTTCAAATGGTATTACCGAATTAAAATGTGGTGAGTATTCAATTGGTTCTTATCTTTTCCCCCTCTACCTCTACCCCGCCGAGGGTGAAATGAATTTCGACGGCGGCGTACGCCGTCCCAACCTGAACCCTGCTTTTATAGGGGAACTTGAGGGGAAGCTGGGGTTAAAATTTATCAATGATGGTAAAGGGAATCTTGCCGACAATTTCGGCCCTGAAGACGTCTTCGACTATGCTTATGCCATTTTCCATTCACCGACCTATCGCACCCGTTATGCGGAATTTCTTAAAATAGATTTTCCGCGTCTGCCGCTAACTTCAAACAAAAAACTTTTCAAGTCGCTGGCGGAGAGAGGAAGTGAACTTGTATCTTTACACCTTATGGAATCACCGGTATTAGATGCATTGATTACAAAGTATCCTATCGATGGCTCTCACAAAGTTGAAAAGGGGGAATATAGCGATAATAACCAGCGTGTACACATAAATAAAACACAGTATTTCGAGGGCGTACCGCCGGAAGTGTGGGATTTTCAAATCGGCGGGTATCAGGTCTGCCACAAATGGCTGAAAGACCGCAAGGATAGAACTCTGAGCTACGATGAGCGCGTTCACTATCAAAAAATAGTCATCGCTTTAAAAGAAACCATTCGCCTTATGGAAGAAATTGATAAAATTATTCCGAGTTGGCCGATTGAGTAAAAAATGAAAAAGAATCTGCCTTATAATACCAATCTTGCTTCCGAGTTCTGGTTTCTCTCTGCACTTTATAGGCTTGGGGTTGATGCTCACCTGACCCTGGGCAATAAAAAAGCTGTTGATATTATCATATTCAATAGCTCCAATGTTAATGTAACTGTCGATGTGAAAGGTGTAGCAGAACAATATGACTGGCCTGCCGATAATTTTATCTTCGACAAGCCTAATCACTACTATGCGTTGATGTCTTTCGACGGCAATATATCGGATATAGATAAAGTTCCATCTGTCTGGATAATACCTTCAAAAGACATCAGTAAATTCATAAAAAAATATAGTACTAGAAGTGTCGTATCCAGGGCTCTCGTTAAAAAAGAAGGCAAAGATTATAAAAGTGCTTGGAAGTTGTTAAAATATCAATAATCCCCCCGTTAGCGCCCCTCCCCTTAATTCTGTATAATATAAATAACTTGCCTCGCGTTTTATCCCCCCGGACAGGTAATATACAGGAAAGTTTTTGTAAAAATGATTAATAAGTTACTGGATACCATCACCAGGTACGAAGGCACCAAGTTCATGAAGCTGGCGGGCGAGGGGATGGACGATATCGTCCCCGTATCGGACTTGAAGTCGCTGGAAGTGCCTGCCATATACGTCCACGTGCCCTTCTGCCGCAAATTGTGCCCTTTTTGCTGCTTTAATAGATATTTGTACCAGGAAGATGTCGCAAGGGCTTATTTTGTGGCTCTGAAGAAAGAGCTGGATATGTACGCCGCCAAGGGCTTCAACTTCTCGGACGTCTATATCGGCGGCGGGACGCCCACCATTTTGATGGACGAACTGCAATCGCTGATCGCCTACCTGCGCAAGTTATTCAACATCAGGAGGGTGTCGGTGGAAACGACTCCCCCGGCGATGACCCAGGAAAATATAGATATTTTAAAAAGCTGCGGCGTCAACCGCGTTTCGGTCGGCGTCCAGAGCTTCGACGATAACGTGCTGGAGGCGATGGGACGCACCATCGTTACCGGCGATGAGGCAAAAGAGGCGCTGGCGAGGTCGCAGGGGCAGTTCGATACCGTCAACTGCGATTTCATCTTCAACTTCCCCTACCAGCCTATCGAGACCTTCATCTCCGATGTCAAAACGTTTAAAGAGATGAAAATCGACCAGGCCACTTTTTATCCGCTGATGCCTTCGCCGAGGAAAAAGACCGCCATGGAGAAGAAGTTCGCCAAGGTGGATTTCTCGCGCGAACCGAAATTTTATAAAATCCTTTTAGACGAACTGAAAAACGACGGCTACTCCATTTCTACCGCCTGGTGCTTTTCGCGCGGCGACCACATGATCGACGAATACATCGTCGATTCGCCGGATTACGTCGGGGCCGGGGCTGGGTCGGTGGGGCTTGTAAACGGCAATTTCTACGTCAACGCCTTCGCCGTCGATAACTATATCCGCAAGATCGACCAAAACAAGTTCCCCATCATCCGCTACCGCAATCTCTCCGAGCGCGAGCATGTCTACTACTACTTCCTGACCAAGCTGTTCGGCATGCAGGTAAACAAGGAGCAGTTTAAAAAGGACTTCGGCAAGAACATCGACGTGCGTCTTTTCAAGGAACTGGCGGCCATGAAGCTTTACGGGCTGCTTACCGAGGACAAGGAAAACGTCCATGTTACCGATAAGGGCATGTATACGGTAAGCATTATGATGCGCAACTTCTTCGCCTCGCTGAATACGCTGAGGGAACACTGCATTAATAATAAGCTGTAAAAATTGTCATTGCGAGGAGTCCCTCAACAATGTCATTCTGAGACGCAGGCGAATGAATCTTGTACAAATTCAGAGAGGGACGACGCGGCAATCTCTAATGATAACAAACAGACTATTCGAGAAAGATTGCTTCGCTTTCTCTGTGGGAATGGACTCGCAAAGACAAGAGGAAAAATCCTTCGACAAGCTCAGGACGAATGGCTCTTGTTGTACCCCGCCCCGGATGCTTCGTCCTCCTACGTCGTCCTCGCAAAGACAATAAAAAATAACCCGGGGTTTTATTCCCGGGCTATCG
>JBMNCQ010000055.1:94476-243814 GCA_049366715.1 Peptococcaceae bacterium | reverse complement strand
TAAATCCTGGATAATTAGATAATTATCAGAGAGCTGCGGTTTGCGCAGCTCTCTTTTCTGAAGTGCGGGGACGGTTCTTTTGCTTCCGGCGATGGCGGGTGGGTTTTAATTTTTCAATTACACCGGTTATTTTACTGTTCCGGCAGCTTCATGGTTTTCTATTTCTTTAATCCGGTTGTTGTCATCGACAAAAATAATTTTAGGCCGATGTTTTAAGGCATCTTTTTCCTCCAACCATGTATAAGCAATAATTATCACAATATCTCCCGGCTGGACAAGCCGGGCGGCAGCTCCGTTCAGACAGAGCACTCCGCTGCCTCTTTGGCCGGGAATCGTATAAGTTTCCAAGCGGGCGCCGTTATTATTGTTGACGATTTGAACTTTTTCATTGGGGAGTATTCCGGCCGCATCCATTAGTTCTTCATCAATGGTAATGCTGCCGACATAATTTAAATTAGCTTCGGTGACTTTCGCCTTATGAATCTTTCCTTTAAACATATTTACCAGCATTTTAACTCACCTCCACGATAATATTATCAATTAACCTGGTTTTCCCGATTTTCACCGCCAAAGCTACCAAGACTTTACCCTGTAAAGCCGTTAAGTCGGTTAAAGTAGCAAAATCAACAACTTTAACATAATCAACCTGACAGTTCACATCACTGGTTAGGTCAGCCGTAATAGAGTCTATAATGTTGCCTGCGTTATTTTCTCCGGCCCGGATCTTTTCCGCGGCTTTAAATAAGGACCGGGAAAGCAGGAGTGCCGATTTTCTTTCCCCGGGGCGAAGGTAGACGTTTCTGGAGCTCATAGCCAAGCCGTCTTCTTCTCGGACGATGGGGCACGGAACGATCTCGATGGGAAAGTTCAGATCTTTTACCATTCTTGTGATGACAGCTACCTGCTGGGCGTCTTTCAAGCCAAAATAGGCTTTATCACCCTGGGTAATATTAAATAATTTACTCACAACAGTTGTTACTCCCTGAAAGTGATCCGGCCTGGATAATCCGCATAAGTTTGCGGTCAGGTCCCGGACATTAACGAATGTCTTTGTTGGCTGGGGATACATTTCCCGGACGTCGGGATTAAAAACTAAGTCGGCTCCGGCTTCCATGGCTAATTTACAATCTTTTTCCAAATCCCGGGGGTAGCTCTGAAAATCTTCACTTGGCCCAAATTGAATGGGATTAACGAAAATAGTGAGAATTACGATATCATTTTCTGCTTTTGCTCTTCTGACTAGTGATAAATGGCCTTCATGCAAAAATCCCATGGTAGGAACCACGCCGATTGTCTTCTCTTCTCTGCGTCTCTCTTTTACATAGAGTCTCAGCTCAGCGATATTGTGGATTAACATTTTCTTCCCCCTTTAAAATAAAAGTGCCTCTTAAGCCTTTAAATGACAAAAGAGGCACCTGAAAAAACAAAAACCTTTCTGAGGTGTCAGAAAGGCATAAAATCAGTACCATATACCCTTTCGTCTCGGTCCAACGGCTCAGAGCGAAAATAGATATTTTATTAAAGTGTTTAAAAAAAGCAAAGGTATAGTTTCTTCATGAATACTATCCAAATATACTATAGCATTTTCAGCCGGCAGCGACAACCATTTTTTTAAAACTTTAGACAAGTTACGGCGGGATAATGGTTAAGGGAGAATTAATCATTTGAACCATTGCCGCTCATTTTTATGGGAGAGACCGGCATGACGCCCTGGCAGCCAAAGCAAGCATGATCTTGAAGGGGAGCCGGGTATATAAAAGGGCGTTGCCAATACCTGTCTAAATAATTTTTTCGAGGAGGGATAACAAGATCTCGAAAGCAATGAGTATTATGATCATCCATTCCAATCTGGTTCCCCGGGTAGCATGGGTTAATCCGGTAAAGGCCTGCGTAATATCCATTAAAGTTTCGGATTTCTGTTGAATGACCGTGAACCGTTCGTCTAATTCAAAGAGCTGGCTTAATTCGGTATAGAGATTGCCGGCGTTCTCATTAACCCAGGTAATATCAGGTTTATCTAACAGCATGATGTAGGAGATGCTGTTAAATTTATAGCCTAAAATTTTGGCGGAAATTTTAGCCAGGCGCCGGTCGGAAATATTGAACCGGCCTTTTTCCAGCAGGTCTACAATATTCTCAATGTCGTCGAAAAGCTTGTCAATTTCCCTTTCAATTTTCTCTAAAGCTACGGATTTAGCTAAAATAGTGGAGATAATCTCCAGGTGATAAAATGCAAACTCATCTGTTGTCATATCTTCATAATTAACAGACGGTTCCGATGCAGTGTCTATTACCAGTTTAAAATCGTCTTGGAAGGCAAAGCTATGGCCGGTACTAATATTTTTTTCCAGTCTCGCAAGATAGTTAAGAACATCCATCGCTTCATGATGGGTAAAGTTAATGAAAACCACGGTCCCGAAATAATAAACATAAACAAATTTATTTTCTACTGTGGTCAGGATTCCTGATAAATTCGTTTCTTTTAAAACTAAAGGGTCTTCCCAACGGTATTTTTTATTAAAGCCAAAATGTTCGGCTAAAATGTTTAAATTTATTTCATTAGCCACAACAAAGGCCGTGAATAATGCTGAATTCACCAATGTCAATCCCTTCCCTAAACTAAGGCCCGATACCAATTAGCTTATTTTTTACCTAATATATAAAATTATACCAATTTTTTTTATAAATTAGTAGGATTTTGTAGTTTAAAAGAGAAATATGTTCTATATTACGATGCATAATATATATAAAAAAAATTAATGCAAAGGAGGATAGGGGAAAATTTTTTTAATATGGGGGGTAAAAAATGAAAATTAAATTCAAGCTTAGTATTGTTTTTGTCTTGATGATTGTAGTACCTGTGGTTGTGACCAGTTATTATTTTCTTCAGGCAAATACTAAGTATATTAAAGGTAATGTTTATGAGGCCAATCTAAAAGTGGCAGAAAATTTTGATAAACAGATAAATACTTTGATTGAAAACAGCATTTCTTATATGCGGCTGTTATCCCATCTGCCTCAGGTCAAAGAAATGGATCCGGCGGTAATGAATGCGCCGCTGCAGGATGCTGTCGGTGATTATGGATTAATTTCCCAGATTTATGTAATGGATAAGACCGGAATGCAAATATACAAAACATCAGGTTCTTTAGGAGACAGATCGGACAGGGATTATTTCCAGAAAGCCATTCAAGGTGAAGAAAATTTTTCAGATGTAATTGTTTCAAGAAGCACCAGTGAATCGATTATCGTCATTGCCATTCCCGTTAAAAATGGTGATGATACGGTGGGAGTAGTGGGAGCAAGCCTGGATTTAACCGTTTTAAGCAAATATATGCGGGAAGTAAAATTAGGTGAAGACGGATATGCATTTATTGTAGAGGGAAATGGTAAGATCATCGCCCACCCTGATAATCAAAAGGTATTTGAAATGGAAGATGTATCGGCCCTGTTACCGGTACAAAATGTTATGCAAGGGGAAACAGGATACACTGAATACACTTATGAGGGAGTAAATAAGCTGGCAGCTTATGTTCCTGTTGAAAAAACAGGCTGGGGTGTACTGGTTCAGCTTCCTGCCGCGGAAGCGTTTAAAGAAATAGAAGTCCAAAAAGGTAGAGTAGCCAGGATATTGCTCATAACAGTCCTGTGCGGTTTAGTATTATCCTATGCAATTGGAACCTACATCACAAATCCTCTCTTGAAAATAGTTGATAAAATGGGGAGAGCGGCCAAGGGGGATTTACAGGCAAAAGTTGAAGGGCGCCTGTTAAAATCCGGCGATGAGTTTGGTTTGGTGACGAAAAGCTTTAATGCCATGGTGGCAGCGAATAAAGAAAGTATAGAAAAAATCAGGGTATCTTCTGAGGAATTAATGGATTCTTCCCGTAATTTAACGGAAATCGTAGAGCAAAATAACAGCGCCATGGAACAGATTTCCGCCGGTATCAATCAACTTTCCTCAGCAGCCATGTTAAATGCGGAAGAAGCAGGCAAAGGAAATAGAGCTGTGGAGCAGGTTGCCGGGGGAGCAGATGAAATAGCAAAAAATGCGGAGAAACTGAATAAGGTCGTATTAAATACTGTGCATGTCGCCCGGGAAGGGGCAGAAATGATGAATTCAACTGCCCGGGCTATCGATACCGCAGCACAGGAGGCTAATGAAATTGAAGTCAAAATGAAAAGTCTCGAGGAAGCGGCAGATGAAATCGGTAATTTTTTGGGTTCGATTATCAATATTGCAGATCAAACCAATCTGTTAGCTTTAAATGCAGCCATTGAAGCTGCGAGAGCCGGGGAGTCCGGCAGAGGATTTGCGGTTGTTGCGGATGAGATCAGAAAACTGGCCGAAGAGTCGAACTCTTCGGCGGAGCAGATCACAACGCTGGTGGAAAAAATAAAAAAAGAAGTAGAATCCACAGCCGGCGTTTATAAGCATACAAATCATAATCTGCACGAGGTAGTAGATAAAACCAATATCACTAAGGATAAAATAGCACAGATTGTCAGGGATGCCGATAATGCCCTGGCAGCTGTTGAAGAGATTGCAGCAATCTCAGAAGAACAAGCGACTGCCTTGGAAGAAGTTGCCGGCATGACGGCCGGTTTGCTGAATTCTATTACCGATACCGCAGGTACAACTGAGGAGATGAATGCCGGTACGGAAGAACAGACAGCTTCTTTAGAACAGATCAGCTCCCTGGCTCAGGAATTAAGTGCAATGGCGGCAAGGCTCCGCGAGGGCATTGGTTATTACAAAATTTGACAATTGCGGACGCGGAGCAGGGAAAGACAGAGGAAAGACAGAGTGGGGGATTTTCCGGTGCTTTGCCTATGAACGGTACAGTTTAATTTACCGCAGCTTCCAGGCTGAATAAGGGCTCATGATGTGAGCCCTTTGTTTATGGGAGCCTGCTGCCAGCGCAGATATTTGCCGCAGCAGAGGAAGTTCAGTCCACAGGAGCTAATAGATCCGGGTCCTTTTGCAAATCAGCAAAGAGGCTGATAACGGCGATAGCCAGAATTGATCCGCTAAAGGTCCAGAGAATGATGGCCAGTAGATAACCGAGGGGTTCCTGAGCTAAAATATTGAGGGGTACTCCGATGAAGGCAGATAAAATTGCAATGGGAAATAAGAGACCGATTACCCGGGATAGATTATCTTTGAAAATCGTGTGGCCTCTATGAAATGCTTCCATTATCTGCAGGTCTTCTTTAACCAGAGCCAGCTGCCAGAAGTATGTATAGTACATAACAAAAATTAGGGAAATAATCGCTAAAGGAGGAAATAAGAATGCCGGTAATAGGGCGGCAAGCATGAAAAGAAATGTTAAGATATTTACCCCCAATAATCTTATAAAGAAATATTTGCAATCTTGACCAAAGATTTCTTTGGTCATCGTTTCTCCTTTGATTATTTTGAAGATCCCGGCGAGAAAGCCTCCGGCCAATAAAGGTGCGATGACTAAAGAGAGCAGGGAGAAATTAATATTAATTCCCTGGGTTTGCGGTTGCTGGAGAATGCCGGACATTTCCGGTATATTATTGGGCATGGCAAATTTAAGGTGGATTCCCGGAGGCACTAACGGTAAATTATTGCAGACAAGATTTAGCACATATAGCATCATATTAAAACCTATTGCTACAAGCCATAACCAGAGGTTTTCTCTTAAAATTTTAAATCCGAGACCGATCCTTTCCAAAATAAAACAACTCCTTCAATTAGATATAACTATAACAGACGTAATATTTGCAATTTAGTTGCAGAAGATTTAATGAAAAATTTGCCAGTAAACCAAGGAATTTGCAAAAAAAATGGCGAAATGTAATTATTATCTAGGACCACGGTCCTAAATTACAGCTTTTTTTATATGGAGGAAAAGGATGGCAGCTTTTAATATCGCAGCTCTCTTGCAGAATGATATTATTGTCAAATTTGAGCCGGGGGAATTGATTATTCAAGAAGGAACTCCGGGTACGGAGATGTATTTTATTCTTGCGGGACTCGTGGAAATTTATAAAAAAGTTGATGAATGGGAAGCGGTTTTAGAAACAATGAGTGATGGGGAGATCTTTGGCGAATCGGCACTGCTGGAGAATCTATCTCACAATTATTCGGTCCGGGCCAAAGGAAGTACGATTTTGCTTAAGATTAATAAGGAGAAATTGGAAAAAATAATTTTTCAACAGCCGGAGCTGGTATTTACTTTTTTTAAAAGACTCGGCACTAACTTACGCAGGAAAAATGAAGAATTACTAAATTACCGGACAAAGAAAAAAACTGCCGCAAGTCCTAAAAAAAAGCAAGGGAAAGAAGTGCAAATGCCGGAAATCAATCTTACGGTTAAGGGCTATGGTCAGGAAAATGCTAATAATCCTGAGCGTTTTCTTTATCATAAAAATATTACCTGTCCTATTTGTAATGGAAGTTTTACCGCTGAAGCCATCCGTTATTCAAAGCTTTCCTTGGAGAAAAACGCGCCGGACCTTCGTAAAATTTATAAGGATTTTGAACCTTTATGGTATTTAAACTGGGTGTGTCCTTACTGTTTTTATGCCGATGTGCAAAAGGATTTTTGTAAAGTGTCTGCCAAAGATCAGGCAGCAGCAGAATACCTGATAAAAGTACTTAAAGATAAGATTGCTTTTTCCTTCTCTAATCCCCGAAAAGTTGAAGAAGTCTTGCAATCTTATCATCTGGCTTTGTTATTTACGGAAGATAATTTAAAAAAAGGCCAGAATTGGCTGAGATTGAGCTGGCTGTATGAAGACCTGCAGGACCGGGAAATGTACCGTAGAGCAGTGGGTGAAGCCTTAAATTATTTTCAGGAGGCCTATTATCAGAACAGTACCCCCCTGATGA
Source organism: Peptococcaceae bacterium (assembly GCA_049366715.1). Classification (GTDB taxonomy): domain Bacteria; phylum Bacillota; class Peptococcia; order Peptococcales; family BICA1-8; genus JBMNCQ01. The sequence goes on along the minus strand of JBMNCQ010000055.1, from coordinate 236,952 downwards.
TAAGTACGGAACAGCAGATTTGTTATATCTTAGGTGATTTATACTGTAAAGAAGGTGAATATGATGAGGGGCGTAGGCATTTTTTTAAGGCTATCGTTCATAAAGGAGGCAGTCCGGTTTTGAACCGCCAGGCAGAAATAAGGATAGACGATATTAAGGGAATATCAAAAAAATAAAAATTAAACCAGGCAATAAAGTGTATGAAAATCTCTTCTTTTGGCTAAATCTAAATGTGAAGAAAAGGAGGGATTTTTATGGTTACCGAAAGGACTGTGGCCGATGCTGTTTTGGATCAGTTAGCAAGCTGGGGAGTAAGGAGAATTTATGGATATGCAGGTGATGCTATCTTATTTTTTCTGGATGCCGTCAATAAGCATCCGGAGATTACTTATATCCAAACACGTCATGAAGCTGCTGCGGCCTTCATGGCTTCGGCCGAGGCTAAGCTGACAGGGAGAATAGGTGTTTGCACCGCTACTTGCGGGCCGGGAACGGCTAATCTTATTAACGGACTGGCGGACGCTTCGGCGGACAAAGCGCCGGTGCTGGCGATAACCGGACAGGTCCCTACTAAATATATCGGAACAGACTATAAACAGTATATTGAGGAACAGACTCTGCTGCAGCCTCTGATCAAATACGGTGCTTTATTAGCCGCTCCTGAGCCGGCAATGGATATCGTGTATACAGCGTTGCAAGTTGCCACGGGGCAGGGCGGGGTAGCGCATATCGCTGTTCCTAAAGATATTTTCACTAAACCGTGTCAAGACAGGGTCAGGCCTCAGAATGTTCTTTTCCCGGCCTGTAAAGAGCCCCGGGACCAGGGAATACAAAAAGCTTTAGCCGTTCTGGAAAAAGCGGCAAGGCCAATGTTTTTAGTCGGCAGGGGAGCCCGGGGTAAAGGGAGACTGGTTGAAGAGTTGGCGCAAAAAGTGGGGGCGGCTGTTACTTATTCGCTGCCGGCTAAAGGAGTTATCGCCGGTGACTTCCCACTCCTCGTAGGAGGCCTGGGCCTGGCAGGAAGCCACGGTGTATCACAACTTCTGGAACAAGCGGATTGTTTGCTGATGATCGGGTCGACCTGGTGGCCGGAAAAATTTGTGCCCCGGCAGATACCCATCATTCAAGTGGACGGTAGTTTAGAGAACATGGGAATCCAGTGTCCTATTGCTGTCGGCATAGAAGGATGCATTGCCAAAACCCTTGATCTCCTCCTGGAGAAGAGCAGTAGTGCTCCTAATAACCGCTGGAGGGAAACCATTAAAAAGAGCAGGCAAAACTGGCTGGAAGAGTTACACAAAGAAAGGGAGTATAATGAAAATCCGATATCCCCGCAGCGTCTGGTGTACAGTGTAGAAAAAAATCTTGCGCCGGAGGCAGTTGTTGCTTTGGATGTAGGTGAACATGTCCTCTGGTTTGCGAAAATATTCTGCGGGAAGCGTCAGTTTCCTTTGCTTTCGGGTTCCTGGCGCAGTATGGGTTTTGGTCTGCCGGCGGCATTAGCTGCTAAATTAGCAGATCAGGAGCGTCAGGTAGTAGCCCTTGTCGGTGACGGCGGGATCACTATGGTCATGGGTGAGCTTGTGACTGCGGCGGAATTGGGCTTGAATGTGAAAGTGATTGTATTTAATAATAAATCTCTTTCGATGGAGCGTAATAGAATGATTGTAACAGGTATCAGTCAGACCGGGACAAATCTTGATAATCCTGATTTTAAAAAAGTTGCCGAGGCCTGTGGCTGGGAGGCCTATCAGGTGGAAGATGTCAGCGTTTTGGACGACACTGTTGCCCAGGCCTTTGCCTCCAATAGACCGGCTTTGCTGGATGTAACTGTATCTACACCCATTCCCGCTCATACGGCGCTCTAATGGCCAGGGAAAAGGGGCAGGCAATACGCCGGGCCCTTGCGAATATAGTTGTAAAGCAGGGTTTCTTTAGCTTTTTGCTCACGATCCCCTATTGAGTTTTCAGCGGTTTTTATTCAGTGTTTATACATGGGCGGCGGTTCCAGCCAGCCCTTGGATTTACCATAAAGACACATTTTATCAAAGAAAAACAGTTCACTTTTTAGAAAATCATTAAAAATTTCCCGTAAAGAATCATTAAAAATCAGGGAGCGGCAGATACAGGCTAAATAATCCATATATTTTTGGCAGCCCTCGAAGATTTGCCTAAACATATATTCGTCACTAATTTCTACTTCCTGTTCTAAAAGATGTTTATAGCTTTGGGGTGATCTTTGCGGCAGGGGCAGTCTGTATTTCTCCATTTCCTGCTCTATTTTGGCAATTTGTTTGGATAACACCACAACGATGCCTGTTTGCAGTATAGTGGCAAACTCTTGGTCTTTCACCAGATTTAAATATATCCGGGTTTCTTCTAAGCACAGATATCTGCCTACCAGGAAATCCCAGAGGTAGGCAGCCGCCTGGATATCCACGGTGGGTTGTTTCGCATTTTGTGCTTTACCTATATGAAAGTCTCCAATTTGGACCATAGCTGTTGACCACCAATATCATTTATTTAATTATATTTTGTTTCTAAGTTTTAATTTTATGCTTGTTTTATGGTGCAGATTTAAATTTAAAAGGACAGGCTCCGGAATAGGCAGGACGTTCACTGGGTACTGCCGCAGTAAATAGCAGGCATTTATGGAGTTTTGTTTGTTATTTGTGTTATGTATGAATGCGTTAATTGCAATGCTGCTAGTGAGATTTTTGGGATAAGAAGATAGGTGATAAAAATGGATTTATTGAAGAGGATTACCGATAACAGAACGGAAATTTTTCATGTCTTTCACAGGCTGCATGATCTGCCTGAATTGGCTCTGGCGGAGCTGGAAACTGCAAAATACTTAGCAGATGCTTTAGAGGAGGCCGGTTTTGAGGTTCATCGTAATATCGGCGGGTCGACAGGAGTAGTCGGCGTTCTGCAGGGCAGAGAGCCGGGCCCTGTTATCGCCTTACGGGCCGACATGGATGCTCTGCCTTTTCAAATTAAAGGTGAACAAAGGAATATTCATGCCTGCGGGCATGATGCCAATTGTACAATGGTTTTGATGGCTGCCCGGACCATAGCTGGAGGGGGAATTAAGAAAGGGACCTTAAAAGTAATTTTTCAACCTGCGGAAGAAACCTTAAAAGGTGCAAGAATCATGCTGGCCAGTGGGCTGTTAAAGGATATCGACGCTTTGTACGGTATTCATCTCCGGCCTATTCAGGAAGCCGGATTGGGGCAGGCTACGCCGGCCCTATGTCATGGTTCATCTTATATTGTTTCGGCAAAAGTTAAGGGAGTTGCTTCCCATGGCGCCCGTCCTCACTTAGGAATTAATGCTGTTGACGGGGCTGCGGCTATTGTCCATGGAGTAAACGCGATCAAACTTAATCCCACTGTACCGTATTCGGTGAAAACGACCAAATTAATTGCCGGGGGTACAGCGCATAATATTATTCCTGATGAAGCCGAGCTGACCTTTGATTTAAGAGCTCAAACAAATGAGGAAATGGAGAAGCTTCTGGAGAAGACCCAAAAGGCTATATTTAAAGGTGCGGAGAGCATAGGAGCAGAGGCAGAGATTACATATGCCGGCGGGGTTCCCGGAGCAGAATATCATCAGGATTTGGTTAAGGAAGCTGCTTCGGCGATAACCACGGTTTTAGGTGAAGTGTTAGAGCCGATCATAACGCCGGGTGGAGAGGATTTCCATTTTTATCATACGGAGGGTAAAATTAAAACAGCTTATATCGGTCTGGGTGCTGATTTAACTCCGGGGTTACATCATCCGGAAATGAGCTTTGTTTTGGAGGCCTTGATTCATGGGACGCAAATTCTGGCTCTGCTTATACATAAAGGGTTGAATTAAAGTACCAAGGACAGGATGGCATAAAAAAACCTCCCGCGATTGCAGGAGGCTGAAGGAGAGTAAAGGGTGGTTAGATGAATTAGCTTAAATAATTTTCATTAACCACTTACCTTAATTTTTTAACTTTCAAACAGATTTTTAAAATTTTTTTTAAAATTCATTTGTTTTTTTAAGAACTCGCCTGAAGGCGGGCTCTTATCGTAGATACTGTGTTTCTCTTAATCATTTTTTTCATGGGGGGGTTCCGTTTTTTCTTCTCTGTAAGCTTCATGAGAGTAATCAGCGGCAACATTGCCTAGTTTTATCTGCCGTACAGCCTCCTGGGGAAGCAGTTCTTCACCGCTTTCAATGTGGACCTCGGCGAAATCCCCGTCTCGGCCCCGGCCGGCTTTAGTGATCTTAGATTTTTGGGCCATTGTTCATTCACCTCCAAACCCTAAGAAATCTCGTAGCCTAACAAAATAGTTCCGGTTCTTTTTATCCTTAGTCATATCATTCCCCGGGGACCGGTTATTATTTATGCAAGTACCGGAAATTTAATTTTAAAGGAAGAAAGGACTTTTAAAAGAGAGCTAGAAAAGATACAGGGGGTGTTTAAGAATGAAGAGAAATAATGAAGAACTGATTAAGGCGGCCAGGGAGAAGGCCCGGGATTATTTTAAAACAGGGATGAATTGTGCGGAATGTGTATTGAAAGCAGTGTTGGATTTAGGCTTGTCAGATTTACCGCCTTCAGTAATTGCTTTAGCAACCGGGTTTGGCGGAGGGATCGGGCTGTCCGGAAACAACTGCGGTGCTTTAAGCGGGGCGATTTTAGCGGTAAGCAGCGTTCATGGGCGCACCAATCCACTGGCCGGGGAAAAAATTGCAGATAGAATTGAACAGCTTAACGGCGAACAGGGTGTATACAGGTTGTTTAATCAAATACCAAAAACTTTTCAGGAAAAATTCGGTGAAGTAAATTGTGGTCAGCTGGTAAAGGATTTTCAATGGCATAGCAGGGAACAGGGTAAATTCTGTCAGGATTTGATCGGTGAGGGTGCAGCAATTGCTGTATACTGGATACTTGCAGGATCACAAGAGGGCTATGGTTATCCTTTTGGTCCTAATGTCGGAGGATATCGTTAACCGGTGCGGGGTTATTTCGTGTATTCAGGAACTTTTAGCATCCAACCTAAAAAAGACCTGCGCAGCAGGTCTTTCTTAGGTTGGATCATGGGTATGGTCAGCTTTGCTTATAATCCGCAGCTTTTGTCGCTTTTTTCGATAACATCCGGTAAAGATTTTGCAGGTATCTGAATTTCGTTGTCCTTACCAGGTCATGCGCTGCTTGGATGTTTAGCATCAAGCTTCACCTCCTATTCTTCTGCGCAGGCTCGGTAAACTCAACCTGTCAGCTAAAGAGACATAAAAGGTCTTTTAGGATTGAACAGGAATTTAGTTTACCGATTATCCGACAGGACTGCACAGAATTTAGTGAATACACATATAGTTAATGCAAGATGCATGCCGGCTATAGCTTTCACAAGGGATATTAGTATAGTCCGGAGCGGGGTTAGTAGTGAAAAAAAAGGGAAAAATTTTTGTAATAATTATTTATTTTCCGTTGCTGCTGGAGGAATTGTATGCACTAATGCATATAATTGTATGCATTAGTGCATATGTGGGGGTATATATATGAATTGCAAGCAGTTAAAAGTCGAAAATGAGTTGCTGCAAAAGATAATTGATGCCTCATATGACGGGATTTTTATTACTGATTGTCAGGGAAAGGCAATCTATTGTAATGAGGCATATTTGCGCATCTCAGGGTTATGTAAAGACAAAGTTATCGGCTATGATATGCGAAGTCTGATTAGAAACAGGGAAATTCCTGATGCCTGTTCTCCGGAAGTGGCCAAGACCCGGAAGCCTGTTACGAAGGTAATTGACTATTATAATGGGGTATCGGCCCTTGTCACCAGTATTCCGATATTTGATGATGAAGGATGTTTAGTCAGGATTTTTTCCAATGTCCGGGATATTACGGAACTGCTTAATCTGCAAGAAAAGCTGAAAAGCACAAATGCTCTCAATAATGAATACAGGCAGCTGCTGTGGAAGATGAAGCGGGATTACCGGGAAAATATTATCGTAGCCAATAGTCCGGTCGTACAAAATATTCTGCGTCTTGCTGTGCGGATATCTCATGTGAGTTCACCTGTGCTTATTCAGGGGGAATCGGGTGTCGGTAAGGATCTGATCGCCAGGTATATCCATGATGCCGGAGGTTCTTCCCGTCAGCGGCCCTTTATCCATATTAACTGCAGCGCTATTCCGGAATCATTACTGGAGTCTGAACTATTCGGCTATGAACCGGGGGCATTTACCGGGGCCTCCAAAAGTGGTAAGCGGGGTATGTTCGAATTGGCAAACGGAGGAACTCTGTTTTTAGATGAAATTGGTGAAATAACTAAAGAAACCCAGGTTAAGCTCCTGGATGTTTTGCAGTATAACAAGATGTATAGGGTCGGGGGTACAAAAACAGTTACGATTAATACCAGAATTATTGCCGCTACCAACAACGATTTGGAAAAACTCATTAAAGATAACAAATTCAGACAGGATTTATATTACCGTTTAAATGTCATTCCTATTTTTATTCCCCCTCTCAGGGAACGAAAAGAGGATATCGTTCCTCTGATCGTTCATTTTATTAAAATGAAAAATGACAAATTTGGATTTAATAAAAAAATAAGTCCCCAGGTTGTGGAGCTTTTAGTGAATTATAACTGGCCCGGAAATGTGCGGGAGCTCAAAAATGTCTTAGAAAGAATGGTCGTGCTGGCAGAAGGTAATATGATTGATGAAGTATGTGTTCCCCATTTCATTAAACAGTCTGCTGATCATACCCAGTATATTTCTACTCCTGATTATTATGAATCCTTTGAGCTGAAAAAAATCCTGGAACAGGTAGAATATGAAGTGATAAAAAAGGCCTTGACCGTTTGCGGACCCTTGAGGAATACGGCTGCTCAGCTAGGGATAGATGTTTCGACACTCGTCCGCAAGAAAAAAAAATACGGAATTTGAATGATTCTCAGGGAGAAGATTATTTGCAAGTTGAAGCTTGTAAGTAAGTTTTCTGTGGAGAATAGCCGGTGGGTCAGGATTTTCTGTGGGGAATAGCCGGTTTTAAAGAATATTGAGGAGATCCTTGAGTTCATGCAAAATATAATCGGGCTTTAATTCCAGTAATTTTTCCAAGGCGTGTTCAGTATATTTAACTACTGCCGTTTGCGTCCCCGCGTTTTTACCGCATAATATATCATAATGGCTGTCCCCTACCATAAGAGCTTCTGCCGGCTGTAAATCAAGACCTTGTAAAGCTTTATGAATAGGGTCGGGGTCAGGTTTATGCTTCTTGGTGTCGTCATACCCTACCAGAAAATCCATATAGGCTGTAAGACCGAAAAGGTCCAGACCTTTTTTGGCCCCGGTATTCTTTTTGGAGGTTACTACCGCCAGGAGATAGCCTTTTTCTTTTAACCGGATGACTGTTTCTTTGACACCGGGAAAAATAGTAGTAATTTCATCATGTCTTTTAAAGTTGTAGTCCCGGTAGGTTTTAACTAAAAGCTCAACTTTATCCGGACCGTACTTAGCCAGAGTATCAATTAACGGCTCCCCGAAATACCGGACAATCTCTTCCCGAGGTACGTCCAGGCCCAAGACATTTTTATATGTATATTGAAAAGTTTCGATAATTAATTCGTTCGTGTTTAATAATGTTCCGTCTAAGTCAAATAATATGCCTTTTATTATCATAATAATCTCCTCTATTCTTTTCTCATGGGTTGGTCAGGTTAGCCAGTGGCGAAGCTTACCGGGCAGACAAACTGACCGGCAAAGTAGCCAGAAAGAGAACTCCTGACCAAAAAAGTAACCTCAGAGAAATATTATAGCAATAATATGATTTTTAGTAAAATAGCTTGTCTTTATCTTTTGCTAAGGATATAATGAAATAAATAAATAATAAGCCTTTAAATCGGTCCGGAGAGGCCGGCAAGGACAGCAGTGACGGTTACGACTTGTTAATCAGTGGCTGCCAGCATAAGGATAAGTTCATTCTGCTATCATTCGTATTGCTTAATATACTTGCCGGGTCGAAAAGACCCGGTTTTTTATATAAATACTACAGAATAACAGCTTGGAGCTGTAGAGCAATAAATAAACGAGAGCTTAGAGATGTAGACAAATAAATAAAGGAGCCTTTAAATCGGTCCGGAGAGGCCGGCAAGGACAGTGTTGGTGACTGATCGTAGAGTAGTAAGTTCTGCTGTCACCTGCAGCTTATTTTTAGGAAACTTGCCGGGTCGAACAGACCCGGCTTTTTATAGATCAGACTTAAATAGGGCAATAAACCAATTGCTTATCCGGAAGCAGCGCAATGTGAAACTATTAGGATCTGTTTCTTAGGGAATACTTTGAGTGATACATCTGCTCAAAAAACTTGCCGGTCACTAACTAACTAATTGAGAACTGAGAACTGAGAACTATAAACTATAAACTTAACTATGCCAGTTACTAATCACTAGTCACTAAACGATAAACTATGCTCTATGAACTTTACTGATACTATGATTAGTTACCAGTCACCAGTCACTAATTACTAATCACCAAACTATAAACTATTTTTATACATTAACTTATCCAAAGGGGGTATATTTCGTGGGTATTGCCAGTAAGAATTTGCTTAGCCTGTCCGATTTAACCGTGCAAGAAATTAAGGAAATATTTATCAATACCAAGTCTATGAAAGAAATTATCGGCAGGGAAATAAAAAAAGTACCTACTTTGAGGGGGAGAGCCGTAATTAACCTGTTTTATGAAAACAGTACCCGGACCCGGACTTCTTTTGAACTGGCAGGAAAATATATGGGTGCGGATGTGATTAATATCGCGGCCGGCTCAAGTAGTGTGGCGAAAGGAGAGAGCTTGCGGGATACGGCTAAAACCATTGACAGCATGGGCGCTGATGTTGTTGTAATGCGTCATCCGTCCAGCGGGGCCCATCATATTTTGGCCAAAGCTGTTAAAGCCCGGGTAATTAATGCCGGGGACGGAACCCATGAACATCCTACCCAAGGGCTTCTGGATATGTATACGATTCTTGAACGTAAAGGCAGTATTGAAGGTAGAAAAATTGCCATTATCGGCGATGTGCTGCACAGTAGAGTAGCCCGTTCCAATATTATCGGCTTGAACCTCCTCGGGGGGGATGTCTGGGTTTGCGGTCCGCCGACGCTGCTGCCTTCACAAGTGGAACAACTTGGTGTTACCGTTACCTGGGATATGGAGAAGGCTCTGCAGGATGCAGACGTTGTTATAATGCTCAGGATACAATTAGAACGGCAAAAGAAAGGTCTCTTTCCTTCGGTAAGGGAGTATGCCAAGCTGTATGGATTAAATAAATCTAAATTAAGGCTGGCCCGGGAGGATGCTTTAGTCATGCATCCCGGACCAATGAATAGAGGAATTGAAATAACGGGTGAAGTGGCCGAAAGCTGTCAATCGGTAATTGAAGAACAGGTCACAAATGGTGTGGCAGTGAGAATGGCACTACTTTATGCCATGGGGGGAGGCAGAGTTAATGTTACTGATTAAGAATGGTCTGGTTGTTGATCCCAGTCAGAATATTTGCGAGCAATTGGATATTAGGGTAGAAGATGGAGTGATTAAGGAGATTGCCAAAGATTTACCTCTTTCTGCAGAGGCGAAAATGATTGACGGGGTTAATAAAGTAGTTGTTCCCGGGTTGATCGATATCCATGTTCATCTAAGAGAGCCCGGGCAGGAGCATAAAGAAACGATTCTTACCGGCTGCAGGGCGGCTGCCCGGGGAGGATTTACCGGAATTGCCTGTATGCCTAATACCCAGCCCGTGGCAGATACCGAAGGAGTTCTGGAATTGATCCGGGCCAGGGCGAAAAGCTATGATCTGGTTAATGTATATCCCATCGCAAGTATCACGAAAGGCCAGGAAGGTAAAGAAATTGCCGAATTTGCAATTTTGCAGGAACATGGGGCGGCCGCTTTATCTGATGACGGAAAAACAGTAAAAAACTCCGGTGTCCTGCGCCGGGCGTTAGATTATGCTAAAATGCTGAATTTATTAGTGATAAGCCACTGTGAGGATGATGATCTGGTAGGCGCAGGTGTGATGAATGAAGGACTGGTCAGTACCGGACTGGGTTTAGCAGGGATCCCGAAAGAAGCAGAAGAGATCATTATTGACCGGGACGTTCGTTTAGCTGAATTGACCAAAAGCAGAATTCATATTGCCCATGTCACGACCCGCGGCGGTGTGGAAATCATCCGCCGGGCTAAAGCCAGAGGCGTGAAGGTTACGGCAGAGGCTACCCCCCATCATCTAACCCTGAATCATGAAGCGGTAATCGGGTATAACACCAGTACGAAAGTAAATCCCCCTTTAAGAACTCAGGATGATGTCCAGGCATTAATTGAAGCCCTCCGGGACGGAACAATAGACTGTATCGTTACGGATCATGCACCCCATGCGGCAGAAGAGAAAGAGGTTGAATATGAATATGCACCTTTCGGCATTAGTGGTTTGGAAACTGCCGTACCGCTGGTGTGGGATAAGCTGTATCTGCAGGGACACCTTAGTCTCCTGCAGCTGGTAAAAGCAATGAGTACACTACCGGCTCAGATCTTAGGCTTGGACCGAGGCACTTTAAAAAAAGGCAAAACGGCAGATATCACGATTATTGATCCCGGTCTCACGCAAAAAGTGAATACGAAAGAGTTTTTCTCCCTGGGGAAAAATAATCCCTATGACGGGTGGGAACTAAAAGGGTGGCCGGTAATGACCATTAAAGCAGGAAAAATAATCATGGAAAAAGGTGAAATATATGAGTAAAGCAAATCTGGTATTAGAAGATGGTACGGTATTTTCCGGCAGGGCCTTAGGCTCTTTGGGAAAAGCTCAAGGTGAAATTGTGTTTAATACCAGCATGGTGGGTTATCAGGAAATACTCACCGATCCTTCCTATGCAGGGGAAATCATCAATTTCACCTATCCTTTGCTCGGTAATTACGGAACAAATAATACCGATTGGGAAAGTAAAAAGGTTTTTGCCCGGGGCATTATTGTAAAGGAAGGATGTGCCGACCCGAGCAGCTGGCGGGCTGACCAGGATCTGCAAAAATTTCTGACGGAGAACGAATTAATCGGCTTAGCGGGCATTGACACCAGAGCTGTAACCAAGCATCTGCGAACCCGGGGAACAATGGCCGGAATTATTTGTAATGACGGGACAGATGTAGAGGAATTATTAAAATTGGTTAAGCAGGTTCCGGCTCTTTCCGGGCAAAAGCTGATCAAAGAGGTGAGTACCCCTTTTCCCTATATTCTTCCCGGCGGGCCGCAGCGGGTAGTCGTTATGGATTTCGGGGTCAAGAATAATTCTCTCCGCAAACTTCAGCGGAGGGGCTGTACGGTTATTGTTGTCCCTGCCGATATGACGGCCCCGGAAATATTAAAGCATAAACCTGACGGAATCCTGCTTTCCAACGGACCCGGGGACCCCCAGGATGTACCCTGGGCAGTTGAAACGATCAAAGAATTAATCACCAGGAAGCTTCCCATTTTCGGTATCTGTATGGGGCATCAGCTCCTTGGCCTGGCTTTAGGAGGAGAAACCTATAAGCTTAAGTTCGGACACCGGGGCGGCAATCACCCGGTAAAGGACCTTCGTACCGGTAAAGTGTATATTACCTCGCAAAATCATGGTTTTGCAGTTAATCCTGCCAGTCTGAATCAGGACGTAGAAATCACCCATATGAATTTAAATGATAATACGGTGGAAGGTTTACGGCATAAAAGCCTTCCCCTGGCAAGTGTCCAATATCACCCGGAAGCTGCGCCGGGACCCCAGGATTCTGCGTATCTTTTTGAAGAATTTCTGGCAAAACTTATGAGTAAATAGTTACTTTGGGGTGAATATAGTTAGCCTAGGAGATAAGTTATCAAGCTGATTCATAATAATAACAGGAGGTGTATCCATGCCGAAACGTCAGGATATTAAAAAGGTTTTAGTAATCGGTTCGGGACCGATCATTATCGGTCAGGCGGCAGAATTTGATTACGCCGGAACGCAGGCCTGCCGGGCCTTAAAAGAGGAAGGTCTGGAGGTCGTGCTGGTCAATAGTAATCCTGCCACGATTATGACGGATGAACATATGGCGGACCGGGTATATTTTGAGCCTTTAACGATTGAGTTTTTAGAAGAAATCATTTATACGGAACAGCCCCAGGGATTACTGGCTACTTTAGGAGGGCAGGTTGGCTTAAATCTGGCCAAAGAATTAGCCGAAAGCGGAATACTGGCCAAAGCAGGGGTAGAATTATTAGGTACACCTTTAGAGGCCATTCAGAAGGCTGAAGACAGAGAGCTATTTAAGGAGCTGTTAGGGGAGATCAATGAACCGGTACCGGATAGCGGCATAGCGGAAAATTTCAGTGAGGCTCTGGAGCTTGCCGGCAAAATCGGGTATCCGGTCATAGTAAGGCCGGCTTATACCCTGGGCGGCTCCGGCGGCGGTTTTGCCAATAATGATGATGAATTAAAAGAAATCGTGGCCAAAGGTCTCAAATATAGTGCCATTAATCAAGTATTAATTGAAAAAAGTGTTAAAGGCTGGAAGGAAATTGAATATGAAGTAATGCGGGATGCTAATGATACCTGTATAACGATCTGTAATATGGAAAATTTTGATCCTGTGGGTGTCCATACCGGTGACAGCATTGTCGTTGCTCCAAGTCAGACCTTAACAGATCCGGAGTACCAAATGCTGCGGACGGCATCTCTGAAGATCATCCGCGCTTTAGGCATTGAAGGGGGTTGTAATATTCAGTTTGCTTTAAGCCCCGCCAGTCTGGAATATATCGTCATTGAGGTTAACCCCAGAGTAAGCAGGTCCAGTGCCTTGGCTTCCAAGGCTACAGGATATCCCATCGCCAAGATCGCAGCTAAAATTGCCCTGGGATATCATCTTGATGAAATTGCCAATGCGGTAACAGGTAAAACTTTGGCGGCCTTTGAACCGGCTCTGGATTATATCGTCGTGAAAATACCCCGCTGGCCTTTTGATAAGTTTCAGGCCGGCAACAGAAGCTTAGGCTCCCAGATGAAAGCCACCGGTGAGGTTATGGCAATCGGGCGCAGTTTTGAGGCGGCTTTATTAAAAGGTATCCGGTCTTTGGAATTAGATGTAACCGGGCTTTTAAATGACAAATATCATGAGATAGAACCGGGAGAGCTGGAAAATAGGCTGAAGAATCCCGATGACGAAAGATTGTTTTTGCTGGGTGAAGCCTTACGGAGAAATTATTCCCCGGAAAAGCTCCGGGAACTAACAGAGATCGATCACTTTTTTTTAGCCAAACTGGTTAGAATGGTCAAGTGGGAGAAGGAAATACTTCCGCAAAATAAGCTGTCTGCCGATATCCTCGGGGAAGCCAAGGAATTGGGATTTAGTGATAAGCAGATTGCCCGCTGCTGGCAGCTGACGGAAGATGAAATCAGGGACTTAAGAGATCAATTTGATCTTAAGGCTGCTTTTAAAATGGTCGATACATGTGCGGGGGAATTTGAGGCGCTGACACCTTACTATTATTCATCTTATAATGAGCGGGACGAAGCCGGGGGCGGTTCCGGCCGGGAGAAGATACTGGTACTGGGAAGCGGCCCCATCAGAATCGGGCAGGGGATTGAATTTGATTACTGTTCGGTTCACTGTGCCAGGGCCCTTAAAGATATCGGTTATGAATCTATTGTCATAAACAATAATCCCGAAACGGTCAGTACCGACTTTGATACCTCGGACAGGCTGTATTTTGAGCCTTTGACCAGGGAAGATGTCCTTAATGTTATTGCCAGGGAAGAGCCTGCCGGGGTCATCGTGCAATTCGGCGGACAGACTGCGGTTAATTTAGCCAGGCCTCTTTGCGATGCGGGAATAAAGATTTTAGGAACTCAGGTTGAAGATATCGATATTGCCGAAGACAGGGAAAAATTTGACAGGGTATTGGAAAAATTAAAGATTGCCCGTCCTTTAGGAAAGACAGCCCGTAATGCCGGTGAGGCCAAAAAAATAGCGGCAGATTTAGGATTCCCTGTTCTGGTGCGGCCTTCCTATGTTTTGGGAGGCAGAGCAATGGAGATTGTTTACAATTTGGCGGAGTTGGAAGAATACCTGGAAAATGCGGTAAAAATATCACCGGACCATCCGGTTCTTGTGGACAGGTACCTGACCGGCAAAGAGGTAGAGGTAGATGCAATTAGTGACGGCTCTGAAGTTCTTATTCCGGGAATCATGGAACATGTTGAAAGGGCCGGTGTTCATTCGGGCGACAGTACGGCTATGTATCCTGCCCTGTCGTTAAAGGAGCAGGAAATAAATAAGCTTGTCGGGCATACGCAGAAGCTTGCCAAGGAATTGAGAATAGTGGGTCTTGTTAATATCCAGTATGTTATTCACGAGGATGAAGTTTATGTGATCGAGGTTAATCCCCGTTCCAGCAGAACGATCCCTTATCTGAGCAAAGTAACCGGGATCCCTATGGTCCATCTTGCTACGCAGGTCATTTTAGGTAAGTCTTTGCGGGAACTGGGCTATCAGCCGGGTCTGGTACCGCCTAAAGACTTAGTTGCGGTAAAAATGCCGGTATTCTCCTTTAATAAACTGATTGATGTGGAAACTTCTTTAGGGCCGGAAATGAAATCTACCGGGGAAGTTTTAGGTCTGGATAAGGATTATACCAAAGCATTGTATAAAGCTTTACTGGCTGCCGGGTATATCATTCCCAGAAGAGGAAGGGTTTTAGCGACTATTGCCGATAAGGATAAGCCGGAAGCCTTGCCCTTGTTGAAAAGACTGCAGGATTTGGGTTTTTCCATAGTTGCCACCCAAGGTACGGCGGATTTTCTGCAGCGAGAAGGCTTAAAGGTTCAAGGGGTAAATAAAATTAAAGAAGGCAGCCCCCATGTAGTAGATGTGATCAAGAGCGGGGAAATTGACCTGGTAATCAATACCTTAACAAAAGGCAAGGTGCCGGCCCGGGACGGGTTTAGAATCCGCAGGGCAGCGGTAGAATTTAATGTGCCGTGCTTAACTTCCCTGGACCTGGTTCTGGCAGTTGTACAAGTGTTGGAGTCGATGATCAGGGTTAAGCCTTTACAGAAATATAACAGCGCAATAGGGAAAGAGTAAAAAAACGGGCGGTGCGTTTATAATGGAGAATTGCAAATTAATGATTTATAAACTACACGCTATATTCGGTGAACCGCAACTTATAAACCATAAACCATGCCCTATAAACTATGTTCTATAAACTAACTACGCAAGGAACTGGAGGGTTAAGCTATGAAGGAAAAATTAATTGTAGCCCTGGATAAACCCGATTTTGCCGCGGCGCAGAAGCTAATCGACCGGTTGGGTGATACGGTGGTTTTTTATAAAGTCGGGCTGGAATTATTTTTAAACAGCAGAGGAGCCGTCATTGATTATTTAAAACAGCAGAACAGGAAAATTTTTTTGGATTTAAAGTTTCATGATATACCCAATACTGTTGCCCAGGCTGCTAAATGGGCGGCGGGCTTGGGGGTGGATATTTTTAATGTCCATGCTGCAGGGGGGGCGGATATGCTCTGTAAGACAGTGGAAGCGGTAAAGGATATTACGGCTCAAAAAGGCTTACCCCGGCCGAAGGTTATCGGGGTAACGGTTTTGACCAGCTTCAGTGAGGAAAAATTTGCGCAAATGGGGTTTAAGTATTCCGTAAATGATACTGTAGTAAACTGGGGCAGACTTTGCCGGAAATCCGGGTTAGACGGTGTTGTCTGTTCTGCCCGGGAAGCTGCGTTTCTTAAAAAAGCCTGCGGGGACGATTTTTTAACGGTGTGTCCCGGTATCAGACCTTTATGGGCTCCTGCTCAGGACCAAAAGCGGATCACAACCCCTCAGGAAGCAATAGCCGGGGGGGCTGATTATATCGTGGTGGGACGGCCGATCACGCAACATGCCGACCCGGATTTGGCAGCGCAAAAAGTAATGATGGAAATGGAGGAGATCAAGTGACGTTAAAGAGGGATGAAATACTGGATCTTTTGCATAAGACCCAGGCCTTAAAAACAGGACATTTTAAATTATCTTCAGGGCTTCATAGTAACGGGTATGTCCAGTGTGCTCTGCTTTTACAGGAGCCTCTTGTGGCAGCAACGGTTTGTAAAGACCTGGCGGAAAAGTTTAGAAAAGCTGAGCCGCAAATCGTTGTAGGACCTGCTCTCGGCGGGGTAATTGCAGCTTATGAAGTTGCCGGGAGCCTGGGAGTACCGGGAATATTTGCAGAACGGGAAAATGGAAAAATGACTTTAAGAAGAGGATTTCGTGTTCATAAGGGACAAAAGGCTCTGGTTATAGAGGATGTGATTACCACCGGCGGTTCCTCCCAGGAGGTTGTGGAGCTCTTGCAGAATTTAGGGGCGGAAGTAATCGGAGTAGGTTCGATTATTGATAGAAGCAGTACAGCTGTTAAGCTTACAGTTCCTTATCAATCCCTGATTAAATTAGAAATCGATACATTTCAACCTGAAGATTGTCCTCTATGCCGGCAGGGGATAGAGATAACAAAACCCGGCAGCAGACAATAGCTGTGGGCCGGTGAGAGTGTGTAGTATAACGAAGGAGGGTGGGCAATAGGATGATTCACTGCATAGAGGCTGAGATTCTCGAAAACAAAAAAATAGTACCGGATTTCTACCAGATAACCCTGGCCTGTCCTGAGGTGGCTCAGGCTGCTAAACCGGGGCAGTTTATCATGCTTAAAGTATCTCCGACGGTAGACCCGCTTTTAAAAAGACCTGTCAGCATCAACAGGATAAACACCGGCGAAGGTACCGTTACCTTAATCTATCAAGTGATCGGTAAAGGGACTAAGCTTCTCAGCATGATTTCCGGAGGAGGCATTGAGGTCATGGGGCCGCTGGGCCGGGGCTTTGTCCTCAAAGCGCAATATGATGAGGTTGCAGTTGTCGGCGGCGGGTGCGGAATAGCCCCTTTGCTGGCTCTGGTGGAAGAACTGCTGCCGAAATCCCGGCAGGTACATGTTCTTTTAGGTGCCCGGACGAAAGAACTGCTTTTAAATAGCAGAGAATATCAAAAATCAGGAGTTTTACTGAAGGTTGCTACCGACGACGGTTCTGCCGGACACCGGGGCTTTGTATCTTCTTTGCTGGAGGAGCTTCTTCAGCAATCTGAGCTTGAACATGTTTTTGGCTGCGGTCCGGAGCCTCTGCTGAAAAAGGTAGTTGCTGTTTCTCAGGAGCATTCCGTTCCCTGCCAGGTTTCCCTGGAGGAGCGGATGGCCTGCGGTATCGGGGCCTGTTTAGGATGTGTTTGTACGACAAAGGCTAAAAATGGAAGCAGCAGCTATCAAAGGGTTTGTCAGGACGGTCCGGTTTTTGCAGGTAGTGAGGTGATTTTTAATGAGCAGTCTTAAAGTAAACCTTGCAGGTCTGGAGTTGAAAAACCCGGTATTAACTGCTTCAGGTTGTTTCGGATTCGGCAGGGAATACAATGAATTTTATGATCTCGGTTTATTAGGCGGTATTATGACGAAAGGCACCACTCTGGAGCCCAAACCCGGCAATCCGGCTCCCCGTCTGGCAGAAACACCGGCCGGGATGTTAAACAGCATTGGTCTGCAAAACCCGGGAGTAGCCAAAGTCATTTCTGAAGAGATTCCCTGGCTGAATAAATTTGCTACTAAGGTATTTGTCAATATATCGGGTTATTCCTTGCAGGAGTTCGCCGATCTTGCAGCCCGCCTGGACGGAGTAGAGGGAGTCCACGGTCTGGAAATAAACATATCCTGCCCCAATATCAAAGGAGGAGGAATGGCCTTTGGCACCGATCCTCATTTGGCCGCCGAGGTTGTCAAAAGGGTAAGAAAGCAAACCAGCTTACCTTTAATCGTAAAATTGTCACCTAATGTTACCGATATTACGGAAATCGCCAGAGCTGTGGAAAACGCAGGCGCCGACGTGATTTCTTTGATCAATACCGTCTTAGGAATGGCGATAGATATTGAAAAACGCAAGCCGGTCTTAGCCAATATAATGGGAGGATTATCGGGCCCGGCGGTTAAACCGATAGCAGTTAGAATGGTTTACCAGGTTTATCAAGCGGTAAAAATTCCCCTGATCGGCATGGGAGGAATCACAAATTTCCGGGATGCCCTGGAGTTTATCCTGGCCGGTGCTTCGGCAGTGGCGGTGGGAGCCGGTAATTTTATTAATCCCTTTACACCCCTGGAGATTATCAGGGACCTGGAAGAATGGCTGGAGAAAGAAAAAATAGCAGATATGACCAGCTTAATCGGGGCACTTAATTAAGAAGAAAACGCAAACGGCTGCGGCCGTGTTTTTTTTTCGCAGAAATGAATTTAAAAACACCTTGGGTCAATTATTTAAGCACAAGGCTTCTTTAGCCTGTGCATTTTTTTACTTAATCTTCATCGTCTGTTCGTATTTTTAAATTATAATCATGATGATTTTATGAATTGACCAACTGTAGAAATGAGCCGGAGTTGTGGTTACAGCTCTTTTTAACAAATATTACATAGGCCTGCCGGTTGTTTTTTATGTTATACTGGTATTTGTCGAAATTTGTAAAAATAGAGGACGAAATCAACCTGTCAACCAGGTATTATGAACGATCGTCTAACAGGAGGTGGGAGGAATGGATCCGGTTACTCATGGCATTGCAGGTGCAGCAGTAGCGGTAGCAGCAGGAGCCGATGTTTCTGTGAGCAGCCCGTTTTTGGTGGCCGCAATACTGGGAGCGGTTTCTCCTGACTTAGATATTATCTTTCAATACTGGGGAGATTATATATATTTAAAACATCACCGTGGTATTTCCCATTCACTGCCGGGCTTACTTTGTTTTGCAGCATTAATCGGGGGAACTCTGCATTTTGTTTTTCCGCAATATGGTATAATTCTCCTAGGTTTATGGGCTTTATTAGGTGCTCTGAGCCATACTTTTTTGGATTTGCTCAACTCTTATGGAGTCATGCTCTTTTATCCTTTCAGTAAAAAGAAGTATACCCTGAATCTTTTAATGATTTCTGACCCTGTCTTAATAGCTGCCAGTGTCTTAACTATTTATGGCGGCTATCGGGGGGCAACGTTCCTGATTTATCCGGCGCTGGGCATAAATATCAGCTATTTATTTTTGAGATTTTTAATGCGCCGCAGGGCAGAAGCCTTAATAAAAGGATATTATTCCGGTTATCTGGAGAGATTAGTCGTTATGCCTGCTTTTATCGGTTTAGTTAAATGGGATTTTATTGTCAGTTTAAATCATAAAAATATTGTCGGGCAGATCAACCTGTTAACTTGTAAAATAAAGATTCATAAAAAGCTTAAGCTGGTTGCCGAAGAAATAAAGGAAGAATTAGAAAAAACCAAGATGGGAAAAATATTTAAAGAATTTACACCTTTCTGCCATATCGGTTATAAAGTAGAAAATAATAGATTAATCGGGAGATTTACTGATTTGCGCTATTTTGTAAGGGACAGGTTTCTTCATCATGCTACTGTAATTCTAAATCCTGATGATCATCAGGTAGAGAAGGCAGTATTTCAGCCATATACCTTAAATAATAATATTGAGATCAAATCATAAGAGACTTGCCGGCCGGCAGGTCCTGCATGCTGCAGATAAAGATGTGAATACGTACTAAGCGTCGGGATTCCGGTGTTTTTTGAAAGAGCGAAGAGTTAAGAGGTTTTAATTTACAGAATAGTAACGGCAGCCTCTAACCATACTATATGTGTGGGAAGGAGGTGGATACTATGGCACTGCAGAATGTTAGATGTACTGTTTCGAACTGTAAATATTGGAAGA
Organism: Peptococcaceae bacterium; assembly: GCA_049366715.1. GTDB lineage: Bacteria > Bacillota > Peptococcia > Peptococcales > BICA1-8 > JBMNCQ01. The sequence continues at coordinate 217,112 of JBMNCQ010000055.1, read as the reverse complement.
ATGAAAACTGTCATGCAACAGCGATTGAAGTTAATGTTGATGGCGGCGGAAGAGCAGCGCAAAACTCTGAACTGACCCAATGTCATACTTTCGACGGAAGTAAGTAATCATGCAGGAAAGAGCAGGTCCGGGAGACCTGCTTTTTTTATGGAAAGGCCAAGCCTCTTCCATAAAATATTTTTGTTTACTTTAGCCAAAAATCAGCATTTTTATGCATAAAATCAATATTTTTGGGGTAGGAATAATTATTCTAGGATCAAGGGGAAATTGCCTCCTTTAAATCATAAAAAAGGAAATAATTTATATATGTCGAAATAATAATTGTTTGTTATAGCCGGCAAGTACTTTTTTGATCGTGGTATTTAATTAAAGGAAGTGCTTTTAATGGACCGCATGAGGGAAGAAACAATTAACAATTATATATTTACGGTTCAGGTGATCTTTAGCTTAATGACATTAATTATAATTTTCAAATACTTTGGTTTTGAAAGCTATAACATGGTGCAGGCTTTTGTAGTAACTTTTTTAATAATTGTTTTCTTATTAAGCATCGGCTACTTTAGTGTTCATTTAGGCAGGCAGAATTACCGGCTGGACTTTGCCATTATTATTTTAGATTTTTTAATGATTACCTTTTTATTTCTCAATACGGGTTACTTTGAATTAAGATTTTTATATCTGATCCCGATCATTATCTCCGCTATAAAATTTAATTTACGAACAAGTTTAACGGTTTCGGCAATAGCAGGTTTAGCCAATCTGCTTATTGACTTAATCTATATCAATAAGCTGCCCCTGGGTTATAGCATAGAAACGGATTTAATGTTTTTAGTTATTTATATTTTAATTGGCTGGTTAATCGGTAATTTCGTTAAAATCGAAAGTAATATCAGGATTAACTTATATCGGACCCAGGAAAAACTCATAGAGCAGAGTTCCCTTTTAGGAAAGCTGATTAACGAAATGCCTCTTTGCATAGCGGTTATCAATAAAGAAGAGCGGATTGTTCATATTAATCAGGCTGCCCTTGATTATGCCAGGCTTAAAAATGATTTCCCCGAAGACTACGTAGGACGGCCGTATGAGGAGTTTATGGATAAAGTATTCAATAATTATAATTATCAGGAGCTGTTGATCCTGGATTCTTTACATACGGGCAAAGCTTATTTTAAAGAAAAGATAATCAGGGATAGCAAACTATTGGAGGTTATTGCCCATCCTATTTATGATCTGGAAGGCAGTCACATCATTTATGCCATGGCAATTTTTTATGATGTTACTTCCGAAGAATTCATCAATGAAAAAATTAGAAATTTGGAAAGACTGAATCTTGTGGGGCAGATGGGGGCAAGTATTGCCCATGAGATAAAAAATCCCCTGACCACAATCCGTGGCTTTCTGCAGCTTGCTCAAAAATCTGATGAAAAGCTGACAAGCGGTCAGCTGGATTTATTAATCTCGGAAATTGACCGCTGTAATTCAATCATTGCCGATTTCCTTTCCATATCCAAAAAATCAAGCCGGGCGAAAACGAAATGTGATTTAAAACAAGTTCTGGAAAGACAGTTAATATTGATCGAGAGGGATGCGACTTTAGCTAAGGTCAATCTACGTGTTAAAATGGATGATGTCAGACTTTTAGTTGATGAAAATGAAATAAAGCAATTGTTCCTGAACTTAACCCATAATGCTATTGAAGCCATGCCCTCGGGGGGAAACCTTTATATCACTTTAGAAAATCAACAGGATGATGTCTTGTTGGAGATCAAAGATAATGGGAAAGGTATTCCGAAAGAAATCATGGATAAGATCGGTACGCCCTTTATCACGACGAAGCAGAATGGTACGGGACTGGGCTTATCGGTATGTTACAGGATAGTTGAAGGTCATGGAGCCAAGTTGAATATTACCGGTAATAAATCCGGCGGTACTACGGTAACGGTTGTGTTCCCCAAGGAATTGGGAGATTAGGATACCTGTTTTTAGAGTGTAAGGGCGCGAAAAATCAGACAGAATCCGATGATGATCATGATAATCCCTGTTGATTTTGATAGGGATTTATTTGCTATTAAGGTGAATTTGTGGGGTAAGATGTAAGCTATACCTGCGATTATTAAGGTAATGCCGCCTAGTAGTAAGGTAAGCAATTTTATTCACCACCTGAAAGTAGTAATTATATAATTCCCGTAGACTGCTTATTTTAATAATGTTAAACTATTTTAATGAGTATATTTTCGGAGAGGACATTTAAGATATGTTTGAGGAGAGAAGATATGGTGAATCAATTTTCTGATAAGGATAAATATGTAAAAAACCTTTTTAATTCCATCGCCAAAAATTATGATGTGATGAATTTAATTATGACTTGGGGCATGCTGCCACGGTGGCAAAAATTTATGCTGAAGAAAACAGGCTTAAAAACCGGGGGTTCTGCGTTGGACATTTGCTGCGGAACAGGTGAATTAACGCTTAAGTTAAGGGATACCGTAGGTCCGTACGGAAAAGTGTACGGTCTGGACTTTTCCGAGAAAATGCTGGAGATCGCAAATAAAAAAGCCGGTGCCGGTGGTTTGCAAAATGTTACTTTTGTCCAAGGTGATGCTCTGGAACTGCCTTTTGCCGATGATACTTTTAACGCTGCGACAAATGGTTTTGCTTTACGGAATGTGATCAATATCTCCCGGGCCATTGAAGAAATGGCGCGGGTTGTAAAACCCGGCGGTAAAGTAGTTTGTCTGGAAGTATCCAGGCCCTTAAACCCCTTTTTAAGAATGGGTTTCAATCTGTATTTTTTTAATCTCGTTCCCCTTATCGGCAGAATTGTAGATAAAGGCAGAGCGATTGATGATAAATATCCCGCCTATACCTGGCTGCCGGAATCATTAAAAAAATTCCCCGATCAGGAAAAACTGAAAGCGATTTTCTGGGCGGCAGGCTTAGAACAGGTTGCCTATTTTGGTTTGGGCGGGGGTGCTGTCACGGTTCATGTGGGTACTAAGCCGGGGGAAGAATGAATGAAGAGGCAAGCGAAAAAAGAAACGGAGCAGGAAATAGGGAGGATCAGGCGGCCTCCTGGTCCTCTCCGGTTATTCGTATTTTCAGCTATAGATATACTCCATATTTAAATTTAAGTTGTTATTTAATCCTTTGGAAAATAGCAGTTGATAAATGTTCAGTCCGGAAACCCGAAAATTTGCCGCACATCCTTGTAAGTATAAACTCCACATCCGGGCAAATTTACGACCGAATTTTTCTTGCACAGTATCCCAATTTTTAAGATAGTTCTTATGCCAGCGGTCCAGAGTCATAGCGTAATGCATCCGTAAGCTTTCGGCATGCAGAAGATGAAAATCGTACTGGGGTAAAAGCCAGATGGTTTCCCGTAAGGAAGGTATATAACCACCGGGGAAAATATACTTGGTTATCCAGGAATTCACACCTTTTTCATTGGTTCCCATGATAGAATGCAGAAGAGACAAGCCTCCCGGTTTCAAAAGATTGCTTACTTTTTCCATGTATTTAGGCAAATTTTCCCGGCCTACATGTTCAAACATGCCCACGCTTACAATTTTATCAAATTGATATATTTCTTCCTGCAAATCTAAATAATCCTGAAGCTTCACTGCTACTTTATCCTCCAGGTGTTTACTTTTTATTTGCTCCAATGTTGCCTGGTATTGTTCCTCGCTTAAGGTTATTCCTACAGCTTGAACATCATAGGCCTGCGCAGCTCTAATAATTAATTGTCCCCAGCCGCTGCCGATATCCAGTAATTTTTCACCCGGTTTTAACTGTAATTTTTTCAAAGTATGATCTATTTTTTGCATCTGAGCCTGATACAGAGTGTCGGCAGGATTTTTAAAATAACCACAGGAGTAACTCATAGATTCATCCAGCCACAAAGCAAAAAAATCATTTCCTAAATCATAGTGATGATGGATGTTGCTCTTTTGCGTTAATTTTAGGGCGAGAGTATTAGCGGTTTTAACAGCATTACCGAGGATGCCTTTTGTCTTTACGGAGAAATTATCCTTATTTAGATCAATGAGTTTCATAATTTCATCCATGCTGCCTTCAAAATCAATAATTTCATCCATATAGGCTTCACCCAAAGTAACCATCGGGTCAGTTAGGTTAAAACTTAGCGGTAGAGGTTCATTAAAAATAATTTTTACCCGGGGCGGGGAACTGCCGTACGCTATTTCTTCTCCGTCCCAATATCTAACGCTAAAACCGCCTTGAGTCAGAGTCGCAAAAAAATTGTCCAATAAGTTTTTCCCCATTTTCAATATCACTTCTTCCATTTTAGTTACCTTTTTACTTATCCCTGAGAGTCCGTTGAGATTTTCCTGTTTAAATCGTTTACAAAAATAAGTTAATAATATATTTTCTTTTTAAACAGGTATTTTCCTTCCCAAAAATCCCCTCTTTTTTCGACAAAAAATTTAAAACCCAGGCCGGGGAGTATCTGCAGTACTTAAGGCCTAGGTTTCTTATCGTGAGTTATTATCCAAATGGGGCGGGTGAGAACCGTCCTTTACGTGAGATTTTGGTAGCGAAAAGTTGAACACATTGTTTCGGCGTTTGTTCCTACTTTCATGCTTCCCGCGGATGACATAACTTCGATATTATCGGCGTCACAAAGTCCTTGAGAATTATAAACACATTCCTCTACCTTACATTTAATACGGCTGTTGCTCATGATCAGCACCTCCTATTTTTCGTTATCATCATTTTGCACCAATTTGCCGGGAAATATACGTGAGTACTTTGTCAGCATGGTTTTGGCAATAATATCTGCTCTTAATTGACGGTAGCTATTCTTCCGCAAAATCTGCGAAGTCCTTTTGTTCTGCTTCTTGCAGAGCAGTCGGGCCTTCTTGGCCGGTCAGTATTTGATAAGCAGTAACAGGGTCATCATAGCCTTGCGTATACATTTGATAGGCGATCATTTTATCCTGGTGGTTCCATAAAGTTTTTTGCAGATCTTCTTTATGCTGATTCATATCTATCCTCCCGTTTTTAGTTTTTTTTTTAGTTTATAATTGAGAAAAAGTTTTTATACATAACGGGATACATATTTTGGGGAAGACCGGCTGACCGGTGGTAAAACTGCGGGCCGGATTCTGTACCCCGGAACTGAACCGTTGTCTCAGCAGAAATTGACATCTGTATGCGGGACAGATGATGTTATTCTTAGTACTGCCAAAGGGTACGGAATGGATACATACCGGTGTTTAAGCCGCTCTTTTTTTGGTCATCCTTTTTACTAGATGAATAATTGGAGGTATTAAAAGTGAAAAAGTCTGTTTTTAATATTTACAGAAGTATCAAAAAAAGCAGGGTAGAGGATTATTATTTAAAACAATTGTACAAAGGCCAGGCAGCGTATACCCGTTGGTTTAATTTCTTTATTTACAGGATTCTTGTGTTAGGGGGATCTTTCTTTACTTTTCTTGTGTTTACCGGAGGAAATAAAGTTTTAATTTCTTTATTCGCCGGTATTTCGGTTTTGGGATGCTATCATTTCCTGGCGAAAAGAGTGGAGAAAATACGACTGGCTCAGGTAATACAAAAGGAAAATGCCAAACTGGCCAATGAGGAGTTTGTGAAGAGTTTAAAAGCTATGGATAAAGAAAGCTTTGTGAGTTTTATATTTGCAGTGTTAGCTAAGCTGGGAGATTTTACGGAATTAACAAAAACTGATTACCTGGAAAGTGAAGGGATAAATTTTATTTGTAAGTATCAAGGTGAACTGACTTTAGTACAATGTCATTTATTAGACGGAGAGGATACGGTTGGGTCCAGGTATGTCCGCGAGCTTTCCCGGGCCATGAGTAAGCGGAAATATATTCGGGGTCTTATTATATCTACGACAGACTTTCGGGATGATGCCAGGATATTTTGCGACCTGATAAAAGACAAGAGAAACATTATCCTTTGGGACTGCAAAGAATTAATTAGAATTTCCAGGGAAGCCGGGAAATATCCTCAAGATGCCGATATCAAAGATTTAATCCTCAAACGTATGGAGCATCAGGAAAGGAACTGGCAGGATGCACAACGAAGAATTCTTGGCAAAACACGGATTACGCCCTATTTCATTTATGCTGCAGTTCTTGTTGGGGCCAGCAATTTTATTCATACCGGCCTCAAATATATTTATTATGGAGGCGCCGCTGTCTTATTTGCTTTAGGAACGCTGGGCCTAATAACCTCTCTTAGGTCTAGAGGCATTTTCGACCTGAATAAATAAGCCGGCACCGGTTAGTATAATTTATTCACAGATAGTTTTTTGAACACAAATTTAAAACTTATCATAAATTATAGTAAAAAAAATTATGCAGGGGGTAATAGTAGATGAAGAGTGGAGCAATAGTGATGACAGGAAAAGAAAAAGATAAATTGTATATGATTAAAGGAATTATTAATAATAAAGAAGGCAATAAAATAGCTATTTTAGAAGAATTATGTGAATGCTCAAAAAGCCTCAGTTTTGAATACCTGGAAGATTTAAAGCTGATATGGTCGCCGCAATATCTGAAAGATGCCATAGATGAATATGATATTACCGATTATGATGAAAAGATTTTAATGGATAAATTAAAAAAGTAATCATAAAAAAGGGAACGTCTTTCGGGAGACGTTCCCTTTTTGGGGAGGGAAAGAAGACAGCTATTTTGTGTTATTTTTGTTGCTGAGGCTGCATCATATTTTGATAAACCTTATATTGAGGTTCTTGCTGCTCAATATAGTTACAACGGGACGACATGCCTTGACAGATACTCTCCAATTGTTGAGCATACTGAGCAAACATCTGCTTTGCGGTTTTATCTTCTGTTTCTAAAGCAAAAGTTTTCATACTTGCTTTAGCACTCTCCAAGCTGGCTAAAGTCGTATGCATTTTAGTCCCAATAGTCATAATATAAAGGGCCTCCTTCAAAAACTTAAATTTTCTTACAATCATAGTTTGTTCTTTTGAAGGATTTTTATGATTTGTAATTTTAGATAAATTGATCAGATCTTGTTTAAACCGTAAAATATTAGACCTACACCTGAAAAAATAAAAAATATTTGCCTTACGGATATTTTGCCGGCCAGACCGATTAATCCTAAAGATGTTACGCTGATCATAATTAAAGGACCGATTAATGCTAAGCAGGCATTTATTTTAAATGCAGTTTCAACCCGGTTAAAATACAGCATTAATAAAGCGGCAGATAATTCTATTAAAGCAGATATTATTCTTAAAATTCCCATTCCTAAAACTATTTTCAGCATCTTGTTTCCACCTTAATTCCAAAGTTATAGTTATTATTATTCACCAAAAAAATTTTTAGAAATGGATGATTTTTCTAATTTTAAAATAATTGTACTCAGTTCCCGGTTCTCTGAGCTCCGGCCGATATCATATCCGCTCTAATTTATGTTCGATGAACTATGCGCTAGGGCCGGTAATCTATGTTCTAAATTATTCCATTGTCATAGATGAATTTTTTCTGAATAATATTAGATTAGATTCCTAGTGATTAGTGTAATAGTGATTAGTTTTTCTCGTTAGTCACTTCGCTGATCACTAGTGCTTGTTTCGGAGGTTTTTATGTGGGGTGAAGGTTTACTGCTCGTTTTGATTTTAATCGGGATTTTAGGCCAGTCCAGTTTACTGGCTACTTCAGCGTGTATATTATTGGTATTAAAACTTACCCGCCTGCAGCACTACTTTCCTTTAATTGAGCGCAGAGGCCTGGAAATAGGGCTGCTTTTTTTACTTTTATCAGTTTTGGTGCCTTTTGCCAGTGAACAAATGACTTTCAAGGATTTAATGAAAGGGATTTTTAGCTGGCAGGGTATTCTTTGTGCAGTAGGCGGCGCTTTAGCCACTTATATGAACGGTGAAGGCTTAGATATGTTAAAACTGCAGCCGGAGCTTATGTCAGGCTTAGTAGTTGGCGCGATTATCGGAATAATAATTTTCAAAGGAATTCCGGTAGGACCATTGATGGCAGCAGGTCTGGCAGCGATCTTCATAAAAATCATTGAGTTATTTATAAAGTGAAAATTTCTTCAGAAAAACTCTGCGCTCAGAAAGTGAAGTAAAAATCATCATCAATGAGATGATTTTTTTTGTTTTTTTCGGGCAAAATATTTTTGTTTAGACTAAATTTCTTGCCGATAAGGAGTGATTTTTTTGAAAGCGAAAAGCCGTATTACCTTGGCAGCCCTGGCTGGAGTACCTTTGATCATGGTACTTGGTAATTCGATGCTCATACCGGTTTTGCCGCAGATGAAGGAGGCCTTAAATATATCCCAGTTTAAGGTCAGCCTGGTTATAACATTGTTTTCCGTACCTGCAGGTTTAGTGATACCCATTGCAGGTTTTTTATCAGATAGAATAAGTAGAAAGATGATTATCGTTCCTTCTTTGATTTTATATGGCTTAGGAGGAGTAGTTGCTCTGCTGGGCGTACTGATCTTCAATAAGTCCTACTTAATCATCATGGCAGGCCGGATTCTGCAAGGTATAGGTGCGGCCGGGACAGCCCCTATTGCCATGGCTTTGTCCAGCGATATCTTTGTAACAGGGGAGAGAAGTAAAGCTTTAGGGATTCTGGAAGCTTCCAACGGTCTGGGAAAAGTAGTCAGCCCCATATTAGGATCTCTTGTCGGTCTGATTGCCTGGTATGCAACATTTTTTGTATTTCCTGTTTTATGTATTCCTACTGCCCTGGCAGTATGGTTTTTAGTGAAAGACCCGACCACCGACAAAAAGGGACAAACCGTCAAACAATACTTAGCTGCTTTAAAAGGAATCTTTCAAGGGAAAGGCATTCATTTGATCGGTGCTTTTTTTGCCGGAGCAGTTGCTTTGTATGTTCTTTTTGGAACACTTTTTTATCTATCCGATTATTTAGAGAAAAGGTATGGGTTGGAAGGTGTAACAAAAGGTTTAGTTCTGGCGATACCTGTTCTGGCTATTTCTACAACATCGCTGCTAACGGGAATTATTACCCAGCGCAATAACCATAACTATAAATTATTTGTGGTAATGGGTTTAGTATTTTTAGGAGCATCAAATATGGCAGTTCCTTTTTTTATTGAAAATTTGTATTTTTTTATAGGTGCCCTGGCTATCGGCGGCATAGGGGGAGGCTTGGTTCTAACCTGTTTGAATACCATCATAACCAGTACCGTAGTGATGGAGGAACGGGGGATGATTACCGCTCTCTACGGAGCAGTAAGGTTTTTTGGCGTAGCCGTCGGCCCGCCCGTTTTTGGCATTTTAATGGAAAAAAGCAATTTACTCACTTTTGGAACTACGGCAGGATTGGCTTTAGTGGCGGCCGCTTTTGCTCTGTTTGCCATTAAGCAGGAATTTGTCAAATCCCAGGCCCAAGGCGAAGGGAAGGGAAATGATTCTCAGGCGGGTCATCCGGCGTGGCAAGAATTTGTCTTTAATACTCTAACCTTACGTAATACTATGGGCAGGATTTTTGTTAAGCCTGCTTTTAAAATGAAGAAGCCTGAAGAACCCGGAACTAAGCAGGAACAGGTCAAGGCTGAATACGCAGGCAGTACAGAAGAAACTTCAGCAGGGGAATTCGCAGGACAAAGCGGGGAAGACAGCGGAACAGATAAAGCTGCTAAGTGAGCGGCAGCATAAGATATTGCTCTGTCTGACCGAATCCTTCTTCCGGAACCCAATTTTATTAGCCGGTAAGTGTTCACTTGTCGTTTAATTTTCCGGCGAACAAAGACGGACTCTGCATCTACCCTCTAGACACCGCCTCCTATTTACCTTAAAATGGTTTATGAGGTGGATATTATGAATATTAGTACAAAAATTTTAACAAGGACTGCTATTTTATTGGCGGTAGCACTGGCTGTTCAGCAAATAAAATTACAGTGGTTAACAGGACCTGCCATTAACGCGATTTTAATTTTAGCCGTAGGTTATGCAGGTGTAAGCAGCGGGGTTATTATCGGTCTATTGACACCGGTTTTGGCCTTTACTCAGGGAATTATGCCGCTGGCTATCGCTGTTCCCTTTATTATGCTGGGCAATATCGTTTATTGTTATGGGTTTTACTGGGCCCGTAAGACAAACGATTTAGTCGGGATTGCAGTAGGTGCTATTTTAAAATTCTGCCTATTGGCAGGGGCGGTAAAATTTATTATCCAGGTTCCTCCCAAAGTTGCCCAGGCTCTGAGTTTTCCCCAGTTAGTAACAGCAATCATCGGGGGTCTTATTGCCGCAGCCATTTTAAGATATTTACCACATAATAACTAGTAGTAAGAATATAGAACATAATAGTTTATAGAACATAGAATGTAGTTCATAGTAACTAATCACCGGTACAAAGTAGAGATCGGGCAGCGGCAGTAAGCTATAGTTCTACTTTGTGACAGTACCTGGAACAGATAGCCAATAAGCTATACTCGGTTTTTAAGATTAACTGAGAACCGATATCTGAGAACTGAGAACTATAGTCTATAAACTATAAACTCATAAACAATGCTCTATAAACTGAACCTTACCAGTCACCTGTCACGAAAAGGAGCGAATGATTATGCGGATTGCTGTCATAGATGGAATGGGCGGGGGTATGGGAGCCCAGTTAATACAAGGCTTAGTTAAAGAAATGAATGCTAATTTGGAAATCTGGGCTTTAGGCACCAACGCCATAGCTACTGCTGCCATGGTAAAAGCAGGAGCGAACCGGGGTGCTACCGGGGTAAACGCGATCCGGGTAAGTGCTCCGGAAGCAGACATCGTTATGGGGCCTTTGGGAATTATTGTGCCCAATGCTCTGATGGGTGAAATAACACCTCAGATTGCAGAAATAGTAGCAGTACTTAAATGCCGCAAAATTCTTTTGCCGGTAAATCAGCCCCATGTAGAATTGGTAGGTTTTGTGAGCCGGCCGTTAAATGAGCTGATTAAAGAAGCCATAAAGTTAGTCAAACAAGTAGATTAGGGAGCTATATTTTTCATCCCGGTTCCTTTAAGAGCCGGTCAGATGTTTAAACATATCGAAAAAGAAGGTTACGGCGATTTCAATCCCTTTGGCGGGGCTGGGAATGGTGATGTCCAGTACGGATAAGGTACTCATTATAAAGGCCAGTCCTAATAAAAGCAGAAAACTCAGCAATTCTTTCCAGTATTTACGATAAACCAGTCCCGGGATTTCAAAGATACATATTCCTCCAAATAGGAGCACTAAAAGTATTATATCCATTTTCGGTCTCCATCCTTTTATTCCTTTTTTTTCTTAGTTTCTTGCGGGGCAATATTTCTAAGTTTAACAATAAGTAAAGAAAGTAAAGGTATGCCTAATTCCAAAGGCAGGCCTGCATAAGGTAATATTCTGCTGCTGAAGCGGAAGTATTCAAAATAGTTGGCAAACTGGGTAATACTGAACACCACCAGGAGAACTCCCAGGGGGATCACTAAGGGCAGATAAGTTTTCAGCCCGAATATTTGGGCCACGCCGAGGGTAACTGCATAATAGCCTAAAGAAATTGCAATAAATCCCATAGCTAAAAAATTTATGGCCACTAATATTTCCAGCCGGGTGAATACCTCACCGATAGTGACTAACCGGGTAGCCTGGTAAGAAGAGTAGGTAGATATTGTAGTGGTCGGGCCTAATAAGCCGGTATTCCGTATGGCTGTGATAATTAATATCAGCCCGGAAATAAATAGGCCCAGGAGAAAAAAAGGCGGCATTTTTTTTTGATTATTTACAGCAGCGAATATCATTAGAAAAGTAGCGGTTGCTCCAAAGGGTAAAGCTCTGGAGAAACAGCAGACGCTGAGGAAATCCCTTAAAGGTATATCCATAAGGGGTAGGAAATTGTTTATATCGATGTCTTTAATGCTTGCTATTGTAGTGATAAAGATATTTAGAAAGACGAAGGGCAGTAAAACCTGGCTGCAGCGGGCCAGGACCTCGATGCCGTTTCGTACTCCCGAGGCGCAGATCAAGACAAGGAGGCCGATTGTCACAATAATCGGTGTTTGGGGAAAAATCAGTCCGCTGAAAAAATCACCGAATAATCGCAAAGTTAATGTTGCTATGATAAAAAAGTAGCTGAGATAAGCCAGGGAAATCAGTTTACCGATCACAGGGCCGAAAATTAAATCATTGTACCGGACTAAGGTCTTCCCGGGAAATTTTCTAGCCAGGCTGGTGAAAACATAGGCGCAGAAAATTCCCTCCGCCATTCCGCCAAGTATTGTTAACCAGGCATCGTGCCCTGCCTGGGAGGAAGGACTGGCTAACAAGGCCGTACCAAGATTAAAAGAAATGACGAGGAAAACCAGCTGACCGGATGATATTCTGCCTCCTTCCAGCTTCATCTGCTTTCACCTGCCTTCTGAGGGGTTTTTTTGTTAAAAAAGGTGATAATCAGGGCCAGGAGAGGAAGGCCGATTTGAAAGGGCAGGCTGTAGTAGGGATAAAAATTGGCTGCCCATTCAATATTTGCGCTGGCTGATTCAAATTGCGTAAGGCTTAAAATAGTCATAATTATGCCGATTGGTATAACAAGGGGCAGGTAAGAACGTAAATTTAAGAGCTGAGCAGTACCTAGTGCCGTTCCGTAATAGCATACGGCTATTTTAACAAAGCCCATAAAAAAAATAGTAAAGTCTATAATCACTTCCAACCGGGTTAAAATACTGCCTACTTCTATGAGACGTATTGCTTCATAAGAAGGATAGAGGTGAATGTCTGCCGACGTGCCGAGCACTGCAGTGTTTCGGGCGGCTGCCAGAGAAAAAAAGCAGCTGATGAAAATCAGGGCGCTGATAAAATAACTTCTGGTTTTTTTGTAATCGGTAACATAGGCCGTCGTCATTAAGAGGAGTATCGTTTCGCCAAAAGGGAAAGTGGCTGCAGCATGGCTGGCCTTGATAAAGTCTTTTACAGGCAGGTCGAAGACTGGTAAAAGCTTGCTCAGGTCCATTTTAGGAATAATAAACAGTGTATCAAAAATATAAGCCGCTAAGATCAAGGGAACTAAAACCACACTGCATCTTGTGATAACTTCGACACCGTTCCTGACCGCAGAGGCAGTAACCAGTATCGTCAGACCGATGATAATCACCATAGGGGTTTTGGGAAAGACCATCAAATTAAAAAAGTCCCCAAAGTTTCTTAAGACCAAAGAACCCAGGTGGAGAAAATACCATAAGTAGCCGAGGGAAATAATTTTGCCCCAAAATCTGCCGAAAACCAGGTTAATGATCTCAATGAGATTCTTACCGGGGAATTTCCGGGCTAAAGATAAAAAAACCGCGGCATAGCAAACTCCTTCCAGCATCCCGGCCAGTACCGCCAGCCATGAGTCATGTCCTGCTCCGGGTGTAGGACTGATTATGGTCGTAGAACCAATAGTAAAGCCGATGATGAGGAAAAATAAGCTGAAATTATCAATTTTACCTCCTTCCAACTGCATAGACTTATCCCCCCCGGTCCGTGACTAGTTACAGAAACCAGTTAAAAAATTTCCGGCTTATTGTTGTTTCCATAGTTTTCTCTTAGCGGCTCCTGGTGCGGTGCCGCTGCTTGGCTGTAATACTCCGATCTCAACTCTCTATTCTCCATGGCTGCCAAGTCATTTACTGCGGTACGGCGGGCTTGGTAATCATCCCGGGCCGGCGCAGCCTGGCCTCCACTATGATTTCAATTTCCAGTTCAGGATAATAATCGTCCCAGTTTTCTTCCAGTTCATCGCGCCACAGCTGGGGATATTTGCGGTGAACGGCATCCCCAAAGCCAAATACATCGCTGTTAAGTTCCCGGGACTTGGCAACGGCGGCCATCATTTCTTCCTTAATAGCCGCAGCCTGTTTTTTTTCTAATTCCTGCCAGGCGGCAGGTGTTGTTAAATCCTCCGAACAGCTTTGATCTCCCAGATTTCCTTCTTCACTGACCTTGATGGTTATCTTGATGGAGTTTTCCGTAATTTCCGGAATAATTTTGCTTTTGGCGCGGATGATCTCCAGGCCGATTTCACCGTTGTGTTCTGAGCAGGGGACTACGATAATACCGCTTTTGACTTTTCCCAATATCCATAAAAGACCGCGGCTTTCCCGGTAATCGAATTTACCTGCCAGCTTATCCCTTTTAAAGACCGCCGTACCTGTCAGACGCAAAGTCTTTTCTTTCCCATCTTCGGAAGTTTTAATCAAAGTGGCATAGGGCGAGGTGGTTTTACTCATCAGTCTTTCCATAAATTCTTGTTCGGTGATCAGTGCTATCTTTGAAGTATTGAAATTAGCCGTTTCCAGCATGTTTTTGATGAACATTCCCGGAATCTCCTCTTGCTCAGTTCCAATGGCAATAATATCCTGTCCTTTTCCTTCTGCTACCAGGAAATAGCCGGTTCTTCTATGTTCGGGATCCCGGAAGTGGAAATCCAATATTGGTGAAACCCCTTTTTCAGCAATTCCCCGGCCCATGACGAGGATGGGATTATGGGAAAAATAGGGTTTTTCTTCAGACTGTAAAGACATGTTTCTGACAGCGGCAAAGGGTGTTGTCGCTGTGGCTTGGATTACCCGGACCGGAGTTTTTTCCCCGCCGCCGCCGCCCGTTCCCGGGGCAGAAACTTTGCCGGAAAGGATTAATTGGGCAGTTACGGTAATCCCTTCGGGTTCCGCAGCGGTATCGTAGGCTATACTGGATACGATAGCCAGTTGGTCCAGTTCTTTACGGTCCCAGCAGCCTGAAACAGGCAGGGCAAGGGAGAGCATCAGGACGGATAATATTTTGATCAGGCTGTTCATACTGCATACCTTACCTTTCTCCTGTTCTAAGGCTGTTTCTTTTTCTGGGGTGGGGCCGGCATATTCCCCAAGTCTTCTCTAACAGGGTTATTCCAGCCCATGCTGGAAGGTCTGGTGAGCATGGCCCACAAAGGAAACCGGACAATAGTATCTTTGAGATCGGAAATTTTAAGCGGGGCAAAAGGAGAAAAGTAAGGTGTACCAAAAGATCTTAAGGCACAAATATGGATCAGTCCTCCTAAAAGGCCGATCATGATACCGAAGGCCCCTAAAAAACCGGCCATAAACACCAGGATGATTCTGGCTATTCCCCCGACGTCGGCCTGAGGGGGGACGACGAAGGAAGCAATGGCTGTGATGGCTACGACAATAACCATGGG
The DNA here is from genome assembly GCA_049366715.1 of Peptococcaceae bacterium. Taxonomy (GTDB): domain Bacteria; phylum Bacillota; class Peptococcia; order Peptococcales; family BICA1-8; genus JBMNCQ01. Next base: position 201,938 of record JBMNCQ010000055.1, on the reverse strand, counting down.
AGCGCCGATTAATCCTGCCGATACTACCGCATCCCCAATTACCAATGCCCCTACGATGCTGATGGCCGTACCAACAGGCCGGGGCAGGCGGATACCGGCTTCCCTCAGGATTTCAAAAGCTATCCCCATGAGAGTTGCTTCAATGACGGAGGGGAAAGGAGTACCTTCCCGGGCCGCAGCCATGGTTAGCAATAACGGTGTGGGTATCAATTCCTGGTGAAAGCTTGTTAAGGCTACAAAAGAAGCCGGGCCAAAGACACTTATAAAAAAAGAAAGGAACCTCAGGGCTCTTACGATACTTACATAATAGGGGCGGGAGTAATAGTCTTCCGCGGCTTGAAAGCTTTCCAAAAAAATCATCGGCATGGTAAGAATTACCGGTGTTCCATCGGTGATAATTGCTGCCCGTCCTTCCAAAAGTTTTGCTGCTACGATGTCCGGCCTTTCGGTATTACCTATGGTACTGAAAGGAGAAAGGGGAGCATCCTCAATGAACTGTTCGATATATCCAGATTCCAGGATGGCATCATTATCTATCCTTTGTAAGCGCTTTTTTATTTCTTCCACTAAGCCGGGCTTAACGATGCCTTTTAAGTAAACGACAGCGATATCGGTTTTGGTCCGTTTCCCAATGATAAAAGATTCAAAAGTAAGAGCGGGATTTCTGATCCGGCGGCGGATTAAGGCCGTATTTATGCGCAGTGTTTCGGTGAAGCCGTCATGAGGGCCGCGAACCCCTGACTCTGTTTCAGGCTGCTCAATGCCCCGGCTTTTCCAGCCCCTGGTACTGATGATGAGTCCGATATTAAAACCGTTTATTACTAAGACAGTATCCCCGGCCAGAATATTGTCTATAATATCCCTGAGGAAGACAGCCTCTTGTATGCCTCCGACGGACACCAGGGTATTTTTAATCGTGTCGATGGTATAGTTGGGGTAGAGCCCGCTTTTATTGTTCGTAACTTGACTATCAATCATCAGTGTTTTGATCACAAAATTATTAACCGTATTTTTATCTACTATACCGTCAACCATAATCAGGACAGCTTCCGGTCTTCCTTCCGTACCCATGGTAAATCTGTGATATACGATATCGCTGCTTTCTCCCAAGGTACTTTTCAGCATTTTTATATTTTTTTCCAAGCTGGCGGTCAGTTTCTCATTATTCTGATCTCCGTTGCTGCGGCTTCTGGTGTTTTCATTGTCCCAGAAGGGTTTAAGGGGTTTTTGACTGATTAAAAACTGCAAAAACTTTAACTTTTTTATCTTCATGCAAATCCCCGCTTTGGTATATGTTGATCAAGATTCCGACTTATTATGACTATCACAAATTATTATTACTAAAAAAGGTAAGAATATGTAGAATTAAAGGGTTTTTCTGTTTTTTGGCGAAAAATAAAAACTATATATTCTTATTCGTTCCCTGCGTATAAAAAAGAAAGTCAGTAAGAAGGAGAATAAAGGAAGGTGTAAAGAATGGCTGAATTAGTATTAAACCAGGAGAAAGATATTTTAGTGGCCAGCATTAAAGGTGAAGTAACCTTATTGTACTCAAATGATTTAAAGGAGAAGATTAAAGAGGAATTAAAGAATTCTCAGGCTAATAAGTTGGTATTGGATTTGTCTCAGGTGCCTATGCTTGATTCTTCGGGGTTGGGAATGCTCATTTCTTTATTTAAATATATGAATCAGGGGCAGGGCCAAATTGTGTATGCAGGTATGACGGAGTATGTGAAAAAGATAATCGGATTTGCAAAACTTGATAAAATTTTTACGATTGCCGATGATGTGGATAAAGCACTGGTTCAGATTGTCTGACTATTAAAGGATAGGGAATATCAAAAAACCATGTTTCAAAATTTTGAAACATGGTTTTTTTTGACATTCCGGAAAGGGCGTTAAGAATCCCTTTTTATTAGATTAGCAGCATCCTCCGCCGTATGGGGTGCAGAAAATATAGATGATCAAAGCGATTAAAGCTACCCAGATCAGCCACTGACTGCCATAACCAAAACCGAATTGACCGGCAACATTATCCGTCATATGTGATTAACCTCCTTTCCAAAGATCATAAATCAGTATCCGATATTACGTAGTAACTTTTTAAGGTTAAGCCGAAGGGATTTAATGCTCCCTTGGGCTCGAGATTAACACCAGCCGCCCCCGTATGGGGTGCAGAAAATATAGATGATCAAAGCGATTAAAGCTACCCAGACCAGCCATTGGGAACCGTAATCGTAACCGTAACCGAATTGACCGGCAACATTATCAGCCATATAGTGACCTCCTTTCAGGATAGATAATTCATAAAGACTTAGTATTAGTTGTTCATGTTTGGAACCGCTACCCCTTCTCATTAAGGCTAACAGTATCCCCCGCCGTATGGGAAGCAGATCACATAGATGATCAAAGCGATTAAAGCTACCCAAACCAGCCATTGGTTGCCAAAACCGTAACCGAATTGACCGGCAACATTATCAGCCATATGCTAACCCCCTCTCCAGAGTGGCTATATTTTGTTTACAATATATACTATGATATTTTTTAATAAACGGTTAATGTATAAAAAAAGGGCAGTATTATCTGCCCTTTTTTTTATATTCCACAGCAAGGAAATGCGAATAAGTAAATGACCAAGGCGATTATAGCCACCCAAACCAGCCATTGGTAACCGTAGCCAAAACCAAATTGACCGGCAACATTATCAGCCATGATGATTCTCCTCTCATTTTTAATATTAGATAAAAAAATTTTAGCAGGGACCAAAGCCGCATCCGCCAAAGAAGAATAAGAAAAATAATACACCTATTATTATCCAAATCCACCAGTAGCCCCCGAAAGGAAAGCCGCCATATCCGTATTGTCTGCTTTCTTCAGTCATTATTAATCAAAACCCCCTCTTATGTAAAATTTCACTTCCTAAAAATTTGAATTTGCCAGTTAATAAAAGGGTAAAGGTGGAATCCATCTTTACCCTTTATCTGAGAAGCCTTAAACACCAAAGCCGTTAAAGCCGAATAACCACCTTAAGAGCCAGTAGATAATAATAATCATTAATAATGTTTCAAAGAAACATTCGTTAAAAAAGCAACTTCCGTACCCGTCTGCCATGTAAAGGCCCCCTTTCAAGAACATATTTTCCCGGGACATTTGTGCTCGGCTTAATTTTTAAACAGCACCATAGTAGTTAAAACCAAATAACCACCTTAAAAGCCAGTAAATTATGATTATCATTAAAAGAGTTTCGAAGAAGCATTCGTTAAAGAAACACTCCCCACCAAAGAAACCAAATTGGCTAGCAGTTTTATCAGCCATGTAAAAATCCTCCTTTCATGAGCGTAATAGTTATCGTTTACAGTAATATCTTATGAAGTACTCTCTAAACTGTGCATTTAAGTTTACAAGAAAAGTCATAAACTTTTTACAGCCGAATACATATAATACTTTAAGAGAATCAATGTCTGGCGGTGGATTGACCAAAAAAAAGAGTAAGTTAAAAACTTACTCTGCACTGGAATGGATCAGGCTGTGTAATTGCTGCTGAATAACCAGCGTAAAAGCCAAAAGATAATTATGACCATCAGGATCGTTTCAAAAAAATACATGTTGAGATTATGCCAGTTGGTATTCATTTCCCAGACCTCCTTGCCTGTTCGTTGCTTATATTTTATGAGGGGCAAATCATAAAGGTGATAAATAAATTTACCGCTCAGCATTAAAAAATATAGTAAAACTTTATTTTCCCGTGCTAAGCAGGAAGGGGCAAATTGTAATTAATTGGAATTCAAAAATCATGTGATCTAGGAACACTTAATTTTTTTGCGCATAAAATGAATCAGAATTAAAGCTTTTCATTAATTTTTAAACTTTGGGACAAAAGGAGGGAGTAGTAAAATGTTTGGTCTTTATGATAATGAAAACAAATCTTTTAGTATTTTTCTGTTAATAGCTGTTGTATTTTTGGCATTCTTTAGCCAGGGCAGCGGATTTTTAAGGCCGTGGGGAACGGTAAGATCCAAAGAGGAGGAAGAGGTTAAAGATACGATCACATCTGACGAAATAAAAGTATTATTTAACAGAACGATTGGGAAGGAAGAAGATCTGCCGGAAAGGAAAGTTATTGAAGCAATTGCCGAAGACCCTAAAGAGAATCATAGTGTATTATATTCCCGGGTTATGGAACCGAAAAGAACCAAAAAGGCAAAAGCCCCTCAACCTGAAACAAAGCATACGGTATTGTATTCCAGAAGAGTAGATAATTCTTTACGGGAGGAAAAGACCTATACTCCTATATACAGCAGGACAATAAAATAAAAGCGGGAGGTTAATTATGAATCAATTTCAAATGCCGCAAAGCATTGAGGAGTTAAAAGCAATTGTTGCTCAATTCGAAATGTTTTTACCTGAAGACAAAAGAAAGGTGATAAATGAGGTGATCGCAGAAATCGAAGCTGCCGGTGGAATAAAAAGCAAGGAGCAAATGGAAGAATTAACACAAAAATTAATAAGCAAATTAGGATTACCCTTTTAACTTAAAAATACCCCTTACCGAGGGGTATTTTTTGTGGAAAAATAAAAAGGGTAAAAAAAACAGCCGCTCAGTGAAGGAATATCTGGTGTCACCGGCTGACTGTTGTATGAGCTACCTGCTCTTAGCTATAGACGATTAACCGGACGGAACCGGTTCACTGCTGCTGTTTATTTGTCATCATCTTTTGCGTTAAATTTTGTAGTAAACTTGCCACCAGGGGATTGTTCAGGAACTCTTTGATTTCCATTTCCGACGGCATTTTGGCAGGCATTTTGGAAGTTTTATCAGCTGTATTTTCCCGGATTGGATTTTCGTTATCAGTACTTTGGTCTTCTTTGGCCTTGTTTGTTTCCTCCGCAGGGATTTTATCTTTCTCTAAAATGGGCTGCTCTTTATTTTTTAAAGAACGGGCATAGCTGGATACTACTGTTTCCATAACCGGAACAATGGATTCTACCGAACCTAGGAGGTTATCAACTTCATCGGCAAAAGACCGGACTTGACCGCAGATCCCTCTTAAACTTTTACAAGTATCAAAGACGACTTCCTGGGTGCTTCTATTTTCAAAAGAACGTTGTAGTTTGGTTTTTAATTGGTATAAAGGTAATAAAGGATTTTCATTAGGTCTCTGGGTTCTCCTTACTGTTTTTTTGTACTTAGGTCTATTCTGATTGAACTTTTCACTTAGAATTCGTTCTTGCTCATTAATATTTACAGGTGTTATTTTTCTGTAGCGGGGCATCTGTCACACTCCTTCGCTTAAGATTTACCTTATTTTATGGAATTAATTCATAAAATGTGACAAATATAAAAATATAAAAGTGGATTTTTTATTGGAAGCAATTTTAAAGAAGTGCAAATTTTAGATCAGTACTGTTTTCTCAATATTTAAGTGAGACAGATGCCGGTTAAAAAAATTACTTTCTCATGCAGTGGTAAAAAAATAGTAACAATTCAGATTTTTTATCATTCATAAGTACCGGGAAAAAAGTAAGTGGCCCTGAGTTAATTGCTATATTCTGCAAACAAGTACTTAATGTTCTACATATTATATTAGTGTAAATGTTTTTTTAGGAGGGGTAGCAGAGGATGGCTGAGTTAGATACTTATGGGAATCAAAAGCACAACAGTTTACAAGATAAAAAGCCCCGGGAAAAAATAAACATAGCAAAGCAAGAAATGCAGAAGAATCCTGTTAATAGCAGCAAAGAATTCCCCAAAACTCCCAGGTCCGGGCAAAGTCTTCTTACAGGAGTAACAAAGGGAATTCTGAAAAATGTATTTCCGCCTCAAAAACCGGTGAAAGCCTATGGTTTAGGAGCTCATTTACCACCGGCTGAAAATGTTGAAGTTAATCATCCGGTAACCCTGGAGGAAGAAGATGAAGCTGTAGGTTATGAAGCATTTCCGGAAAGGGTATGTAACAATAATTGCTTTTTTGAAGCGCTTTTCATGCAAATTATTATTTTTTGGCTTTTAAAATGGTTATTCAGTTATGATTGATGTTTGCTGAATTGAAAGGAGGAAGAAGATGTCACAGTATGGCAAAGGTTATGAAAATCTCAGTAGAACAAAGCCCTTGCTTAGGACTGTCTCTAATCTAAAGGGAGTAACAAATAATTTAAGGATGTTCGCTGATAACTTTGATCAACTTTTAAGCTCTATAGAAAATTTCGCACCTCAGATAGAAATAGTCGCCAAAGGAAGCAGTAAAATAGCAGGTATTTTTGCACCTAGAAAACCGGTAAGACCGGCAGAAAAAAGTAAAAAGGGGTATCAGCCGGAAGCACAGGTAGAACCTATGGATGAGGCAGCAGAAGAGATAGCCGAGGTAGTTGAAGAAATAGCGGAAGCAGAAATGGCAAAAGTGGAGGAAGAATAAAAAAGGCATCCATTTGGGTGCCTTTCTTCTATTTTTTGAAACGGATCTAATCCTGATCGGTAGTGTTGTACAGTGACCAGGGAAGATAATAGCAAGATTCGGTTCATAAAGGGCCTGGAGGAGACACTCAACAGAGTTTATTCCTCGGTTATGGTTTCCTCCGTTATGATTTCCTCCGGAGTGTCTTTTTCTGTATACCCCGGCGGTTTTACAACAATTAATTGATTAGACAGAAAGGTCCTTTTGACAATGATTCTTCTGGATGAACGGGGAAAAGAACCTGGTTGTCTCTTTAGCCTAAAAGGATTCGAAAAATTTAAGGCATTTAAACCATCGGAAAAGGCTTTCAAAAAACCGTTAAAGTTCAGAGGTTTTTGTGGTTTGCCGGGTTTTGCAGGTTTAGTGGGCTTAGCAGGCTTAAAATATTTTTTACCTCCTTTAGGCTTATGAGCAGGATTAGGGGGGTTAAAATAAAGGAATTTAGTCATATTGGGTAAGTTTAGTTGTTTAAAGGCATTACTCAAGTTGTTGAAGGAATCAAACAGGGAGTAAATTGTATTGGGGTCAAAGCCTCTCATGTTTTTAGGATCTTTATTTCTATCTTGCGGCATAAATACTGGCCCTCCTTTCGAAAAAAAATTGGCATAAATGCTTAGCATGGAAAAGGGACATATCTCCTCAAGAGAACAGGGAATATCTATTCTTACAGGGATAACATCGGGCCAGGGAGTATCCCTGATTTTACAGGTTGGGATATGTCCCCATGGTCAGGAGAGGGATTTTTTAAAATCTAACAGTAAGCTCCGTCAAAACCAAATCCAAAGAGCCATTTTAACAACCACATAATAATGATAATCATTAATAATGTTTCAAAGAAAAATTCATTACAAAATGCATTACATCCATATCCATATCCATATTGACCTACAGCTTCTGCCATGCGAGGTTCCTCCTTTCCACTGTAATTAAGGTTACTCATTATATCTTATGGGAATCGCTTTTTTTTGTTATCCTATATTGAAAATTAAAGTGAATTTTTTTCATAGCGGCCGTTTGGCTTGAATAAGATACAATGGGAGTTTAATTATTTAGGTGGTGCTGAAATGGAGGAAAATTACGGTCTTTTTGGCTCTAATCAACTGGAGATTATAGGACTCGGGCAAGAATGGACACTAAAGGTGGAGGACGGTTCTTTTTATATTTATTATCCTGGAGAAAGCCGTTTCCGGGAGCTAAGAAAAGATTTTTCAGGTTTATTTACGATGGGGGTAAGTCCTGCTAATCATTTCTATATTAGTTATAAAAATCATCTGGAGCAGATCATATGTCATTCTTTGGGCGAAGATTCTCCTGAAATAATTAATATCGGGCTGGAAAAAAGGGATAAGATTACTTTTCAAAAAATAGGTTTTAGTGGGGACAAGATGTATGTAATCATTATTACGGAAAATTTCCAGACGAAAGAGTGGAAGATCCGGTGCTGTTTTAAAAGAGATGGGCTGTGGCAGGACTCTTTTGTTATTGATAAAGGCTGGGGAAACGGACCGGGAGGGTGTGCTGCCGTTACGCAGGGAGATGTCCTTTATCTCATCTACCAGATTTATCAGAAAGGAAAGTACCAGTTAGTTTACCGGATGGGTAAAGAGAGCCAGTGGGGCTTAAAAAGTGTCATAACATCTTCACAAGGTATCAATATTAATCCTGCGGCCCTCTTTGACCAAGAGGGTAATCTGCATATCACCTGGCTGCGGCTGGAGCATATGAATGCCAGAGTCATGTATACCCGGAAGTTCAAAACGAAAGGAGTCTGGCTTAATTCCGGCTGGCTCAAAGAACAGTGCATATCATCTAAAGAAGGTGTCTCTTTATCACCTCTTATTTATCTGAACGGTGCGGAAATAGAAATTTTCTGGCAGGAGAATGAGTATATCCACAAGTACGCGGCCGCCCGGCAGTTAACAACACAATTCATGCCGGTAAAATATTTTGCTAAACGGTTAGCTTTGGATATTGATCAATATCCGGGGATTGATTTAGCGGCGCTAGAGCCGGATAGTACGGCGGTATTCTTATTGCTGAAGGATGCTGCCGGTCAGCAGTCCGGGGAGGAAGTCAACCCGCCATTAAGCCGGGAAAGGCGGAAAGTGATCAAATATTATAAAAATTTCGGGCAATCTTCTGCAAGGAATAGGGTTAATGACAGGTCCCGGGAAGAAAAAATTGCCGGGCTAAATAGCTTAATAAGCAGGCTGGAAGAGGAAAATAGTAAAAAAACGCACCAGGTTAATGTTCTGCAAGAAAAGGAAGCTTTACAGGCTCTGGAAATTGACAATTTGCAGCAGGCTCTGCAAAAGGAGCAGGACCAAAAAAAACAGCTGCAACAGGAAGTTGAGAAACTGCAAAATTTAACGGAAGAAGTTCTGAAGCTGAGGCAGAGCCTGGAGGTAGTAAAAGCCACAAATAATCAGCTGAGAAATAAATTTATGGAAAAAGAAGATGAAAACAAAGCACTTGTGAAAAACCTTAAAGAATTAGAAATGAAAAGCCGGAAACCATATCCTCAATTTCCTTTTCGAAGAAGGATCTAGCAATAATAGGATGGGAGGCGATACTTTAAAAGGCGGGGGGATTTTAGAAGTATGCCCCCGATACTAGAGATATAATACATATAGGGAGCCGATATAAACGTTGTCAAGAAACTTTTAATGCTTTAGAATGAAACAACGTGCTGCAAAGGTTAAGTTGTCCCCGGCACTATCTTTATTTTCAGGGGCTAAAATTATGAAAGACGGTAATATTTATGATCAAAATGGAGGGGATTTTATTGAGAAGCCTAGTTAAAACCGGCTTAGTTGTTTTATTTTTATCTGCATTTGTTTTTATCGGTTTGGGGACAAGCCCGGTGGAAGCTGCAACCAACCAGTGGTTAAGTCCTGAATGGTATGCAAAATATTATGGAACAGGAACCGATACCGATACGGATACACAAGCTCCGGCAACAGAAGAGGAAACAGAATCTGCGGAGCCCGAGACCCAGGAACCTGCGGCAACAACAGCAGCTCCGAATTATTGGTCCAATCCCTATTACTATTATAATAAGTATTATAACGGTAATCATTCTACACCTACTCCGGAACCTCAGCCGGACCCTACACCTGCTGAACCTGATCCAACGGAGCCTTCACAGGATTCCGGTGCAACATCGGCAGAAGAGCAGCAATTGTTTGAACTGATTAATCAAGAAAGAGCCGCTCAAGGTTTAGACCCGCTTATTTATGATGCAGAGCTTGCGGAATGGGCAGATGTTAAAACAAACGATATGATCGAGAATAACTATTTTGCTCATGAATCACCAACTTACGGAAAAGTATCTACAATGCTGAAAAATGGTGGAGTAGATTTTCGCTATGCAGGTGAAAATTTAGGTAAAACTTCAAGTGTTACGAAAGCTCATCAAGGGTTTATGAATAGTTCCGTACACCGGGCAGCTATTTTAAATGAAGGGTACACTTATGTAGGAATTGGTGTCGATTATAAAAACGGTTCAACCTTGTATGTAACGGAAATATTTACAGCAAAATAGGCAAGAGCTAACCTTAAAAGCTTGTTGACAGGTATTCCGTCAACAAGCTTTTAGGTGGTATACATACTGGTGGTTAGCGGTTTTTTGGTTCCCATCTGATACTTTGCGTTATATAAAATATAGATTATAGTAATCAGGGACTAGTGACAGGTAAGCAGGTGATTAATGAAATTACCTGAATCGTCATTTCGTTCCTTTTTCTTTTAATTGGCCATTTTTGGTCACAATTTTTTCTTTTATGATAATGTTCCGATTGGTATTTTCGACAGCTTGCTTGACCAGCTTTGTTAAGATGCCACAGCATTTCAATTCCATTTCTACGGTAATGATTTTTGTGATGTTGTATTGTTTGATCAAGTTACTGAGTTTTTGGATGCAGTGGTTGTTATTATCAATCTTAGGGCACAATAAATCGATGTTTTTTTCTTTCAGAAAGTCGTCATTAAGTTTCTCATAAGCATTAGCTACGCAGTCTGCGATAATAACCAGATCATTTGTAAGAGCAGGCTGATTTGTTGTAGAGGCTTGCTGTATTGCGTAGTATGGCCAACCACATTGCTTATGATGCTGTGGTTTTTTTGTTGTCATATTATCACCTCTACTTATAATTTATGATTAATTTGTTAATAGTTGAATAAAGAGCAGGAATTTCCGGAGAGACCATTTTTTTCAGGAGGTAAAACAAGGAATAATATCTCCGGATTATCTGCAGCTGCACATAATAGACGGGTAAGCACAAAAATAAAAAACGGGCTGCACCTCCATAAAAGTATCTTATCGGTCTGAGGAATATCCCGGCGGGTGTCTTAAAGTAATTATTTTCCGGAGAGGTATCTGATAAATAACAAAAAACCCCGCTGCCGCGGGGAAGATAATTATTTTTTACATCCTTTTTTCTGAGCTCTTACATATGTGCCGTTGCCTTTTTTCGCTGCGGAAGTACCAAACAGCAGCTGAGGGGGATAGGGGGGCCAATCCGGATTAAAGTCTGTCGGGCACTCACCTAAGAATTCTTCACATTCGGGCGGTGGTCCGGGATACCCATAAGTAGGAATTAATAATTGTACTTCAGCATCAACTTTTAATAAAATCAGCACACCTACACAACAAGTTACGGCTTCTACCCCGCCGGTTGCGCTGTCCCTTTCCGAGATATAGCAGAACAAACATTCCGGGAAGATATGGCACTGGACGTTTAAGCCTTCTTCACTTGCTCTCTCAATAGCTAAGGTCCGGGTCACCGTTTCAGTTGCACATAATCTCTGAACGCCGCCGGTGTCTAAAGGTACAGTTGCACATACCTGAAGCTCAAAGGTTACCCTTACAATATCGTTACCGTTTAAAACAGTACAGGTAACATTACTTACTGAGACAGAATCACAGGACGCTTCAGTAGCATCTGTAGTATTGGCAGTAGTCCAGCCGGTAATGACACCTTCAACTACTTGCGTGTGCATACATTCATTAAAAACTTTATTGACTTTAATAATGTCTATTTCCGTAGGTGGGGGGCAGACCGGGATACCGGTTTCCGGGTCAAGGGGACAAGGCCCGGGTTGAACCTGCTGTTCTTGCCTTAAGTTATCAGTCATATTTTAACCTCCTTAATAGTTTGATAAAAGGATTTTTATCCTATATATTTGTTCAATATATCCTATGAAAAGAAGTGTAAAATGGTTAAAGGGTAAAAATTTTTTTTAACTAGCCTTTCAAAAAAAATTATGTTAAATTTGAAAATGATGGAGAAAGATTTTAATTAAATTGTCAGGATTAATAATAATATATTGCCAAACTAAGTAAAGGTGAAGAATATTTTTAATTATTTGGAGGAAAAAAATGCCTGTTAATGCGCCAAAAGAACAAACTGTTAAACAAGCAAGCTGGCAAGTCTGGTGGCTGCTTTTACGCCCCCATACACTTACTGCGGCTTTTGTACCGGTATTAATCGGGACGGTTTTTGCTTTAAAGGAAAGGGGTATCGATTTTCTGCTCTTCGGAGCCATGCTGACGGCCAGTCTTCTTATCCAGACCGCTACCAATATGTTTAATGAGTATTATGACTTTAAGCGGGGGCTGGATACGGCTGAGTCGGTGGGAATCGGAGGAACGATTGTCCGCTACGGAATAAGCCCCCGGACCGTGTTAGGCATTGCTTTAGCATTTTATGCGTCGGCCCTGCTTTTGGGACTGTACATTTGTTTACGGACAAGCTTTGTTATTGCTCTGGTGGGTGTATTATGTATGGCTGTCGGGTATCTGTATACCGGAGGGCCTTATCCAATTGCCTATACACCCTTCGGGGAGTTATTTGCCGGATTTTTTATGGGTCCGGTAATCATTTTAATATCTTTTTATATTCAAACAGGCTTGCTTAATTGGCACTTATTTTTATTGTCGGTTCCTCCGGGGATCCTGATCGGGGCAATATTAATGTCCAATAATATTCGTGACCTGGATGGGGATAAAGAAAGCGGACGCAAAACTTTGGCTATTCTCCTGGGCAAATCCCGGGCGGTGGGATTTCTGGCAGGAATGTTTACGATCTCTTATCTCTGGATAGCCGGCCTTGTGATAAGCGGGGTTTTTAGCCCCTGGCTTTTATTAGTTTTTTTGACTCTGCCCCATGCCGGCGGCGCTGTCCGGGGTTTCAGAAGCAAAAGTTTACCTGCTGAAATGATGTTGGCTATGGCCAAAACGGCCAAATTAAATACACTTTTTGGATTTATGGTAGCAATAGGGTTGATCATCAGCTTATTTTAGTTAAATGGAGGATAACAATGCAAAAAAACAGCAAGATTATTGCCCTCATCATTGTGCTTATCTTCATTCTGGCTCTGACGCCGGGGTGTTCTAAAAAACAAGAGGAGCAGGCAGAGCCGGTTACAATTTTAAAAATAGGGATTCTACCTGTTGAAGATACCATGCCGTTTCTTGTAGGCGACCAAAAGGGGTTCTTTGCAGAACAAAAAATTAAGGTGGAGCTCGTTCCTTTCCAAAGTGCCGTGGAAAAAGAGAGTGCTTTGCAATCCGGCCAGCTGGACGGCGTAATTACCGATTTGATTGTCGCAGCACTTTTAAAAGCTTCCGGCTTAGACATTAAAATCACCACCTTAACATCAGGTGTAACACCGGCAGAAGGGCGGTTTGCCATTTTAACGGCCCCCGGGAAGGAAGTTGACAGTTTACAAGAGCTACAGGGCAAGAAAATAGGGATAACCAATAATACCATTATTGAGTACGTGACAGACGGACTTTTACAGGAAGCGGGGATAAGCCCCCGGCAAGTAGAAAAAGTGGTTGTGCCTAAATTACCCGTCCGGCTGGAAATGCTTCTGAACGGACAGGTTGATGCCGCTACCCTGCCCGATCCGCTGGCTGCTTTCGCAGAATTTCAGGGAGCGAAAGTTTTTGGCGATAATACTGCCCGGGCCAATTTATCCCAGGTGGTTTTAGTAATGCTTAATGAAAGCATCCGGGAAAAATCAACTGCTCTTAAAAATTTCTTCAGTGCTTATAGTAAGGCAGTGGAGGAATATAATAGAGATCCGGAGGCCTACCGCAGTCTCTTGGTCGAACAGGCCAAGGTTCCTGAGCCTATTCAGGCTGAATATAAATTGCCCCTATTTCCCTTACCCCGGCTTCCGCAAGAAAAGGAAGTTAATGATGTTTTAACCTGGCTGCAGGAAAAAGACCTGCTTAAGAATAACATAACGTATCCCGACCTGATTGCAGAAGGACTGTATTGAGATAATGGAGAATGGAGAATGGAGAATTTATAACAAGCAGAGGAGAGCTGTGCTTAGTTCTCAAAAAAACTGAGAACCGGTATCTGGGAACCGAGAACTCCATGCTCTTTGAACGGTAATCTATGATCTGAATTTCGCCGGTCACTAACGGAATGTAAGGCCAAGACAGAAATGTGTCAAAGAACCGTCCCCTGACACACCCCCGCCGGGAACTGAGAACTGAGAACGAAAAACCATAAACTATAAACAATAAACTATAAACTATAGGAGCGTACCAAAGTGGGTCATTTTGAAAATTATCTTGAGGTTAAATCACTGCAAGTTGAATATTTACAACAGGATAATTCTTTTATCGCTTTGCAGTCGGCTGATTTGACTTTGGAAAAGGGTAAAATCGGGGTATTGATTGGTCCTTCCGGCAGTGGTAAAAGTACTTTGCTGCATGTTTTAGCAGGGTTGAAAAATGAATTCGGGGGGCAGGTTTTAGTCAAAGGAGGACCTGCTTCTGTTACGAATAAAGGAACTGCCCTTATTCTGCAGGACTATGGTCTATTACCGTGGAAAACCGTATGGCATAATACGGCATTGGGTTTGGAAATACGTAAGTTTAACAGCGGGGATATTCGTAATCATGTTGAGAAGATCTTAAATAAGTTGGGAATTCTGGCCCTGGCCGGGAGATATCCGGTTCAGTTAAGCGGAGGGCAGCGCCAGCGGGTGGCTATTGCCCGTGCTCTGGCTCTTGAGCCGGAGCTTTTACTCATGGATGAACCTTTTTCTTCTTTAGATGCTTTAACCAGGGAAGAACTGCAGGATCTTCTGCTGCAAATCTGGCAGGAGACCCGCATGACCATTCTTTTGGTCACCCATGGCATTGAAGAAGCTGTTTTTCTGGGACAGAAAATATTTGTGATGTCTTCCGCACCGGGGAGAATCATTAAAACGGTGGATAATAAGCTGGCAGGAGATATTAACTCCAGAGGCAAGCAAGAATATTATGAACTATGCAGCCGCCTGCGGTCTCTTTTACGGGGAGGTGACCAAACTGCTGAAGATCGCTGATTTTTTGAAAAAAACTCATTTAACGGCCGTACTGGTCCTGATCATTTTCTGGTGGATCCTGGCGGGAGTTATTAATAAACCTATCCTTCCTGTCCCGGCCCAGGCTTTTGCCGCATTTCTGGCTGCATTGCAAGGCGGACTTCTCCGGCATATCGGCATCAGTTTATTCAGAGTCGTTGTTAGTATGCTTATCGCAACCCTTACCGGTGTACCATTAGGACTTTTTTTAGGGAAAAACAAAGAATGGGACCGGAAAATCGCGCCCTATGTTTATATAACCTATCCTATTCCCAAAGTAGTCTTTATGCCTGTTTTATTCGTTGTTTTAGGTATCGGGGACATTTCTAAAATCCTTTTGATTACTCTGATTGTATTCTTTCAAATACTTGTTACTACCCGGGATGCTGCTAAGAATATTGATTTAAGCTATTTATTATCGGTGAAATCACTAGGCTCAGGATTTTGGGAACTTTATAAGCATGTTTTTTTCCCGGCCTGTCTGCCTGAAATTTTGACTTCTCTGCGAATTGGACTAGGAACCGCACTGGCGGTTTTATTTTTGACCGAGACCTATGCTACCCAAAAGGGAATCGGTTACTTTATTATGGATGCATTTTCACGAATGGCTTATGAAGAAATGTTTGCCGGTATCATGGCTATGGGTTTGCTGGGCTTTATCTTATATTATTTACTGGACAAGCTGGAAAAAAAGTTATGTCCCTGGAAGTAAGATGCTAAATTTTGTCGTAAAAGGATATTTACACACATTAAATACTGACGGGTCATATGTTATTAGTGATAATACAAAAACTTTTCTGGGTTAGTCTTGGGCAGACACTAAGAAAAGGGGAGATGCTTAAATGTATGAAACACTAATAACTAAGATTAGAGAACTTGCTTATCTGGTAGAAGAAATTCTTGATATTCCGGAAATTTTTGTTTTCCCGGCCGTAATTAATGAAGATTGCTATACAATTTATATTGAAATTTATAATTCATTATTAGTGGATATTAGGAGTTATGACAGGGAAGAACTGATTCTATTAGATATTGAGGAAGAGGCCAAGGTGTTAAGGGATTTAATAAAAATCAGCGGTGCTTAGCGCCGCTTGAGAATAATGAAACAGTTAATGTCAAATAAGCATTAAGCGGGAATGTTATGCAATAAGGAGACGAGAGCAATGCGGATCGCAATGATCAGTACTGAAAAGCTCCCGGTGCCCAACATCAAAGGAGGAGCAATTCAGACCTATTTAACAGGTATATTGGGACATTTGCCGAAACTGGTCCGTCTGAGTATTTTTTCTTCCGCTGAGAGGACGCTGCCTTTTAAAACCGCCGGTGAAAACTGGGAGATTTATAGAATACCCGGAGAGTCTTGGGGCACTTATTATGAAAATGTCTTAAATCGGCTGCAGGAAAAAGATTATGACTTAATTCATATTTTTAACAGACCCGGTGCGGCAACAGAGCTGCGCAAGCATTGCAAGAATACGGCAGTGACCTTAAGTGTGCATAGTGATTTTCTTGAAGAGGGCTGGACAAAAGAAGAGTTAAAAGAGTTATTTCCATTATATGACGGGATCGTAACGGTCAGTAAATATCTCACCGATAAAATAATTAACATATTTCCGGCAGGTATCAATAAGGTCAGGCATATTTATGAAGGAGTTGACACCGAGCAATTTTATCCCCGGAATGAAAAAGCTGCGGAAATAAGAGCAAGTCTGAATTTGAAGGATGAGAAGATCATACTTGGGGTCGGAAGATTGACAAAGGAGAAGGGACTGCATCTTTTGGTGCAGGCTTTACCGGAAGTGCTTAAGTTTTTTCCGAAAAGCAGTCTGGTTTTGGTCGGAAACAGCAGGTTCATCGATGAAGCCGGTTATCTAAAGGTGCTGGATAAAGCAGTGAA
Organism: Peptococcaceae bacterium; assembly: GCA_049366715.1. Taxonomy (GTDB): domain Bacteria; phylum Bacillota; class Peptococcia; order Peptococcales; family BICA1-8; genus JBMNCQ01. The sequence continues at coordinate 185,219 of JBMNCQ010000055.1, read as the reverse complement.
CTTTCCCCGGGAGAAATTACTGCTTTTTAAAAACATTTCCCCTAACGAAATTCATCGTTTTTATGCTATCGCCGATATTTTTGCTAATCCCTGCCAATGGGAAGAACCTTTAGGACGGGTCCACTATGAAGCAATGGCGGCCGGCCTGCCGATCATTACAACACCTAAAGGGGGCAATGCGGAGGTCATCAAAGACGGTTATAATGGTGTTATCGTAAATGACTATCAGGACCCGCAAGAATTTGCAAATACCATCATCAATCTTTTGCGCAATGAAAGCCTCCTAAAAAGCTTAGCCGCTAATTCCCGCCGGCTGTCAACTCAGCATTTTACCTGGAAAAGAGTAGCTCTGGAGTTAAAACGCTATTTTCAAGATATTATTGAAGCAAATAATACGTGAGATTAGTTTTTACCAGTTGATATGCAAAGTTACCTGTGCCGGTTCAGGAAATAAAGGTTTATTGAGATTGATAACCAAATCCTCCACGTCATATTTCTTTTCTAACCGGACCTCAAATCCTCTTTCCGTTAAAACTTTAAGAATGTCCTTTACATCATGAATGCTAAGACAATTTTCATTGGGCGTATTTAAAGTAAGCTGATATCTGACTTCTTTTTCTCTTAAGGCATTATCTTTAATTAAGGCCAGCAAATCGTTAAGAACACTCTTTTTCCCGGACCTGCTATACATGATCCTGGTTTTTTGGATGAACATTAAATTTCTGGTAAAGGCATTTTCCTGTAAACTATCCGGATCATAAGTTAATAAAATACCATTTTCTTTTTCCTTGGTAATAAATCCAAGGCTCTCAAAATATCTTTTCGTGTTTGCTAAGACTTCAGAGATTAGCTCTTGGGAACAATCTTCAAGATTATTAAATTTATAATCAAAGGAGAAAATCCAGATCCCTTCTTGAAAGGTTCTTTTTAAGATTTCTTCTTTAATATAGTTGATAAAAAAATTAGTCTGTTTTTTTACTTCTTTTTGCCAAATATCCCTGATATCTTTTGCGTCCATGCTTTATTCCCCCTTATGATAAGTCCCGCGTTAATTTTGGTATATGCAGTACTATCATATGATTTGAGCTTAATTAGTGTTCGGCAGTTTTAAGAATTAACAATCTAAAAGGTTATTATTAGGAGCAGGATCCGGACAGGATTTCTTTAGGAAGGAATGATCCGGTCATGAAGTTACTGCAGATGAAAATAGGCAGGCTTTTTTGATTTAAGTCCAATTCCCGGATTTCTTGCAATGAAGCATTAAAAAGATCAGGATCAAACCTGATCTTTTTAATTTCTTATTTTTTTGTTCTTCTGGCTCTTGTGGCCGTAGATTGACTGAAAAGTAACTGCGGCGGATAAGGGGGCCAGTCCGGTGAAAAATCTGTGGGGCATTCACCGAGAAATTCTCCGCACTCCGGCGGTTGAGCCGGATATCCGTAAGTTGGAATTAACAATTGCACTTCAGCCTCTGCTTTGAGAAGAATCAGCACGCCCACACAGCAGGTCACTTCAGAGACGTTTCCTAATTCATTTCTGCTGGAAATAAAGCAGAACAGGCAGGACGGAAAAACATGGCACTGGACGTCAATCCCGTCATCACTGGCTCTGTCCAGGGAGAAAGTTTTTTGGACAGTGAGGGTCGCAGATTCTTGCTGAAAGCCTCCGCTATCCAGAGGAACCCTGCTGGTCACCTCTAAGGTAAAGGTTAATCTTACAATATCGTCCCCGTTCAGAATAATACAATTAGAATTTAATACTTCTACTGAGATACATTCGGCTTCCTGGGCCATTTCTGTCACAGGCTCCAGGGTAGAGGCAGGGAAGTCGATGGTAATTTCCTCGACCTGGGTATGCATACATTCATTAAATATTTTTTTGACCTTGATTATATCTATTTCTGTCGGCGGGGGACATATTGGTATGCCTGTTTGAGAGTCAACAGGGCAGGGACCGGGCTGGATTTGATCTTCTTGCCGGTATTGGTCTTCCATATGTAGCTACCTCCTTCTCGGTTATTGGTAAAAAATATGATCCAAACTTACTACATGATATGAAAAACAGGCCTTAAGCGTGAATACTGTAAGAAATTTTCTTAAAAAAATGAAATTTTGCTGCTTTGCAAAAACGCAGTTTTGACAATAAGGCCCCGCTGCTATTATGACAGCCCTATATCCGGAGAAGTTGCGGGGCCGGAGAGGAAGAAGATTTAAACCAATTTCTGAAATGTTCATATAATAATTATGAGGTGATGAAGATGACTTCTAATGTCTGGAATACAAAAAAATATGATCGGCAGAACTCTGCCAACGTTAAAGCCAAGGTACATAAACAGCAGGAAAGCTGGCCCTTCTCTCGATATAAGGAAAATATCAAAAATGATGTCTTAGTGCAGATATTAGCCGAAGTTAAAAAATTAAATGAGAGAGTAGGAAGATTGGAAGAATTGCTCGGCAAGCAGCATGAGCAGATCTAAAGTAAAGGTAAAGCAGTAGTTCATACGAATTATTTCAAACCTCGCTTCCCTGGCAAAATTTTGCAGGATTCGGGGGTTTCTTTGCACAGAGTCAGCAGAAATAACATAAAAAGTATGTAAAGGAATATTAGGATGTGGACTAAGTGAAACTAAGTGTCTGTATGATCACTAAAGATGAGGAAAATAATATTTTCCGCTGTTTAAAAAGCATTAAAAAGATAGCTGATGAAATCGTACTGGTTGATAGCGGTTCCCTTGATAACACTCTGGAAATCGCCCAAAACTTTAAGTGTAAAATTATTGAGCTTTTATGGTGTGACGATTTTAGTTTTGCGAGAAACATTGCACTGGACGCAGCCCAAGGTGACTGGATTCTAGTTATCGATGCCGATGAGGAACTCACGAAAAATAGTGCGGATGAAATACGGGAACTTATGAATAATGCTCAGGCTGAAGGTTATTATGTGCAGATTAACAATATTTTAGAGAATGGGTATGTGTTAAAAGAAAGCGCTGTGCGGTTATTTAGAAATCGGAAAAATTATCGGTTTAGCGGTAAAGTCTGCGAACAAGTCCTGCCAAGTATCAGGAGAACCAGGGCAGACAGCATCTATAATTCCGATCAGGTAATCAATCATTTTGGCTATCATGAGGAATACATTACTGAAAAACTTTCCAGAAAGATAAGAATTTTAAGGAAAGAATTGGCGCAGGATCCTGTAAATCCTTATTTACTTGCCAATTCAGGAAATGTATCTTATTTGCTCCGAGACTATCAAAGAGCCATAAATTATTACCAGGAAGCTTTAATTAACCTTACAGGTGACGAATCTTACGTGCCCGTTGTTTATCGCAATCTAGCTTTGAGTTATTTGCAGGAACATGATTATGAAAAAAGTGAACTGATTATTAAACGCGGTTTGGAAAGGTTTAAGGAATATACGGATCTTTATTATTTATATGGTAACTTAGCGGACGCAACGGGCAAATATGAGAAAGCCTGCAACTATTATGAAAAAAGCCTGGAGCTGGGGGAAACCGGTAAATTTCCCTCTGTACTGGGGATAGGAAGCTATTATTCCTTATTAAGCATGGGAAAGTCTTTTGAGAAAATGGGCAGATTTGAGGAGTCGTTAACGATATACGGCAAAGCCCTGGGTTATCGGGAAATAAGAGACCAGGCCATAGAGGCAATTGTTCCCCTGGCTACCTTTAAAAAAAGCAGCGTATTTACCGGCATCTTAACATATGATTTTACGGTCCAGGACTATTTCAGACTTGCGGATACTTATGCTTTCTGGAGTAATTATTCAGCCTGTCTGGAGATCTTAAACTATTTTGAACCTCATGATTTTGTGAAATTTTTTAAATCTTATTGTTTCATACATCATAGCTATTTTTCACTGGCTCTGGAAGAGTTATTGAATATCAATCTAATCAATAATCCCCGCCTGATTTTAAATAATATCTTTCTCTGCGCCTGTGGATTAGATGACAGCTTACTTTTAGTAAGGTCCGTAGAAAGCCTGAAATTATTTTTGGAGTCATCTGCAGCCCAAGTTTATCAGGATTTGCTTAATGGATATTTCAAGGGCGCCGAGGATATTTCCCTGTATTTAAATCAATGCTGGACGTTGCTAAAGGAATTTATTGAAATAGGTTTACTGGATTGGGCGGAAAAAATCATTGATTTTAGTTTATGTATTAACAAATTAGAAACTTTAGGCGCTGCTGTGATCTTTTTTTGGAAAACCGACAATCCTCTGGTACATCAATATTTAGCCCAGATTAGTACTTCAACGCCTACTTTAAATCTTGTTAAAGGAGATCTGATGCTGAAAATGGGGAAATATACCGAAGCACTGGAGCTATTTGAATCTGCCCTGGAGTATTTCCCCGATGATGATTTGGTTCATTATGGTTTGAATTTTGCTAAATATAAGCAAGGGGGGGAGGAATATTTTGGCCCTGATAATTCCTGGAAGGATAAGGAGCATTTCACGATTTTAGCAGAAAAGTATTATTATGCCGTTTTTAAGAAGAAGAACCAATTAGCTTATCTCCTTGTACAAAAAAAGGAAGGGCATTGAGTAACCGGCGCTAATCTTAGATAGACCGGGTTTGTCGGAGAAATAAGGAAAGTCCGGCTAATTAATGGGCAGGGCTGAATTTTTCAGAAGAAGCCTTCGTAGATAATCAGTAAATAATCTTAAAAGATATGGTCTTCTTCTTTCTGATTTGCTGAAACATATTATGTTAGCAGCAGGAGAAAGGAGGGATTCCTTGTGTATAGGAATAATTTGGAAAGTTATCCTATGAGTAGACAGCTAGGACCGGGGACCGTATTGTTTCCACTGCTTTTTTTCTCATTGCTGACACCTGGACCACCGTACTTTTATTATCCATATCCACCGTATCCATATTATCCATACGGCGGTTTTCCATATTAATCAATGTTTTTGAAAACTTATTATTCCTTAAATGCATATGATGTTAATAGGTAATAGAAAGGAGGGATTTCTTAATGTTTTATAGACAGTTCATGCAGCCCGGGTTTCAACCCCTGCCGGGTGATACGTGGAATCCGCCATATCAGGGGCCCATGCCAACGCCTATGCCTACGCAGCAAATGACTTTTGAAGAAATGTACAGAATTCTGGGGGAAATGTATGAAATGATCAGGTGTATCTATGAGCAGGAGCAAGCATAGCGAGATGAAAAAGAATTCTAATATCATAAATATTATTAGTTTAGGAGGGATGATGAATGTATAGAGGGTGTCCTCAGTATCCTATGCCATACCAAGGCCCGGAAATGCAATATCCATATATGGGGATGGAATACCCATATTATCCGGGGATGGAAATGCAGTATCCCATGCAATATCCGTATTATCCTTGCCCGGGTCCTATGCCTCCCACGCCGGGCCCTGTAACAGGTTATCCGCCTCAGGAAGTGCAAAGAATGGTCAGGGATATGTATAGAATGATGCAAGAAATTTATGCAGCACAGTGTCCGGGTTGACAGCTAAACCAAAGGCATCTAACTCTTAAAAAGTTAGATGCCTTTTCTTAGATTCTTAAAATCCTTAAATCCGGAATACGAGGCGGAAAAGCTCAAAGGAGTTGCCAGAAACGAGATAATATGTCTAATTTGCCCTGTTCAAATTTTAAAGTCTTAATGAGATGTGTTTTATAATAATCCGCTTCCCTGTTTGCTTTCTGATTCAGGAAAAAATTCGTGGTGACATTAAAAAAGAGATGGGGTGATTTCAATTCTGCCAGGAGTACTTTGAGTTCATCCTTGGCCAGAGGAAAAATATTTAAATAGTTTTTCATGATCAGGGCAAAAGTTTCCGGGCACCATTTTTCCTTGATATACATGGTCTTAAGTATTAATTTTCTAATGTCTCTGGCCGGTAAGTCTAAGCAAATATTATCTAAATGCAAAAGCCATAAGATATTTTTCTCTCCTAACGAAAAATTATGGGGAGAGAAACCGTTTACACAAAGACAGGGGTACTCTTTTGTTTTTTTTACCCATTGTTGATAGATCTGATGTTCAAAAACTTCCGCTACCTCTTCATAAATTTCAAAGAAACTTTGATAATGCTTCAGATATAACTTAGCAAAGCTGTGGGTACCGATATTTTCAGCTTCATATTTATATTCCAGCAGTAATCCTTGTTTTCTTCTGGTATCTAAAGGCCAGCGCCCTAAGTATTTATCGGCATTTTCCATATCTGCAGCCGGATAGTTTCTAGCTGCCGTATGGAGCTCGGCGATTCCCCGGGTAAGTTTAGTAAGATCCTCATTATTGGTGTAATCGGGAGTACTTCCTTTCACCCAATTTGTTAAAATATAATAATTATCTTTATACTTAGTCCAAAGGTTAGCGTCTTTAGTAGATAACAAAGGAGCCACGTTATTTACTTCTTTACTTAAATAATTATAAGCGGAAATTATCGTATTCCACTGCTTATCATCAAGCCAATATCTTTTTAACGCATAATTAGCTTGGTTTGTTTTGACAAACCAAACTGCTTTTTTGCTTTTATATTGATATTTTTTAATAAAAAGCGCTTGAATCGGATATTGTTTCAAAACGGTGGAGGCATCAGCTACATAGTCTTTGATGATACTTTGGTCCATAAAAATTGTTTCCCCCCTTACTAAGACTCCTTACTCTATGGTATGAAGAAAGGGTTAATAGTGTTTAAGATAAATATAGGAAATATTAAATAAAAAGTTAGCACCTGATTAGCAGGAGAACAGGCAGGCTGGAAAGAATTTTATAAGGGGAAAATCTTGGTTATACTTACAAGGAGAGTTTGAGGAAAATAATAAAGGAGGGGCAGCTTTGTTTGGACCAATTAAAAAAGATCCGTCCAATGTGTATGAAAGAATAATTAAGCAACTCACAACTGCGATTATGCATGGAGAATTGAAACCAGGAGATAAGCTGCCGGCGGAACGCACTTTAGCCGAGATGATGGGAGTTAGCAGGACCTCATTAAGAGAGGCTTTAAAGATGCTGGAAGCGTCCGGAATGGTCGTAATTAAGCATGGGCAAGGTGTTTTTATAACGGAAAAGGAATCGTCGGCTAATCTTTTGAAAGATTTTGCCGGCAAAAATCTTATCGAAAATAATACGTTAAGGGACTTATTTGAGCTGAGAAAACTGCTGGAAACCCAGAATGCAATTTGGACTTGTCAAAGGGGCAGCGAAGAGGACATCTATTCCCTAAATAAGCTGGTGATCGAAACCCTGGATGCATTACAGCAGAACAAAGATGATCTGGTCATCCTGGCTAAGCAGGATAGTGATTTTCATACGAAACTTGCCGAGGCCTCGGGAAATAGAGTAATTGTGCGCGTTATGCATGATTTATTAGATTTATTGAACGACAGCCGCTGTCAAGCGTTGAGTATTCCTGCCCGGCCGCAAAAGTCGCTGAGTGAACATAAGGAAATAGTGGATGCCCTTATTAAGCGGGACCAAGCCCTGGTTCAGGAAAAAATGTTGAATCATCTGACTAATGTTGAGAAGGAATTACTTAATAAGTAAAATTAGAAAAAACCTGCTTTTCCGATTAGAAAGCAGGTTCGTAATGTAGCAATAGAGCAGCATAGCCCGGGCAGAAACATATGTATGGAGCGGGTTGCAGGAGTTGCACCGTGCCCCGGCAATGAGGTGCACTGCCGGTCAACTGTGAACCCGCATATTGGAGGTTAGAAGTTGAAGTTCTATTTGGCCCGCGGTATAAGTCAACCATTTGTTTTTAACCTGCTCTCGCAGGTGGGTGCTCTGCTTAGAAATTTTGCCTTCCACTATTTAAATATGGCCTGACATAGGTCCTAAGACCCAAACTCCCTTATGTCCGGTGTTGGTTAAAAACTGATTGGTTAAACTAGATACTGCAGGCTTCTTGCCTTCCGCGGAGACAAGTTTTATTATAGCATAATCAGGTGAGATTTCATTAGTAGGATTATGGATATATTACCATGAAGGAGGGAAGAACATGAATATTAGCGAGGCGGTTAAGGATAGAAGAAGCATCAGAAAATTTTTGGACGAACCAATCCCCCCGGCAGATATCATTGAGATCATAGAGTCTGCCCGCTGGGCTCCCAGTGCATCCAACAGGCAGATGTGGAAGTTTGTTGTTGTGAAAAATAAAGAAGTTCTGGATGAAATGGCTCAAGCCGTGTCTGCCAAGATTGATCAGATTATCAAAGAGTCCGGTCACGCCCGGCTAAAAGGGGCCAAGCATTATTCTACTTTTTTTAATCAGGCCCCTGTTACAATTGCAGTTTTTATGGAGCCTTACGGGACGAATCTCTCGGAGGATGCTTTCAAAGCCTTAGGATACCGGGAAGAACAAGTGCAAAGACTGCGGGGCAATGTAGGAATTCAGAGTATCGGGGCAGCCATTCAAAACATATTATTGACTGCCCATGCCAAAGGATACGGTACATGCTGGATGTGTGCACCAAATATAGCTGCTCCGGAGATAGAAAAAATACTGGGTGTAGAAGAAAAGTGGCAGCTTAAAGCTTTGATCCCTCTGGGTAAGCCGGCAGTCAGTCCTAAACCCACTCCCAGGAAAGAGCTGAGTGAAATAATGACGGTAATCGAATAGGCAGTTTTCGGTTCTCAGTTATCGGTTCTCGGTTCTCAGTTCTCAGTTCTCAAACCCATAACCCATAACCCATAAACTATAAACTAATAAACTATAACCTATGAACTAAACTAAAGAAAGGAATGTTATAAAATGAGTCAAAATCCCGTTGTAACAATTGAAATGGAGGATGGCAGTACAATCAAAGCGGAGCTTTTCCCGGAAATCGCTCCGAATACCGTACAGAATTTTGTTTCTCTGGCCGGTCAGGGTTTTTATGACGGACTTATTTTCCATAGAGTAATTCCCGGCTTTATGATTCAGGGGGGGTGTCCTCTGGGCATGGGGACAGGCGGACCGGGATATGCCATTAAAGGTGAGTTTAAAATGAACGGAGTCCCGAATAATCTAAAACACGAACGGGGCGTTATTTCCATGGCCAGGTCAATGATGCCTAATTCTGCCGGTTCCCAGTTTTTTATCATGCACAAGAATTCATCTCATTTGGATGGGGAGTATGCAGCTTTCGGCAGGGTCATCGAGGGTATGGAAACAGTTGATGCCATTGCCGGCGTAAAAACAGGAGCCAATGACAAGCCGCTGGAGGATCAAAGAATGAAAAAGGTTAGTGTGGATACTTTTGGTGCCGAATTTCCTGAGCCGGAAAGACTCTAGGGAGACGGAACAGGGATAAGCACGCTATTTAGAGATTAAGGCTAAAGGCGGTAATGATGATATTATGCCTTTAGCTTTAATTTTTATGGGAACTTTTTTCTTTATTAAACGTCACTATATTCTAAAGAACGTCGAATATTATATAATAAAGGAAAAAAAGAGGAGATATTTTGATGGGAAAATTAAAGAGGTGTGTGCAAAGTCTCGTATTTTTGACGGCAGTAATGATTGGGCTGGGGGCTTCTAGCCCTATTGGGGCGGCAGAAAATATTAAACTGGTGATTGACCGGAACCCGGTTGATGTCTCCCCTCTTCCTCTTATTGAAAACGGACGGACTCTGGTTCCGGTCCGCTTTGTTTCCGAAAGGCTGGGGGCAGTTGTCAATTGGAACGCCGAAACCAACACAGTACAGATCATTAAAGGAGAGCGGTCGGTTCTATTGAGAATTGACAACCGCCTGGTAGAGTTTAATGAAGGCACGGCAAATTACAGTTTAATTGATGTTCCTCCTAAACTCAGTGACGGACGGACTTTTGTACCTTTAAGACTGGTCAGTAACGCTTTAGGTGTCCGGGTAGAGTGGGACGATAGCAGCAGGACGGTTAATATTGATTCGGCCACGTCTGTTTCGTTTACGCCTTTTTTTGATATTAGCTTACCGATGGTTAAAGCAGGGCAGAATGTTAACGGATTAACCTATTTGCAGTTGACTACGAACAGTATTCTGCCTGCGGGAGCTGCAGAGGTCCGCTATCAGCTTCTGGACCCGCAGACGGGCAAGGGTCCGGTAGTGGCCCGGGGCAATAATCTGCAAGGTATGTACGGCTGGCTGCCCGATCCTGCCTATAACGGGCGGCGGGTTTTAACGGCAGCGGTATATGATCAGTCCGGGGGGTTCCTGGCCGGGAATGCTGTTCCTATCGAGCTGGCTGTTGCGCCTCAGGTAAGCCTGACAGGGGTAACACCGGGGCAGACTGTCCAGGATCATGTTGACCTGGGTGCCAATCTTAATTTTTTAGCCGAATATGTAAAATATGAAGTCACCAATGTCAATACCGGAAAAATAACGGTGACGGAAGAAGCGGATCCCCAGGGTACTTTTACCTGGACTCCCCAGGTAACGGATAACGGACCTACTGCTTTCAAGGTATCTGCCTATGACTCTTTAGGGCAGGTTTATGCAAGTCCGGTTATCACAGTAAATACTGCTGTTGAGCGAAGCCTTGTCATGCGTGGGGTAGCACAGGGGACAGTTATTGAGAAACCTGTTACTTTGTGGGTATCCCGAAACTTCCCCATTACCCAGGTGGAATACATATTAAGAAATCGCGGCACAGGTCAGGAAACAATCCTCGCCCAGCGTGGTTATGAAGGATATACCTGGTTCCCCGGCCCTGAATTAGCAGGCAGTTGGGAAGTCCTGGCCAGAGTAAAGGATACCGCAGGTAATTCTCATGTTACGGAAGCTGTTCCTGTTCAGTTAAAAGGGACTGCGAAATTGCTTCTGGAGAGTGTAGGGCCTAATCAGATCCTCACGGCAGCAGTGAAATTAAAATCTGTGGCAAATGTACCCCTTACTGCTATTGAATACAGGCTGCTTTCGACCGATAATAAAACGATTAAGGTGATTGCCCGGGGAGATGATGCTGCGGCTGAATATACCTGGACACCCGGCGCAGGGGAGAGCGGTCAATGGAAAATTCAAGCTGTAGGTACTACTGCGGCAGGAGAAAAGATTACCAGTGAAGCGGTACCGGTAAAAATATATCTGGCTAAAATTTATTCTCCCGTGCCGGTTACAGCGAAAAATGATTTTCTGGGATTTGCTTCCCAATTAGCGGTGAAATCCCAGAATAATACAGGAATGTCTGCCGCCTTGCAAACCGCACAGGCCATTTTGGAGACAGGCTGGGGTCAGCAAACTCCTGTAGACAAGTATACAGGACAGTTGTCTTATAACCTTTTCGGCATTAAAGGCACCGGATCGGCGGGCTCTATTACATCCAATACCTGGGAAGAATACAACGGCAATTCCTTCCGGGTTGATGCCCAGTTCCGTGCCTATCATAACCCGGAAGAAAGCTGGAATGATCATAAACAGCTCCTGCTCACCGCTGCCCGCTATGAGCCTTACCGCGAGGTTATGCATAACAGTACAATGGGGGCCTGGGCTTTAAAGAGAGCCGGTTATGCCACCGATTCTAAATACCCCCTTAAGCTCATTGATATTATTAAACGCTACGATCTGCAGCTTTTGGATGAAAAAGGAATTTAATTCAGGGACACTATGGGAAATAATATTACCCATGGTGTTCTTTTATTATAATAAATTAGGAAAGGATCGATTTCCTTAGTGTTCCGCTTTTCGGAAATGACTTTCAAAAATGTTTGTTTTATCGTTAAAATGTTCAATTGTAGCCTTTTATACTTTGTTATAATAGCAGTAAAAACGATCACGAGAGTTGGTTAAAACAGAATGAAAAGATATTTTATTATTGCCTTGCTGCCCCTGGGATTTTTGATTTCTTTTTCGCTGTCTTATCGGCCCGAATTAATCGAAGACTATTATGCCAGGGTCGTTTATCAATATCTGGCCAGGGGTCTAAGCCGTCTGACCGGCTTGCTGCCCTTTTCCCTTGCTGAATTAATCATTATTTTCCTGGTTTTTTTCAGCATAATCGTGATAATCAGGACCATTTTCTTTAAAAAAATTCCGGTTAAAAGCTTGCTCGGCGGGGCAGCTATGGGAATTAGTTTGGTCTATTTTCTGTTTATCCTGTTATGGGGGTTGAATTATCACCGCCAGCCTTTTGCAGAGATTGCCGGGCTGGAAGTAAGGCCTTCGTCGGTGGAAGAATTGGAGGAATTATGTACGAAGCTCATTGGTGAAGTTAATCGGTTACGGCCATTTGTTACTGAAAATGATCAGGGGATAACCTCCAACCCTGCAGGTGACCGGGATGTTTTTGCGCGGGCCGGAGAGGGGTACCGCACAGCGGCAGCAATTTATCCGGAACTCGGGGGGGATTTTGGCCGGCCCAAGGGGGTGTTTCTTTCCCACCTGATGTGTTATACGGGGATTTCAGGAGTATATTTTCCTTTTACCGCCGAGGCCAACGTCAATACCTTGACCCCTGACCCGATGCTCCCTGCTACCACATGTCATGAAATGGCTCATCAAAGGGGGTTTGCCCGGGAGGACGAGGCTAATTTTATTGCCTATTTAACTTGTACGATGCATCCGGACATTTACTTTCAATACTCAGGGAATTTACTGGCCTTAATTCATAGTATGAATGCTTTATACAGATATAATCCGGTGGGTTACCGGGATTTATCCCAAGAATATAACCGGGGTGTCCGGGATGATTTAAAATATATCAGTGATTTCTGGGACCGGTATGAAGGACCTGTAGAAAAAATTTCCTCAAAAATAAATGATACTTACCTCAAAGCAAATTTACAGAGAGAAGGAATATACAGCTACGGGAGAATGGTAGATCTCCTCCTGGCGCTGGCCAGGCAGAAGGGATAAATATCGGAAATATTTTCCTTAAAGGGCAGGATATCGCCGGTGCGGCCAAGAATAATTTGGAATAATATGTAAATTAATAAGGGGAGAATTATTTTGAATTATTTTGGCTTAGACAAAAAACAGGTAGATGAGGCGCTGGCATATTATATGCTGAATTCCCGGGATTTTTTAATATCACCGGTGGAAGGAAGATTAGTTACCAGGGATAACCAGGTATTTTTCGAACTGCGGCTTTATCATGATGAGGTATATAATATCGAGGTTGACCCAAAAAGCTATGCCGATATGAATATTCAAGATCATAAACATTCTGTTCAGTGTTTGGTTAGTTACTTGAATAATAAAGAAAATGCTCTTATTATCTCGATAGGTACAAGTGAAAAAGAGGCAGGAGAAAAGATGACGGATAGGCTGAGAGAAGAGTTTGTGAAATTCAAAAAATATAATTCCCGGGAGAAACTGGCAGAATTGCTTTGGAATTATCAGTCGGAAATATCATTAGAAGCTTAATATAAAACCTTGCCGGTTATCGGCAGAGGTTAACGATCAAATTAAAACTACCGGATCAGGGACGGCTCCCTGATCCGGTAGTTTTGTCATGCCGGACAGAGAAAACGGATGCTGGTGCAGTAATAAATTTAAAATGGTAAATATTAATTATAACGAAAATAAATTTTTGTTATAATTGAGTAAATTCTTGTGCTTTTTTTCGCAAAACCTGTAATTGTTACTGCATATGAACTATTTCTTTCTAGAAGAAAAACCCTCAGTAAATCATAAAAAATATTTATTAAACCATTGCTGTGATTTTTGGTATGATTAAATAACAGGAAGAATTTTCTGAATTATAAAGAAAATTTTAATAAAGGAGGCGGAGATATGCAAGATTTTACAAGAGAAATAATGAGTTATCCCGGCGGCGAAAAGATCATGGCCTGTATGCAGTGCGGCACATGTACCGGGTCGTGTCCTACCAGTCATGCCATGCAGTATACCCCCCGCAAGTTGATTGCCCTTATCCGGGCCAACCAGCGGGATACGGTTTTAGGAAGCCTGGATATTTGGAAATGTGCCTCATGTTATTCATGTACGGCCCGCTGTCCCCGGGGGATTAAATTTACGGATATTATGTACATTTTGAAGACCCTGGCTGCCCAGGAACGAGTGAAAGAGGCCCGGGACATCACAGGTTTTTATGCTTCGTTTCAGGATTTAATTACCAAAAGAGGCAGAATGAACGAGTCTGAACTCATTCTTAAATTTAGTTTTAAGACCAGCCCGGTCAAGCTTCTTGAATTTGCCCCCCTGGGTATAAAAATGTTTCTGAAAGGCCGAGTAGGTATTTTACCGCCGTCAATATCGAATACAGGCCAGGTCAGGAAGATCCTGGCTCTGGCTAAGGAGAGGGGTGGAAATTGATGATGTATCAATATTATCCCGGCTGCTCACTGCATGCTTCAGCCAGGGATTATGATGAATCCGTAAAAGGGGTTGCCGGCAATCTGGGGATGGAACTTAAGGATGTCCCCGATTGGAATTGCTGCGGGGCGACAATCACCCCTTCTTTAAATCAGCTTCAGGCTCAAGTATTGCCGGCCAGAAATTTAGCTATTGCAGCAGCCGAAGGCAGGGGAGATTTGATCGTACCTTGTAATGCCTGTTATATGAGTTTGAAAAAGGTTCAGAGTAATATGATTAAGTACAAGGAGATCCGGGAAAAAGTAACGGAAATCTTTGGTGAAGTCGGCCTGCGCCTGACAGGAATGCCTAAAGTACGGCATCTTTTAGAAGTTATTCTTGAGGACATCGGGTTAGAGCAGGTACAAAGTATGGTCACGAAACCCTTGCAAGAATTGAAGGTCGTTAGTTATTCCGGCTGCCAGCTTGTCAGACCTTTGGGCTTTGATGACCCTGAAGATCCCCGGGGACTCGATCTTTTAATGGAGGCACTGGGAGCCAAGGTATTACCTTTTAGTCAGAAGACGCACTGTTGTGGAGGAAGCTTAATAACTACCCAGCCGGAGCTGGCTTTTAAAATGGTGGATTCAATTCTGGAAGAAGCCCGCGGGGCCGGTGCAGATATGGTAGTTGTTACCTGTCCCATGTGTCAGTTAAACCTTGATGCCTACCAGGATCAGGTTAATAAACGCTATAAACGCAGTAAAGCTCTGCCGGTAACATATTTTACCCAATTAATGGGTTTAGCCCTGGGACTTAATAAGAATCACTTAGGCCTGAAAAAGGGCATCATCTCTAATTCAAAAGTGTTGGAAAAAATTGTTTAAGGGAGGGAGCTAAAAAATGGACAGGCAAAAAATTGGGGTATATGTTTGTCACTGCGGCTCTAATATTAATGGAGTGGTAAACTGTGCGAAGGTTGCCGAGGAAATAGGAAAGCTGGATGAAGTAGTCGTCGCCAAGGATTATAAGTATATGTGTTCAGACCCCGGTCAGGAAATGATCAAGACAGATATTAAGGAAAAAGGGCTCGACAGGGTTGTTGTCGCGGCATGTTCGCCCAGAATGCATGAGCCGACGTTCCGTAAAGCTCTGGAAGGAGCCGGTCTGAATGGTTATCTCCTGGAAATGGCCAATATCCGGGAACATGTTTCCTGGGTGACAAAGGACAAGGAAGAAGCTACTCAAAAAGCACTGTCCTTAATAAAAGGTGCCGTAAAGAGGGTGAAATTGCATGAAGCCATTGAGGAAAGGGAAGTGCCGGTAAATGATGCCACAATGGTCATCGGAGCAGGCATTGCCGGAATTCAGGCCGCATTGCAGGTAGCGGAAGCCGGGCATAAAGTCTATCTCGTTGAACAGAAACAGTACATAGGCGGCAATATGGCTAAATTTGACAAAACCTTTCCTACCTTAGACTGTGCTGCTTGTATACTGACTCCTAAGATGGTTGACGTCGGTCAAAATCCCCATATAGAGCTCTTAACCAGCTCGGAAGTCATCAAGGTTGACGGCTACGTAGGGAACTTTACCGTAACGGTCAAAGAAAAACCGCGTTATATTAACCATGAGAAATGTACCGGCTGCGGAGACTGTCAAAATGCCTGTATCATGAAAAACCGCATTGATCATGAATTTGATGAAGGGTTGAGTAAACGGAGTGCCGCCTATATTCCTTTTCCCCAGGCAGTGCCTTTAAAAGCTGTTATCGATGACCAAAACTGTCTGTTCTTAACCCGTAAGAAATGTACTTTAGCCTGTGTTAAAGCCTGCGGGCGCAAGGCCATTAATTTCAACCAGCAGGAAACAATTCATGAATTACAGGTTGGCTCGATTATCCTGGCTACCGGTTTTGATTTATTCGATGCCAAGCGGGCCCCTCAATATGGTTACGGACGTTTACCCAATGTGATCAACGGTTTACAGTTTGAACGGATGACCAATGCTTCCGGACCTACTTCCGGTCATATTGTTTTAGCCGACGGGACGGATCCTAAGAGTGTCGCGATTATCCACTGTGTCGGCAGCAGAGATGAAAACTATAATAAATACTGTTCCAGGGTGTGCTGTATGAGTTCGGTGAAGTTCTCCCATATGGTTAAGGATCATACGGCGGATGCCGAGGTATATGAATTTTATATAGATATGCGTACTTTTGGTAAAGGCTATGAAGAATTTTACAACCGGGTGCAGGAGGAAGGCGTACATTTTATCCGGGGTAAAGGTGCGGAAGTCGCCCCAAAAGACGGGCAGCTGGTCGTCAAGGCCGAAGACACCCTGCTGGGTCAATACCGGGAAATTCCTGTCGATATGGTGATTTTAAATACCGCTTTAGAACCAAGGACGGATGCGGAAAAAGTTGCCCAGACCCTGGGGATTTCCAGAAGCGGCGACGGCTTTTTCCTCGAGTCACATATCAAGCTGGATCCCGTTACGACTACAACGGACGGTATTTATCTAGCCGGCTGCTGTCAGTCACCCAAAGACATTCCTGATTCAGTGGCGCAGGGTTCGGCTGCCGCCTCTCAATCACTGTCCATAATTGCCACCGGAAAGGTTAAAATTTCTCCGATATCCGCCTCGGTGGACAGCGAGCAGTGTGCCGGCTGCCGGGTCTGTATCGGGCTCTGTCCGTACCGGGCAATTAAGCTTAACGAAACTACGCTCAGAGCGGAAATAAATGAAGCGGTCTGTAAAGGCTGCGGGACCTGTGTGGCCGGATGTCCGTCAGGAGCGATTAAGGTTTCCCATTTTAACGATAATCAATTATTAGCCCAAATTGAGGGGGTGCTGGCATGAGCGAAAAATTCGAACCAAAAATCCTCGGCATATTTTGTAACTGGTGTAGTTATGCGGGGGCAGATTTAGCAGGAACATCGCGGTTAAAATATCCTGCCAATATTAGAATCGTACGGGTTATGTGTTCGGGCAGGGTAGAACCCAGCTTAATTTTAAAAGCTTTCCAGCAGGGAGCAGACGGGGTTCTGGTCAGCGGCTGCCATCCCGGTGACTGCCATTATGTCGACGGAAACATCAAAACTTTAAGACGGACACCTCTGATCAGCAAATTATTAACACAGATCGGTATTGAACCGGAAAGGTTTAAACAGGTGTGGGTTTCAGCTTCGGAAGGCGAAAAATTCGGTAAAATTGTTGAACAAATGGTAGAGGATATCCGGAAAGTGGGTCCTTATCAGAAAAAAACCGGGGATGAATTGGATACTGTTGCCCACCAAGTTCATCAAGCTACCCAGGAAGCGGCGGCTGCTTCCGAGAAGGGGGGGTGCAGCTGTGGCTGATAAATTGAAACTGGCTATTTACTGGGCTGCGGCTTGCGGAGGCTGTGATGTTGCTATTTTAGATACCGATGAAAAAATTCTCAATATTGCCGAAGTTGCCGATATCGTTTTATGGCCCATTGCCATGGATTTTAAATATGAGGACCTTTATAAAATGGAGCCCGGCTCCATTGATGTCTGTCTCTATAACGGTGCTGTCAGAACCTCTGAGCAGGAGGAAATCGCCAGGGCCTTACGGGAAAGATCAAAATATATGATCGCTTTCGGCGCATGTGCGGCCTGGGGAGGAATTCCCGGTTTAGCCAATTTTACCAACCGAGAGGAAATCTTTAATACGGTTTACCGGGAAACGGCTACAACTGTAAATGAGGAAGATATCCGCCCGTCTGAAAATTATCCCGGCCCGCAAGGGGATCTGCATTTACCGCGGATTTATGAGCGGGTGTGGAGCCTGGATCAGGTGGTAGATGTTGATTACTATGTACCGGGATGTCCGCCTACTCCGGAAACGATCTGGACGGCGGTGGAAGCCATCATAACCGGTAATCTCCCGCCGAAAGGAAGTGTTATCGGCGGTACCAAATCCCTTTGTGATACCTGTGAACGGGAAAAGACCGAAAAGAAGATCGTGGAATTTAAGCGTCCCTTTGAAGTGATTGTCGATCCGAAAAAATGTCTGCTGGAACAAGGCCTGGTTTGCTGCGGCCCTGTTACCAGAGACGGCTGCGGCCATCGCTGCACGAACAATAATATGCCCTGCCGGGGCTGTTACGGTCCTTCGGAAAAGGTCAGCGATCAAGGCGCCAAGCTTTTGAATGCCATTGCCAGTATTATGGATGTTAAGGACGAGAAAAATGCTGCCGAACTGGCTGCCACCTGGGAAGACCCGGCAGGTACGGTCTATCGGTTCGGTTTACCAAAATCACTGATTTTTGACTACAAGAAGGGAGGTAAATAACATGGCAACATGCACCAGAATCACCATAGATCCCATAACCAGACTGGAGGGGCATGGTAAAATTGAAGTTTTTCTCAATGATGCAGGTAATGTTGAACAGGCATATTTGCAAATTCCGGAGCTGCGGGGTTTTGAAAAGTTCTGTGAAGGCCGTCCGGCGGAAGAAATGCCCAGGATTACGTCCCGGATTTGCGGAGTATGTCCGGAAGCGCATCACCTTGCTTCCACCAAAGCCTTAGATGCTGTCTGGCATGTAGATCCTCCCGGTGCGGCGAAAAAACTCAGGGAATTATTTTATAATGCCCATATGCTTCATTCCCATATCGCCCATTTTTATGCCCTGGCTGCTCCGGACTTTGTTGTCGGACCCGGTGCTCCTAAAGAAGAAAGGAATATTTTAGGTGTAATTGCGAAAGTAGGTTTGGAAACGGGCCAGGAAGTGATCAAACACCGTTCTTATGCCCAAAAAATTCAGGCCATGATCGGCGGAAAGGCCACCCATCCTGTCTGCGGGCTGCCCGGCGGGCTGAGCAAGGCCATAACGGAAGAAGAACGGCAGCAGGTGGAAAGCATGGCCCTTTCCCTGGTAGATTTTGCTGAAGTTTCCCTCAACATCTTTAACGATGTGGTTCTGAAAAATAAAGACTATGTAGATTTAATTTTAAGTGAGGCCTTCAGTCTCAATCCATATTCCATGGGGATGGTCGATGCAAATAACCATGTTAATTTTTATGACGGCGTAATGCGGATTACCGATCCCAACGGTCAGGAATTTGCCAAATTCCAGGCCAGTGAATATAACAACTATTTTGCCGAGCATGTTCTGCCCTGGTCTTATCTGAAATTCCCCTATCTGAAAAACGTAGGCTGGCAGGGTCTGGTTGACGGTATTGAAAGCGGCTTAGTCTGGGTGGGACCTCTGGGCAGACTCAATGCAGCCGACGGCATGGCAACGGCCAGGGCCAATAAGGCTTATCAGGAAATGTATAAAACGTTAGGCTCTAAACCCGGCAAAGCCACTTTAGCCCATCACTGGGCGCGGCTGGTGGAAGTAATGTATGCCGCGGAAAGGCTCCTGGAATTATCCCAGGATCCCGAAATAACCAGTACCGAAATCAGAGCGATCCCTACCGAGACGCCCACAGAAGGGATCGGGATTGTGGAGGCCCCCCGGGGGACTTTAATGCACCATTATCTAACAGATGAGCGGGGACTGATTAAAAAGGCTAATTTAGTAGTAGCCAGTGCTCATGGCTATGGTGCGATGAATATTTCCGTGGACAAAGCGGCCAAAGGGCTGATTAAAAACGGTAAGGTCGACGAAGCCGCAAAAAATATGATTGAAATGGCCTTCCGGGCTTATGACCCCTGTTTTGGCTGTTCGACCCATACCCTGCCCGGGAAGCTGCCTTTAATGATCAGAGTTTATGATCCTAACGGTCAGAAGCTTATGGATCTGGAATGGTGAAAAACCGGCGTATTTAATAAATAGGTAGATGATTAGCTGGATAAAAGTTTGGGAGTGCCTATCTTTTTTCGTAATTATTTTT
The DNA here is from genome assembly GCA_049366715.1 of Peptococcaceae bacterium. Taxonomy (GTDB): domain Bacteria; phylum Bacillota; class Peptococcia; order Peptococcales; family BICA1-8; genus JBMNCQ01. The sequence continues at coordinate 165,146 of JBMNCQ010000055.1, read as the reverse complement.
AAGATGTGAGCTATGCTCACTCCTCACTAAAGGCACTCCCGACTTTATAATTGAGAATTGGAAACATACCCATGTCCGGACTGAATATAGTCACTAACCAACTAAGAACCGGTATCTATCCTCTATAAACTATGAATTATAAACTATGAACCCGGAACTTTTTTTAAAATAGAAAGGAGAGTATAATATTATGGTAGAAATATATGTGAGTAAAGAGAAATGTACAGGGTGCGGGGAGTGCGTGAAATCCTGCCCGCCGTCAATACTTTATTTAAATGATAATACCTGCCATGTCAATCGTGAGCTTGTTCCGGAATGTTTAACCTGTCAAAGCTGTGTTGTTGTCTGCCCGGCAGAAGCTATCACATTTAGGGATTAAGAATTTGCAGGGAACGGCCCCTGTGTCATGCCATTTCTAAAAACAAATGGAGGATTTATGAAAAAATCTCTTGTAGTAGGACTGGGGAATCCCATCTTATCCGATGACGGTGTAGGTAACAAAATTGCCGGGATATTAAAAAATAAAGTGAACCCGGATGTTGAGGTTGTGGAAGCAACTTTAGCCGGTTTTAATTTGTTGGAATTACTGGCCGGCTATGAAACTGCAGTATTGGTTGATGCGATTCAAACCAAAGGAGGGAAGGCCGGGGATATCTATAAGCTGAATAAGGATGACCTGGCCTTTTCCCAGCGGTTGGCTTCCGTGCATGACATTAATTTATATACGGCCTGGCAGTTGGGGGAGCAGCTGGGAGTCAGCCTTCCGGATAAACTGGTTATTTTTGCCATAGAGGTCGAAGATGTGTTAACATTTAGTGAGAGCCTGACGCCCCAAGTAGAGGCAGCAGTGCCGGAAGTTTGCGAGCTGATATTGGCCGAACTGTCCAATGCTTGTGGGTGAAGATGGTTGGTTGGATTCTGCCTTCGGGTTAGATTGTTGGACAGATTAGCTTGTGGGTAAATTTGTCATAAGAACAAAACCGGCACAGAGTATGGCTGCAGGAGCTTCTCCTGACCGGTATCTCGTATATAAGTCCGGTCTGACCAATAAAGGCGGCAGAACAGGATAAGGTGACACAGTATAAGTACGGTTGACCTGAGGTCTTACGGAGGAATATGCATGCATGAATTAGCTTTGGCACAGAATATAATTCAGATCGTATGTCAGTCGGCTCAGGAGAACAATTTAACGGGGGTGACGGCTGTTTCTGTAGTGGGCGGGGAATTAGTAGGCATAGTTCCCGATGCTTTGCAGTTCGGTTTTGAGATCTCGGCTCAGGATACTGTTTTAGCCGGGGCACAGCTTTTATACCAGGAAATACCGGCCTTAATTAGGTGTGATTCTTGTAACCATGAGTTTAAATGGAAAGCTTATGGTTATTCTTGTCCCCAGTGTTCTCATCTGGGTGGAGAAATGTTTCAAGGCAATGAATTTTATGTGGATTATATTGAAGGCGATGCGAAGGAGGAAAAGAGCCATGACCCAGGTTAAGCTGGAGACCAAGGTTTTAAAAGCAAATGATGAAATCGCTGCACAATTGCGGGTGAAATTTGTCGAAAATAATGTCAGAGTAATCAATCTGATCAGTTCGCCGGGGGCCGGCAAGACTACCCTTTTAGAGCATAGCCTGCCGGAGCTTTTAACGAAGTACAAGGTAGGGGTGATTGAAGGAGATGTACTGACAACCCGGGATGCCGACAGAATTGCCCGGCTCAATGTTCCTGTTGTGCAGATCGAAACCAAAGGGACCTGTCATTTGGATGCCAAGATGGTTTTAAAGGCTGTAGACCAGCTCGACTTAGCTAATCTGGATTTGATTATGATCGAAAATGTCGGAAATTTAGTGTGTCCGGCTACCTTTGAGCTAGCCGAAGATGCTAAAGTCGTAATACTGAGCATCGCAGAAGGCAGTGATAAGCCTGCCAAATATCCAACTATTTTTACAAGGGCTAAGGTTTGTATTCTAAATAAAATGGATCTGTTGCCCTACAGTAATTTTTCTTTAGATTTATTCTATGAAGATCTGAAGAAAATAAATCCTAAAGTTCAGGTCTTTGAAGTATCGGCAGTCAAAGAACAGGGCTTAAATGTCTGGATAGAATGGTTGGAAGGAATGATGGTCAATGGAGGCCAAAAGGATTGAAATTAAGGGTGTTGTTCAGGGGGTAGGGTTCCGGCCTTTTGTTTATACAATTGCCCATAAATATAAAATAAAGGGCTGGGTTTTAAACAATTCGCAAGGTGTTGTAATCCATGCCGAAGGATATCCCTCCGACCTGACTACCTTTTTAGAGGAATTGTTAAATAATCCGCCCCGGCAGGCAGTCATTAAAGAACATAAAATCAGTGAAGCCCGGATAGACTCCTATCAAGATTTTGCTATTATTGAAAGCCGGGGGGGAGGAGAACAGGAGGTTCTGATTTCTCCCGATCTGGCAGTGTGTCCGGATTGCTATAATGAAGTACTGAATCCCCGGAACCGGCGGCATCAATATCCTTTCACAAATTGTACCAACTGCGGACCCCGCTTCACCATTATCAAAGGTGTTCCTTATGACCGTCCCCAAACGACCATGGCCAATTTTGCGATGTGTCCCCAGTGTGCAAGTGAATATTATGATCCTTTAAACCGCCGTTTTCATGCCCAGCCTAATGCCTGCCCGGTCTGCGGGCCCAGATTAAGCCTCTTTGATAATAGCGGCAAAGCCGTTACCGGTGTAACCGTTACCGACTTATTATTAAATGGCTATATCTTAGCCGTTAAAGGACTGGGTGGTTATCACCTGGTTTGTGATGCGAAAAATGTCCAGGCCGTAAACAAATTGCGGCGGAGTAAAAAAAGAGAAGCGAAACCTTTTGCCGTTATGGCCAAGAATATTGATATTGCGAATAAGTACTGCTATCTTAGCCAGGAGGAGATAGAACTTTTATATAGTCCTCAGGCTCCCATCGTTATCTTACCGAGGAAGCCCCGTCATTTACCTTCCAGTTTAGCTCCGGGAGTAAATACCTTAGGAATAATGCTGCCTTACACTCCTTTACACATGCTGCTTTTTGAGAAAGAATTGGAACTCCTAGTGATGACCAGCGCTAATAGCAGCAGCAATCCGTTAATCTATCAAGATGATCACGTTTTCCGGGAATTGCAGGAAATTGCCGAATTTTTCTTAATCCATAACCGGGAAATCTATAACAGATGTGATGATTCCGTGGTAAAAATGATCAATAAAAAACCCCAGCTTTACCGCAGGGCCAGAGGTTATGTCCCTTTGCCGGTGGAAATACCGGATCAGGTCTCCGTTTTGGCCTGCGGCGGTGATTTAAAAAGTACTTTTTGTCTCACGAAAGGAAAAAAAGCTTTTTTAAGCCAGCATATGGGTGATCTGGATAATTTTAAAAATTTAAATGAATATATTCTCACTGCCGCCAGAATGCAGGAATATCTTGATATCAATCCGGAAGTATTGGTTGTGGACCTTCATCCCCGGTACAATTCCCATAAATGGGGCAAAGAACTGGGCAAACCTGTACTTGAGGTTCAGCATCACCATGCCCATCTGGCCAGCTGCCTGGCCGATCATGGACTGGACGAAACTGTTTTGGGCGTTATCTGTGACGGTACGGGGCTGGGGACCGACGGACATATCTGGGGCATGGAATTTTTGATCGGGGATTTCCGTGATTTTACCAGGGTGGCTCATTTAGAGTATGTCCCTCTTCCCGGCGGGGAGACGGCCGTTAAATTCCCGCCCCGGATGGCTGTCAGCTATTTGTATCAGTATTTAGGCCGAGAAGGTGTCCGGGAAACAATACGGTCTTTAGCTGATTTTAAGATTGAGGATCCGGAATTCATCATGCAGCAGATTGATGCCGGGCTTAATAGTCCTTTGACATCCAGCTGCGGGAGATTATTTGATGCAGTCAGCGGTTTATTAGGCATTTGTTCACAGGTGAATTATGAGGGGCAGGCAGCAATAGAACTGGAAGAAAATGCTGCTGCCGGTTATGCCGGTGAAAACTATCACTATGAGCTGGTAAAGCAGGAGGACGGATCATTCATAATCTCTACGGGAAAAATGTGGCCTGAACTTATTGCAGATATTTCCCGGGGAATTAGAAAAGAAGTAATTGCGGCTAAATTTCATTTTACTGTGGCAGAGATGATTTTAGCTGTTTGTTTACGGCTTGGTGCAAGGCTGCCGTCTCTAAAAGTTGTTTTAAGCGGCGGTGTCATGCAAAATAAATTACTTGTCGAACGAACGATTAAACTCTTGCAAGATCAGGGCTTCGAACCGATCGTTCATGACCAGGTTCCTGCTAATGACGGAGGGTTAAGTCTAGGTCAGGCAGTAATAGGGGGGAGAATAGCGAATGTGTGTAGCAGTTCCGGCCAAAGTATTAAAGATTGAAGAACCCTGGGCGCTGGTAGATCTGGAGGGGACTACATTTAGGATTAATATGGCTCTGACACCTGAGGTAAAGGAAGGGGATTATGTTTTAATTCATGCCGGCTTTTCCATCCAGCAATTAGACCCTGTTGAAGCTCAGGAAACTTTACAACTGTGGGAGGAGTATTATGCTGCAATTGAAAATGAGTAAAGATACGGTGCAAAGTCTCCTGAAAAAAATAGAGATTCCGGGGCGGATCAGATTGATGGAAGTGTGTGGAACCCATACGGTGGCTATCGCCCGGGCCGGTCTAAAACAACTTTTACCTCCTAATATTGAGCTTATTTCCGGTCCGGGCTGTCCGGTATGTGTAACAGATCAGCAGGATATTGAGAAAATATTACTCCTGGCTCAAAATCCTGCTGTGATTATAACTACTTTCGGCGATATGTTAAGGGTTCCCGGATCAACGGGAAGTCTCCAGGAAATGCAGGCTCAAGGTGCGGATATCAGAATGATTTACTCTCCTTTAGACGCAGTTAATATTGCGCGGAATAATCCGGATAAAGAGATTGTCTTCATTGGTGTGGGCTTTGAAACCACTGCTCCTACCGTTGCTCTGGCCGTAGAGGAAGCGGTTGGGTCAAAACTTGCTAATTTTAGTGTGGTCTGTCTTCATAAATTAGTCATTCCGGCGTTGCAGTCATTACTCCTTGATCAAGAAACAAAAGTTGACGGCTTTTTGCTGCCCGGACATGTCAGCAGTATTATCGGGACCGTGCCCTACGAATTTATCCCCCGGGAGTATCAGAAAGGCTGTGTTGTGGCGGGTTTTGAACCCGGGGATATTCTGGAAAGCATTTATCTTCTGACCCGGCAGTTAAAAAAGCAGGAATACAAGGTGGACAATCAATATCGCCGGGGTGTTAAAGCAGCAGGAAATATGATTGCCCGGGAATTAATCAATAAATATTTTACACCCGCGCAGGCTTTATGGCGGGGATTAGGTCTGATCGCAGCAAGCGGCTTAGAATTGAGACCGGAATTTCAAGGTTTGGATGCGCTGAAAAGATTTGAGCTGGAAGATGTTGCGGTCAAAGTAGCTCCCTCAGGTTGTATCTGCGGTCAGATTCTCAAAGGCAAGCAATACCCTCAGGATTGCGGCCTTTTTAAAAATATTTGCACGCCCGGTTCCCCTGTCGGCCCTTGTATGGTATCATCAGAAGGAGCATGTGCGGCAAGTTTTTATTATTCAGGGGGTGAAATGATTGGCCGATGATAAAATACTCTTGGCCCACGGGGCAGGTGGGTTAAAAACACAGCAACTGATCCGGCATATTTTTCAAAAAAATATTGGCAATGCCTATTTACAGCAGGAACTGGATGCTGCTCTAATTAAGTTTTCGCCCCATAAGCTGGCTTTTACCACAGATTCTTTTGTCATAAATCCCATTTTTTTCCCGGGAGGAGACATCGGAAAATTAGCGATCTGCGGTACAGTCAATGATCTGGCCGTGATGGGCGCTAAGCCTCTTTATCTCACCCTGGGATTGATCATCGAAGAGGGTTTGCCTATGGAAACTTTAGACAAGCTGATGTCCTCTTTAGGCAATGCGGCCCGGGAGGCCGGTGTACAGATTGTTGCCGGGGATACGAAAGTTGTTGAACATGGAGCCTGCGATAAAATTTATATCAATACTTCCGGTATTGGCATAGTAAGCCCCAATATAGATCTGCGACCCCAGAAGATCCTGCCCGGCGATAAAATAATTGTCACCGGTTCCCTTGGTAATCATGGAATTGCCGTTTTGGCCGCCCGGGAAGGGATGAATTTTGATCCTCCCTTGGAAAGTGACTGTACTTATTTAAATTATCTTACGGAAAGAATACTTGCCGTCAGCGGCAACGTTAAATGTATGCGGGATCCAACCCGGGGCGGGCTGGCGACAACATTGAATGAACTGGCTCAGCAGGCCGGCCTGGGCATTAAGATATTTGAAGAAGTCCTGCCTGTCGATTCCCGGGTAAAAGGGGCATGTTCCATGCTGGGCCTGGACCCGTTATACCTGGCCAATGAGGGTAAAGTTATCATAGTTGCGGCAGCCAGAGATGCTCAGCTCTTAAGGGATGAAATCAGAAAATTTGCGCTAGGCAAGAAGGCCAGTATTATTGGCGAGGTGACGGAATCTCATCCGTCGAAAGTGGTCATGGAAACAGAACTGGGGACGTTACGGGTATTACATATGCTGGAGGGAGATCCTCTTCCGAGAATCTGCTGATTTAATCGGGGACATACATTCAAGTGAGGCAAGAAACGAGAGGTAAGGGGCAGGAAGCCTTTATCCTGCTTTCTACACCGGTTCTATGCTTCCTGAAGGTATGTCCCTTTTATTGTGCATTGGGGGGACATGTCTCGGAAACAGGTAATATCCGGAAGAGAGGCGGCCCTTTTATTTTGGACATTTGTTACATATTTCTAACCATCCAGCACATATTTGCGATATATAGGAGGAATTTGGAAAAATGTGTCGAAATAATTATAAAAATGGCGTAAATTCACGGGAGGATCGGTTAAAAATAAATCAACGGATGGGTGATGCTATTTACGAGTATCACCTATCATTTATTTAAGTTGGCTGGCTGGAGTATTCATGAGGTACTAAGCACACCTAAAACTTTCTGGGTTTTAGTGTGCTTTTTTTAAACTTAATATCCTTTATGAGAGGTGATTCAGATGAGGAGGAAATGTGTAGCAGAAATCGAAAGGGAATTCCGGAAATCTCTCATTAATAATCACAAGAAGATATTTGGTAAAGGCCCGGAAGAAGCCTGGGTAAAAGTAAACCGCAATATTATTACTTTTTCTCTAAACGGCGCCTTTTCACCTTTGGAAGAATATTTATGGACAGAGCCGCAGGGAAAGCAGGACGTAAAGATTATCCGGCAGAAAATCCTGGAAGCCAATAAGGCTTTTTATATACAGCAAGTAGAAGAAATCTGTAACAGTAAATTTCTTACGATTGTCGAAGGCTATTGTGAAAAGACCAAAAATATCTTCGGAGCATTACTGATTGAGGATGATCTGGAGAATTAATAAATTACAGAAAGAATGGGTGAGAGAACGTGAAAAAAAAGTCTACGCTTAATGTTACCAAAGCAATCACTAAACAGCTGAATACGAAGCTGGACAGTCTGGGGATCGGAGGTGTGAAAAGGAGTATCAGTACAAAATTTGCCATAGCTACAATAATTGCCCTGCTATTCGGCCCTGTTGTAGCCAGTTATCTCTATAATCTCATCAATGCTTCCGGATTAATTCCCGGAACCTATGCGGTTTTAATGTCCACAGTAATTAATCTGGTGGTTGTGACGGGTATTGTTTTATTGCTGGCCAACCGTTTAGTGATCAAGCCCCTTAACAAACTGGTCCAGGTATCGGCTGCCATGGCTGAAGGGGATTTAACCCAAAATGCCCTTATTTACAATGAAGATGAGATAGGCCAGTTAGCCCGGGCCATTAATTCATCCATTACCAGAAACAGCCGGCTGATTAAAGAAATTCAGTCCTCAGGGGAAGAAGTTACGGCTTCCGGCAGAAATTTGTCGGCCATGACCGTGCAATTGGAAAGGGTCACTTCCCAAATCGTTACTTCGATAAATAACGTAGCCGAGAGCAATACAAAACAAAATAGCAATGTCTTAAATGCTTCTAAGACTTTACTGGAGCTGTCGTCCATGATTCAAATGACGGAAAGTTTAGCGGATGATATCAAAAACACTGTCCGGAATGTTGCGCAAAAAGCAGAGGACGGTAAGGAGAGTGTGCAAAAAACCATTACGCAAATGGCCCAAATTAAGGCAGAAGTAAGGGAAGCCGTTGAGCAGGTAACAATCCTTAACGAACATTCCCGGAGCATCGGTAAAATTGTTGAAACGATTTCCGCCATTGCCGGTCAGACAAATTTGCTGGCTTTAAATGCAGCTATTGAGGCAGCCCGGGCCGGAGAGCAGGGAAGGGGATTTGCTGTTGTTGCGGAAGAAGTCCGGAAGCTGGCGGAAGAATCGGGTGAGGCAACGGATAAAATAGCCAAGCTTATTGCAGAGGTCCAGAATAGTACGGGTAAAACCGCAGATTCTATGCTGAACAGCCAGCAAGTTGTTGAGGGCGGCTCCCGGGTCGTTTCGGAAATGGGGGTAATTTTCAATTCAATTGTGGAGGCGGTAGAAATGACCCTTACCGGTACGGAGAGTATTGCGGAGCTTACTAAAGATGAAGTTGCCAGTTCGGACGAAATCGTTAACCTGATCGATTATATCGCTTCCCTGGCGGAAGAAACGGCCGGTGCATCGGAAGAAGTAACGGCTGCAACCCAGGAGCAGGCATCTTCTTTTAGTGAAATTGCTTCCCTTGCTCAGAGGGAAGCAGCAATAGCTGAACAACTGCAGGTTAAAGTCGCCGGTTTCAAAGTAAATTAAGTATAGGATAGGGGAGGTAAAAAATGATTACGAATTCAAGGGCAGGCAGACCAAAAGATTTTTATGTTATCACTGTGCAAGGACGGATGGACGCAAGAAAATCATTGCAGCTCAAAGAAAAAATCAAAGATTTGTGGAATGAAGGCTATTATAATTTTGTTTTTGATTTAACCGGTGTAGATTTCATTGACAGTGCATTTTTAGGTGTCGTAGTTTTTACCCTGCGGATGACCTTAAATCATAACGGTGCGGTCCGTTTTACCAATGGGAATCCCGGAGTAATGCAGATCATCAGAAAAACAAGGTTTGATAAAATATTTGAATTTCATGATACCTTGGAAGATGCCCTGCGGGGTCAATAAAGGCGCAGGCTGTTTAATAAAAACTTAGATCAATAGCCGGTCTGAGTTTTTTTTATGGGGGGATATCTACCGGCATTAAGCCCAAAATTTTTCTTGCTTGCCGGGAAAAATGTGAAACAAATAAAGTGTAATTCCGTCTGTTTATATATTAAGCCTGCCAAATTACACATAACAAAATATTTTTTGGTCATAATGAAAATAGAAATGGCGAAGGGAAGAAATGTTTTTGACCGGAAAAGATGCCAATTTGTATTTGGGGGTTTTTAAACTGAAGAAGTCCTTAGCTTTTTTGCTGATTTTCAGCATACTTTACGTAACGGGCTGCCTGAATAACGCCAGTTTTAGCGTGCAGGGCGAGGCAGCGGAGACTTTAAACAATTTTATCAAGGGCAGAATAGAGATGTTTAGTGAAAAGCATTTTTCTAAACTGCGCAAATGTGAAGTAAGCTTTACGGAAAACGAAGGCAGTCTTTATGTTGAGTTTGTTCCTGATTTCGGGTCGATCACCTTTAAAAATGAAATATGGCAGTGGGCGGCTGCCCATGCCATGAATCTCATCTATCTATTTCCGGAAATTAAGGAGTACAGGTACTCTGTTTATGACAGCAAAAATAATAAACTGATGGATTTATATCTGGATGAAACAGGAATTAAATTATTGCCGGAAAAATTTTACGGTAAAAGAGGGCCCGGTGGTTTTTACCGGTACTGTTTTACAAAAGTAGAGCTGACGAAAATAGGCAATGAACTGCCTTTAGATGAAGACTTTTTTGACGGATCACAGCTGCCTTGAAATCAGCAGGGAAAAATAGTATTTAATTAAGCGTTTAGTTTTGGGAAGGGAAATGTCTTGTTATTTTTCCATCTTGTCCCCCAAGGGGAAAATAACAGACAATCCCTATCCCTTTTATATTATTTCATCGAGAATCCTCTTCACCCGGACAGCGGGAATTTACGGATATACAGGAAAAGCGGTCCGCCCGGCCCTTATTCCCAATAAATGTAAAATGGTCCCGGTTTAACGTCCTCCGTATGGGGAGCTTTATACTCCGGGCAATTAGCGATAATTTCTCTGGTCAAGTCCACCTCGATCTTACTGTCTTCCCAATTGATATTCCGGATATACTGCGGTGCAATAATCACATGTTTCCCCGGCAGCCAGTTACCGGTATTTACGACCAGAAACTTAATTCTCCAGGTTTTGTCATCTACGGCAAAATCTGCGACATGTCCCATTTGACCATCTTTTCCTTTAATTTTATAGCCTGTTATTTTTTTGATGCTGCGCAGGTGGATGTCGGATTTTTCTTTCATCTCCTTGATCTGGGACTCTACCCTGTCACGCAAATCAATGGGAAAGGCATAACCCCCCCAGGCTTCCGGGCCTACCCAGTATGGACCCCAGTTATGGTAGAGGCTGTATTCGATTTCTTTTTGTCTGGATAGTGGCAGCTGCGTATCGATAGGGGGGCTGTTTTTTATCATGTCTTTCGTACAAAATAATTGGATAGTTTTCTCTTCAGAATTCACCTGATCAAAGGAAATCGGTGATACCAGTACTTTTCCGCCCGGCCGCCAGTTATTTGTATCAACAATTAAATAGCGGACAGTCCATTTTTCATCATCGAAATAGAAATCGTCTATCGAGCCGATTCTGCCGTCAGTTGCCGCAATACTAAAATCCAATAATTTTTTGGTGGTAAACATCAAAATTCCTCCTTGTGTTTTTTCGTAAGGTAATGATGATCTAATAGTTTTGTACCCGGAAATACTCATCGTTAAACGAAAAAAAATCCGTTCTTTATTTTAGAAAAGGATTTTCTCCCCTTCATTTAGAATACTAAATTATACCGATTCTATTAAACGAAGGAGGATTTATATGAATTGGCAGGATATTCGGAATAATGCCCGGGAGAAACTGGCTCCTATCTGCAAGGTATGTCCGGTTTGTAATGGTGTGGTATGCCGGGGGCAGCTGCCCGGAATGGGAAGTGCGGGAACGGGTGCTTCCTTTATTAATAACTTTCAGGCTCTGGCAGAATTAAAACTCAATCTGCGTACTTTGCATGATGTCGGTGAACCGGATTTAACAACGGACTTATTTGGGGTAAAGCTTGCGCAGCCTGTAATTCTTGGTGCGGTAGCCGGAGCAGGGATGAATCTCAATCATTCTCTGCCGGAGGAAGAGCTGGTCAACAGCTGGCTGGAAGGGGCGCAAAAGGGTGGGATACTTGCTATGACCGGCGACGGACCGGGGACATCTTTATATGAAATCGGCCTGGCAGGAGCCAAAAACTACCCCGGGAAATGCATACCTATTATCAAGCCCCGCCCCCAGGAAGAAATAATGGATAAAATTAAAGCAGCCGAGGAAGTCGGAGCGGTTGCGGTGGGCATTGATATAGATGCGGCCGCTTTAATACACAAAAATATTAAAGGCTTATCCGTTGAACCGAAAACCCCTGCCCAACTCACAGAAATCGTGGCCAGTACAAAATTACCGGTTATTTTAAAAGGGATCATGACTGTTGATCATGCCTTAATTGCTGCGGAAGCAGGTATAGCCGGGATCGTGGTCTCAAATCACGGTGGCAGGGCTTTAGACCACTGCCCGGGCACTGCCGAGGTCCTTCCGGAAATTGCCGGGGCGGTGAGAGATAAAATAACCGTTTTAGTTGACGGCGGTATTCGTACAGGTCTGGATGTTTTAAAATGCCTGGCTTTAGGAGCCCACGGTGTTGTCCTGGGCAGGCCGCCGGCAATTGCCGCCATAGGAGGCGGAGCAGAGGGAATCCAGGTCATGCTGGATAACTTTAAAACAGATTTACGGAAAACAATGATTTTAACAGGCACCAAAGATGTCAAGAATGTAAGTAGGGATATTTTACGCTAAATAATCGTCTGACTGCCTGCACGTTTATTGGTCCCTTGAAAATCTGTGCCCACAGGTGAATAACGGGCGGGCGGACGGACAGATATCCGGATATTAAAAGGCGGGAGGCGAAATTATGCAGTATGCGGAGAGGCTCCAAACCCTGGCAGAGTGGCTGAAGCAATCACCTTATACCGTAGTTTTTACTGGGGCCGGGATGAGTACGGAAGCGGGGCTGCCTGATTTTCGTTCAAAAGACGGCTTGTGGAAACAAAAAGATCCCCGGAAACTGGCTTCTCTGGAGGCCATGCAGCAAAACCCGGAGGAGTTTTATGAATTTTACCGGATGCGCCTGGCCACACTGGGGCTGGCAGACCCCCACCAGGGTCATTATCTGCTGGCTCAATGGGAAAAGGAGCGGAAAATCCGGGCAGTTATCACCCAAAATGTCGACGGACTGCATCATAAAGCCGGTTCAAACAGAGTTATTGAGTTACACGGTACCTTACGGGAAGCTGTCTGCCTAAAATGTAAAGCTGTCTTCCCGGCCGGTGTTTTAATGGGACAGGGGATCCCCAGATGCCGGTGCGGCAGTATGCTGAAACCCGGTGTTATTTTGTTTGGCGAGATGCTTCCCCAGGACGCTTTACATCAGGCAGATATCGAATCCCGGCGCAGTCATCTCTTTATTGTGATTGGTTCCTCATTAGAGGTTTCGCCGGCCAATTACTTTCCGCTGCAGGCCAGAGAGGCCGGAGCTAAATTAGTTATAATCAATATGGAAAAAACAATCATGGATGAAGAAGCCGATCTGATTATTCCGGGTAAAGCCGGGGAAGTTTTAGCAGAAATAAACGGATTATTACAACAGGAGAAATGATTTAAAAATGAAGAAAAAGGTAGAAGAGATTAACATCTTAAGGGTCATCGGAGTATTTGCGGTAATATTTATCCATACTACGGCCGGTCCTGTATCCACCCTGCAGAAAGGCAGCTGGCTTTTTATACTCTTTGCGGTGCTGAACAGGTCGCTGCAGTTTGCTGTTCCTCTGTTTATTTTTATAAGTGGTTTTGTGCTTTTTTATAATTACCGGTATGATCCGCGTCTTAAAGTTGGGGATTTTTGGAAGAAAAGGCTTAAAGGGGTGCTGATACCATACCTGATCTGGACCATGATATTTTACGGGTTTTTTATTTTAGCCGGGTATTACACTTTTTCCTGGTCGTTTTTCTTTAAAAAGCTGTTTTTGGCCGATATGGTGTATCACCTGTATTTTGTGCTGTTAATTATCCAATTTTACCTCCTTTTTCCCATATTTCATTATCTTTTTAATAAGGAGCATGCTGTTTTAATGCTCGGGATCCTCCTGGCGTTAAATCTTTTATTTATGAAGTTTGCTTATTTCCCATATGCCGACCGGTTTTTTCTGCAGTATATCTTCTTTTTTGCCCTGGGTTGCTTTTTTGCGAAAAATAAAGAACAACTATCGGTACTGATCACCGGAAATAAGTATTTCCTGGGGGCAGGATATCTTCTTATCACCGGTATTTTCTCATACCAGTTTTACCTGTATTATGCTTTGCAAAAAACAATAAGCGGTTTTTTCATTAATGTTACCTGGCTTGTATTTACCTCCATATCTATAATATTTGCCTACTACGCCGCACTGCAAATCTCTGCCTGGGGAGGCAAAAGAAAGTTTATGGATAAAATCGGCGCTGCTTCTTTTTATATCTATCTGAGTCATCCTTTGGTCTTAATGATCTCGGAAAAGGTGTTGCGGAAATTAGGCTATGCTTCCCTTACCGGGGGATTCCTCTTCAATTCCGCTGTAATTTGCCTGACTGTTATTCCTCTGTCCGTTTATTATACGGATTATAAAAAGGGCAGCTTCAGGATTCCCCGTTTCCTCGGCGATTAGCAGCTGCGCTGTGCTCAGTTTTCAGTTTTCAGTTCGCAGTCTCAGTAGTCAGTTTTCAGTTCTCAGTTCTCAATTCTCAGATAGCAGTTCTCTCTGTGCGCTGTGCTTTATATTTTCTAAGTGATGAACTAAACCTCACCAGTCACGACTAAAGGTAGAGCAGCTACAGTGCCCGGAACATTATAGAATCCCCGTCACCGGCCACCAGTCATTAACCAACTGAGAACCGGTATCTGAGAACTGAGAACGATAAACGATAAACGATATTTTTTCCCCGGTCACTAATTACCGGTAGCCGGTATAAAGCAGAAAGGAGTTTTATTATGGAAAAGTACTTACCTACCAGAGAAGAAGCATATTCCTTACTCAAGGAGTATACCAAGAATGAGAACCTGCTGAAACATGCTTTGGCAGTAGAGGCGGTAATGCTTCATTTTGCGGAGCTGTTAAATGAACCGGACAAGGAGAAGTGGCAGATAATCGGTCTGGTTCATGATCTTGATTATGAACAATATCCTGACCGGCATTGTAAAAAAGTTCAGGAAATACTGCAAGAGCGTAATTGGCCGGCAGACTATATCCGGGCTATTGCCAGCCATGGCTGGAATATTTGCGTGGATATTGAGCCTGTAGAGACTATGGAAAAGGTACTCTATACAATTGATGAACTAACGGGATTGATTACTGCTACGGCTCTTATGAGACCATCGAGAAGTATCCTGGATACGACCGTTAAATCCGTTAAGAAAAAATGGAAGCAGAAAAGTTTTGCTGCCGGTGCCAACCGGGAAATTATAGAACAAGGTGCGCAAATGCTGAATATGGACCTGACTGTGGTTATTGAGGAAACAATTAAGGGTATGCAAAAAAAGGCGGAGGATATTGGTTTGCTGGGAGATCCCTCCGTAGCCAGCGGACAATAAACGGTAAAGAGCAGGATATCTGATCATGAATGGCTGAGCTGATGTGACTCTGTCCCGCCGCAAATCTGTTGCAGCATCTGCCGGACATTAACAAGCATTGGCGGGAAAATATCCCCGTGGTGCTAAAATAAAAGAGCATTTACCGTCTTGGAGGCGTAAAAAATGAAGCCGGTCACCGGCTTCATTTTTTTAATGTCCGCTTTTTCTCTGTTTAACGGTTTCCATGACCTCATCCCTCTCGGGAGAAGGCTCTGTCTTTTTTAAGATGGTATAAACCTTGGACCAATTGACCCGGTTTTCGTTCTTATACAGAGGCAGTTCTTCTGTTGCCAATACTTTAAAAAGTTTTTTGCGAAAAGCTTTTTCCTTTCTTTTAACCCTTATTTGCCGTCCCTTACCAAAGGCCCATAACAAAAGAGCAAAATAGGCGATCAGTAAGGCAGTTTTAATGATTGAAGAATTAATTTCCAAAAACATGAACATGGAAGCCCTCCGTGAGTCATTAGATTATAGTTAATAGTTTATCGTTTATAGAGCATAGATTATCATTCATAGAGTATAGTGTATCATCGTTCCCGGTTTGTTTTGGAACAGAGTACAGAGTACAGAAAACAGAGTACAGAGTTCAATATTAATGAAGATACTATTACACTGTAGATACTGTAGTCATTGTCGCCACTATCGCTACTATCGCTACTATCGCTACTGAACCTTTACCTTTACCTCTACGTCTACCTATTATTATTCTCCATCTTTTGCTCTTTTCCTATAAGTTACCGGAAAATTATTTAGCGAAAAAGTTTAAAAACCTGCAGCGGACTTAGTATTCTGGCTAAAGACAGCTTATGTTTCCGGTAATTTTACTAATAATATCCAATTTAATGAAGGAAACTGTAAAATAATGTCGAAATAATATTGATAAATATGGGTTTAGTTAGGAGGCAGTTCGATGGCGGATAAACAAATTGTCGTATTCTCATTGCTTAGTGAAGAGTATGGACTGGAAATTACATCTGTAAAAGAAATTGTTCGTTTTCAGCAGGTGACAAAAATTCCGGAAGCCCCCGTATATGTTAAAGGAGTTATTAATTTGCGGGGAGAAGTAATACCGGTTGTTGACCTTAAACAGCGTTTTTACGGGCTGGATTCGGAAATAACCGAAGATACAAGGATTGTGGTCCTTAAAGTGGGGGCAAATACCATAGGAATTATAGCTGATGAAGTATCGGAGGTATTAAGGATACCGGAAGATTCTATTGAACCGACCCCGGCTATCTTAACGGAGCATAATAAAAGCGGAATTGTCGGTGTGGGGAAATTAGCCGACAGATTGTTGATTTTAATCGATATGCAAAAAACACTGGGCGGAGAAGAACTGCAAAAAATAAATAAAGCCGTCAGTTAAAAGACCTCCCTGATTATTTCAGGGAGGCTTTTAAATTGTAGAATTATATAGAAAAGATTAAAATATACTTAAAGATACTTTTAAATAGTGCAGGATTATTGATCTATCTAAAGAATATCTTATAAATAAAAAAAATTTATAGTTTTTTTCGGGGTGGTCGTATAATGGAGCTTTGTAAAATAAAAGAACTGCTGAAATGCACGGTGTTAAATGATAATAGTGACCTGGCAATGGAAGTGAAAAAAATCTGTGCATCCGAGCTTATGAGCAATGTGCTGACATGTACCGGTGCCAATACTCTGCTGATAACGGGATTAAATAATATGCAGGTGGTCAGAACGGCAGAAATGAGTGATATACCGGCAGTGATTTTTATACAGGACAGAACACCCAGTTCTGAAGTGATCAAATTAGCCCGGGAAAAAGGGATCGTAATCATGGTTACGGAATATTCTCTTTTTACTGCCTGTGGGATTCTTTATGAGGCGGGTATGAGGTGTGGACTTGATCAAGGATGCTAACAACAATAATCTGCACTTGGAATTTAATATTGTCGCAGGGGATTTTTCCGTTGCCGGTAAAGCGGCCAGTGAAATAAAAAGGATCTTAAGTCAGGTGGGGATTCGGTCTGCTCTTGTTAGAAAAGTGGCTATTGCTACCTATGAAGCGGAAATGAATATTGTCATTCATTCTTTTGGCGGAACGGTCAGTTTATTTGTGACGCCGGAAAAAATTGAAATTATTTGTAAAGATAACGGGCCGGGTATCCCTGATATAGATAAAGCTATGGAAGAAGGTTTTTCAACTGCACCGGACCGGATTAGGGAGCTGGGTTTCGGGGCCGGAATGGGGCTGCCTAATATAAAACGCTGTGCCGATAGCTTAAAAATAACATCCGAAGCAGGTAAAGGCACTACTGTGGAAATGATTATAAATATCGCCGAATCATAAAGGGAAAAATGTTACCGGTTATAAAAGGCGGGGGGCACAAGGAAGATCCGGCTTAAGGAGTATAAGGCCAAAATTCAGAAGAAAGAGAGGGGTTACGGGTGGGATATTTTCATTCTGTTACCTTGGAAAAGGATTACTGCAAAGGCTGTACCAACTGTATTAAATATTGTCCCACCGAAGCAATACGGGTCAGAGACGGTAAGGCGCAGATCATTGATGAAAGGTGCATTGACTGCGGGGAGTGTATCAGAAGATGTCCCCATCAGGCCAAAAAAGCTTTAACAGATACTTTGGATTCCCTGAAGAAATTTAAAGTAAATGTGGCTATACCTGCGCCGTCTTTGTACGGTCAATTTAAAAGCAATATTTCCGTTAATCAGATCCTCAATACCTTGTTGAAATTGGGGTTCGACTATGTTTTTGAAGCGGCCGAAGCTGCGGAAATCGTAACTGCGATTATCAAAGAACACTTAGCCGCCGGGAAGCTCAAGAAACCGGCCATATCGTCGGCCTGCCCGGCGGTGGTTAGATTAATTCAGGTCAAATTTCCTGAATTATTGGATAATATCATTCCCCTGGAATCGCCGATGGAGATTGCTGCCAGAATAGCTAAGGACCGTTTAGGTAAGGAACTTAAAATTCCTCAGGAGGAAATAGGTGTATTCTTTCTGAGTCCGTGTCCGGCGAAAGTAACCAGTATAAAAAATCCCCTGGGCGGTAAGAAAAGTTCTGTTGACGGCGTGATCAGCATAATCGATATCTATGCGAAAATGATCACGAATATCGTCAGCGACTATAATTCCCAAGACTTGCAGAAAGCAGGGGGAAAAGGCATTGGCTGGGCAAGTTCGGGCGGGGAGGCTTTAGCTTTATCTTTAGACAGCTATCTGGCCGTAGACGGCAGTGAGAATGTCATCAAAGTTCTAGAAGAGCTGGAGCTGGGCAGGCTGCCTGAAGTAGAGTTTTTTGAAGGACAGGCTTGTTTAGGAGGATGTGTCGGCGGGCCTTTAACCATAGAAAACAGCTATGTGGCCAAAAAAAGGATCAGAAGCCTTGTTGAAGCGGCAAATACAGTTAGTAAAGCTGACTTTGACAGAGCTGAGATTTTAGAAATGATAGCCTGGACAGAGCAGCTTAAACCCAGAGAGATAATGAAGCTGGACAGCGACCGGGCCAAGGCTTTGGAAAAAATCAATAAAATAGAAGAATTACTGCAAGAATTACCCGGTCTGGACTGCGGTTCTTGCGGGGCCCCGACCTGCAGGGCTTTGGCCGAAGACATTGTCAGGGGCCAAGGACATGAATTTGACTGTATATTTAAGCTGAGGGAACGGCTTAAACTTTTAGCTGAAAATATGTTTGAGCTATCCAATAAAATACCGCCGTCAATTGCTGCAGATAATAAAAGCAGAGGGTTGAAAGAGTGAACTCCGGGCAGAATAAGACAGACTTTGGTTAATGGAAAATTGAGAGATGAAAAATTAAAAAAAGGCTGTATGCCGGTGCGGATTACGGTAAAGGTTAGTAGCTTATAGTGCTATAGTATGATAGTATCCGGAACTGAAAATTACGATGAACGATAAACAATGCTCTATAAACTGAACTTTACCAGTCACCAGTCACTATACTCGATAAACGATAAACGAACTAATCTACAATCTTCCAAGGGACGTGATGATTTTGCGTATTGCAACGATACAGATGGATGTACTTTTAGGCGGGACTGCGGAAAATTTAAATAAAGCTGTGGGACTGGTCCGGAAAGCGGCGGAGCTGAAACCCGACGTCATTATTCTCCCTGAAATGTGGAATACCGGTTATGACCTGCCGAGGATTACCCGGATCGCCGACCGGGAGGGGAATCCCAGTGCCCGGAGAATGGGGGAATTAGCGAAAGAATTTGGTATAAATATCATTGCCGGTTCGATTGCGGACCTCAGAGGAGATCAGGTTTACAATACTTCCTATGTCTTTGACAGGTCCGGAGAACAGGTCGCTGAATACAGCAAGATCCATCTGTTTGGTTTAATGAAGGAAGGGGAATATTTAGCCTCCGGAGACAGCAGATGCACTTTTGCACTGGACGGCGTAAAATGCGGCCTGATGATTTGTTATGAACTTCGCTTCCCCGAACTGGCAAGGGCTCTGGCCCTTGACGGGGCTGAAGTAATTTTTGTTCCTGCCCAATGGCCCCAGCCCCGGATGCACCCCTGGAGAATTTTAGTCCAGGCCAGGGCTGTCGAAAATCAGTTATACGTGGTTGCTGTTAACCGCGTGGGTAACGAAAGCAAGGTCGAGTTTTTCGGGCATTCAATGGTTGTTGATCCCTTGGGGGATGTTATGTATGAGGGAAATGACCGGGAGCAGATTAATATTACAGACCTTGATTTGCAGCAGGTCACAAAAATAAGAAACAAAATGACCTGTTTTAAAGACCGGGTTGAGAAGGTTTATTATTAAGAGGATCATTGCTAAGTGTAAATTGCGGTTTGTGAATCGTTAAGAAAAAAGCAAAGACGCTTTTATGCCGCCGGCGGCAAGGCGGAAAGATTCGGTAAACAGAAAAAGTGAGGGATTAGTCCTTCACTTTTTTTGGCCTAATAAAGGAATTCCTGACTTAATAAAGAATATATACTATTTATTATATTTGTTTAATGAGGTGGCGGCAATGTCCGCAGATTATTGGGAGATTAGGAACCTGAATATCATAAAATATCTGCCTTTCCTTAATTTATTCGTAGTCGGCTATGTTTTTGTGAGCGATATGACACTTAATGTTTTAGCCGGATTATCCCCAGGAAAGTTTATGCTTTACTGTATAGCACTTTTAATAATCGTAGCAGTTTCTCCTTTGGCATGGAAAAAAAATGAACAAAGAAAAGTTCTCGGGGGGAGATTTGTCGTCTGGCTGGCCTTAATCGTGGTGAGCCTGCTCACAAAAACTTCCCTGACTTATTTTTTATATTATTTACAGATCATGAGCATGTCCTTTTGGTATAAAAGTTTCAAGCATCATTTTGGCTGTTCTACAATGGTTACCGTAACATACCTGCTGACATTTTTCCTAAATCCCATTCTCAACTATGATTTTTTCCGGTGGGGAATTTTCGGGATACTGATTAATTATTGTTCTACTTATTTACTTTATGTACAAAACGAAAACAAAAAAAAACTAAAACAGCTTAGCAAAATATTTAAAATTATGCTGGAGACCACCAACAACGGTATCCAGTTTATTGATGCCGGAGGACGGACAAGAATCTTAAATCCCGCTGCCCAAATCATTTACGGACACTCCCAGGATGAAAGTTTAGGAAAAAATGATTGGGATTTATATTTCAATGGTGATAAGTTTGACGAACGGGGCGGTTACACCAGTCTTATTACAGAATCCCTGGAAACGGGAAAAATTCATAAAGATGTGGAAAGGATTTTTACCAACAGGCTGGGGATCACTAAGGCCTATTTAGTAGAGACATTTAGAGTCTTTGATGAAGATGAGGGGGAGATCATCGGGGCTTTCGGCATTTACCGGGATATTACCGAGCAGAAGGAAATGGAGCGGCAGCTTTTGGATGCTCATTATGAAATGGCCAATATGGCCGTAACCGATGAGCTGACCAATTTATATAATGTACGCTACTTCCGCCAGCGTTTAACAACGGAAATCGCTAAATTCATCAACTCTAATCTAAGTCTCTTGATTATTGATGTGGATTATTTTAAAAGTTATAATGATCTGTACGGACATCCTCAGGGAGATCTGGTCCTGCAGCAGATAGGTAAAATTTTAAAAGAGAGTTTTAGAGAAACAGATATTGTTGCCCGCTATGGAGGAGAGGAATTTACCGTTATCCTCCCGGGAATGGATAAGGAAAAAGCCAAAGAAGTAGCGGAGAGGATTCGCTTAAAAATAAAGAGATTTAAATTTGAAGGTCAGGAACAGCTCCCGACAGGAACCTTAACCGTAACGATAGGTGTGGCTTCGGTTCCTGAGGATGCCAGTAATGCGGAGCAGCTGATCAAAATTGCCGATTATGCTCTTTATAAAGGGAAATATTCCACGAGGGATATTGTCGTCACATTAGATAACCTGCAAAAAGAATTGGAACTGGCCAAATAAAGATTGGCACTGCTAAAATTTTTTGATCTATTGTTTAAGAGGCCGGCGGTTTCGGCGGCGGAGCCTCCGGAGGCTGGTAAAAGAAAGCAAAGGCGGGCTGCCTCATCAAATTGAGGCAGTCCCTTTAGAGATTAGAAGAGAGAGGAGAAATTTTATGAAAGTAAAAAGATGGCGCTGTACCGTATGTAATTATATTCATGTGGGAGATAATCCCCCGGATAAATGTCCCGAATGCGGGGTAGGTCCTGAATTTTTCGAGCTTCTTGATGAAATTGAAACCCCTGATGATGAGGCGGCCCGGAAGCTCTTACAGGAAATTCTTTTTAAAATTCAGTACGGGCTCTTTGTTGTTACTTCCCATGAAGAGGAAAAAATCAACGGACAAGCTTGTAATACGGTCTTTCAGGTGACCAGCAGTCCGCTTTTAGTGGCGGCGGGGATAAACAAGGAAAACCTGACCCACCGGTATATCAAGGCTTCGGGAACTTTTACAGCCTGTGTGCTGGGACAAGACTGCCAGGAGCTGATTAAAACCTTCGGCTATCAATCAGGTAAAAATGCAGATAAATTTGCAGACTTGAACTATTCCCTGTCTTCCCTGGGGAATCCTGTTCTCGAAGAGTGCGTTGCCAATTTTGACTGCCAGGTTCTGTCGGACAAATCGGTGGATTTGGGAACCCATACCCTGTTCATTGCCCAGGTGGTTTCCGGGCAGATTTACCGCAAAGAAGATGAACCGATAACCTATGCAGGGTATCGCAAGATGAGAAGTAAGCCTGCACAGGCAGGAATAAAAAGGTGGAAATGTGAAGTGTGCGGATATATTCATGAGGGAGAAACCCCTCCGGAAGTCTGCCCTGTCTGCGGAGCAGGCCCCGATCAGTTCACCCTCGTCAGCTAAGCAAACCGGCTCGGTGAGCCGGTTTTTCTAATTATATTTACATTCTTACGGTGTTTTAATAAATCAGGTCAAGAGTATCATACTCTTGACCTGATTTATTAAATGCAATACGTCTGAAGAGCTGCGCGATATATAACTATCACCAATCACACCTGGTGAGCCGGTCTCTGGGTCAGGCTTGAAATATTCCCTTATTCGGGTATCTTGCTGAATAAGGAGCACGTTGGTCTTTGAAAAGTCTGCACTAAAATATCCGATAATGGGAACTGGTTCCTTTTTCTGGGCCGAGCTCTGAGGTATAAAACAACAATGTGTCAAAGAACTGCCCCTGACACTTTGCAAAAGTTTTTGAGGAATTTTCTGATTTTTTCGGTTTGCGGCGGATTTAATACAATTATTTTTCCGTAAATTATTGACATATGCCCATAACGAGGTTATTATAATTATGGGCATATGTCAATAATTAAAAGAAGAGGTTCAAGCTGATGACTCATCTGCAGAAGTGCCCCGTCGGGGTGATAAAGGCAGAAGACTATAAAGTCAAAACAAGTAGCGGCTGTATTGAGTGTGTATAGAGGCGAATGCCCTGGGGAAGCAAGACAATATATAAAGTTTGATTGGAGATGTTTACTATGCCGAGAAAAGACGGAACGGGACCATCCGGTACGGGGCCTGTGGCGGGAACAACAGGGGGCCGGGGGCAACGCAGAGGAGGCGGCGGCGGACCGGCGGGATATTGCGCCTGTCCAAAATGCGGCGAGAAGGTAAGCCATACGGCAGGTATTCCCTGTATTTCTTTGAAATGCCCTAAATGTGGTTCTGATCTTATCAGGGTTCTTAGTCATTATGAAACGCGCTAATCTTAATAAAAATATCACGCCCGGTAAAGAAAATTATTTAAAGGTTTTGCTGGAATTATCCGGCGGCAAAGAAGTACGCTCAAACGACGTTGCCGAAGCTCTGGGGATTACCAGGGCTAGTGTCAGCCGCATGATGAAACGGCTGAGGGATGAAGGGTATATTGTCAAGGAGAAATATGGAGCTGTTACTTTAACAGAAAAGGGCTTTGAAGAAGCCGCAGATGTAAAAAGACGCTATAATCTGCTTAAATTGTTGTTTGTTAGAATTTTAGGCGTAGATACGGTAACGGCGGCAAAGGACGCCTGCCGGATCGAGCACATCATTAGTCCAGAAAGCATAAGTAAAATCGATGAGCAGTTGAAATGCTTTTGATTGACTGGAAGGCAGAAGAATCGAAAAGATGCAAAAGATGAAGGAGGTGTGGCAATGCCACGAGGAGACAGGACGGGGCGGAGGTTTTGGCACGGGCTTCAGAGTTCCCGGATTTCTGAATTTCACGGGACGGGGTTCAGGCTTTGGCCGCGGATACAGACGGATGTCATGGACAGCCAGGCTGATTCCCGGCTGCGCGAACTTCTTTTATCGATGGGTAAATTGTAATAGGATTAAGTAAAAATCGGAAAATAAATAAAACAGGAAAGGGGTATTATTTATGGCAAGAGGAGACGGAACGGGCCCCATGGGAATGGGTTCTATGACGGGACGCAGAGCAGGTTACTGCAATGGCTTTGCGGGAGGTTTTGGACGCAGACGTGGATTGGCAGGATGTTCTGTCCGACGGGAATCCCTGAAAGGGGGCGCTATGGGTATCCCAAACCCAGGGGCATTTGATGAGAAAGCGTTTTTAAGCAGTCAGGCTGAGCTTCTGGAAAGCCAGCTTCGGCAAATAAAGAAACAGCTTTCCCGTTTGGACGAAAAAACTGAGTAACCTTCGGTTATTCATGCTTTATGGGAAAAGGCACTGCAATATGCCTTTTCCCCATATTCATGCCTTGAATAAACAGGGCAAATTGGTAGAAATGGAGGATAGCGGTCTTTTGGCCCCTGTTGCATCCTCCGAAAGCCTGAGAAATGCCGGCCGGTCAGTTGTGAGCTTATCAACAGGGGCAGCTTAATCGAATATACGTATGAGGGCAAAAAATTCTATAAACGGAATATTTATTAAGTAATAGGTTAGAAGGGGATTTAGGTTCTTGGACTGTTGATTATGTTTTTAAGTGCTATAAAACGGAGATGATATAATGGCCAGACCTATAAAATGGAGAAAAATTGAAAATGTGCCGGCTATCGCGTACTTTGTTCCGTCGGATAAAGAAATTCCGGAGGTTCAGGAAAATATATTGAAGCTGGAAGAATTGGAGGCCGTCCGCCTGAAAGATTTGGAGGGCCTTGAGCAGGGTGAGTGTGCGGATAAAATGGAGGTATCCCGTCCAACGTTTCAGCGCATTTTACTATCGGCAAGGGAAAAAATCGCAGACAGCCTGGTAAACGGGAAAACCATTCATATTGAGGGCGGTAATTTTACGCAAAACATATGTCCTGTCAGATGCAAAGACTGCGGTAAAGAATGGATGGAAAGCTTTGAAAAGCTGAATTCCATCAAAGACGGCAGTTATGTGTGCATTGACTGCGGTTCAAAGAACATTGCATGCGGGCGTTCCTGCGGGGGGGAATTTGGACGTGGAAACTGTTGGAGGCATGGTAGGTCTTATCGCTGATATTGATGCAAAAATTTAGAAACCAGATCTGAAGTATGCTTTGGGTCTGCTTTTTTTATGCTTATTGCTGTTGATTATTGACATATGCCCGTAATAACACTATAATATGCATTGTGGGCATAAGACCATAATATAAGCAAAGGTAATTGGATATGTGGTTAATTTTTACGCTGTCCAAGGAAGTAATGAAATGGATACGAATGGTTTATGGATCAGGTAATTGAGCACTTTATGCACCTAAGAAACATTGAAGCATGCCTGATGCTGATGCCGGTGCCGGGGAAATCTGCGGGGATCCAAACTGCGGGAACTCTTCCCGGTATGAAATATGATAAAGGCAAAAACCAAATGACAAGGAGGTTTTTATGAACATAACAAATACGTTTACTGAAAAGAAAGAGGCCCAGATGAAATCCTGCCTGCAGCCCTCACCAAAAGTTCTTGTTTCCTGCCGGGGGCTGGATGGGGAAAACAATGTGCTTGCGGTAGCTTACTGCGGCAATTGCAGCTATGATCCGCCCATGGTTATGGTAGGTATCGTCCCTGCGCGGTATTCCTACAAGATGATCAAAGAATCCGGCTGCTTCGTTGTAAACCTTGTGGAGAGGAGTTATAAGGATACCTTTGATTATCTGGGAAGCCACAGCAAGAGGGACGGGGATAAGCTGGCCGTAATGGGAGTTAAGCTTCAGGACGGGAAAAAGGTAAAGGCACCTATTCTGCCCGACTGCCCTGTAAACATCGAATGCTCCATTGTGAATTCCATTGTCACAGGTTCTCACGAGATGTTTATCGGGAAAATCGAATATGTCCATTCTGATGCCCAAATCACAGATAACGAAGGCAATATTGATTTTTCCAAGATCAAATTTCTTTAATTAGGAGCTGATTTAAATGGCAGAGAACAAAAAAGCTTGTACAGACAGTTCGTGCAGCAAGGACTCCTGTGAAGGATGCGAGAAGAATCCCCAAAGCCTTTTGGAAGCTACCAATGAGCTGAGTAAGATAAAAAGAGTCATTGGGGTAGTCAGCGGCAAGGGCGGTGTCGGCAAATCTTTTGTTACCGCTATGCTCTCTGTGCTGGTCAGCAGGAAAGGCTATCATACGGGAATTCTGGATGCCGATATAACGGGACCATCCATACCCAAAATGTTTGGGCTTACCCGAAAGGCCCGGGGAAATGAAGCGGGGCTATTCCCCGAAAAAACCCATAATGATATCCGGATCATGTCCATCAATCTTTTGCTCCCTCAGGACGATGTGCCGGTCATTTGGAGAGGGCCTCTCCTCGCCAATACCGTAAAGCAGTTTTGGACGGATGTAATATGGGGCGACCTTGATTTTCTGTTTATCGATATGCCTCCGGGAACGGGAGATGTGCCCCTTACCGTGTTTCAGTCGATTCCCCTGGACGGGATTGTCATCGTCACTTCTCCTCAGGAGCTTGTATCCATGATTGTAAAAAAGGCATACAATATGGCGCAGCAAATGAACATTCCTGTCTTGGGTGCCGTTGAGAATATGAGTTATGTAAAATGCCCCGATTGTGGCAAGGAAATAAAGATTTTCGGGGAGAGCAAGCTGCAGGAAACCGCAGAAGAGCTCGGGTTGAATATCCTTGGCAGAATTCCCATCGATCCGGTTATGGCAAATCTTTCCGATACCGGCCGGTTTGAACGGTTCAGCAATGATTATTTGGCCCGGGCGGCGCAGGAGATTGAACGCAGATTTATTAAAAAGGCTTGAGTGATGATAAAAAATGAATCGAGGAATTATGATCTGAACCGGTAGAAATGGAGTATTATGGCTTGGAGAAAGCAGTGACCGGTCAGACATAGTGCAGCCGGCAATTGAAATCCATATAAGGTTGTGAGCATTTTATGAAATCCGAAAAAAACGGGGCTCAAATCGTTATCTATGAAAATGAAAAAGAAACTGCCGACAACTTAAAACTGCGCAGCTTTAATAAACTGTGTAAGATCCTTGATTCTGATCACATCTGCATAAAAAGATATTTTTGGGGAGAAAATCAGGAGCAGTTTAGACAAAATAAGGATTTGTGGCGCTTGATTTGCTGCGCAGGCATCGATATGCTTCCAGCCACCTATGTAAATGGTAAAATAGAAAAAATAGAAGAATACCCTACCTTAAAAGAGGCATACAGTTGGATTTCTAACGCTTCTGAATTATTAAAAAGCAGTACGTAAGATGGTGCTAAATTTGCAGAAAGTCATTATCACATTCATTTCCCTGATTTTGTAGAAATAATTACTTGCGGCGAAACCGGAAAAGAAGCTTGTTAAATGGCAGAAGATGCAGGGGAATTATGCTTATTTGACTTATATGAATAAGTGCATCCTTACCCGTAAGCATTTGTTTACGGGCAAGGATGTTTTATTATAGGGAAAATACAGGGTACTGTTTATCCAAAATAAAAGCAGCAGCAGAGGATGAATGCCGCATTTTTACTAGGTTTATTTTTCATACTGTACAAGAAATGGAGTGGGAGAAGCAGAAGTTATTGATTTTAAAAAAATTTCAGGAGGATTATTTTAAAAGAAAAAGGGAAAATAATCTTGGTTGGGAAATTGGATAAGAAATTGCAAACGATCATCAATCATAGAAACATAGGCGGAAAGGTTTCCGATAGAAATGAATGTCGTCTATCCCCAATAGTGTAAAATGCCGGGAGAACGACGACATTCATTTTCCCTTTGAAAATGCCCAGTATAAGGAATTGAACGAATCATCTAACTAGATTCAGGTTCTAGTGAGTGCAAGTTTGTTACCAGCTAACCTATGAGTAGGAATCTTGGGGTTAGACTTCAAAAATTCCCTTACCGGAATATGTTGTTGGACTTACAAAATAAGGGGAATATTGATGTTTTTGAAAAACCTTATAATAAAATATTTTACGAATGATAAATGTTTTCTCCCGGTTCCTGATCTAACTCTAAGGTGTGAAACAAAAACGTGTCAAAGAACCGTCCCCTGACACTCCTATTGATATCTTCAAAACCTATGAGCTGACCTCGGCGGATGACGGAAGTTTAAAGATGCCTGCACCTCAGGAATTACAAAATTATATTGAGGTAATAAAGAAGTACTGTGAAACTATGATGCTTGACTTAATAAGTGAAAAGATGGATATGCAAATTGCGGATAAGCTTATTGTCAGCTTGGGCAATCCGGATGTCTTAGAGACTTCAATAACGCTGCATCATGTGTACGGAGTGCCCTATTTACCGGGGCAAGCTTTAAAAGGTGTGTTCAGGAAATATTTTACTGATGAAATCATCGAAAGTGACGAAAAGGAATTCGTTTTATGTAATGGTCAGTCTGTCAATAAAAAAAGATTATATAAACAATTATTTGGGGAAAATTATCAGGCCGGCAAAGGGGAAGCGGGGGAGCAAGGAAAATCGGGCATAATTTTTTTCGATTCTTTTCCTGATAATGGATTTAAACTAGAACGGGATATTATTAGTACCCACTATAAAAAGTATTACGATGGAGGGGGGGAATTACCGGATGGCGTAGAAGAGCCAAACCTTGTAAGTTTTTATGTTGTAAAAAATGCAGACTTTAAAATTTTCTGTGCATTAGATCAGGATAAATTCGGTGCCGACTGTTCTTTAGCGCTGCAGTGGGATATAGTGAATAAAGTTGTGTCAGCTCTGGAGGAATATGGAGTTGGAGCCAAGACTTCTACCGGATACGGATATTTGAAACTAAAAAGTAAAAACGAATTAAATGAAGAATATGAGGAAAAAGAGCGTAAAATTAAAAATGGGAAATTGGCTTTAATGAGTAAAGTAGAGCGGAAAATATATGATGTGGAGCACGCAAAGAGCGGGGAGAAGACGGAATTAATTGCGACCTTGGTCAAAAGCTTAAAAAATGCGGATGATCTTTCTAATGAAGAGAAAAAAGAATTAGCAGAATATGCACAAAAATTTTATAAGCAAGAGAAAAAATGGAAGATTAAGAAAGAGAAGAAAACAAACAATATTATTAAGATAATCTGCGAAATACTGGAGTGCGATTTACCTTAAAAATTACATTAATGCAATTTCCTGCGGAGGACTGTAAAGCTCTGAAGGGAATGCATGCTGTTTAGAAAATTTTCCACTAGTGTTGTCGGAAAAAGGTTTTAACAGGCCTTATAGTGTTATTGTTGCTGAGTAATAATAATATTTTACGAATGACAAATGTTTTCCCCCGGTTCCCGGCCTAATTCTAAGGTTCGGAATAATAGCGTGTCAAAGAACCGTCCCCTGACACACCCTGACACACCAAGTGTCCGCGGGAATGATCTGCACCCTTTACCGTAAACAAATGTTTACGGTAAAGGGTGTTTTATTAATTATGGGAAAAATGCAAGGTGCTGCTATTCAAAACAAAAGCAGCAGGTGAAGAAGGGGTTAGGAGTTATACATCAAAAGGCAATTCGGACTGTTAGCGTCCCTAAAAGACAGAGCGACCTAAAAATAAATGTAAAATTTTTGTATAAAATATAAGAATTTAGAGGATTTGTCAATATTAATAAAGAAAAAGTAGTTGATTATGGGAGTTATTTGAAAATAAAAAAGCATAGTTATTAAACGATAACTATGCTTGCTCCACTAATCCTTGTAGGAAGACTAATAATTATATAAAACTATACAAGTTTCAATTCCTTATAGGAAATCTTATAAAGGATTATTTATAATTTTACCATAAAAAAATTTTTTTTCAAATGCCAGATTCTTCTTGACATTTATTATAATAAACTTTACATTAAAGAAAAACGGATGGGGAGGAGAATTATGGTGAATTATTTTTTCTTGGTGGTGTTTTTATTTCTGTTCGCCCTCTTGATTGAAATATTCCGGCGAAATCAAATGATATTTTTGCAATTATTACAATTTTTAGTAAAAACAAAAAAGGAGGAGGAAAAATAATGCGGCTGGAAATTTTTTTCAAGGCCGACAAACCAATACCGCTCCCCATTGACTATAACCACATAGTGCAATCCATGCTTTATCATAATATTTCCCCGGAGCTGGCGGTGCTATTGCATGACCAGGGTTTTCAATATGGCGGCAGGAAATTCAAACTCTTCACTTTTTCAAAAATAATGGGCGAATATAGATTTGCTGAAGCTGCCAGGGAAATTGTTTTCTCCGAAAGGTTTTCTTTAATCGTAACTTCACCCCTGGCTGAATTTTGTCAGCAATTGGGCAATTATATGATGCTGCAGGAAAAGGTAAGATTATTAAAGCATTTTGTAAAGGTTGAAAAGCTGAATATTACCACTACAGAAATTGATGAGCCCCGGGCTTGCTTTACGACCCTTTCGCCAATAACAATTTACAGCACTTTTGCTAAGCCCGGGGGCGGCAAATATACCTGCTATTTTGAACCTGGAGAAAAAGAGTTTGTTACTCAGCTGGAAGCCAATCTGCGGAAAAAATATTATTTACTATATGAAAAAGAAGCGCCGGCAATTC
This sequence comes from Peptococcaceae bacterium, assembly GCA_049366715.1. Taxonomy (GTDB): domain Bacteria; phylum Bacillota; class Peptococcia; order Peptococcales; family BICA1-8; genus JBMNCQ01. The sequence goes on along the minus strand of JBMNCQ010000055.1, from coordinate 134,750 downwards.
CTGTTTGCATGGATTTCCAGGGCAGACCCAAGCGCCACATTATTAAATACAAAGATTTTATGATTAAAGGATATTCCGGAAAGTTTACTTTGCATGGGCCTGCGGAACTGTTGCAGCTGGCTTTGGAGGCAGGGGTAGGCAGCAAGAATTCGCAAGGGTTTGGCTGTTTAAAATTATGCTGATGAAAATAAAGGAGGTGAGACCATGCTGATTGAGAGCTTGATTCGCTTAGGATTGCCTTATCTGCAGGGAGATGGGTCAGACCGGGAAATAATCGAATATATTACGGATGTTAAAAATGTCCAGGCCAGAAACTTCTGGCAAAATATCTGGATTGCAGAATATCAAAAAAGTACCGGGAGGCTGGAAATATATCTTCAAAGCTGGGGCTCTCCTGAGCAAAAGGAGGAAAAAGGCAAAGGAGTGTTTTTGCCCGACTATGAAAAAGCCGTCGGCGCTCCTCTTACTTTCCCCAGCGGGGGTAATCCCATTGAAGCTCAAGGAGCCTATGGTATTCCCGTATACCCTCTATATGATAAACATTTCCAGGCCTTTAGTCAAGGAGAACCAGAAGTAATCAGCTTCCTGCGGGGGCGGTTACAAAGAACTGAGACGGCAGAACTGGATGAGGAAATCATGGAAAGGCTGGGTAAAAAAATATCCGAAGCTTTCCGGGAATGTTATTCCGCAGAAGATAATAAAAAGAAGCTGGGCATCTTAATTTTGGCCGTTATTGGCGGGGAATCCCCCTATTATTATGAGGACAAGGGCTTTAGCGAAGAAAAATATACCGTTATCGGCGAGAGCCGTATTGAAAAAGATAGGTTTCTGGCTTTAGACCTGGCAAAGGCACTTAAGCATATTTGGCAGGCCAAAGAAAGGGAAGGGGAGGAAAAGGGCTTTAAACATCAGGGGAAATGTCATTTTACCGGACAGGAAGGGAAGGTTCTCTCAATATATAATAAAGCCTGGCCCTGGTATACCACTACCTGGGAGGCACCTTTTTCTATTTATCAGGATGAAAAAAAGCTGGTTGATTCTATTGCTCTATCCCCGGAGATTTACCGGGCGTTAACTTTAGGGGCGTCTTTAATCAAGAAAATAACTAAGCCGATACCCAATTGGCTGGTAAAAGAAATCTTCTCTCCTGCTAATAGCGGAAAGGGGAAGGAATTTAGCAGAGCTACCAATGAGATATATGGTTTTGTCATTGCCCTGCCTATTTTGGACAAGTTTTTAGATGATGGAGAAGAAAAAGCGGATTTTATCAATGGGATGAATGCCATTTTGCATGATGACGGAAAGTCAGGTACCAGCTTCCATTTGAACAGTATAGTGGGCATTCAGTTCATCCTTCCTCCAAGCCTGCAGAGTGATTTGTATCGACTTAACTTAGTTTATTATAGCGGGGACAGCAATAGAGGAGATATTCACCTCCGAGCTTCTATTGAGGATGTAATTCCTTCTACCGTGGAAAAGGTGCAAGAAATTTTAAATGATTTGCCTGTGGAAGAAACAGCAGACTTTTTAGGACTAAATATAGAGAAAACCGGCTCCGGCTATAAATCCCTGCCCTTTCTTTTAGTAAAAGCTTACGGAGGAGTTTATCTATGGACAGGCTTGGCTAAGGTTTTGCATAAAAAAAGAATTGATGAGAGGCTTTTTATCAAAAATGTGGTCGGCCGGATGAATGAATTTGCTAAGGATTTGGGAGAAAATTTCTATACGCTTAAAGTTGAAGTTCTGTTTTATCTTGTGTTTACCCAGTTCATTAGAAAATATAATCAATATATAAACCATAGTGAAGGAGGAATGGAAGTGGTTGACTGGAAGGAATTGCGAAAGAAGGTAGAAAGTAAAGGATATGAAGATTTTGAAATAAAAAATATAGTAGAGGCCGGTTTCTATGCCGGATACATCGTAAGACAATTTGCCAAACAATATTATCAGAGTACGAATAGAAAAGAATTCATTAAAGACCGCGTACTTACTTATGGCAGCAGCTTGACCCCGGAGATAATTGCGAAAAATGCCCTGGCAAAATTTGAAGAGTATAATTTTAAATTAGATCTTAAATTAAAAGGGGACTTGCGGCCTAAAGCCGGGATTGTAAGCCTTTATTATGTTGAGCATAAAGAGGAAGTATTGAAAAATAAGGATGATTACTTAGCTGCCTTTTGGGCCGGCTATAGTCTTAATAATACTGTGGAAACAGATAAAGAAGGGGGTAAAGATAAGTGATTAACAGCGGTGAAATATTATTTGTCAAGAGTGTTAAGGACGGGATTCCCAATAGAGATCCTTTGAACGATAGTGATGCCCGGCGGATTTTCAGCGAGGAGGACGGGCGGATTTCCCTGTCCGATGTCAGTATCAAAAGGGATGTCCGGGATTATGTGCTGGCTAAATATGAAGATGGCGGAGCAGACAAAGACAAATTCATTTTTGTCCGGGAAGTAAAAAGCCCTGACGGCAAGCTGCTGGGGAGAAAGAGCCTGGCAGAGGATATTATAGCTAAGATTGCTGCGGACAAAAAGAAAGAAACCACAGAGGAAGTATTAAAACGGGCGGCCTTTGATGTCCGGACGTTCGGTATTGTTTATTCGGTCACCAAAGATAAATTCAATTTAGTGGGGCCTGTGCAATTTGGCTGGAGCCATTCCCTGCATCCGGTAATGACTAAGTATATTCAAGGGACGGTAGTCATGCCCAGCAAAGACCTGTCTGCCGGGGATAGTGACGGTGAAGGAGAAGCAACAGTAACAGGCAATACCCAAGGCACCATATGGACCAGCTATACTTTGCCTTTTGCCGTATTTGCCATGCCGGCCGTTATTAATGCCTCCATCGCAAAGAAAACAGGAATGAATCAGGCCGACCAGGAACTGCTTTTAGAAGGATTGTGGAAAGGTACCCAGAATAGGCAAGCCCGGGGGCGGGGAAACCAGCAGCCATTGTTAATGGTACATGTTGAATATAATGACCCGTTTTATAGAATCGGTTATTTAGAGGATTATATTAAACTTATTGCCGATCGGGAGGATACCCAGCCAACCTCAGTTAAAGACATCAAACTGGATATTAAGCAGCTGGCAGATATCTGTAAGAAAAATGCAAATAAAATTGCCCGGTGCAGATATTGGATTAATCCGATGGTTGTTTTAGAAGGAGAGATGTGGGGGGAGAAAACCTTATTTTAAGGGGAGCAGGAAGGTGAAAAAATGAAAGTATTGGTTTTTGATATAAAATCACCTTTGGGACATTTTAAAAAACCGGATGCAACGGCAACCCATTTAACATATCCCTTTATTACCGGTACGGCGATTAGAGGGATGCTGGGTTCAATAATAGGTTTAGAGGAATTTACCGGTAAAGCTTTCATAGGCATCCAATTATTAAATCCGGTACAAACTGTGGCCCAGGAGCTGTCGCTGTTAGGGAAAGGCTTTTTAGCCAGCGGGGGCAGCTTTAACAGGCCCACAGCTATTGAATTAGTTGTTAATCCCCACTACCGTATATATTATGCCGGAGATTATTATGACGAAATAACGCAAGGGATAAAGGAATCAAAAAGCGTTTACCATACTTATATGGGTAGCGCTTTTGCCCTTACTTTTCCTGTTTTTGTGGAGGAATTAGATTTGCAGCCAAATGCCGGATTAGACATAAGTTCCATAACTGTGACTCCTGTGGCAGCAATTGAAAAACTGCATTTTCATAATGACGCCGGCTATGCCCGGGTAGGCGGCATGCAATATCAGTATTTAGGAAAAAGAAGGTTTGCAGGGACTATAAATTTGCTTTATGAAATTGCGGGAAAACCTATTTGCTTTCAAAGAAGACAAAATATTGATGAGGATTTTGTGAGGCTTCTAAGTTACAAAGACGGTGAATGTATATGTCTGTGGTAATTCCTTTCAAAGATTGCCTAGCCCGTCCTCAGGAAGAAAATGAAGCAAGAATTAATTTTCTGGCCCAGCATTTAATTCATGTTGCTGCCGGCTGGCGGATTGGAAAAAATGGACACCAGGGAAGTTTATTCTTCCTTGGTGGTCTCTGCCATGATATAGGTAAGGCGCAAAGGGAGTGGCAAATTTACATCAATGATAAAAATAGAAGAAAAGGAGACGGACCTGAACATTCACCTCTAGGAAGCTTTTTATTTGCGTATTTAGCGGAATTATATCTGGTAATAGAGGATTTAAATGAAAGGGAATTTTTTTATCTTATTGCTGCGATTATTAGGGATATTTATGATCATCACGGAAGTTTGAAAAATATGGAAAATGATAAATTGCCCTGGCATGGCAGGATGAATTTTAAGCAGTTATCAGCTATGGATCTCGAAGGTTTTAAAGCTTTTCTGGAAGAGTACATGCCCTGTTTTAAAAACCGGATTAATTTTGATATAGAGGTGTTAGGACAATGGGAAAAGGAGTTTGCAGTAAAATGGAAGAGATTAATGAAATTCCCAAAGAGTATTTCCTCCCAGGAAAGACTGAAAGCAGCTGAGAAGTGTTTGCGTACTGATACAGCTGCTTTTATTACAGCAGATAGATTAGATGCTGCAGGGATTAAATATGACGAATCTGGAATTGCCGAGTTTCAAAAAGCCAAGGAAAAATTATTGGAAAACTGTGATTTAAGGTTCCAAAAGAATAATACGGAAATGAATCAGATGAGAAATAAAATCCAAGAAGAAATTTTACATACTTATCGTCAAACCAGGGAGAGAAAATTATTTACTTTATCGCTGCCTACCGGTTACGGGAAAACAATAGCTTCTTTAAAGATTGTGTTAGAAGCGGGATGTACCGGGGAAATAAACAGGATTATTTATGTGGCACCCTATTTATCCATACTATCCCAAGTCACTGAGGAAATTGGTGATTTAACAGGATTGGAAGTTTTGCAGCATCACCATTTATCCCTGGAAGATGATTTAGATGAGCGAAAGCTTCTGACCCTTGAGACATGGAAAGCACCGGTTATTACTACCACTTTTAACCAGCTGTTTTCAGGTTTATTTCCCCACAAAGCTCAACATACTATGAGGCTGGATAGCTTGAAAAAAAGTTTTATTATCATTGATGAACCTCAAATTATAAATATTGAAATATGGAACACTTTTTTATTGATGATTCACGCTTTAGGTGAAAAAGCCCAGGCTAAAGTTCTATTTATAACGGCGACCATGCCTCCCAGTAAATATTCTTTAAAAGTCTCTCCACAGAGGTTGGAGCCTGCTTTCCCGAAACTAGCCAGATATGAGGTTAAAATATGTAATAAGAATATCTGGGATGAAATTGCTGTAGCGGACCGGGTAGCTGAAGAAATAGCAAAAGTTAATCAGATCGCTGTTGTCTTAAATACAGTCAAGGACAGCATGTTGGTCTATCAAAGTTTAGTAGAAAAATTAAGAGGGGAAAAGGTAATCATTCTGCATTTACATGGTTTAATGCTGGGGGGGCATAAAAATAAAATTATCAAATTAATCAAAAAATTAATACGAAGGAAAACAAAGGTAGTTTTAGTTGCTACTCAAATTATCGAAGCCGGGGTAGACGTCAGCTTTCAAACTATTTTTAGGGCGCTGGCAATTATTCCATCTGCAGTGCAAACTGCCGGCAGGGTTAACCGGAATAATGACGGAAACCTGGGGAAATTAATTGTATTTAATTTTAAAAGAGGAAAAAAAACGGATACCCGGAGATATGTTTATGATGATGAGCACATGAGGAAAATTACTGATATTTGGTTTAATAATCTAACAGGGCAGTCGGAAGAGGAGTTTTATCTGGAAACACAAAAATATTATGCAGATGTTTTTAAACATAATACCCACATGGCATATGCCGATAAAATAATTAAAGCTGCCAATGGCAAGTGGACAGAAGTAGTTGATATTCAGCCTTTTGGAGAGGATTATCCCAAATATTCGGTATTCGTTCCCTGGGCACAAATGATTGATAGAAAAACCAAAAAATTGATGCATGAATTTTCAATTAGGAGTTTAGAAGAACTTTATAATGATTTTTATAAAAACAAAAAATGGCTGGGTCAACTTAATTTCCTGGAAAGGAAAAGGTTCATGGCTTTAATGCAAAAGTTCATTATAAATGTTGACGGTAAGCTTTGGGCTAAGCTTTCCTTAAGAAGCCGCTCTCCGGATGAAGTTATTTATTTTTTGGCTAACATAAATGAATATGACAAGAGAACAGGCTTAGCCAAAATGTTAATAAAAACAGATGAAGAATTAAGTCGGGGAGAACTTTTATAAAAGCGAGGTGAAAAGCCATCGAAGAATTAAAAGTTACCGGAACCCTGGTCTGGTATTATTACATCTGCCCTCGGGAAGTCTGGCTGATGTCCCGGAATCTGGCGCCTGACCAGGATGATGCCAACATAGACCTGGGCCGCTTTATTCAGGAAAATACTTACCAAAGGGACAAAAAAGAAATTTCCCTGGGGAATATTAAGCTGGATATTCTGCGCAAAGAAAATGGACAAATTGTTGTTGGAGAGGTAAAGAAAACATCCAAATATGAAAAAAGTGCGACGATGCAGCTGGCTTTCTATTTATATGAGCTAAAAAGAGCCGGGGTCGAAGCAACTGGCGAGCTAATGTTTCCCAAAGAAAAGAAAAAAGTAAAAGTGGAACTGGATGACCGGCTCATTCCGGAGATTGAAAAAGGGCAAAAAGAAATATTACAGCTCATGTATAAGGAAAGCCCGCCGGAGCCTAGAAAAATAAATTTTTGCCGGAATTGTGCTTATGCAGAATTCTGCTGGTCCTAAGGGGGCAGTAAATTTGAAAAAGACAATATATATCTTTTCCGAAGGGGAATTGAGGAGAAAAGACAATACCTTATATTTTGCAACTGAAGCCGGCAAAAAATATCTGCCTGTGGAAGACATCAATGAGATAATGGCCTTTGGGGAAGTGGCTTTCAATAAAAGCTTTCTGGAATTTGTTTCCCAAAAAGAGATATTGATTCATTATTTCAATTATTACGGTTACTATATGGGCACTTTTTATCCCCGGGAACATCTTAACTCAGGATATATGATTTTAAAACAGGCCGAGCATTATTTAGATGAGAAGAAACGATTGAATATAGCTAAATCATTTGTCTGGGGTGCCTACAAAAATATCAGGCAGGTTCTTAAATATTATCAGAATAGGGGGAAGGATTTACAAGGGATTATTAATTCCATGGAAAATCAAATAGCAAGCCTGGAGGGATGTCAGGATACCGGCCGGTTAATGGCTGTGGAAGGACATATCCGGGAGCAGTACTATAAAGCCTTTGATAGTATTCTGCAGAATAAAGATTTCATCTTTGGGGAGAGAAGCCGCCGGCCCCCTCGGAATCCTTTAAATGCCTTGATTAGTTTTGGCAATTCTATTATGTATACCATAGTGCTCAGTGAAATATACAAAACCCATCTTGACCCCCGGATCGGATTCCTGCATGCAACCAATTTCCGCAGATTTACTCTAAACCTGGACGTGGCGGAAATTTTCAAACCGATCATCATCGACCGTTTAATTTTCACCTTGATTGACAAAAAGATGATTACTAAAACTGATTTTGCAAAAGATTTAGGAGGGATTCTTTTAAAAGAAAAAGGGAAAAGAACCTTGGTTGAGGAATTGGATAAAAGATTACAAACAACCATCAATCATAGGAGCATTGGCAGAAAGGTTTCCTACCGGAGATTAATCCGGCTGGAGCTGTATAAGCTGGCCAAGCATTTTCTGGGAGAACAGGATTATGAGCCTTTTGTAGCCCGGTGGTAATAAAGTGGAGGTGATGTGGTGTTTGTAATTCTCGTGTACGATGTCAATCAAAAAAGAGTGGCTAAAGTTCTCAAAAGGTCCCGGAAATATTTATACTGGGTACAGAATTCCGTATTAGAAGGAGATATCTCCGAAGCAAACTTTACCAAACTTAAAATGGAGTTGGCAAAAATAATCAAAGAAGAGGAAGACTCACTTATTTTTTATACTTTTCGAACGACCAAGTATTCCAACCGGGAGACAATCGGATTGAAAAAGGGCGGGGATGAAAATATCTTATAAAAATAAGTGTCGTCGATCCCCAATAGTGTAAAAATGCCGGGGGACCGACGACATTAATTTTTCCTTTGAAAATGACAAGCATAGGGATTTTGATAAGATTTTAAGACTTTTATAAAGGATAAACTTTTTATGTAGAGAAAAATAATAAATATGATAATTATAGGCTTTTTTGGGGTTACTAGCTTACCTATGAGGATTTGAAACTTTGTATTGTCAAAGGGTTTTTGCTTTTATTTTAGTTACTAGCTTACCTATGAGGATTTGAAACTACGACTCAAGATCCGCAACAATCTGAATTGCACGTTACTAGCTTACCTATGAGGATTTGAAACCGCGTAAAAATATCCGCATTTGATGCAGATGAAATAGGTTACTAGCTTACCTATGAGGATTTGAAACTATGTTGCGGATGTTATTTGTTGCTCTACCTGTTGGGTTACTAGCTTACCTATGAGGATTTGAAACGATACTTCCCATTCGATGTCGGATGCTTTTAAATCTTCTGTTACTAGCTTACCTATGAGGATTTGAAACTCACTCTAGCTTTTATTACCCCTACTCCAATCTTTGCGTTACTAGCTTACCTATGAGGATTTGAAACCCTTGATAATATAAAATATAAAAATTATCAATATTCAGTTACTAGCTTACCTATGAGGATTTGAAACATGTGAGTCTCCTGACGTATATCAGCTTTGTCGCTGGTTACTAGCTTACCTATGAGGATTTGAAACTGCTTATCTGCGCTCCCACCAACGTGATTTATCACGTTACTAGCTTACCTATGAGGATTTGAAACAGAAACACCTCAGATAAATTATACTTTACATATAGGTTACTAGCTTACCTATGAGGATTTGAAACTGGAACATAATAAGCTGGATATAAGTTAGCATAATAGGTTACTAGCTTACCTATGAGGATTTGAAACATAAAATAAAAGGAGCGATTAATAATGGAAAAACTAACGTTACTAGCTTACCTATGAGGATTTGAAACCTTCTCGGAAGCTCTCGGCTTTCGGGGCTTTTATTAGTTACTAGCTTACCTATGAGGATTTGAAACTTCTTATCCAGTTTATATTGCATTCCTAGCCATATAGTTACTAGCTTACCTATGAGGATTTGAAACACGGAGTAACCGCTCCTTCTGTTATTTCTGGAGTTGGTTACTAGCTTACCTATGAGGATTTGAAACGTCTCTACTACAGCATTGTTGCCAAACAGCATGTGAGTTACTAGCTTACCTATGAGGATTTGAAACCCGCTGCTAAAAGTAGCACTTCGGGGCGGGAAAAAGAAGTTACTAGCTTACCTATGAGGATTTGAAACTATGTTAATGCTAATAATATAGAGGAGGTAACAACAGTTACTAGCTTACCTATGAGGATTTGAAACCCTTTTTGTTATATACGTCACTGTATTGCTTTAGTGTTACTAGCTTACCTATGAGGATTTGAAACCCAGATATTTCTACAAGAAAGGGTAGAAACCTTTTCATGTTACTAGCTTACCTATGAGGATTTGAAACTCCATTGAGAGCGAGTCCATCGGCGTGGCTGCCACAGATTCCGTTACTAGCTTACCTATGAGGAATTGAAACGATAAAATTTGCCAATACCTGAAAGTACAATCAGGTGATATAGTTGAATGAATCAAAGATGAATAAACCATTTAAACAAGATATAAGGCTTTGAATGATTCCAAGTATTATTTATTTCTTTTCATTTAAAACAGTGTTTAGATCAATACAAAGACAAATAGAGCCGTTTAAAGCGAAATTAGCAATGCATTAAATATCGAATTTATCAAGTGAAAAATTAAAAAATTTGCCTCGCTTAGTCGATCGGTCAGATTATTTTTTTATCACATATAAATTTAACTACACATATATTGATATTGTATAGCAAATACTATACAATAGTTATTGAAAGGAGTGATATTTATGGCGCAAGTGAATATCCGTATTGATGATGATTTGAAAGAAAAAGCGGATGCTCTATTCAGCGAATTGGGACTAAATATGACTACAGCTTTTAATATCTTTGTACGCCAATCTGTCAGGCAAGGCGGCATACCTTTTGAGATTACAACACAAATCGACCCGTTTTATGGCGAAAGTAATATGAAAGTGTTAAAAAAATCAATACAGGAAGCAAACAAAGGTGAATTTATTTCCAAAACCATTGAAGAATTAATGGACATGGAAAAATGAAAATAGATTTTACCGAAACAGGTTGGAATGACTATCTCTACTGGCAAAATCAAGATAAAAAAACACTTAAACGAATAAATCTGCTTATCCAGGACATTGCCCGTAATGGCAATAACGGGTTAGGCAAACCGGAAGCATTACGGGGAGATTTATCCGGTTGGTGGTCTCGTCGAATTGATGATATAAACCGTATAGTTTACAGATTACAAGACGGAAAAATTGAAATTTCACAATGCAGAGGACACTATTATGATAAATAGCAACGTCAATTTTTAATCGAAACGTTACTAGCTTACCTATAAGAAATTTAAAAAATATTGTCGAACTCATCGTGGTCGTCATCGGCGCTATAGATACTATCTACCTATGAGGATTGAAACATTTCCTTGTGAGTGTTGGGAAATGTTTCAGTTTCTGTTAGTGTTAATAAACAGAAATATTAATTTTGTATAGTGCAGCAATAATGTGAAAACATTTGAGTAGGGAATGTTTCCGGTCATGATAAAACGAGGAAAACGTCTGAAACCACTGAAAAAAGTAAAATATTTTTGATTTTCAGGGTCTGAATGTTGCATTTTACCGGGCTTATTTTTCAGAAAGGGTAATTTTATAGCATTCTCGGACGTGTTTAGCGGCATTCCGGTCTTGGTCTTAAAAAAGTTTCTTTTTCATACACCGCAAGAAATGGGGAGGGAAGCAAAGGTTATTGAATTTTTGCCCCTGAATCCCTCCCAAACTTTAATAAACTTAAAATGGAATCGGCAAAAATAATCAAAGAAGAGGAAGACTCACTTATTTTTTATACCTTTCCCTGCCAAATATTCCAACCGGGAAACGATCGGACTGAAAAAGAGCGGGGATGAAAATATCTTATAAAAATAAGTGTCGTCGATCCCCAATAGTGTAAAAATGCCGGGGGACCGACGACATTAATTTTTCCTTTGAAAATGACAAGCATAGGGATTTTGATAAGATTTTAAGACTTTTATAAAGGATAAACTTTTTATGTAGAGAAAAATAATAAATATGATAATTATAGGCTTTTTTGGAGTTACTAGCTTACCTATGAGGATTTGAAACTCAACAGCGCCACGGTCGATAACGCTTCATTTAGTAAGTTACTAGCTTACCTATGAGGATTTGAAACACGTAATTACCCACCGGGGCAGCTCAGAATTAAAAGTTACTAGCTTACCTATGAGGATTTGAAACCGTGATAAACCGAGAGAATGTGGAATGGCTGGTAAGGTTACTAGCTTACCTATGAGGATTTGAAACGTCGCTTATTTAATCTATCTCCATCGGAAACACGGTTTCAGGTTACTAGCTTACCTATGAGGATTTGAAACTATTCTTGCTATAATGGGATTAGAGCAAGAATGTATAGAAAGTTACTAGCTTACCTATGAGGATTTGAAACAAAGATTATTTACTTATATCTATATTATCAAATTACTAGTTACTAGCTTACCTATGAGGATTTGAAACCTAATTGAAAAAGATATGACAAGAGAACAACTAAGGGTTACTAGCTTACCTATGAGGATTTGAAACTTATAGATAATCCAGTTTTTCAGCTCCATATTTTCCATTTGTTACTAGCTTACCTATGAGGATTTGAAACAGAAATATATCCACTCAGAGGATTAATACTGCTAAAGGGTTACTAGCTTACCTATGAGGATTTGAAACCTAAAGAAGATATTGTATTTTGCTTTTCGTTATTATCCATGTTACTAGCTTACCTATGAGGATTTGAAACCTAACTAAATCTACACGTTTTTTACGGTTACGTCCATGTTACTAGCTTACCTATGAGGATTGAAACTTCCGTTCCCATACGTTTCCGTTCAAATCCCATAACTAAAAAACGAATCCCCTCAAGGGACTGTCAAGCGCTTCGGAGGGAGTGCTTTTTTGCTGTTTAGAAAAGTAGTACAATAAATACAAATAGCTTTACTGATGAGGGAAGGTGGCGGTTATTCTAAGGAAAATATTTTTTACGGTGCTTTGCATGATATTTTTTTTAACGATGCTGCCGGCGGCAGCTTTGGCCGATATCGGCCCTAAGCCTTCGGTGGTGCTTGATTTTGCAGGGCTTGAAAATGAGCGGTACTATGTAACATTGCTGTCGGAAAAGGCTTCGACAGGACCTTACAGTGCCATTGATGCTTATCCTGATAGGCAAAGAGTTCACCCGGATACTGAAAACTATGAAATTTGGGAAAAGTTTGCGTCTTATGACGATGAGGACGGGTATTATTTTTTACAGTACTTTACTGATTGTTCGGAAACTTCCCGATTCGAGTGGGGCTATTACCCCCCGGCCCGTTTTAAAATTTTAATGTATTTTCCGGATTATGATGAATTTGCTGCCGGTGAAGAGATTTATGAACGGTATGCCTTTGACAGCTATTACTTTGTAGACGGCCAGGACTTAGATTTCCAAAAAAATACAACTGCCCGGAGGATCAAGGCGGAGAAAAATTATGACTATAGCTGGGAGTTGATCTCCCTTGCGGCCAGGATAGCGGCTACGGTCACAACGGAAGTTTTTATCGCCTGTCTCTTCGGTTTCCGGCTCAAAAAACAACTGGTGATTATTGCCGGGGTCAACATTGCTACTCAGTCCATCCTGAATATCCTGCTCAATGTTATTAACTATCATCAGGGCAGCATGATGTTTGTCCTCCATTATATCTGGATGGAGGTCCTGGTGGTGCTTCTGGAAGCCGGCGCCTATGCTTTTTTACTGCCTGGATATGGCCGGGGGAAAATGGATAAAAAGTGGTTTATTCTTTTGTATGCGCTGGTTGCCAATGGGGTATCTTTTGCTTTAGGCCTTTATCTTGCCTATCGGATACCGGGGATTTTTTAGGATTCAGAGGCTAAGTTTTTCTCAAAAAAGCGGTGTCTCAGCTGCGGATGGGTCTTTGGTCATAGTGGTAAGAAAAAACGGATTTCGATCAAGGAGCCGGCTTTTTATGATAAAATAAGTTAAGCGTTTTTTATCATCGAAAATAATAAGATGTGAGAAAAAGGTGATGATTGATGGGAATATCTAAAACGTCATCCCTCCAAAGCCGGCGGATTCAGTCCAGCTATGTGAACCGGATGACATCACCCCAGGCCTCCAACCGGATTGAACCGGCGGCGGCCGTTAAAAATATGGAGAATTCCACCTCCTTTCATTCAGAAAGTGCGCTGCTTTCTTATGACCATTTTTATGAAGCCTTTTACCAGCTGCAGGAACAGTTCAGCAATTATTACCGGGATGAACAGCAGTTGGGCCGGGCTTTGCAGGAATTGGAACTGAACATGGAGGAAATTTTAAAACAGCTTAAAAAATTACTGACCAAATATAATGCTACGGTGGATTCTCTGCTTCTGTTGGAACGTTTAGTGGGGCAGATCAGAACGCCGGAGCTTAGCCGGGCATTAAAAACATATGAAGCCAGGCTGAATGAATTGGGGGTTGAGATTCAAGGCTTGAAACTGGGCGTGGATGAAGCATATTTTAAAGAGTCTGTGAGCCGAAGCAGCGATCCCATTGCCAATCTCTTCCGACCGGTGCAGAAGATTATCGTAACCCTTTACAGGATTTTCCGGGGTCTCAGACTGCCTGCGGAAGGAAAAGGCCGGGCCGACTATGACTTAGTAAGGGAAGTCGGACTTTTAGTGGATGATAAGGGCTGACCGTTACGAATAAACGGCTGGGATCTGACCCGGCTTATAACCAGGACCGCTGAACGGCTTTTTGGCGCTGCACCTTGGAGCCGGCGCCGGGTAGTCATTTTGTCCGATTCGGGCGGCAGCCGGCCCAGACAGCTTTTTAAATGAAAGAAATATTTTGCAAAAAGGAGCTTTTGACCCTTACAAGGAAAAAATCATTCTCTATAAACCTTAATGGTCAAATATGGTCAGAAATAAACATTGCTCTTTTGTTTTTATCCGTGTATAACTATAAGTAGAAAGGTCAAACAAGGTCAAAAAATAAATGGAGGTGTTTTTCATGTTCGGATTGGTGCCTTTTGGGCGAAAAGGAAGTGTGATGCAAAGCCGGCATGACGATGAATTTTTCAGCATGGAGCGTATTTGGGATGATTTTTTCAGAGACGGGATGCTTCCTGCCCTTTACACCGGCGGCAGTCAAATGCGGGTGGATATCCGGGAGACGGAAAAAGAGTTTATTTTGGAAGCGGAGCTGCCCGGCGTCAAAAAAGAAAATGTTCATCTTGAGGTTACCGCTGACCGTCTGCTCATTTTGGTCCGGGAAGAAGAGGAGAAGGAAGAAAACCGCAGCTCTTATCTCAGAAAGGAACGGAGGTTTACCGCCCTTTCCAGAAGTTTTGCAATCACCAATATCGCGCAGGATAAAATTTCTGCCAAAATGGAAAACGGTATCCTGACCGTTACCCTGCCTAAAGCAGCAGAGGACCAGCCGCAAGTCAGAAAAATTGATATTAATTAATTACCATGGTATGACAAAAAGTTAATCCCCCTCCTTATGATGGGATTAATGCCGCCTCCCGGGACATTTTATGTTAAGGGGGCGGCATACTTTTTTCAGGATACACGGAATCTGCTGAAAACGTCCCTGCCGCAAGGGAGAAAATATCCGGCGGAAAAGGTGCAGGGTCTCGCCGGAGGAAATATTCTGAAGATTAATAATTTGGGAGTTCTCCCGTTATGAGCTGGACGAATGGCCGGCTTTCTGAGAAAATAATAGACACGGAAGGATATTTGGGAACGCATAAAGGAGTGATCAAAGGTGCTTGAATTGCAAAATATTTCTTATGAACTTGAGGGAGAAGACGGTCCGGTTCAGATCTTAAAGGATATCAGCCTCACCTTAGCGGAACAAAAGTTTTATGTGATTACCGGACCCAATGGCGGCGGGAAATCGTCCCTGGCCAAGATCATCATGGGCATTTACCGGCCCACCGGGGGCCGGATCCTTTGGGACGGTGCCGACATTACCGATCTCACTATTTCCGAGCGGGCCCGCTTGGGCATCGGTTTTGCTTTTCAGCAGCCGGCCCGTTTTAAAGGAATTACGGTAAGTGAGCTGCTGCAGCTTGCCAGGGGAAGCCAGGACGATGCTGCCGCCGGCTGCGGTTTTCTCTACGATGTGGGTCTATGTCCGAAAGACTATGTTAACCGGGAAGTGAATGCCAGTCTTTCCGGTGGGGAACTGAAACGCATTGAAATCGCGACGCTCTTGAACAGACAGCCTAAATTGGCTATTTTTGACGAACCTGAGGCCGGCATAGACTTATGGAGTTTTTCCCGCTTGACGGAAACTTTTCGACAGCTTCACGGGAAACGGGAGGGGATTATTGTAATTATTTCCCACCAGGAACGGATCCTGAATCTGGCTGATGAAATCATTTTAGTTGCAGACGGGAGCATCCGGGAGCATGGAGAGAAGGCCAGAATCCTGCAGGAGATTTTGGCGGGTTGTGACTGCAATCAGGAATGTCTGCAGAGAGGGGAAGTTCGTAATGAGTGCTATTGAGGAGCGGATTTTAAAAGAGGTGGCAGATCTCCATGGTGTTCCTGCCGGGGCTTATAATATCCGGAAAAACGGGCAGGGAGCAGGGCGCCGGTCCACGGCCAATATTGAAATCAGGCCCAAAGAGGATAAGCCCGGTATTGACGTTATTGTTAAGCCGGGTACCCGGGGGGAAAGTGTTCATATTCCCGTCATTTTGACGGAGACAGGTTTTCATGACATGGTCTATAATACCTTTGATATTGGAGAGGGAGCCGATGTTCTCATCATCGCCGGCTGCGGTATTCATAACCCCGGAGAGGAGCAGGCAGAGCATGACGGCGTACATAATTTCATCGTCAGGAAAAACGCCCGCCTCCGTTATGTGGAGAAACATTACGGCGAAGGTGAGGGGCGGGGCACCAGGGTGTTGAATCCCGTGACTGTTTTAGAAATCGAAGAGGGCGGGGCAGCAGAGCTGGAGCTGGTCCAAATTAAAGGTGTAGACGCAACGGAACGTAAAACAGAAGCCCGGGTTCATAAGGGGGGACACCTGGTCATTACGGAAAAGCTTCTGACCCACGGCAGTCAGTATGCCGAATCAGAAATGACCATTGAGCTGGCAGGAGAAGATGCCTCGGCCCAGGTTATTTCCCGGTCTGTTGCCCAGGATGCTTCCCGTCAGGTTTTTTATCCCCGGGTGGTAGGACTGGACAGGTGCCGGGGCCACGTGCAGTGCGATGCCATTATTATGGACAAGGCCCAGGTCAGGGCTATCCCGGAAATTGCCGCCCAGCATGCCGATGCCCAATTGATTCATGAAGCGGCCATCGGTAAGATCGCCGGGGAACAGATCATCAAGCTGATGACCTTCGGCTTATCGGAAGAGGAGGCGGAGGAGAGGATATTACAGGGCTTTCTTAAATAAAAAATAAAGAAAATGATTTTCCCCGGCAGGTCCCCTCTACCGCTTCTGTCTGAAGGTTTGCCTCTTTCACGCTGCTTAGACCGTACGTATAGAAGCAATCGGTGCGACGATGGGGATGCCTTTTTCGTCATGGGTAACATTTGCGATTACCCCGTAGACATCCTGCAGCATAGCAGGGGTTATGACTTCCCGGGGTGTTCCCCGGCTGTAAACGGAGCCGCTGCCGTCAATGACGACTATCTGCCGGGCATATCTGGCGGCAAGATTAATGTCGTGGATTGCTACGATTATATCCACGTGCTGTTTTTCTACTATCCTTTGTAGGAGCTGGCAGAGTTCCAGTTGTTTTTGTAAGTCCAGCGAATTCAAAGGTTCGTCAAGAAGGATTACCCGGGGCTTGCGCACCAGGGTCTGGGCGATAAAGACCAGCTTTTTCTGCCCCCCGCTTAATTCGCTGAAATTACGGGTGGCCAGGGAGGCTATATTAAGGGATTCCAGGGTATCCATCACAATATTTAAATCTTCATCCGCTACTTTATGACCAAGTTCAGGGAGTCTCCCTAAAATAACCATTTCCAAAACGGTAAGGGTAGAGATATCCACATCCATCTGCGGGAGATAAGACATGAGCTGGATTTTTTTTCCGACATCCATAAGTGTAATGTTTTCTGCGCCGTATAAGATATGGCCGTCATAATTTAAAAGCCCGAAAATTGCCTTCAGCAGTGTGGATTTCCCTGCACCGTTCGGACCGAGGATAATATTAAGACCCGGGGCAAAAGTAATATTCAAGTCTTTGAATACCCGGTGGGCGGCGGCGGTGTTTTTTTTGTAGGCAAAACATAAGTTTTTAACGGTAAGCATCACATACTCCTCATTTTACTGAATATTATTGTAATAAAAAAGGGAATCCCGATTACTGAAGTTACCAGGCCGATGGGTAAAATCACACCCCTGATCATGAGCTTGCTTATGACAAAAGCCAGGGACATGACAAAAGCACCTGTTAAAGCCGACAGGGGCATAAAGAAACGCTGGTCTTCCCCTACCAGTTGCCGGGCAATATGGGGGGCAATCAGCCCGATGAAGCCGATGGTTCCCACAAAACAGACTGCAACGGCGGAAAGCAGGGAAGTAAGGAAGATTACCGTTCTCCGTACTTTTGCCGTGTCAACCCCCAGACTCCGGGCTTTTGTGTCGTCAAGGGTCATTGCGGTAAGTTTCCAGGCGTTTTTGAAGAGAATAAGGAAACATACGATAAAGACGGCAGTTACGATAAAGAATTTATGCCAGGTTGTTTTTAAGAGACTTCCGAAATTCCAAAAAATCAGGCTTTGCAGCTCGTCTTCATCGGCGATGTACTGCAAAATCATTGTAAGAGAGCTAAATAGGAAATTTAATGCGACCCCGAATAAAATAATCGCGGTCTTACTTACCTGCCTCTGGCGGGAGAATAGGTAGATACCGACAGCCGCCAGGAAAGCAAAGGCAAAGGCATTGGCCGTAACCAAGAAAGTTACGGAAACATTAAAGATATTGGCGTTTAGTATCAATCCCAGTGCCGCCCCGAAGGAGGCGGCAGCAGAGATTCCCAGGGTGTACGGGCTCGCAATGGGATTGCGGAGGATTGTTTGTATTTCACATCCTCCCAGGCCCAGGGCTGCTCCGACGGCGATTGCCATTAGGGCCATGGGCAGGCGGATGTCCCGGATAATCATGGGGTTATTTCCATCCCCCCGGCCTGTGAACAGTACGCTCAGGATTTCCCGGATCGCTATGGAAGACGACCCGATGGAGATATTCAGTAAAAGCAGGCAGGTGATTCCTACGAACAGGACAAGAATCAAAATCAGCCTCTTCCTGATCAGGGTGTTATACAGCCTGCGGTTTGCACTTTGTTGGTGCGTGATTTCCCGATTCATTTCTTTTTATCACTCCGGACCATGTTTTGTAAAATCAAGGGAGCGGGAAAGGGCTTAGCGGCTTGCAGCAGCACAATCTTCAAGACTGATAAACCAGGTTGTGATATCGCTGTCTAAAAGCATGAATCTCTCAAAAAATTCATTAAGAGCTGCTTCCGGGTCAACATCTGCAAACTCCGCCGGATAAAATATTTTTGCAAGTTTCAGGCAAGGATAGAAAGCATAGATAGACCTGCCGGTGGCATGGGCAAATTCGTACAGATCTCCGTTTTTCACGGCGCGCAAACTGCTCCAGCCCGTTCTGTTGATGATATCGAATTGATATTGGCCGGTTGGCCCTTCTTGAATGGAATCCAGCCAGCCGTCGTTAATCCCGCTGAGGATTATGTAATCCGGGTCGGATTTCAGAACGTATTCCGGATCAAGGGTATTGCCGCTTCCCCGGGCAGCCGAACTTTCCAGCAGAAGCGGGTCGGCAATATTGTTTCCCCCGGCGATGGCAATGGGAAGCCCCCAGCCGGAAGCACTGGTTGCCGTACTGCCATAGACTTCCGAGTATCCTGATTTTTCATAGTAGACGGTAGGTTTATCCTCCCGCCGGGCCAGGTTTTGGGCAGCGATCAGCCCGTACTGTTTATCAATGAAAGCGGAAACTGCGGCGGCGTTTTCTTCCTCCTGAAATATCCGGCCTAAAAGCTGCATGGTTTTCTGAACCGAGGCAGCCAGGTTTTTACCGGGGACATCGATCAGGACTATGGTTATCCCGGCCTCTGTCAGCTGCGGTTCGACTTCGAGGGCATATTTATGGGCGGCCATGGCCGAGTTGACGATAAGGACGTCGGGGGCCATAGCCAGCAGCATCTCCAGGTCAAAAGGCGCATTGTGATCTGATATTTGACCGGCATGTTCCCGGTAGTTGCCGGCAAGGGGGGTGTAAAGTTTCCCATATTTTTGAATACCGCCGCCGCCGTCCTGTCCCGAACCCACCAGCATCTCAAAAGCTTCTCGCCCTTTAAGGGGGATAATATAGTCAATAACATCCATGGTACTGACGGCATATGAAGAGACGGGCACATCAATGGTGACTTCCCGGCCTTTAACATCCGTTACCGTTATGGAACCGGTGGTTTCCTGCTTGACCGGGAGGGCGGCTTTGTTTATGGCTACGGATTCCTGTTCCGTTTCTTGAGAAGGCGGGGTGTAGCCGTAGCGGGCAAGATCTTTCCCGGCAGCTTCCAGAGAATTTGCCACTGCGTTGATGATTCCCTTGCTTGTCCGGGTAGCCCCTGCAATGGAATCCACCTCCAGGGACTGTGCCGCGATAATACGCTCGGGAATTTTCTCGATGGCAGCGGTCCCGATATTTTCTGTTTCCGAATGTTGGCTCACGGTAATATTGCTGATGTTACCTTCGGTATCAATTTCCGTTGCTACGGT
This sequence comes from Peptococcaceae bacterium, assembly GCA_049366715.1. Lineage (GTDB taxonomy): Bacteria > Bacillota > Peptococcia > Peptococcales > BICA1-8 > JBMNCQ01. Next base: position 114,669 of record JBMNCQ010000055.1, on the reverse strand, counting down.
AAGGTCGCCGTGATAGCCTGCTGCTTTGCCGGTGTAGCTTCCTGCTTTAGTTTCCGTATTATCTGTACCCGCAGTGCCGCATCCTGCTGCGGAAATAACAAGGAGTAGGATGAGCAAAAAAGCAATAATTGTTTGTGGTTTTTTCCCCATTTTTTTCTTCCTCTCTATTCATTAATTTTCCCGTGTGAACCCTGGTGAAAAAAGACATTTTATGAAATAATCCACCTCCCTGTACGTCCAAATATTAAATTCAGAAAATTCAGATCAGTGATGGGGCTTTGCTGTTGGAACAAGGTTTTTTAGCGAAAAGGCCTCACGTCCGGCAGCAGGCTCACCACTGCGGAAATAAAAAGCTAAAAAAAACGGCTGCGACAACTTTGATTGTCGCAACCGTATTCTTGCACAATTATAGGATATCCTATCGCCGGCAGGCAGATAGTAATTTCAAAGCAGGTTTTCTGGCTTACGCTTGCGGAGATTTCTCCAGCAGCCTGCGCTCTGCCTTCCCAGTTTCCCAGTGACCGGCTTTCGCCGACGAGCGCGGCCTCGGCGCATACAGCGGCGGTTCCGCTCGGGGTTCACACCCGATTCCCTATCATTTCCCCCAGACCATACGCCTGTGGGAACACTTGAAATGTGATGCAATTATAAATAATTTGGTTAATTTTAACATGGATACATTTCAGTGTCAATGATACCGGATAATTTTTTGCCGGGCATTTGCGGTAGGAGCCGGCAGTCAAAAGGATAAAAGAGCCGGAGGGCTGTCCCGTAGTTATTTGAACAGACTGCTTTATTGACGAAATAGTAGTAAAATGCTATATTTGTTTTATACCCCTGAGGGTATCTAGGAGGTGTTGTCATGCGGCAATGCATGGATTCCGATAACCTGCACCGGCGTCTGAATAAGATTATGGGACAGGTCAAGGCCATTGATAAAATGATCGATGAGGATATTCCCTGTGAAGATGTTCTGATACAAATCAATGCGGCGAAAAGTGCTTTGCAAAAAGTGGGACAGGTTGTGTTGGAGGGGCATTTGCATCATTGTGTCCGGGAGGGCATTGAGCATGGTGATGCCGACAAAACCATTGCGGATTTTGCAAAAGCAGTGGAGCATTTTTCCAGAATGACCTGATAATTAAAAGGGGAAAAGGCAGTTGCATTTTGATATACTCCCCCTTAAGTAGACAGTGAAAATAACAAAACTGTCTACTTAAGAGGGAGTATTATTTATTATGTCTCATAAGCCGAAAATTCCATCAGGAGTATTTGCGAGGCCAAAACAGCAAACCAGACAGTGGGAGTGAAATCTATGTGAGCAAAGGGCGTGCGGCGCCGCAGGCTGACGGATGGGCTGAACAGCCGGGTAGGACACACAGTACAGCTACAAGCGGATCTACCGTCCAATTACTCGGAAGCGCTGCCTAAAGAACCGGACTCCGTAAATAACGGAGTCCGGGATAGAGCTTTTATTTTTTGTCTGTCTACCTGACAGGGGGATGTGCAAAATGTCATCTACCTTTTTCTTAATTAAGCGGTATCGCGTCAATCCTTTGCAGACCGGGCGCCGCCGGCAAGTCTACCGGTAAACCGGATAAACTGTGTACTGGCTGGGGGCGACCCCATCCGCCGTAATATCGATAAGAATCCTATTGCCGTCCCCGTAATCCAGCGGTATGGGCTGGGACTCTCCGCCGCTGCCCAGTACCTGGGAACCGTCTTCTGCGGCGTTCCAAGCGATCGTGATCGTTGCGCCGGCGTATGCGGCAGTGGGTGTGATGGTGAACGTCGGAGTGACGACATTCCAAACCATATAATCGTATTCATTGGGGTCAAAGGCCGGGCTCAGACTATCGTCGCTGATCAGCAGCGAGCTTAATTTGGTGCTGGGCGCCGCCGCGGATCCGGATTTCTTTTTAGGCATGACGACTGCTATGCCCAGACTTTCCTGCCCTTCTCCGCCCTCATCGTCTTTTACTGTTACCGTGACGGTATAATGACCCGCCGAGGTATAGCTGTGTTCGATGCTGAAGGTTTTGCCGGCGTTTAATGCAAGGGGCTCCTCCCCGCCGCCGTCGTCGAAATCAACGGTAACTGTCCATTGGTCGGCACCCGGATCACGGAAGGAACCGGTCAAGGTGAAGCTTTCTCTTCTTTTAATCCTGCCAACCTTGTCCAGGCTCACCACCGGGGCTGCGTTTTGAACCTCCGCCCGGAAAGTATCTTCGTAAACGTCGCCGTCCACATCCGTCACCTGCAAGGTCACGGCGTATACGCCGTCGTCGGCATAGGAGTGGGTAAGGGCATAGCTCTGGGCCACCGCATCCTGCGCGGTGCTTGCCCCGCCGCGCAGAATCCCGCCGCCTCCGCGCTGTGAATTGAGGTACAGCGTCTGTTCCTCCGAACCGTCGCCGTAGTCAACGGTGATTTTTCGTATTTTATCCGGCGGCCCGCCGATGGAAACTTTCCTGTCTAAATTCTCCCCTTCGAGCAGGGTCATATCTTCACCGGCATTCGGCGTAAGCAGGTAGTCTTTAACTTTGACCATGAAAGAGGCTGTGCCTTGCCCGCCGTCTTGATCTTTCACCCTGACGGCGACGGTGTAGGTGCCGCCGGTGAGGTAGATATGCGCTAAGCGAAAGGTTTTATCCTCGTTCACCAAAAGCGGCTCTTCCCCGGACCCGTCGCCGTAATCTACAAAGGCCTGCCAGCTGTCTTGTCCGGGGTCGCTGAAACTGCCCTCACGGGTGAAAGGGATACCCCGCAGGATGTTCTCGTCCGGACCGGCCGCCACCACAGGCGGCACATTCGTCACGCCAACGGTGATGTCCTTTGTAGCGGCTGGGCCGTCATCGTCCGTTATCTGCACGCGCAGCAGGTATGAATTTTTTTGCGGGCTGAGTTCTGTGGCCGGACCGGTCCCTTTGCCGACAGCCCCGGCGTCTTCCGCCGCGGAATCGGCGGGAGAAAGAATTCGTTGATAATATTGATGTTCCAGCGTAAAGGTTTTGTCGGAGTTCACAGGGACCGTCAGCGGTCCCAGCGGGGAGTCGCCGTAATCCGCGCTGAGGGTCCAGCGGTCGGTTCCGGGGTCGCTGAAGGCCCCTGCCAGGCGAAGTGTTTCCCCTTCCCCGACGCTGAGCCGGTCATTAGTGCCCAGCTGAGTCAGCACAGGCGCCACATTATTTACTTTAACCGGGATCGTGCCGCTGATCTCGCCCACACCCCGGCGCACAAAACGCACCTTGACGTTGTAACCGCCGTCGTCCCAATAGGTATGCGCCAGGGCAAAGGTATTGCCGGCATCCAGGGTCAGTTTTTGGAGTCCGGACCCGTCGCCGTAGTCCGCGGTCCCCCTCCAGGCACCTTCCGGCGGATCAAACGTTCCCGTTGCCCGGTAGGTTTCGCCTTCGTTGAGGACGGTACTCTCCCGGGGCAGCGTCAGGGCCGTCGGGACCAGCACGGCCAGCGGCGCGCTTTGCTCCGAGGGATTTTGCTCCGTGTCTATGGCCATGACGGTATATTGGTATTCTGCGCCCATTTCCACGTGCGTGTCTTTGTATTCCGTTTTAAATGAAGTTCCGATGATTTGCGGGTCATTTCCGGACAGGTTGATGATGAGGCCGCCGTCCGTATTTTGCGGGGCTGGGGAAAGCGTTCGCCGCAAGATCAGGTATTTGCTGATCCCGGTATCATCGGCGGAGGCTGTCCACCGCAAATGATTCTCATACGGCGCCGGGGTGACCAGGTATAAGCCCTGCGGCGCCGCCGGCGGGCTTGTGAGCGGGACCGCATCGGTGCGGACACGGTTGCTTTCCTCCGAGGGATTGCCGTTTTTGTCTACCGCCCGCACGGAATATTCGTAGACAGCCCAATTAAAGTAATTGATTTCCGCGTCCTTATCGGGATAGTCCGTATAGGCGGTTGTTTTGGTTCTCCCGACCAGTTCCGGCGGCTGCTCCTGTCCGACCGGCAGGGTAATCATTATGCCGTCTTTTTTTTGCGCAATCGTGCGCCGGTATATTTCGTATTCATTAATACCCCGGGGGTCAGAGGCGGGCTGCCATTCCAGAGTGTTTTGGCTGAAGGTACGTCCGGTTATCTGCAGGCCGGAGGGAGGAACGGCGGGGACGGCGGTGAATTCACCGGCCAACAGCGTCTCGGGACCGTGACCCTGGGTTATGTCCACGTCGAAGCGTTTATTCTTGATGATCAGGATACCCGCCACATCGCCCACCTGCTGAGCAGGCCCCGTAAAATCACGGAATCCCCGGACCATCTGATATTCGGTGGAACGTACTTCCCCTGTTAATATATCCTGGATTTCCACTAATTCGGCCAATCCGTACTGGTAGTCGGAATAGTCTATTTTGCCGTCCAGCCGAATGGTATTGTTCTCGTCGTCCAGTGTCAGATAGGGTTTTAATTCTGCCGCAGGCAATTCGGTAAAGAAGGAAGACATTTCAAAAGGAATATAGTCACTAATAGTATTAGCATAACGATATAAACCGAACGGTTCTTCTTCGTCCGGTTCCGTTTTATTCCTGCCTAATACAATACGGATTTTCTTATACTGATCCATCCCTGGCTTCATTCTAAAATTGATATCCTCAGGCGTATTTGTCAGACGATTTCTTAAAGTATCGTTGTCCCATTGATCGATCATGGTGTGCCCGTTAAGTTCCAAAATCATCCGGTTCTCTGCATCCATTTTATAGAGAAAGTCAGTCCATCCCAGCGGAAATTTTATATATCCGGTTAGTTCAGCCCAAACCCATTCTTCGTACCAAATATCGTCCCAGACCGGGTCGTTCATTCTAAATTTTCCGTCAACCCCTTGAAAAACACCGGGCTCCCGGAATATAACCGATTTGTCAAAGGTTGCAAGGGCATGACGCGACGCCGCCTCATCACGGTCATGATCCGTCATGCCCTCGTGACCTTCAAACATGTCGGTAAAATCAAAAAGCTTAGACATATTACCGGAGGTGGTATTCCGATGGGCAGTGTACCAGGTTATGTTCAGCCCGTTTATCTCCGCCGGATTCCCCGCCGTTGCGGCGGCGGGCGGCCCCTGGAAACCCCAGAGCATGACGACCACAAGCAGTAAGAATATCGTCCGTTTGGACCGGCTTTGCATCCGTTTTTTTCTCATGATTTAACCTCCCAAATTATAAAATGAACCATTATTATGCAGCACAATTTTGTCACCAAGCTTTAGTACATCATAATAAAAAAAACGGCGAAATCCCACCGGGATGTCATAACTGGACCGTTTTTTGTCAAAATTGGCATGGTTCGTTTATCTCGGAAAATATTCTGGAGCGGGACGCAAAGAGTCGGCCGCCGACGGTTGTGCCATTATCTTAGGGGGTGATCTCAGAGAGGGCTTTGGGGGTATTGGAAAAGGACAGACACTTCTACAGCTATGAACGACGACAGAAAAAGCTGGGCCGTTTGGCACCGGTGACATATCGGCAATTACGCGAAAGGCTGCCTAAGGAACCGGACTCCGTAAATATCGCCTTTAATTTTTTCTGTCTACTTGACAGGAGGATGTTCATTTATTTAAGCAACCGGCTTTTTTATTGACAGAGCATACCCCTAGGGGTACAATATACATATACCCCTATAGGTATAAGGAAAGGAGTTGTCCTATTGCTGCAGTTTTTTAAAGATGGAGAAAAAAGAACGCTTTTATTCCTTGGCCTTTCTCTGCCGGCTCTAATTATCAGCTTTTTTAATATTGGGAATCTTCCTGCTGACGGGGCGTGGTTAGCCATTATCCTGTGCGGGATTCCCATTGTGAAAGAGGCTGTTACGGGGTTGTTCACAGAATTCGATATCAAAGCGGATGTTTTGGTATCCATTGCGCTGATTGCCTCTGTCCTGACAGGAGAAATTTTCGCAGCCGGCGAAATAGCCTTCATTATGACAATAGGGGCTTATTTAGAAGAACGGACGGTAGCAAAAGCCCGGGCCGGCATTGAGAAGCTGGTTCACTTGACGCCGACTAGCGCCAGAGTTGTCCATAACGGAGAGGAAACAATAATCCCGGCGGCAAAAGTGAAACCTGGTGACATTCTGCGGGTACTGGCCGGAGAGACCATTGCTGTGGACGGGACGATTCTCACAGGGCAGACTTCTATTGATCAATCCGTTATGACAGGAGAATCACTTCCGATAGATAAAAGAGCAGGGGATGAGGTATACAGCGGAACCGTTAATCAGTTCGGCAGCTTTGCTATGGTTGCGGAGAAAGTAGGTGAAGACAGTTCCCTGCAGAGGATGATCCGCCTCGTGGAATCTGCGGATGCGGGAAAAGCTAAGATTGTGGGCATAGCCGACCGCTGGGCAACCTGGATTGTGGCCATCGCCTTACTTTCCGCAGTTGTTACATGGTATATGACCGGTGAAATCATCCGTTCCGTTACCATTCTGGTGGTATTCTGCCCCTGTGCTTTGGTGCTGGCCACACCCACGGCGATAATGGCGGGAATCGGAAATGCGGCCAAATATGGTATTCTCGTCCGGGAGGGGGATGCTCTGGAGAGGCTGGCTAAGGTCAAGCGCATCGCATTTGATAAGACCGGCACCCTCACTTACGGGCGGCCTTCTGTAGCTGAGGTGCAAAGCCATGACCCGGCTCTGGATGAAACAGTGCTGCTGGAATTGGCGGCAAGCTCGGAACTCCGTTCCGAACATCCGCTAGGTAAAGCAATCGTGGCTTACTATAAGCAGCAAAACGGGGGGCTGCCGAAACAGCCGGAGGATTTCAGGCTGCTTGCAGGGCGCGGGGTGTATGCTGTCTCCGCCGGGAAAGATATTTTTGCCGGTAATGAAGCCCTTCTGGCCCAGCAGAACATCACCCCTCCGGAAACGCTTCTGCAGGCTGCCGAAAAGGCGAAATCAGACGGAAGTACCGTCATCTATCTGGCCGTGAACGGACAGGGAGCCGGTTTGCTCGTTTTAGCCGACACCCTGCGTCCCGACGGGGCGGAAACGGTGGCGGCCATTCATCAAACCGGTATCCGCACGGTTTTACTTACGGGGGATGCTCCCCAAGCGGCGGCGCATATTGCACAGATTGCCGGAATCAAAGAAGTCCGGGCCAATTGCCTGCCGGAAAATAAGCTGGAAACAATCAGGGAATATCAGCAGCGCGGCGAGCTTGTCTGCATGGTGGGTGACGGCATCAATGACGCCCCGGCGCTAAAAACCGCCCATGTAGGTATCGCGATGGGCGGTATCGGCAGCGATATTGCCATCGCTGCAGCCGATATTGTCCTTGTAGGTGATGACATTAAAGAAATACCCCATCTTTTTCAGCTGGCTCAAAAGACGCTGCACACGATCAATATGAATCTTGCGGCTTCCATGGCTCTCAACTTTGCTGCAATCGGACTGGCCGTTACAGGCATTTTAAATCCTGTTGTAGGTGCTCTGGTCCACAATTTTGGTTCAGTGGCCGTGATCATCAATTCTTCGTCATTATTGCACTGGAAAAAATAAAATAACGGCAAGCATCTTATTTTTCTTGCCGGCGGGAGATTTTCAAATGCTTACGATATTCAGCGATATCCGGCCCGGATATCGTTTTTGGCTGCAAAAGCATTTGATTTCTTTTAATAACCGCGATAAAGTGATGATTCCCAAATACTCTGCCCAAGAAAGAAGGATCAGGATCTCAAGGGAGAAAAATTAACATCTCTTAAAAATTAATCCTCTCCTTAGGTGTGGCAATACCGCCCTCTTAACATTATGTTAAGGGGGCGGCATATTTTACGGCTGTAAGTAGGATATTGAGCGGGAAGCCGGCTGGAAAATGCCAATGTATACAATACTAAGAGAAGGTGAAGATAAGATAAAAGGCGAAATATGTTAGATACTATTTCCCAAAACTATTCCGGAAATAATAAATCGGTAATGGTGCAGCCGGCCGCAGAGCGGCATAAACATTGGCGGAAGGGAAGGAGTCCAGAGCAGGTTGGAGTCCGAATGAGCTGAAGGAGGAAAGAACTGATGAAAAAGAATGTAATTGGCATGGCTGTTTTTACATTACTTCTGGCAGGCATTGGTGTAGTCCGGGAAGGCCCCGGGATACTGATTAAAGGTGTGGGTACCGGGCTGGAGATGTTTGTCAGTGTTATCCCTTTATTAATAGCCGCCTTTATCTTAGCAGGCATGATTCAGGTACTGATATCGAAGGAGTTAATAAACAAGTGGCTGGGAAAGGATGCCGGATTTAAAGGTATTTTACTGGGGGCTGTCGCCGGGGCATTAATCCCGGGTGGTCCTTATGTATACTATCCTATAGCGGCATCTTTTTTATTATCCGGGGCGGAAATCGGTACTGTGCTGGCCTTTGTGGTAGCCAAAAATCTCTGGACCTTGAGCAGGCTGCCCATGGAAATAGCCTTAGTTGGCTCCCGCATTACTTTTGTCAGGTATACAATCACGTTTATTTTCCCTATTCTGGTGGCTGTTATTGCTAATATGTTCTTTAAAGGGTGGAGCCGCCAGATCAAAGAGCAGGTCCGGGAACTGCAGAGGGCAGGTGAACAGGGATGACTTCTTCGATAATATTACTGACAGTCCTGGCAGTTCTTGCTTTTAGCTTTGCTTATAAAAAAGGTGACGGGTCTCACCGGAAAGGGCTGCAAATTTCTTATAAAACACTGGTTAATATGTTTCCCTTGTTGATGATTGCTTTTTTAATGGCCGGTTTTTTACAAGTGGTAATTCCCCCCGGTTTGATCCAGAGCTGGCTGGGTGAAGAAGCCGGTCTGAAAGGTGTTCTGATCGGCAGCATTGGGGGAGCTTTAATCCCCGGGGGACCTTATGTTGCTTTCCCGATCATTGCGGCAATTTTCAAAGCGGGAGCAGGCTTAGGAACCGCCGTTTCTTTTATCGTTGCCTGGGCTATGTATAGTATAGGAACCATTCCTTTTGAGCTGGCCTTAATCGGACCCAGATTTACCATGCTGCGCCTAAGCCTGGTAGTTTTGCTGCCCCTGCTTTCCGGATTTATTGCCTATTTACTATAAGATATCTAAGAAGCAGAGTAGGAGATGATTCTAGACAAAATAGGATATTTCTGCTTCAGGGAAAAGGCTTGTCAGCTGGTCTGTGAAAAATTCCTTTAATTCGGCCATGGTTTCCGGAGGGTAGACATATTTACCGTAACCAAACTGGCCGTATTTAAACTTCCTCTCTGCTTCGAGCATGGGAAGTTCTGTAGAAGGAAAAACATCCAGGATCTGCTCTTTGGCTTTCTTCGTATATCTGTGGGTAATCAGCTCAAAGGCCAGGCCGGGAAAGGCTTGGGGATTTAAAGTTGCCCGCAGGTCCTGCAACAATTGCCGGTACTCTTTTTGATAACCGGCATATTTGATAATGGGACCGATGATGAACCCTAAAGGATAATCAGCCCCGGATACCTTGCCGGCGGCGGCAATCCGCCGGGACAGCCCGGGGGTATTATGTTCAAATTTATTGATGACATAATTGCTGTTCAGGCTGAATCGAAAACGGGTATGCTGATTATGAGCAAGGTGTAACAGGCTTTCGACATTAACAAACTTAGTGACAAAACGGAATCTGCCGTATTCCTGGCGGGCAAAGAATTCAATGGTTCTGGCCAGATTCCCTGTATAGGGTTCGGTCGGCAGGGGGTCTGAGGTTGCGGCACCTTCAAATACGGTTAGAGCAGGTTGGCTCCGGTCAATATATTCCTGGGTTTTTTGCAGAATTTCCGTAGTATTCACATATACTCTCAGATAAGGTTTTTTGCCTAACGTAGTGTTGAGATAGCAGTATTCACATTTACCGGAACAACTTGTGGTGAGGGGAAGCTGGTAATGGGCGGAAGGTTTACATGTTTGAAAATTCATGGTTCGTCTGATGCCGATAACCATCGTATTTTTCCCTTCTAAATACTGCTCCTGGGGCGTTTTACCGGGGATACCCGTTATTCTGTTATGAGAAGGGGTTTTTTGAATCGGTACCCCTAACTCTTTTAAGGTATCGTATATTTTGCGCCCCAGGGGGTAGTCTAAGGCTTCAGGTTCGAAAAAGGCTCTTTTGGGGACATAAGGATAAAGCTGGTTCATATGGTGGCTCCTTAAATATTATTCTGATCGTATTATGCCTCCTGTTCATAAAAGTATGAATCCCGAAAAAAAAACGCCTGGAGGGCGCCGGAAACAGGGAGAGCGGTTTAGTCTTCAAGAGAGTCATCTTTGGTATGCCGGATCTCCTGTGCTAATTCCTTTAATAATTCTATATTAATCCATTCATCGGCAATAATCAGCATAAGTACGGCGTAGATCTCATTGCCAAAAGATTCTTGTGAGATCTTTTCCAATACCGGCAGCCATTTTTCTTTATCCGCAATAGCCCCGGGTATTATTACTGCAGCGTCTAAGTTCCTGTTGATGGTGCGGTTCATTATGTGCAGCTGGGTATAACCGAGGGATTGCAGTAATTTATTTAAGTTTACCGTGTGATGGATTTCTGTTCTCCACAGCGAGAGCAGTTTATTTTTGAGAGCAGCATATTCAGGGTAGTGGGCAAGGGACCATAGATTGCCGGCTGTTGTGTTTTTCCTTTGCAGCAGGTCATGAACGGCCAGATATATTTTATCCCAGGTCTGCATAACTAACACTCCTCATGATTCATCTAATATAGGATATGCAGGTGGTCAGACCACTGTGCTATGTCAGCCTCAAATAAGTAAGGGTGCTGGTGTTTGCTGCAAAGCTGTTGTTTATTAAGCTCAGTTTGGAATATGATTGTTATTCAGCTTAAAAAAGCAGAAGTCAGGCACAAAAAAATCCAAAACCGGCGGCGTAGATGAATATGCCGGGAATTTTGGATTTTTTGTAACAACTTCAGGCGTTTGGCGGCAGCCTCAGCGGGAGATAATAACCTGCCCCGTAGAAGCCCGCCACTCAACTTTTGCTCCCAGCAGCTCGGCAATGGTACGGAGCGGGATAACCGCACTCTGGTTTCGCATTACCGGTCTGGTTTTGAAATACCTGGCCTGTCCGTTATAGGTAAAATAACTGGAACCTAAATTCAGGTTGATGGTATCTTCAGCCAGGGTGATTTGGATTTTCCCCGGCGGAACATACCTAACTTTTCCGCCCAGACTTTCTGTAACCGATCTTAACGGGACCATGAAGTTTCCTTTGGATAAGTAGGGCTTAACCGTAGTCTTATAGCGGATGCCGTTAATGATATAGACCTCGTTGCCTGCTTGGAAAGTCACACTTTTATGAACCTTATTGTTCATCATCCAGATCGCTTCTAAAATCTGGTCATGGGTGTCGGTAATATAGAAATCCGGTGTCAGACCGATTTTATTAATTTGTCTGTCATTCGGAGTTAAATATTTGCCCGAAGTAAACTTCAAGGCACCCCCGTTTACCAGAGGAACGAGACTTTGGACGGTTGCTTTGCCGTAAGTTTTTGTGCCGATGATAATTCCGGCATGCCGGTCTTGAATTGCACCGGCTAAAATTTCCGCCGCACTGGCCGTCTCTTCGTTAACCAGGACGATTAAGGGCAGCAGATCGTTATTACCGACGGTAGTAATTAATTCCGGTTTTTCTCCGCGATAATACAGCTTGAGAAAGGGACCCGGCGGGAGAACTTCGCGGGATATATCAAGAGCAGCTCCGATTAACCCCCCGGGGTTGTCACGTAAATCTAAAATCAGGCCTTTTACCCCTTGTTCACGAAAAGCAGCGACTTGTCCGGCAAACTCCTGAGCAGCCTCCTGGTTAAAATCCAAGAGCTTAATATAACCAATATTTTTCGCTAAAATATTGGCTTCAACAGGATGTATAACAATATCTTCCCGGGTTAAAAGATAAGAAAGATAACTTGCGGTACTCGGTCTATAGGTGCGGAGCTTTAAATAGCTGCCCGCTTTTCCGTGAAATAAATCTTTGACGGCATCCATATCCATATTTTTTAAAGATTTGTTATCGACATGGGTAATAATGTCCCCTTTTAAGATGCTGACCCGATCAGCAGGTGTATTTTTGATTACACCTGTTACAACCACATTATTGTCAATAAGCTCAATGATAACACCTATTCCGCCGAATTTACCTTCTAAAGAGAACCAGAAATCCTGAAATTCTTCATCGGTAAAATATTTTGTATAAGGGTCGTTCAGCATCTTTAACACGTCTTCCACGGTAGTTTGCAGTAATAAATAATAAGGCACGGGTTCGACATAATGTTCCCAAAGAATATCTTTTATTTCTTCGACTAAGGCCGGGTTATCGTCCTGGGCCTGTACCGGAAGGGGAGCCCCCAGACAGAGCAGAGAGATTAATAAACTATAAATTAACAGCTTCTTTTTCAATGTGCGGCACCTCATTAATTAACATCCTCTTTTTCATTATAAATACAGTATGGAAAAAAATAAAATACTTTCTCTGCAAAAATATGTTAAATTATAAGAGTTGGATCATGATCATGATTACGTGGGGGGCAGGATGAGCAATGAATACAAAAAAAGGAATTCTTTACACTTTACTATCGGCCGGGACCTTTGCTTTAACGCCCTTATTTATTGTTAAGGGCTACCGGGCAGGGGCATCAGCCTGGCAAATGATCTTTATTCAGAGTATTGTGGCCTCAGTTATTCTTTTGCTGGGATTATTGATATTTGCCCCCCGGCTTTTAAATGTGAACGGAAGGGAATTAAAAATTCTGGGTCCCATCGGTCTCATTGGCAGTCTGGGAACAGTGATTTGTTATAATCTCTCTTTACAGTATATTTCCGGTGGTGTGGCTACCCTTTTATTATACACTTATCCGGTACTGGTTACCATCGGGTCCGTAACCTGGCTGAAAAATAAATTAACTGTCCGGCAGTTTATGGCTTTAGGCGGGGCTTTGGGCGGCGTAGCCCTGGCTACCAGAATCCTAAGCTTAGCCGGGCCGGAGCTTAATGCTAAAGGATTGACTCTGGGCCTGATGGCTGCTTTATTTTATACGGTTTTAAATTTATTGAGTGAAAAGGCACTTAATTCTCTGTCAGCATGGAAAGTAACTGCCTTTGCCCAATTCGGAGCCGCCCTGGGTATTTTGGGTATTCTGTTCATAAAACCGGATCTCATCATGTTTAGTGAGATGAAGGCTGTTTTCTGGCTGTATGGCGGTGCTGTCTCAGTTTTGTGTTCCATTGTCCCGGTTTATTTTTTGATGAAAGGAATTTCCAATATCGGATCCGGTAAAGCAGCGATTATCTCTACTGCGGAAATACCTTTGACCTTATTCCTGGTCTTTATTTTTCTGGACGAGAATTTTACTCTGTCTCAGATTGCAGGCAGTTTCCTGATCTTTCTAAGTATTTTGCTCCTCAAAACGGAAGAAGGAAAGTCCCTTGCATGAAAAATCGGCAAAGTGAAAAGCTAAAACCGGAGGTGTATTGAATGAGACCGATCTGGAAAGGTGCGATATCTTTCGGTTTAGTGAATATTCCGATTAAACTTTATCCGGCAACAGAAGCGAGGGATATTAAATTCCGTTTTTTGCACAAGGCGTGTAAATCCCCGATTAAATACCAGAGGTTTTGTCCTGTTTGTAATGAAGAAGTTGCCAACGGCGACTTAGTAAAAGGTTATGAATATGAAGCAGGCCATTTTGTGGTCATTGAAGACGAAGATTTTGCCAAAATACCCCTGGAGAGTGTTAAAGCCATCGAGATCATAGATTTTGTCGATTTACGGGAAATCGATCCTATTTTCTTTGTGAAATCATACTTTCTGGCTCCTGGCGAGTTAGGTCTTAAACCTTACCAGCTGCTGTTTAAGGCTATGGAAGAAACGGGGAAAATAGCTGTGGCCCGTGTTGTTTTGCGCTCTAAGGAGAGTTTAGCCTGTATTAGACTGTATCAAAATGCCCTGCTGCTGGAAACGATTTTTTATCCCGCCGAGATACGGTCCCCCGGCTTGCTCCCGGAGCTGCAGGGGGAGGCTAAGGTTAATGAAAAAGAATTGAAAATGGCGAAGGACTTAATTAATAACCTCACGACGGACTTTAAACCGGAAAAATATACCGGTAATTATCGGGAAGCATTACTTAATTTAATTGAAACGAAAATTAAAGGGGAAGAGATAACGATACCTCAACAGCCTGAAACAGCCACTGTTGTTGATCTTATGGATGCACTCAAGGCTAGCCTGGCTAAAGTAGAAGGAGAGCAGGAAAAAAACGGGAAAAAAGGACGTAAGAAAAAAACTGCCAAGGTGGAAGCATAATTATAATCATTCAGCAGTTAATAATAAGGCAAAAATCCTGGGGATTTTTGCTATTTTTTTCCTGTAATCGGTCAAGTACCGGCGGGTATATAAATAATTATCAGTAATTGTTCTGGTGATGGGGATGCTTTTGATTATTAGAAAAAAATCCTTTAAACTAACTGCTGTGTTCTTAATGACCATAGTTCTGGGCCGGTGGTTCTATGGAGAGATCAGCCCCTTTTTTTCGGAAGGTGTTACGCCTGCCCTGGCCCGGGGCAGGATAATTGTTGTCCTGGATGCCGGTCATGGAGGGCGGGACCCGGGGGCGGTAGCAAAAGGGATTTATGAAAAAAATATCAATCTGGATGTGGCCAAGAGGCTGGCCAAAATGCTTAAGGCCAGGGGCTATCATGTTGTACTGACCCGGAGCGGCGACAGTAACCTGGTAAATTGGAAGGACGGAGGTTCATACCAGAGGGCATCCTTGTGGCAAAGGGCCCGGATATCAAAGGATAAAAATGCCTCTGTGCTGATCAGTATCCACTGTAATAGTGACCGTAATAAGCAATATTATGGTTCCCAAACATTTTATCATTCCCAAAGTACCCGGGGGAAAAATCTTGCCCGGGCAATTCAAAGTGAAATGAAAAAGGTGCGGTATACCAGGCGGGAGGCGATACCGGGAGATTATTATCTTTTAAAAAATACTGCCTGCCCGACAGTAATTGTAGAATTAGGGTATTTATCCAATTCCCGGGAATTAAATGTCTTATGCTCCCCGCAATTCAGACAAAAATACGCCCAAGCTATCGCCGACGGCTTTAGCAAAGTGTATTAATAAAAGCTTAAATTTGGCGGCAGAAGTCCGGCTGATTAAAGATAAGCAGCAAGGAGCAGGACCGGCAGAGCCGGTAAGAAAATGAGAAAAGCCTGCAGTTAAGTATATAATATACATGTATACAGTATTATTAACGAAAAAGGGCTGACGGAGAGAGGTTAATCGTGTATTATTGGGAAGGGCCAAAAATTGCGGAAGGGATATTTTGGTTTTTTTAAACCTTTGCTCATAAAAAATAATTTTTTGAGTAAATAAATTTCCGCGTAATTTTGCAGGATTTTCCTAATATTAGCGAGAATTCCTAATTGTCAATCATTGTTCTCTGGGTAGAGATAGAACAATGTTGATAAATACTTAATAAAAAGGAGGTCAAAGGATAAAATGAAGCTTTCTAGCAAAATTCTTGTGGGTCTGGTCTTAGGTGTTTTAGTAGGTCTTTTTATGCCGTCAGCAGCGGCAAATACCTTTATTGCACCAATCGGCAATTTATTTATCCGTTTAATAAAAATGGTTATTGTGCCGCTGGTTTTTGCTTCACTGGTTGTTGGTGCTTCCAGTGTGGGAGATGTCAAGAAAATGGGACGTATGGGTGGTAAAACAGTACTTTATTATTTAATGACTACAGCCATCGCTGTGATTATCGGTCTTATTTTAGGTAATGTTCTTCAGCCGGGTGCCGGTTTACAACTTCCTGTAGATGCCGCCTATGAGGGCCAGGATGCTCCCCATGTGATTGATGTCCTGCTGAATGTAATTCCGACCAATCCTCTGGATGCCTTAGTCCGGGGAGATATGCTGCAGATCATTTTCTTTGCTATTTTTGTGGGCATTGCCATCACGATTATCGGCAAGAAAGCGGAACCTGTCAAAAACTTCTTCGATGGTTTTGCAGAAATCATGTATAAAATAACGGGGCTTATTATGGAGACTGCACCATATGGGGTATTTGGCTTGATTACGCCGGTAGTGGCATCCTATGGTCTTGATGTTTTAGCACCCTTGGCAATGGTTATCATTGCCGTTTATCTGGGCTGCATAATCCATGGAGCCTTAGTTTATTCCACAGCGGTAAAAGTAATGGGTAAAATAAGCCCCCTTACTTTCTTCAAAGGGATTTTCCCTGCCCAGGTCATCGCATTTTCAACATGTTCCAGTTCCGGGACTTTACCGGCAACGATTCAGTGTGTTGAAGAAAATCTGGGTGTTTCGAATGAAACGGCCAGCTTTGTATTACCTCTGGGCGCGACAATCAATATGGACGGAACATCTTTATATCAAGGTGTATGTGCTTTATTTGTTGCCCAGATCTACGGTCTGGACCTAACTTTAGGCCAGCAGTTAACAATCGTATTAACAGGCACCCTGGCTTCGATCGGTGCTGCCGGAGTTCCGGGGGCAGGACTGATTATGTTAACCATGGTTCTAAGTTCTGTAGGACTGCCTTTAGAAGGTGTGGCTTTGGTAGCCGGTGTTGACCGTGTTCTGGATATGGCCCGCACCGCCTTAAACGTAACCGGTGATGCTTCGGCAGCAGTTGTGGTAGCAGCGACTGAAAATGATTTAACAGTACCGACGGGAAACAATAAGACAGTCTGCTGACTAAAATTAAAGCCTGGCTTTATATAAAAATATAGAGCCAGGCTTTTTTATGCACTTTTGCCTGTTAACCACTAATAATACCGGTAACCAACTAGTCCTGCAATAACTAATCGCCAATTGGTTTATTCTGCTACGACCTTATTTAAAGCGTTTATTAGATCATCAATATTAATACCGTGCACGACTGCACCTTGCTCAATATTCTCAAAGCGGGCGGCAGCACAACCTAAACATCCCATACCAAAGTTCATAAATACTTCAGCCGTCTGGGGATATTTTTGCACAGTTTCCACAATACTCATATCTTTAGTAATTTTCATGTCTCAACCTCCTTTATTGAAATCATTGTTTAGTATACCAAAATAGAATCATTTTTACAATTAACAAAGAGAATAATGAAATTTTTTTAGAGCAAATTAAAAATAAAAAAAGGAGGTGGCCGGATGGTTCCCCGGGATAAATACATCAAATTCGGCGGAATGAAATTTGCACAAAATACCAGCACGCAGGAAATCAATGAATTTGTGGATGCTTTGCCGGAAAATAAACGACAGTCTATGCATCAGGTTGTAGAAGAGCTGGACGATGCCGATTTAATTAATTTATTAAATCAGGTTACGACTATTGATGATGAGACTTTACAATGGCAGGCTACTGATGAGAGAGGAGACTGGCCGTAATCAGTCCTGACTGCGTTATTTTTCAGCCCCAAACCCTCTGTTACCTGTACTACTGTGGTTTGGGGTTAAAATATGCCTTGCCGTCAGTTAATGATTTCCTGCTATACCGGCAGCTTCCGCTGTGATTAAGCGCGGTGTTTAAACATATGTCGTGAAATGGGCCGTATGATAAATTTTTATGTTTTATGCTATTTTAATTAATAAATCTTGTTGTTAAAAAAAGCAGGATATAGTGATTTTTTACCGAATTAAAAAATACACTATAATAAGGGGATAAGAGGGGCGTTTAATTTGCTTTTATTAAGCTATATGGCGGCAACGGCTTTGGAATTAGTTATGGCGGTAAAATCGTATCAGATGGGCAACCTGTCTTATGCCTGGTCTTTTGGTTTCTTGCTTTTTCTGAGCGGGGTATCCATTCCCCTGGAGACAAGTGAAATGGGTAAAATGGTCCGAGCAGAATTTAAAAATTTAGGTGTCAATACTGCCGGCTACGATCTGGTATCAAATTTAGGAAGATGCTTTACTTATATCTTGATCATTGTTAATCTCTTAGATTTTATTCAAGGATTGGTAATCGCCTATGGAATAACCTTCATCATGCTTATGGTAGCTATCTGGAAATATGTTAAAGCGGAAAAGTAAGAAGTCAGATAGTTAAGGGGGATATGATGGTTAATAAATATTTTTGTGTAAACTGTCTGCAGTGGGTGGATAAATTGTATAGTAATATTTCTTTGGAAAATGGTGAAAAAAGTGAGATTTTAATGTGTCAGAGCTGTTTTCTGGAGGAAAATGAAGTAAGGGTAGACAGTGACCTGCTGCATTATAGTATTTCCAAGGATATCCTTGAAGAATATTTACAGGAATTAAAGGATTATAACGACTTAGGTCTTCTTGAAAAAGATTATATTGAAAAGGAAGTTGATTATTTGGAAGAAGTGGTGCTTCCCTCAATTTATAAGCGCATAAGTGAGCTGAAAGAGAATTTAATATAAAATCAGTGCCCCGGCGATAGACCGGGGCACTGATTTTATATCTTTAAATACTTTTTGGGGCCAGGTCAGCAAATTCATTAAGGCGCGGGTCCTGAAAATCAGGATTCAGCCGGAGAGTTTGTTTATTTTTGATTAGTTCTTTGATGCTTTCCGGCCACGTAGTTTCTATCAAATGGGGCTCCCCTAATTGATGATAGGCATCCCCTGCTAAAAGGTAAACCTGAGGTATCATACCGGAAGAATTGTTTTCCAGGTAATGCCGGCTCATCCCTAAGGCTTTGTCAGGTTCGTTTTTTTCAGATAAAGCTCAATTAATTTATAATTGCATTCAGATTGAATGAAAGCTTTCCGGCCGGCTTGGCTAAATCCTTGTAACAGGTATTAAGCCGCATTTTCATACTGGCCGAGACTATCCCTCTAATCTCAGGGGCTTAAGCCTAAATCTGCCCATTATGTAAACCTCCTTGCGGGAAAGTAATATTTTTTTGTTTATGCATGATATATCCGACTGTTAAAAAAGGAAAAAGGTCCTTAAAAGAATAAAATACATTATACATTTTCCCTGTATTTGCTTTTGCAACAAATGTGTAATATAATAAATATTAATAAATAAATGTGTTATATAACTTAGAAAGGATTGAATGATATGCTGACATTTATTGGAATCCTTTTTGCAGCTTTTTTGGTGGATTTGTGCGTCAGCCTGATGAGAAATAAAAAGGGTCTGTTTTATAAACTGTATAAACCGTTTTTGAGATATTAAAAATACACTTCCCATAAATACCCCCCTTAGTTAAAACACTAAGGGGGGTATTTTAATGTCTGCCGGCATCCATGTCTATTTATGACCTGCTGAAACCTCTGCTGCAAAGGGCAGTCCTTTTTGCCGGCTAACTTTAGCCTTCATTATTTTCCACCTTAATGACTTGGAGAGTTTTAATTTTCTTTAATTACAGCACTTTTCCGCTAGATTAGTAAAAACCGGCAGCCCAAGACTCACTGCCGGCTGCAGAAGCTGTGCAAAGTATTTGCAAAATTAGGTTTTGGGGTTGTTTTTACCGGGGCCGGGTCATAATTGCCGTCCTCCGGCCTTGGGGTGAGGGGTTTTAGGCAAAAATTACCGGGTTTTAAGCTCAAGACGAGTTTTCCCCTCTTCCGGAAATTTTTTTAGAATAGACTCAGGTTAAGGAAAGGGGGTGACAATGATGGCTATCGTATCAACAACCGCAGGTTCCAGGGTCCAGGTAATCGTACAAACAGGGACGGATGCCCAGGGAGAGCCTGTCTTAAAAAGCCGCAGCTATAACAGGATAAAATCTGATGCCGCCGATGAAGTGGTGTATCAATTTGCCGCTATTATAGCCGGTTTACAAAAACACACCTTCTATGGTGTTAACAGGGTAAATGAAGTCGCTCTGGAAGAGGTATAATTTCCCCGATTATGTTAAGTAAGGAGGTGAAGAAAATGGCTGAGACCAAAACTTTACAGATGATTTTTGCAAATGCTGCTAGCGGGCGGGTAACCATAAGCGTGTTAGACCCCAGGGATGACCTGAACCAGACTGATGTAGAAGCAGCTATGAATGAAATTATTGCAGCAAATGCCGTCGGTTCAACAGGCGGGGATCTTGCCGGTATAATCGGTGCAAGATTGATTAACAGGCAGGTTACCGATTTAATCGGCTGACGGGCTGAGGCTGCCGGGTGAAGGCTGGGGGTCAGACGGGCTGCCGGGTGGAGGTTGGGGGTCAGACGGGCTGCCGGGTGAAGGCTGGGGGTCAGACGGGCTGCCGGGTGAAGGCTGGGGGTCA